>JAWVDF010000053.1:0-215777 GCA_033857635.1 Blastocatellia bacterium
TGAATCCGAGTAAGCGAGCCGCTGCTGTCACCTTGCCGCCAGTCTCTTTGAGTACCAACTTAATCAGGTGGGCTTCGTACCTACGCATTGCGTCCTTAAGAGAGAAGCCGTTCCAATCCGGTGGCGCGGGAACAGCGTGAGTTATGAAAAGCGACCGGAAAGCCGTAGCCAGCCGCCTAAGAGTCGCAGGTTCCTGCGTCTTTTCTAATAGAACGCCAACGTGATCAATTGTGGCCCACACTTCTTCCTTGGATAGACTCGCACCGAGTAGCTCGATAATGGTTAAGGCACTCAGTCCCGCGCTCTCAAAGTCGCCCACTTGCTCAGCAACGGCAATCGCTCGCTCTAGAGATGCTCGCGCTTGATCGGAATGATCTAGACGCACCAACGCGATTCCGTGCGTAGTTAGAGCTTCAGCCAACAGTGAAAGCTCGTCGCCCTTTTCTAGTCTACGCACCGCAGCGCGGGCGGTTTTCTCCGCCTCTACGTTTCGTCCTTCGGCCAGCAAGACCCGCGCGCGGGTTTCGTCTACCTGGGCTAAATGCACATTGTCTTTAAGCCGCGTCATGAGCATTTGGGCGCGATCCAGATGCTCGTGAGCCTCGGCAGACTTTCCAATAGTGCTAAACAGGAATCCCAAGTTATTCTCAACGCAAGCGTGATAGGGTTCATTACCCGCCTGCTCGAAATGAAAGCTTGCGGCCGTGTATTCCATTAAGGCCACGTCTACATAGTCCTTGCGATTCTCAGCCGAACTAAGCTGATTCAACACATTGGCGAAACCGAAATGAAAATGCGCCGTGAGAACATGATCATTCACTTCGTCAAACAGCGGAGCATTTTGGTTGTAAATGCGTAGAGCCTCATTTAGTCGCTGTGACGCTCTTTCGACCTCCGCTTTCCAGATCAGCGCTATCGCTCTTTGTTCGACATCGCGTTCGTCAAACTCAGCCAACGCCTCCTGTAGTGTCACGCGGGCCTCATCATAAGCACCGGCGCGCCAGTAGCAGACCGCCAGATCACTGCGCGCTTCCCCTACCCTATTTCTCTTGCCTAACTCTTCAAACATCCTGACGCTCTCACCGATCAAGTCCTTTGCCATTTCCTGCGAGCCTTCGACCTGACTGGCACTCCCGAGCCATCCCGTGAGTGCGCCGACACGTTGAAGCACTTGAGCCCTCGTCTCTTCGTCCAGTCCTTCAAGCACTGGTCGCGCCCCTATGCCTTGCCATAACTCCGCCATAGCTTCACGGGCCGCGTCGTAATCGCCCGCCGCTTCCTGATGTCTGGCGAGCCGACAGCGTAGGCTTGCGCGTTCGTTCACTGTCAGGCTGGGGTTGTCTATTTCCTCCAGGAGCGCCTTTGCTAAGTACATGTGAGAGTAACCTTTCTTCGCGTCTGTAATAATAATTGCGTCTAGAGTGCTAACATGCCGCCCGCCCTTTCAGGGCAATACTAAGTAACCTTTTCAGGAGAAAAACACATGAGAAAACTTCGACAACTCAGCATGGCAATAGTGTTCGCGCTCATGCTCGCTAACGGCGCATTTGCAGGCATCATTGGCGGAGGGCCTGAGCCGCCGCCGGAACCGCCATCAGCTACAGCATCGGGAATCATCGGCACGGTGCCTGGCGACGCGCAGCCTGAAGTCGTGGCGACTGATCCGATCATGGATGTCGCGCTGAGTCTGTTGCAAAGCGCACTGTCCTTGTTCTAACAGTCAGGTTAGTTCAGTTCGTCTTAGCCGTCCAAAGCCGGGGTCTTTGGGGGGCCTGGTCGTGGTGTGCCTCGCGAGAACCGAGCGACTCAGGCCGGAGCGAGTTAGCAAAAACCTATGCGCGGTCAGATTAAACCCCTACTCTCTTTCGAACGCAAGAAGATTTTCACTATCCCTTGAGCGAATATAAAGGAGTTAACGCTTATAGCAGCATCGGTTACGGGCCGTGCTGCCGTCAGTTGCCCTCGATTACTGCATGGGTGCCGGTCATCCGATAATCGAGCAGTGATGTCTTGGTCAGAACACGCGTCGCGCCATCCGAGAAAGCCATAGTCACGCCGCACGCACCAGCGCACTCGCGCTGGTTCGTCTCAGCCTCGGTAGAAGGCCATAGTTCGTTATTCAGACCGGATGGTGATTTCCAACGGAATGAAGGCACTCACCGGATGACGCTAAGATGACGACATTCTGTCGTGAGACCTAACCGGACGAAACATGACTTTGACGGCTGCCAGTCCGGTAAGTATTGGTTCGTCTCGTTGGTAAGATTAGGTAAGATGGCTTCGGACGGACTTAAAATCCGTTGTCGAGAAGACGACGTGGGCGGCTCGCCAGTCCGCGCGTTCAAAAAGGCATTCACGGAAGAGCAATGCTTTAAGCCTACATCACTGCTACCCAACTCACGCGGGAAAGTGGAAGTTGAGGAACGCTCAGCAGAAAGCGCCCAACTGGGCATATCACCAATCTCCGGATAACAGGTTTGCTTGCGGTCCCCTGAAGCTCCGATTCACTCTCTATCTACATTGAAATCGTCGAAGTCTACTTAAACCTAGTCTCATCGAGTGGCTAAGAGACTGTCATACCAGGACACAAGGTCGACAGAGTTAGCAGCGTTACGTCTTGCAATAGAAGCCTCACTAATAAATGCAAGCACGAAATCGAAGCAGTTCTCGTGCAAATCTGTTCCCGAGGAGAAGAACATCATGTTACGCGAATTGAATCCAGTCACAGCCCGCGGGTCGAGACGCGCCTTCCGAAAAGGCGAATCAGCGTTGCGAGTAACATGCCTCCTTTGCCGTATCCTGTTGCCGATAGTCGTGCAGCATCGACATCTAGTCTTTGATTATTCTTCGGAAGCAAACACAGTCTTATTTAACCCGATGCGGCCCAGAGAACTCCGCGACGCACGTGGATGTTCTCACCAATCGAGGACCTGAGCCTGACCGTCTTCCGATGCACGCCAAGGCGAGGATTAGGCAGGCGTTGTTTGCCAATGATCCTCCGCCACTCGTTCTAAATGACAAGTCACACGGGCGTCACTTCATAGTTACCCTCGTGAGCCTAAGCCCAATTCCCTAAACTCTCGTTCCGAAGTCCCTCCCATCCCAGCGCCCTGAAACCCGTCAAATCAAAAACAACCAATGCTGGAAAGAATCGTCCGGCGCCAGCGTTACGTTTCTTCGTGGAAGAGTCACTCCCAGATGAAAGCACGAAAACGATCACGAGCCTTCGTGCAACTTTCGTCTCAGGAGAAAAAGATGTCACGCAACCTCAGCATACGCACCCAGACACTCGCTCGACTGGGTGTCTTCTTCAATCGCAAGGCAGTCCAAAAGATATTATTGACGCTAATCGTTCTGGCTGCGATACCTCTCTGGCTGGGTTTGGAGCACGCGCATTCGGCACCTACCGGAGCTGCGAGTCCCCCTGCCTCACCGACACCGAGCGTGACTATTGCTGCCCCTGCTCAAGTACTTATCGGTACGCAAGTAAAGTTCAAGGTGACGTTTACGAACGGAACGGCATTAGGCTATGCACCATTTCTTGATGTGGTTCTCGATGCCGGTGGCGCCAACATCACGAAACCACCGCAAACACCGCCTTGTACTTGCGATGGAATCACTTTCGTCAGCGCGCAAATGGTGGGCGTGAACGGTGGTCCAATTCCGCTTACGCCGGCCTCCGCTCTCACCGCGCCATGCGGCAGCGCGCCGAACCCGATACCCCATCCGTTTGCGTCGAGCGGAGTTCTACCGGTAACCGTGCCTGCGGGCGGTCAACTCATCACCCTGGCGCTCCCATTCGGAAGTTTTCAGCCAAACCAACCACCGATCGAAGTGGAAATCACAGCGAACATAAGTACTAATGCAGACGCCGGTCATCCGCTCACGATTTCCGCGCGTGGCGGCTTTCGCTTCGGCACGTTGACGCCCCTGGATGATCCGTTCCCTTCTGATCCTCCCGTCTTTTCGGATGAAAATCCGCCAGGCATTCAAGTTCAAAATAGTAATTCCTGGAACGCGCAAGCACAGATCACGCCGGCCGTGATGATCATCACTAAGACATACCTTGGGCCAGAAGGTGAAAATGCCACCGGCCCAAATTTCATCGGCTACTACCCGCTGAGATATAAACTGACCGTTGGAATTGCCCCCGGACAGACGATCACTAATGTGGTGCTCACCGATTGCATTCCCGACAACATGGCATTTCATCAGCTCGTATCCGTCACTCCCGCGGGAACGTCTACGTTGCCGCCGATCGATATTCCGAGCCCTTCCGGTTGTTTGACCGTGAACTGGAGTTCGCTTACCGGAAGCGCCGCCGTGGTGTTTGAATTTTTCATTCCTGAGAAGGATGCCCAGGGAAATCCCGTACTGCCGGCGGACTGCAAGCCCGCCATTTCGAAAGATTCACTCAAGATAGAAGCCGACTGGACGCCCGTCGATCCTTGCGATGGTTCGCTGCAACATTTCAGCCAGGGACCGGTGGTTGACACTCTTTTGGACAAGTGCATCGCAATTCAGAAAAGTGTGTCCATGTTTACTGACACCGGCGCTCCAGGCTATACGCCCGGCGATACTGTGGAGTACACGCTCAATTTTCAGATCTCGGATTACAAAACCTTCAGTGCCCTCGATATCACTGACTCGCTTGGGGACGGGCAGAAATTGGTTGGGCCCGCGCCAACATTAGTTGTGAAGGACCAATTTGGTACGGTGAGTGGCAATTTCGTTCTCAACTCCGATCTCCTTTCCGCACCTTATAAGGGCAACGATTGCGGCAGGGCCATTGGAGGCACCAGTCTCACTTTTCTTGTGTCCCAGAAGATGATTAACCTTGCTCCTCCGAACCCGCGACACGCCGCAGGAATCTTGACAGGAGGATTTGCTACGACGCCTTCATCTTCGACTCCGGCGACCGGCCAAATTGTTTTTCATGCGGAGATTCTTGACTCGTTCGCAGTCACTCAGCAGCCCGGCGATCAGTTCGTCGACAAAGAAGATCCCATCAGCAACTGTGTCGTAATTGGCGGGAAGCTAATGACAAACGTCGATCCGCCCGCTCTGCCAACCAGCACTGGAATTGACGGTCACGACGACAGCAGTACGACAATCTCTATTGTCGGCGATACGCTAAAGAAAACGGTCTATGCGGTTAAGCGCGCCAATACGTTCGGGGTCTTCAACCCTGTCTGTGGACCAGTAGGTACGACGGGCATCACAAACTGCTCCAATTCTCCAAATCCGCCGCAAGAGGTGCGTGCCGGCGATCAAGTCACTTTCCGCCTTGAGAAGACTATTCCATCAAGCGACGCAGAGAACCTGACCATCGTGGACTGGCTGCCGCTGCCCACCTTCACTGTCTCGAGCGCGGGCACCTTCGCCAACTCGGCATGTGGGATACCGGCCCCGGGTAATTCCTGTCTGGGGCCCGGAGATCAAATGCATGCGCTACCCTTAGCGCCCACTGTCTGGGCCATCACCGCGATGAACGGTATCAAGTTCGACTATGGAACTTTCAACGACCCGGCTAACACTCCGCGCAAGATAGATCTGTTGTTTACTCACACGGTCACGAACCTGCCCTTTGCCGATGAACTCTTTCTGACAAACGAAGCACAGGAGTGCGAGACTAACACCTTCGGCGATTCCTTCTGCCAGGTGGCTATCGCGCAGGTGAATGTCAGACAACCCAATCTGAAAATTCATAAAGGAACTATTGCAACCGACAACGGCTTTGGAGAATTCACCCATCAGGGCCAGCAAACAACGAACTTGTCGTTGGCCCAGGCTCCGACAGGTGCGGTCTTCAGTCTTGCGGGAGTTAGCGGTTCGGTGAACCACGCCGCTGTGGCAGCCGGCCTGATGGACAGCAACGTGTCGAACGTTGACGCCAACGACATTGTCACGTTTGCAATCACCATCGAGAACCTGGGCGGCTCTCCGGCCTACGATGTGAAGATTGAAGACATCATACCGTCCAGCTCGGGTAATCCGAGCTGCTTCACGATCGTTCCGAGCAGCATTGTGGTGAAGCGTGGCACGGGAGCGATCGTGCCATCAATTTTCTATTCGATTCAGCCAACTAATCCTGGGTCAACTGCGACCAGCTTTAGTATCACCTCAACGCCGAACCTGCCGATACCCATCTCCGCGTTCAACGCGGCCAACGCGGCTAGCGGTGCAAACATTGTCACGATCACGTTCCAGGCTCAGTTGCTGGCAAATGTGATGCCCGGCTGCTGTGACAACACGGTCAACCTGCTGCACTACTCCTCTACGCTCAACGGGCCGGACTTCGTTGCGGCTAACCTGACGCCACCATTCACCGACACGGCGACAATATGTGTAGAGCCAAAGCTCACGAAATCACTGATCACTACTTCAGAAGCGCATACTCTTCTGTCCGATGTCACCATTGGAGAGATTGTTGGTTATCGCCTCGTAGTGCAGTTGCCTGAAACCGGTTTATTAACCAACTTTCAAGTAATTGATGCGCTCCCGGCCGGTCTGAAGTTCATGGGCACGGCGCGCATTGCGTTCGTCTCGAACGGGCCGGGTATCTTCCACCCATCCTTTGGTCCTCCGTTTGGTCCTCCTTTTAACGTGGTCGGCAATCAAGTCACTTTGCCGGGGCTTACCCTCAACGCATCACAGACAATTCCATCCACCGCCATAACCGTGGGTTCAAGCTGTGGCGACGATCCCGTGTTCAATCTTGGGAACATCAAGAACAACAATAGTGATAGTGACCTTGAATACATTGTGATTGAGTTCAACGCGCTGGTTTGCAATGAGGCGGGTAATCAGAGCGGCACGACGTTGTCCAACACGTTCAGCGTGTCGGTCGGTGGGAATCAGATCGCCACCTCCAACCCGATTAACGTCATCATCGTCGAGCCTAATCTCACTATGACAAAGACCGCCGCGCCTAATCCGGCTATCAAAGGGCAGACGCTGACCTACACGGTCCAATACACGAACAACGGCACTGCCGACGCGTTTGACGTCGAGCTAAGAGATACGTTGCCGCCTGGTCTTACTATGGGAACGGTCGCCGCAGGCTGCCCCTTCACGTCCCTGGGTAATGTAATAACCATGACCTGCGCCCAGGTGCCTAAAGCACCCGGCGCCGGCTCGACCGTGATTGTCACGTACCAGGCGGTCGCGAACCCGGCTACCTGTCCCGCGACGCTGAACAATCAAGCCAATCTGACGTGGACAAGTCTGCCGGGGCCTCAGGGCACTTTGGCAAATCCGACGGGTTCGAGCACGCCTGGAAATTCAGGAGCAGTTGACGGCGAGCGCGATGGCGTCACTGCGCTGCTGACACTCAATGACTACGCAACAACTGCTTCGGCGGCGGTCAAGATTGATTGTCCATGCGAGGCAACTATCACAGGTTTGAAGTTCAACGATCTGAACGGAAACGGCGTGCGCGATACGGGCGAGCCGGGTCTGGCGAATTGGACCATTCAAGTCACAGATTCAACCGGCATTACCCACACCACGACCACCGACTCAGCAGGTAACTACTCATTAACGGTTCCGGCGCCGGGAACTTACACGGTTGCCGAAGTCCTACAATCCGGGTGGACGCAGACTGCCCCAACGTCGGGGACATATTCGGTGACCGTGTCACCTGGCCAGGTTATCAACAACCGCGATTTCGGCAACCGGCTGGAAAAACCTAAATGCGACCTGCAGATTAAGAAGGAGATGAAACCAAACCCGCTGGTTAGCGGGCAACAAGCCACCGCCACTATTACCGTGAAGAATGTCGGTGCGGGCCCCTGCCACGGGCCGACGAAGGTGGCCGAGTCAATGCCTGCGGGCTTGACGCTCGTCTCTGCCACCGTGCCGGGCGGAAGCTGCGTGCTATCAACTGGTGTCTGCAACTATGCGCCGGCCATTCCTGCGGGCGGATCCGTTGTGTTCACTTACGTCTTCAACGTCACGGCTCAACCGGGCACGGTCATTAAGAATTGCGAAACTTTGAAAAATGCTAGTGACTCTAATCCGGCGAACAACAAAGCGTGCATCGAAGAAAAGGTCGAGCGCGGAGAGTCGGGCTCTCTGGCTGTGACCAAGACCGTAAAGAATCTGTGGGCTATGCCATTCCCGGTTGGTACAAATTTCCCCATCACTGTTTCTTGTTTACCGTCCGGGCCTAGTGTGACGTTGAATCTCGCAGCGGGCGGAACCCAGACGGTGAACAACATTCCGGTTGGTAGCACCTGCACAGTGACCGAGGCAGCGTTGCCTGCACCGATCCCGCATCCAGCGTGTCCCAGTTTGGAATGGGGTACACCGGCATATGCTCCCGGACAAACTGTGACGATTCCGAGTACCGGCGGTTCACAGACAGTGACAGTGACTAACACTTATTTCTGTAACACCACTCCCGGTTGTGCGACTCCGCCAGCAGGCATGGTCGCTTGGTGGCCTTTGGACGAGACGAGTGGCAACGTTGTTCACAGCATCGTTGGCAATCACGACGGCATTACGCAGTCGGGACCGATTGGCTCTGGCGGACCCTCCGTCGCGGCCGCGCCGAAGGTGGGCAGCGCGTTATTCTTCGGGGTAAACAAAGCGGAGGTCCCTGACGATCCGGCCCTCAACTACGGAACGGGCGACTTTTCGATTGACGCATGGGTCAGGAGTTACCAGTCCACCCTGCTGTCCGCAATCGTTGATAAGTTGGACACGAGTACGACTACTCACAGAGGCTACGCGTTCTTCGTTCAGAACGGCATGGTGCAACTCCGCATTGGGGACGGCCTCAATACCGGAACGTACCAGAGCAGTAATACGTTCGTCGCCGACGGCACGTGGCGACATGTTGCTGTTACGATGCGGAGAGCGGGCGGTACCCCTGTGGGCCAGTTTTACATCGATGGTGTTCCGGCAGGAGGCTCATTCGCGCCGCTGGCTATCAACTTAGACAACAGCGCAAAACTGCTGATTGGCAGCTTCCGGTTGGGCAATAACGCCTGTAGTTGCGAAGTGTCGCTCGATGAGATCGAGATGTTCAATACCGCGGTGAAGCCGGCCGACATCAAATCCATCTTTGAGGCGGATAAGAAAGGAAAGTGCAAGGCAACTATCACCGGTTCAAAGTACAACGATCTGAACGGAAACGGTGTACGCAATACGGGTGAGCCGGGTCTGGCGAACTGGACTATTAGAGTCACAGATTCAAGCGGAAGTACACAAACTACGACCACCGACTCAGCAGGTGACTACTCACTAACGGTTGCGCCGGGAACTTACGCGGTTGCCGAAATCCTACAGTCTGGATGGACGCAGACTGCCCCCACGACCGGGACTTATGCTGTGACCGTGTCGGGATCTCAAGTTGTCAACAACCGCGACTTCGGCAATAAGAAACAATGCGCAGCAATAGCTTTGAGTCCGGCGGTTTTGCCGGCAGCGGGAATCAATACTCCCTATAGCCAGGCCTTCACGGCGACGGGCGGGTGCGCATCGTCTTTCACTTATAGCGTGACGATAGGCGCCCTGCCCATCGGCCTCACGCTCGGCGCCAATGGAGTGCTGTCGGGCACGGCGACACAGCCGGGCGATTTCACTTTCACAGTGACGGCGACCGATAGCTGCGGTTGCAGCCAGAGCCAGACCTACACGTTGACGGTTAATTGCCGGACGGCGCGGCTGCGCCTATTCAACACCGGCGTCGCCGATAATGGCAGTCTGCTCGCGAGCGGGGCGACGGACCCGCATTACGTGCTGCTCAACACCAGTCCGGTTTCCCCTAATGCGTTCGTGCTCTCCGCGAATCAGATTGTAGGGTACGTGGCTAACAGCGCGACCTCGCAGTGGCTTGGGCCGGATCCGCCGGGATCGAACGGCGGCCAAGGGGGGTTCTACACTTACCGCACGACCTTTAATCTGGACTGCGACCCGAGCACGGCCGTGATCTCCGGCCAATGGTCGACCGACAACGAGGCCGAGATCTTCCTCAACGCTCTACCCACCGGCGTCACCACCGGCGCAAGTGCTTTTGGCGCCTTCCCGCCATTCGTCATCACGAGCGGTTTCGTCTCCGGCGTGAACACGCTCGATTTCCGGGTCCGCAATCGCCTTAGCAGCCAGGGCGCCCGGACCCCGACCGGCTTGCACGTGCAGATGAACGGCACCGTCAAATGCTGTCCTAAGACCGGCTCTCTGACTGTGACCAAGACCGTAGAGAATTTGTCGCCGTCGCCAATCCCGGCTGGTACAAGTTTCCCCGTCACTGTTTCCTGCCTACCCTCTGGGCCCAATGTGACGGTGAACTTCGTGGCGGGAGGAACCCAAACTTTGAACAACATCCCAGTTGGCAGCAAGTGCACGGTGACGGAGGGACCGTTGCCGGCTCCCATTTGCAGTCCTGTCTGCGGGTCGTTGCAGTGGTCGGCCCCGTCTTACTCTCCGGGTCAAAGTGTGACTATCCCAAACTCCGGCGCTCCGCAGACGGTTACGATCCAAAACCGTTCAGTATGCCTGCATAACCATCCGGTTGACGCGTACGCCTTCAAGCGAGGGATGAACGAATTCTGTATCTGGGGTGGCGGTGGTTCTGGTTCATACAATTCGCCGAACTTGATTGGCAACCCCGATTCGCCGCGTGGCTTCAATTCGCCGACGTTGGTTGGCACCGGTGGCGTGAGATACGGCGCCATCGGGCTGTGCTACGGACGGATCCTCACAGCGAACGGCAAGGCTGCCTTCAAATATACCTTTAACGCTGTTCCAGTCGCCGGGCTGTCTTATCCAGATGTTAACCCTGTGTTCATTGACCGTCCCGGTCAGTTTCCAGTTTCGGCGACTCGCCGGAACGTCTTTGGAGGGGGATTCTCTCCAATCGGTCTTCAACTCTATTTCCGGCCGCAAGAGCGTATCAAGCCGTTCGTTAGCACGAGCGGAGGATTTATCTTTTTCAACGAGCAGGTGCCACGTCTAAACGGCGCGCGATTCAATTTTACCTACGACGTCGGCGGAGGAGTCCAGGTCTTTCGTGATTCGCGACGGGCTTTTACCTTCGGCTACAAATACCAACGCTTATCCAATGGCGGCCGTGCCCCGAATAATCCCAACTTCAACGGAAGCGTTTTTTACGTTGGGTACTCGATTTTCAAGTAGTGTCCAGGCGAAAACTTCAGGACGCTTTGTCGAGATGTCTTCAAGACACAACTGGCAGGAAAGACTTTCTTCGCAGCAGCGTTACGTTTCTCCGGAGAGGAGTCACTCACAGATGCAAGCACGAAATCGCCGTAAGGCTTCGTGCAAATTCAATCTCGGGAGAAACAATCATGACCAGAACGCTCAAATCACTTTCAGCGCTTTTCGTAGTTATGTTTTTGACTGTGGCCGCATCTTCGGCCATCGCACAGACTTCTACGAAACATACGACAGGACAACTATTAACGTCCGATGGCAAATCACCCGCAGGCTCAACCTCTGATCGCTCGAACGAAAGCGTGGTTTATCCAAGTCCAAAGGCAGCCGTAGTAGCAGTCAAGAGAGAAGGCAGAACGCAACTCGCTGGAGATAGAGACAAAGTAATTGGAGCTATGCAGAGAGCTCTTGATAGCGAGGAGGAACGGGCAATTGTAGAAGATATTAGTGTTCAGTCATTTGAAAAAGTGAGCTTCCTCGCCATTCGACTCGAAAAGCAGGGCACGCTCTACTTGCAACTAGAGCCTTCGGGTGGCGGAATTCAGGCAATCTTTAACGTTGGAGAGGAAAAATATCTCTATTGTGCTTCAGAGGGCTGCGGCCTTTGCACGTTGGACATGTACGGGCCAGGCGGCCCGACTTGTAACTGTGGTGGAGTCCCTCCCAATGCTGGCGCCGCTAATGGCTGTAGGTTGAAACCCAAGCTCTATGTCAACAAACTGGTACTGCGGTTCAATGCAGAACTCCTAGCCATCGGATTCGAAGTGGCAGATGAAGGAGCCTCCTCAGGTGAAGGCCCAAAGGTGGGTAAGGGAGCCGCGCGAGATACCAAGCCGGGAGGAACTAACCCCATCAAGCGACCGAACAACTAACAACTTCGGCAGACCTGGGAGCCAGGAGTCCAAGTTGGTTATCGGCTGGTCAGCACCAGCGTTACCAAGCCCCACGTCGTCAGAGGAAAGCGTTGAGTTAGCGTACGGGAGGTGTAACACGCTCGGTCCTGGGGTAATCAGCGTGGTTCCGTTCCTCCGTTTGTCTGGTAATGATCCGCAAGAATCTTAACCAAACTACCTCACCCCACCCAAGGGAGTCGAGCCCCTCACCGTCTCAGGCTCCCGCCACTTCTCCAGCAAGGCCTTTTAACTGTCTAACGTCTCATATTTGCGCTATGCTATCGCCGAATTTCCCGACTACTCTGAACCAGGGTCAGCTCAACTGGCGGAACTCAAAGTGAAAAAGGAAATAACGCGAGAACGATTCGAGGGCTTTCTCGATTGGCTTAGTCCCGACCGCGAGATTGCGGGCGAGGAGTACGAGCGCTTGCGTTTTCGTTTGTGCACGTTTTTTTCGCAGCGCCACTGCAGCTTTGCAGATGAGTTGGCGGATGAAACGATCAACCGCGTCATCCTGAAAGTCTCTGAAGAGAAAATCGACAACAAGATCGCCTATTGCTATGGCGTGGCCAAAAACATCTTCCGTGAGTCGTTGCGGAAAGAGCGAACTCATCTGGATATTGACGAAGTCACCATTGCCGCGAAAGATCCGGAGGAGCAAAGTTTTTCCAACGAATGTCTGGATAAATGCCTGGAAAAACTTTCCCCTGAAAGCCGCAGTCTATTGCTCGATTATTTTTCGGAGGCAAAGCAGGCGAAGATTCAATTGCACCGGCGTATCTCTGAGAGCCTCGCTATGACCCAGACCGCATTGCGCATGCGAGTGGCGCGCGCCAAGCAGAAACTAACAATTTGCGTCCGGGAGTGTATGACTTAGTGGACTGCTCAAAAAGTGCGTCGATTGACGTTAGCCGATCCCTTTCGGGTTCTCTGTGCCTCTGTGGTGTATTTTTTACGCGTGATCTCACTACAGAGACCCAGATAACCACAGAGATCACACAGAGGATCGCTAACCAAACTTGCACCCGTGATTTTTCGGCTACGAGACGCGCCGTTACATAAACGCCAGGAATGACACGGTTAATTAGCGTCGCGCGCAACGACTATGGGCGAAGCCTTAAACAGTGAAAAGACGATCCGCGAGTATCTTCTGGGCCGGATTTCGGATGAAACCACGCTCGAAGCACTCGAGGACCTTTTGTTTACGGATGAAGAGTTTTGTTCGCTGGTCGCGCTGACTGAAGACGGCATCCTCAACGACTATGTCCTTGGCCGGCTCGACGACGCCGACGCGGCAGGTCTGGAGGCGACCCTCGGAAACGATCCCGAACGGCGCTTCAAGCTGGACCTCACGCGAAAGGTGAGAGAGAAAGCCCTGGCCAAAAGCGTGAAGGTGGTCAAAGAGAAGCCGTCGTCCTTTGCTTCGCTCCAATCGTTCTTTCGCCAGCCAATGTATGCCGGCGCGTTTGCGGTCCTGCTGATTGCGGTGCTGGCTTCGGCAATTTATTTCAGCAGAAGAGGTAACCCGGACCAACTCGCTGAACTGCGATCGATTTACCAGCAGTCTCGGCCAACCGAAACACGCATCTCTGAATTTGGCTACGCGCCTTTGACGCAAATGCGCGGCGCGCCCGAAGCCGCCGCCAAGAACCGTCTGCGGCGCATTGAGAACAGCTTAATCGAGGCCGCCGAAAAAAATCCCAACGCGCAAACCCGTCACGCGCTGGGTGTCTTCTATCTCACGCAGCAAAAGTATCCGGATGCGATCAAGGAATTCGAAGCCGCCCTAAAATTCGGCGACGACGCGAAGGTTCATAACGACCTCGGTAGTGCTTACTTCGAGCGGGCAAAAACTAAACCTGAAGACAGACGGCTCGAAGACCTGGCGCAGAGCCTTGAAGAGTTCACGAAGGCGACCAAACTCGACGGCAACTTGGTCGAAGCGCTCTTTAACAAGTCGCTGGCTTTGCAGGAACTGGGAATGTCGCGCGAGGCGAAGGAATCTTGGACGCTCTATTTGCAGAAAGACCCGTCATCGGCATGGGCAGACGAGGCGCGTAAAAACCTGAGGCGACTCGAAAGCGAGCAGACGTTGGACAAGTCCGCTCAGGACGTCCTTGCGGACTTCCTGAATTCCTTTCGCAATCACGACGACGCCCGCGCGCAAACCATTCACGACGAAACGAAAGGTTTACTGACAGTGCCCGCTCTCGGTTTGCAACTGTCGCGCAGATATCTGATAGCCACGCAAAGCGGCAACGAGGCCGACGCCAAACAGAGCCTCGCGGCCATGACTTTCCTAGGCGGCCTCGAGCAAAGACAGCACGCCGAGTTTTTTTTTCTGAATTAGCCGGCTTCTATGCCAACGTCGGCACGGACAGGATTGAGCAACTCCTGCAGGCCAAGGATACGTTCGCCCTTGCAAAGAAGTTTGTGCCGGGGGACTACGCGCGGGCCCTCTCGGAGTTTGAAAAGAGCCGCAACCTCTTCTCCCAGGCCGGTGACGTTTGCGAGGCGGCCATGGCCGAGAGTTGGGCGGTGCAGTTACTGCCCGATGTCGGAAGGGTAGCTGATGGGCGGCAGCGGCTGGCCGCCGTGATCGCCAACGCGGAAAGCAAACAGTTCCGTCTCTTACTGCCTTCGGCTTACTACTGGCTCGGGTTCAGCGATTTTCGCCAGACCCGTTTTTCGGACAGTAACAAGAACTTTAAAACCGCATTGGGACTGGCCGAAGCGGGAAACAATGCGTTCGAAGTGCAACACGCCACGGAGGTCCTCACGTCAAACTATTCCAATCTGGGCGAGCTCGAGCCCGCGCTTTCCTATGCCGGCAAGATGGTATCCGCCCGGGGAACTTACTATGAGAATTTGAGCCAATCGTTGCGTGATCTAAGCACGCTGGCGGACCTTACGCTCAAGCTAAAATTCTTCTCGACCTCTTTGAGCTTTTCCAAAGAGGGCCTGAGTATGGCCCAGGAGATCTCACCGCCCGATAGCCGGGTCAATTCGTATCTACGCCGATTGGTCAACGGCGAAAGAGCAAAGGGAGATTTGGCCGCCGCCCTGAACTATGCGAATCAGTCAAAGCAAATTGCGATCAGCCGTCCCGACAGCGCCGAGAATACGCAAGTAACCGCTGAAGTCTATCGGTTGCTTGCCGATGTCAAAACGCAGATGAAAGACTGCGGCGAGGCTTTGAATGATTACGACAAGGCCCTCGAGCTGTATCGCCGTCTCCCTGAATTCACCGTGAGTTCGTATGCGATTCATAAAGGCAAGCTTTTCTGTTTTCAGCAACTAGATCGCCGCGAGGATTTTGCCGGCGAGTTACAGACGGTGCTGGATTTATCGGAACAGTATCGCGCCACCATTCGCGAAGACGCGTCACGCCAGGCGTTCTTTGCGAATGAGCAGGATGTATTTGATGCGGCCGCCGCAAACGCCATTAATGAAGGTGACACGCGGCGCGCCTTCGATTTCGTCGAACGGTCAAGGGCACGCTCGTTGTTGAATTTTGTCGAATCCGATAAACCGATTGCCGAAGTCGAAAAGAATTTTGCCTCGGTCACCCAACCATTATCGTTGACCGCAATTCAGGCCCGCCTGCCGGAACCGGTGCAGCTCGTTCAATACGCCGTGTTGCCAGAGAAGCTCGCGATCTGGGTGGTTTCAAAGACGCGTTTCCGGTTTGTCGAGAAGCCGATCACGGCCGTCGAACTGGAGAAGAAAATCGACGACTACCAGGCCGCCGTGATGAGCAAAGCGCCGGCGGCCGAAGTTAAGCAAGCCGGAAGAGAGCTTTATGAGCTTTTGATTCCAACTGATCTCGCGGACCAGCAGCTTTGCCTGGTTCCGGATAAGTCTCTACATCAACTTGCGTTTGCTTCGCTGGTTTCGCCAAACGGTAAGTACTTGCTGGAAGATTTTGCTTTGTTCTATGCGCCCAGTGCCTCGGTGTTGGTGCTGGCGACCGAGAATGCGCGGCAGAAAGATCGACTCACGAACGAGAGCCTGTTGAGTATAGGCAATCCTGATTTTGATCGCGATGAGAATCCGAATCTGGCCGACCTGGGAAGCGCCGCCGCGGAAGCTAAGAGTATTGCCGGGGATTATCACGGATCCGTCCCACTGCTTGGCGGCGAAGCGACAAGGGACAGGTTCCTGCGTGAATTCGCCGCAGCAAACGTGATTCATTTCGCCGGCCACTTTTTGGCCAACCGGCGCTCGCCGGGAAATTCAAAACTCTTGTTTGCGGGCGGCGAGCTGCGTGCTTCAGAACTCGGCACGTACAAGCTGCCACAGGCAAAACTGGTCGTGCTGTCGGCCTGCGAAACCGGATTCGAACGTTACGACAAGAGCGAAGGCGCCATCGGGATCGCCCGCACGTTTTTGGCGCTGGGAGCGCCGCTCGTCGTCGCGAGTCAATGGAAAGTCGACTCAGAGCCCACGAAGGATCTGATGATCGCGTTTCATCGCAATCGCCAAGTAAACCATATGACTTCCGCCGAGAGCTTGCGCCAGGCCCAGCTCGAAGTGTTACGAAACGGGCAGACCGAGTCACCTTATTATTGGGCCGCCTTTTCGTTGTTCGGTGGCTACGTAAATTATTGAGATGATGCTCCTCTGCCCAAAATGTGGTGACTACTACGCGGACGATTCGTTGGCGTTTTGCCTCGCCGACGGCACGCCGCTGGTTGGCGTGGACGCAAACAGCGAACGTTGGACCGAGGGTTACAGGATTATTGAACAAAAAGAGAATACCCTGAAGAAACAGAAACGGAGACTGAGGTGGCACCGCGTTTCGAGTGTCATGACCATGTTGATTGTAACAATGGCCGTGTACGGCTTCGTCGCTAAAAGGTACGTTTACCTGGTACCAGCGACTTCGCCGTCACCGACATCGCCGGTGTCGTCGCCATCGCCTTCGCGCGCTTCGTCCCTATCGTCAACACCGTCGCCATCGCCATCACATTCGCCGTCGCCCTCGCCCTCGATGAAACCAACCGCCACGCCGACGCCGACGCCTACGCCTACGCCGAGGCCAACGCCGAAACCAACTCCGACGCCGACGCCTACGCCTACGCCAAAGCCGACTCCAACTCCAATCCCGACGCCGACGCCGAAGCCGGCGCCGACTCCAGGGCCAACGCCCGTGATTTTCGGAAGTCCGATCCCGACTCGAACGCTGACTCCGGCCCCGACTGTGTGCTCTGCCGACGACGAAAGGCGCGACGAGCAGACCATTAGGAGATACTCATCTGCCTGGCGAAAGAGCATCCAGGGCGAACGCGCAAAAATCATCGCCGAGAACGTCCCGGACGGCGCCATGGGAACAGAGTCCAGTCTGGGGAACATCGAATTTCAGATTAGCTTCGTAACACCTTGCAAGACGGCAGTCGTCACGGCCAGGTATACGTGGAAACTTTCTTATTCGCTGTCTCCCACTGCGCGCACCACTAAGACGGTTTCGAGGAGAATGACCATCGGCTGCCGGAAAGTCCTGGGGATGTGGGTTTGCGGTTAGGTTTTCCCGGGCCGCGTTACGTTTTCGTGCAAGCGAGCACATTACTCTGAGAGTTTTTTCTCAACCTTAAAGACAAGAATAGGAGAATATGATGTCTGTAAACGAAAGTTCCGCTACCGCACTAGTCCGGTTCACCGGCCTCGGAATTGTCTGCTTCAATAGAGAGCAGCAACGGGGCGAAGTCGGCGTGATTCGCGACAACAAACATGAACTGTCCATCAAAATTCAGCGCCCGGTTTTTCAGGAGGCCGGCGGGAATGACGTCGTCGTCTACCAGAACATCGCAACCTACCAGTCGCTGCCGAAAGAGGACGTCCAGATTGAAATCAAGGCGCTGGGCCAACCCGCGATCGATGGATTTGAGATTTATCAAAGCGGAGATTTCGATCGGCTTAATTCAACCGACCCGAATGATTTTCGCTGGATTGTAAACATGAGTACTTTGCACGGCGAGACGTCGCTAACTCCCGGCGCAGAAGAGCGCTATCCGCTAACGAAAATCTACATCCGCAACGGTCTCTTCTACACCCACAAGCTGGATACGAATCTGTTCTTTGAAAAGGTCGGGAAGGACGCCAGCGGGGACGACACGGAACGTGAAGTCTTTGGCAACGTGGCGGAAACCATCGGCGTCAAGATCGAAGGCGACGAGGTAAGCTTCACCATTCGCATCGGCGGTATTGAAGAAACCCAGACGCTCCAGCGTATTAATGGTCTCCCGTTCAGAATCGAAATCAAGAACATGGACTACAACGCCGATGCAGTTTACAGCGACATGCCCGACTACTACAAATATCTGTCCAGCGCCGACGGCCATCGTTTTGAATTGAGCCCCGTCGTCGAAGATGATGCCGCTGCATCCGCGGTCGGCAGACCCATAAATACGATGGACTTTTGTCATCCTATCGTCGTGGATGATCCGCCGTCCATCGACAAACTCGGGGGCTGATATGCTCATCCTGGGAAGGCACCTCTTGTGGACCGGTCCCGATGGGACCTGGTGGTACGACGATGCCGTGACCTGGATCACAGGGGCGTTGGTGTTGTCCTGGGCGCTGTGGTTCTTAGTGCGCGGATACCTGCGAGCTCGAGGGTTAATGCGCCGGTCGCGACGCACCAATTACAGGTTGTTAAAACGGACCGCGAGGATCAAACGTGAATTGAGCTCGCAATACCTGCGCCCGAGTTTCTCCGCGAATATCCACGCCGTGGGAATAGGAAGGCTGGCTGGTGGCGACTATTGCATCCACGTTTTTCTCAATGATGCAGATGACGAGTTGTGGGCGGGTTCAGGGGCAGCGACACTGCCGAACAGCTACCGTGGCGTGCCTGTCGTCCCGATCGAAATGCCGATGGCCGGTTTTTTGTCCGATGCAGGTTTTGGTTCGGTTGTGATGGCGCCCAAATATCCCCATGGCATCCGCGATCCCCAGGAAGTAATCATTGGCGGAATCAGTGGGGCCCATACGAACTTGTCAGGTCAAAGCGGGACCATCGGTTATTTTTGTACCCGTAAGAGTAAATTGCCGCGGCGGAAAGAAGTTCATCTGCTAAGCAATCGGCACGTCTTTGCCGACCTGGGCAAGGCAAAGGTCGATGAAGCCGATCTGATCGTGCAGCCAAGCCCGGGTGAGTCGGCAAGCAACCGACCGATCGGAACGCTGGTAAGCTTCTCCGCGCTGAAGTTCGATAACGACATCAACGAGCCTAACCACGTCGACGCCGCCATCGCGAAGTTATGGGCGCCGCTTGCGCACAAACCGCTGATCCCTTTGATTGGCGCCGTTAAAGGTTATGTCGCAACGAAGGACGTCGAAATTGGCGAAGCCGTACGCAAGTTCGGGCGCACGACCGGTTACACGGAGGGCAAAATCTTCTCGATCTGTCTGGATATTTCGATTCGATACGCCCGCACGGGTCAGTCGGCATTCTTCCAGGATCAGTTTCTGATCGAACCGGCTCTGCCGCAATTCACAAAATTCGTTTCCGGCGGCGACAGCGGCTCACTCCTGGTTGACGCGGAACAACATGCCATCGGCTTGATCTTCGCCGGCATGTCAGAACTGCCGGAATCGCTGCCGGTCCCATCCAACACTAAGGCAGTTGCGGGAATCGATCCGGCCACGGATAGGCCCAAGAGAATCGAAAGCTACGGCGTAGCAAATCCGATCAGTGAAGTCCTGGATCGACTCAAGATAGAATTGATTTGACAGAGTCCAACTGGTTCCTCAGCCGATGCCGCTTTCCGAAGCCTCAAAATCCCAAGCTCTTTAGTGGCCCGGGGTGGGACTGACGAATTGCGAAATCTGAAAACGACGGCGGCAGCTACGTACTGGCTCATATGACTTTGTCGGATTGGGAGGAACCGGGCGAGGAAGAGCGACGCGCAATCTGGAACAAAGGGCCGGATTCGATTGAAGCCAAAGCTGAGACTGATGAGATCGAGCTTCCGACGCGGCACCCTAGTCGTTTTCACAATGACCGCACCCGGCAGACTGAAAATTTTGTTGTAAACTTGCTGTAATCTTCTGTGCGCTATGGTTCTTTATGTTCTGCTCAAACGACTGTTTTTCCGCGGAAAATGCTGGTTTTTACTTTGGAAGCGTTGTATGCAGCGACTGAGATAGGATTCATAACCCCAAGGTCGGCAGTTCGATCCTGCCCCCCGCTACCAATGTAGTCAGTAGTTTACAGCGGCCAACAGTGGCCGCTGTTCTCTTACTGTGGGGACTTTTGCGTCGGTCTGATTTTGTCTCAGCGCGAGGGTTTCAATTGCTCGACGTAATCCATCATCCGTAGCGGGCGTGTAGCGCGCCGATGTTTGCATACATCGATGGCCCAATATCGCCATGATCCTTCGCGTATCAACTCCTGCATCCCCTAGCCTGGTAGCGGCCGTATGCCGCAGGTCGTGAAAACGAAAATCTTCAAGTCCTGCGTCTTTACATGCTGAACGAAAGCCGGTCTTGACATCGCTTCTCGGCTTACCAGTCTTCCGATTCACAAACACATATTCCGTGTCACCGGATTCGGTTTGCAGCGAAAGCAGTTGCTGCCTAGCAATCCGGTTCATGGGAATGCTTCGACTGTGGCCTGATTTGGTTTGCTCGCGATGCGAATTCATCACGTGGACTAAGCCACGCTCGAAATCGACATTCGCCCAGCGCAGACTTAACAGTTCACCTCGACGCATTCCTGTGTGAATCGCCAAGACGACAAGCGGACGAAGGCTTGCCCTTGGCCCGGTAAGCAATGACAACAGCCGGGGCTCCTCTTCATCCGAGAGATAGCGATTGCGCTCGTTGTCTTCTCGAAAGCGTTTGACCTTCTGACAAGGATTATGGATTGCTAACCCCTGATCAATCGCTAACGAGAAAATCTTGGAGAGCAACTCCAGCTCCCGGTTGACCGTGGACGGAGCACGCTCCGTTCCCCGCACTGTCTTCGACGCTCGCCGATCCCGCTTGTACTTCTCAACCAATATCGGCGAAATCTCGTCCATAGGTTTGCTGCCCATTGCTTCAATCAGCGGACGCGAGCGAAACACGTCGTGCACCCACGTTCGCTTGTTAGCCTTTGCCCACGGCAAAAACGTTTCCGCAATGAAGTCGCGCAACTTCGGTGCGTCTACGCTCTTGCCATAAATGCCCTCGTAGACAGAATCGCGGATTGTAACCTCCGCGCGCTCTGCCTGGGCTTTCACTCTCGCTTCTGGGATCGAACCGCGATACCGCGTGCCGTCTACCCAGAAGTCGTATTGCCATTTGTTACCCCTCTTGAACACTGACATGGCTGTTCCTTTCTCGCGGATCGCAGCCCGTTTGAAGGAACGGCGCAATCCTAGCACAAGAGGGTTGAGGCGAGATCATCTTTCGAGTTGCAAAATTGTTCATTCTCTTTCGCGATCCGGCTTCGTCCAATCCAATATTTCGTCAAGCAGGAAAATCGTTCGATCACCCGCTTTGCGATACGGAATGCGTCCCTCGCTAACCATGTCGTAGATAGTCCGCGTCTTGAGCCGTAGCATTTCAGCAAGCTCCTTCACATCGAGGAATCTCGGAGGGTTCAGTCCGGTATCCTTGCCTTTGCTCATCACGTCAATTCGTGTGCTCATCGCTTAACCTCAACAACCTGGCAGTACTCCTTCCTCAACGCAGACGCAACACGCGCTGCGCCAGACCCACGTTGGCTTTCAAGGGACGTGCCAAGCGCTCTTCTAGCCGGATCAATGCCGAGAGAAGAACCAGACGCATTTGGGATTCATTGAGGGCAAGAATGCGGGATCGAACTACAGAAGGAGAGAGAGACCGAAGTAGGACGTGTTGTAAAACACTTCAGAGTATGTATTTTGCAACACTGGTTCGCAGCTGCTGAACCAAGCCAAGAGGTGACTGCTTCCGCGAAAATTCGGCTCTAGAAGCGTTTCTCCAGAAGCGCCAGTCCCGAGGCGGATTACTGCCTTCGGAAAATTAAGCCGTCAGCTATCTTCTCTGATCTCTGGTCAGCCTGCGCAGTGATCACTTTCCAGGTTGCAGCCGTGGCTTCTTCCTTGGAGCCAAACAGGATCCTAAATCCATTTCCCACCAAGTAACGGACACGCGCGATCTCTTCGTAGATAAGTCGGTCATTCTTAGTTAGCCCAAAGCCTTCGGTCAATTGAATGAGTGCGATCTTTCGGCACCAACTATTGGGATCTTCGCCAGCTGCCAGCGCCGCGTTCTCCACTTGCTCGTACTGTTCATTCGTCAGGCGAAACGTTATGTTTCTTGATCTCTTAGTTTCCTTGCTTTCGTCCATTTCAATCCTCCGCGTAAGTCGAAAAGGGGTTGTATACAGGCTCCTACCCTGTCTACACGTTTGTCTACAATGCCTACAAAAATCTGCTAACTCCTTTATTTGTCAAAGTAGACATTGTAGACACGGATGTCTACAACGTAGACATTTCAGCCCCGAATTCAGGGGGTGACGTGTCAAATACATCTCAGGTGCGTAGCACCTACTGTGCCGATCATTCAACTATGTCGGAGGGGTAGTGACGGCGAGGTGCGAAGATGAAGTAGGATGGACGCCGCTGCGACCGATATGTCTCCGGTCTTCGTGAAGCATTCGCTCGCTCCGGCGCGGCGAGCGAGTTCTTCTAGCTGGTCGGTTATCTCTTCTCCGGTAACAATGAGGATTGGAAGATGTTCGCGATGCGGTAATGACTGCGCGAGACTTGCCAGTTCCAAGCCCGTAGTGCCGCGCAAATCAAGCTCAAACAGCAGCAGGTGATATCTGGCATCTCCTTTGAGAAACAGGATGGCTGAGCCGCGATCCGGGCAGGATACGATGTGGTATTCGGGCTTCCTGAAAACCTTTCTTAGAGCCGCGAACCACTGCTGATCGCTCCCGACGTACAGCAACCTGAAGTCTGGGTTCTGGTACGGGATTGCTGGCTCACCTATCCTGATTAGCATGAGACAAGAGACCTCGTAAGGGGATTACCAAAGCTGGCGCGGTCTGGTATGCTGTGGGCGCTCTAGTCTTTGATAATCAGCAACGGCCAAATGCGTAGCTCACCCTCTCGTGTGTTCGAGTAATGAGCATCGCCGTTGAGCATGGAAGGTTCCAACTCACGGCGAATCGAATACGCGAGCGCATTCTATCTATAGTTATAGATAGCGTCAAGGGTTATTGGCTTAGCGGCAACCCATCAGGAGGTAACTCCTGATGGGTTACGCTCGGATCAGGCCAAAGCGCTTGGCGGAAAAGCTGCTGGACATCAGAAATTCTTTGGGCCTCTCCCAAACCGAGATGTATAGAAGACTTGGAGTCGAGGAGTTGATGCCTTACACAAGGATTTCGAAATATGAGCGCGGCGAACTTGAGCCTCCCTTAATAGTTCTCCTTCAATATGCGCGCGTTGCCGGCATTCACATGGAAGACATCGTGGATGACGAACTAGACCTGCCTGAAAAGCTTCCTGGGAATGTGAGATACAAGGGCATCAAACGCAAATCCGCCTCTCGAAAAACAAGGCGGTAGAGCTGACCTCCCAAAGCATCCGGCGACCGTCCAACTAACGCGCACTCGACGCTAAAATAAAAGCAGCGCGAGCGTGTCTCTCCTGTCGTTGCGCCTTCTTTGGTTTGGTGCTTTTGAAAGGTGTTTCCCCTCCTAGCGACAAAAGGAAACGACTGGGTGCCCGCTCCGCACACCGAAGGGCGTAACGCAGTGGAGCACTCGGAGCACAGCGCAGAGTTGTGTGGATGGGCTGTCGTGAGACAATGAAGCGCAAAGGGGGAACTTAACTCGAGTTCTATCGGGCTGGAATGAAATGAGGTCGCGTGCGCGTTGCAAATTTCTGGCGGAGGCGGCTATGCTTTGCGTATTGTTGCGTTGGCTTCACCTTCTCAGCGTCGGCTTAGTTAGAAGAACCCAAATGATAACTGACTCTCCCGCCAAGTATCTTACTGACGAACTAACCAAGCGCTGTCCGTCAGACAGGTTGGAGAAGTTAGCGGAATCGATGAACTACAAGCAAGAGATTGTTCTCTCCGCCGACTGCGCAGACTGAAGCCAACAATGGCTCATTTAGGAAGATCGGGAAAACACGTTGCTTCGATAGTTGAGACAAACCATAGGAGGCGAGGCGCAATGCAAGAGATCACACATCCTTCGCAGCCATCGGCGGAAGCATCAGGAACCGAATCAAGTAGTTTGGTTTCCGTCTCAGATCTACTTTCACGGGCGCATTGCCCGTATCGGCAATCATCACTCCTTCAACAGGCGCTGGCCCCGGATAAAATGAGAGTCGCCTTCTTTCTTGGTGCGGGGTGTCCGATGGCGATCAGAGTCGCTGACGGGGCGGGGACCAAACCCTTGATTCCAGATGTAAAGGGATTAACTAAGCTAATCTGCGATTCGCTCAGCACGGCTGCATCCCACAAGGCCTCCTTCGAAACGGTTGTCCGCCGACTTAGCGAGAGTGGAAAGACCGAGCCGAATATTGAGGAGATTCTCAGCTACATTCGAGCACTAGCCGAAGTTGTTGGAAGTCACGGTATAGAAGGACTCTCGACTCAAGTTCTCACTGACTTGGATAAAGAGATTTGCCGGGTTACTACTGAGGTTATGAAAGTCCGATTGACCCAAGACAACACGCCCTACCATCAACTCGCGACTTGGATCAGCGGCATTCCACGAACCCAGTCAGTCGAGATATTTACCTGCAACTATGATCTATTGACGGATCAAGCTCTTGAGGAACGACAGGTACCCTATTTCGATGGGTTCGTAGGTTCCGACAGCACCTTCTTCGATCTGGCTTCAATGGAGCAGGACAATCTGCCTTCTCGGTGGGCTCGCCTATGGAAGGTGCACGGCGCGATCAACTGGTGGCGGACTTCGAAAGGGGACTTTGAGCGACGTAAGGAGAGTACCTCCAGCGATCAGCAAATGATCTATCCCTCACACCTCAAATACCTTGAGAGTCGTCGGATGCCATACCTCGCTATGATGGATCGCCTCAAGACTTTTCTGTCCCGGGGCCAAGCAGTTCTCGTTACGTGCGGCTACTCATTTTCTGACGAGCACCTAAACGAAGCGATCTTGCAAGGCTTGGCAGCAAATCCTACAGCCGTGTGTTTTGCTTTGCTCTTCGGTGATCGAAAGACAGCACCTAATGCCGTTACGAAAGCTCGAAAGCACTCAAACCTGCGATTATTGGCAACTGATGGAGCTGTTCTGGGAACGATCGAGGCAGATTGGCACTCTGACGAGAAGAGGGAACACGCTCTGCACGGCGTGGCGGTTCAAACAGGTGAGATGATGCCCCGTACGAGCGCTCCCGCTGAGCGATGCAAGTTCCTTCTCGGCGATTTTGCATCGTTGGGAAGATTCCTGGCTCAGCAAATAGCTTTTGGTCAAGACGAGAATGAGCAAAGCAATGCCAAATGATCCCACACTGATCGGCACCGTACAGGATGTCAAAGGTGCGACTATAACCGTTGAATTACGAAATGAAACCGTTACAGGTCTGAGTTTTGTGAACGGCGAAGGCTACCGCATCGGCCAAGTTGGTAGTTTCGTGCGCATCCCTATGGGCTTTGTCGACTTGTACGGTGTGGTGTCTCAAGTGGGTGCGGGGGCTGCTCCGGTACGGGAAGCCGAGTCATATCCTTACGGTAATCGGTGGCTACAGGTTCAACTAGTGGGCGAAGGAACGGGGCGGGGACGATTCGAGCGAGGCGTTTCACAACACCCCACTATCGACGACAATGTTCATATTGTTACTGAGGCGGACTTGCGCGCGATTTATGGTCCGGGCGAACCAGACGATTTTGTTTCGGTTGGGCATTTAGCAAGTGCCGAGTCGATTCCCGCGCTCATAGACATCAATAAACTCGTGACGAGGCACTCTGCGATAGTTGGCACAACGGGTACAGGCAAGTCGACAACCGTGGCCGGGCTTCTGACATCGTTGTCGGATTCGCTTAGATATCCATCGGCACGCATCATTATCTTGGATATTCACGGCGAGTATGGAAAGGCTCTTGCCGACCGCGCCAAAGTGTTTCGTGTCTCCGCGAATTCCGAAAAGGGTGAAGTGCCTCTGCAAATTCCCTTCTGGGCCCTCAATTTCGAAGAACTCCTCACCATCGCTATAGGAAAGTTCGGCAACGATTCACAGAGTGGAGCGATCGCCGATGCCATTGTAGCGTTGAAAAAGGAATCCTTATCAAATCAACCTCGAGAGGGCGCAAACGCTGAAACCATAACGGTAGACTCACCGGTGCCGTTTTGTCTTCACAAGTTGTGGTTCGATCTTCACACGCGGGAACATCAAACGCTAATTCCTACTCCTGGTGCTGGGACCGACGACGTGGAGCCAGCGTACGTGCGCGCCAACAACGGGCAGCCTGTTCAATTAGGGGACGCCATGGCTGTGTTGCCACCGTTGTATCGCACCGTCAAAACAACGGGGCCGCCCGACCAGCGCGTGCAATGGGGGAGAGAGCCTTTAGGCATAAGGCCGCAGCTTGCAGGACTCGCTTCCAAACTTCGCGATCCTCGTTTTGCTTTCCTTTTCAAGCCCGGAGATTGGTTGCCGGATTTGCAGGGTAAGACTAATAAGGATCTTGATTCTCTACTTGAGGACTGGATCGGATCTGATCCGATCACGATCCTCGATCTGTCCGGTATACCGTCAATTGTCCTAAACGATCTGATTGGCGCGTTGCTTCGAATTCTCTATGAGGCGCTCTTTTGGGCCAAGGACCTGCCGGAAGGTGGCCGTGAGCGGCCTTTACTAGTTGTGCTTGAGGAAGCCCATGCCTATCTAGGTAAAGAGAATGCAGGTGAAGCCGCTGCCGCTGTTAAGAGGATCGCCAAAGAGGGACGTAAGTATGGCGTGGGTGTCATGATTGTGAGCCAGCGACCATCTGAAATTGATCCAACAATCCTGTCGCAATGCGGAACCATCTTTGCCATGCGACTCGCTAACGACACGGACAGAGGCCATGTGAGCAGCGCTGCTTCCGATAATCTTAAGGGTCTGTTTGAAATGCTTCCCATTCTTCGAACTGGAGAGGCCATCATTGTGGGGGAAGCCGTGAGCCTGCCGATCCGCACGCTAATTGATCCTCCGGCGCAAAACCGGCGACCGGATAGTGGCGATCCGCGAGTAGTAGTTCGCGGTGCCCTACTCAATGATGGTTTTGAAGGACCCGGAGGTTGGAATCAAAAGCGTGACAAGTCAGATTACGCATCGGTAGTCCTTCAATGGCGGAAACAAGACCACCGCTACGAACATAAACCCTCGCCTGGGAGCGACAATTCGACGGAAGGAGATCCGGCTGATGAATTGGATTGAAACACCTGAATCCTCAAACGTAGCTCGCATTAAGTACGACGAAATGAGCCAAGTGCTCTCGGTTGAGTTTACAAGTGGCATAACCTACAACTACTACGATGTTCCACCGCATGTTTTCGAACAAATGCGCTACTCAAGTTCAAAAGGGCAGTTCATCGCTCAGAATATTAAGGGCGTTTATCGGTATGCTCGCGCCTGAACATATACCTCAATGTTTTTATCTAAGAATCTCTTGCGATACCAAAGACAAAGCAAGTGAAACTGAGGTAAGAGTGGGTCGTAGTATTTCTGAAACATCGAGGTTGGCTTCCGCAGCGGATTCCTAAGGCGCGACCTTTAGTCAAACGGCCGACGATCCGCGCAGACAGCGCGGCTGTGGTCGAGTCGCAGGTCGGTTAGCCAATCTGTCTCCTTCAAATCAGGACTTCGCGTTTAGTGATCATAGTGTTCTCTCCAACGTCCATTGCAAACTTCCTCGCTTGTCAGCATCTCACTTCGTTAGATCGCGCTTCGGCGGCGGGCGAAATCAAGAGGCCATTCTTCGCTAATCCGGGGCTTGATTTGCTGGTGAAGCTTGGGTTGACACATGAAGAGACTTACCTGCGCCTCCTAGCTGAGGAACAAAACCTCGACATTGCAAAGATACCCAGCGACTTTCCTTGGAAGGACGCAAACGCCCAAACGGTTGATGCGATTCGAGGCGGCGCTGAGGTTATCTATCAAGCGACGTTTCTGTCAAAGCAGTGGCAGGGTCGCGCGGACTTTCTTATACGCGTTGATAAACCTAGCGCGTTAGGTCCGTGGTCGTACGAAGTTGTCGAGACCAAGTTGGCCCGCTCAACCAAAGCAAGAGCCATTATCCAACTTTGTTTTTACTCAGACCTGCTCTCAACGATTCAGGGTGTGGTGCCTGACTATATGCATGTAGTTCTCGGGGGCGGAGCGAAACCCGAGACGTTCTCCGTTCACCGCTACCTCGCATACTTCCGAAAAGTCAGACGTGAGTTCGAAGCAGATGATCAGCTAAGGGCAGAGACCTATCCCGAGCCTGTGGATCATTGCCGCGTCTGCAACTGGTCCTCCGTTTGTGAGGGACGATGGCGCGACGATGATCACCTGTCACTAGTTGCCGGGATCTCCAGGAATCAGCGAAAGGTTTTGGTTGAATGCGGCATCAGCACGGTACGTGGTCTGGCAAGTCCGGAGCTTCCTCCCATAGAAGGCATTGGTACTCAAGCGCTGACGAGCATTCGAGAGCAGGCGCGGTTGCAGATTCAAGGCCGGGATGAAGGTCGTTACATTTATGAGCTGTTGGAACCGTCCGAAGAAAAAGGGCTGTGTTCGTTGCCACCGCCCTCCCTTGGCGATATTTTCCTAGATTTTGAAGGCGATTCTTTCGCGTTCGATCAAGGCTTGGAATATCTCTTCGGTGTGTTGACGTTCTCAGACGGCAAGGCTGATTACTCACCGATCTGGGCACTTGATCGAACCGAAGAGAAAATCGCGTTCGAGAATTTCATGGCGATGGCGACAGAACGTCGGCGACAACATCCGGATATGCATATCTATCATTACGGAGCGTATGAGGAAACCGCGATCAAACGCATGGCTGGCCGACATGGTACGTGTGTAGATGAAGTCGACGATCTGTTGCGATCGGGAGTCCTGGTCGATCTCTATAGAACTGTTAAGCAGGGACTGCGGGCATCGGTGGAGAGCTACTCAATCAAAAAGCTTGAGCCTCTCTACGAATTCAAACGCGACGTACAACTAATCGACGCCAACCTTGCCCTTAATACCTTTCAGTCCGTGCTCGCATTTGGTTCCGGTGAGGAAGACATCGCAGAGATTCGCGAGGCAATCGAAGGCTATAATCGCGACGATTGTGTTTCAGCGCTGCGATTGCGGGATTGGTTGGAAGACAGGCGGCGTGAGTTAGAGGCAAGCAAAGGAGCGCCCCTGCCTCGACCGGCGCTGAAGACCGGCGAGCCAACCGAGGATCTATCAGCTTACCTTGAACGGGTTCGCTCAATTGCGGCTCGTCTTGTCGTTGATGTACCAGAAGACGAAAGCGAAAGAACCGACGAGCACAAAGCACAATGGCTGCTTGCTCAATTGCTAGAGTGGCATCGCCGAGAGGACAAGTCAGCATGGTGGGAATACTTCCGCTTATGCGAACTCGCCGATCAAGAGCTACAGGAAGACAAGAGTGCATTACGTGGGCTCATTTACGAAGGCGTAGTGGGCGAGACAAAGAGGTCTCTCATTCACCGCTATCGGTTTCCGTTGCAGGATCATGCGATTGATCGGGCCCCTTCGGTGCATGACCCAAGGACGCAAAAAGGGGTTGGCGAGATTGTTGAGATCGATGAACGGATGCTGACTATCGACATCAAGCGAGGCGCTTCATCTCTTGTTCCCCATCCGAGCGCGCTGATCCCACACAATATCATCAACGCGACGGTACTGCGCGAGAGTCTTCTGCAACTTGGATCATGGGTTGCGGATAACGGAATTGATGCGCCGGGCCGGTTTAGGGCTGCGCGAGATCTATTGCTCAGAAGACCGCCCCGTTTAGGTGGAGACACGCTGCGCGACCTACTCGCTACGAATTCAGAATCGACGGAAGCCGCCAAGCAGTCGGCTCTCGCTCTCGATCAAACAGTGCTTCCGATTCAAGGCCCACCCGGATCTGGCAAGACTTACACTGGCGCCCGTATGATTGCCGAGTTGGTGAGAAGCGGATTAAGAGTCGGCATCACCGCCGTCAGCCATAAGGTAATCAGCAAGCTTCTTAAAGACACCTGCGAAGCGGCGCGCGTGGCCGCTGTTAATCTAAAGGCTTTCCAAAGGGTGGATAGCGGCGATGGCTGTGAAGACGCGCTGGTGGAGCGCGCCAAGAACAATGAAGCAGTCGTTAACGCTCTAGCGGGGCGGGAGGCACAAATCGCCGCTGGGACTGTATGGCTATGGGCGCGTCCAGAGATGGCCGATGCGGTTGACGTGCTGTTCGTGGACGAAGCGGGTCAGATGTCATTAGCGAATGTGCTCGCGGCATCTCCCGCAGCGAAGAGTATCGTCTTACTTGGTGATCCACAGCAGCTCGATCAACCTCAACGTGGCGTACATCCTCTTGGTGCAGAGGCGTCCGCGCTTTCTCATCTGCTTAACGGACGTGCGACCATCGGCGCGGATCAGGGATTATTTTTAGCGGAGAGCTGGCGACTGCATCCTGATATTTGCACATTCACTTCAGAGGTCTTTTACGACAACCGGCTCATGCCTCGTCCTGAGAACGCGACACAACGCCTGACTGTCGAAGGCCCTCTTAATGGTACAGGATTGCGTTTTGTTCCGGTCAATCACAGCGGAAACCAGAGCGAGTCTTCTGAAGAAGCCGCACGCATTGCGGAGATAGTCGGGCAACTCTTGCGAAATGACTCAGCGTGGACGAACAAGAAAGGCGAAACTGCTCCGCTTCTTCTCAGCGACATCCTGATCGTCGCTCCCTACAATGCGCAGGTTTCCGTCTTGTCACAGACTCTTCCCGAAAAGGCGCGAGTAGGGACGGTAGACAAGTTCCAGGGGCAGGAGGCCCCTGTCGTCATTTATTCAATGACAACATCAACCCCAGAGGATGCGCCACGAGGAATGGAGTTTCTCTACAGTTCGAACCGACTAAACGTTGCTACTTCGCGCGCGCAGTGTCTGACTGTGCTCGTCGCGAGTCCCAGTTTGTTCGAAGTGCAGTGTAAGACGCCTCGACAGATCGAGCTTGCCAACGCTTTTTGTCGGTATTTGGAAATGGCTAAAGTCATGTAGTAAATGGATGTGGAGTCGCGTGAGTAATGGTAGCTCTTGACTAGGAATCATCTGATGGAAAACCAGAGTAGCCTTCAACCATACAGAGCAGAGTCCTTAGTCGTTGGGAGTCATAGCATGCGCCTTCCGCCGCGAACTGCTTCATTGCTCTATGTATCGGATGAAGATCCAAATACTGTGTCATCCGGGTTTAGCATCGGGATTACGGTCACCTTTATCGGTGGACAACCAGAAGTAAAGGCGCTGTCGCCGGGTGAGCCAAGTACCATTTACGTTAGAATGCTCATCAAGGAGCCTCCCGATGAGAAAGAAGTTCCTCGCCCAAACTATTACCCAACTTATGCGGGTCTTTCTCCAGAACAGAAATGGATCTACCTACGTTGGCTCCGAGACATCGTCACGCCAATCGATGTAGGTTATTTGTTCATCTATTACTATGGGCTCGAGCGCCAATTGCTCATCGGTGAATTTGACCTGGCGTTCGAAGAGATTCTCCTGCTGCGAAAACACCACAAACACGCGTCGTTCTTTTCCTATAGCAATGCCGCCCTTCTACACTCATGCATTCTAAGGAAAAGACGCGATCGGCTGGAGGAGCTGTATCGAACTGAAGAGCTTGGATTCTTGGACAATACCGGACTGCTGATAGCGCATCATCTTGGTTGCGATCTGTCAGCAGACAGTCTTATACACATCTCGCATAAGATAGATGGTGTGAATCGCAGATACATGAGACTGCATCCAGAGCTATACTCAACGACTGTGAATGAAGTGCTGAGGGAGCACTATGGGGAGGCGTACTTCCCATTTGCTGGTCGTTATGACATTTGCAAATTGCCAGGATCTCAACAAATCCTGTTCGCTAACATATCATTTCCGCAAGAGATAAGAACCCCAACTCTGCCTGACTTCTTTGGTTATGGTCCATTCGCTAGTGAAGTGAGAAAGTTGCTCAACGACACGCACGAAAGAGTAAAGGTCAAATTGAAGGCAACGAGAACACGTAAGTGACCAAACTTGTGATTCGATCATCTACACGCGCAAGGCGCTGAGCATGCCATCCCAATCCGCCCGGTTCGACTAGTCCCGACAAGACTATTGGGATGATTGATCTGAGACGCAATTGCCGGCAAGTCGCAAGCGTTCTTTCCTTTTTTGTACGTATGTCTGTACAATCATCTTTAAGTGATCGTATGAAAGCAAATGTCCCGAATACAGATGACCAAGCTGCAGCGCTCCTGCGAGTGGCTTCCTACCTGGGCCGACCGCAGAAGTTCATGCCCGTTGCTGACGCGCGCGCGGAGATGCGTCGCACTCTGGAACTGGTTGCACAGGGTAGCGTAGTTCTTACGACGCACGGTGAGCCAGAGGCGGCGGTCGTGCCTTTCACTACCCTGGAAGACATGAGACGCGCTCTGCTGCATCTTCTCGTTGAGGAAATGGGATCAAGCTTCGCGCGCTCTAAGGAGCGCGCACGATCTCAGCGAGGAGACGTTCCTGCGTCCAGCGAGGAAGAACTAGAAGCGTTGGTCGGAGAAGCTGTGAAAAAGGCGCGGCGGCGTAACGGCAAATCCTCTCGGAAGGTCTCGCGCGGTTGAGCATGCCGCCTGCTCCCGATCAAACGAACACCATTGAGAATGAATTACGCGTCGTTGTCGATGCGCAGATTGTTCTCGCAATGTTTCTCACCCGCCGCGACCGCCCAGAAGCGGCTTCACCTAAGCGACAACTACTGAATTTTTTAGCTCAACCAACTTTTCGCTGGTTGTGGACGCCTGACATCTTCAACGACTACGAGCGCGGCGCAAATGCAGTTGAGGCCGACGAACGGATCATCCGGCGCGCCGAATTTGATCGCGTTGGATTTGAACTACTGCTTGCCGCGCTGCAACTTGAACCGGCGGTCGGTGTTTCGGTCAAGACTATGCGCGATGCTCGTCGTCGCATATCGCAAGCGCCGCGCGCAGATGAACGCGATCTTGAGGATGCTGTCTATCTAGCCTGTGCGGTGGACGGACACGCGCAGTTTCTCGTTACTCAAGATTCGGATTTACGATCATTGGGAGAGACCTACCAGGGTGTGTATATTGTTAGCTGGAACGAGTTCGAAGTTGAATTGGTGAAGCGAGGCCTATTAGCTAATGGGTGACCGTGGGTGTTGAATTCCCAAGGCCTCTGACTGTGGGGAAAATTGTGTCGGTCTTGAACTGAAACAGAGTGATTTAGGCGCGCATAGGCGCAAACGAAAGTGAGCTGCGATCCGCGTAAACGTTGGTTGATGTGGTTACAACGTCATAGGCGCGCTATCACGTTGCCGGATTCATAACCCCAAGGTCGGCGGTTCGATCCCGCCCCCCGCTACCAATAAAATCAATGCTTTAGGACTCCCTCTGATTATAACTTTTGGACCCGACTCCGTGCATGGGCTGGAAAACACAGCTCCGGACGGCTTTCAAATTCCGTTCAGTGCAGGCAATACCCGCCTATGCTCCGACTTTCGAAACCCGTCGAACCTGCGGAATTCGTTTTGGTAGTCGCCAACCTGGCTGGGCGCGAAACCGTTCCCAGTTGGTTCCTTGTTTTAAACTGGCCATGACCCAACCTTCATTCTGACGTTAAGGAAATGGAGCGCGCGAACTGTCGCCGCTGAGTGATCATTGTCACGGCAAGGAGCGCAACTATCGAAAGTATTTCATCGACTTTCTCCATTGCACTCCTCCGTGCTCCTTCGTTAACTGAACCACTGAAATTTTGGCGCAGTGGCAAGTTGTTCGAGGCTATGGCTTGCCCGCTTCTTTGCGCTTCTCGTCGGCTTCTTGTTTGGCAGTCTCATGCTCGACGCGCACAATCTTTCCAGTCAATGCGCTGACTTGCACTTCATCGATTGTTCCCTTCGCATTGCGGATATCAAAGGAGTAAACCAGCTTGCCATGCTCGCGCTCGAGTTCACTGCTCTCGACGGTACCCGGTGCGCGTTGAAGAGCCACCTCCTGCGCCTGCTCCTTTTGGATCTTGGCCTCGCGCGCAAGCGCGGCTTGATCCTGTTGAGTCTCGCCCGCCTCACCCTTCTCGCGGCTCTCGCTCTTTTCAGAACGCTCTTTGCTCTTTGATTCCTTTCGTTCGTTGTTTTGTTTTCTTGCCTGCGGCCCGCCGTTCGCAATTGCCACCCCTGCGAAGAGCAACGCAACAGTCAACATAATTCCGACCTTGCCATTGATTTTCATGATCTTCTCCTAATAAAGATGAGCGACGCCCGAGCGCGCTCAGTTGATGGACTGCCGCCGAATCGGCACATCCCGCGTTTCAGCTTCCGCCATCACAACCAATTCCGGCATATCAAAGCGCCGAATGGCGGCCTCAGAGACACGCTGCCTCTGCTCCAGGTTGCAATGTACAGATCCAGGGGTAAACGCCGGGTAAATTTTGGGGCTGATGGAGTTTGAAAAGTGGGCACCGGAACCACATCCAGTTGTAATGACAGGTCGCAGAGATTAGAGGCGTCGCCATTTCCTCTAGCCGCGTTCACGCGGCTTTCCCGAAGGGTTTCTAGACCGGGCGTTTTACGCCCGGGGGTGGAGCGCGATTGATCTCAAAGCCCGTTTTAACAGGCTTAAAGTCCACGGATTTAGCCGCAGTGCCAGCCGCGCTGATTTTCAAAAGCACGCTGAAGCGCGCTAGCCCAATAACTCGCCGACTGGCCCCAGCGCTAAAGCGCTGGTCTAGTAACCCTTCGGGCAACGCGTCTGAAGACGCCTATCTTCCCCATGGCTTGACGAATTTCAAACTGCATCAGTAACTAAATTTGTGGAGAAGTTTTCCGCGGTGGAGCGAGGGATATCAGGCCCGTGCCTGACGGAAGCATTAGCCGTGTGTCTAATGCTTGTCGTCTGATTGCTCGAACTCCTAATCCACTTCGACGAGCATCCGTTTCGACTCGTTCTGCTTCAGCGCGGACACGAAGTCCTTCGTCTCGACCATCACCTGATGGGAAGAAGTTGATCAGTAGATCGGCCGAGTCCTTACTTGATTTCAAGCTGGCGCGTTTGCCCTTCATCAGTGATGGTAGCTACTTTGTTAGGGCTGACTGACTTGATAACGAAGCTGAACTTTCTCGCGCCCGGGTTGTAACTGCCCACGGCGTTAATGTTCGCGGTGTAGCCACGCGCACCGCGCTTCACGCTTACGGTCGTGCGGCGAAAGGCTCCCTGCTTGTAAGCGGGGCTCGAACCATCGTCTTCATAAAGCGTAGACGATGCCGAACCGTTATCGTCGGGATAGACTGCAAGGGTGATCGGGTCAAAAGGTTTCTCACCGACATAGTTCATTTGCGGTCCCAGCGGAATGATCGCGCCGCCCCGCACAAACATCGGCACCGTTTCCAGCGGCGCATCGACTCGAAGCATCGTTCCACCGGCGTACTTTTTGTTGGTCCAATAGTCGTACCAGATCCCTTTCGGCAGATAAACCAGACGCGTGGTGACGTCGGGTTTGACAATCGGAGCCACCAGCAAGTCTTCGCCGATCATGAACTCATCATCCAGATTGTGCGTGTTCGGATCGTCTTGATAGTTAAGCACCAGAGGCCGAAACAAAGGCGTCCCAGTGCGATGGGCTTCCTCAAGAGTTGTGTAGAGAAACGGCAACAGTTGATATCTCAACTTTAGATAGCGACGAATAATGTCCTCGTAGTATTTGCCAAAGCGCCACGGTTCCTGATCATACCCGTCAATGGCTTTGTGATTGCGACAGAACGGCGCGAGAAAACTTATTTGATAGGCACGCACCAACAACTCGCCGTTGCCGCGGCCGATGAAGCCGCCAACGTCGCTGCCGATAAAGGGCTCACCGGAAAGACCGAGCGTCGTAAACATTGGGATGTTCAGAGCCAGCGCGTCCCAGGTACTGTTCGTATCGCCGGTCCACATTGTCGAGTAGCGTTGAATGCCGGCGTATGCGGCCCGCGTAATCAGGTAGGGCCGCTTGTTCGGCCGCAAACGCTCGAGGCCTTCGTAGGTAGCACGGGACTCCAACAGCGCAAACACGTTTCGATTTTTCGCATGCGTTCAGTTTTCGCCCTCGTCAAAACTAACTACATCGATCTGGTTCTTACCGTTTTGATCGACAAAGTCGGACGGTTCGTTCATGTCGTTCCAAATTCCCGCTATCCCGTTGTCGAGGTAAGCCCGATGCAGATCGCCCCACCAACGCCGGGCTTCCGGCAAGGTGTAATCGACAAACACGCTGTCGCCGGGCCAGACTTTCGGAATGAACAGCTCGCCATTCTTGCGATGCTGAAAATAGTTCTTCTGCAGTCCCTCATCGAAAACATAGTAACGCTGATCCTGCGGCTCCAATTCGGGCTTTGCTGAGTTGATCGAAGGCGCGTTCTTTGCCGGCGGTTGATACTTCACCCCAGGATCCACGATGCTGATGAGCTTTACTCCCTGCCGATCCAGCTTTTCTGACAAGCCCTTCGGATCGGGGAAACGCTTCGGGTCGAAAGTGAATACGCGATAGCTCTGCATGTAATCGATGTCGAGGTGGATCACGTCCAAAGGCAAATCGCGCTCGCGGTATTCCCGGACGACTTCTTCCACCATCTTATCGGGATAGTAACTCCAGCGGCTTTGCTGATTACCGAGCGCCCACATCGGCGGTAAGGGCATATGACCAGTGAGATCCGTGTAGCGGCTAAGAATCTTCTTAATCGATGGTCCGTTGAAGAAGTAGTAATTCATCTCGCCGCCTTCAGCGCCAAACCACGCGCGCTGTTGCGAGGAGCGGCCGAAATCAAAATAGCTGCGATAGCTGTTATCGAAAAAGATCCCGTACGCGGCGCCGTTTTGCAGGCCGAGATAAAAAGGAATCGTCTGATAAATCGGATCCTTGCCTTCGGTATATCCGGGCGTGTCCGAATTCCAGTTCACAAAAAAACCGCGACGCTTGTCCAGGCGCGCGGCCTTTTCGCCGAGTCCATAGAAGTGTTCGTCAAAGCCAAGTTTCTTGGATCCAGCTACGAACGCCCCGGCCTTTGGATCAAACATCATGCCCGCCAGCGTCCCTTTGGCGTCATAGGCCATTGGCTGTTCATCCGCGTTAAGCGTCACGTGGGTACGGGCATCTCGAAAGTCGATCAGCAGCGGCGAACGATGAACGACGACTTCAACTTCATCTGTTGCGAGCGTGATTGCTGCCGGAGTTTCGCTTAAGCTCCAACGCGGTGTGTCCCACTTCTCTTTTGCGATGGCCCACGAATGGTCCCTGGCAGGAATTGGCTTTGTGAATGAAGCACGCACGCGAATTAAATCGGACGCGAGAATGGATATTTGAACCTGGGAGTTGTCCCGGCAGTTGAAGGTGACACTGTTGTCGCCTCTTGCAAAGCTGATAACCGGACCGATCTTCTCCAGTGAAGTTATGTCCTGTGCCTGGTTGCTAAGGCTAAGACCAAAGAGGCAGAGAAGAAGTGCTGAAAATATCTTCATACAGATTTATCCTGGCAGTTTTTTTAGGGGCACTAGCCCGACCGTAAGGGAGGGCTCATGTATTAGCGACCTTGACGTTTGAGCCCTCCCTCACGGTCGGGCTAATGCCCCACGCCCACTAAATGGATTGAAGCTTCGGATTAAACGCCAGATACGCGGCGCCGAGCAAGCCTGCGTCGTCACCGCATTCACCAGGCACAACCTTGACTTCAGCAGCCGGCACTGGGAAAGCCCGTTCCGCGATCTCACGGTTCGTGTGCTTCTCAAACAGTTCCCAAGCGCTGACAACTCCGCCGCCTATCACAATCATTTCCGGATTTAGAATATTGATTAGGTTGGCCAGGCCCACTCCGAGATAGACGCCCATCCGCCGAAAAACTTCCAGCGCCAATTCATCACCCTTCATCCCCGCCAGATAAATTTCTTCCGCCGTCAGATTGTCGCTGGTCTTAATCAGAGAGTCCGGATAACGCGGTCGGGCTTCGCGGGCCATGCGCACGATGGCCGTCGCCGAGGCGTAAACCTCCAAACATCCGCGGCTGCCGCACTGGCAAGCTACTCCGCCGAATGGATCGACGCACATGTGTCCAATCTCAGCGGCCGAGTCGTTCACCCCGCGCCACAGTTTCCCATCCAGAATTATTCCGCCGCCAACTCCTGTTCCCAGCGTTACGCAAACAATGGTGCGCCGCCCGTGCCCTGCTCCCTGCCACATCTCGCCCACCGCCGCGGCGTTAGCGTCGTTCTCGAGAATTGCGGGCAACTTCAGTTCATCTGTCAAAGCAGCCGTCAGATGAAATTTATCCAGACAGGCCAGGTTTGGCGCTTTCACCACGATGCCCTGTTTGACGTTCACGGAACCAGGAACGACAACTGAAACTGCGCGAATGCAGTCTCCGTTAGCCCTACTCTGCTCCTGGCATTGGCGGACAGCGAGCACCAGCGCCCGGACAATCTCATCAGGTTTTTCCGCCTGTGGGGTATTCTGCTTGAGACGGAAATGAACCTTTCCGTTTTCATCGACAGTCGCTGAGCGCAGGTTTGTTCCACCCAGATCGGCGGCAAATACTACTTCGGAACACGTTCTCCCTGCTCGTACATCCGGATCGGAGTCAGTCATTTGTTTTTTGACCTTTTGAGATATCGGGAACTAACAACTACGGGTGTGTCCAAGTTTCGTCCGGACTTGAGATTGAGTGCGAGGCGAATGAACTGGGCCATCGACCAGGCTAGCGGCGTAGCCGAGCCGATTCCTGAGCCACTACGAAAAGCCGACCCCGGGCCTTCACTCTGATCCCATACCTGTTCAGAAATCATCAATCCCTGGTTCGCAAAACCCATCATCGTGTCGAGGCGTTTTCGCGCCGTCACCCTCTCATTTAACGCAAGTTCGTACTGACCTCGCTCGCCGGTGAGCAGAGTCCAGAGACGTCCCTTGCCGTTCCGCCCAACGTAAGGACGGCCGTCAGCCTGTTCGCCGTAAGCATCGTGATTGTAACGGTACCATCCGGCGCCGGCCGGCGTTTCCATCTTAATCAGTCTGTTAACGACCGCAAGCGACTTTACGATCAGAGGGTCATCCGCGGCCTTGATTCCCAATCGCACCAACTCCAGAAACCCTGCGTCGACAATTTCCCGCTCGTCAAAAATACCGCCGCCGCTGTTGATTTCAATCTTAGCGCCATCATTCGGATTATCGTTCTCGGTTATGCGGAGGTAGTAATTTCTATCTCCGTAGGATCCATTGGTTGTCGCAGTCCAATGTTCTACGTTCGCGGTCCAGTTGTCTGCGGTTCTTAGATAGGTAGCAGCAGATTCGGTGTCGCCATTGAGGCGGGCGATGCTCGCGGCACAAACCAGACCGGCAATCTCGGCAGCGATCGTAGCCGGCGAATAGCCTCGTTTTTCTTCCCAACGATCCTGATCCGTTGCCGGGCCTTTGTGGACTATGAAATCGGCGGCAGGCTTGATGTGCCGCAACCATGTGTTTCGATCCGTGCGGCCAAACTGATAAGCCAAGATCAAGGGAAAGGCGACTTGATCCATCTGCAAGCCGCCGCCGATCGGCCGTCCATCAACCCATGAGTTTTGCGGAAAGCTTCCGTCTGTCTTCTGCTGAATCTTGAATAGATAATCAAGCGCGCGATTTGCGGCGGCCCGATCGCCCATGGCATCGAATGCAGTCGCCACCTGATAAAGGTCGCGTGACCACACCGCGTGATAACCACTAATCGCTGGCTCGTTGGCGTTCGGGCCGCCGCCCCACGGAATTGATGGCGAGGCAATGAAAGCGCCGCGATAAGTCTTGTCCTCGAGTGCTTTCAAAACCATCGCCGACATTGTGAACTGCCGCTGATACTCTGGTTCGACAGTGGGTAGAGTGGCAACGTACTTGTGCCAGCCTGATTCGTATCCGCTTTGGACTGTTTCAAATCCTCTCGTCAATGAACCTCGTGCGTTAGTGAGAGCGGCGACCGCCGTGTTCCCGTATCCCAGCGCCAGCGTAAAGCTAATCGCGTTTGCTGAAATCCGGGAAGCATGAATACGACCCACCTGAACTACATTCCCATCTTCCGCGCGGTCATAGGGCTCTATTTTTTTGGCCGTGCGCAGTTGACTAAGACCGTCGCTGGTTCCAAGGTAGCCGTTGGTCGTTTGGGCAAATTGAGGTTCAGCAATCAAAGCCGAGGCCTTGTCCGCGTCCGCGGCCAGCAGCGCATCGCTTTCAGTCCAGCCGGAATCATGCCTGCCGCTGTTGTTCAAGGATGGATCGTAGTAGACGAACAGGGAACACTGGCAGGGACCTTTCGCCTGCCAACGAAACTTCACCTTGATGAGTAGCGAATTGCGCTGAGGATCGACCGCATAGGTTTTCGTGATCAAATAAGCGCCGCTCCGGGCTTTGTTCTCCTGACGAAAACTAAGTGATCGAGCATTGTCCAACACCTGAACAGAGTGAGTTGTATCCTCGCTTTCGGTCTCAACCTTTCCTGCAGCCGTAACGACGACCAGTTGCAGCATCTGCGAATTCGGAACGTCAATCGTAGGAAAGTAAACCTCAGTCATCACACCGTCGGCCAGGGTGAACCAAACCTTCGAACGAATGCTGTTTGCGGTGCCGAATCCCTGCTTGGCGGCGCTGGGCCAATGCGCGTCTTTGCCGGGAGCGCCGGGGGCGAGACGGTTCCTTGTCTGCGCGAACAAAGTTGCGCAGCCAAAGGCCAGAACGATAACGATAGAGGTTCCGCGATTCATCAATGCTAACTTGGTTTAGACGCCGCATTTGTGCGGCGACTCGAGGCGGACAAGTCCGCCATCTAAACGAAGACAAAACGGAAGCGATTTCTATTTCAACTGCCGACGAAAAATCCTATAGCCGTAAGACTCAAGAGATAAGACAGGCAAGCTACTTGTTCGCGCGCGCGCGTCTTTCTCCGGCGCTGGCGCGTCCGGAGGCAGGGGCTTGCCAATATCCGGGGTGATGTCGGCAAACCTTTCGGCTGCGGCAACTTCAACGGAGCCAAAGAACGGCCGGTTGGAAAAGTTAATAGCGACCAGAACCTCTTCATCGGCGCTGTGGCGCACATAACTGACAACCCGCGACTCGTCTGAATTGTGCAGCCATTCAAGCGTACCGCGTCGCAAAGCATTACTCGCCTGGCGCAGAGCGAGCATCCGCTGATAGAAGCGCAGAAATTCGGGACGCCGTTCAGCGAAGGGCCAGAAGATGGGCAGCCTCTCAAACAGTGCCGGCGCGCCGGATTCGGTCGTGTCTCTTGCTTCCATTCCGTTGTAGAGCAGGGGCACTCCGTCGAGCGTCAGCATGAACGCGGAAGCGGCGAGCGCGCCGGGCTCGCCAAAACGAGCGATGGCGCGACGCTCGTCGTGATTGTCCGAGAAGCGCAGGTGCAAGGCACCACGCGGCCATTCCTTCGCTTCACTTTCCCACGCCGCACGTAAGTCAGAAGCACGGCCGCGTCCTTGCAACAGGTCGGTCAGAGCACTATGCAGCGGCCATGAATAATCAAGCTCGAAAGCTTTGACTTGTAAGTCAGGTTTGTGAGCTTCGGCCAGCATGAAAATGTCCGGCTTGATCTTGTCCAACTCTGAACGCGCGTTCTCCCAGAAATCAGTCGGCACTTCGCCGGCCACATCGCAACGGAAGCCGTCCAAGTCAAATTCACGAATCCAGAATTTGAGCATGTCGGTCATGTACCGGCGCAGCTCGGCATTGTGATAGTCCAGTGCAGCTATGTCGAACCAGTCGTATGGGTAGGTGATCTTGCCGCTGGCATCGTGCTTATACCAGTCGGGATGTTTCATTAGAACACTGTCCCAGGCTGTGTGGTTCGCGACAATGTCAATAATCACTTTCAGGCCGCGCCGGTGCGCTTCACTGATCAATTTTTTCAGATCGTCTTTGGTGCCGTAGTCGGGATTGATCGCGTAGTAGTCGCGTACCGCATAAGGACTGCCGATAGTTCCTTTCTTCTCTTTCTGTCCGATGGGGTGGATTGGCATCAGCCAGAGAATCGTTACGCCGAGATCCTTCAGGCGATCAAGCTGGGCGGTGACGCCGTTGAAGTTCCCACCTGCCGAAAAGTCGCGCGGAAAGATTTCATAAATGACACCGTCGCGCACCCAGTTGCGAGCAGGACGTGCAGGAAGCTTCGAGACATCTTTCGCCTGCTGTTCCGCTCGAGCGAGACGAAACGAGGGCGCAACGAAAACGGCCAGGACCAACAAGGTGAGGACAGCGCGTTTTCTCTTAGCCGCTTTCAGGCTCAATCTCATCTAGTTTTTCTCCCCCAACTTGCCGATTTCTCTTTGCGCCTTGGCGCCTCTGCGAGCCAAATCTCACGCAAAGGCGCAAAGCTCGCAAAGAACAACTACTCTCTACGATCAATCAAACCCGTACTCGGCACCGGTTGCGCCGTCTCGGCCGGAATGATCGGGAGATGTTCGTCGGCGTTGATAACTGCGTCCTCAGGTACCTGTCGATCTCCCAGATCCTGCACGCGCAAGACCAACAGCGCGGCTATTAACATGAAGCCCCCACCGGCCATCACCATGTAGAGCGGCGCGTTGTGATTGTCCGGCCCAAACAGCGCGCGAATGATCGGACCGAAGGTCAGGGCCTGAATGATTTCCGGAATCACAATAAAAAAGTTGAAGACTCCCATGTAAATCCCTATGCGCGCGTCCGGCAAAGCACCGGACAGAATCGCATAAGGCATAGAGAGAATCGACGCCCAGGCTATGCCGACTCCAACCATCGTCAGCAGCAGCGTCCACTTATCGTGAATCAGATAAACGGAGAGCAAGCCTATGCCACCGCAAACGAGCGCGGCCGCGTGCACAGTTTTGCGACTGGTCGCGGCGGCCAGCTTGGCGAGCGCAAAGGCAACCACAAAGGTCACGATGGAATAGACGGCGAAACAAATGCCGCCCCATTCGCCTCCCAACGGAAACCGAGCGTCCTTTGGACTGGTGGCGCCGAACACGTGATAGGAAGTCATCAGCCCAAAGAACAGCCACATGCAGAACAGGCCCAACCAGGTGAACAGTTGGACGACGGCGAGTTGCCTCATCGTCGCGGGCATCTCGCCGATGGCCGAGAAAATTTCTTTGAGGAGGGCTGTGACGACGGCGCCGATGCCTTTGTGTTCGCGGCGCTTGCGCTCGAACTCGGCCATGTCTTCGGGCGGATATTCTTTCGTTGTAAAGACGGTCCACAGGACTGCGATCAGAAACGCAACCGCGCCAATCTTGAATGAATATTGGACTGTCAGAGGAATGCCGCTGGCAGTTCTCCCGGTCACACCGGAGTATCTAAAAATGTATGGCAGCGCGTTGGCCAGCGTAGCTCCAATACCAATGAAGAAGCTCTGCATCACAAAGCCAACGGTGCGCTGCTCCGGGTTCAATTTGTCTGCCACGAAGGCACGGAACGGCTCCATACTGATATTGATGCTGGCATCCAGAACCCACAAGAACCCGGCGGCCATTCTGACGCTGGTCGAGTCGGGCATGACAAACAAAGCGAGGCTGGAAAGAATCGCCCCCACCAAAAAGTAAGGACGGCGGCGACCGAGCCAGTTCCAGGTGCGGTCGCTCATGGCGCCAATGATTGGCTGGACAATTAAGCCGGTGACCGGACCAGCGAGCCAAAGAAGAGGGATATCGGATTCCTTGGCGCCGAGATAGCTGTAGATCGCGCTCATGTTGGCGAGCTGCAACCCCCAACCGAACTGGATCCCGAGAAACCCAAAACTCATGTTCGAGATCTGCCAGAAACTCAGGCGTGGTTTTTTCATTTTTTGTTTCCTACCTTCCAGTCGTGCGTCTAAATCATCCGCTCCGTTTAGACGCCGGACTTGTCCGGCTCTCGATAGCCGTGGCGGACAAGTCCGCCATCTAAACAAATTCAAAGTTATCTTTCGCGCCAACTATCTGGCATACAAGCTAACGTCCTCGAGCACCACATCTCGATCGAGCGACAACGCGTACATGAGCGTGCGCTCCAAATTCGAAACGTGGATAAATCCTGGCTTAGGAGTCGCATCAGGCGCAGTGTTTTCAACATCGACAAGGCCGGGACAGAAATTGAAGACGCGCACATTCGCGCCGGCTTTGCGCACATGATCGCGCAGCGCTTCCGCATAGCCAAGCAACCCGAACTTTGAAGCGCAGTAGGAAGGCACGTCGGCGTAGCCGTGCTTCCCGGCCTGGGAAGAGATGTTTACAACATCGCCAAAGTCATTCTTGATCATGTGTGGCAATGCCGCGCGAACAAGTTGCATGGCGCCGCGCAGGTTTGTTTCCATAACCTTGTCCCAACCGTCTTCCGTGATCTGATCGACGGTTTCCGGAACCGCCAAGCCGGCGTTGTTAATAAGCAGGTCCAGCGTGCCCCAGCGCTGAACAATGTTGTCGACGAGCGCTCCGATCTGCTGGGGAGTGCGAATGTCAAAGGCATTTGCGAAGACGCGCTCGGCGCCAAGCTTTTTGTTCAGCTCTTCGGCCGTACGAGCCAGAATTTCTTCACGTCTTGAAGCAATGACAACCCGCGCACCCGCCGTCGCCAGGGCTTCGGTGAATGCCCGGCCGATGCCAGTGCCCCCACCGGTGACCAGGGCTACCTGCTCAGAAAATGATTTGGTTTTGAGTTGCATTCAGTGAACTTTCGGTCGTTTAGAGACCGGACTTGTCCGGCCTCGTTCATTTACCGGCGCGGGCGCACAAGTGCGCCGTCTAAACAGATCGGTGTTAGTTTCGAACAAGCACGGCGGCTGAACGACCTGGTAGATCAACTCGAATTCTTCCACCCCTGACTCTTACTTCCTTAACCATTCCCAAGCGATCAACCAGTACTGTTCCATTCGCCAGCCCAACTGGCATCACATTGAATTCAAGCGTCACCGCTTTCGCGTCATTGTTGATTGCGACGACGGCAACTCCGGTTTTTGTCTTGCGAGCATACGCATACTGCTGCTCCGAGACATACAGGTTTATGAGTTCACCGCGCTGCAACGGCTGAAGCTCAGTGTGTAGATGGGTCATGCGGCGTGTGAAATCGAACGCCTCTCGCTCTTCCCCTGTTCGCCCTTCTTTGCTGAAGGCATTCCTTTTATCTCCCGGAAACCCTCCGGGAAAATCCGCCCGGGCAGTCGGCTCATCGGGACCGGTCATGGCGATCTCATCACCGTAGTACAGTTGCGGCACGCCGCGCGTCGTCAATACAAAAAGGTTCGCGAGTTTCAGTCCCGCGATCGTCGCTCCCCGCTCGCTCATGAAGCGGCCGTCGTCATGACCGCCGAGAAGTGTGACCAGAATATTAGGGTCCGTGTAGAGATAGTCTTTCGCCAAAGTCTTAGGCACTTCATCGAGATTTCCGCCCTCAGCAAATGCATGACGAATCGGATAGAACAAGGGGAAATCCAGCAGCGAGTCGAGACCTGAATCCGCCCCGTCGCGCGCCACGCCGCCCTGAAAAAACGAGGCGTGTACTACGTCGCCGTCTTTCACTTCGCCGACAACGCGAAAGTTTGGATACTCGCGTTTGATGGCTGCGGTCCACTTGTGCCAGAAAGTATTGGGCACGTACTGCCAAGTGTCCATGCGGATTCCGTCCAGACCGCTAACGCTGATCCACCAGAGCGTGTTTTGGATCAGGTAACGCTCGACTTCCGGATCGTTTTGATTGAGATCAGGCAGGAAGTCCAGGAACCACCCTTCCATGGTCGCCTTCTTCAAACTCTCAACCGGACGCGGATCGTGCAGCACCCAGGTCTGAAAGACATTGGCCAGGTGGTCTTGCTTCGTACCGTTGAACCAGGTCGGCGTCGGAGGATCGTCGACCCAGGGATGATAAGGGCCGGTGTGATTTACCACTTCGTCCTGAACGATCTTGAGGCCCAGCTTGTGTGCGGCTTCAACCAGTTCGCGCAATTTTGCGAGCGTGCCAAAATGTTCTTCGACGCCGTAGAAGTCCTGCGGATTGTAACCATGAAAGCCTGTGCAGGGCTTGCCTTCTTTTAACTCGACCTCGTTCAGCCGATCGTAATTGTCATACCACGGCGTCAACCACAACGCAGTCACACCCAGGTCTTTGAGATAGGGCAAATGATCGATGACGCCCTGAAGATCTCCACCGTGATAGTAGAACTTGTTCGCACGGTTATAGAGACCGCGCGACTGCGCCGGATCGTTGTTGGACCGGTCCCCGTCGGCAAACCTGTCGATCATGATCAGGTACATCACGTCGTCAGGAGAGAAGCCCTGGAAGCGACCTGCGCGAGATAACGGTTTCAAGACCTCAAAGGGCGCCTCAGTCGATCCGTTTGCCGTGGTTACTTTCAGTCGGCGCGCGCCCGGCGTTGCAGCCGGATTGATTTGAACATCAACGAAGGCATACGTGCCGGCTGCATTGGTTTTCGTCTGCCCGATACTCAGCCCGGCGCCCAGAGGCGTAACCCGCGCGCCGCCAAGGTTTCTTCCTCGGATCAGGACCCGAACCGGGTTTATCGAATGCCCAATGAACCAGCTTGGCGGATCGACTTTGAGGACTTCTGGAGTCTGGGCGGCTGCAGACGAAACTCCACAAAGCAGCAGCGCTATGAACGATAGCAATTTGGGTAACGAAGTCGGCATGGATTTCACAGCATAGGAACGCTAAACATCTACGGATCGCGGACATCCTGTCCGCCTGAGCGCGGAGCGCGAACCTACCTTCCGCCTAAGGTAACTGAGTGCTATGCACGCTGGCGGGCAGGATGTCCGCGTTCCGATCGAGCGTACATTCATGTTCCCTGATCCAGCTTGATACTTTCTACTCCGTGCTTGCGGATTCGACCGTACGTGTCCGTCATTTCTCTGAGGCGCTCGCTGTGGGCGGCAGTAAGAGCACCCTCGTTAAATCGCCAGGCCCAATTTCCCTGAGTACTGTTCGGCAAATTCATGCGCGCTTCATTACCCAGCCCGAGCAGATCCTGAAGGGGCACAACGGCCGTGTCAGCAACTGAAGCCAACACCGATCGAATAAGATCCCATTCGATCTCGTGGCCATCGGTATTCAGGTACTTCATGCAGAAGTTTCGCTCGCTGTTTATTTGGGCAGCGGTGCGAGTTGAGCCGGCGCCGGCAACACTATTGAACCAGCCAACCGTGGTGTCGTTGTCATGCGTGCCCGTGTAGACCACGACGTTTCGGTGATAGTTGTGCGGCAGATCTATGCTCTTCGTGTCGCTGCTGAAGCCGAATTGCAAAATGCGCATCCCGGGAAATCCGGAATCGTCACGCAACTTTTCAACGTCGGGAGTAATAACACCCAGGTCTTCGGCAATGATGGGTAATTCGCCGAGCGCCTTTCGAATCGCCGCAAATAATTCCCTGCCGGGCGCCTCGACCCAGCGACCACGCTCGGCGGTTTTGTCGCCTCCGGGAATCTCCCAGCAGGCAGCAAAGCCGCGGAAGTGATCGACGCGCGCAATATCGACGGTCTGCAAAGTCGCCCGCACGCGCTCAATCCACCACTTGAAACCGTCGGCCAGCATACGGTCCCAGTTGTAAAGCGGGTTTCCCCAGAACTGACCCGTCGCACTGAAATAGTCAGGCGGCACCCCGGCAACAACCAGGGGGCGACCCTCCTGATCCAGCTTGAACTGATCGGGATTAGTCCAAACGTCGGCCGAATCCTGGGCCACGAAAATCGGAATGTCTCCAATGACGCTAATGCCCCGCGCGTTGCAGTAGGCTTTGAGCGCAAACCACTGCCTGAAAAAAAGAAACTGAAAGAACTTATGCGCTTCAATTTGATCGTGAAGTTCATGACGAGCACGAGCGAGCGCCGCAGGCTCGCGCTGGACCAGCGGACGATCCCATTCGTGCCAAGCCACGCCGCCGTGGGCGCTTTTGAGTGCCCGGAAGAGCGCGTAATCGTCAAGCCAGGAAGAATTTTGTTCGGCGAAGGTTTCGAAGGCGCTGCGAAATTCCGTGTCGGTGGAATGCTGATAACTCGCAAACGCTTTGTTCAGGATCAGACTCTTGATCTTGTGTGCGAGTTCAAAATCGATCCGGTCGGATGGCGACGAAGGAATTTCTTCCAGATCTTCCTTCCTCAGCAATCCTTCTTCAAGCAGGCGTTCGGGACTAATCAAAAGGGTGTTGCCGGCGAATGCCGAATAACACGCGTACGGTGAATCACCGTAGCCGGTTGGTCCGAGCGGCAAGACCTGCCAGAGAGACTGTCCGCTCGCGACCAGAAAATCCGCGAAGCGATAGGCCTCGTCGCCGAGATCGCCGATACCGAAGGATCCCGGCAGAGATGTCGGATGAAGCAGGAGGCCGCTGGCTCTGGGAAAGGTCATTTAGTTCCTCTTGGTGCTTACTTCCTCTTCGGGTTTAGAGGCGGGCGTTGCCCGCCGATGCGAGTTGACTAAAGACGCCGGGCAACGCCCGCCTCTAAGCGATCACCGTACAACTTCAGCGCACTGCATAGGCAACCGCAATCCTGGCGGGAACGCTCAACACGGCGTTGTCGTTCGTTACCTCGTTTGTTCCGGCCCCAGACAGTAACGCCAGACGCGAACCTGCTCGGGCGCCGGTGTTCGGCATGGGGAATGAAATTTTCCTCTCAGTGCCGGAGCGGTTAATAACAATGATGATTGTTTCTCGCGAGTCCTGCCGAGCATAGGCATAAGCATCGTCATCGTAGAAAAGATCGATCAATCGTCCGTCCCTGATTGCCGAGTGCTCTTGTCGCAGCTTGATCCAATCATGAGTCCATTGCCACATGCGCTGTTCGCGCGCCGTGCGCTGGCCGGCGAGGAAGGCATTGTGCTTATCGCCGGGGAAGCCGCCGGGAAAATCGCGACGATTATCGGGATCCTCCTTCCCGTCCATCGCGATCTCTTCCCCGGAATAAAGCTGAGGAGTCCCTCGCGTAGTCAGCATGAACGCCGTATGCAACATCGCCCCTTCGAGCGTCGCGCCTTCCAGAGACATGAAACGCGGCGTGTCATGATTGTTTGTTAGCGTCGTGACTTTTGATGGATCAGGATAAAGGGCGTCGTACTTCAGTTGATCTCGCAAAGCGCGCACAGGTTTTTTTCCCGTAAACACATCCAGCGAAACACCCCACAATGAGAAGTCGAAATCCGAGTCGAGTTTGGTGTCGATGCCGTCCCAACCTTGTCGTCCGCCGATGAAAAACGAAGTCTGGGCGGCGTCACGCTCAAACACTTCGCCGACCATCCACATTCGGGGATACTGGCGATGAAGAGCATTCTCGAGATCGCGAATAAAAAAGCGCGGAATGTATTGAATAGTGTCCTGCCGAATGCCGTCGATGCCGGTCATCCCCACCCACCAGAGGGAATTCTGAATTTCGTAACCCGCCACTTCCGGCTCGTCCTGGTTCATGTCCGGCATATCGTCATTGAACCAGCCGTCGAGGGTGTTGCGAACCTCTCCCTGATTAGCGTGCGGGGAAAGAAGGACGCTGTTCTGAAACTTCTCGAGCAGATGTTTTTGCGTCGTGCCGTGAAACCAGTTCTCGAGTGGCGGCTCGTTCGCCCAGGGATGATGCGAACCGATGTGATTGGCCACCTGGTCCTGAATCACCTTGATACCCAATGCATGTGCCTTCTCGATTAGCTCGCGCAGCGTTGTCATATCGCCGAAGTGATCTTCGACGCCGTAGTAGTCCGTGGCGTGGTAACCGTGATAGTAGGTCCCCGGGCACCAGGGCTTGTCGCAGTTGTTCACGCCGTTCCAATTGTCGTACCAGGGTGTCAGCCACAAGGCGGTAACCCCGAGTTCTTTAAAGTATTGAAGATGATTGATGACGCCGCGGAAGTCGCCGCCATGGTAAGCCCGCGAGTTGCGACGGTCGAAAGCTGTCGCCGGAGTATTAGCGGGCAAGTTGTTCGCCGCGTCGCCGTCTGAGAAACGATCGGTCATAATCAAATAAATCACGTCGTCGTTGTTGATCCCCTGAAAGTTTCCGGTCGCGTCGAACGGGGAGTTCAGACGGAAAGGCACGGTCGCTCTTCCCTGCGGAGTCTCGATGACTAAAGGATAATCACCCGCTGGCGCGGCGGCGTTAATCCGGACATTCACAAACAGGTAAGTGCCGTCGCGATTGACGCGCACTTCGGAAACCAGAGTTTGCGGGCGCGTGGCTCTGACTTTCGCGCCGGAAAGATTCGTGCCGCGTATCAACAGGCGCACTGGATTGATCGAATGATTGATCCACCAGGAAGGCGGTTCGACTTTGGTAACCGACGGCGCGCTCGCCTGCGGATCGGCGAGGCAAACGAGTTGGACGAACAGGACTAAGACCGACGCACATGCTAGCGTGCGCGCCCTGGCGGACAAGCTGAACAACCAGCTTCCGATATTAGTTTGAATACTTTTGATTCCGAAACCTCACACGTAAGCGACCAGGTGGTAAGTCTTAGTGCGTGTCAATTTCTTTCCGCAGGGAACAGTCCCGTGGACAGCATGGAGTCGGTACCGGGAGCGGTAGCGACTGGGTCTCCCTGGCGATTCAGGCCTGTTAGTCAACAACCCGGTCGCTACCGCTCCCGGTACTGACCTCATCCCCTGGCCCTCCTCCCAGAGAGAGAAGGGAGAAGAAGTTATTAAAATTCCACCTTCCCGTTCATCACCAACTTTGACACGTCGAGTTTGAAGTTCGTAATTGAATTCGCCTGGTTGTCAGTCAAGTTGATCAGCAACTCTTTATTCGCAGGGGTCAGCAGCGGCGCGCCCTTTTCATCAGCTCTGGGGAAAAAAAACACAGCCTCCTCGCCGGGCGCTTTGGGGGGCACAAAAAACACTAGAGACCGGCGGTCGCCGCGCTCATTCGCGATGTAGATGTATCTTTGCAGGTCTGTAAGGCGGCCGCCCTTGAAAGTCGCATAGACGGCATCAGCGCCCGGGCTGTTTTTCGATTTCGAGCTTAAGGTCACGACGTAGTTGGCCGCGCAAGCAGGACACTCGAGCAGCCCTTTGGTCTGTTTCTCGAAGGCGGCCCGCTGCTCGCCGCTCATTTTCTCAATGTTAGTCTCGAGGTTCTTCAAGCGGACCATCGCCTGTCGTACCGGCAGCGCCGAACGCAACCTGACAGTAAACACAAAATCGACCGGCGGCTGACTGCTGACTTCAGTTTCTGCCTGAGCGGCGGCGGCGCCGGAAACGCCGGAATACGAGCCGGCGGCTTTTTGTGTTTCTTTGTCGAACTTGATCCGTACTTCCCTCTGTGTGGCCCAGGGCGAATCGCTCAGAATCTTCTCCGTTTCCTTTTTCGACCACTCTGAGAAAGGTTTCTTTGGCAAATCATTCTGGGCATAGAGTGTCCCGCAGAGGCCTGCGACTATTACTATCAACACAGCTCGTAAATAACGTTTCATCTGGTAATACACCTCTATTCAATACGCGGTAAGCGAACCAAACCCTTGCATTGACTTCAGTCTGTGATTTCTCTGCCTCGCAATGGCAAAGCACAGACTGAAGGAAGCTCTGAACAAGTACTTTCGACGCGTAGCGTCGATCTGAGTTTAGCCCGGCCTTTTCAAGGCCGGGAAACGGTGAACGAAGTCTTCGCGTCGCGTAGCGACGCCTGAAACCAATGTGAACTCAATCGTCGCTACGCGACGAGAATCCGTGAACACCAAGTCCCGGCGTTGAAACGCCGGGCTAAACTCATACCGACGCTACGCGCCGAAGACATTTGACCAGAGGTTCCTGAAGTCGGTGCCACTACATTTCTTCCCCGTGCCACTCCGCACATATCCTCACGGCGACTGGCCCATCAACTGTTGGGTGCGCAGTTTTTCATCCAGGATCCGCTCTCGTTCCACCTGCTTCTCGAGCGCTTCGAGTCGTTTGAACTCCGCCAACTCAAACTGCGCCTTGTCGCCCTGCTTCAGCCTTGAATAGGCTAAAAATAATTGATAGTGAGCCTGCGTCAAGGTAGGCAGTTTCGTAATCACCTTCTCCAAACGCGCCACTGCTTCCGGATAATCACGCCGCTTCAAAGCCAGCCGGGCGTAATCGTACAGCACCGGCACTTCGTCCGGAGCGAGTTGAAGAGCGCGTTTCAACGGTGCTTCGGCTTCGTCGAGACGACCCTGCTCGATCGCTACGTAACCCAGGCTCGACAGCGCGTCGACGTGATCGGGATGCGTGGCAATGAACTTCTCCAGGATCGCGCGGGCGACCTCGAAATCGCCGGCCGCACGGTGAGCATAGCCGCGCAGGTATTCAATGTTCTCGATCTTCGGATCCAGTTCGGCCGCCCGGTCAAAGTCTGCCGACGCCGCGGTCCATTCGCCCTTGCGATAGTTGGCGTTAGCGCGCGCGTACACATAGGCTGCTTCCTTCGGATTGATCTCGATGGCTTTTGTGTTTTCAGCAATTGCGCCGTCCCAGTAGCCCACTCGCGAATACTCCCGGCCCAGCAGAAAGTGCGAGTTCGCGCTCTTTGGATCGCGCTCGATCGCATGCCTGAATTCGAGCACTGCATTCGCATGATCGTTCTGAGCGCTGGCGATCAGCGCCAAACGAAAGTGTGTTTCCGGCGGCCCGGGATTCATATCCGCCGCTTCGGACAGGTAGCGCGCTGCTTCGCTATTACGATCGAGGTTGTATAGGGCGACTCCCAGATCGTAGAGCACCTCGTAGTTGTGCGGAATCAATTCGTTTACTCGGGCAAACAACCTCGCGGCGCGTTCGTACTGTTTACTCTCGGCCAGAATCGTGGCCAGCGTAAAGAGCGACTTCCCGTCCGTGCCTGCCTCGCGTTCGATCAGATCGGCTACGCCGTTCGCCTGCTCTGCGCGGTTGGCGCGATACGCTACGTTGAGAAAAGCGAGCGCCAGTTGCGGATCACGGGGTTCAGCTGCGCGAGCGCGATCAAAATGTTCCGCGGCTTTGGCAAAGTCTCCCGCATCCGCGTAAAGCGCGCCCAAATTGTAATGAGCCTGGACGTGCGCCGGATCCGATTTGAGCACTCGTTCGAATTCGGCAATAGCCTCAGCACGTTTGCCTCGTTCGGCCATCATCCTTCCCAGATTGTTTCGCGCACTGACAAAGTCAGGATCGAGCTTGATGGCGGTATTGAACTCGGCCAATGCTTCTTCGCCGCGGCGAGCGCGGTCAAGCACAACCCCGAGCACGTTGTGAGTAATGGCCGAACGCGACGATGCAGCGACCGCCGCGCGAGCAGCGCGTTCGGCGGTGGGCAGATCATTTGATTGCAGAGCGGCCAGCGCGGCGTCCAGCGAACTTCTCGCGATGGGACTCAATCCAGCGCCGTCAGTGGCTGGTACCTGTGCGGTGTTCGGCCGGCGCGCTGGCTGACGTTGAGCCATAACCGGCGCTGTCGCCGCTACGAAAACGAGCACGCCGAACACCCAAGACCAGCGCAGCGTGCGCAGCATTTGAAGGCCCCAGTTGTTTCTCTTTGCTTTCCTCACAAACGTTGCTCATCCGGCTAGTGCTTTATTCTTTGCGCCTTCCGATCCCCTTTGCGCCTTTGCGAGAAATGGATGTAACAGTTCACGCAAGATCGTTTGAGTTTAGACCTTGAGGTTGCTGTTACAGAAGCAAGCTAAAGCTTGAACTCTGAACTGACCGCTCTCATTTAGGGTTGGTGCTCGTTCGAAACTCAGAGTTGAGTCGCTCCACGATAGCGAACTCGCGATTGGCCTCTTCAGTCCGGCCCAATCGTTTCAGTGCCAGACCAAGTTGATAATGAGCATCGGAACGCCCAGGCGCGAGGGCGACCGCCTTTTGAAATGATTCGACCGCTTCCGCATATCGCTCCTTGAGCGCAAGTGCGCGACCCAGCGCCCAGTGAGCTTCGAACTCTTTGGGATCGAGACTGACTGCCCGATTTAGAGCGACCAGCGCTTCGTCGATCTTTCCCTGCTTTACCGACAAAGCACCCAATCCCAACTGGCCCATCACGGAACCCGCGTCAATCTTGAGCAGCTCCTGATATTCCGCCAGCGCGGCGTTTGAATCGCCTGATAACTCCAGCACCGTGCCGAGAAAGAATCTCGCTTCCGAATGACGCGGATTCAATTTAACGGCAGCGCGCAGACTCTTTATCGAGCCGGCGTAGTCCTTCAACGCGTACTGGACACGGCCCAGATAAAACTGAGCGTCAAAACTATTTGGATTAAGCGCGATGGCTTGAGAGAGCGCATCGGCAGCTTCGCTGTTCGCGTTTCCTCTCGAAGCCAGAATAATTCCCAGAAGCGTATGCGCCTCAACGGCGCCGGCATCGATTCGGAGCGCGCGGCGTGCTTCGGCTTCGGCCTCTGTGGCGCGTCCCCCATTGTAAAGAGAGAGTGCATGAAAATATGCGGCTTCGATCGAGTTCGGTTGTCGCCGGGCCAGCTCGGAAAAAGTTTTGGCAGCGTCGTCCCAGCGATTTATCTTTCCGTAGGCCAAGCCAAGGTCTTGCCAGGCGCCGTACATCGATGCATCGCGGCTGATCGCCTCGTTGAAATTCTTGATCGCGGAATTCAGGTCTTTACGATCTGCGTCAAGCAAGCCGGTGACATAAAAGACCCGCGGGTCGGTTGGCCGAGCGTCCTGCAAAACATCCAGCTGCGCCGCGGCTTCAGCCAGGTTGCCCAGTTCACGGTATCCGGCAATCAACTCAAAGCGAACTTCAAACTGACGCGGATCAAGCTCGAGTGCCCGCCGCAACTCCGCAATTGCCTCGTTCAAATCCTTCCGGTCACCGATGCGCAGCAGAAACCGACCAAGTTGATAATGAGCGGTTGTGTTTTTCGCATCCAGTTTGAGCGCGGCCCGTTCAGCACCGACCGCCTCTTCGAGTCTGCCAAGTTTCCACAGCACGTACCCCAGATTGGCTTGATAGTCAGAGTTGTCGGGTTTAAGCGATACGGCCCGGCGCAAGTCCTCAAAGGCCTCTTTGTTTCGGCCCAGACGCATGCGGGCCACGCCGCGGGCGTCTAGCGCGGCGTCATCATTGGGATGCGCGGTCAGCTTAACGTTGGCATCCGCCTCAGCTTTCTCGGCGCGCACTTCGGGCGTGCTGAACCGCTCGACATGTGATCGTTCTTTGGGTGGTGGGACAGACGGTTGGCCGGCCGCCGATTGAAGGCCAGCGAGCGTAACCAGAAAAATCGTGACTGGCCTGACCGACATTGAAAAAATGGGGGGAAGCCGGAAAGAAACTCGTAAATTCTAACAAAAAGACGACCACACGCGCGAGCGCACGGTCGTCAGGAGCTGGTACGCGCATCTTGCGCGTGGCTACGGGCAAGATGCCCGTGCCACGTTTGATCCACGGAGCTAGAAAATAAGCTTCGCGCGGTACTGAATCACTCGACCAGGATAAAAACCATCGAACCTTCCGAAGGCGCCATCGGTCATGTTGTTAATAGGCACGGTGCGTTTGGTGTGGTTCCAGAAATTGAAGAATTCAATTCCTATTTGCATCCTCAACCTCTCTGTCAGGGTCGTGTTCTTGAACAACGACACATCGGTGTTCCAGATTGCCGGCCCGCGATAGGCATTGCGACGCTCGTTGCCATAGCTGATCACGCTGCCAGCCGCATTCGCCGGCAGGGTCGTTATTCCCTGCGTAAGCGAGAATGCAGCCGCGTTCATGTATCGACCCGCAGGCACGTTGGCAAATGGATCGCCAATCACGGATGGCCGGCCCAGATCACAATTACAGATCACCGAAAACGGGAATCCCGAGCGAGCACTCTGGATAATATTTAGTTGCCAGCCACCCACGATTTTATCTGACGTGCCACTGCTATTCATATATTTCTGTCCCTTGCCAAAAGGCAAGTCGATGATCGCATCGGCTGAAAGCAGATGAGGAACATCCAAAGACGAAATGCTCCTGTCAGCGTTAAGATCAAACGGATTGACGTAACCCGAACGTCCGCCGCTGCGACTGTCGCCCAAAGACCCGATCAGCCCCACACCATTGTCCGTCGTCTTACTGAAGGTGTAAGAGATCTGTCCCTGAATGTTTCGCGAAAGTCGCTTTTGCACCTGCGTCTGCAATCCGTTGTAGCTGGATTGGGCCGCGTTGGTATACAGCAGAACATTGCCCAGGAAAGCGCCGGAGGTATTCTTGGCCGCGGCGGTTCCTCCGCTCCCGATGTTAACTGTCGTCAGAAGATTTCGGGAACGATTGCCCACGTATCCCACGTCCAAAGACCAGTCACGCGAGAATTGCCATTGATAGCTCACCTGGAACTGGTGCACCATGCCGATCTTCTGTTTTCGGTCGACGCTAAACAACGCCACTGAAGTAGGCAGATTTGCCGGATCGATTTGCGTCGTCACCGCCGGCGGACCGGTGTTGACGCTGAAGTAAGTTCGCGCGTTCGTGGGTTGTTGTCCATTGAACTGTGAAAAGTGAATCGTGTTCGTAAAGGGAGGGTTGCGAATCGATGGCGGGTAATCCGTGCCATCCAGCGTATAGAGCAAGCCGTACCCTCCGCGAATCACCATGGTCTTCTCTTTATTGACGGCATAGGCAAAACCCGCGCGGGGACCGAAGTTATTTTTATCGGCGCCAATGATCCGGTCACTCTTATTGCCGGCCACTATTACCTTGCTGACGTCGGCAAAGTAGTAACTGGTCCTGCCGGACGTCTCGCTTGGAGCGGTAAACAGGTCATAGCGCAGGCCCAGGTTCAAGGTCAGATTCGAAGTAGCCTTCCAATCGTCCTGCACGAATAGTCCATACTCCTGAGTCCGCAGATTGAAGGGGCCACCAAACACTTTGCCGCGATCGACCTGAAAAGCAGGCAGGCTCATCAGCTCATTCGCCTGGGCGTTTGCGGTGCCGCCATAGGGCACTCCCCGGGCGTCCACGTAACAGTTTATTACTCCGGCAACAACTCTCGTAGAAGCAGCCGGACAAACCTGGCCCGCAGTTAGTGGATTGAACGCGGGCGCGTCGTCGGCATATTGCATGTTGCCCTTGAGAAAGCCGGAACGGCCGCCGTCGATGGTGTTGAGATAGCGAAGACGCATCTCGCCGCCTACTTTGGTGACGTGCTGACCATGGACAATCGTGACGGAGTCTGCGAAGTACGGGTTCTTACTCTTGACCCGAAACAGTCCGCCATCGCCGAGATACTCCGTGAATCCGCTACCGAAGTTCCCCAGACCGGGACCGCCCGAAGCTTCCAGTGATCCGTCATTGGCATTCGGATAGCCGATATCATTGGCAAAGGTCGCGCTGGTGCCGCAGGCACCGCCAACGCCGCAGTTGAAGATCCCGATATCGATTTGGGTCAAGCCAAAGCGAAACTCGTTGAGCACGGTCGGGCTGAACGAATGCGTGTCGGATACTGTTATCTGCCGAGTGTTACCGACTTCATCGCCGGCGCCGAATCCGGCTGTCGGCAGGCCCGCCAAAAGGTTCGCGCGATTGGTCTTGAGATCCTGATTACTGTAGCGGCCGGTCAGAGAGTTTTTACTGCTGATTTTATGATCGACCTTGATTTCATAGTTATTGATCCGCTCTTGATTGTTTCTCTGGGTAAAGTAGTTGTTGTTGCCCTGGTCGGGATTGAAAACACTTATCGTCGGCAGCGGATAAAGATTGAACAGCTTCTTTGAGATGGGACTAATCAGGGAGTCCGGGATGATAGCGCCGGCGAATGCCGTACCCGTATATGGATTACATACCGGTCCATCGTTTGCGCCCGTGGTGCTCCCATCACCGTCGCAATCGTGATTAGCAAATCCGGTAAAGTTGCCGTTGCGCGAGCCGGCAGTCGGAACCGTTGATGAAGCCGGAAACGGCAAATGGTTACGCTGGCCAAGATAATCAAAGAAGAAGAAAGTCTTGTTCTTGATGATGGGCCCGCCGATCGTTCCGCCGAACTCGTGAATCTGCTGCACGGCTTTAGTGAAGGGTGCGAGATTCGTGACTCCTCTGGAGATCGCCGCGGCGCGATCAATTTTCAGCTTCGGATGATAAGCATTCAGCGCCGAATTCTGCCCGTAGTAATAGCCCGACCCGTGAAATTCGTTCGTGCCCGATTTGATCGAAGTGCTAATCACCGCGCCGGCCGCGCGGCCTACTTCTGCCGGCGGAACACTGGTAGTGACCTTGAACTCTGCGATGGCGTCGGGGTTGGGGAACACGCCAATCGTGCCGAACTGCGGCTCGTTATTATCGACGCCGTCGAGCGAGAAATTATTGTTCGTTGGCCGTTGGCCGTTCACACTCAAGGCTCCGCTACCGGAGCGAGCGAAACGTGAATTCTCAGTAGAGCCCTGCGCGTTGCTGCTGCCGGGACCGCCGTCTCCGGCCCGAGGATCGCCGTTATTGAACTGTCGAGCATCAGGCCCCGTGCCGCCAAAGCCGGCGTTGCTGGCCGCAACCACTCCGGGCATCAGCGTTGCGAGCTGAGTAAAGTTGCGTCCTGATAGCGGAAGCTCCGTAACTTCCCGGCCGGTTATCACCGCGCCGCGATTGCTGGATTCAGTCTCGACCAGTGGAGTGGCGGCCACGACCGTGACCACGCCGCTAACGTCGCCGGCCTTCAACTCCAGATCTACTCTGAGCCTATCGTTGGTCTGAAGAACAATGTTCTCGGCGGCCGTGGTTTGGAAACCCTGTTTGGTCGCGGTGACTTTATAGGTGCCGATATCCAGCAAGGGAACGTTGTATTCACCAGCATCGCCAGAAGTAATCTTTCGTTCGGTGCCGGTGTCAACTTTAGTAACAGTAACGGTCGCGCCCGGCACGACTGCGCCGTTGGCATCTTTCACTGTTCCAACGATCTCGCCTTTGTTTGTTTGCGCCGCCGCATGGACGCAAAATATGGCGAGCAGAAACACTGCAACCCCTGCTGCTCTCAGCAGGCGCACTATTGGACGGTAGGTCATCATGACTGAACCTCGTTGAGAAAGTTGAACAGCTTTACTCAGCCGCGACTGAGTTTGACTTAAGCGTCTAGCCTTAGAGGGTCTGGATCTAATGTTACAGCTCGCCTTGGGTAAACCGCCGGAAAGGGCAATTTCCAAGTAATTCCTTGCCAAAATCACTTTTAAGAAAGTTTGTTGCCTGCGCGAACTAAGTATTTAGTATAGTTTTGTCATGCTGTCAACAGTTTTCTGATTGTAGGAACAATAATCTCCCTTTATTCCTGACTTTGACTGGGAATCCAAGCTTGTTACTTGGCGAGGACTTGAGTCAGGCGGCGACGTTGGCAGCGAACTTGCCGGCAAGAACGAGACTTAACGCGCCTCTGAGGGTGGGTTGATCTCCCAACGTTGAAGGTAGAATTGGAGCGGACGGCAAACCTCTGCGAACGCTATGTTCGATCGCCTGTCCGAGGGCGCTTTCGATAAGGGGCCAGGCCCTGGCTATCTCGCCGCCAACGACGACCGCCTCGGGGCTGAAACCGATAATTAGATTCGAAATCCCTACGCCTAAACAAAGTGCTGTGTCGACGATCGCCGTTCGGGCGTGCTCTTCTCCCGCTAACGCACGGTCGATCAATTCCTTGAACTGCGGTGTCTCACTGTCGTCGAGCGAGCGCAAATGCTTATAGCGAGCAATGCCGGCTCGTTCAGACGAAAAAGCTTCCCAGCAATCATAATTGCCACAGGAGCAAGGGACGGGAGCTTGTGTGCCGATAGTCATATGTCCGAACTCTCCGGCCGCGCCGCGCCCGCCGCGATATATCTGACCATCAAAAACAATTCCGGTACCGACACCCTCGGCAACCAGAACCAGAATGAAATCACGCGCGTCGCTCACCTCCGGTCGGCCGAACCAAAGTTCAGCCAGGGCTATCGAGTTGGCATCGTTATCAACGATCACCGGCAGACCGGTCGCCGAAGATATCATGTCGGCTACAGGTAGATCGCGCCACTTAAAATAGGGAACATAGATCGCGGTGCCAGTTTCAGGATCGACCAGGCCCGGCAGGCTCACTCCGATCGATTCGACAGTGCCATTCGTCCCCTGCAAGAGATTATTGACGCAGTCAACGACGCGACCCAAAGTCCTTTCGGAATCCGGCTCAGTCGCAAACTCAACCTGCTCGAGGACCCGGCCGGCCAAATCGCTGGTAGCGACGGTAGTCAGTGTTGGATTGATTGCCACGCCTATTCCGACAGGCCCGACTGTTCGCAAACGCAGCATGGTCGGACGCCGACCGCCGGTGGACTCTCCCTCGCCGATCTCTTCGATCAGTCCGTCCGTCGCCAGCTGGTCGACAATGACCGAGATCGTCGAGCGTTGCAGATCAGTTTCTCTGGCGATTTCCGCGCGAGAGATCGGCTCTCGTTCGCGAACATAGTTCAGAACGATCTGCCGATTGATGTCTCGGATTGTATTCAGCCGGGCTGCTTGCGTCTTTTTAAGGTCGAGGCGTCGCATTAGCTTACCTCAGTGTGGTTGTCCTCAATTAGGGTCAATTTACCATCTACGCTATTCATCCTGGCACCGGACGATGTTTCCCTTGGTCGGCTAACAATAGCACCGTTTTCGTTGCAGGGAGATTTTTTCGAGAGATCTCCGACTAAAACGAAGCGTCCGTCCGGGTCTATTTCGTGTGATTTCGTGAATTATCTTCGGCGACTTAAGGGAATGATCCACGAAACCACACGAAACGCGACTAAAGAAATCTTGAGGCTGAGAAACAAGCTGGCGGTCTGAAACTTTCTACCTTAGATTCGTCGCGTCTCGCTCGTTAATCGTAAGATAGCGACCCATTTCCGGATTCGAAATCGTCTGTGTTTGACCACTCGGCCAGTGAACCTCGATGGTGCTCACTCCTGTCGCATTCCCCAGACCGACCAGCATTCTGGGATCGTTCGCGGACAGATAACTGCCGGCGGTGGAGGCATCGAAGATCTGCCGGCGTCCAGTGTTGTCTGAAACTACCACCCTGGCGCCGATGCCGTCCCGGTTTGACTTCGAACCCACTAAGCGAATTCCCAGCCAGTGATTCTTCGTTCCGTTGTTGCGCAAGACGACCGGCGAATCATTCAGCACTCCAATAACAATATCGACCTGGCCGTCGTTATTGAGATCGCCGAACGCTGCTCCGCGCGCCACGATTGGCAGATTAAAAGCCGGGCCCGCAGTCGCGGAAACATTGGTGAATCCAGTTCCGATATTACGCATCAACAGCGGAGCTTGTTTGTACTTCAAATAACCCGTGGACAATTCAATCGTGTCCAGCACATGACTCTGGGCGACGAAGATGTCACGCAGTCCGTCATTGTCGGCATCAATGAAGTGAGTTCCCCAACCCGAATAGATCAGCGTGATTTGGCCAACCCCAGTTTGTTTGGTCGCATAGGTGAAACTCATATCGCCGTTGTTGTGATAGAGCGGATACGTCTGATACGAGAGCGTGGTGACGAAGGCATCGACGAATCCGTCGTTGTCATAGTCAGCCGCATCGACTCCCATTCCCGCAAACGTCTTGCCGTCCTCGTCATAGCCGGCGCCGGCCTCGATCGCGATGTCTGCAAACGTCCCGTTGCCCCGGTTGTGATAGAGCGTCTGCCGCACGCTATCGTTCGCCACAAAGATGTCTATGAAACCATCATTGTCGAAATCAGCAAACGCCACCCCCAGTGCTTTGCCGTCAGGGTCCGCTACGCCGGCCTTGGCGCTTACATCTTCAAATGTACCGTCAGGCTTCTGGTGAAAGAGAATATTGGCGGCCCCTTTGAAATTCTCCGGATGACAGTAGGCGCGTGTTCCTCGCGAATCACCGCAGAGAGCTGCGCCCTTTTCAAAATCCCAGTCGAGATATCGAGCTACAAAAAGATCCAGCCGCCCGTCACGATCATAATCAAACCAGCCCGCACTGGTTGACCATCCGCTGCCCGCAACGCCCAGCTTCCGGGCGACGTCAGTGAACGTGCCGTCGCCATTGTTGTGATACAGATGATTCTCGCCGTATCCGCTCACGTAGAGATCGACCAAACCATCGTTATCATAGTCGCCGGCGGCAGCGCCCATGCTAAAGCCTTCACCTTTTACGCCCGCGCGTGCAGTTACATCTTCAAATGTGCCATCGCTTTTCTGGTGATAGAGCCGATTCCAGAATCTCGGATCGGTCTTGTCGGGCATGGCGCCTTTGGGCATCGGGTCTTTCAACAGCGCGCCGTTGGTAAAGAACAAGTCCATCCGCCCATCGTTGTCGTAATCGAAAATTGCTACGCCGCCGCCCATCGTTTCCAGTAGGTACTTGAGCGAAGTCGGTGATCCCGCATGTTTGAAATTGATTTTCGTAAGCGCGGTGATGTCGGTGAACGTCACGGTTGAGGGCGCTTTCGGCCCGGGCGGAGGCGGAGTCTTGGGCAATTCATCGGAACTGTATGAGCGGCCGGCACGGGGTGCGGGAGTAGGTGTTGGCGATTGACCTTGGATCAAGGTGGGCAGCCAAAAGCAAAGCGCGACAGCCGCAACTACGCGAAAACGTCTGCGTCGGAAAAACTCAGTTGTAAAAGCGTCCACTACCTGATCGAATCTCCTGAAGCTTCTTGGCACGAGACTTTTTAGCTTATGCCACAGGGCTTGTCCATACAAACTTCCAGAGGCTTCTATTCCGTTAGTTGTTGGGCCGAAAAATCTGCGCACGCTACTTTGCACAGAAAGTCGTTACAGAACCGCGAGCCGTAGCGAGCGGGATAAGGAATTACGCTGGGCATACCGCGAAACAGTTCGGGCAATAATGAATTTGTGTACTTGAAAGTAGCATCTTGGTCCCGCTCGCTACCGCTCGCGGTTCTGTACCGGGCTACTGCCCCGGCTGATCCATGGCGTTACACTTTGTGCAGATCCGCGCTCCGTTTATGGAATCAAGCCCATTTGAGTAAGATGAATACGATGAAGAGGACACAGACAAAGATGACGTGGCTGATTGTCTTGGCGCTTGCTTGCCTGGCTCCACTGACCGCACTCGCTCAACAAGTAGTCAGAGTCACCGACGCCGATGCCATCAATCCGGCCGAAGTTTCGATTGCGATCAATCCGAAAAATCCCGACAACATCGTGGCAGCTTCATTTCAAACCGGACGGCCACCTCGACCACCGGCCGGCAGTTACAACTATATGTCGACGGATGGCGGCAAGACCTGGAAGACTGTTCCAGTCCAGGATCCAAAAGGCCTGACGCAGGGCGACGATGCCGTGTACTTCGGCAACGACGGCTCGGCTTATCATGCGCATCTTTCTTTCGCGGGCATTCGGGTCCCGAGGCCTGCGCGAGCCGAAAGCGGCATTCTGGTTGAAGCATCGAGGGACGGCGGCCTGACCTGGAACGAATCGGTGCCGGCGATCAATCACATCAACTCCGTCACGCCCTTTGAAGACAAACCCGGCATCGTCGTCGATAACGCAGCCGAGTCAAAGTACAAAGGAAACGTTTACCTGGCCTGGACTCGCTTTGATATCTACGGCAGTGACGATCCTGAATGCCACTCGCAGATTTATTTTTCGCGCTCGACGGATGGCGGCAAGAGTTTCTCAATGCCGTTTAGAATTTCAGATACGGGCGGCGATTGCAGAGACAGCGACAATACCGTCGAAGGAGCAGTGCCGGCCATCGGGCCAAAGGGTGAAGTGTATGTTGTGTGGGCCGGACCGTTGGGGCTGGTCTTCAAGAAGTCTCTGGATGGCGGATTGACGTTCGGCAAGGACAAAGAGATTGGCCTGATGCCCGGGGGTTGGGACTTCTCGGTTGCGGGTCTCGATCGCGCGAATGGAATGCCGGTCACGGGAGTCGATCTAAGCAATGGTCCAAACAAAGGAACTCTCTACGTGAACTGGATTGACGACCGCAACGGTGATCCCGACGTCTTCACCGCCGCGTCGCGCGATGGCGGCGAGACTTGGTCCGCGCCCGTTCGCGTCAACGACGATCCTTTGAAGAACGGCAAAGTGCAGTTCTTTACCTGGATGTCGGTCGATCCGATCGATGGTTCAGTGAACACAGTCTTTTACGATCGGCGCGACACTGAAGGGGCCGTGACGAAACTCACTCTGGCGCGCAGCGTTGACGGTGGACGTTCATTCGTCAACTACAAGATCGACGTGCCGCCTTTCGCCTGCGATGCGAAAGTCTTCTTCGGCGACTACAGCAGTATTTCCGCTTACAACGGCCGCGTGATTCCAATCTTCATGCACTTCGATGTGGACAAGAAGTTGGCCGTTTCAGTTGCGTTGTTTCACTTCAAGCAGGGAACGCAAACTCGTGTCGACTAACGGAGCGCGGGCATCCTGCCCGCCAGCGCGCCAAGCGCGCTCAGCCGTTCATAATCGACGCTAGCGAATTATTCGCGCTTCGCGCTCATAGCGGACAAGATGTCCGCGCTCCGATGCGTTAGTCTTACTCTCGGAGCTTCGCGTCGTACTCTTCTTTCAAAGCCCCAACAATGCGTTCGACGGTTTCGGAAACCTCCTCAGTTGAAAGCGTCCGTTGCGGATCGCGAAAACGCAGACGGAAAGAAATGCTTCGCTTGCCATCCTGAATCGGTTCTCCCTCATACACATCGATGCACTGTACCTGTTCGAGCAAACCGCCGCCGACTTCCCGGATGCGATTGTCGAGGTCCGCATACATAATCGAGCTGTCGAGGACAACAGCGATGTCTCTCACGACTGCCGGGGTGCGAGATAGACTTTTGAAAGTCTGAACACCGCTGGCAACCTCCAACATATTCTGCAGGTTGAACTCAAATCCATATATCGAGGTTTTGATCTTGCGAGAGCTAAGTAAGGCTCGGTCAATCGCGCCGACTACACCCAACAGTTTGTCTCCGTGAAGAACTTCAGCCGTATGGCCTTCCATGAACCCCGTTCTATTGGCCGGCCGGAATGTGATGCCCGAAATACCCATGGCTTCCATCAGGCCCTCTGCGATTCCTTTCACATGAAAGAAGCTGATCTTAGTATTACTCGACCAATCGATATCACGCGTCAGTCCACCGGCAACGGCAGCCACGACCCACGTTTCGACCGGCTCTCCGTCTGCCAGATAAAAAGTTCTATCAAGCTCGAAGTAGCGAAAGTTCTCGGCCTCGCGACGGGCATTGCGCGCCACCGTCTCGAGCAAGCCCGGCAGCAACGATTTCCTGAGGACCGACATGTCCTCTTTCATGGAATTTACCAGCGTGATGTTGTCTTTGGTTTCAGGGCTGAACTGGGACACCAACTCCGGCGATTCCAATGTCAGGTTACGACTTTCCAAAAAACCTGTATTCGCGAGGAACAGAGTCACCCGACGCCTAAGCGCATCCAGCGAATTCCGCTTGCCCGCGGTCAATGCGCCCAGCGGGCTGGCCAAAGGAATCTGATCGTACCCGGTGAGTCGCGCAACATCCTCGATCAAAGCCACCGGGTCGTTGACGTCGACTCTCCAGGTAGGGACCTCGACCAGGAGATCAGTCGAACACTTCATCTCGAGTCTTTGCAGACAGTCCTGGATCGTTGACTCATCAACCGGCTTACCGAGGTAAGAAGAGACTCGGCGCGAAGTAAGCTGAAACTGCCGCGGCTCCATTCGGTTCACGTATACGTCCACCGGAGCCTTCGCCACCGTTCCGCCGGCAACTTCCGCGATCAGCGCGGCTGCCCGGTCGAGCGCACGTTCCAGCGTTAGGTTCGGATCCATCCCGCGCTCGAAACGGTAAGAGGCATCCGTTGACTCAACAGGTAGCGCCGCCAGAGATTTCTTGATTTGAATTGGATCGAAGTAGGCAGCCTCGAGCAGAATGTCCTGCGTGCCGTCGTTGATCTGCGTCTCCTTGCCGCCCATGATCCCGGCGAGGGCGATGGGGCGCTCGGCGTCTGCGATTACCAGGGGCTGCGTCTCACCCGAAATCACGGTCCCGTTCAGCAATTCCAGACGCTCAGTGGGCAACATTCTCCGCGTGATGATCCTGGCGCCTCTCAAGGTCTTAAAGTCGAAGGCGTGAAGCGGCTGCCCCCATTCGCGCATCACAAAATTCGTGATGTCGACGACGTTGTTTATGGGATTGCTGCCGGCCGACCTGATCCGACTTGAAAGCCAGGTTGGCGATTTTGATATCGATACGCCCTTGATCAGCCTGCACATGTAGCGACGGCACAAAGCTCCGTCTTCGATCTCGACGCCTACTTGCTGCGCGGTCGTCTCATTGCTCTCTTGAATCGATGTCACCGGCAACTTGAGCGACAAGCCCAGAATGGCCGCAACCTCGCGCGCGATACCGATCAAACTGAGCAAGTCCGGACGATTCGGGGGGGCCTTAAGATCGAGTACGGAATCAGGGATCTCGATCAAGTCTACCAGTCGACGACCCATGGCAGATTCGTCATGGAAAACTTGTAAGCCTGAGCCGCGAGCCAGGATCCCGAGTTCGCTATCGAGGCAAATCATGCCCTCAGAGGAAACCCCATGAAACCGCTCATTCTTGATTTGAATTCCGGTTGGAAGTTTCGTGCCGCCGCGAGCGATGGGCACACCCCAGCCGACTTCAACAGGATGCTCAGACGCACAGACCACCTGCAGCATCTCGCCGCTTTGAATCTCTGCGCGGCAAAGGTACATTCCGTTCGAACCCGGCAGAGGCGACTTTTCCCTGATAAACCCAACCGCGATGCTCTCCAGTTCCTGCGCGAGCGAGTGATACGCCTCGATCTCCAGCCCCGTGCTGGCCAGGGCCCTGAGGAGATCTTTTTCTGAGCATGGCGGCTGCAGGTATTCCAACAGCCAGGTTGTATTAACGAGCATCTACTGTCACCGATTCTTTCCGCTACTGGTTTTTGATATTCGCTCGACAGCTAGAACTGTCTTAAGAAGGGTTCTTCGTTTGAAACAAGACGCCGGATGTCATCGATCTGATGGCGCAGCATCGTGATTCTGTCTACTCCGATACCAAAAGCAAAACCCTGGTAGATCGAAGGATCGAGTCCGCCGGCGATCAGAACTTCCGGTCGCATCATGCCGCAGCCGAGGACCTCCAACCAACCTGTCTGCGAACAGACGGAACACCCTGCGCCCTTGCAAATGATGCAGCTGACGTCAACTTCGGCACTGGGGGTGGTGAAGGGAAAGTAACTGGGCCGAAAGCGGAGTTGTGTCTGTTCACCAAAGAGCAGTCTCATTAACTCAAACAGCGTCCATTTTAGATCCGCGAAACTTATCTCACGACCTACCGATATCCCATCCAGTTGATGAAAGACCGGCAAGTGCGAAGCGTCAATATCATCGTTCCGATAGCACCTGCCCGAAGTAATCGCTTTGATCGGTGGCTCTCCATGCGCGCGCATCACTCGCGCCTGAAAGGCTGAAGTGTGGGTCCGCAGAACATGTCCGTCCGTAGTGTAGAAACTGTCGTGCATGTCTCTGGCGGGATGCCATTTCGGAGTATTCAATGCGTCGAAATTGTAGTATTCGGTTTCCACCTCGGGATAATCGTCGTACGAGAAACCCAGCCCAATCAGAATCTCCTTCATCTGCTCCATGGTCGCGGTAATAGGATGAATGTGCCCTGACTGTCTTCGCAGTCCGGGCAACGTCACATCAATACGACCTTCCGCCGGCTCCTGCTCGCCGTGTGAAAGACTGGTGCGGCGATCCGCAAGTAACTCTTCAACCTTGCGCTTGGCTTCGTTAACGGCCTGCCCAACAGAGCGTCTCTGCTCGGCCGGAACCTCGCCTACCGTGCGCGCGAGACCGGTCACCTTACCGTTCCGACCCAGGAACTCTGTCTTAAGCTGGTCCAACCTTTCGAGCGTGGCAGCGAGCAATACTTCTCTACCTGCTTCTTCGAGCAAGTCACTAACACTCCCCTTAACTTCATCAACACTACGCACAATATTCTTCTCCATGTTCAAATCGCTTCAATCAATATATCTGACAGGGTATTGAGAGTGAAGTCTTCTAAGACTTGCGGCTTACAGTGGCCTGGTTTCTTAATGGACTATGTATCAGCCCCTAAAGTCTCTTTAACGGCTTGATTGTACCATGACGAGGATCGGCCCTTTATCCAGCAGCGAAGAGGTTGTGTCAGAAGCCCGACCGTGAGGAAGGGCACCCTCACAATCACGGTTGGTTCAAGAAAATTGGTGACGAACTATTGTGGTGATGCGTTGGCAGGTCGTTTCGAGCGTCGCCCTTGCTTACGCGCGGGCTTCTGAAACTTCGGCTGAGTGAACTAAGCGTGTGGGTCTAGCAAATCCTCGGCAACTGCTCACCGGCCAGCATGTCGACGATGCGCGTGCCGCCAAATCCTGTGACCATCGAAACTATTCCCGGCGGCTCTGCTTTGACCTCGCCAATAATGCAGGCATCCTGGCCGTAACGGTTCTGTCGCATCCGCTCGACCACAGCCGCGGCAACATTCGCCGCGACCACCGCAATCAACTTTCCTTCGTTGGCCACATAAAGCGGGTCGAGGCCGAGAATCTCGCAAGCCCCGTGAACTTCTTCCCGCACTGGCAACTTCGCTTCATACATTTCGATGCAGACTTCTGACGCCAGGGCAATCTCATTAAGCGTCGTCGCCACGCCGCCACGCGTGGGATCACGCAAGCAGTGGATCGCATCTACAGTCGCGGTCCGTTGCGCCTCGTCAATCATGTCATGAACCAATGTATGAAGCGGCGCGGTGTCACTTTCAATGTCATTTTCCAACTCGAGTTCACCACGCGCGATCATGATCGTCGTGCCATGGTCGCCGATCATTCCACTTACGATCACCTGGTCCCCGGGTCGCGCATTCGCGGCCGAAATTTTTAAGGGAGTATGCAGCACGCCTATGCCCGCTGTGTTGATGAATAGTTTGTCCGCGGTTCCCTTCTCGACAACTTTCGTATCACCGGTCACGATTGCGACCCCAGCTTCGGCGGCGGCGGCGCGCATCGATTCGAGCACCCGCCTCAAGTCGGCCATCGGAAAACCTTCTTCCAGAATGAAGCCGGCGGACAGGTAAAGCGGGTCGGCGCCGCTCATCGCTATGTCGTTGACGGTTCCGTTGACGGCCAGCTTTCCGATATCGCCGCCGGGAAAGAAGATCGGCGTGACCACGTACGAGTCGGTGGTGAACGCGAGCCGCGTTGGACCAGCGCCATTGCTGACGTCAAAGACCGCCTGGTCTTCCAACATCTCCAACAACGGATTGCGCAGGTACTCGAGAAACAATCCTTCGACCAGTTCGTGCATCGCCTTGCCGCCGCTGCCGTGCGCCAAAGTGATCTGCTCGTCGCGCAGTTTATGCTTTCGCCGCCGCGCGCGCTCGACGCGTTCAAAGAGCGGTGATGGAGTGAAAGCTGTGGCCATTGAATCTTGTTCCGCGCTCTTCGTAGTTGCTGTGCCGCTCTCCAGTGCGGTAAGTCTCCGCCTTACCGGGCGGAGTTTTTCTTTAGTTCCAGATCACCAACGGTGCACTAGCCCGACCGTAAGGGAGGGCTCACGCGTTAGCAAGCGGGAAAAGACCGAGCCCTCCCTGACGGTCGGGCTAGTGCCCCGGTAACCCCAGACTAAAGGCGAAGCCTTACCGCACTGTGCGGCGGCAAAGCAGCAGAAACGATCGTTTACCGCGCCGAGATTTGAACCGGTTGTGATCGCTCCGCCACTTTCGACAACCTGCCAAAGTTGTAATACGCCGCGCACGCGCCCTCGGATGAAACCATGCATGAACCGATCGGCGTTTCCGGGGTACAGGCAGTGCCAAAGACTTTGCACTCCCACGGTTTCTTGACGCCTTTCAGAATCTCTCCGCACTGGCATGCTTTCGGATCCGCGATCCGCAGACCCGGCACGGCAAATTTCAGTTCAGCATCAAACCTGGAATACTTCGGACTCAGTTTCATGCCGCTGTGCGCAATTGAACCGAGGCCTCGCCACTCGAAATAGTCCCGCGGCTCGAACACCTCGAACAAAACTTCCAGCGCTTTGCGATTGCCATCGCGAAACACCACCCGCGAATATTGGTTTTCGATCTCCGCGCGGCCTTCGACGATCTGCTTGACCAGCATATAGACCGACTGCAGCACGTCCAGCGGTTCAAAGCCGGCGACGACCACCGGCTTGCCGTACTCGGCGGGCACGAACTCGTAAGGCCGAGTGCCGATCACGGTGCTGACGTGGCCGGGACCTACAAAGCCGTCCAGCTTGAGATCGGGCGAATCGAGCAGAGCTTTCAAAGCCGGCACGATCATGATGTGATTGCAGAAGACGGTGAAGTTCTCGACTTGATCTTTCTCCGCTTGAAGCACGGTCATCGCCGTCGAAGGCGCGGTGGTTTCAAACCCGAGCGCAAAGAAGACGACGTGCTTGCCGGGATTTTTACGCGCAATCTTGAGGGCGTCCAGAGGCGAGTAAACCATGCGCACGTCCGCGCCGGCAGCCTTGGCCCCGAGCAGGCTGGTCTTCGATCCCGGCACGCGCATCGCATCGCCGAACGTCGTAAAGATCACTCCCGGGGTCTGGGCGATGGACATTGAATCGTCGACCCGGCCCAGCGGGATGACGCACACCGGACAACCAGGCCCATGAATCATTTCGATGTTTGGAGGCAGCAGATCTTCAATCCCGTATTTGAAGATACTGTGCGTGTGCCCACCACAAACTTCCATCAGCTTCAAAGGCCGATCGGTCAGCTGAGCGATCTGTTCCGCCAGTCGCTTGGCGATGTCACCCTGCCTGTATTCGTCGATGTATTTCATAGCCTTTGAATCTGAACGTTTAGAAGCCGGACTTGTCCGGGTGAAAAATAGCGGACAAGTCCGCCATCTAAACTGCCGTCAATGCGCGCTCCTCGAGCATCCCCCGGTGCTCCAGAAACGTATGCGTCATGTCCCACATGATGTGATACAGCGTCACGTGCGTTTCCTGAATCCGATGAATGCTCGAGGTCGGAACGCTGAGACAAAAATCGAGCAGCCCTTCATTGCGCATCTCTTCCATTCTCCCGCCGTCGTTACCCGCAAACCCGATCGTCAACAAACCCATGCGCTGGGCCATCGCAAAAGCCTGCAAAAGGTTCACGGAATTGCCGCTGGTCGAGATCCCCAGAAGCACGTCGCTCTCCCGCCCGAGAGCGATGATCTGTCGCACAAACACATCATCAAAACCGACGTCGTTCGCTACCCCAGTGACCATCGCCATATCGTTACTCAGACAAATTGCCGGCAGCGCTTTGCGGCCCACGGTAATCGGATGCATGAACTCAACCGCGACATGTTGGGCATCGGTGGCCGATCCACCGTTACCGCAAACCAAAAGCTTATGACCGTGGTGGAATGCTTTGGCAATCGCCAGGGACGCCTGCAAAATCGTATCTTTGTTTTCTTGGAAGAAACGGCTCTTGACGTCGACGCTCTCTCGCGCTTTCTCGAGCAGCGAAAAGCGCAGCTCGTCCATCAGCGCCTGCGGCTCTTTTTCATTGCCGTGCAGGAACGGATAAAAAGCTCGCGAGAAATCTTCAGCAGCCTTGGTCATCTTGTGTGGCGCAAATTGCTAATTTGCGCTCTTCTATTTTACGTCTACGCAAATTAACAATTTGCGCTACAGCTTTGCGTTACAGAGAGCTCTGGAATTGGCTAAACTCTTCCTTGTAGCGCAAATTGCTAATTTGCGTTCTTTTATTTTACGTTTACGCAAATTAACAATTTGCGCTACAGCTTTGCGTTACAGAGAGCTCTGGAATTGGCTAAACTCTTCGTTGTAGCGCAAATTGCTAATTTGCGTTCTTTCGATCCACGTTTACGCAAATTAACAATTTGCGCTACGGCGCTACAGGGCGGACTGGAACTGGCTCAGCTCTTCTTCGTACTGCCCCAGTTCCTGCAGCAGTCGCAACGTTTCTTCCGCTTCCCTTTCGTCGACTTTGCTCATCGCAAAGCCCACGTGGATCAAAACATAATCGCCGATTTTGGTTTCGCCTGCGTCCAGCATGCCGATATTTACGTTGCGCCTGACGCCGCCCACCTCAACTTTGGCTATGCTGTTCTCCGCATCGACTATCTCGACGATTTTGCCGGGTATGGCCAGACACATAAGAATCAGATCCTTTTTTCAAGCGTAAGCTGAAACGTTTCGTACTTCGGTTGTCGTCATCAACGTTTGCGGGCTGACGAGCTGCAACAGCTCTTCGATTCCCGCGCCTGTTTTGGCGGATACCGTCAGAATTTTCATCCCCGGACGCACCTGTTGAATGTTCCGCGCCGCCGCGGCTAAATCAAATTCAACCGCGTCCGCCAGATCCATTTTCGTGATCACCGCAAGGTCCGCGGTGTTGAAGATGGTCGGATACTTGAGCGGCTTGTCTTCACCCTCCGTCGTCGACATCAGCACGAGGCGCAGGTCTTCGCCCAGGTCATAGCTCGAAGGGCAAACCATATTGCCTACATTCTCGATAAAGAGAATATCCAGTTCGTTAAGGTCCCAACCGTCCAAAGCGCGCTCGATCATTTCCGCATCGAGATGACAAATAGTACCGGTGGTAATCTGCCTAACCGGCGCCTGGCTGCGCGCCAGCCGCGCGGCGTCATTCTCGGTCGCCAGATCTCCCACCAGCGCGGCCACTCTGCGCTGCGGATGTAACGACGAAAGCATTTTCTCGAGCAGCATCGTCTTGCCGGCGCCGGGACTGGAAACCAGACTGACAACCTGGACTCCAGCCGCGCGGAAACGTTCGCGCAGACTCCGCGCGAGCAGATCATTCTGCTTCAAAACGTTCTGACGGACTTCGACCAGACGCGGAGCACTCATAGTCGCAGTTCCTTTCCGGCGGCAAACGCAGGCGGTGCTTGAGCTGCCGGATCCGGCTCCTCGATTTCCATCGCCACGATCTGCAGTTCCCTGCCCGATAAGACTTCAGGGGTCAACTCACCGCAGACTGGACAGCCCAGATATTGAATCGTTTCGATCTCTCTCCGTTGACTGCAGCTGTTGCAGAAAACGATCACGGGCACTTCTTCAATCACCAGCCGCGAGCCTTCGAGCGCCGTGCCGCTGGCAGCCACGTCATAAGAAAACAACAGCGCGTCCTTGACCACGCCCGAGAGCGGGCCAAGTTTGAGATGCAGAGCGGTCACGCGCGCTCCGCCACGGCTGGCAGCTTCCTCGCCGGCGATCTCGACCATGCTCATCGCGATTGAGAGTTCGTGCATTTCTCGCGCTCACCTTGCTCCAGAACTCGTCGGTTTGTAGCGCAAGTTGTTAACTTGCGTTCCGCGCTCTTCGTTTACGCAAATTGACAATTTGCGCTACAGAGAGCGGCTACTCTTTTACCTCAGACACGATATTGAAAGAAAGCTTAACCTCGTCCTTAACTTTGAGTGTGCCGGCCGCCACCGATACCGGCTTGATGCCGTAATCACTCTGGCGCAACTCGGTCTCGCCTTCGGCGCGCAGGCCGTTTTCAACCAGTCGCACTTGCGTCTCAATCGCGTGCTCGCGGGTCGTCCCATGCAGTGATAGGCGCCCCACGATCTTAACTTTGTAAAAGCCTTCGTAGATTCGATCCATGCCGGCGGCCTGGCCTTTGAAAACGATTTCCGGGTAACGGGAAGTTTCGAGCACGTCGTCGTGCATCATCCGCTCTATCTCGACCCGATCCTTCTCGCTTAGATCGTCGGCGACGCGCAGCGAACCGGCGTTGACTATGAGCTCGAGTGAAGCACTGGCCAGGTTGCCTTCTTCCATTCGCACTTCGCCGCCGAGATCTGCGGCATTGAAGCGCGGGTTATGACCAAACGCGGAAAACAACCCTTCAGCGAAAGCCTGCACCGTGAAGCGGCTGGCGCTCGGGTCTATGCGGTAGCTGATTGTTTTAGTAGCACCGGTTGATTCAGCCGCCTCTATAGTCAAAGTGGTGTCAGCGGTCGCGGTCATCAGAATCACATTGCCCGCAGGCGCATATAGCGCTGAATGTCGTCGCCCACGCTGGTAACGTTGACTAGTCCGCCCAGACTCTTCTGCAAGTCGGGAAGTGCCGACTCGACACCCTTTGCGATGGCTTTGCGAACCGTGGGATTCGCGGCGATTAAGCCGGCGCCCAGAACCATCAACGCCAACCCGCCGGCAAAAAACAGGAAGTCGCGCGAGTCGTCATGCCCATTCGTATTTTCCATGGATGCTCTCCTATCTCGTTTTGGAAGTTTCGAGACCAAAGCCAGGCCGACGAAGATGAGGGGCACCCACCGACTTACATCGTGCTGATCTTTATGTAGCGTTTGATGTCCGGCAAATTTACCAGCACTCCCGCTACCACCAGCGCGATCGCCGCGCCTCCCAGGATTGTCCAAAATCCCCGGTGTGAACCGTGCTCACACCTTCCAGCTTTGTGATCCCTTTTTTCCACCCTTTGTTCCATACCGACGAACCTCCCTGATTAAACAGATGCAGTCTGAATGTTTTGTTCACTCAGAAACCTTGCGACTAGTGTTCCAATTAGCTCTTCAGCCCTGCTCACCGCCGCCTGCACCGGATCGCTCAAGCCCATTCGTCCTTCTTCCTCTGACTCTAAAGGCCCCGGCTCACATCCGATAAGCAGGATTCGCTTGAATTTTCCGCCCATCGATTTGACCATTGCCAAAACTTTCAAAGGGTTCATACCATGCGGTTCGACCGCCATCGCCGGTGCATCAAGTTCATCCAGTTCGGTTAAATCCGGCTCAATCGTATACAGCGTGCCGGGCGCCTCTCCACGCGGAGTCGCATCGACGAGGATCGTCAAATCTTCCTTGCCATCGAGCAGAGCATAAGCGAGATCGAACCCGCGAATCCCGAAATCAACTACGCGTACTTCGTCCGGCAGTTTCTGCTGCTGTAGCCGGCGCGCGACCTCGCTGCCAAAGGCGTCATCGCCCAGAAAGATGTTGCCGATACCGGCGATCAGAATTCGTGGCTGGGTCATAATGTAGCGCAACTTGGCAAGTTGCGTTCTTGTTCAAGTGCGCAAGTTAACAACTTGCGCTACACCACCGGCTCAACTTCCTCTGGCGAAAAAAAGAATCGATGACCCGGCTGTCTCAGCATGCCCAGATCGCGGCCCGGATCGTCATCGATCACAACCGCGAATTGCACTTTGTCTTCATAGTCCTGTTCGATCGATTCAATGGTCGCGACTTTACCGGCGAGAGCGAGATCGAATATATCGCCCCCCTGCCTGGGCCGCAGCCGCACACGATCTCCGGCCTTTAGATCGATGCCGAAAACCCGGACCGAGTCGAGCTCGTTCTTGTCTTCAAGCAGTTGAAATTCCCACTCGTTCATATCGCACTTATTTGGACTGCGGTGGCAAGCGAAGCGCGACACCGCTCTGGATTAAAACCGGCGACGAACTAAAGCCAAAGTGCAGTCGCCGCTTCGCTCTGCCGGCGCACTCCAAAATCATCTTTTCGCCGCTCGCTTCAGTCCGCGCACAGCGCCATGCATCTTCATGAATTGCTCAACCGGCAGCGATTCGGTCCGTTCCAGAATCTTCCGCGCCCGATCATCCGCGCCACGCATCTCGCGTTTTTCGTCATCGGTCAAAGTCATGATCCGCAAAGTCAGGATCTCGTCAATCTCGGTGCCGTCAAACAGATCGCCCGCGCTCTCAGGCGCAATCTCCGGATAATCGTAAAGAATAATTGGCGAAGAAAGCATCGTGTCGCGATCGCCGTCCTGCCCGACCAGCACAGGCCAGGCGCCAATATTGCGGCAACCGGCTGCAGCCGATCCAAATTGCGCCGGTGGATCGAGCAGCGAGATGAACTCCGCATCGGACACACCCAGAATCGTATGCGTCGAAATCATTGATTGCAGCAAAGCTTCATCGCGGGTCGCCGCGCGCGGATCTTCCAAAGGCGTTTGATTCAAGGCAACCACTGTCAGCTTGGTTAACTCACCATCGTATTGCGCACTGATCTCAATGGTCCCGGTAACGCAAGACTGATCGCGGACGATCACAGCAACGGCCAGTCCGGCTTCGTCGCGAATCGCTTCAACGCTACGCTGGCACGGAAGGTAAAACGGGACGCGCCGCGGCCTCTCTTCCAGGTCGCTCAATTTGAAGATTGGTGCGCGCACCTGCTCCTCAACCGCTTCCTGCCAGGTCTGAAACCTCCGGTCGCCAATCGTCAGCGACTCAACCGGCTGAAACTCGAGCGCATCTTCGTCCAACTCACTTACCGGGGTCGCTAGTTTTCCTACCTGACGTTGTACCAGGTGCAGAAATCTGAGCCGCACGTCGACTGACCCGGCGGGATTAGCCAGCACCAGACACTCTGTCTGCATGCGACACGCGTCGCCTTGTGCGTCGCTGTATGCCTGCGGATAGAGCACGCCAAAATTGAACCGCTGCTGGTTCTTCACCGAACTGGGCCGGTACGGATACAGCATGTATCCCTCGTACAGCGTCGTTCGCGCAATTTGTTCGACGGCGTTCAGGTTCATCACGCCACCCGTTCCTCAAACTTTTGATCGACGGTCTGATCCAGTTCGACCGCCGGCGCCGTCTCCGGCGGCAGGATGCCTTCGACCGCTTGCTCCCAGGTAGGGATCCCACGCTCACGCTTGTATTGATAGAGCCGATCGAAGATGTCTCGGCGCAAGCAAAGCCAGGCCGTATTTGGATAATAGATATCGATCATCTCTTTCCAAATCTTTACCGGTAGCCGGTAGACACTCTCGCGGTCCCAGGGAATCTGCGTCACCTGCAATCCATCTTCACTCGCTTCATAAAAAATGGTGCCACTAAAAAGAAAAGAGAGTGGGACTTCTCCATCTTCCAGACCCGCGAAATATTTCGCCGCGGCCACGTTGAAATCAAAGGTGCACGGCACCGGCAGATCCACCAGTGTGCTGCCGACGAACGGAGGCACAACCGTGCTGGTATGCGTCCAGAGCATCGTGCGCAGCGTCTGGCCCCAGCGCTCCGGTTCGCCGAAGAGATCCATTAACCGATTCTTTTCTTCGGTGTTGTAATGACGACGCGTGGTATCGATCTGAATCTGACAACGCAAAGCAACGCTATGAATTGTCTCTTCAGCGTCCGCACTGGCGATGCGCAGCTTGAACGCCAACGTCGGCGCCATTGCATACGGCACCGCTTCAGCCCCTTCGATTTGAAAACTCAGATCAGGCATAACGTGTCAGAGCCGCCTGCGGTAGCGGGCGTTTGGCGCTTCATCACTAAGTCGCAACCGGGAGACTTAAACCGCCCGCTACCGCAGGCGGTTCTGACCTGGCTCGCGATTTCAACTCTGTGAAAAAATCATTGATCGCTTTCCACGCTTCGGCGCCGCCGGAAAGTCCCCGCCAGTTAGCGCGAATCAAGCCCACCAGTTTGTAGCATTCGTCGATCGGCGCCAGGTAATATTCGCGCCCGCCGCGCACGCGATTGACCAGTAGCGCCGCCACATCCGCTTCCATCGTTTTCAAGACTGGATTAGCGCCGGCGACTTCCTGCCACGACTCCAGACTGAGCAATGATTCAGTTGGTCCGGCCGGACTTGGATAAAGCGCAACCAATTTGCCGAGCGGCGTACTGTAAAAAAAGAACGCCATATCGATGGGCACCATCAGGGAATCCCATTGACCATCGGTTAGTTGGAAATCAGCCAGCAGGCGCGCCTCACGTGGTACGCGTTTGTATTTGGTCCCGGCCTGACCGCTAAAGAGCACCGCGCACGCCTGGCAGGCGCACACGATTTTGCGGCTCTCCGGCTCGACCAAATGTTCATGTTGAGATGCGACCGGGGCGCTGCACAGATCGCACTGTTCCGCCGGAGCGCGCCGGGGTACAAACCGCCGCAAAGCGGCGAGAGAAAACTGCGCCTGGCTATTTGGGTTTGAAGTTTTGCTCACTTGATTCTCAGCTCGGCGGCCATTTAGCCAGGCGGCATTTCCGGCATCGAAGGGTCGATTGGCTCGCGCTTGTCGGCGTTTATTCCCGTCGCATCTCTTGCCGTCCTGCCCGGAATGTGTTCGTCAGGATGTTCGGAACCGCCGGGCCGGCCAGGTTCGCCTGATCCAAATTCTTCACCCTTACGCGTTCCCAGATCGTGTTCTCCCTTATCTCCCATTTCATTTCTCCTCCCTGCTTCATATAAGACGCTGGGTTATTTCGTTGTGCGGCTCGCCCCCGATGTGCGGAAAGGCTTCGCCTTTCCGGTGTCGCTTTCAAGATTTGGAGGCTATGCCTCCCATTCGAGGCGTAGTCTCGGACGATAACCAGGGCGACAATCGCAAATTAACAATTTGCGCTACATCAGTTGCGGCAGAGCGATTTTCGCCTGGCCGCCTTCCATCAAGAGCGGGAAAGGCTGCAACTGCAAGTCTGTCTGACTCAAACTTCGCCCCGCTCGCGACACGTCAAAGCTTTCACCGCAGTTGGAACAGACCAGCATGGAGTGCTGAAGGCGCGCGACTGACAAAGCCTGCCCGCACCCGGAGCACTTGCCGGCATACGCATAGAAATCGCCGTTCAGCCGGCAGAACAAAACGGGCTCGCCCCTAACTTCCATCGCCATCACCGAGCCTTGCGTGAGCGCAGCCACGCCCGAAACTTCTCGCCATCCATCGGCTGGCGCAGACGGCGCACTCCGGGTTCTTTGCAGAGTTACGAGCGCGGGCGCCGCTGGTTGTTCGACGACGCCGTCAACCAAAATCTCAGCCACGTCGGGCGCTGCCTCGTAGATGGCTTCCTCGATCGCCAGCTTCAAAGTCATCGCCGACGATGGACATCCGTGACAGCTTCCCTGCATTTGTAGACGCACAACGCCGTCTTCAACCGCCAGTAACTCGACGTTGCCGCCATGTGATTTTAGATAAGGCCGGACTTTTTCCAGCGCCTGGTGAACGCGGGTTTCAAATGCGACCGGATGGAGCCCGTACAACATCAAGAGGCCGCCCACCAAATTGTCCTCGCCCATCGTATCGATGATCGCCTGGCCCGACTGATCGGCCGCAACAATCTCCAGCAGGCGGTTGATGCCTTCGCCATGGAGTTCCATCAGCGATTGCACCAACTCGACCGCATTGCCGCGCAGTTGCGGGTCAGCAACCGAATCGATCTTCTCGATCAACTCTTCGATTCGTTGGACCCGCTTCTTCGTTTGATCCTTGTCCATAATTGTAGGGGCAGGGCTCGTCCCTGCCCGCTTTGTTTTGTAGGGGCAGTCCCTGCCCGCTTCTTTTGTAGGGGCAGGGCTTGTCCCTGCCCGCTTGTTGCGAAAGAAGAAGAAAGGGCAGGGACAAGCCCTGCCCCTACATTCCTATTTCATCATGCCAAACATCGGCGAGTGCGTGGTCTCGAGCACCTTGCCGTTGCCGAGGTACATATGTACGCCGCAAGGCAGACAGGGATCGAAGCTCCTGACTGCACGCATGATGTCGATGCCCTTGAAGTGCTCCGGGCCGTTCTCTTCAAAGATCGGTGTGTTCTGCACCGCGTCTTCGTACGGACCCGGCGTGCCGTAGATGTCCCGCGGCGTAGCGTTCCATGGCGTCGGCGGGTAGGGATGATAGTTTGCAATCTTGCCCTTGCGAATAACAACGTGATGCGACAGCACGCCGCGCACCGCTTCATGGAAGCCGCAGCCAATCGCTTCATCAGGGACTTCGAAAGGCGTGAACGTCTTGGTCCGGCCCGCGTGCAGTTCAGCCAGCGCCTTCTCGACAAAGTACAGAGCACAAGCTGCTGAGTAAGCCTGGAAGTAAGTGCGAGCCCGATCACGTTCGATCGCGTTACTCCACTTGGGCACCTTCCACTCGAATTCGACTTCCGGTTTCAGAGCAGTCTTAGGCAAATAAATCTTCACGCTGTGACCGGTCGCCTTTACATAGCCGATGTCCACCTTGCCGGCCAGCGCCGTCGCGAAGAAGCGCGCGAACGGACCGCCCCCGGTGTCGAGCGCGAGGTATTTGTTCTCGCTCTGTTCACCTTCGTGATACCAGCGCGGACACATCACCCAACTGTACTTGCCGTCGAAATCCCTCTTTTGCGGTCTCGGGATTGTCGTCTGGTTCCAGGGATGCCGCTGATCGACTGGATTGCCCAGGGGGTCTTTGTCGACAAACTTTTCTTCGTTTTGCCAGTCGTCATAGTACGAATGGCCCAGCAGAATCCGGATCCCCAGATTGATATCAACCAGGTTCGTCGTCACCAACTTGCCGTCAACCACGACGCCCGGGGTGACGTACATCGCGTTACCCCACTTGTCCATGTTCTCGTACTTGTAGTCGCAGACGTTCGGATCCTGGAATGATCCCCAGCAGCCCAGCAGGATGCGACGCTGTCCAACCTTTTCGTAACCCGGCAGGGCTTCATAGAAGAAGTCGAATAGATCGTCGTGCAGCGGCACGACCTTCTTCATGAACTCGACATAGCGCATCAGGCGCACCATGTAGTCGGTAAAGAGCTGCACGGTTGGCACCGTGCCCACGCCACCCGGATAAAGCGTTGAAGGATGCACGTGACGGCCTTCCATCAGGCAGAACATCTCGCGCGTGTAACGGCTGACCATTAAAGTCTCGCGATAGAACTCTCCGGTAAACGGGTTCAGCGCGGTCATGATATCGGCGATGGTTTTGTAGCCGTGATCTTCGGCGTGCGGCGCCGCGGTTCTCTTCGCTTTTTCCCAAACGCCCGGATTGGTTTCTTTCACCATCTGCTCGCAGAAATCCACGCCGACCAGATTGTCCTGAAAGATGTTGTGGTCGAACATGTATTCAGCGGCTTCGCCCAGGTTGACGATCCACTCGGCCATGTTCGGCGGCCGAATACCGAAGGCCATGTTCTGTGCGTACATCGCACAGGTGGCATGGTTATCACCACAGATGCCGCAGATGCGGCTGGTGATGAAATGCGCGTCGCGCGGGTCCTTGTTCTTCATGAAGATGCTGTAGCCGCGAAAGATCGACGAAGTGCTGTGGCACTCGGCGACCTCTCGGTTGGCAAAGTCGATCTTCGTGTAGATGCCCAGGCTGCCGACGATCCTGGTAATCGGGTCCCAATTCATGTCGACCAGAGTTCTCGGCTTGGTTGGAGTGCGTGTTTCAGTAATTGTCGCGGTCATGTTGTCTCCTCTTAAAACGCTCTCGGCCGGTAACCGGTCGTCAGTTCACTGCCAGGATGGCGCCACTTCGGTTCTTTGTTGACGGTGTTGTTGGTGATGCTGCGCAAAGCGCGAATCATCTTGCCGTAAACAGTGATCGTGCCGGCAGAGACGCGAGCGCCGGGGGGTTCATCCATGAACGGCATGAACTTATCCGGAAAGCCCGGCATGGTGCAGCCGATGCAAATGCCACCGACGTTGGGACAACCGCCGATGCCCGCCATCCAACCGCGCTTCGGTACGTTGCAATTGACCACGGGTCCCCAGCAACCGAGCTTCACGATGCACTTCGGCGATCCATACTCTTCGGCAAAGTCTCCCTGCTCGTAATAGCCGGCGCGATCGCAACCTTCGTGAACTGTCTTTCCGAACAGCCAGGTCGGCCGCAGCTGATCATCCAGCGGTATCGTCGGCGCCAATCCGGCAGCCTGATAGAGCAGGTACAGAACCGTCTCCATGAAATTATCCGGCTGCACCGGACAGCCGGGCACGTTGATGATCGGCAAGCCTGCTTTCGACTTGAAATTCCAACCCAGATAGTCAGCCAGTCCCATGCAGCCGGTCGGATTCCCTTCCATCGCATGAATGCCGCCATAGGTGGCGCAGGTCCCAATCGCGACGGTCGCAAAGGATTTCGGCGCCAGTCGATCGATCCAATCGCACGTAGGAATCGGCTGATCGGTCATTGGATCGTTTCCCAGTGCAGCCCAATAACCTTCCTTCTTAATCTTCTCGTTGGGAATCGATCCTTCGACGACCAGTACAAATGGATCTATAAGTCCCTGCTCGGCCTGGTACCAGTACTTCATGAATTCGTCGCCGACTTCATAAGCCAACACCGGATTGTGCAGATGCACTTTCGGAAGTCCGGGAATCGCTCCCAGCAAAACATCCTCAATGCTAGGCTGAGTTGCGGCCGTAATGGAGACCGTGTCGCCATCACAACCCAATCCCGCGGTAATCCACACGATGTGGACTTCTTTCACTGCCGGCGGCTTCTGTGTGCTCCGTCCATAAGGAACGGTTTCGGCTGCCATGTTCCTCCTCCTTCCTAATTCTCAAGCCGGTGTGGTCGTCAAAAGAGAGGACGGCCTCCTCGCACTCCAACGCAATGCAAAAAATAAACACGTTCGAGGGCTCAAAATAAAACTAAATTAAGGCGGAGCTGGAGGGACGTCAGTAGTTCACAAACTCCGAGGGGTCTGACGCCTCTATCTGCCTTGCTACGGGGAGACCAGAACAAACAAATATCGCGAGCTTTTCGGGACTCACACTAACCCTGTTCTATTGATGCGGGGATTATTAGCCTGAATGGAACGGGTGTCTATTCGTAGATCTACGTAATTAGTTTGCTGAACCTACGTAATTTGTGTTGCGGTTTTGTTGAGAGGTCGCGGACCTACTCTTCGATCGGGACAATCCCACGTCGCAGCGCATAGCGAATGAGGTCGGCTTGAGTGTGAAGATCGAGTTTGTGCATAAGATTGGACCGGTGGGTCTCCGCTGTGCGACCACTAATCCCGAGGCGCGCGGCGACCTCGGCGCTCGTCTTACCTTCGGCGGCAAGATGCAGGACTTCTCGTTCACGCGCAGTCAAAGTCTCGTAACGGTCAAGCGTAGCCGCCCTGGCTTTCTCCTGATAAACCTCGATGGCTCGATCGGAAAGAGGTGGACTGAGATACTTCCGGCCCGCGGCGGCTTCGCGCACCGCGTGAACCAGGTCGGCGGAACTCGAGTCCTTCAGAACATACGCGGAAGCCCCGTTGCTCAAGGCCTCGAGCACGTAAGCTTCATTCGCATACATTGAGAGGATGACTACCTGAGTGTGGGGCGATCCCCGCCTCAGTTGGCGCATTACATCCAGGCCATTGAGTCCGGGCATCATCAAATCCAGAACCAGCACTCGCGGGGAGAGCATCTCAACCCGCTTGATTGCCTGCAAGCCGTCGCCCGCTTCCCCCACCACGCGGAGATCCGGCTCTGCGTCAAGCAGGGCCTTCAATCCCTGGCGCACGATCTGGTGGTCATCGGCAAGGACCACGGTTGTTTTCGCTTCTGGCATTGATGTTGGCAACCTACAAACGATTTGTGTCAGAAGCCCGCGCGTAAGCAAGGGCAACAATCGACGTCAGACGGCTTTGCCCAAAACTCACCATTGTACTGAGGCTCCAGCATGATACGAGCCGTTCAGTCGCAATCTGCGTCTGAAATATCGCCGCTGTTTTCTTCATGGGGGTGCTCGCCAGTGTAGCCCTCCCTTACGGTCGGGCTTCTGACACAGAACGTTCATGCGTATCCGCACTACCACCATCCCCAATTCCCAATTCGGCCGTCAACCGTGTACCCGCGCCAACGTTTGACTCGATGATCAACTGTCCGCCCAGCAGTATCGCGCGTTCGCGCATTCCCGCCAGACCGCTCGTCTCGCTGGATGAGTGAACGGCCTCGCTGTCAAAGCCGGCCCCTGCATCTTCAACCTGGATCGAAAGGGTCGTCTCATCAGCCCACACTCGCACCGTGACTTCGGATACATTGGCATGACGAGCAACATTCGTGAGCGCTTCCTGCACAATTCTGTACGCAGCAGTTTCAACTTCAGGGGAAAAACGCCGCCCTTCCAAACCGCCGTGTCTCAAGTCAACTTTGATCTGCGTCTGCGCCGTATAGTGCTCAATGTGCCAAAGGACGGCAGGCGCCAGACCCAGGTCGTCGAGCATGGCCGGCCGCAAATCCAGCGACAACCGGCGCGCGCGCGCCATTAGCTCATTAACTAAAGTAAGCGCTTGTTCAAGGCTGGCCCGGGCACGGGCAGGCGGTTGCCTGGCGCCCATTTCGAGAGTCAGCTTGAGTCCGGTCAAAACCTGCCCGATCTCATCGTGCAATTCACGAGCGATATTCCGCCGCTCGGCCTCCTGCACTTCCATCAGGCGGCGCGAAAGGGACTTGAGCCGCTCGGTATAATGTTGCAGGGATTCTTCAGCCTGACTACGTCGGGTGATGTCGCGCACCACCGCGATCACCATGCCGCTCGACTCGCCCTGCATTGGACTGAGCATGATATCCACCGGGAATTCGCTGTCGTCCTTCCGCTTACCATAGAGTTTTAGACCTGCACCCATGGGCCGAATGTGCGGCTCAGAAATATAGTGGGCGCGATGCTCTGCGTGGCGCCCACGAAAACGTTCGGGCAGGAGCGCCTCAATCGATTCGCCCATGAGTTCGTCACCTGTGTACCCAAACATTTTCTCGATCTGCGCGTTGACCCGGAGGATCTTGCCTTCGTGATCGACTACCACCACTGTGTCGGGCGCGAATTCGAACAGACCGCGCAGCAGCTCTTCGCTCTTCCGTCGTTCCTCTTCCGCGACTTTGGAATCGGTAATGTCGAACGCCACGCCATGAATGAACCAGGGTCGGCCATCTTCGCGGCGCACCATCTTCGCTTCACAGTGAAACCAAACGGCGCGGCCGTCACGGGCCATCACGCGATAGACGGATTTCAAAGGCTCGCCCGACAGAAACAGTTGCGCGGCATCGGCGCTCCAACGATCCTTGTCGTCGGAATGAATCTGGTGATACCAACGGACAGGATCGTTGAGCCATTCAGCCTGCGAGAAACCGAGTAACTCCTCGATCTGCGGACTGACATAAGCTTCGCCTACGCCTTTATCGAGCAGCGCCATGAAAACTACCGCCGGAATCTGTTCCACCAGCGTGCGATAAATCGCTTCAACGCCGGGGAGTTCACTCGCTTCTACTCCTTCGGTTAACTCCTGAATTGCTTCCGGGGTCAAGGCAGCGGTGGGATAAAAAACGCTCGCGAGTCCCTCAAGAATTGATTGAGCTTCAGCCACGCTCCATCCGCCGTTTTCATCGACGGGAAGATTGAAGCTAAGATTCTTGCTCATTGCTAACCTGGTGCTCGGTATTCCGTACTAATCCCGTAGGAAAATGAGGCCACTATTTGCTGGGAGCGCGGACGTCCCGTCCGCATTTGAGCGCGAAGCGCGAAGAATGTAACGTGCGCCTTCGGCGCAATGCGGACGGGACGTCCGCGCTCCCAGCATTACAGTATCCGATTTGGCTTCCGCCATTCTGGCTCTTTGTTGAGGGACGCCTGCGTAAAACGGCGGAGCGCGTGTATCGCCCGGCCGTAAGTCATCACCGCATGTGATGAAAGCAAAGACCCCGGCGGTTGATCCATGAAAGGCATAAACTTGTCAGGAAAGCCCGGCATGGTGCAACCGATGCAGATGCCTCCCACGCCGGCACAGCCGCCCACGCCCCCAATCCAATTGCGTCTGCCGACGTTGCATTGGACCACGGGCCCCCAACACCCCAGCTTCACAATGCATTGTCGCGCGCCGTATTGATCGGCAAAGTCAGCCTGCTCGTAATAGCCGCCGCGATCGCAACACTCATGCGCCGTCTCGCCGAAAAGCCAGGTCGGGCGCAACACTTCATCCAAAGGAATCATCGGCGCGCGGCCGGCTGCCTGGTTAAGCAGGTACAGCAACGTCTCCATTAAGTTGTCCGGCAGAGTGGGACAGCCCGGTATGCAAACGATCGGGATCCCAGCCTTTGACCGCCAATCCCAACCGAGATAGTCGGGCAGACCCATGGCGCCGGTAGGATTTCCCTCCATGGCGTGAATTCCACCGTAGGTCGCGCAGGTTCCGACGGCGACGACCGCCCAGGCATTTGGCGCCAGGCGATCGATCCATTCGCAGGTCTTGATGGGCTGACCGGTTTCCTTGTCCGTACCCATCGAAGCCCAATAGCCTTCGCTCTTATTCAGCTCGTCGGGAATCGATCCTTCGATGATCAGCATGAACGGATCGAGCTTGCCCTCGGCGCCCAAATAGAAGTCCTTGAGAAACTCATCGCCGTTCTCGTAAGCATAGACCGGGTTGTGCAATTTGATTTTGGGAATGCCGGGAATGCCGCCGAGCACCAGATCTTCGATGCTTGGTTGAGTCGCGGCAGTCATCGCGATCGACTCGCCATCACAGCCAAGCCCGGCCGTGATCCAGAGAATGTCTATCTCCTCGATCGGGCGTGACTCAATTGCCTGGTCATCCGCTTTGAGGACGCTGGATATCATTCGTTCGCCTTGAACGTGTAGCTCTATCTAATCAAGTGATCGACAAATCCGATTTGATAAATCATGAACAGACCAAAGCTGAGACTGAAGATTCCGGCCAAACAACGCAGCGCGAATTCAGCCCCCGCGAACCGTTGCGCCGTAAATCGCGCCGGCAGGGCGAACAGCGTGCTCATGATCATCATGCCGCCGATTGAGCCCGCGCCAAAGACGCCGATGTAGAGAAAGCTCACGAGCGGGGAAGAGATCGTGGTCAACAACAAGAGCATGAGAGCCGCGCTTCCTGCCAGCCCGTGCACCAGGCCAATCAGCAATGGTCGCGCGCCAAACTTTAGGCCGTGATGTGTGTGTGGTTCTTCCTTCTGCGCGCCTTCGTGTATGTGCGGGTGAGCGTGGGTGTGCCCGCCGTGATCGTGTACGTGTATGTGCACGCGCCCGCCGCGCGCCAACTTGCGCAGAGCATTCACGCCCAGCCCCACCAGCATCACTCCGACGCCGAACTCGAGTGATTGCTTCACGGTCTCGCTAATTTGAAAGTGGAGTACGATCACGAACATGCCGGCTATCATCAGCGAGATGGTGTGACCAACGCCCCAGAGGCCGCCAATCAGGGATGAGCTAAGCAGGCTGCGGCGCTCGCTGGCCATAGTCGAGACGGCAGCCAGATGATCTGCATCGACCGCGTGCTTGAGGCCGAGCACGAAGCCAAAGGCGAGCAGCGAAGCTATGGAAAGCGAGTTCAATTGTTATGGTCCTCTCACCAGGAAAGAATACTCGTTTAGAAGCCGCACTTGTGCGGCGACCCTGGCGGCACAAGTGCCGCCGCTATCAAAGTGTGTAGAGTACCGACTCAGATCTCAAATCTGAACCAACTCAGGTCTTGCCTGCCGCGATCAAAGCATTTGCAATCGCAGCCTGCCCCAGCGAGATTCCGCCGTCGTTCGCGGGCACGCGCTGGTGCGTGAATACTTCAAAGCCATCAGCGCGCAACTTTTCGACAGCCAGCCGCGACAGTAACAAGTTTTGAAAGACCCCGCCAGACAAGGCGACCCGGTTTAACTTTCGTTCTTCCCTGACACGCCGGCTTATCATGGCGATCAAATCAGCCACCGCCAGATGAAACTTTGCTGAGATAGTTCGTGGGGGAACGCCGTCCAATAAGTCTTCTACAGCGGAGCGAATAACGTTCTGGGCGCGTATGATACTCCCATCGGCAGAAACGTCAAACTGATATCCTTTCTGGCAATCACGATCGGCAATCTGTTCCAGTTCAATCGCAGCCTGTCCTTCATAGTTAGTAGCGTCGCGCAGGCGCAGCAGGCTCGACACCGCGTCGAACAGTCGGCCCATGCTTGAGGTTTCGGGACAGTTCGTTTTCGTCTCGATCATACTTTTCAAAGTCAGCCAGGACTTCGCATTCATTTCCGCTACAAACGGCAGTTCGAGCTTCGTGAATTCGTCGCCAAAAACCTTTTGCAGGTAAACCGCGGCCATGCGCCAGGGCTCGCGTATCGCTTTCGCGCCGCCGGGCATTGGCATGTAATCGAGATGCGCGATCCGTTCGGCACGAACAAAGTCAGCGACAAAAAACTCACCGCCCCAAAGACGACCGTCGCTGCCAAAGCCGAGCCCGTCCATGGCCACGCCGATCAACTCGCCGTGTAACTGGTTGTCGGCCATGCAGCTGGCGATGTGCGCGTGATGATGCTGCACGCCGAGTTTGGTTTCGATCTTGTCCTGCTCGCGCGCGTACTTTGTCGATAAATATTCGGGATGCAAATCGTAAGCGATGACTTCCGGATCGAGATGGAACAGCCGCTGGAAATGTTCGATGCCTTCGGTAAAGGACCGTAGCGTTTCCAGGTTTTCCAGGTCGCCGATGTGCTGACTAACAAACGCGTACTGCTCGCGCGCCAGGCAGAATGTGTTCTTGAGTTCGGCGCCACACGCGAGAATCTGGCGCTCAAAATTGACCCCCGTCTTGATCGACCCAGGCGCATACCCGCGGGACCGACGCACGATCATGCTGGGAGCGCGGACGTCCCGTCCGCATTTATTGCCAATGACCCGCACCACCGAATCATCCGTCCGCATATGAATCCGCCGGTCGTGCACCAGGTAGTAATCAGCAATCTTCGTCAGACGCTTTAGCGCATCGTCGTCCTCGTAACAGATTGGTTCATCCGAAACATTCGCGCTGGTCATCACCAAAGGGCGGCTCAACTTTTCAAACAGCAGATGTTGGATCGGCGAATACGGCAACATGAAGCCGAGTGAAGTAACCCTGGGGGCGACCGATTCCGGGATCGACGCCTCCGGTCTTCGTTCGAGCAGGACGATCGGGCGCGCCGGCGACAGTAATAGTTCCTTTTCCGCTTCCGACAGGGAACAATACTCTTCGACTACTTCGATGGACGGCGCCATCAGTGCAAATGGTTTGTCTTCGCGATACTTCCTCAGCCTTAAGGTCGATACTGCCTGTTCGTTCAAGGCGTCGCAGACGAGATGATAGCCGCCGATACCTTTGACGGCCACGATTTTTCCGCTTTGCAGGAGGCGAATCGTTTCATTGATTGCTGCGTCACCCAGAGCGAGTGACTCTGCCTTGCTCGAGTTCTGGATCAACGAAACCTGGGGGCCGCATTGCGCGCAAGCGATCGGTTCGGCATGAAATCTTCGGTCTAGTGGATTCTCGTATTCCGCCCGGCAGTCCGCGCACATCTCGAATTCGCGCATAGTGGTTTTCGCGCGATCGTAGGGAACGTCCTCGATGATCGTAAAACGTGGGCCACAGTTGGTGCAGTTGATCAGCGGGTAACGAAAGCGCCGGTCGTGCGGATCGAATAACTCCCTAAGGCAATCGCCACAGGTGGCGACATCCGGCGGGATCGGAATCAGCCTTTCACCCTCGACCGTGCTTTCAACTACGCGGAAGTCGTCGTAGTTCGCCGGCTCAAGCTGATCTTGCCGTTCAATTGATTCGATGCGAGAGAGTGGAGGTGGGGTCTTTTCCAAATCGACGGCGAACTGATCGATCGCTCCGGCATCGCCTTCCAGATCGATCAGTACCCCGCGTTCGTTGTTCAGAACCTGACCGTTGAGCCCGTGTCGTTTGGCCAGCGCGTAAACAAATGGCCGAAAGCCGACGCTCTGCACCATCCCGCACACCTGGATTTTTGCTCTGGTGATTACGGACACGCGTAAGCCTTACTCGCAAAGGTAAGTTAAGTGAAATCGTGAGTCGTGTGGACCGAAATTCGCACCCTATGATTGGGCCTTTTCCGATTGGTGCTGAATGATTCCTGCCAGCGCGCGCAAGGCTTGATTGACCGATTCGGAATCTGTGAAAACTTGCGCCACGTCCGGATCAAGCACGATGACATTGCTGCCTTGCGCGAAACGGCCGGCATACTTTCCTCGCACACCGTTGCTGAAGTCGTACTCTTCCAACAGGTCCGGATCACGCTCGCTATTTGTACCCTGACTCATATTTATTCCTTTCGTTTGCGCTGGCTAAACGGGCACTAATGATTCGTATTCTATCACCTCGATCCGCGTGCACCACGACCAGAGGGCGCTGTTGGTAAGACATTCCAGTGGTGACGAAATGGTTCTCATCGACGGAATGCAAGGGGTCGGGCGCCGTTATGGAAAAGCGGATCGAAGAAAACAGTTGCTGCTTCAGCAAAGGAGACGCCGTGCTTTTGATAATTGGATTCGGCTTTTGCTGGATCCCATTCGAATCCGGTATCCATGCCGAGACTATACGCAATACGTAGGGCGAAGAGAACCCTCACTCAGGGTTGGAAACTTTCAGAGCGGCTTTAGAGCTTTAGCTACACCTCCTGCCCCGCCGCATAACCCGACGCCCAGGCCCATTGAAAGTTGTACCCGCCCAGTTGGCCGGTGACGTCGACGACTTCACCGATAAAGAACAGTCCCGGGACCCGCTTTGATTCCATTGTCCGTGAAGACAGTTCCGCGGTAGAGACACCGCCCGCGGTTACTTCGGCTTTCCTAAAACCCTCAGTACCCGCCGGAGTGATTTCGAACTTCTGGAGCTGCCGGGCAACTTCAGAAAGCTGGCGCTCGCTAAATTGCTTTAGCGGTCTGGAGGGAAAATACAGATCGCACCAGGCGTGGGCAAAGCGCCGGGGCAAGTACTGCGCCAGCAGGTTCGCCAGTTCAATCTCAGAACTCTGTTTGTTTTTCAGTAGCTTCAGAATGTCTTCGTCGGGTAGCAGGTTGACGATGATTGGCGCAGCTGTCTTCCAATACAAAGATATCTGCAGAATGGCTGGGCCGCTCAAGCCACGATGCGTGACAAGAATATTCTCGCGGAACTCAGTGGGCCCGAAGTTAACCAGGGCATCAACGGAGATTCCGCTCAGGGAGCTCAGTTGCTTTTGCACTGTCGAGCTCAAAGTAAAGGGCACCAGGGCCGGTCTGGGTGTTTCGATCTGCAAGCCAAATTGCCGCGCGATACTGTAACCAAAGTCCGTCGCCCCGAGCGGCGCGATAGACAAACCGCCAGTCGCGATCACCAGCGAAGACGATTCAAAAGAGCCATGGCTCGTTTCTATCTTGAAATTATTGGCCCGGCTGACTCGACGGACCTGACAGCCGCAAAGAATCTCGACCCCGGCGTCAGCGCACTCGCGCAGCAGCATCTCAATTATCTGCTGCGAACTCTCGTCACAAAAAAGTTGTCCGAGCTTCTTCTCGTGATAACGGATGCCGTTCTTTTCGACTAGCGCGATGAAGTGCGAAGGTGGGTAACGTGCCAGGGCGGATTTGCAAAAGTGAGGATTAGCCGACAGAAAATTATCGGGCTTGGTGTAAATATTGGTGAAGTTGCAGCGACCGCCGCCCGAGATGGCAATCTTCTTACCGACGCGGTCCGAATGTTCCAGGACCAGGACCTTGCGCCCGCGTTTGCCCGCTTCAATTGCGCAAAACAGACCGGCGGCGCCTCCACCGATCACAATCACATCGTGACTTGCTGCGGTCACTTATAAAGAATCCTGCCGGGACACGAAGTCAGGTCGACGGTCGTTATCTTTTCGGTCGTCTTGAAGCGGTCGTCAGGCCTATGCCAACGATTAGCAGCACCGGCGCAACCCAGGGCAAACCGAGGTTGGCTACGCGATGCAGATTGAGAACTGCAAATACGGCGGCGCCAAGCAGCAGAAGAATTCCCAGTACTCGGAAAATGTTAGGTGTCATGATTGCTCCCTTCGGAAAGAACATTCGAGATCTTAAATTTCCAATTCTGAGATCTTGAAATGCTACAGACATTCAGAACCTTCAATCGGTCGCTTTCGCTCCGGCCAAGGGGATGCCGTGCACCTCTCTTCGTCTTCGCAGGGCAGACCTAAGCGTCTTAATTGTGCTGCCGCCCTTACCGGACCAGAAACCAAACACGACCTGGGCCTGATCGACGAGATAACGATTTCTAAACGCGCCGGCGCTTTTGCGTTTCGGAAGTCGCAGCTCTACCACTCGGTCTGCCTGTTCCAGCCAGGTTAGCGTGGAGCGCGGCTGATCGTTCAGCGTGTACGGAACGACCACCCAACATACTTCATTGTGCTCCCGCAGCCATTCGATGGCCCACTGATCGATTCCGCGCGCGCCGGCCAGGACCCAGGTCCGGCCCTGGTGCAGCAGCGATGCGAGATGCTGTTCAAACAAGTGTCGAGCAGTTTCGCGATCGATGTCTCGCGATCCGGTGACCGCCACGAATCCCGCGCGAGCGGATAAATCGGAGTCATCGGCATTTGCCGGCCCGCTCTGCAAAGACGCTGCTTCCCAGGACTTCATCGCTTATCTCTAAGCTGTAGCCCAGGCTGGGCCGCGGGCGCAAGCTGCCAGCTTGCGCTACATTCTTACCTATTATTGTTTCTCTTGTGCACGCGGACTGAGCGAGGCTGGAATTTCGCTGGGGGCTCACGGTTGCCGCGGGTTTCTCTATTGGAAGTGGGCGCCGATGGCTGGGAATCGGGGACCGCCGGCTCAGTCACTGCGGTGCGGGCTGCTTCTCCCCACTTTGCGCACACCGCCAATCCTTCAGTAATTACTCTCAGCTTATTCATTGCCGAAAGGTGGACATCGTCAGCGCGTTGGCGCGCCCCCGGCTGAGTTATGAACTTCGCATACTCGTCGAGGATGCCGGCAAATTCGCGCGCGGCCCGAGCTGCCTTTCGTGCTTCATCAGCCGCGCTTTGTAAAGATTCTTTTTGGCTCACTAGTTCTCCTTCGATAACCTCTTGTTGCTCTCAGTGGGACAGACTTCAGTCTGTGATTCTCTTGGTGCGACACAGACTGAAGTCTGTGCCACTAATTTTCAAACCCGAAACGTATCGGCGCGCCAATTTTTAATCGCCCGCTTGATATCGCCGTGGTTGCGGAACTTGCCGGCCAGCACCGCGGTTACTACTTCTTCCAATTCGTCATCGCCGGCAAACCTGAGCGCGATGATCTGGCCGGCATTGAGCGTGTTCGCCTGCTGACACACGGCAGGTGAAAGCAACTGCTGGTAACGAAGTTTTTCTTCAAGCCGGATAAGCCGATCCTGTACTTTGAGCGAATTCAACCGGACCAGGAAAGCCAGCACCAGCAGCGCCACCGACACAACGATCCACCAACCGCTATTCCAGCCAGGCGCCCTGGCGAACATGACAATGGCCCAAATGATATTGATGAGCATCACCGGCGCCACAAAAAAGTGGAACGCCGGCTGCCAGCGCGTGTGGTTTGCAAACGTTTGAGTTGTTGTAGCCATCTTTATCTCCTATCTCAATGTGGGGAACCGAATAGCGGGAAGGACCCATCAACCAGCCATCGAAGATGGCGGCAGATTAGTAGCCCCGGGCGTAGCCCGGGGATCCCAACTAAGTTGAACCCAAAGCCCCGGAGGGGCGACAGAGATAGCCGGCCGCGATGGGGTCTGTCGCCGCTTTGCGGGCTAGCTGCCTAAAAAGGGCTTGATCCCCGGGCTTACGCCCGGGGCTACCAATCTGCCGCGCCTACGGCGCTCATTGCCAACGACATCCAGCATTACTAAGCGCTGGGCCGATTCTCACAAATTGGTCGGCATCAACCCACCGGCGCCGCTGACCTCGCGCACTACCTTCTCAGGCTCAGGAGTAAAATCCTCGCCGGGATTGATGAATTGGTTGCGCTCGAATCGATACTGCTTGTCATACAGTTGCCGGTAACGTCCGCCGGCCTCCAGCAGTTCTTCATGCGTTCCGTGCTCGACGATCTCGCCGCCTTCCAGCACCAGAATTTGATCGGCGCTGCGAATGGTAGAAAGCCGGTGCGCAATTACGAAGGTCGTGCGGCCCTGACGCAGTGATTGCAGTCCATCCTGAATCAACGCCTCGCTTTCGCTGTCGAGACTCGAGGTCGCTTCATCCAGAATCAGGACCTTCGGTTCCGCCAAAATCGCGCGGGCGATCGCCACGCGCTGACGTTGGCCGCCCGATAACTTTACCCCGCGTTCGCCGACGATTGTGTCATAGCCGTCAGCGAACCCGTTGATGAATTCTTCGCAGTGGGCGATGCGGCTCGCCTCGATGATCTGCGCCCGCGTGGCGTGCGGATGAGAGAAGCTGATGTTCTCTGCGATCGTGCCGTCGAAAAGAAAGTTGTCCTGCAACACCACGCCGAGTTGATTTCGATAATCCTTGAGCCGAACCGATTCCAGATCACGATCATCCACGCTCACCTTACCCGCCAGCGGACGATTGAAGGCCATCACCAAACTAATCAGAGTGCTCTTGCCTGATCCGCTCGAGCCCACCAGGGCGGTAGTCGAGCCGGCTGGCGCTTTGAATGAAACATGCTTCAGGACCCGCGCGCCCTCTTCATATTCAAAGCTAACGTCGTCGAAAGCAATCTCACCCGCTATGTCCGGGCAACGATCTCGATCGGCTTCATCTTCGTCCTCAGTCGTCATCCGTTTGATCTCGCGTATGCGATCGAGTCCGGCGAAGGCTTCCGTAATCTGCGTGCTGATCGAAGCGATCTCAACCAGCGGCGCGGCCACCATCATGGTAAAGAAGATGTAGGTGACCAGGTCGCCGGGCGTCATTTGCCCGCTAAGAATGGCGCGCCCGCCCATCAGGATTAGAATCACGCCGATGATCCCGATGATCACGGTAGAAAAAGCAGTGATGGCAGCAACGCCGGTCATCGATCGCGCTACGTTTCGAAACAGACGGTGCGCGCCGCGAGCGAAAACCAGTTCCTCGCGCTTCTCGGCCGCGTAGGCTTTGACAATTCGAATGCCGCCAAGCGATTCAGTCAGGCGGCCGGTAACTTCAGCATTGATTTGACCGCGCTCACGAAACAGCGGTCGCAGCTTTTTGAAAGCGGTTGCCATCGCAAAGCCAAACGCGGCCAGCGCCAGCAGAGTGACCGAAGTCATCCGCCAATTCAAATAAAAGAGATAGCAGAGCGCGATGGCCGCGGTCACCAGCCCGCCAACTAGTTGCACGAGTCCGGTCCCAACCAGATTTCGAATTCCCTCGGCGTCAGACATGATGCGCGAGATGAGCACGCCTGTCTGCGTCGAATCGAAGTACCTAATGGGCAGGCGAGCGACGTGTTCCTGGACGCTCTTGCGCATCTCGGTGATCGCGCGTTGGGCGGCGACGCCGAGGATTCGTGTCAGCGCAAAGGAACTCAGCGCCTGAATGAAAGTGGCCGCACCAACTGCTAGCGCCAAAGGCACGAGCAAGTCACCACGGTGCTTGATGATCACATCGTCGATCAGATATTTCGAGCTCGCCGGCAGAACCAGACCAACCAGCCGGTTCACAACCATCAACATCATCCCCAGCGCCAGACGATAACGGTGCGACCAGATCAATTCCTGGGCGTCACGCCAGGCGTCTCTGGGGTTTATTTTCTTTTTCTTGGTTTCGGTAATCGTGGTGCTCATAAACCCACTTGAGTTAAAGCTCTCATTAACACCGCGCTAAAGCGCGGTGAGTTAGTGCGGGAGAAAGCGGAAACCGTTTGAAACGGTTTCCATTCCGAATTCAACGTTTGATCACCAGGCTGAAGCGACGGTACTAATGAAAAGGATCGTCCACACTCCCCCAAACTCTTCAATCCCCTGACTCTGCGCACAGCCGGCCGCTCGCACCCGAATCGGTAACGCCCGCTAACAAACGTTCCATATGTTCGCGCGCCTTCCAGGCTCCGGTACGCGTGGCGACCTCGACGCCTTCGGTCCAGGCAACTCGGGCCGCATCGCGCTGCCCGAGATTTTCCAGAGCAGTGCCCAGCATTTGATAAGCGGAGGTGTAATCCGGATTGAGCCCGAGGGTGCGGCGCAAAGCATCCACCGCTTCCTGCCAACGTTCGAGCTTCACATACTCGTTCGCCACGCCGTACCAAACCATCACCTCTTCGGGCTGTGCTTCGGCTATTGCGAGCAGGGCTCTTAATCTATCCTCGGCCATAGTTCTCTTCTCCCAGCCGGCATCGAGTGCATCCGACAGGTCTCGTCTCCGATTTCATTTGAGAGTCGTGCTCAGATTTGCTCGCGAGTTGATGGCCGCATATCAGGTTGAAGCTCGACAGCGGCCACGAAGCCTTATGTAAAACCCTTGCAGGTCAACCAATAGATCGCCCCGGCGATCACGTCGGTACAGCCTCAGCACTAATCGGAATGACTCAATCGTCTCAGCAGAAGACCCAAAGCGCAAGCCAGCAGTGCGTAATAGATGGAATCGGTGTACGATGAACCATCAATTTTTGGAGGTAGAGTCAATGGCATGGGATGGAGATGACCTGGCCGGCCAGGCGGAAGAAGTCTTTGAACGACAACAGGCAGCGGCTGACGCCCGGGCACACCGCGGCAGTTCCACAGTCGAGGAGCGCGCGCGCAGCGCAAGATTTGAAACGTTACGACTCTCACGCTCGAAGATCATGGGCCAACTGAGCACGGCCACAAACCCGGCGCACCGGACCATGCTCGAGAGTGCTTTGAAGTCGATTAACGATGAGATGGGTGAAGGATAGGCGGCGCTAATAACCGGGGACGTGTTGTTGTTCTATTTTGGGCTCCTCGGGTTAATGATTCCCTTAGCTGCCTCTCGTCAATTCAAGCAGATTCTTCCGGTTGAGCTTCAGACCGTCTCTCAGACTCTTCCAAATGCATCAAGCGGCTCTAGCGCTGAATTCAAAAGACCTTCACAGAAACAATAGTTGAGCCCCAGTTTCATCGCGATGGTGCTCGTGCAAAGAATCATCCGCCGGACTTTCGTCGGGCGGATGACTACTCCTGATGAATGAAGCGTTATTGCACCGTTAAATATACATCCCACGCCCAACGTCCCAGCTGCGCGTCGTGAGTGTCTTTAACCTTGGCCCGGTATCGGAATCGATTACCGTACTGATCGATTCGTCTCGACTCCTTGTAGTCCAAATCGATGGACTTCAGGGCCAGCTCTGTCAGCGTATGGAGTTCCGAAGCTTCGGAAAAGCCATTGTGGTTACGGTCCTGCCATAGCTTGAGGCTTGAGAATATTCCGTCTTTCTTGTTCATTACTCCGTCACCATTACCGCCATTTGCCGGCTTATCGTATTCTGCCAAAGCGAGGAAGCCGTTCGCATGGGGCGATGGCGGCTGCGGCGAGACATCGCCAAACAGTTCTGAGCCGTTGTCTATCGTGCCGTTGCCGTTACGATCCAGAGCGAGAAACGCATTGGTCGAGGTGGCCGCGGTCCATGAAATCTGCAAGGGTACGCCGTCGTTGAGAATGTTAAAGATAACCCCTCCCGGGGCATCGGTCATTGAGAAGCCGGTGTGATCTACATCGACTATTATTGGAGAGGTTTCCCATCCGTCAGGACAACTGCACGAGTCCTCTTCATAAAAAGCTGACGCCGCGCAATGACTCTGAAACGTATAGCTGCGGCCGCAATAACCCCCAAGATCGGTGAATCCCGAGTTGCATCCACCCGAAGATGCGCCACCGCAGGTCATGGGCGCTCGGCAGGTGTATTCGAGATACCACTTGATGGCGTAACCATTGTCCTGGCAGGAACAACTAAAAAAAACCACAATCTTCGGCACTCCTGCCCTGAACTATTTGCGACCAGCGGATGCAATTCGAAGAGGATGGATCACACGGCCCAACCTCAGGAGTATCAACGCTGGGATAACATTTTGCTGTACCGCCCAAGCTTGGGTATCCACATGTTCCCAGGCCCCAAACAACACGAGGCGCTGTGATCGCCGGCCAGACGAAAGTGATACTCCAGTTCACCTGCTTAAAAATGACGTTGTCAACTCCCAGGATGGTTACACATTCCTGATCTGTTTCGGATACGACGGTCTGATTTGTGACGTCGCATGCATATGCTGCGGCTGTCAAGTGATGGCAAAAACAGCCACAAGCGAAAAAGCTTCAAGTAGGTATCTGAGTGAACGCGAGCGGGACATAGCGTTTCTCCTTACATGAGCGAGCGTTTGGCTGAAGGTGTTTTGTTGAAACCGTTAATTCGAGGGATCTCCGGCAAGCGCCAGATAAACTCTCTTCAACTTCTCCTGTTTCCTGTCGGCCTCGACAAGATGATTTAATCGTCGCCGGTCCTTAATTTCGGTAAGCTCCTTCAAGAGCCACGCACGCGCGCGTTTTAACCCGTCGTCGTAGTCTACGGAAACGGGTCCGGTTCCCCTTGTCGGTAAAGCAGTGGCCTCATTTTCGAGCTCGTACAATGCGCGCTCTGGCGAAACTCTGTTAGGGGGTTGCCGCAATCTCTTTAGGACACTTTTAGCCTGGTCACGAATGCCTGCGTACTGGTTGGTCAATGCCTTAACGTAAAACGCGTCGCCGTCGCCGCTTCCATCGGAAAACAAGACAGCCGCAACCGCAAGTTCCTTGCTAGTTCCCGGGCTGGTATTCACGCCTTCCGCTACATTCGATTGAAGTGGGACAATCTCACTGATGGTTGAACCCGGGGCTATGACATCTTCACTGAACAGACGATCATCGGTAACCCATCCGATGCCGGCGCTGAGCGTGACGGCCTTAATATCTTTATTGGAAATGTTTTGTAGCTTTATCTGAAGGATCAAGCTACTTCCGATAGTTGCCTGTTCAACTCCAATCACCTTCAAAGCATTCGTCCTATTAGTGACCGTTGGCGTAGCGATCGATCCATTAGGCTGCTGGTGGTGTCTTGTTCTACGGGATAATCCGAATACCGCTCCTGACATAATACCGAACAGGGCAAAACCCGCCAGAAGCGCAAGGTAGCGGTGTGCTCTTATTGCCGCAGTAATCCTAACCATGTTTAACTCTCCTTATAAGAGGATTTGAGTTGGAACAACGGAGGTCCTCTAGGCTGGGAAATGAGATAACTTGGGAGTCTTTTAACGGTAAAAGGCTAGCAAGGTATCTTTCTACCGCGGAGCCTAATCTCGCACCAGTCAGAAGTCAACATCTTATTCACAACTCTTTTCACTTAGTTCTTCCAGCGAATTTCTGCAAGGGAATTCCAGTTTCGAAAATGTGATTGGCATCACTCAATTCCCCGGCCGCCCGGTTTCCATAGCCTTCAAAAGCTGATCGACCAACTCAATCTCTTCATCACTCGGTTCCAGTTCCTTATAGCTGTTCAGTGATTTTGTCGCCGCAGAGACATTGTTCAGCCGGTGATAGACCAGGGCGAGGTTGTAGTAGACGAGAGAAAAGTTCGGTTCGATCTGGGCGGCGGCTTCGTAATGCAGACGAGCCAGCGGAAAGTCGCCGGCGTCGTAATAGAGATTGGCGAGGTTGTAATGCGCCTCAACGTGGCGCGGATCGCTTTTCAAAGACTGAGTAAAGTTCTCGAGCGCGCCGATCATGTTCCCGCCATCCAGCTCGATAATCCCCAGGTTGCAGTAAGCTTCAGCGATATTGTCGCCGGCATTGATCGCTTCGACGTAAAACTCACTCGCCTTTTCATCGCCTTGCTCATGCAGCAGGAGTGCTTCCTCAAACGGCGTCAGCAGACGGGCGATCTGAACCTGACTTACCTCAGCCCGAAACAAACTCAGCTGTCCCTGCAGCTCAGCTTCGATCTGCTTGATCGTCAGACCTTGCGTGCGCATTTCACGCACGCGCCGGAACAGGGTGAGCGCCTGAAAATCGTAAGTGAAGTCTCCAGTCTCGCCTGCCGGCGTGCCGTGAATGATTCCGGCTTCGGTCCAACGCCGCACCGTGCGCTCGCTTAATCCAAAGAGCTGTTTGATTTCGCGGACCGAGTAACTTGATTTGACACGTTGATAGTCCGCCTTGGCAGGAACAGGGGACGGAAACGAGAGGATTTTGCGAATCTTTTCGGTCATGCGCGGCTTATAAGCCTACACGAAAACCAGTCGATTTGGGAACTGGATTGTTGATAAAACCTTCGCCGGGCGAGCGGTAAGTGGCACAGACTTCAGTCTGTGATCACCTAGCGAGGATCCACAGACTAAAGTCTCTGCCACCTTACTTGCTTCAACATTTCACATGTCCTAGGAGCAAATAGACAATAATGAAAATGATAATGGTCGAGAGGCAGCCACCGCCCCACTTCCACGCTGCGGCGCCGGCGAGACATCCGCGTAAAGGACCTTCCATAGACGAACCCTCCGTTCTATTTTGAAGACTCGGCTCACGACTGAAAGTATTCGCTACGTCGTGTCTGGCCGAAAGTCATTCGCTGCATTCTTACCGAACAACTTTCTCAGTCGCCTCAGCCTGTTCAGCAATCGAGGTGCCAACTCTCTTCGTCCTAGTTCAGAGTTCAATCTTTAAGTGCTGACACTCCGGAGCAAGCTAGAGCTTGAACTCGGAGCGAAGCTGGTTTCTTTGAGGGCTCATTGTCGTGCCGACTAGACCTCTTTTCGGAGCGGCATTTGCTGAAGCAAACCTCAAGCGATTTTCACAGGTCTTCATTTACAGCGGGAGGATTATGGCAAAACAAAGTAAGAGCGCCGCAGTCAAGCGCGCGACGGCCAAGACTGCGCGAAAGCGAAGCACGCGGGCGCAACGTAGTGACTCGAAACCTTCGCGCCGAACCACGGCGGTAACCAGGTTACGGGAACCAAAGTCACCCATGCCCGCTCAACATCAACCGAAGCCCGGCATTGAATCAAAGATGACTCCTCGCCCGCGTTACCACGCACGACACTATAAAGGTGCCGACAAGTTGGCGGGTAAGGTCGCCCTGATAACCGGCGGCGATTCCGGCATTGGGCGCGCGGTCGCAGTCCTGTTCGCGCGCGAGGGCGCCGACGTAGCGATTGTCTATCTGCCGGAAGAACAGAGCGACGCCGAAGAGACGCAGCGAGCAGTTGAGAGGGAAGGACGACGGGCCCTTCTGCTTCCGGGTAATGTGCGCGACCCTCAGTTTTGTAGTCGCTCTGTCGAAGCAACCGTGACCGAGTTCGACAAGCTCGATCTGCTTATCAACAATGCGGCGTTTCAACAGCATCAGAAATCGCTGGAAGCGATTACCGACGAGCAGTGGGACAATACATTCAAGACAAATATCTACGGGTACTTTTACATGACACGCGCCGCGCTGCGGCACTTGAAAGCCGGCAGTGCGATTGTGAACACAGGTTCCATTACGGGCCTTGAAGGCAGCAAGGAGCTCGTGGATTATTCAGCTACAAAGGGCGCCATACATGCCTTTACAAAGTCTCTGGCCCAGAACCTGATCGAGCGCGGCATTCGCGTCAACTGTGTCAGCCCGGGACCGGTCTGGACGCCGCTAAATCCCTCAGACAAACCCGCAAAAGATGTCGCGAAGTTCGGCGGTGACACGCCTATGAAACGCCCTGCGCAGCCGGAAGAGGTAGCGCCCGCCTATGTCTATTTCGCTTCAGAAGTTGATTCGAGTTATGTAACCGGCGAGGTGCTTACGCTGCTCGGCGGCGAAACGACCGCGGGATAATCTCTTTAATCCCGTAAAGAACCAGGAGCGGTAGAGCCTGTGTCAGAGTCGAGTTCTTAACGCCGAAGGCGTTCCATAACTCAGCCCAGGGTAACACCCTGGGACTTGGACGAGCATTTGAGCCTACGCTGAAGGCGTTGAATAATGACCGGATGCCCTGCCACTTGCGAAGTAGGCTTGCGGCCATTTGCGGAGAGTATTACATATATCTTTTCTATCTCGATCAATCGGCGAATCTTCTGTCCAGCTCATTCACAACGCTGTCTCTCAATGCTCCGATCTGTTCCACGTATTCATCATGTGATCGTTCCATCTCCAGGACCAGCTTCCGGGCCTCCATCAATGCCTCCCCTCCGAGGGCTGGGTTACCGGCGCGATGCATCTCTTCCTCTATTTTGGCGAGGGCTTTCTCTGCTTCACCCTTGCGGTGATCCAAAAGGTGTATCTGATTATCCAACCAGTTTAACTCGCTGCCAAAGGATGAGCCGTCGCTCGCTCCATTACCTCGACGCAGTTCTTTGATAGCGTCCTCTAATCTAATCCTGGCAGTAGTATGACTACAGCCGAGTCTCTGCGTCCGTACTTCAGGACTACATAACCCTACCCTCTGATAGGCGCCCTCCGGTGAGCGGCAAGTAACAGGGAGCATGGCGTCGCCCGTTCTTTTAATTCGTTCGTGGGACATGTGGCATTTCACGACGCCCAGGGCGGCGATCTCTTCACGCAATAAGCGAAGATGGTCAATAGGTTTCTTTCGCTTCATCTTGGATTCAATTACTTCAGCGTGCGCTCCGCTCGACAATGTGCGCAGCATAACGGTTGAGTTAGCGCGGCGGCGCGAATTCAATCAAGTATCGCCGGACGAATCAAGTTGCGAAACACGCTACCCGCACTCCGGTCCAACGATTTGTTGGATCGTGCCCCAATCATGGCGGGTGATTCGGATCACGCTTCTCAAAAGTAACGGTCAACCAGTTGGCGAAGCCAACGAAATATTAGTAGCCCACAGCGCAAGCTGTGGGTAAGGCGCAACTATTAAAACCGGAGCCCCAGCGGGGCGACATAAAATGTTACCGCGATGATCGACCTTCGGAATTATGTCGCTCGCTTCGCGAGCTGGTTTCAATTGGCAACGTGTATCCAACAGCTTGCGCTGTGGGCTACTGATATACCGCCCGTGTTGCGGGCTTCTGCAACCATTCGAAGCGACCCAACGGTTGAGTTAGGTGGCGCGGGCGGTGACACGCAATCCGCGCCGGACAAAGCTAGTTGAGAAAGGTGCTATCCCGCGCTCACCTCAACGAATTGTTCGGCGGCGCGTTTTAGAAATGTAACTCGTTTACCTACTGAAGAAAATAAGCCTTTCGTCCTGTAACGGTAAATTCGGGATGACCGCGCACCTCAATTGTTATCTGTCGGCGTTTTCCGTCTCGCTTCCGATTCGTCGGGTAATATCCAATGAGATACCGATTTTTAATCACCGTGAAAATGTTTGCATAGACATTTTCGGCGTCTTCAGGTTTTTCGATAAAATCCGCAAAGCCGCCCGATAATTGGGCAACTTTGAGCATCGCTGTTTGTCCCGCCGTCTTTCTTTCAGCTTCGGCGTACTGATATTCTCTTATTATCGCCGGAAGGTCTTTCCATCCGAAAAATTTGCTAGATTCTCCCAGCGTTATTTTAGCGCGCGCCAACTGCTCTTCCCGTGAAAGTCCGAGAAATCTAATTCCCGGAATGATTGAATAAATGGTCGCTCTTGACCTTTTCAATAGCTTCCTTAACATCGCTGAATCCAATTCTCCGTATGGATTTCTCTCCAGTCCACCTCATTCCGCTTTTATATAGGGTTGAATAAGAAACTGGATAAGGAGCGTCTTTGTCAGGCTTGAGCCAAATTATTTCATTTCCGTCTCCCTGAAAAATAATAACTCGTTGTCGGTCTTCCTCATTAAACATTTCATTTAAGACAGCCAGCAAAGTATCAAATGAAATGTTCCACCCAAGCCAAGGATCTTTTTTTTCAAGAGAATCCAGTGTCTTTTTCAGGAGAGTCTTATCACTTGTAAAATCCAATCGAAGTTTTACATCAACTGTGACAATCGCCATTTTGTCTTGTGGGGCGAGTTTATCAACTAAAATTTTCGCCGCCTCAATGCTCTTCTTTTGGTAAGGAGCTTGTGGCGGGGCACAATCAATTATCAGGACAACAGAGCGCGGAAGAGTTGTATTTTCACCGAAAGAAAACATTTCAATCTCTTGCGGCGCATTGTCTTCCGTCACCATGAAATCATCTTTTGACAGTCCTACAATTACATTGCCCTTTTGGTTCGTCACCAACACATCGTTAATGATTAAATCCGTCTCTACCCTAACAATTTCCTCATCGTTTGCGTCATTGCTCTTTGGCTTATCTTGTGAATCCCGCCGATGCTTTCTTTCATATTCCTTCAGACTTGAGCCGAAGGTTCTTGTTTTTTCCGGTGAAGCTGACGGTGACGGCGAAGGCTGTGCGGACGGCGTTTGTCCGAAAGAGAAAGAAACCACACCCAGCAACAAGAGCAATAAGAAATAGTGCCTCATAGCTTTATTCTTCTACCTAGCAATTGACACGCCTTTTCAGCGTCCAAATGAAGGAGACCAGAGGGAACGTTACTCCCTCTGGTCAAAGGCGCACCGCCGAATCGGAATGTGGTTTATTGGCAACTATCAATCTTGCTCGCTTCCCGACAGGCCATTAACTGCGCTGAGACTGCGAGGCGCTCCTCCAGATCAGAATATTGGCTAAGATCGTATTGGGCAACACAATCATCAGCCATTGCTCGCGCTTGGGCGCACTGTTCCATCGAAATCGGCGTGCAAGTATCGAGGGCGAGACTAAACAAACCCATCTCGGCGTTGCCCAACTCTGTGTGCCGATTTATCTGGCAATCATTAACGCATTGTGTAGGATTTTGACTGCCCTGACAATCTTGTTGACAGGTTGTGGGCTCGCCATAGAAGTAACTCACACGAGCGGTAAAGTAAGTGCTGTTCGCGTTGAAATAATCCGCCATTGCCTCATCACAAGTCTTGGCGTCAACGCAACCGCTCTTATCCAACGTGCCACTACTTACTAAAGCGATAACCAGAACGACTACGATCAACACCGCTCTTAGGACTTTACTTGTTGCTTATTGTTTCATGGTCTTTTCTCCTATGGTGAGAGGCGCTTAACGAGACGGGGATACTCTATCGCTGCGTCCATTTTAAGCGATAGCCGAGTGATGCGAACCTTAATTCTAAACCTGAGCTTTAGTCAATTACTTTAACGGTATATATAGAAAGCCGCCGAAGGTTGAGTTGACGCGGCGGCGCGAATTCAGTCAAGCCTCGCCGCACCAAGCAAGATTGCGAAACACGCTCGCCGCTCGGTCCAACGATTTGTTGTGCGCCAACCTATTTTACATTCATAGCGTGTAGGAAATGGCACGACCTGCCATACGGGTCCGTACAATACAAAATATTAGCGTGAGTTACTTTGGCCGCGATCAAAGAAGGACTGTTCTGAGTCACCCAATCGTCGGCCTTGTTGTTTTCGGGCGTCCAGTTAATTCGCGACAGATATTCGGCGCAGTAATCTTTAGGCCCGGTAACGGCACCTTTTTGTCTTTGTAGTAGTAAGTCGTAGGTCTCCTGATCCTGTCCGTCGTCAGTCAGTAGTGGTTAGTGGAAAGTCGTTCTTTGGTCCATCCGCTCACGCGGATGGTACTGACCTCGTTATGCTGAGGGTGCGGCCTTCTGATTCGAAGTCAGACGCTCGTGGCTTAGTGGCACAGACTTCAGTCTTTGTCGCGCCGTGCGAATCACAGACTAAAGTCTGTGCCCCTGTCACGCCCTCCCTTACGGTCGAGCTACTGCCCCGAGCATGTCCTTCATTTTAAAATCGCAGGCGCGCCTCGCACGGCCGTGGAAACTGCCTGGCGCGCCTGCCAGACAATAACCATGCAACGAAACGCGCCTGCTTCTCATGAGCTTTCGCCCATGATCCATTGCGTCGAGTTCCACTTGCATCACGACGATGATTCTACCGATCGGTTGTGATCAATTTGGGTTAGCTGCCGTTGGTGTTTGCGCAGCCGCGGATGTCTTGCGAGCACGCCTCGGATCATCATCAGTTTGATGCGAGTCAACTAGCGCGTTCAGATCCAACTCTGTCGATGGCGCTGTGGCTGCTTGATGAACTCTCTTCATTAGCTCGAGCACGCGCTCGTTTTCTTCAGGGTCCTCGGAGGCCACACAGTCCCCGGGTATTATCAGATCGTACTCACGCATGTGCGCATCGCTGGCGGTGAAGAGAACGCAAATATCTCCGGCCCAGCCGACGATGATCAAGGTTTCGGAACCCAGGTGCCTCAAGAGTAGATCCAGACTGGTTGAGTAAAAACCCGAGTGCTTCGGCTTTAAAACAAAGTAGTCATCATCTTCGGGCTGGAGCAACTCGGCGATCCGTCGTCCCCGGGTTTCGTCTTCAATGACGTGGGCGATGAGCGCGTTGAAGTCAGATCGCCACCTGCCAAAATTATCGTTCACATAGATCGCCGGGATGCCTGCGAGTTTGGCTCGACGCTTCAGCTCTTTGATCTTCTGCGCAGCCGGCCGGGCGTGCGGTTCCAAGAGCACACCACCCTCAAATTCCATATCGTTGATGACATCGAGCAGCAGCAACGCGACCGTGGAGTCGTCCGGGGCGTTACCGTGGAGGTCGGGACTTTTCTTACTCATCATTGCTCCATTAAAGAAAAGAGCGGCCGATTGCGGGCCGCTCTCACTTTCAAAGAGTCATCACAAAAAGTGCCTTAATGGCTCACTTGCTCTTGGTCGACTTGTTCGTATTGCCGGGGGTGCTTGCCGCTGGAGCGACTTTAAGTTGGTTGGTAACCTTCTTAACACCGGTTGTTTCTTTGGCGATGCGCTCAACTTCGGCTTTGGCCGCAGGCGTGTCAACCGTCCCGCGCAGAGTTACCTCGCCGTTGACGACATCCACGTTGATCGTTCTTTCTGGTGTCTGCGAATCGCCAATTAGCTGGGCCACGATCTTCGTATGGATCCAGGCGTCTTCGAGAGTGTTGCCAACTGTTTCCTTGTTCGCCTTGGCGCGCGCTCTTTCCTCGTTCGCCTGCGCTTCCGAGTACTTTGGAGTAGCTGTGGCCGCGGGCGTGGCTGCCGTTCGTGGCACGCTCATGTTGGCGTTGGCATTGGCGTTTAGGTTTGTAGTGGTATCGTTACAAGCCGCGAAGTTCAAACTGACTGCACCAATAGCTGCTGCCGACAACCATAGTTTGGTTCTCATCTTCTGCCCTCTTTCCTTTTCCCACGGTAGCGGAAAGAGAATCGCCGGCATCACCGTTTGCTGGCGATTCTGTCGCCGAGATCTTCAATAGCTTCGCCGACTTTTCTCCGGGCTTTCCCTACCGTCTCTTGAACAGTTCCTTCGAACTGATCCTGCTTGCCGCTGTCTTCGAGGTCGCGGTCACCGGCCAACTTACCAAGATGTTCTTTCGTCGTGCCGATGACCTGCTTCCCTTTTCCTTTTACTTCGTCTTCGTATCGCACTACTTCCCCCTTGCTCGAGCAGGTAAAACCCGCTCCGTCGCAAAACATTAAGTTGTGACCACTAGACCGCGGTTCGGCGTCCGGTGATCAGTTGAAGAATCAAAACCACCACGGCGACCACCAGCAGCAAATGTATCAAGCCGCCGCCAATGCCGCCGATGAGACCAAGCAACCACAAAACCAGCAATATCATTAGAATCGTCCAAAGCATTTTGTTGAACCGTCCTTTCTTGGAACACTAGTTAACTTCTTGCCTCTATCGAGCAAGGATCGTGCCGCGGGTTTGATCCGTGTTTGATAAGACCAGTGAGCCACTCTTGAATCAAAACGGAACGAGCTGAGTGCATCGATCTCGAACCTTGCGGGAAGAAGTTCGTTAGCCCAGCTATTCAGAGGTTGTGTCAAAACCGAGGATGTGCGATCTCAAAGAGGATCTTAACGCAGAGGACGCAGAGGTTTTCGCAAAGGCGCGCAGAGAGAAGTGCCTTACTTTGCGTACCTCTGCGCCCTCTGCGTTTAAGAAATGGTTTCCCCAGTCAGTAAACTGCTGGGCTACTATCATGGGGAGCAAAACCCGCAGCCTAAAGGCTGAACTCTGAACTCAACCAGAGTTCGTCTTGCGTTGACGTGGCTTGCGTCGGGCTTCGGTGGTGAGCGTCTCGCCGCACTCCAACTCGCAGTTGATCTCGCCGCCCAGAAGAATTGCCGCTCCAGTCAGATAAAACCAGAGCATCAAAATAATGAGCGCGCCCAGCGAGCCGTAGGTGGCGCTGTATGAATTGAAGAAGTGCAAATAGAGGCGGAAGCCGAGTGAGACCAGGACCCATAAAATTATCGCCACCACCACTCCGGGTGACAGCCAGCGTCGTCGCAGGTCGGCGGCAGGTATGCGTTTGTCAGTGCGCCGAGCACCCAGGTTGGGACCAAACCGATATATAAGCGAGAAAGCGATGAAGACAAACGTCAGGGCAATCGGCCACTGCAGAATTCTCCAGACGAGAGTGAAGTCGGAATCTTCATGAATCAAGGTGGCGATAAAAAGACCGAGTCTCCCCCCATAGAGCACGATCAGCAGCGCTGAAACGATCAGAATCGCGATGGCCACCGTCAGCGCGATTGAGATCAAGCGCACCTTCCACCAGGGTCGGGTCTCAGGCACATCGTAGGCAACATTGAGGGCCTGCGCGATCGCATTCAATCCACTGGAAGCAGCCCACAGCGATGCGAGCAGACCGAACCACAACTTGCCTCCGCCGCGAGCGTTGGTGACTTGATCGATAGTATCGGTTACCAAACGCAGGGCTGCGCTGGGAATCACCGTGGCCAGATACGATATCAACTTATCGCGCAGGTGAGAGCCCGCGCCGTTCATATAACCAAACAGGGTTATTAGGAAAAGGAGGAGTGGAAAAAGCGCCAGCAGGAAATAGTAAGACAACTGCGCGGACCGGCCGAGAATGTCATCGTGTTCGGTTCGGGCCCACAGGCGCTTGAGAAAGTCTTTGGAAAATAATTGCCGGAACACAGCGGTCCCACGCTGAGGATTATTTCACCATCGTGCCGGTTCGGCTCCAGCGCGTATTGGTAAAAAAGGCGAAGGGGCTATCGAACGGTTTCGTTTCATCGTAAGACCAATAGACAAACATCGCGCGGCCAATGACGAGTTCCCGCGGCACAAAGCCCCAGGCGCGACTATCAAGACTATTGTCGCGATCGTCGCCCATCACAAAATATGAATTCTGGGGGACCTTCGCGGGCTTGCCGTTAACCGCAAAATGAAAATCGCTGCTGGCGGTGATCTCCTGGCCCTGACGCGCGGCTGTTACCTTTTCCGGAAAGTAATAGACGTTGTAGAGTTCGTTGCCTTGCCGCGGAGTGTCCTCGACGATTTCGAGGGGCGCTTTCTCGTTTACGTTGCGAGCGACGATTATGTGTTCGGGCAACGGCTGGCCATTGACGAAAACACGCAGCCCTCGGACTTCGACTAAATCGCCGGGCAAACCGATAACCCGCTTCACGTAATTTACTTTGTAAGGAATATTGTCTTCCTGCCGGTCCCGCTCCGGATCAAATGGATTACCCGGGTACTTGAAAACAATTATGTCGCCGCGGTTGATTTCGCGCTGAGGCAGCACCGGCAGTCGCGGGCCTGGCGCAAAAATGAATTTGTTGACCAGCAGATGATCGCCAACCACGATCGTGTTCTGCATCGAGCCGGTGGGAACTTTGACAGCCTGCACGATGAAGGTCATTCCGAACAGAGCCATGATCACCGTCACTACGGCGGATTCGAAGTATTCACGAATTACGCTTCGAGGTGGTCCAGTCGGGTCGACCTCGACCTTTGCATCACGCTCACGACCATTGGATTTAACCGATCGGGAAGTGAAGGCCTCGGCCTTCTCAGTTGTCTTTTCTTCCGTCGCGATGGTTGGTTCGTTCATTGCCGACATCGTAGAGGTTGGCGAGCGTCATGGTCAAGCCGGCCTTTAATTCGGTACTGCTTCAGCTTGGTTTAGAGTCCAACCTTTAGGTTGCCGATAGAGGCACAAGCTAAAGCTTGAACTCTAAACCGAATTACTTGCTTTCCATTTGCTTCAACGCGGCCTGCGCCGCGGCAGCTTCGGCGGCTTTGATGGTTGGACCTTCGCCCCGCGCCGCACCGCCGTTCCACATTAGTTCGACGTGAAACATGCGACGGTGAGGCGGGCCGAGAGTTTCGATGACTGTGTACTGCGGTCCGGGCTCATGATTCGCCTGCAGCTTCTCCTGCAAAGTTGTTTTAGGATCGGCCGCGGCAGCCGCGACGGGATCAGCAGTGCGCAACTGTTCGGCGAGCGCCAGCTCGACAAAGTTTCTCGCCGCCTCCAGGCCGCCATCAAGAAAGATCGCTCCGGTTACCGCTTCGAAAACGTCGGCCAACAACGCGTGCTTGCGCCGGCCGCCGCTCTTCTCTTCCCCTCGGCCAAAACGCACGAATTCCCCGAGGCGCAAAGCATTTGACGCTTGCGCCAGGGTCGGCTCGCTTACGAGCCGATGCTTCATACGCGACAGCTCGCCTTCGCTGGCGCCGGGAGATGCTTTGAAAAGATATTCGGCCACGATCAGGCCCAGGATTGAATCACCCAGGAACTCCAGGGCCTCGTTGTGCAGATTGCGCGCGTCGAGTTGCGCGCGCGGCGATACCTGTTCGTGCGCCCACGAGCGATGGGTCATCGCTTGCGCGAGCAAAGCACTGTTCACGAATCGATAGTTGAGGATTTCCTCGAGTAACTCTGGTTGTTGTAGCTCGGAAGTTTTCACTTGAGGCGATTTTAGCAAAACGCCGGACGCAGCGTCTAAAGTGACGTTGCGTCCGGCGTTAAGAATCAAGCCATCCGGCTTGTAGCCAAGGCAATGACCGCTTTATCCGCGCCGATGATTGGTACGCGGCTTCCTGGTTGACGGCGTCGGACTGGCAGCGGGCTTGGCGGTTCCGGTCCCGCTGGCCGTGACTGACCCCGTGGTCTTCTGCCCAGTGGTCGAAGCCCCCGTCGTCCCGGTTTTCGCGGTTCCGGTAGTTCTAGTTGCAGCGGCTCCGCTAGTAGACGTCCCGCTCGTTCCTGGAGTCGATGATGGCGCTGGAGTCGGCAGTGAAGTCAATGGTGTCGGCACCTCCGGTATAGGTTTCGACAAAACGCTCGCGATCAATTCGTTCAGGCCGGCTTCTGACTTGTTACGATCCTTGTAGAGGCCCGTCAGAACATCCATGATTGCTTTTTTGTTTGCTGCGTCCGTAGTGAGCGCGGCGGCCCGGGCCAGCGCGTCAATTTGCCGGTCGATGACCTGATTAATATTCGCCGCTGCTAATTTACTCTCCGGACTCTCAACGGTATACTTGGCTTTATATTCCTCTGAAAGTTTAGCAATCGGGCCCTCACCGTATGCCCCCGCCAGTTCAGTATAAAGCTGCGGATTCTTTTTCAGATCGCTGTTGAGCTTGGCGGCCTTCAGATAATATGGAATTGCTTCAGCCGGATTAGTCTTAAGCAGCGATTTTGCAATCGTGTAATTCAGATAAGCCAGGGCCTCATCTTTCGAAGCCAGCGGAGCCGGCGGTTTTCCAGACTCAATCATCTCTATCGCTTTCTTAGCGAACTGAGCTGATTCCGGTAAAAGCGCCTCGTCACCAAGACCCGCAACTCCCATCACGATGTATGCGTTTGAATTGTCGGGCTCCGTGGCTATGATTTGCTTACCAAGTCTTATCTGGTCCGCGTACTTCTTTTGCTTAACCGACTCCGTGAAATCGCTCTTGAGCGTCGCCACACCCATCATTTTTTCATAAGGAACGACAAACTTGGTCTCCATGAACGCGGCGATCTGGTCCGCCGGATCTTTCGGACAGGAACCCAAATACAGTTTGGCTGCGTCGTACGCAATCTTTTGCGCTGGGGGCTCACCCTTATAGTTCTTTAGAAAGGTGTCATACCAGGCGGCCTTGTTCTCGTCGTTACATTCCTTTGACTGGGCCAACACCGGCGCAGTAAGTGCAGCCAGCATGACAGCAGCTGTGAGTAATAAAATTGTCCGTTTCATTTTGTTTTGCTTCAAGCCTCCGATCGATTCCTTGTTACTGTCTTTCACAATAGTGGGTGAGTTGCGCGACCTGCGTTACCCACCCGGGTTCCTAAGATGCAATTCGCAAGCCGCTCGTTGTCAGGTTTCGAGCGCAAGCCTCCGATGCCGGGGCGTTACTACTACAATGCCTGAAACGAAACGGCAATAATCGGGCAACGGGCGTCAGGTGTCAAGCTTAATCCACGCATAAGTCGAGGTACAGTTATACGGTCGCGGCATCACATCAAAAATGCCGAACTCTCGCAAGAAAGTGCGAGAGTTCGGCATTGCTTGTATTTGTCGCGAAACCGGTCGTAGAACTTGTGAATCAGCTCACTACTGGTTTGGTTGGATACGCCGCGGTCGACCGTCGTTAGGCTCGTTTGAACCGGTCTTTGCGGGGGCCTTGGCGGGCGCCTTCGGTTTATTGTCAATTGGCAGCGATGTGCTCTTTACTTTGCTCTTCTCGACCGCGGGCGCGTTATCCTCGGTGGGTTTGGCGTCCTTTGTATTGGCCGTGTCAGCAGCGTTGTCGGTATTTTCCTCGGCGTCGGTCGCGGCCTTGGTTTCCTTGGCCTCTTCGTTCAGAGCTGCTGCCTTCTTGTCGCGTCCATTGTTGGGCGCGGATTCCTCGTCAGGACCTTCGGCAACCTGGAAATTGATCTGTGTGCCGAAACGCGAACTTAGCGCTCTATATATATTGCCCGCGACCGCAGCCGGCAAATGTCCGTGCGCGTCCGTGCCACGCGTAATCACTACAACCGCCAGCCGCGGATTGACGACTGGAGCATAGGAAGTGAACAAGCCCAACCACGATCCCTGTCCGATACAGGTACCGGTTTTTCCGGCCACGGTCTGGTCGGGGCGATAGGCTTTCTTTCCCGAACCATAATTGACTGCGCCAATCATCCCGGGAACCATCCGCTTCCAGGCCTCGTTGTTGACGACGTTGATTCTGCGGCGCACCTCAGTTTTGAACTGCGAATTCTCATCCACGGTTCGCGGCACATGCGGCACCAATAACTTTCCGCCGTTTGACATGGCCGATACCAGCGACGCCAACTGAATGGCAGTCACCTCGAAATCGTCTCCATGGGAACTCATATGGTTTACCGCGTACCCTGATTTGAATAGCGGCACCCTGCCTGGGGACTCGTTCACATAATTAATTCCGGTTTTTTCACCCAGCCCCAATTCACGAGCGTAGGAGACCATTTTGTCGAAACCGACCTGACCGCCTACATGTTGGAAGTAGGAATTATTTGAATAAGCGAGCGCATCGGTTAAATCGATGCGATAGTTACTGCCGTCGCTTACCGTTTCAATAGGCTGAATCACCTTCTCGCACAAGCCCGCAACGCCAGTCACCAGCTTGATGGTCGAACAGGGTTTGAACCCGCGACGCAGCGCCCATTCCTGATTGACGACCGTGTAGATACGTCCGGTCTTGGGATCCATCACTACGACCGTGCCGGCATGATGACCCAGGGCGGCGATGGCCGCATTGCGCACTTCCAGGTCTTCTCCCACCGTATTGTCTTTGGCGATATTAGCCTCGACTTCGTTGCGCATCCCTTCGTCGATGGCGCGTTGCCTGGCAATCGCAGCCTGGCGGGCCGCTTCGGCACGTCGCCGAGCTTCTTCAATCTCGCGCCGGCGCCGTGAACCCATCCGCCGCATTTCAGCCGCGCGCTCGCGCTTACTGAGTTTGTGACCGGCGCGTTTTTCCAGCTTGGCAAGAGAAGCGGCTTGGTCGCGAGCATCGCGCTGGCGTTCGGCGCGCATTTCGCGCTTCGATAAATGGACTCGTCCGCCGTGGCGGCTGGTGCGCGCCAATTGACGGCGCTCTCGTTTAGATAATTTGCCGCCGCGCGTCACTTCTCGGCGCGCAGCCCGGCCTCGCGGATGCTTTCCGCGTGCCGCTGTTTCAACTGTAACTGAACCGATTAGTGCGATGAGGATGAAGAGGCTGAAAAGAACACGTGCGACTTTAGGGGAACTCTTAAAATTCATAGGCATCTCCCTCGTTAAAGAAAATACTTTCGCAAGTAAGTGAAGCGGAACTGATTGAAACTCTCGCTGCTTTTGATTTGCGCGTCGAGGGGCGACGTGCGTGCTCGTCTTAGTAAGCTTTTGAAACCGTCAAAGGCGTTAACTTACCGCAACCAAACTCCCAGTCTTAAATTTCCGCCGCCAGCCGTAACGTGAGACGGGATATGTTCCCGCGGGCAGCCTCTGGGGAGTTTGCTTTGAGGCCGGGCCAACTATAACATCAGCGTAAGGAAACGGCAACCCGAATTTAAGCTCGTCTTTCGCTGCTTTTGGCCAGTGTTGGCGCGCCCTTTGCTTACCACGAAACGACTTGTCCAGATTGCTAAACAGCTTCCGCGTTCGCCTGTTGCTATTGCTGGCAGCCCTTCTGATGCTCACCCTGAGCGTCCAGTACTACGTCAACCTACGATCCGTTCGCAGCAACACCCAATTCATCGTCGAACAACAACAGGCGATCATGGCCGGCGTGGCACTGGGCGTGAATAGTCTTTCAAGCGGCCTCTATCTAGATCAGATGCGCGAACAGGCAAAGCAGCCACTGCTTGGCGAACAGTCCGAGCGAGTAAAAAACGTTCTAATCGTCGACGATCAGGGAAACATCAAGGACAGCCTTGATAAGAATCTGATCCCGCAGGAGAACCCCGACAAATCCATTCGTTACGTAAAAGTCAAAGACATTTCGTTGCCGCCGTTGATAAGCGCGGTTGAGCTTCCCTCGGAACACGTGCCGCTTCCGGAAGGCATGACGATTGGCCGCCCGTCTACGGCCGGTGCGTTCTATTTCCCTGTGGAGACCACTAGCGGTCGTCGTTATGTAATCGTCGTGCTCGGGTCTACTAACACCTTGATGACCATCTTGAGACGTCAAGCCCGGCAGTCGCTGCTTTATACGCTGGCGGTGCTGCTGGTCACAACTTGTTTGACAGGCGTTGTGGTCTGGCGCTTTACCCGCCCGATTAAGTTCCTGTCCGACGGCGCGCGCCGCGTCGCGGGCGGCGACTTTTCGTTCCAGGTTCCCACCAACGGACGCCACGACGAGATGGGAGAACTTACCGAGCTCTTCAACGAGATGACGATCAAACTTGGTAGAACGCGAGAACTGGAAGCGCAACTCTACAACGCCGAGAAGGCCGTGGTCGTTAGTCGACTAGCTTCGGCGATCGCGCATGAGATCAGGAACCCGCTGAACTACATCAATCTCACTCTCGACCATTTGCGCGTATCCTTTGCTCCCACGGATCCTGAAAAGCAGCAGAAGTTCGAGGGACTGACCAAACAACTCAAGGTGGAAGTTGCTCGGATCAATAGCCGGATCACGGAGTTTCTTAACTACTCTCGTCCGGCAAAGCTCAATCCGCAGCCCGTCGATTTGGCTTGCGTCGCCCGTGACGCAATGCGCATCTTCGAAGCTCAGGCCGAAGAGAGCAATGTCGAAACAAGCGTCGAAACGCGCGGTGATATTCCCCCGATCGTGGCTGATGCAGAATCGTTGCGGTCAGCATTAACTAACTTGATTATCAACAGTCTCCAGGCGATGGACGGCAGCGGTGGTAAGCTGTCCGTGGTTTTGTCCGAGGATGAGGGTCGCCGGGTACGCATCGACGTAATCGACAGCGGTCGCGGGATTTCTCCCGAAGACATTTCAAAAGTGTTTGAGCCTTACTATTCAACCAAAGAGACTGGAACTGGTCTCGGGCTGGCAATCGTAAGAAAAGCGGTAGACGATCACGACGGAACAATTTCAGTAAAATCGAAAGTGGGCGAGGGCACGACGTTCACGATCACACTGCCGGCAAAACCACGTTCGGAAGTTTAGTGGGGCGACTGACGCCAATCGACAAACAGAGAGCGTTGTCTTATTTTTGAGAGACTGCTCCCCGAGTAAAACGATCCACGAAGTACACGAAGCGGAGGTAATTGTTCGTGCAGTTTCGTGTGATTTCGTGGATCGTTTTGGCTGACAGAAAATAAAGTAAGAAGACTAAAGAAGACACGACTAAAGAATTAAAAACTAATCATGGCACGCAAAACGATACTCGTTGTAGACGATGAAAAACCGCAACGCGACATTCTTCAGGAGATACTAACCGGCGCCGGCTACGATGTTACGTCGGCCGCTTCTGGCGAAGCGGCGCTGAAGTTCGCGAAGGAACGTAGCTTCGATCTGGCCCTGACCGATCTGAAGATGACGGGCATGGACGGCATCGAGCTCTTACAACAGCTGTTGGCGCTCGACTCTTCGATCATCGTTATTCTTCTCACCGCCCACGGCACCATCGACTCGGCCAAGGATGCGCTTCGCCGCGGTGCCTTCGACTATCTGCAGAAACCCTTCGAACGCGATGCCCTGCTCGCAACGATCAAACGCGCGCTGGGAAACCTCGATCGGATCGACGTTGAGATCATTTCCGCTTCACCAAAGATGGAAGCGGTGAAGAAAATGATTTTGAAGGTGGCTCGATCGAACTCGACCGTTTTGGTGCGCGGCGAGTCCGGCACCGGCAAGGAACTGATCGCCCGCGCGATTCACAATCAGTCACCGCGTTCGTCTGAAATGTTTCAGGCAGTCAACTGCGCCGCCATCAACGAGAACCTGCTCGAGTCAGAACTGTTCGGTCACGAGAAGGGCTCGTTCACGGGCGCGCATGCGGACAAGAAAGGCCTGTTCGAAGTTGCCGATCGAGGCACGCTCTTCCTCGACGAGATCGCCGAACTGGATGTCAGCATGCAGGCTAAGCTGCTTCGCGCTTTGCAGGAGCGCAGGGTCCGCCGCGTGGGTGGCACTTATGAGATCCCAGTAGACGTTCGGGTCATCGCCGCCACGAATCGCGATTTGCGCGCCATGGTCGCCGACGGCCGTTTTCGCGATGACCTTTACTATCGGCTTAACGTCCTGTCGGTTGACGTACCGCCATTGCGTGAGCGCCGCGAAGACATTCCGGTGCTGATCGAATATTTTTTAAAAAAGCATACGCGGAACACTTCGCGGCTGGTGAAGGGGTTAACGCCGGAAACGCGCCGCATCCTGCTTGACTATGGTTGGCCTGGTAACGTGCGCCAACTCGAATCCGCGATTGAACGGGCCATCCTGCTCTGCGAAGGTGACATGATAATTCCCGACGATCTGCCTACCGAGGTCCGCCAGGAATCACAGACGGTGGCAACCGGCGGCTTCAAGCTACCCGCCGAAGGAATTTCGTTTGAGGAAGTCGAAAAGAACCTGATCCTCCAGGCAATGGACCAGACCGATTACAACATCACCAAAGCCGCGAAGTTGTTGGGCCTTACGTTTCGCACGCTGCAATACCGTTTGGAAAAGTTTGGGATCAAGCGAAACGATGGAAAGGAAGCGGGTGAAGAATGAAACGCTCGATTCCGTTTTGGCCGTCTGTGGTCATCGCGTTCGTCTCGTTTGTTTCGGTTGGCTGCCACACGAATGCGGTTACCGAAGGCGACCGCGAACGTTCCGGTCAAACATCAACTCCAGCTCAGGTTTCATCATCCGCGGACGTGGTGAAGATCACTGCGGCGGACCTTGCCGTGAATGCCGGCCAGTCTGTTAGTGCTGCGATCAAGCTTTCGATTAAACCCGGCTTTCACGTCAATGCAAATCCCCCGACCTTCTCATATCTAATCCCGACGGAAGTAACCGCAGGAAAAGTTGAAGGCGTCACCGCCGGCAAACCGGATTACCCCGCCGCAGTAAAAAAGAAATTTCAATTCGCGGATCAACCGCTGGCCGTTTACGAAGGCGAAGCTCTCGTGACCTTGCCGATAAGGGTCGCTGCCGGCACTGCGAAGGGTCCGCGTTCACTGCCAATCACACTTCGCGTTCAAGCTTGTGACGAGCAACAGTGCTTTCCGCCTGCGACGCTGAACGCGACCATTCGAGTCGAAGTGAAGTGATGCCTGCGATGACTGAACGCATCTGGATCATTCTGGCGGCGGTCATGGTAATCGTAGCAGCGGGGTTCTTGTGGCGAAACAATGTATCGGCTGCTTTCGTTACAGCCACCCTGGGTGCTGTCGCGTGGTTCTTGAGCTATCGTGCCCAGATACGCGCGAGAATGGCGGCCACCGAAGCTGATTCCCCGGAAACGGAAACTAATGAAGACTCCGATGAAAATTAATCCAATCGTCAGTACGACAAACTTAAGTTTATCGCGCATTGTCTGCCTGCTGCTGTTCTTGATCTGCGTCGCGTCGGCTGCCACGGTCAACGCTCTGCCTTCCGATGAGTCCGATGTGCGCGGCGCAGTCCAGCGAATATTTGATCAACTGAAGGCGGGCCAATACGAAGCGCTGTACGACTCGCTGCCTTCATCGACGCGATCACGCATGGCGCGCGATCGTTTCGTGAAGGGGCTCTCAGGAACGCGCAACCTGTACCAGCTGGAACGGATCGAAATCGGCACGCCCAGGGTGTCCGGCAATCTGGCGGTCGTCGACACAGTCATGTACGCGCACATTCAGCAGCCTTTCAATTCCGACGGTAAGTTAGTTGTTCAGCAATACCTGGTGCGCGAGGCTGGGGGTTGGCGTGTGGCCACGGGCGATCGCGCCACGATTGATCGCTTCTTAAAAAGCAATCCCGGCTTTGCGCGCAAGTTCTCGATCAAACGAACCAGAGCCTACATTCAACAGAATGGACAGTGGGTGGAGATTCCTCTGGGGCAGCAACGTCCGCGAAAATAATTCGTGGCACAGACTTCAGTCTGTGATTTTTCTGGACCACCATCACGAATCATAGACTGAAGTCTGTGCCACCGATCAGCTCGAAAGCAAATCTTCAAACGACAACTGCGCGTCATCGGTTTGCAGGTGACGAGGTCCGGAAATTCTTGGCACATCCAACGCTTCACGCACGGCGTCCAGATGAAACCGAATAATCCTGGGCGTCAGCCGCACAGATGGAATGCGGCGCTTCGCCGCCAGCCGGCGCACCGTGGATTCGCTCACTTGTAGAATCTCGGCAAGCTGTCGAGCAGTTAGAAACTCTTCTCTGTCAGACACTGGTTTTCACCCTCGCAGGCACGCCCAAAGACAGTTTCAGAATTCATTCGTGGAGTGCGTTATCGTAACGCAAAGGCGAACTCTATCCAACTAATATGCTGTTTTTTCTGAGTGTTGGACGCCGTGACTCGGGCTGAAATCTGGGATCTGAGATCTGAGATTTGAAACTTGAAATCTCAAACTATTTCGGCGTGGCCTTCAGCGTCAGCGCCACGCGATAGACGGCCGCGCTATCGATTTCGACGTCCTTGGAAACTGGCTCTGCCTTTTCGGCTTTGACTGTAACCCGATACCGCGCCGCCTCAGGTGACAGGCGAAAAACAAACTCCCCGGTTTCACCCGTGATGCGGCTATCGATCTTCTGAATGGAATTCTCAGCGACTATCTTAGCCAGTTCGACTCGCACTCCGGGAACGCTGCGTCCGGATTCAGTGAAGACACTGCCCCGCAGGAACGCAATCGAGCCTTCATCTATTCCGAGGATCAAATCCTGAAGGACGCGTTTTTGGCCGGCCTTCAAGTTCAGATCGGGGATCGAACCCGTCGCCAAGCCCGCCTTGCGAAAGGTAACGCTATAGGATCCGGGAGCAAGATGGGCGATCGCAAACTCGCCTCTCTTGTCCGTAGCCACGCGGGTAACCTCGCGGTCGCCCTGCAGCAGGATTACGGACACGCCGCTCGGCGATCCCTGTTCAGCGCGCACTTTGCCTTTAATAGTCGCGGTCCCTTTGTCCTGGGCCAACGATGCGACTGCCAGAAGCAGCAGCACTGTGACCACCGAACTCGCTTTGATTAATCTCATACGTTTTTCCTGCTTTCGAACTTAACATGAAAAGCCGGGGCTGCGAACTGTGATCACCAGGTAATGGTGGTACTAACTGACGCCTCCTGGCCCGCCTGAGTTGCCTCGCAGTGGATCTTTGAGGAGCGCGGACATCCTGTCCGCCTGAGCGCGCCAGCGCGAACAGCCTCGAGTATTAGTTTCCGGGGAAGATTAGCGGGCTTTGCCCGCTGGCGGACAGGATGTCCGCGCTCCATTGTCATTCGCTTATGGAAGGAAGCTGGAACTCTAAACTAATACTACCGAGTAACCCGACGATCTGGCGCGCGGATTATCCGGGCCGTATAATGACCGCAGCATTATGTCAGACCAATCGAGTTCCCTTCCTTCGTTGCCCTCGGGCCTTCGACTTTGTCTTACCGCTTGCCTGCGCCGGGCCCGCCGGCTCACCCTGATTTTAGTGCTGGCTCTATTGGCCTCCGCGCCTCTCGCCGCTCAGAACGAATCAACCAAAGAGCGACCCCGCCGAGCTCTTCCGGCTGAAACCGATCCGCAGGACGTTATCAAGATCGAAACGGACCTGGTGCCGGTCGACGTCACCGTTACCGACGCGAAAGGCCGCCTGGTTCGCAACCTGACGAAAGCAGATTTCAAGCTCTACGAAGACGGGACCGAAAGATCCATCGCGACCTTCAATGTTGAGAAGATAGAAGGCGCCCCGCGACCGGTCGCGATCGTCTTCGCCCTCGATCTCTCCGGCAGTATGACTCCTGAGGAGGTCGCGAGAGTCAGCGATGCCATGCGCGAGTTTTCTCGACGCTTGAACGAACATCCGGCGGTCTTCGCGGTCATGACCTTTGGCATGCGCGTCAAGACACTGCAGAGCTTCACCAGCGATCGCGAGAAATTGGATCGGGCGTTCGATCGTTTGGGCCGCGAACCAAATGGAATGTCCACCCACACCTACGACGCAGTCGATGATGCGGTCAGGATGCTGGTTCGACATGCGCCAGTCACGCGCGGGCACCAGACGATGAAGCGAGCGGTCGTCGTCATCACCGATGGTTTTCCCGTTGGCGACACTGTCTCGCCCGACACGGTAATCGAACGCGCCAATGCGGCGGACACCAGCATCTATGTCGTGACCATGCCCTCGTTCACAAACGTGCTGGCGTCTACACAGATGACGCCTTTGCCGACACCACTCGATGTCAGCGGACTGGTTGAGAAGACCGGCGGCCGCAGTGTGTACGCGAACGAGAAAGATTTGGGACCATTGTTTCGATCAATTGCAGAGGAAGTGGCGGCAGCTTATGTGCTGGGGTTTTATCCGCCGAAAGAGATCCGGACCGATGGCAAGTTTCACACGATTAAGGTGGAAGGGCCGCGAGGGATGACGCTGCGGCAAAGCAGACCGGGATATGAGGCGAGGAAGCAGTAGGCAGTAGGCAGAAGGCAGCAAACCGGAACTCTGGGTTTTAGGTCTTCTGCCTACTGCCTTCTGCTTTCTGCCTACTGCCCTCTCCTCTCAGAAGTCATCCTCGTCGTCGTCGTCGACCGATTCTTCCTCGACGATATCCAGCTCAACTGGATCAAGACCGACGACCTCGAGAGAAACTCCACACTCTTCACAATCCACCGTCTCGCCTTTGTCTACGTCGATATCAACGTGGACGTCGGCATCACATTCAGGACACGTTCCGGTCGGCACTTCTTCAACCTCCAGGAAAAGATTCGAATACTTGCGCGTGTCGGTCCGCGCTTTTCGATTTAAGAGCTTTAGAATAACTACGCCGTCAATCTAACCTCAGCTCCGCTGATTTTGCAATCAGATTCGCGACTCAGACGTGTCCTATTTCGCTTTTCTTAGCGCCTTGAGTATTTCCTTTGCGCCTTTGCGTGAAACAAAGCCGCGCAAGAATTAATTTCGCGCAACGACGCAGAGTAAAATCGAAGCCCATAACCAACGCTACCCGCGACTCAGGAGATCTACCGAGCAATCGCTGGCGGTCTTCTTTTGAGTGGAGGGCTTTGGTCCGGGTAAAGCGATCCACTAAACACACGAAGTGGAAAGGGGTTTGTTCGGTTAGTTTCGTGTGATTTCGTGGATCGTTCTTGTCGAAGCTGGAAAAAACACTAAAAGAAACTAAGGCACTAGCGAGCTACGACATCACGTTTCCGTGTGTCCGCCGCCGGCTCAAAACCAGAAAAACACCGAGCAACGCGCTGGCGATTACAACGCCCGCCATCGCTCCCGCCGAATATCGGTTTGAAGTTCCCGCGCCCAACGAAACGTCCGCCTCGCGATCGGCACTCGCTGTCTTCAGGTTACGTGGTTCCGTCACCGGATCGTCGGTAACGGTAAAGAATTCGCCGCGGCCTTCATCGGTCCGCAGCGTCCGCTGTATCTCGGCAAAGGTAAACGGCCGGGCGCCGCGCCGTCCGAAGACCGCGATCTGGTTGCCGCTCTCGTCCACGGCACGATCGCGATCGAGCGCCTTGGACACAGCCAGTGCCTCGCCCCTGGTCTGATAAGTTGCGATCAGTTTTGGTTCAGGACGAGGGCTGAAGCCCGCATAGGTCGCCATCGTTTCCGGTGAAGTAAGTTGCAGGATGCGCAAACCGTTCTTTCCGTCCGCGACATAGGCAAACAAACTGGCATCCGTCATTGCGATTTTTACCTGACGCGCGTCGTTGAGCTTGCCGTCCGCTCGATACATCTGATCGAGCCGCGGTTTCTCCGCTACTTTCACATCGATTATCGCGACCCCGTCCTTGCCGTCGGCGACGTAGGCGTAGGTGCGCGCCACATACACATCTCGCGCATCAGCCAGAGGGACTAATGCTCCTTCAATTAATCTGGCGCGCTGAGGCTCAGTCAGATCGATAACTTTCAGCCCGTCATCGTCGACGACAAATCCATATCTGAATTGAACAGCAACGGCCCGCGGATGCTTGAACGTCAGCCGGCTCGCAATCTGCGGATGCAGAGGGTCGTTGATATTTACGATTACCAGTTCACGGTCCGTCGTAATGTATGCATAGGTCCCGGCTATGACGATATTGTTTGCGCCGGTTAACGCACCCTCAGGATTGAAAGCCCCGTTTGCATACTTGTTTGGATCGAGCTGGCGCTTCAAGAAGTTATTCAGCGGATCGCCATCCAGCAGAGTGGCCGCGTTCACCAGAATCAATCCTTCGAACTTATCCACCACATAAAGGTAAGCATAGAGCGGGTGAATCGGTTGCTCTTCATTGATGAGTTTCTCTGGGGGCAATTGTCGCGCGAGTTCGGGATCGACCATCTTTCCGTCAGTGGTCATGCGCCAGCGCGCCGGATCGACAGCCAGTGTCGAAGGAGCAGCCACCGCGGCGGCATACTTTGTATCGACGTAAAACTTCTGTCCGAATTTTGAAACCGGCGCGGTGGTGATGCGTTCAGAAAATCCTTTCTGATCAATCTGGGCCACGTCGTACACGCGCAGTCCGCCTTCGCCCGCCGCTACGTACGCATACTCGCCGCGAAGTTGCACCTGCAAGACGCGCGGATTGCCTTGGTGCTCGTAAGCTTCGTGCAACTCAGCGCCGTCGCTCACAAACTTCCTATAGTTATCCGGATAAGCAACCTTGTGCAGCGTGCTGCCCATGACTGCCTGTGGCTCGCTGCGTTCAGTCGCGACCACGACTTCCAGAGCATCGCCCGCGGCCACGTACACAAATCGCCCCATGAAGTTGACGAAGTTAGTCCCCAGCAAGAGCGTCTGGGCCATCCACGCGTTGTTGTCGTTGTTCTTTGAAACGTGACAGTCTGTGCAGCCTTTAGTTTCAGTCGCGCGCACCGTGTGCGGCACATGCGTATTGAAAGTCTGACCCGAAAAGCCTTCCGCTGAAACTGTCTGCTGCTGCGAATAAATCCACTCGCGATTTTGATTCTGCGAACTGACCAGGACTGCGCTGGAAGAACGCACGGGAGCGATGCGATTCCCCGTCACCGTGCCGTCGCGGCCGAGCATAAACACGTCATCGCGCAGGACCTGGTAGTTGTAGGTGGTGAAGTTGCGACTGTCCCCACCCTCGTTATGCCGGTTGGGCATTTTGCGATTGGCCTGCATCGAAAGATGGCAACCGAAACAACTGGTCACCCAGGACGAGTGGCAGGCAAAGCACGTCATGTTCGCATCGCGATGCGCCAGCTGCTTATCGTCCGCAGGCACGTCGCCCCAGGTCGCGTTGTCTGTGCGCATCGTCTTCGCGTAACGCGACTTGACGCTGTAGTCCTCTGCGTGCGGCGCATTCGGATTGATCGTGTCGGAGGTTTGTTTGACTCGCCACCAACGCCCCGGCACGACGATCGAATTTTGGACGATGTCCCCGGCCTTCAAAGCGATCTCGTTGCCGTGCTCGTCCTTCTGTTTGCGGTCGGTTTGAATGCGCTGAAACAGTAACCGGCGATCACCTTCCGGCCCACGAAAGCGAATGGCGGCGAGGTTACGGCGAGGGACCTGCTGGAACTTGGAATCTTTTATGCCGAACCCGGCCGCAAAACCGGAGGCCAGCAGCGTCGCTCGTTCGCGAATCGTGCCATGACAGTCGATGCAACCAATTTCGATCGCCGCGCGCGGTTCGTTGTAAAGAATTCCGTTACCGTGCGCGTCCTGGCGGAAATGGCAATCGACGCATTGCATTCCTTTCTCGAGATGAATGTCGTTGAGATGGACTGCCTTCTTGAATCGATCCGGATCCTCAGGCGAGACCACCGCGTTCTTCGCGTCGAGGAGGTTCCCTTCCCGATCTCTCTTGAAGACCTGGCGAAAGAGCCAGCCATGTCCGTGAAAGTCGGCGAACTGCGTGCGCTTGAGCTGACTGTTGAAATCCGCCGTGCCGGTCTTTTGCAGAAAGTCCGGGTCCGACCACAAACCGCGCAGGCTCGATCCTTCCGGATTGCTGTCGAGTTTGGCTTGCTCCTCAGCCGCCGAAGGATCGTGTTGTTGCGCCGGGTACATCTTGTCGCCGTCGGTCTCGTTATCCCACCAGATCAAACCCAGATATGACGCGACCATATTCTCGCCCGGGTGCATGTGACAGACCATGCACTGCGAAGTGGGAATGCGGTTGGTCAACTGATGTCTGATCGGATGCCCTGATTCGTTTTTCGGAATGCTCGGGTCTGCCGACTGCGACATGCCCGTGTTGCCGGCCGTGCTGTAGAAGGCTGAATGAAGCGGGTCACGGTCGTTGGCATAGATGACATGACAAGCAGAGCAACCCGACGAACGATAGTCACCGGGATGATCGTTGGTCCCGAGAAAATTAAGCGTCGGATCGTGCAAACGAGTTTTCTGCAAACCCAGATAGACCGGATCAGTGCGCTGCGCCGTGCCAAGTCCGCGCGTGCTCAAGCCCTTGTCGGGCTTCCCAGGATCTTCATCCTTGTCAGGCAGACCAACTTCCAGACGACGCTTTCCGCCGCGTTCGAAAACGCGGAGGACATTGCCCGGCTGTGAAATTTCCCAGCGCGGAATCGGATCGAGAAACGAAAGAATTCCTTTGAACCGGCGCTGCTCGGCGGTTGGTTGAGGGATTTGAATTAATCTCTGCGGCGCGCCGTCTTCGCCGTAACTTTCGCCGAAGTTCGTGTCTTTGATGGGAAAGCCGCCGTTGTTGTAAAGCGCGGCGCCCCACAACATCGCGCCGTGGCGCATCATGCTGTTGGAGGCTGCGTTTGTTTGAGTGCTGTGGCAATCAGAGCTGCCGCAGGTTTTCGTCGCCACGCGCAAATCACCAGGATTGATGAAGCGCACGAACTCGGGACTCTCTCTGGCCAGCAACGGACCTGAGCGCTCAGGTATCTTGAACTTTCCATTTTGCTGCCACTCGCGCGGGAAACGCGGCCGCACATGCGCCGTCTCTTTCTCTAATGCGACCGGATTGCCGCCGTGGCAGGCTGTGCAACTGAGGCCCAAAGCGTCCTTGCCACGATCGAGCTTGTCCAGAGTCCCTGTCGGACCGAACTTGTGCATCGGTTCGATCTTGTCGTGGCACTTGAGACAGCCTTCGAGGGTTTCGGCGGGACTGATGTTGGGACTTGCGTTGCGACCCGCATTGACAGTAGGACCAATCGGCGATGAAACGACGACGACAGCAAAAGCAATCATCGCCAGAAGAATGATGAGCTTGATTCGAATGTCCAGTCGCCAGTGCATGACGGTCTTACGGTCGGCTGTCTTGGTTGTAATTAACTGCTCAACGAGCCATCGAAGATGGCAGCAGATTGTAGCCCCGGGCGTAAGCCCGGGGATCCGTCTCAGAATACATCGCAAGTCCGCGAAGCGGGCGACAGGCCTCCTGCTGGAAGTGTTTCTGAAACACCTTCTTTCGCCCCTTCGGGGCTCGGCCATCGTAGATAGTTGCGTAAACCCCGGGCTTACGCCCGGGGCTACCATTCTGCCGCCCGCTACGCGGGCTCGTCGCGCGTTCAATCCAGGCTGACGTTTCAACGTTATGACTTGTCTTCGTTTCCATTTTCTTCAAAAAACAAACTTCACCTGCCCGAACAACGAGAACAGCGGCTTGCTCGGATTGATGACTGTGTTATCGCCAGTACAAAACTCTCTTAGGTTAGCCGGACAATTGCTCGCGGCGTTCGTGTAGATATCCCGAAAGCCGCGTCCCGGTTTCAGCGTGGCGGCCCCGAACGTAAGCGTCACGTTATTGATCAGCAATGGCCGGTAAGCAACTCCCACGCTATAGTCCCAGCCGATTTCGTGCCGGATGTGCGGCTGAAAGAGAATGTATTCCAGCGACTCGGTGCGATGGAAACGCAGATAGTTCACGTTGAAGATCGCCTTGAGTCGTTGAGTAATCTCGACATCCACGCCCGCGTTGTAAATAAAGATTCCCGGATTGACAAAGTTGGCCTGGCCTTCGATCTTGCTGCTGCGCAAAGACGGCAGGATGCTGTTGGGCTGCACCAAACCGACACCGGTCTGAGTCAAGCGTATGCCGTTGCGATTCCAAAACGAGAATTGCCCGCCCACGAAATTAGGATCGTCAAAGATGGCGTCGAACCCTGTAGCCTTACCATCGGTTGGATTCTTGTCACCCTGTGCCCAGAAAAACGAACCGCGAAAACGAAAATAGTCTTTATCAACCGACGCCTCCACCGCAGCCATCTGCGAACTTACATGCACTGCGCGTCCAGCGATCGGATTTCGATCGTCGCGGCCAAAGACGTAATAATAAGAGTTCGTCAGATTCAATCGTCCCAGGTGTCCGTCACCGTTGATACCCAGGTAACCCACCTTGATCGAATGCGGCCGCACGTCGCCAATCAAGGCAGGACGAACCAGGAAACCGTTGCGATCGAATTTGCGGCTGGCCCGATCGTCGTTGTAGAGCGCGCTCGCCTGAATCGTGTAACCCTTCTTAATAAAGTCCTGCCGAAAAATATTCGCGACGTAGACATTCTGATGACGGCGATCAAATCGGTTAAGGCCGCTGTTCGTGTCCTTCTCTAATTGAGCAAAGTAGGCGAGATTGTATTGGTAACGATTGTTATCAAACGCTCCGAAGACTCGTGCGCCCAGATTGTTATCGGAAAAGATAAAGCCACGAAAATCAGACACGAACGGCTGAATACCGACACGGGCCGAGATAAAGTCGTAGTTCGCGTTGACGTCTTTGAGTTTTACTTCCACGAAGGCTTCTTCGAACGAGAACTGCGTGTCGGTACGGGTTGTGCCGCGCCGAACATCAATATTGACGATCCCGTTTTCGCGGGCGTTGAGATAATTGGGAAGACTGAAGGTTGGCGAAATCTTAATGGCCCAATCGCGTGGCTTGAAAGTCGAGTCGCCATGAAACAACTCAAACGTAACCTGAAAAATCTGATTCACGGCCAGCGCTTCGGGCCGCCCAAAAAACTCTGCGCTGCCGGGTCGCGCACTGCTGACATCCGACGGCTTCGGTGTTCGGCTTAAGTCGACCGTGGTTGAACTCACTGCCGAAATAATTATGAACGTCTTGTTACCGATGATCGGATAATCGCCCTTGAGCCAACTTTGATTGTAAGGGTCGTACCAGCGACCTCGCCTGAATGGAATGTCGCGGCCGCGCGCGCCCTTGTCGCCGTAACGATCGTATTCCGGAAAGCCGATGCGCCAGCGATCGCGAATGGCGCGACGATCTGTCCGGGTCTGCGGTCCCGAAGCGACACTCTCTTGTCCGGCAGCGCCCAGAGGTTTGCGTTCAGGAATACTAAACAGTGCAGGCTCGGCTCGCTTCTCGACCGCGAAATCGATCTTGGTTTCCTGGCCCTCGCTGACGATGACATTTTCCAAAGAGTCTTCGCGAATCAAAGCGTGCTCGCCGTAGTTTTTCGTCTTATCAAATTTCGCGACATAAGGAAGCTCGACGCTGACACGATAAGCGCCGTGGCGCAGCTTAAGTGAATAATGCCCGTTGGCGTCGAGGTTGGTACGGGTGACTTCGCTGGTGACCTGGTTGGTGGCGACAACGATAACGCTGGTGTTCGGCGGTTGAATGGTTCCGGCAATCGCCCCGCGTTTTTGACCGGAAGCCGTGGTCGCTAAAGCCAGCATTGCCAAGGCGGTAACCGCTGGGCCGATTAGGATCATCGACCGCCGACCAGTTGGACTCCGACGCATCGCGGTGAGTATAGCAATGCAAAGAAGAGCCGGGAAATATTTTTCGAATGGGATCGGTTGACGTCAATAAGCGCGAGGCAAACGGTGAAGAGTCGCCCATGTTTCGGTTAAGCGCCGAAGGCGCTCGCCAATTCTTAGCCCAGGGCAACGCCCTGGGTTACGAACGACAACTCCCTCGAACTCTGAAAGAGTTCGCGAATACTGAGACACGCGCGTCATTCGCGAACACCTTTGGCGTTCGCCTTCAAGTTCGCTACTAGCCCCAGGGCGTTGCCCTGGGCTGGAAATTCACGAACGCCTTCGGCGTTAATAACCGAAGCCTACCCCTTCAGTCCCACACGTAACGCTCGTCGTACTCAATCTCATATTTTTTCAGGAACAGCCGGAACTCATCCTGAAACGTCGTTCGTCGATGGTGCTCCTGGTTCATGATGTAACTCCTCACTTGTGAAATGTGGGACTGGCTAATTGAGAAGGCGCCATAACCACTTTGCCAATGAAATTTTGAATAGCGTCGCTCCACCGTCTTGATCCAAGCTGATGACGTACGCTTGATCTCTTTCACGATGTGCGCGATCGAATAATTTCTCGACAGCGAAAACAATGCGTGAATATGGTCATCACATCCTCCTACGATGAGCGTAGGACAATCATGCGTGCGGAGCACTTTGGCGAGATATGCATGCATGTCGTCACGAACGGGCGCATCAGAGAGAAACGGATAGCGATCTTTGGTTGAGAATATCAGGTGAGTCCAGAGTCTTGCGAGAGATTGTGGCATTGGGGCGAGCCTCCGTTTGTGAACCCTTTCAGGGTTTGACCGCGCATTAATTGCTGGTCCCAGGATTTCATCCTGGGCTGAGAATTTGTGAACGCCTTCGGCGTTGTAGCACGGGGTTTTTCGGCAATCAATCCAAATATTTTGGCTAAATGGGTACGAAGGTGTTTTCACTCGCCGTGCTTTAATGATAGATTGCCCGCAGACTCTGGTAACGCAATGTGGGCATCGCACTTCGCAGGTTTGATGAAAGCTAAGGTCTTTGGAAAACGCCTGCGCTTCCTGCTGCCAGCGTTCGCTATCGCGCTCTTAATTTTCAACCTTCCCAGCCCTTCGCAAAACGTCCACTCACAGTCAAACAAACTGGTCTTAATCAGCGACGAGACCTCAACACGGGCAGTGGCTGTTGATTCAGTAACGAAAAAACATGAACCCTTCGCGACCACCTCCACAGTTCAGTGGGGATCAGACAACCGCACTCGCATTATGATTTTCGCGATGGGGATCGTTTTGCAGCCGGGCGAAACGGCTGGTGCAATCGCCGCGGATGCTGAAGACGGCGCGCACAACATTTATCACCTGGCGGTCGAATATGTCGGGCCGGTGCCCGAACAGGATTGGATCAGTTCAATAGTCCTCAGGCTCGACCCTAAGTTGAATGACGTTGGAGACGTCCTGATCGGAATCAGTTATCACGGCGCCACCAGCAATCGGGTGCGCGTGGGCGTTGGTCACGTCGGCGATGGTCCGCCGGATGATGCCGGCGCTGTTCCAACACCAGGATCGATCACACCGCCCCTGCCGCCTTCGATCACTGCCGGCACCCTTAATACCTCCGACGTGCAAACGATCATTGCGCAGGCAGTTTCGGCGGCCGCTCAGTTGAACCGTCCGGTCACCGTCGCCGTCACAGATCGAGAAGGCAACGTGCTGGGCGTTTTCAAAATGAACGGCGCGCCTGCCGCGACTCAATTTCGCGGCGGCGGGCCCGGACCTTCACAAGCACCTAATCCGCTTACCGGATTCGTTCCCATCGGCCTCGATGGAACAGTGGCGCCGGCAAAGCTGGCCGCGATCTCAAAAGCGGGCACGGCCGCTCTATTCAGCACGCGGGGCAACGCGTTTACCTCGCGCACGGCAGGCTTTATCATCCAGGAGCATTTTCCACCCGGAGTTGATTTTCGTTCCGGCGGCCCGCTCTATGGGGTTCAGTTTTCTTCGCTTCCCTGCTCGGACATCAAGGTGCCAGGGTTGCCATTGGGTCTGAGTGGCGATCCCGGCAGCGTTCCGATTTATAAGAACGGCGAGGCGGTTGGCGGCGTTGGTATTGAAGGCGACGGTGTCTACACAGTGGATCGCGATCCGGCGGATTTCGATCAGCCCTTCGAAGAAGTAATCGCGGTAGCAGCCGCGCGGGGCTTCGAAGCTCCATCGGTGATCCGCGGCGACAACATCCTCGTCGACGGCATTCGACTCGCGTATCTCAACGCCGGCAGCGCGCCGAATCCGGCGACGATGGCGTTTGGAAGTTTGCCCGGCGCTGTCGATACTTTGTTTCCAATTCGCGGGGCGCAACCGTCTGCATTCACACCGACGATGGTCGGCGGCATTGCCGGAGAAGTCGACCCTCGCTTCTCGCCATTCATCGCCAGTCCTACCGTCACGGCCAACTCGCTCTCGGCTGCAGAGGTAACCACGATCATTGCCCACGCCGCGCAACAGGCAAACATCACTCGCGCAGCAATTCGACAACCGTTGGGCAGCAACGCCCGGGTAACGATCGCGGTCGTCGATACTAACGGTGTAGTGCTGGGCGTGTTTCGCCAAACGGATGCGCCGGTTTTTGGATTTGACGTGTCGGTGCAGAAGGCGCGCACCGCGGCCTTCTATTCGAGTCCCGGCGCTGGGGCCTCTCTGCGAGCGGCAGGTTTCGGCTCGTACGTGGATCGAGCCGCAGCCGACGGGCTCAGGCTCGACGGTTCAGTCGCCTTCACCGATCGCGCGGGTGGATTTTTGCATCGGCCATTCTTTCCCGACGGCATCAACAATACTGCCGCAGGGCCCTTCAGCCGCCAACTCAATGAGTGGAGCATTTTCAACCTCGGGCTTCAGGTTGATCTCATTAAGGCGAATCTGGAAGCGACGCTGAGTGGCTCGACGGTCCCGTGCACCTCCGTTCCCGGCTTGGCAAACGGCATCCAGATATTTCCCGGCAGTGCGCCTCTGTATAAGAACGGGGTGCTGGTGGGCGCGATCGGGATCAGCGGTGACGGCGTGGATCAGGATGATCTCATTGCCGGAGCGGGCAGCGCCGGCTTTGCTCCCCCCGCGGCCATGCGTTCGGATCAGGTGTTCGTGCGGGGCGTGCGCCTGCCTTATTTGAAATTTCCGCGCAGCCCGAATCTGTAAGCAATGGAAACCTGCTTATCGAAGAAAGGGGCAACGGCGAATAGCGGTGTTGAGAGTGCCGACTTTAGTTAGGGTTTTCAGCCGTCACATCTGTTTAGAGTCGGGTACTGCCCGACGAAGGGAGCGGTAGCTCGCCTCTAAACACAAGCGAAGGCGGAAAAGCCCAACTAAAGTTGGTACTCTGTACGCCGCTGTCAAACTACCAACTATGATTGAGCGCACCTTCTCTCGCGTCTTTCTTCTTTTTCTTTTTGCTTTGTCTGCTAGCTTTCTCCTGGACGCTGCCTTCATTGCCCACACTCAAACTCCGCAAGCCTTGCGCGGTGTCATTCGTCTCAAAGTTAAAGTCAAAGCAGGCGACACAACCCGCGAATTGCCACGCAAACGGTTCTTCCTGATCAAAGGCAGTCTGGATGAAAACAAAGGTCTTATCGAAAAGATCAAACAGGCCGGTGTGATGTCGCGCGAATGTTACTACCGCGGCAAAGGCGCCAGTGAGGCTTTGATTAAGTGGCTGAAGGAAAACGATTGCGACTCGATTTACTGTCGCGAGATCGAAGAGAAGTATCTAGACGGCAATGAAGCGGTGCCTGAGTTTAAGACGGCATACCAAATGGGCCTGCGCGAATTCAAGACTGCGGAACTGGCGCGGCGGTGGTTGACGGTGAACGTGCCGGCCGATCTTCGCGACGGTTTCTACAACGAAAAGGAGCGCGCCATTAACGGTTTGATCGCCCCCACCGTAACTACTATCTCAGTAATGACCGATCGCAAAGGCACGGCCTATCTCACTGACATCGAACCGGGGACCTATACGATTTCGAACCTGGTCGGCAGCGAGACCGGCAAGACCAGCATCGTCTGGGCGTGCGAGAAAGAAGTTAAGGCGGTCGATTTGGCGATCGCCATGCGCCGTCCTTTTATTTTGTCAAATGAGAAGGATCCGAAGGTGAAGTGCGAAATCATCGAACGGCCGCTGCCGGTCTGTGAGAGGTCGGCGAAGTGATAACGACGAGGCAATTCAAACGCAAAATGCGCAAACAGGATCTCTTTGCGTTCCTTTGCAACTACCTTTGCGTTCCTTTGCGTTTACGATCTTTCATGAGCCGCCACTTCATCCTTAGCCTCATTTTGATCATGGGAGTAGTTACCGCCATGGCACAGACTCGCCGGCGCAAACCTGCTCCAAAACCTTCCGCTCAGGCCCCGAGAGGATCGGCGGCGAAGTATTCTGCCTTCCAGCACTCGTCCGAAAAGCATAAAGCTCTGGCGTGCAACGCCTGCCACAAAGTCCCGACTGAATGGACGGCGAGCCGCGATTTTCCGGACGTAGCCGACTTTCCAAACCATGACGCCTGCGTCCGTTGTCATCGACAGCAGTTTTTCACGCGCCAGTCAGTCGTGGGCACGGGACCGGCCATTTGCACGGCTTGCCACGTGCGCGCAGCGCCGCGCGAAGCTGGCCGGTTCGCATTCGGGAAGCCGAATCGCGCCAACCAGCCCAACAAAACAAAAGATGAACGACAGTTCACGATCGAGTTTCCGCACGACAAGCATCAGAACGTGATCGCTGCTGTTAGACACGGCCGTTTATCCGACACGTCAGTCAGCTTCATTCGCGCTTCATTTTTCCAGGCGACAACCGACGATCAAAAGAAGCCCGACTACAACAACTGCACGATCTGCCATCAGAGGAATGACGTCGTCACTGCACCTCTCTCGGGTTCGCCCGATGCCGCCGCGCAGGCGAACAACTTTTTCAAAACGATGCCGCACGCTCATGACTCCTGCTTCAACTGCCATTGGAAAAACCAGAAGCCCGAGGGCGCCGACTGTGCTGGTTGTCACAAGCCCGCTGTGACATTCGTGGCCGTGATGGCGCCGCAACGCATCTCGGCAATGTTCAATCATGAAGGCGGCAAAGGCGAACACGTAAGCGAGTGCACGACTTGCCACATTAATATTACGAGAGCTAACACGCTGCGCGGTCTGACTCCGGATGTTCCGATCGCCGCGTGCGTTACCTGTCACAAGGACAATAAGAAGACGACCTATCCCAAGATCACGACTATAGAGGAAGAGTTAGCGCAGTTTAGGAAGACGAGTAGCTGCACGTATTGTCATCAGGCGGATGTGGGGAAGAAAAAGCCGCCGGCTAGTCATGAGGCCGCGGCGCAGTGAGACACAATGCGCACCAAGTTATGTTGTGCGACTAAGCGATTAAGGGAAGCGAGTGATCCAAGACAGGAAAAAATATAGAGCGGACACGACGGCCGAGGGTTCGCCTCAGTCAACCTGCGCTTCGCAGGCGGCAGAGTGCAGCCCCGGGCGCAAGCCCGGGGTCCGGCCCCCGATTGATGTGATGAGCCCCTTAAGGGGCGGCAGATATTCCGAGGGTCCAACTAACGTCGCTCGTTTCTATCGCCCCCTTCGAGGGCTCAATGAAATTCTTTACTACCTAATCCCCGGGCTTGCGCCCGGGGCTACACTCTGCCGCCATCTTCGATGGCTCGTAGCCCGATGCTTGCCGGAGCGAAAATTTCCCAAGGGACTTTTTACTTTTGCCTTTTTACTTTTTCCTTTTGCCCTGGCGCACGCCCAGGGAAACGATCTCGACTACTCGAAATTCCTGCACACGAGTCAACGCCATGCGTCGGCTGGTTGTTCGAGCTGCCATCGCCGCAACGATAATTCCGCGCGGCCCAGCTTCCCCGGTCACAAGGATTGCACGAGCTGTCACCTCTCTCAGTTCACCACGCCGAACGTGCCGATGTGCTCGATCTGCCACACGAATGTAAACGGAAATAATCCCCCGCTAAAGGGTTTCCCGGACAAATTCAAAGAAAGCTTCAATATGAAGTTTGACCATGCGCAGCACATGACCGGCGCGGCGCGGCCAAAGAATGGCTGCACCTCTTGTCACGCATCGCCGCTCAGGCGCGGAGCGGCCTTGGCAATCCCGGCAACCCTTTCAGCGCACGATCAGTGCTATAGCTGCCACACGCCGAACGCCCAGGCCAACGGACGCGACCTTGCATCGTGCGGAGTCTGTCACGATCAAAAGGCCTATGGCCGAACCTCGAGCGACGCGGCGGCTTTTCGTTTGGCTTTCAGTCACGCGCAACACAGCGGGCGTCAAAGGCTCGGTTGCTCTGACTGTCACAACTTCACTGCGGGCCTCCCGCAAAAGCGACAGGTCAGCTCTCCCCGCGCCCTCTTACACTTCCCTACCGGCAACAACACCTGCGCCAGCTGTCATAACGGCAGGCGGGCGTTCGGCGGCGACTTTGATTTCAAGAACTGCCATCGATGTCATACCGGGCAGAGTTTCAGAATCGGAACGTAAAGTGTCTTCCGTTTAGAGCGCGGACTTGTCATTTCAGAACCGCGAGGTAGCGAGCGGGATGAAGATGTAAGTGGGAGACAGACGTTCCTAAAAATACGAGATCGACACCAAGACCCTCAGTTTTGGATTGAGGCCGGATGCCCTGGTTCAACGCCGAAGGCGTTTCTAAATCCCAGCTCAGGGCAACGCCCTGGGTTAAGTGACCCAGATTCAGTGAGAACGCCGAAGGTGTTCGCTAATCACGTCTGTGTTTGGCGGTATTCGCGAACTCTTTCAGAGTTCCGACCAACTTTTTTGCTTCCTAACCCAGGGCGTTGCCCTGGGCTGAAATTGGCGAGCGCCTTCGGCGCTTAAACAAGTGAGTCTAATCGCAATCGCACTGGGACAAGTCATGAACCACGAGCATTGAAAGGATAACATTTCACGATGAGTTCTGACCGTGAGATACATTTTGGGGCCGGATGTCGAAAATTGAATGGGGCGCCGGCCGCACAAGTGCGGCGTCTAAACATTCGCGAAATTTAGTTTGACAACCATAAGAGCACGTCCATAACATTGCGATTCAGATGAACGAGCGAGACCGGGAGGCAAGGATTATGAAGCGATTGTTGATTGCCGTGATCTTCGTTTTGAGTGCGGGAGTGCTTTTTATTGTCGGGAATGCCGCGCGATCCTCGGCTTCACCTTCACTCCAGCAGATTCCCAAAGACAGCAAAGAGCAGCCCAAGAAACTAAAGCTGGCCACTGACAGTCTCGACGACAAGTGGGGCGAGGTGGCGTTCGATCACGAGAACCACACGCTCAAGAACTACAGTCCCGATGGTAAGTCGAAGATTGCGTGCGTCGAATGTCATCATACCGATCAGCCGAAAGATAAACTGACCCCGCCCTTAGTCACCTCGGAAAGAAACGTCGTGCTCACCGCGGACGTGCTGAAAGATGCGGCCGCGGCGCCGGTCAAAGGCTGCCGCACTTGTCACCTGCAAGCCGGTGACGACAGCAAACCACTTCCGGTGATTACGAAAGCCGAAAAGCAGTTGAAGCTCGACAACGAAGTCGCTTATCACACCAACTGCTTCGCCTGTCACGACGCGGCGATCAAAGCCCGTCCAGAGTTGGCTGCGAAAACCTCAGGCTCTGATCCGAAGGGCTGTAATAAATGCCACGTGGCTAAATAAGTAATTTGGAGTGCGGCGGCAAGCGTAGCGCGACGCCGCTTTGGTTTGGAGTTTCCGCTCTTGGCAGGCATAAGGGAATCGAGGCCGCCTGAAGGCGGAACTTCGAACGACAAGAGCAATCCAAAGCGCCGGCGCCGCTTCGCTCTGCCGGCGCACTCCAAATCATCGCCTTACCAGTAAACTCGGATTCCAATGACGTTTGTCCAGACGGTGCTGAATGTGGCATGAGGTGCAGTTGGGTTGATTGGACGCAATCACCTGCCGTCCGGCGCGAGGATCGCGCTCACCGTTGTGGCATTTGGCGCAGGTCGTCCGTGGCGTCGCCAGGTCGGGTGGCGCAAAGGAATTGTGGCAGCTCGAACAGCTCAACTCGCCGTCCTTGTTGCCCGCAAGTCCGGCAACAGCTCTCACCCGATACATATGAATACCGTGGAACTGTTTGCTCCTCCATTGATCCTCGCTGTCGCTCGGTAAGCGCTCAAGCTTCAGCGTTGTCTTTCGCTGCAGCAACTCTTCGGGATCCAACCCCGCCCATTTCCATTGACCATTGATCACCGGATAGCCGAACGTCCCGCCGTGCGGAGTGCTGACGCTCTTCCCGTTATAGAGTTTTTTGTTTTTGTCGTTATGGCATTCGGAGCACGACTGCAGCGCTCCAGCGATGGCGCTGAACTCGACCCCGCGGTGTTCGCTGTGGCAAGCCATGCAACCAATGCCGGCATTCATGTGCGGATGGATCACTGTGGCGACGAAAGCATCAGTCGTATGACACGAAGCGCACCTCGCTTCCATGTTTGACGTAAGACCGTGACAGGAAGTGCACGATCCGTTGTTCGCGTGAGTCGCTACAGCGGGCAACAGAATCATGCCAGCGCGGGTGTGCGCGTCAGAGATTGGAGCCGGAGAAAACGCGGAAGCATAAAAGAGTGCGCTTGCTCCAGCCAACAGGACCACAGGAATCGCGCCCCAAAGCAGCATCGACGCAGGCCAGCGCCGCCGGAGATCAGTCGTCGGGGCCCAGACGGATTGCGCTTTACCGCTGGGACGGCCGGTCAACGGAAAGAGTGGTGAAGGTTTGATGGTCTTGGTGGCGCTGGTAATGCGCTTGTCCCAAAAAACATCAAGGGCCTTTGAACTCGAGCCGGCGGGTTTTGCTCTTCGCGGTGCAGGCTTCTTGTGCGCGGCCTCGGCTGACTCGCCTTCCGGCGGCGTACTCGGCAACTCCAGCTTCACCGTGGTGGGCATGTCCCAAAGGCCGGAGTCGTCCTTGCGCATCACTGCGTCGCGGGCGGTCGCCGCGATCTGCAGCGACGTTTTAATTACCAGATTGCCTTGCAGGAAGTGGATATTCAGAGCGAAGGGGCCGATACCGATGACATCGCCGTCGGCCAGCGCTTCATATTCTTCCAGCCGCTCACCATTAAGCATGATCGGATTGCCGGGCCGCAGATTACGAATGTAGAAATCGCCTTCGGCACTCGTGATGCCGGCATGCAGACGTGAAACTGACGGGTGGTTAAGCAGCAGTTCGCAGGTAGGCAGACGGCCGACCAGAAGACCCTCGGCCACGATGGTTACGGGATCGACCTGCAGGTCTTCGCGGACGATTATGAAGGTTGCTTCCATCGGGAAGTACAGTTGGCGAAGCCAACGAAAATATTAGTAGCCCACAGCGCCAGCTGTGGGTAAATCGTGTGGATACGAACGTGAGCCCCGGGAGGGGCGACATAAATCCCTTGTCGCGATTCGATTTTAGATATGCCGCTCGCTTCGCGAGCTTCGGTTCGATTGGGCGCCGGTGACCCACAGCTCGCGCTGTGGGCTACTAATATGCCGCCCGCGTTGCGGGCTTCATGTAACTTTTGAACAGCTCTATCTCACCCTAAAAAAAACGACCTGCACAATATGCACAACCAGAAGCGCCAGCATTACTGAAGTTGAAATCACATGCGGCGCCACCCAAACTTTCAGCAGCCGGTGCAGGTAGATCAACGACTCCACCCTCCGCAGTGTGGCCGCCCGCTCGATTGCTTTCAAGAACAGGTTTCGCTTCTCTTTGTCATCGAGAGCGGCCATTTCATTTCTGAAATGCAGCCGGCCCTTGGCCAGCGACGCGGTCAACTCTTCGCGGCGCAGATATTGTCCAAGGAGATACGAGAACGAGAAAAAATGTCGCCGCACTTTGCGGTCAATCAGATCACGAAGTTGCACGTCCGCTTTGGCGCTGACGTTCGCCAGCCCTTCGCGCAGTTCATCCCGGCGTCCTTCCAGATCCTCGATCAGCAACGGGTCGCCTTCAATACTCGTCATGATGCGCGGGACCACGATGTAGCAAAACACGCCGAACAATCCCGTTACGATAACCGCGTCAAACCAGAGCATTAGAGCCGAAGTAAGCAAGCCGCCGCCGTGACTGCCCCCGTGAATCAGCAGGACGATGCCCGCCAAAACACCCACGTAGATGTGCGCCAGAAGCCAGTAACGCAGTGCCCCAACCCGCTTGCGATAAATCGATTTGCGCAGCGGATAGGACATCACTGCGGCGATGCCAACCAGACCGGACAGGCCCGTCAGCCAACGCATCGTCAGCCATGTCCCCCGCAGAGGCTGGTTGAATCCGAAGCGCAGCGCCGCCCAACCAAACAGTGCCGCAATCAAGATCGTCGAGAGCGTGCCGCCGATGTGCCAAAGCCGGGCAATAGGATCGCTCTTATGAATGTTCCGTCCGATTGCGTGGGTCTGATCGCGGAAGACGAGCCCGAGTGTCTTTTCAATCTCGCCGAAATATTCCTGTGGATTGACGCGCACCAGCGCGCCGGTCGGACAATTCTCTTCGCATGAGTAAGCCGGCCGCGCGGCTCCACTGGGATTCAATGGCGTGCTTTGACAGAGATTGCACTTGATGGCCACCATGTCATCGCTCTCGATTGCGGCGGCCGGCTTTTGCACATTGAAGCTGAACAGGTTGTTGATTCGACTTTTAATATCCAGCGGCACCGTGTGCGATCCTTCGCGAGGGACCATCGTGATCGCGTTGTAGGGGCATTGGGTCGCGCAATCGAAACAGCCGATGCAGGTGAGCATATTGATGTCGACCTGCCCTTTTGGATCGCGAAAGATCGCGCCGGTCGGACAGCCGGTCAGGCACTCGGGATCCTTACAATGCATGCACACTGAAGGCGCGAGCACGTGTTGCGTAGCCCTTGAGCTAATCTGCCGCGGGCGTTCGATGTGGATGCCGCGGCGCAACAGACGCGATTGCCCGTGGACCTTGTGACAGGCCAGCGAGCAATTGCCGCAACGCACGCACAGGTCCATGTCCATCACCAGCAGGTTGACTGCGTCGACAATGCCGGTCGCGATCTCTTTCTCGGCCGCTGCCAGGACCTTTGTCTCGCCGCGAGCCTTCAGACTGGTGTCGTCATCAGCAATTGAAAAACCAGCAAAGGCCTTTTGCACTCGGCGGCAGAGTTCACGGTCGGCCTGCAGAGTCGCCAGGGGAATCTCCAGCACCTCAGTCCGCGCCATCAGGTCGGCAGAGTATTGCCACGTTGCCTGGCCATCGAGAGCTTCCAGGCCGAGACAGTTGCCGGCGCCCAGGAAATCCTCTGGAACCAGAACGCTGTGGGGCGTGCTTTCGGCAGTGTCGTGATAGATCGGAACTCCCCGCACACGCCGCACCCAACCGCTGCGGATCAGAAACAATCTATCGATCGGCTTTCCTTCCTGGACCAGCAGATGGTGCTTGCCGTAGGCCATGAACTGCGCCAAATTGCCGAGTGCCACCAGTTCAACTGCGCTCAAAGCCTCGCCGGCCTCGTCCTGAATTAAGCTAATCGTATTTCCCAGCCCGTGCAGTCGATAAGTCGAATCGATTATTTCGGCGAATTTCTTTAGGGACCGCAAAAGCCTCAGCGCCGGCCGCACCATTTCCAGCACCGTTACGTCTTTACCATTCGGAGCGGCGACGATGGTGGCGTTGCGAGGGACACCCGCCAGAATCGACATTTCGCCAAAGCATGCTCCGGGCTGCACTGCACCGACGTTCTTTTTCTCACCTGATTCGTCGGCGACAAAGACATGCAATTCTCCGTCGACAGAAAAGTAAAAAGTGTTTCCGCCCCAGTCGCCCTCGCTCATGATCGCCTCGCCCGGCGAGTAGGTAAGCAAACGCGCATAGGGACCGATTTGCTTACCGCCGGAGACTTTCCCTTCGGCGATCATTTTCAGGTTGTTCTTATTTTTCTCGTCGAGAAGTTCAGACACGATCTCGATCTTCTTGATGGCTTCAAGAATGGCATCGGGATTGGCGTTCTCTTTTGGCATCTCGATACGGAACCGCTTGCCGTAGCAAGCGGGTAATCTCAACACTCGAAATCCACCTGGCCTCAAACCCGGTTGCTACCGCGCCCGGTTCCGTACCACGGTTAGGACCAGGTCTCGGCAATTGAGCGCAGCTTAACACGCGATCAGCGACTGAGGGAATCCACACCCACCCGCGACGTACCAGGCGCAAACATAACAGTGGTTGGCCTGTCGGATACGTGATAGCATCCGCGTGCCAATCAGAACATATCTATCGTATTAGTAGTCAGCAATGCTGACCCCCAATCAAATGCGTGCCCCTTCGAAACGCTCGGTAACGACAGCGAGCCTCCTCTTGATTCTGCTCGTGACCGTCGCGTGGAGCTTCAGCCGTTTGCTGCCGCGTGCGCGCGGTTTCGAAGGGGCTCCCGCCTCGACTGGCGAGCGGGCAGAAGGCAGAAAGCAGAAGGCAGCAGTCAATCCAGCGACCGTGAGATCGTCGGAAGCGCAACTAATCGACTCAGACAACGACGGTATTCCGGATGCAGCCGAGTTGCGCACGTTTCAGGACCGCGATAACTTTCGACGCTGGTTCACCGCGATCTCCGAAATCCAGTTTTATCAGTTGAGCGACCAATGGAATGCCGAGCAACGCGATTGCTCGGGACTGGTGCGATTCGCGATTCGCGAGGCTCTGCGCCGCCACGATCGCCTCTGGTTTCAAAAAATGGGGCCGGGCTATGAAACCGTAGCGCCGGATGTGACCGGTTTTGATCTCGACCAGAACCCTTTGGGCGAGAAGATCCTTCGCACCGATTTCGGATCGTTCCATGAAAGCGATCTGCGCAACGGCAGGTTTTCCGAATTCGCCGACGGCCGCTCTCTGAAGAATTTCAATAGTGTATTTGTCAGCCGCGATCGGCGCGAGGCCCAGCCCGGCGATCTGCTTTTCTTCTATCAGCCCTGGGTCCAGAAGTACCCCTTTCACGTGATGATCGTGCTCGGCGCGCCGCACATCGCGCCCAATGGCGCCCAGGACTGGGTCGTCTATCACACGGGCTCGTCACCTATCGACAAAGGGACCGTCAAGAAGGTTCAGCTGGCCGTGCTCGATCGCCATCCTGATCCGCGTTGGCGGCCAGTGGAGAGTAACAAAAATTTTTTAGGCTTTTATCGTTTGAAGATTCTGCAATGAAAGACTTTTCCCAAACTTGTGAGGACACGTCCCGGCTCCGATGCCTGCGGCGCGAGGAGGTCAGTACCGGGAGCGGTAGCGACCGGGTCCTCGATCGAAGCGAGGGTCGAGTTTGGCAGGAGGATTACCCGGTCGCTACCGCTCCCGGTACTGACCTCCTCGCCTATCAAGCGGCAACCGCAAACGTTTTTTCCAAACTTCGTGCTCCTGCTGGAGGCAACTAAAAGGTGTCTGAAACTAAATCGCGTTTACCCCGTTACCTGGCAACCGCTGCAATCTATCTGATCGTGGCGGCCTCGGCTTTTGGATTCAATATCATTCGATCGCGCGCCGCGCGAACGACGGTTGAGACCGCGCCGCAACCCGCAACCGCCGTCGTCAGCAGCAAGCCTTACTTTTCGCTGACTACCAATCGCAGTTATTCGCCAAACGAAACGGCCAGGGCCTGGGCCAGCTATCAAAACGTCGACTATCTCGACTTTCGCGTCTACAAGGTCAAAGACCCGTCGAAATTTTTTAAGCAGCTCGACGACCCGCATCAAATGGGCGAGAAGGAAAAGGAAGCCGTCGCGCAAGGCTACGGCAGCCGCGTTTCGATCCTCGAGCGCACGCATCGTCTGAAGACCTCGCTCTTCTCGGCCGTCAGAGATTATGTCCGCTCGCATTTGATGAAGGAGCATCGCGAGACCTTCAACCAAAAGTTTCGCCAGAGCAACGAGCCGAGCCAGACGCCTTTGAACGTCGCTACGGACTACGCGACCGTGCCGCTCCTGAATCCCGAACAGAAGGTTAAGGACTGGCGCGAGAAACTTCCCCCGCTCGAGCACGAGTACGACAGCCGCACGGTCTCCCTGGGGAAACAGGAGCCGGGTGTCTATCTGGTCGAGGCGGTGAACGGAAATCTGCGCGCCTACTCAATCGCGATCGTTACCAACCTGACCATGATTGAAAAGACGACTAAGAACGGCCAGGTGATGGTCTATGTCGTCGATCGCAAAACCGGCGCGCCGCATCAAGGCGTTAATGTCGAAGTCACCCGAGCGAAAGAGACTCTGGCCACCGGCACAACCGACAAGACCGGGGTCTTCAAAACAGAGATCAAAAGTCCCGCACCAACCGCAACCCCTTCGGAAGATGTCGATCCTGAAACGCAGACTGGCAACGCGTACCTGATTATGGCGCGCGAACGCGACAACTTCGTTATCTCGGATCTCGACTCGTTCTACTTCGGCGGGGAAAGCGGAGGGGATGACGTCCTGACGGGCGAGAACCTTACCAGTTACATCTACACCGATCGGCCCATCTATCGTCCGGCCCAGAAAGTTTATTTCAAGGGAATCCTGCGCCAATGGGGACGCAACGGTTACCAACTACTCGACAGCAAAACCGTCAACGTGACGGTCGAAGATCCAAACAACGGCAAAGTCTTTGAGAAGGAATTGCCCGTTTCAAGCCGTGGCACGTTCAGCGGCGAATTGGATCTTGCGGATGAAGCGCCGCTGGGAAGCTACAACATCACCGCGAGTGTGGGCGAAGCAAAGGCCAGCGGCTATTTTGAAGTCGACGAATACAAAAAGCCGGAGTTCAAAGTTACGGTCAAAGGTCCAAAGGAATTCGCGTCGGTCGGCGAGAAAGTGAAGTTCACCGTCTCAGCCAACTACTTCTTTGGCGCGCCGGTCACCAACGCCGACGTGCATTACTACGTCTATCGCCAGCGCTATTACCATTGGTGGTGGGGCGACCAATCGAGCGATGAGTTTGACGATGCGGCCGGCCCGGACAACGAGGGCGGCGACGAACAGAACTCTGGCTACTACAGCGACGAGATGGTCTCTGAAGGCGAAGGCACGCTGAACTCGCGCGGCGAAATGGTCGTCGATTTCGAAGTGCCCAAGCCCGACGCCAAAGCGGAGTGGGACTATTCATATCGACTGGACGCCCAGGTGACAGACGCTTCGCGCCGCGAAATGCAGGGCCAGGCTTCTTTCATCGGCACGCGCGGGAAAACCGTGGCCGACGCATATCCGGAACGCTATCTCTATTACACCGGCGACGCGGCGAAGATCAAAGTTAAGACCGCTGATTACGCCGGCAAGCCTGTGTCCGAAAAAGTCACGCTCAAGTTCATCGAACAGAAATGGGAGAAGGTCGAGAAGCAGGAAGAGACGAACGGGTATAAGTACACCACGACCGAGTACATTCCGCATGAGCGCGAGCTGGCCACGGTCGATGTGAACACGGACAGTCAGGGCAATGCGGCCTACGACTTTACCGTTCCCTCACCCGGCAGCATCTACGTCAAGGCGATCGTCAATGAAGACGGCAAACAGATCGTTAACCGCGGCGGTTCGTTCTGGGCCCCGGACAAAAAGGGCGAGTGGGCCGATTTCGAATACGAGAACTATGACGCGAAGGCGATCAAGCTGGTGCCCGACAAGAAATCCTATCAGCCGGGCGAGACGGCCCATGTGCTCGCCATGCTGCCGGCGGACAAAGCCCACCTCCTGGTAACCACTGAATTGGCCGAAGTCCTGACCGTGCGACAGATCGATGCCGCCGGACGCAGCATCGTCATCGACGTGCCCATCGATCGAAAGTACGAACCGAATGTCTATCTCGACGTGTCGTTTGTTAAAGACAGCGACATGTACAACCAAAGCCAGCTGCTGGCCGTCCCAGCGCGCGACAAGATGCTGAAGCTGGACATCGTGCCGAACAAGAAAGAGTTCAAGCCGCGCGACGTCGCTTCCTACACGATCCTGGCGCGTAACGAAGACGGCTCGCCGGCCGCGAACGCGGAAGTCAGCCTGGGCGTAATCGACGAAGCGATCTACAGCATCAAGCCCGAGACTGCCGGCAACATCAAGCGTGAGTTTTACGGCCGGCGCTATGACGAAGTGCAGACCAGTCTGGCAATTCATTACACGTTCACCGGGTACGCCGGTGATAAGCCGGCCAGCCTGGCGCGCAACAAGACGGGCTATCAACTGGCGGACTTCAAAAACGAGAGTTCGTATGCTGAACCGACCATCCGCCGTGAATTCAAAGACACTGCTTTCTGGCAACCGGACGCAGTCACGGGCGGCGACGGCAAAGCCACGATCAGTTTCAAGCTGCCTGATAATTTAACCACCTGGCGGGCGACCGCGCGCGCCGTGACCGCTGATACTCGGGTGGGCTCTGCCGTGCAAAAAACGATCGCTCGCAAAGATGTGATCATGCGGCTCGAGATGCCTCGGTTCCTGACTGAAGGCGACACCGTCACGATCTCGGGCGTTGTGCACAACTTCCTCAAGAGCGAAAAGTCGACGAAGATTTCGCTCGAACTTAACGGAGCACAGTTGCTCGACGCGCCCAGCGAAACCGTGTCTATCCGGCAGAACGGCGAGCATCGCGTCGACTGGCGCGTGCGCGCTGATCAAGTGGGCAAGTTGACGCTGCTGGCCAAAGCGCTTACCGATACCGAGTCCGACGCGGTCGAGATGAGCATGGATGTTGTGCCACACGGACTTAAGCAGACTTTAGGTAACACGACCACGCTTACCCAAAACGATGCCGAGCAAACCGTTACGCTCAACATTCCAGTCAATCCAAACGTGCAAGCGCGCTTGATGCGCATTGAAGCATCATCATCGATTGCCGGCGCTTTGTTTGGAGCTCTCGACTATCTAACGAGTTTTCCGTACGGTTGCACTGAACAGACCATGTCGAGCTTCCTGCCCAACGTAATCGTGGCCCAGGCGCTCAAGGACGTGCCGTCGGCGAAGCTGCGCGCTTCAAACGATCTTGATAAGAAGGTCGGACGCGGCCTGGATCGCCTCTATGCATATCAACACGGAGACGGCGGCTGGGGCTGGTGGAAAGATGACAAGACCGATCCGTTCATGACTGCTTACGTGGTGGATGGACTGACTATGGCCACGCGGGCGGGCTTTCAAATCGACACCTGGCGGCGGGATCAGGGCCGCGAGAAACTTTCCGCGATGCTCACTGCCGGGAAGCGGGACGATGGCAATCCCATCGACGATGAGACTCGCGCCTACATGATATACGCCTTCACCGAGAGCGGTGACAGCGACGGTCACTACCTTGAAGAGCTCTATGGGAAGCGCGGCAGTCTTGGGCCATATGGCCGTGCCCTGCTCGCTCTGGCTCTGCACGAGCGCAAGGATGGGCGAGCGAAAGAGATCGCCAACGCGATCGCGGGCGCGGCGCAGAAAGACGAATTCGAAGCGCATTGGCAGACGGCCCGCGTTAACGACTATGGCCGCGATGTTTATCTGGACGTCGAAGCCACGGCTCTGTCATTGAAGGCGCTGGCCCAAATCGATCCGGGCAATGAACTGTTGCCAAAGGCGGCGCGTTGGCTGGTGAAGAACCGTCGCAATGGTTACTACTGGTTGTCGACTAAGGAGACAGCATTTGCGATCTACGGGTTGACTGATTATCTGAAAGTCAGCAAGGAGCTGTCGCCTGACTATTCATTCGAGATTTATTTGAACGGCACTCAGGTAGCTTCGCAACGCGTCGGTTCCGGTGATGTAGCGAACGCAACCGCGCTGGTTATTACGAAGAAAGCGGGCGAGGTCGGCACCGCGAATCAGATTCGCATCGTGAAGCACGGCCGTGGCGCTTTGTATGTTTCGTCCGCTCTGGAATATTTCACCGCGGATGAAAACGTGCCGGCCCAGGCTTCGCCGAATTTGAAGATCACTCGCGAGTACCTGCGGCTCCGGGTGACTGAGAATGAAAGCGGCAAGGCGAGTTGGAAGATCGAACCGCTCTCAGGCGAACTTCGCTCCGGCGATTTGATTGTGGTGCGGCTGCACCTGACCGGCTCGCGTGCCCAGTACGTGATGATCGAGGATCCGATTCCCGCCGGGGCTGAACAGGTGGCGCAGGTCAGCGGTATCTATCTGAACTACTCCATCGATTCCTGGTCGGATTGGTACAGCAACCGCGAGTTTCGCGACAACCGCACCGTCATCTTCCAGAATTATTTTGACGGTGACGCGACGTTCCAATATGCAATGCGCGTCGAGGTGCCCGGCGAATTCCGCATCGCGCCCGCGCGCGCCGAGCTGATGTACCAGCCGACTGTCCAGGCCAATACGAGCAACGACAGGTTGCGGATTCTGGATAAGAAGTAATTTGGAGTGCGGCGGCAAGCGCAGCGCGATGCCGCTTTGGTTTAATCGAACGAATCCGCGATGAACGATCATTCAACCGCAGAGGAACGAAAAGGTTTACGCAAAGACACGCAGAGGAAAGCCTTTGCGCCCTCTGCGAGATCCTCTGCGCCCTCTGCGGTTGAAAGCTTGCCGCGAGTTCTCAGCCGCGTAGCGGCGCAATGTTTATAGAGCTAATCATGTAGAGAGAATTCGAGCTCCGGAGGAGCGTAACGTTTCGCCCATAAATGGGCTTGAGCAAATCAAAATTTTCGCCGCGGGCTATAGACATTTCGTGCCTACGGCACTAAAGGAAAGATCATGAAGACGATCAAAACATTCATTGGAGATGCCCGGGCGCTCCTCTCAAATCCACGCGCGTTCGCCATCCTGGCCGCGCTATACGCCGTACTGCTCGCGAGCCTTTATGGCTTCATCTCGATCCGCGAAGCGACGCTCTGGCAAGTCTCTTTGACGATGCTTTTGCTCGTGCTGATACCACTGGAGTTCTTCGTCCTCCAAGCCGCGATCCTGTGGCACGCGCGCATTCAGAAGTTTCATTGGGGCCAGATCCTGCGGGATGCAATCAAACTCGCCGTCGTTACTATTCCTATTATTCTGCTCGGGTTCCTAATCCAATATTTACTTAACAAGTGGCAGGCGCATTACCTGGCGCCTGAGCCGCCCCTGATTCTGCCGGGCGCGAAGCCACCTGCACCGCCCCCGGTCCACTGGCCCAGCGTTCTGTTTGCTACCGCGCGACTGCTGCTCCTGGGCGTCGTGCTACCGCTGGCGACCATTCATCTCTGGATAGAAACTGTTGCTCGCGACGTACGCTCTTCGTTTAGCGGGGGCGTTAAGCCAGTTTTCCAGCGCATTGGTAACGTCCTTGCTCGGGCCTTCCAATTTGATTCAGTTCTGACTTACGCGCTCGGACTGATCGTATTCGTGCTGGTTCCGTATGCCGTGCTCTTTGTGCGATTTCCGATCAAAGGAAACAAAACCGAGTTCGCGATTTTCATTCTCCGGCTGCTGCTGGTTTATCTCTTTACGCTGGTGGGCTGGATCGTGACTGTCAACACACTGACCAAAATCGAACCGCCGCCGACAGAGCCTGTCACCGCAGTACAACAAGCTCAGGTTGAGGCCGCTGCGTGAAGATTGCCTGGACCGGGATCGATCAAACGGATCGCATCACCCAAGTGCATGCGTGGGCGCTCGCCTGTGCGTGCATCGCGATTCTGTTGCTCAGCTTTCCGCTACCGCCGGGTGGTTGGGCGGCGTTTGAACCGGCCCTTGCCGACCGGGGCGATAGCGAAATGGATTCAGCTTTGCAGGAAGCTGCGATCGCCGCGCTCGGCCAACGCAAAGGCACAATCATTATCATGGATGCCCAAACCGGACGCATCCGCGCGCTGCTAAATCCGAAAACAGCCTTCGCTGAAGCGGCCATGCCCGGGTCGACGATGAAACCTTTCACCGCTCTGGCCGCGCTGCGAGCCGGACTGATCGATCAGGATTCACGCACCGTTTGTCCCGGACGATTCACGGGGCTCGACTTCTCTCTGGCCTGCGTTCACCCGGATCATCTGCCGCCGTTTACTCCTTCACAGGCAATCGCCTATTCGTGCAACTACTATTTCGCCACCCTGGGCCAACGTTTGGGCCGCGACGATCTGATTCAAACCCTGCGAAGTTTCGGATTCGGTCAACTCGCGGCGCCCAGCGAGGTGGCGGGATTACTGCGGCCATGCGAGGCAGGAAACAGCGCCCGGATTCAGATTGCCCATCACGCGTCGGCGCAAAGCGACTGCAACGCGCGCGCGGCTGTCGGCGAAAGCGATCACATTCAAGTGACTCCGATTCAACTGTTGGCTGCCTATACTGCTCTGGTTAACGGCGGGCATCTGTTTCAACCTCGCGTCGCTGAAGACAGCGAGTCTGATCCCAACGAACGGGCGACGATAGAAATTAATCCGCGCCACCGCGCGATTATCACTGAAGGCATGGCCGGAGCCGTGCGCTATGGAACCGCGCGACACGCTCATCTCGATTCACTTCCGCTTTACATTCTGGGCAAGACCGGAACGTCAATGCCGCCGAAAGGCTTTCGATCGAATGGTTGGTTCGTGGGATTTGCGGCCCCGCCGCAACCGAAAGGCGAGCCGCAGCCCGCGGAGATCGATCTCGCCGTGCTCGTGCTCGTGGAACGTTCGCATGGTGCTGACGCAGCCGCTATCTCGAGGCCGATCTTCGAAGTTTATGCTGCAGCGCGTTCCAGCAAATCAAAGCCAGCCCTGATTTCTTCTAACGCGAATTCACCTGAGCTTGATTCAAAGTCTGAAATCAAAGTTCATCTGGTGACTGAGAATGCAACGCAGGAACTTGGTTTGGAAGAGTACGTGCTCGGCGTGACGCGAGCCGAAGGCAGCATGGAGACTGAGCCGGAAGCTCTCAAGGCGTTGGCGGTCGCTGTGCGCACCTACGCTTTGAAAAATCGCGGGCGTCATGCGAAGGATGGTTATGATTTCTGCTCGACGACACATTGCCAGCGGTTCCTGCCGGTCAGAAGCCCGAGCGTGAGCGAGGGCTCGGTGGGTAATGGGGCCCTCCCTGACGGTCGGGCTTCTGACACGATGCTCGCTGCGGTTCGCGCTACCGAGGGACAGGTGCTGCGCGATAATCGCGGCCGGCTTGTCGATTCTTATTTTGGCGCATCGTGCGGCGGCGAGACCGCGAACGTGGGAACGCTTTGGGGCGTAACTCCGCCCGAATACCTGCGCGGAGTACGCGACGAGTTCTGCCTGTCTGGTCCGCACGCGCATTGGACGGACACGATTAGTCGGGCTGATTTGCTGCGCGCTCTGCAAAGCGATTCGCGCACGAACGTGGGCAGTCGACTCGATCAAGTTGTGGTCAGCAAGCGCGACCAAACCGGGCGCGCGGAATTTATTACTCTCGAAGGTGAGCAGCGGAAATCCGTGCGTGGTTGGGATTTCAAGATCGTCGTCGGACGAGTGTTGGGATGGAACCTGCTGAAGAGTTCGCGATTCGAAGTCTTTCGAGCGGGCTCAAGTTTTGTCTTTCGCGGCAGCGGCTTTGGTCACGGCCTCGGACTTTGTCAGGAGGGCGCGCACGTTCTGGCCGCACGCGGCGTGGGTTACCAAAGAATTCTCGAGAAGTATTTTCCAGGAACGAGTGTGAGGAAAGATGCCCCCGTTGCGAGATCGAGTGGCGACAAACCTACGGATCTTAGCGCAAAGAACGCAAACGTTGTCGCAAAGAGCGCAGAGGAAAACCTTCGCGTTCCTTTGCGAGATCCTTTGCGGTCTTTGCGTTTAAGTGCTTCGTTCCATGAGTACGCAAGCGAGATTTGGAAGGCGGACGCATCGCCCGCACGAGCAAATGAACGCTTTGCCTTTGAACGACATGCGACCGGCCAAAGGTTTCTCACGATCTCCAGCGAACATTTTCGCGTGACCTACCCCGCCGCGGTAGATCGTCGCGATGCTAACCAGGTCCTGGGCACAATGGATTCTGCGCGCGCGAACTTCATCAGCCGTGCCTCCGCAGCTTCAGTCTCGGTCGGCGATTTGCCTCTGCTTGAAATCCGTATTAACGACAGCACGGGCGACTTCACCGCCCGCACTGGTCAACCCTGGTGGGCGGCGGCGGCCACCAAGGGAAACCGGATTGAGCTGCAGCCGCTCGGCATCTTGAAACGCCGGGGAGTTTTGCTGACTACGCTGCGTCACGAATTGGCGCACGCGGTTATCGATCGAGCAAGTCACAACCGCGCGCCGCGTTGGCTGGAGGAAGGCTTCGCGCTGTACCTGGCCGGCGAGGGTGCAACTATTTCTCGTTATCTTCGTCCCGTGAAGCTGTCGACGGAAGAACTCGAGAAAAGGCTCGGACGTCCAGGCTCCGCGGAAGACATGCGCGCGCTTTATTCTCAGGCTTATTCGGACGTGTTTTATCTAGTCGGGAATAGCGGCGAACCCAGCGTCTGGAAGAAACTGGCAGCGAGTTAGCTTCGGAATGTTTACCACAGAGGACACAGAGAAGAAGCTGAAACGGTTGGGGGGACGAACAGTTTACCCGGATTTCATTTCCCAATTCTTCTCTGTCTCCTCTGTGGTAAAGCCAAGTTCGGTCGGCTCACAAACGGATTGTCGCGAACCCAAAACCGCCACGGCTTCTTGACCCAGCTTTCGGCATAGTCAATTCCAATCCTGGGGCCGCGCGCGATTTGCCGAGGGGAAACCGAGACCGCATCTTCGATCCAGACTCGATCGCCGAGCAGGTCCGCCTGATCGAGTTGGCGATCGATTCCCAAAGCCAGACACAAACGCCCCGGGCCGCTGGTCAATTCATACTCAGATCGTCCCAGACGCCGGCGCCGAATTACATGCAGACCTTCAACCGGTTCGACCGCGCGCACCAGGATTGCGTGCGGTACGTCTTCAACATTTGTGACCACATTGAACTGGTTGTACATGCCGTAAATGAAATAGACGTAAGCCGTGCCGCCAACCGCGTACATCGTCTCCGTTCGATCGGTGCGACGACTGTTGTAAGCATGCGACGCGCGATCTTCGGGGCCGCGATAAGCTTCGGTTTCCACGATGATTCCCGCCACGCGCGCGCCATTCCTAGCGGGCACTACAAGTCTCTTGCCGAGCAAATCACGCGCGACTTCGAGGACGTCTGAACGAGTGTAGAAATCGCGAGGAAGTTTTTTCATTGGGTTTATCCGTAGATTACGCAGATTTCACAGGTCGTGATCATGAGGTCAGTACCACCTGCGTGAGCAGGTGGATCTAAGACTCAACGATAAATATCCCGATCACAATGTTAGTTAAGTGCCTGATCCATCCGCTCACGCGGATGGTACTGACCTCATGATCGCGAAGACTCTCAAACAAATGAATCTGGCGGAAGCCACTTCCATACAGCCGCCCTGATCTTCTCTTTTATCTGCCGCATAATCTGCGGATGCTCTTACCTCATTCGCCACAGCATCACGATTGTAATCGCAAATCCAATCACCACGATCGCCCTCCGGATGAACGTGCGGCCTACTCGCTGCGCACTGCGCGAGCCGACATAGCCGCCAGCCAAAGCTCCGACTGCCATCAAAAGAGCTTTCGGCCATACGACCAAATGGGCAATCGAGAAAAGGATGACCGCAACGCAGTTGATGCAGATGCCCAGAAAATTCTTAATGCCATTCGCGCGGTGAATGTCGTGCATACCCAGCAATCCCATCGCCGCCAACATCCAGATCCCATTGCCCGCTCCGAAATAGCCGCCATAGATGGCTGAGAAAAACTGGACCGCGATTGCAAAGCTCCACCAGGCCTTCATCGAATCGCCACCTTCGGTGGGCAAACGCAACCAGCGATTCACCGGCCCCTGGATCATGAACAGAAAGGTCGCGAATAAAATCAGGAAAGGAACCAGCCGCGCGAACACCGGTGACGGCGTGGCGATCAAAAGCCATGCGCCCACGCCGCCGCCAATAAGACTGATCGCGCCGAGTCGGATCAGGATTTGCGCGCTGTCACTCATCTCGCGGCGATAACCCATCATGCCGCCGAACAACCCCGGCCATAACGCCACGGTACTGGTCGCGTTCGCCACTCTTGGATCGAGGCCCAGCCAGATCAGGATCGGAAATGTCAGCAGCGTGCCGCCACCCGCGATCGAGTTCACGACGCCCGCAAAGAATGCCGCGGCGAACATCAGGAGGCCCTGGAGCAGTGTCATAAAGTTGAGCGACAGTGTAAAAGAAAACTTCTCTGGATGCAGCATGGAAAGTAATCAGCCTGGAAGCGCGGACGTCCCGTCCGCATCTTCGTCCCAACACTCACTCTCGCGCGAGTCCAGTTTGAGCTGGGCGAGGCGCAGCCTCGCGAAGAAGGTAACGTTGACCTCGGAAAGGCGAAGCCTCTCCGCACATCAGGCAGCGGAGCCGCGGGAGTCGCGCTGCGCCGCTCAGTGCGGGCGGGGCGTCCGCGCTCCCAGCTTGATCACGTGTTAGAATGGCCGGGCAATTTCAAAAAAATCTATCAGGGGTGAAAAATGGCAGACGTGACTATTCGTCCGAAACCAAATGGACCTTATCTTGTCGAGGGCCCGGTCGACATCTATGACACGGCGGGTAATAAGATCCCGACCGACGATCGTCCGCGGATCGCTCTGTGCCGCTGCGGAGCTTCATCGAACAAACCATTCTGCGACGGCACCCACAGCAAGATTGGTTTTGCCGCCGCCGAAAACATTAATCCAGAGAGTGCCGAAACCGAGTAAGACTCGTCAGTAGAAATGCTGCGCAGTTCTCTCTTCGTTCTGCTAATCGCAACGGTCGTGAAGGATGAACGCTTTTAGAGTTTAGCTGGGCTTTATTACGCTCGTATCTATTACACGGTGTCCTTCACAACGCCGCCGGCGTTTATTAATCCCAGCCCAGGGCAACGCCCTGGGTCAGCGGACCGAAATTGATGGCAACACCGAAGGAGTTCGCGAATGACCCAATTCAGGGGTCTTCGCGAACTCTTTCAGAGTTCTATTCAACTCTTACGTTTTCTACCCAGGGCGTTGCCCTGGGCTAAAACTGGCGAGCATCTTCGGTGCTACAGTGAGCCCTCCCTGACGGTCGGGCTAGTGCCCGTTGATAGATTCAATCAAGCGGATTTCTGAAAAGCTATGCTGACAAAACCCGACTGAAGTCGGTACTCTAAACGCCTGTCATCGCATGCCGCTCCTTAATCTCAAACAGATCTCAAAACGCTTCGGCGACACGGCAGCAGTAGCCGATGTTTCGATCGCGGTTGAACGCGGCGAGTTCTTCGGCTTGCTCGGACCGTCAGGGTGTGGCAAGACAACGACGCTGCGCATCATCGCGGGTCTGGAATCGCCAGACACTGGCCGGGTGGAATTCGACGGCCGCGAGATCACTACGCTGTCATCTGAAAAGCGCGGTTTCGGAATGGTCTTTCAGAACTACGCCCTCTTCCCTCACCTTAATGTTTTTGAAAACGTTGCCTTCGGTCTGCGCGCCCGCAGAGAGCGGGGCAGTTCCGGGGGCGGTAGCGACGGGGCAATTACGGATAAGGTTCATCGCGCACTCGAACTCGTCCAACTTCCCGGCTTCGACAACCGCCGGGTAGACGAACTCTCCGGCGGCCAACAACAGCGCGTGGCGATAGCCCGCGCAATCGCGATCGAACCATCGTTGCTTCTGTTTGACGAGCCTCTGTCGAATCTGGACGTCGCGCTGCGGGAGGAAACGCGGCGCGAGCTACGCGCCCTGGTTAAGCGTCTGAAGTTAACGGCAGTCTACGTAACACACGATCAGGCTGAAGCTTTCGCGCTCTGTGATCGGATTGCGGTGATGGGCAAAGGCAGCGTGCTGCAGATGGGCGCGCCTCGCGAACTTTACGATCATCCGGCCAACGCTGCGGTGGCCGGCTTTCTCGGCAATAACAATCTGATCCTGGCGATGCGGTTGACGTCGAGCAACGATCCGGTGACAAGGTTCAAGACGATCGACGGCGGTCATATCCTCACCGTGAACGCGAGCCACGAAGAGTTGATGAGTCTGCCCGTGAACAAACCCTGCCGGCTGGCGATTCGACCGGAAGCAGTTGAGCTCAATCATAAATCGGGAGGAAACAACCAACTCGCTGCGCGGATTGAGCTGATTGAGTTTGGCGGAGCGACGACTACTTTGAGAGTCGATGCCGGCGGATTGAAAGTTGAAGTACTGGTGCTAAGCGTCGACGAGTTCGCGATTGGTGATGAGTGCCTGGTCACATTGCCATCGGATCAAATCAGGCTGTTACCGCACAACTGAATTTGGAGTGCGGTGGCAAGCGTAGCGCGACACCGCTTTGGATCTCACGATGCACTCGGAACGATCAATTGAGACGAACCCGACAGATCCAAAGCGGCGTCGACGGCTCGCTCTGCCGGCGCACTCCAAGTCTTTCTTCCTTTACCTAATCGTCGGACTGGTTCTGCTCTACGGAATCATCTACCCCACGGCAAATGTCTTCATCGCGGCGCTGCAACACGAAGGAGGTTGGTCGCCGGAAAAGTTTTTCGCCGTGCTCTCACAGCGGTCCGTCATCGAATCGGCGGGAACCAGCATCGCGGTTTCAGTCTTAACAGTCCTGTTCTGCGCGCTGGTGGGCGTGCCTTTGGCTTTTCTATTTGAACGGTACGCGTTTCCTGGCCGACGATTGTTTGCTGCGCTGGCTGCACTACCACTCGTCCTGCCGCCTCTGGTGGGCACTGTCGCTTTCATTTTTCTTTGCGGCGAATCGGGCATCCTGGCCAGATCGATTCAGCATGTCTTTCACCTTACGAGGGCTCCCTGGACGCTGCGCGGCTGGGGTGCTCTGCTGCTTTTTCATACTTACACCATGTATCCGTTCTTTTACGTGCTGGCCGGCGCGGGATTGCAAAGGATCGATGCCGGCCTGGCAGAGGCCGCGCGCAGCCTGGGCGCCTCGCGCGCGCGAGTTCTCTTCCGCGTCACCTTGCCGCAATTAACACCATCATTAATAGCCGCAGCGCTCTTAACCTTTATGACCTCGATGGCGAGCTTCAGCGCGCCACTTTTGTTTGGCGGCAACGTGCGCATGCTGACTCTGGAAATCTTCAACGCGCGGCAGAGGGGCGACTCGAGCGTGGCGCTTACTGAAACCGTCCTGCTCGCCCTGATCTCGTTTGCAGCGCTGATTTTTTTCCAAAGGTACGAAGGGACGCGGCGGTTTGTCGCCGCCGCCATGAAAGGCACGACGCGCCGACGAAAGCGTTTGCAGAGCGGGCTCGGAAGATTATTAGCATCGAGCGCCGCAATTGTTTTCAGCCTGCTGCTGGCGCTGCCGATCGCTACCCTCGTGTTGGTAAGTTTCTCGCGCGATGGTTCGTGGACCACACAGACTTTGCCGCCGATCTATACCGTGTCGAACTTTTCTCGCCTGGCAACGGACGTGGACTCGCGCTCGGTTTTTGTAAACAGTCTGCTGATGGCCGGCATCGCCACGCTGGCGGCTTTAATCTGGAGCTTCTGTGTGACGGCCTTAACCGCGACAGGCAAACCGAGTCGCTGGAAGCGGCTGATCAGTGTGCTGGTGTTATTGCCGTGGGCGCTTCCAGGGACCGTGGTCGCGGTGTCGGTCGCTGAAGCTTATGGTCAACCGAACGCCCTTACCGGTTCGTTCATTCTTGTGGGCACCTTCTGGATTCTTCCGGTTGTTTATTTCCTGCGCTTCATGCCGCTGGTGGTGCGCGCGGTGCAGGCAAGCATCGAACAGCTCGATCGCGCGCTCGAGGAAGCAGCGGCAGTGCTGGGAGCAAACTGGTGGCGAAGATTCTGGCGCGTGCGTCTGCCGTTGGTCGCGCCCGGCGCGTTGGCAGGAGCGCTGCTGGTGTTCGTGATTGCCATGGGCGAATACGTGGCCTCAGTGATCGTGTTCACCCCGGGCAACCGCCCAGTGTCGATCGCTATTGCTTCAGCGATGCGCGATTTCAATTTAGGCACCGCCGCAGCTTATGGAGTTATCCTGATCGCGATGATCGTCGTCGTGATGATTGTGGCGGGAAGACTGGAGAGTCGGGCGCGATAGCCGGCGCGCATTGGCTTGATGGGAACGGGGGCAAGCCCCCTTCCGGACCCCGAGATTTAGTTGCTGGGGGCTTGGTACCGAATCTTCGAAACCTTAACACATATCGAAGAGTGACCTCGGTAAACCCCTCAAGTTAAGGAAAACCTCTCAGGTTAGGAAGGGGCGCCCCCGCTCTTCCGCCCGCTTCACGTGACCCTCCGTGGCCTCTGCGGTTAAACTATCTTCACCGGCAAAACACTTATATGAACCGCAAACTTATTCAAACCGCACTCGCACTTTTATTCGTTTCTCTTCTATTCACCGCGCCACGCGCACAGCAAACTATCGCGCCTGCCGCCGCGGAAGATCGCGTCGCCCTCTATCAAGCGCTGCTCGATCTGACAAATCCGTGGACGGTGATGTGCATCGCCGCGCATCCGGACGATGAAGACGGCACGTCTTTGATAGTCATGCGGCGCAAGTATGGCGCGCACACTGTCAGCCTGTTTTCAACCTTTGGTGAAGGCGGGCAGAACGCGATTGGGCCGGAGCTTTATGAAGAGCTGGGCGCGATTCGGGCCCACGAGACGATCGCCGCCGCAGAGATACAAGGGTCGGAACCACACTTTCTCGGGCTGAAGGATTTTGGTTATTCCAAGTCAGCCGACGAAGCGTTCCGCTTCTGGGGTCACGAAGAAGCTCTCCGCCGCATGGTTCTGGAAATTAGGAAGCTGCGTCCCGACGTGATCATTACCAACCACTCAGTCACTAACAACGATCACGGTCATCATCAGGCAACCGCAAGGCTCGAGTTGGAAGCGTTCGACGCTGCCGCCGATCCAAAACGATTTCCGGAACAGTTGAAAGACGGCGTGACCGTCTGGCAGGTGCAACGGCTGTTTGTGCGCGCCGGCAGATCCAACCAGGCGCAAGCCGATACCACCCCGACCGTGACGATCGATCCCAACGAACGCGATCCGATTCGAAATGCGACCTTTGCTGAAGAAGCTCTTAGCGCTTTGCAGAAGCATGCGACGCAGGGCCCGTGGCCTAAGACAGTTACGGAACTCGCTGTGCGATTTGCGCGAAACTCGGCCGACGGCAAGTTACCTGTGACTCGTTACGTTCTAACGCGCGAAGCTAACGGGGCGGCGGCGCTGACGAAGGATTCGCATAACTTTCTTGATGGGCTTCAGCTGTCCGAGCGGTTCGCGAAGCAATTCATTGCACCTGAAGTTGCCGGCCCGGGTTTGGCGGACTCTCTAAACGACCGCGCGAGGATATTCGAAAGACTTTTGTCATTGCGTACCTCTTACGACAAGCTCGCGAAGTCGGAGCAGACAAATCGTTTGTTCTTTATGAGGCAACGAGTGGAACGCGCGCTCGCTCTGGCGGCGGGGATTAGTTTGAAAGTCGAACCTTCGATTGTTGCCACGCCCGGCTCGACTGCGGAAATGCCTCTAACGCTTTCGAACGGAGGTCTTGAGCCGATTAAGGTACAGCGTTGCTCTGCTTGTGCAGCCGGCTCAGTCTGTCCTGGTGATTCGATGGGATCTCAACAACTTACCCAGTCAGCCTTCAAGGCTGAGTCTGTCGCGCCCGGCGCCGTCGTCCGCAGATCCAACCAGATTCAGATTCCCGAAAAGATGCCGGTCAATACACCTCTGTCTGGTCACCTTTACGAAGCTGGCAGTCTTGGCCTGGAAATGATTACCTCTTGTTGGGTTCAACTGGCGAAAGGGCGCGTGCACGTCGGGGAACCAACGCGAGTCAATATAGCGCCGCCAGTTGAAATCGAAAGCATTACCCCATCGCCCTACGTTTTCACGCCGGCGAATCTCAACCAGCCCCTCGCGTTTAAGATCCGACTCGTGAATCGTTTGAAGAAACCGTTCCAGGGAGAGTTCGGCATCAGTAGTCCGTCAGATTATATTCACGAAGCCGGCGCTGCGACTATCGCACTGGGACCTGGAGAGACGCGTGAATTTTCACTTCGGACCAACGTCATCCCGGTCGACACCCCGGACGAGCGGCGAACACCGCGGGCGGACTTTGGCCCTGTAGTCTTTTCGGTGCATCCGCCAGAGAGCGCAACCGAAATCACCAACGCATCCACGAAAGTCGTTTACGCGAACGCTCGCGTCGCTCCAAATCTCCGCGTCGGCTACATCCGCGGTTTTGATTTCAGTCTGCCGAATGCCCTTAACGCGCTCGGGGTGCAATCGAAAGAACTGAGTGTCGACGAAGTGAAGTCGGCTGACCTGCAGAAGTACACTTCCATCATCGTCGACAATCGCGTATATGAATCGACGCCCGGATTGATCGCCGCGAATCAGAAGCTGCTGGATTACGCGAAGGCCGGCGGGACGCTGATCGTTTTCTATCACAAGTCGTTTGAATGGAATCCTGACGAGCGGCGCAAACGTCCGCAGCTTGCTCCTTACAAATTAATTCTGGGCGATGAACGCATCACGGACGAGACGGCCCCGATCACTTTTCTCGAGCCGCAGCATCCGCTGCTTAACTCTCCCAATAAGATGGGGCAGGAAGATTTTGCCGGCTGGATTCAGGAACGCGGGCTTTACTATCCGAAGGAATGGGACCCACAGTTTCAGGCGCTGCTGCAATCGAATGATCCGGGGGAAGCGCCTTTGAAGGGTGGCCTTCTAGCAGCCGATTACGGGCGCGGGAAATATATCTACACCAGCATGGTTTGGTATCGCGAGTTGCGTGCCGGCGTGCCGGGCGCTTACCGCATGCTGGCGAATATGATTAGCTACGGGCGAGCGAAGTGATTCAGTCTGGATGCGGCTGCGTGCCGAAGGCTCCCTAGGAGCCAAATATTTATAGTACCGTCGTCCCACATATGAATCACCTCCTTCGAGAGCGACACTCGTCGCTCTCGAAGGAGGTGAAGTTTCTTGTGGTCCTTTAAACTATAAATATCTCGTCCCGCTGGGACGAAGACACTTTCGCGCTACGCGCTCAATGCGGACGGGACGTCCGCGCTCCCAGCTTCACGGTGCGTGATGAGTCGGGACGTTAGGATCTTCCAGCTTTTTCTTTGCTCGCTCCAGAAAACCTTCGATCGCTTCGTTGATACGTCGCTCGAGTGCGGCGCTTAGTCGTGCCTCGCCCATCAAACTCACGCCCGGATGCAGGTCCCAGGCGCGGTTACGGCGCAGCTCGACTTGCTGTGAAACCCGCACCAGTATGGCTCCGTTCTGATCTTCGAATTTCAGTGCATAGCGCAGAAGGTTCTGAGTTTCATTAGGCGCGGGCGACCATTCAATCGTATTAGCGTTCGGCGAAGTCTCGCGCACGGGCAGAGATAAACGCACGCGACCAACCGGAGTATCGGTAGCAATCGTCCAGCGAGTAATACCGCCGGACTCGCGCCGGATACTCTCAACACCGCTGAGCATGTCTGGGAAGTTAGGCAGGCTGCGAAAAAACTCGCGCACGTTATTTAGCGACGCGTTAATCTGGATTTGAGTTTTGAAAGAAGATTTTACGCGAAACATTTTGGAAAACTGGAACTAGATATCAGGGGGCAATGCGACTCGACATGAGGTCAGTACCGGGAGCGATCGCGACCGGGTCTCAATCCAAGCGAAAGATCACGATAAGGACCACGACCCGGTCGCTATCGCTCCCGGTACTGACCTCGTTGATTTCTAAGCGTCATGCGTTACGCCCGAGATCTCTTCATACCAGCACCTCGTACACCATTGATGACTGCTCTGGCGCGCCTCAAGCGAATAATCCGCGGACGCGGGCAGGCACCGCACGACTTCACGCTCTTCGTCGGTCAGTTCGCTCCAGGCGCGCATGCGCCCGGCGCCACAACGCGGACATTGTCTGCTAACTCCCATCTCGTTCGGTTCCTGTATTCATGATTCGCGCGTAGGCGCTGCGAATTCCGCTCATGCTCTCTGATAATCCTCTCGTCAATTCAGCCGCGTCTTGATAACCCGCTCGTCGGGCGATGTCCAGAAACGCTGGATGCTCCGGCGGAGGCAGCCGCGCAGACCGCCCCACGATCAAACGAAGTTGATGATCGACTGAACGAAGAAGCGTGTAACCATCATTCAGCGCCGCGAAGTCCCACCTATCCAGGGAGCCCGCTTCGCTTAACCGCCGCAGCGTTGCCGCCGTAGTTCGATCAACTTCATCATCCTTTACGTTATCGCGCAACTGCAAGTAACGCACGGCAAAGTAAACGTCGAGCATGCCGCCCGGGCCATGCTTGATGTCGAGGCCGGCACTGCGCCTCGAGACCTTTTCTTTCTCCAGCCGATTCCGCACGCGATGTGTCTCAGCGCGTAGTTGATCGTGATCGGAATTATGCGCTAACTCATGAATCAATTGTCGCGCTGAAGCTTCCAGCGCGCGGCCAAATTCCAAATCCCCGGCGACGGCCCGGAGTTTTACGTAGGCCAGCCACTCCCAGATGCTGGCTCGCTTTTGCAAGTAAGTGATAAAGGCCTCTGCTCCGTTAACCAGCGATCCCTTCTGTCCATCGGGGCGCAGACGCAGATCGACGCGATAGAGATAGCCTTCGCGCGTGATGCTGGACAACGCAGTGATGATTAATTCCGCCAGACGCACGTAAGCTTCATCATGCGTCAATTCGCTGACCGGCGAAGGTGACGACGAGTCGTAGACGATCACGACGTCCAAATCAGAGCCATAGTCCATGCCTGCGCTTCCCAAGCGACCCAAACCCAACACCGCCAGACGCGGTTCGCTCGCCGGCTTTTGATAACGCCGTACAAATTCACGTCGTGCTATGTCGAGCGCCACATCGATACTCGCCACCGCAAGTTCAGTCAGCGAGCGGTTCAGAGTTTGCAGCGTCACATCACCCGCCGCATCGGCTGCGCCAATCTCAATTAGCAGACCGGACCACTTGCGCCGGAGAGCATCCAGTTCCGCCCGGAAGCTTGATTGATTTTTAACCTCGGCGCTAAGTTCGGCGAGATAGTCGCGCGTTTTGGCCATACCCGGGTTGGCAGTCAAAGCATGTATGAGGGCGGTCCGGCTGGCGACCATTTCACCAAAGAATTCGGACGCGCCACAGAGTTTCACCAGGGCCTCAATCTCTGCCCTGGTGATAATTTCATGCTCATTCTCTTTGTCGAGGGAGCTGGCAACGCGGGTGACGAATGAAAGTGCGCGCTGAGGGTTTAAGGATGCTTCGGCGGAGGCTCGCAACTCGTCGGCGAGAACGTCGATGTTTGCACCGTTAGAGCGGGCAGGATGCCCGCGTTCCATTCGCGCTCCATTTACTTCCTCAGGTGCTAGATGCTTCAGAAAGATAGCCGCGGCTAGCCGTGCTGAGACATCCGAAGGATCGGCGAGTTCCTTTCCTGCGAGTGCGGATTGCCGGCCCGACACCTGGACCGCCGGCGAGGGCACATCAGGCTGGCCAAAGATTCGATCAAACGACGCGCGAACATTCGTCGCGTGCACGGTTAACGCACTCTCAAAATCCCTGAGTGCGTCTTCACCCGAAAAGTTCATCCGCCGCGCAACCAACTCGCGGCGATCACGATCGGTCGGTACCGAGTGTGTCTGCAGCCCATGCTCCATCTGCAGCCGGTGCTCGAGCGCGCGCCAAAAATGGTAAGCGTCGGAAAGCTGCGAAAGCTCGCCATCGGTTATCAAGCCGCGTTCGGCCAGACGGCCCAGGCTAATCAAGGTATGCGCCGCCCGTAGCCACGGGTCGCGCCCGCCAAAAGCGATTTGAAGGGCTTGGGCGATGAATTCGATCTCGCGAATGCCTCCGCGTCCAAGTTTCACGTTGAAGCCCTGTTCCTGTCGCTCGCGCTGGCGGTCAATGTTCTGCTTGGCCAGGCGTACATTAGTCAACGCGTCTGTGACGCTGATGTCAGATCGGAAGACGCGGCCGAGCACGCGCTGGGCGAAGCGCGCGTAGAGTGTTTGTGACCCGGCCGCCGGGCGCGCCCGAATCAACGTTTGCAGCTCCCAATCCTGTGCGGTCTGGTCATAGTAGCGCGCGGCTTCATCGAGGCCTGACGCCAAAGCGCCGTCGCGCCCGTGCGGTCGCAGGCGCACGTCGATGCGATAGGCCGCACCCTCACCGGTCGGCTCGCTCACTAACCGCAGCAGGGATTCGGCTAACTTAACGAAGTACTCTCGGTTGGTGATCTGTCCGCGCGATCCGCCGGTTGAAGTTTGGCCCTCGTCTGAAAAAAGAAAAACCAGATCTATATCTGAAGCATAATTCAGCTCCCGCGAACCGAGCTTACCCAGCGCGACTATGCAGAACTCGGCGCCGGCACTCCGCCCGCGCGCATCGGTGATTTGCGGCGAACCGTAAAGATTATCCAACTGCTGTTTGGCCAACTGTAGCGCGTAATCAAGAATCGCATCGGCGAGATTCGACAACTCCTCCGTGGTCTCAACGATTGTGCGGACACGCCTGATGTCGTGCAGATAAGTTCGCAAAAGCTCTCGACGCCGGAAACGCGCCAACAGCACATGCGGATCAAGTTGTGAATTGGTAAGCGCAAACCGGGCCAACGATTCGCCCATCTCTTCGCGCGTCCGCACCCGGGTGCTGACGCGTTCGCGTTGCAGCCAGCTTATATAGTCCGGATCCTGTTCCAGAGTAGTCGCCAGCAAAGGGCTCCAAGCGGCGATAGCCAGAACATCTGAGAGCAAGCCGGGCTGACGTTTAAAGAGGTTAAGGATCGAAGCGTGGCCGTCGACCAGACGGTTAAAGAGGAGGCGCGGCGCGTGAGATTCGGGTAGTTGGCCGAGCAACTGCTCGACCATTTCATCGGTGCCTGCCACGCGCATATATTACGCGGCAAGTGAGGAGGAGGCGAGGGATGGAGTCAGTACCACCTGCGTGAGCGGATGGGTCAAAGCGGCCACGTCAGCTTTCGCGCCTTTGCCGCGGCACACTGCGGTAAGCCTGTGGCTTACCGTTCAAGGTTGTGGTTTTTAGAGGGCAACTCGGTAAGCCCTGGCAGGCTGCTGAAAAACTATTTGCCCTCGGTAAGCGGCGGCAGAACGATCCACCAAATCACACGAATATGGGGCAAATTGAAGGTCCTTCTTCGTGCTTGTTTCGTGTGAATTCGTGGATATCTTTAGTTCTTCAGCAACCTGCTGGCTTTACCGAGTGTGCTGCGGCAGAGCCGCCAAGAAAACCCGGGCCGTAGCCTTATACGTCGTAGTACATCGAGAACTCGAGCGGATGCGGCCGCATGCGCAACGGTTGAATCTCGCGTTCACGCTTATACTCAATCCAACGTTCAACCAGTTGCGGAGTGAATACGTCGCCCTTCAACAGAAACTCATGATCGTCTTCCAGAGCGATGAGCGCCTCGTCCAGCGAACCCGGCAGGCTCGGAACGTCTTTAAGTTCTTCGGGTGAAAGATCGTAGATGTCCTTATCAAGCGGCGCGCCTGGATCGATCCGGTTCTGAATACCGTCGAGGCCGGCCATCAGCATGGCCGAAAAAGCCAGGTACGGATTGCAGGACGGATCGGGTGGACGAAACTCGAGCCGCTTCAGTTTAGGATTCGTGGAGAACATCGGAATACGAATCGCCGCGGAACGATTGCGCGCTGAATAAGCCAGATTTACCGGCGCCTCGAAACCGGGAACCAGACGCTTGTAGCTATTGGTTGTAGGTGCGGCAAAGGCAATGATGGCCGCCGCATGTTTCAAGAGCCCGCCGATGTAATGCAGCGCCGTCTCAGACAGTCCTGCATAGCCGTCGCCCGCGAACAAAGGCTTGCCGCCCTTCCATAGCGACTGATGACAATGCATGCCGGATCCGTTATCGCCGTATAACGGCTTGGGCATAAAGGTCGCCGTCTTGCCATGGCTGCGTGCAGTGTTCTTCACGACGTACTTGAATATTTGCAGGTTGTCGGCGGTCCCCAGCATCGTGGAGTATCGAAAGTCGATCTCACACTGGCCGGCGGTGGCCACTTCGTGATGATGACATTCGACGTTGATGCCGCACTCTGCCAGCGTCAGCGAAATTTCAGAACGCAGATCGGACAGAGTGTCGATCGGCGCCACCGGCACATATCCCTCTTTCGGCCGAATCCGGTGGCCCAAATTCGGACCCTGTGATTCGCTCGCGTCGCGGCCACTGTTCCAGTGGGCTTCATCCGAATCAATCGAGTAACCGGCGCTGTACTGCTCGTTGTAAAACTGGGCGCTGTCGAAAACAAAGAACTCCGCTTCCGGGCCAAAGTTGACGACGTCTGCTATGCCCGTGCTTTTCAGATAACTCTCAGCGCGGACGGCCACTGTGCGCGGGTCAAAGGCGTAGCCCTGACGGGAGAGTGGGTCGACGGCGTTGGCCACCAGACAAAGCGTGGGTTCACTGGAAAAGGAATCCATCCAAAAGCGCGACGGATCTGGAACCAGCAACATATCCGATTCGTGAATCGCCGCCCAGCCGCGGATTGACGAAGCGTCAAAACCAAACCCATCTTCAAACGACTCTTCGGCCAGTTCGGTGATCGGAAACGTCAAGTGCTGCCACGAACCGGGTAGATCCGTGAAGCGAACAGAAACAAATTTAGCTCCCTGATCGGAGGCATACTTCAACACAGTTTTAGCGTTCATTTAGTCTCCTGTAGCAAAAAAAGTGAGTGATGTGGTTGACCTTCGCCCCGAAGCGGTGTTTGGTGCGAAGCCTTTTGTAGAACGGACGGTCTGCGGAGCGCGAAAGGGACATGTAACAGCGCGCAATAAAAACTCGCATTATAGATGGGAAACGCGGGATGTCAAGATCATTTACCGGCGATTGTGGAATGGTGGGTTCAATCTCACTTTTGTCCTCTTTGATCTATGCCTTCGATCAATACTACCGAGACCCGACGGCTTCTTTTAGTTTCAGACCAAACTTATTTGGCCGCCCAGGCGAGCAAGCAAGGCGCACGTTCCTGAAGTAGAACAGAGAAAGACTGGATTCGTCGGAAGCTCGACCGCAACGGAGGGCCACCCTGCCAAGCACTCTTGATTCAAGAAAATTGGCTGCTAAGTGCTTGTATTAGAGCCGATGGGCCACCTTAACCGACGGTGCCCTTGCTCACGCGCGGGCTTCCGACACATTGGCCTAAGCTCTGGGAACCCAACGGCTTGGGACGATACATTCGGCACAAAAAAGTGATAGACCGACCCCGCGTTTTCTGTTACATTCTGGCGTTAAGGTACACCCCTAACATCCGCTATCCGGCCGGAAATGCAGCCAACGCCAAGGGTTGCCGTGGCGGAACGCTTGCTGAAAGGGCATCCAGGGAGACCGCTAGTTGACCACCGCGATCGAACAGACTGTCGAAACCTACGGGATCGAGAATTGGGGCGCCGGCTATTTCGATGTAAATCGAAAGGGTCACCTAATCGTGCGCCCGGCGGAGGGCGATTCGAGATCAGCAGACCTGAAAGAGATCATCGAAGACCTGGCCGGCCGCGGCATAACCACGCCTATCCTGGTTCGATTTCCGCAACTCGTGGCCGCGCAGGTGCGAAAACTTCAGCGCGCTTTCAGTAAGTCGATCCGGGAATACGACTATCAGGGTGCGCACATGTGCGTCTATCCAATGAAGGTCAATCAGCAGCGTGCGGTGGTGGAAGAGTACCTGCGTGAAGGGTCGCGTTACGACTTTGGCCTGGAAGCTGGATCGAAAGCAGAGCTTTATGCCGCACTAGCTCTTGAGCAAACGCCCGACAGTTTGCTGGTGCTCAACGGATTCAAAGACGAAGAGTTTATCGAGATGGCTTTCGCCGGCGCGAAAGCCGGCAAGCGCGTCGTCATCGTCGTGGAAAAACTCAGCGAGCTCGATCACATTCTGCGCATCGCCGATCAGACTGAAGGCGCCATGCCGATCATCGGCATGCGCGTCAAACTCTATTCGAAGGGTTCGGGTCGTTGGGAGAAGTCGGGCGGTGAAGCCGCGAAGTTCGGCCTGACCACGACTGAGCTTTTGGAAGTTATCAATCGTTTGAAAGAAGCCGATCGCGTCGACATGCTGCGCTTGCTTCATTTTCACATCGGCTCGCAATTGACGGACATCAAGCGGATCAAGAACGCGATGAAGGAAGCCGCGCGCGTGTACGCGAAGGTCCATCAGATGAAAGTCCCGATTGAACTGCTTGATGTCGGCGGCGGCATGGCGGTCGACTACGACGGTTCGAAGACGGCGTTCGATTCCTCGGCCAATTATAATTCGCAGGAATTCGCCAACGACGTCATCTATACGATCAAGCAGGTCTGCGACGATGAAAACGTCCCGCATCCTACGATTATTCAGGAGTCGGGCCGCTTTCTGTCCGCCTATCACGCAATCCTGGTGACGAACGTGCTCGAGGAGATCGAGACCGTGGTCGAAGACATCACGCCGATCGAAATTGACGATGACGATCCACAGGTAGTGATCGAACTCGGCGATTTGCGTGAGTCGATCACGATTAAGAACTATCGCGAGTTCTATCACGATGCTCTCGAACACCGTGAGGAGCTGTTCACGCTTTTCAATCTCGGCCTCATTTCCCTGGAGGATCGCGCCAAGGGCGAAGTGCTTTTCTGGGACATATGCGAGAGCGCCAACAAGTATGCGCAGCAGGCCAAGTACATTCCCGAAGAGTTCGGTGAACTCAGACGGCTGCTGTGCGCCAAGTATCTGGCGAACTTTTCCGTGTTCAAGTCGCTGCCGGATCATTGGGCGCTCGATCAGTTGTTTCCGATCGTGCCGATTCAAAAACTGAACAAGCCGCCCACGGAATTTGCGACCCTCTGCGACATCACCTGTGATTCAGATGGCGTGGTCGACAAATTCGTCGATCTGCACGACGTCAAGCGGGTGCTCGAGCTGCACACGATCGATCCTGATGAGCCTTACTATGTAGCTTTCATGCTGGTCGGCGCCTATCAGGAAGTGATGGGAAACAATCACAACCTGTTCGGTACGCCGAACGAAGCACAGATTCATATCGACGAAGAAGGCTATCTGATTAAGAAAGTTATTCGCGGCACGACCGTTGGCGAAGCCGCCGGGCGGGCGCGTTACGAACGCGGCCTGCTGCATGATGGATTTCGACGCCAGGTAACGCAGCGCATCAAGAACGACGAATTGAGCGAAGCTGAAGGCGCCGAGCTGGTAAATTTCTACGAATCGCGTTTCGATGCCTACACGTACATTACAAGTAACGGTAACCGAACCAAGGGTCGGCGGCGTCATGATTATTAAATATTGTTCGACAAACTTCAGTTTGTCGTTGGCGGGCTGAGACCCGTTACTCAAGTCGACAAACTAAAGTTTGTCGCACATTTTGAAAGAGGTTAAGACGAGATTATGGTGACACAGCGAAAACCAAAACCCAGTAAGTATCTGACTATTCCCACCCGTCCGGTCCAGGTCGATCGAGACCGTTCGGTGGCCGGGCTGCTGGAAAAAATGGAAGGCACCGGCTTTGGCGGGCGTCAATTGGCCGAGTCGCACCGGATCTGGCTGGACATGCTGGGCGACAATACGACGATCATGATGGCGGCGTCCGGGGCTTTGATCCCGGCCGGTATGCGCAGACTTCTGGCCTATGTGGTTAAGAACCGCTTCGTGGACGTGCTGGTGCTCTCAGGCTCGGTGATTTTCCACGATCTGCATGAGACGCTCGGGCGTCATCACTTCCAGGCCCATCCGAACATGACTGATGCCGAGCTCGAGTCGGCGCAGATTAATCGCATGTGGGACCTGCTGGCGAGTGAAGAGGAATATCACGAAGCCGAAGAGTGGGTGGGAGGATTCGCCAGCCAGCTCGATCAAACACGGCCCTATTCCAGTCGCGAGTTTCTTCATCTGCTCGGCCGCGAACTGGCCGAGATCGCCGCGGAAGACGGCGTGCTTACCGCCGCATATAAATCTCGCGTGCCGGTTTTTTGTCCGGGCATTACCGACAGCGGCATCGCGGTGGGGATCGCAGGTTCGAGATTTGAAAAGAAGAACAACTTTCAATTCGACATCGTTCAGGACGTTTTGGATATGGCGCAAATCGGAATTCGCGCCCGCGTCTCAGGCGTGATAAATATCGGCGGCGGAATCACCAAGAGTTTCCTGCGCCAGACTGAAATGTCCGCCCACATCTTCAAGCAACAGGTCCACGGTCACAAGTACGCGATTCAGATCGCCGCCGACGCGCCGCATCCCGGCGGACGCAGCAGCGCCGTCGCCTTCGACGAATCTCTTGTCTATGGCAAACTCGGACGCGGCGCCCTGACAGCTTACGTTAATTGCGACGCGACGATAGCGCTGCCGATTATCATCACCGCGCTTTCCCAAACCGCCGCCAAGTACATGAAGGGACGTCGCCGACCGAACTTTATCTTCGCCGGAAAAGAATTAATCATCGAAGTGCCATAAGCTTCGCGGTGGCTGCAGCCGCGTTCACGCGGCTTCCCCGAAGGGTTACTAGCCCAGCCGTTTTACGGCTGGGTACCACGCTACCGAGATCTATCGAGCCCGCTTCAGCGGCTTTTGTTTTGTGGCTTCAGCCAAATGCGAAAGCACTTGACCCAGCGCTCAAAGCGCTGGTCTGGCAACCGTTCGGGAAAGCCCGATGAATCGGGCTGTCTGGCTTCTCTTCCCCACCTTCGCTAAACTTTCCCGCATGACCGAATCGCAAGCGTTACCCTTCAACTTTGGCGGCATAGCTGAAGAAGAATTTTCCACCTTTGATAATTCACGCATCCTGGTTTGGCCCATCGCTTACGAAGGCACGGTTTCGTATGGCGGCGGTACTGGTCAGGGAGCGCAGGCGATCATCGATGCTTCGCGCAACATGGAACTCTATGACGAAGAGACGGATGCTGAAGTCTACAAGCTGGGTATTCATACCCTCGATGAATCTTCATCAATCGATCCGCCAGAGCGCATGATGAGTTCGCTTTACGACCGCGCGAAAGAACTGGTCCAGAGTGATAAGTTCGTCGCGATGATTGGCGGCGAGCACTCTGTGAGTGGTCCGGTCATTCGCGCTCATGCTGAGAAGTATCCCAACCTCTCCGTTCTTCAGATCGACGCGCATGCCGACCTTCGCGACACCTACGATGGCACTCCGCACTCACATGCGTCGATCATGGCCAGAGTGGTTAAGGACCTGCGCATTCCTGCAGTTCAGTGCGGCATTCGCTCGATCTCAGCGGAGGAAGCGCGAGGCTTGGCCAGCCTGCCGACGCGGATCTTCTGGGCGAAGGACATCGTCGGACGCAGTGATTGGTGGGACGATGCGGTCGATGGTTTGACTGAGAATGTCTATCTAACGATCGACATCGACGGGTTGGATCCATCGCTCGTTTCTGCGACTGGAACGCCCGAACCGGGCGGCCTGGGATGGTACGAGACGATTGGTTTGATTCGCACTCTCGCGCGCAAGCGCAGAGTTATTGGGATGGACTTGACGGAATATTCCTACGTTGAAGGTCAGAGCGCGTCGGCATTTCTTTGCGCGAAGCTCATTTACAAGACGATTGGGTTTGTGTTTGAGAAGGAAACTACGCGCGTGCGAAACGTTTAGAGGTGGGACTTGTCCCACCCGCGGGCACAAGTGCCCGCCTCAAAACCAGTTGAGTGCTGTCCCTTGTCGATTCATCTGCCGAATCCTGGCTCCGCCAAAATAATTTTCTGAGCTCCGTTAGGAGCGAAACATGCCGCTCCTAACGGAGCTAAAACGATCTATATGGTCGAGCGCTATAAACATGTCGCGCCTAACGGCGCTTAAAACCTGGGAGCGCGGACGGCCCGTCCGCAATCCGTGAATGGCTTGATCGATGATAGCTAATGGTCTATTCGCGCTTCGCGCTCAATGCCGACAGGATGTCGGCGCTCCATTAACTCAGTTTCTTCTTGAACGCTTCTTTCAATCCTGACTGCGCCTGGTCGTGGGCGTCGTAGACGTTTGGCCGCGCCAGCACGGAGCGATATTGCGTCATCGCGTCGTTTCGCTTGCCTGCCAAGTCGAGCGCGCGAGCCGCGTAAAGATGCGCCATCGTACCCAGGCCCTGCTGGGCCCCGGGCACTTCAGCGGCGGCCAGAAATTCTCTGGCCGCACGGTCGTACAGGCCGGCAGTCATCAGCGCCTCACCGTACTTGAAATGAATCAGATCGAATGCGCGCGCAGCGGTATCGCGGACCGCCTTGTCTTTCAGGAGTGCGTCAAAGGTTGCAAACGCTTCGTTCTCGGCCGTGGTCGTCCCGCTCTTATTCGCGGCACGCTCGAGCGCCGCTTGCGATACCAGGGCATCGGCCGCTTCCAAACGATAGAGATAATTGCGCGGGTATTTCGCGGCCAACTCCTTCGCGTAGGCGGCAGCTTCGGCGAACTTTTTTTCGCGCGTGTACAAAACGATCAAAAGCGTCCGCGCCTCGTCGCGCACCCAACTTCCTTCTTTGGTCACGCGCTCGAGCGTAGCCAGCCCGCGCTTCTTCGAACCGCGAAAGCCCGCAACTCCGGCGATCAGCTTCACCGGCAAAGGCAGCGACCCTACGGTGAAGTCATAGAGGCCGATCGTAATCTCAGCGTCGTGATAAGTCGGATCAAGTCTGAGCACTTCGCGGTGGCGGTCGACTGCGTCAGAGCCGTCTTTCAAAGCGGCAAAGTGGCGGCGTTCGACTGCTTCCTCGAACGAAGCTTTCAGCCCCTCGATCGCGCCCATAAAATAAAGCGCCTCGACATCGCGCGGGTACTGCTTCAAGCGCGCTTCGGCGAGTTGGCGGGCCTGACGCGTCAGATCCCGGAACTGTTGGACTGTGGCCGGATCAGTCTTGTCGTCGCTGGTCGAATAAAACGTATCGTCGTCGCCATAGAGCGAAGATTGGAGACGCCTTGTCTGATAGAGCGTCTCGATCCAAAGACTGTCCGCTAAAAATTGTGGGCCGGCCGGGTATTTCGGAAATGCCACGGCCATCTCCTTAAAGCTCTTGCGCGCAGTTTCGTAATCGAGATTGAATAACGCTTCCGAGCCGACGATCCGGAGCGTTTCAAATTTCGCGCGCTCGGTTTCGCTGAGCCAGGGCGCGGGAGCGCCTTGCGCTAAGGCAGTGCTCGGAACAGCGAGGACGAAAAGAATCGCAAGATAAATAAAAGCTCTCATAATACAAACTCCGTAATTTCAAAATCGGTCAGTCTCGTTTAGAGCCTTCACCTGACATGTTAGCTCTACCGTTCGTCCTCTTTCGCGGCTTTGCCGCCTGATGTGCGGTAAGGCTGCGCCTTACCGTTAGTAACCATTTGATTTAGGGCCTACGCCCCGAATTCTTTCGCCCGCTTAAGCGGGCTCAGGTTCATTTTTCCGGTTGAACCCCGGGCTTACGCCCGGGGCTTTATGCTGCCACCTGCTTCGCAGGTTCGTTGCGTCTCTTTCCCAACACACCATCAAGAGCCCGGTCCAGACGGAGGCATAGCCTCAAGACATCCTGGCCTGGTGGGAAAGGCAGAGCCTTTCCGCACATCAGGCGGCAAAGCCGCACTCTCATTTCAACCGCGCTGTCATTCCCTAAGAGCACGGTGATTCTTAGCCGTCAATTCGAAAAGCTTTCGAGGTACTTCACGCCGCTTCCAGTATTGAACAGAACCACCCGTTCATCTGCATGCACCGATCCGGCGGCGAACAATTTCCTTAGCGCCGGCAGACACGCTGCGCCTTCAGGCGCGCAGAAGATTCCTTCAGCGGCGCCAATCTCTTTCGTCGCCGCGATCAGATCCTCGTCGGTGACGGCAATCGCGGTCCCACCCGACGCTCGCAACGCATCTATGATCAGAAAATCTCCAATCGCTTTGGGTACGCGCAAACCCGACGCGGTCGTGTGCGCGTTGGGAAATTCATCGGCAAAGCGCTTCCCTTCCTCGAAAGCGCGCACGATGGGCGCGCACCCGGTCGCTTGCACCGTCACCATGCGCGGACGCTTTGATCCAATCCAGCCCATCTGTTCCATTTCATCAAACGCTTTCCACATTCCAATCAATCCCGTTCCGCCGCCGGTTGGATAGATGATCACATCCGGCAGATCCCAATCGAACTGCTCTGCCAACTCATAGCCCATCGTCTTCTTGCCTTCGATTCGGTAAGGCTCTTTCAAAGTCGACACGTCAAACCAACCTTCGGCTTCCTTGCGACGGCCCACCTCCGCGCCGCAATCAGTGATGAGTCCATCCATCAAAGTCACGTGTGCGCCCGTTTGTTCGCATTCGATCACGTTGGCCCGCGGCGTGTCGCGAGGCATAAAGATGTGCGCCTCCATTCCCGCCCGCGCCGCATATGCCGCCAGGGCGCCGGCCGCGTTACCCGCCGAAGGCACGGCCAGCTTTCTTACGCCCAGTTCTTTGGCCATCGAAACTGCCGCGGCCATTCCGCGCGCCTTGAAACTCTGCGTCGGGTTCTGGCCCTCGTCTTTGATGTACAGACGGCTCAAACCGATTTGCGAACCGAGGCGCGATGCGTGCACGAGGGGCGTGAACCCTTCACCTAGAGTAACGACGTTCTCGTCTTGCTCGACCGGCAGAACTTCGCGATATCGCCACAGATCGCGACGGCGCATTTGCAAACTTTCTTTTGTCAAAGAAGCCGCCGCGCGCTTCAGGTCATAGCGCACCAGCAGCGGTTTAGCGCATTCAGTGCAAAGGTTGTGCAACCGTCGTGCCTCATGCCTGGTACCGCAGGCGGCACATTCGAGATGAGTAACATTCATCGATTTGTTTCCAGTTTCCTTTCAGAAGTATCGATAGCTGATTAAATCACTGCGTGCCGATAATCATAGCTGTTTAGAGGGGAATGCGTCAGTTGGAGTAAGAATCATGCGGGGATTACAGTGAATGGCACAGACTTCAGTCTGTGATTCTTACAGTGGATGGATCACAGACTGAAGTCTGCGCCACTTGGGGCTCGCCCTCCTTACGTGCACTTTCGTCCGGGTGAGGTTAAGCTTGCCCGCAACGCTAAAATCAAACCGAGGAGAAATAGATCAGAATGGCAAATCGAACCGCGACGATTCAAACCAACAAAGGCACAATCAAATTTGAACTACTGGAACAGGACGCGCCCAAGACCACCGAGAACTTTCGCTTGCTGGCCGAACAGGGTTACTACGACGGTGTGATCTTCCACCGCGTCATAAAGGGTTTCATGATTCAGGGCGGCGATCCCGACGGCACTGGACGCGGCGGACAGTCGGCCTGGGGCGGAAAGTTCGCGGACGAAATCAATCCTTCATCCGAGATTTATCAGCGCGGTTATAAAGCCGGCACGGTCGCCATGGCCAACGCCGGTCCTAACACTAACGGCTCGCAATTCTTCATCATGCACGTTGATTACCCGCTGCCGCCGAACTACACAATCTTTGGTCGAGTGAGTGAAGGGCAGGACATAGTCAATGCGATCGCAACTTCTGAAACGGATCGCGGCGATCGGCCGGCGTCGGATGTGAAGATGGAAAAAGTTACGGTTGAATAAGTCGAGCACTCGCATGGTCGATCGAGCCCGGTTAGATTCTTTCTCTCATTGGCTCGAAGCTTCAGCTGGTGTTTTGCCTGGCAATGTTCAAGAGGGAAACATTCACGGGTAGGCTGGTATCTGAATTCACCGCGCTAATAGCTAATGACATAGACTAAAATCGAGCCCACTCACTCACCCTCAACGGCACTCTTGGATCCGGTCGCTAACGCTCCCGGTTCTGTACCAGGACTCACGCCTGGCGGATCGCGTCCGCGACGAACTGCTTCGCCGCATCGATCGAGTCGCGCAGATTCTTTCCGCGTGCCAGGCCAGCCGCTATTGCTGATGAGAGCATGCATCCCGTACCGCGCAACGGCGGCGCTTCGATCCACTCAGCGCAAAACACCGTCACCTCGCCATCATCATCGAGTACATCGAGGGCCTCTGATCGGAGCGCGGGCATCCTGCCCGCTTCTCCGATAGGCGGGCAAGATGCCCGCGCTCCCGGCAAGTGGCCGCCTTTGATCAGGACTGCGCGCGCTCCTTGCTTCCGCAGGTAGTTCGCCGCGGCGCGCATGTCCGATTCATTCTTAATTGTCATCCTCGTAAACGTTTCAGCCTCGGGAATGTTGGGAGTGATCAGGCGCGCCAAAGGCATCAGCCGAGTCAGCCACGCTTCTCTCGCTTCGGGTTCCATGAGCTCGTAACCTGAAGATGATTGCAGCACCGGATCGACAACTGGCGCCGGCATCTTTTCCTCAACGAGCAATCGCACCACCTCAGACACCAGCTCACGCGTAGGCAACATGCCAATCTTTACCGCGGCGATTTTCAGTCCTTTGATGAGCGGCAAAATCTGACCGCGCAAAGACTCTGCACTCTGATGAATTGCTCCGGAGAGCTTTTCTGAATTTTGAAAGGTAAGTGAAGTGACAGCCGCCACCGGCCGGCAACCAAAGGCCACTAAGATTCTGATGTCCGCAATGACACCCGCGCCGCCGGAAGGATCGAAGCCCGCGATCGTGAGCACAACTGGAACTGCATCTGCGTCAGTCGCCATGCGGAAGCTCTCTTAACTTAGTTATCGTAGCAACCGTCTTCGCCAATCCACTCGGCTCGTCGAACAGAGTAATTCCGGCGATGCCGCTGGCTCCGGCCCGCAAGCATTCGTTCACGTTCTCAAGAGAAATCCCGCCGAGCGCCAAAAGTGGAAAAGGCCCCAGGTCGCGCGTGGCCTCGGCCAGCTTCGGGATGCCGACGGGCGAACCATATTTAATTTTAGATGGCGAAGTAAAGATCGGACCAAAGACCGCGAAATCCCCGTCCTGATTGCGAGCGTTGCGGGCTTCGATCAATGAATGAGTCGAGACGCCAATCAGAAATTCAGCGCCAAACGCTTTGCGAATCACATCAGGGGTAAGTGAAGTGGTCGTCAGATGAACTCCATCCGCACCGGCTGCCGCGGCGATGTCGGCGCGATCGTTAACCAGAACTCGCGTCGCATAACGATGGGCAACAGATACCAGTGCCTTCGTAAGCTCAAAGAGGACACGAGCCGACAACTGCTTTTCTCTTATTTGAATCAACTGGACGCCGGCGTTGACCGCCGCAGAAGCTTGGTCCAGGATGGCCCGAAACTCCGGGCAGTCGGGCGTAGTTGTTTCAGTGGTTGCGCCGCGGGTAATCAGATAAAGGATCGGCTTTGACAGGTTGAGCTTCATTGACGGTCACCGGTTCGGGCGATTTCACGCGCGAGCTTTCCACAGAAGGCTGACCTGCGTCCAGCGCCCTCACAGTTTGGCGGAAATTGATCAACTCCCAAATCCCCATGCCGAGATTCAAGATGCCGATGCCCGAGACGGCCCCGCGCACCCAGCCTGAGGCGACCCACCGTTGCACGCCATAGCCGGCTTTGTGAGCGGCCAGCAGAAGAAAGTAGTTGTTGCCCCAGTCGCTTAAACCAAACCAGCCGTGCGGTACCCAGGGCAGAACCGTCAGCACAATGCCGATCTCAAGGCAAAGAATAATGTAAAAGATAACCGAAAGCCGCGAAGACATTCGTGCTCCTCAAAAATAGAAACGGAGAGTTTGCGTTTCGAGTTCAACCTTCAGGTTGCTGTCTCAATAGCCCGCCTTCGCTGCCGTCGGCGAACCGGCGGGCAGTAGCCCGCCTCTAAACTCGCAAGCACAAGCTAAAGCTTGAACTCTAAACTGAACCGCACTAAAAGACTATAAATAAAATCCAGCGAATTAGTTTACGTGCTGCTCGTGATTCTTGTTTCGATCCGACGCCGGCGCAGCCTTGCCGTTTTCTCCATTGGCGCGCGCTTTCAGCTCTCGTAATCGCTCACTAACACCACGATAAGACACGTTGATTCCGTAGACTTCAGTAAAAAGATCGATTGCGCGATGTAAGTCACCGACCTGCTCGTAAGCGGCGGCGAGTTCGTAACGCAACGCCTGGCGCTCGTCTTCGGAAGCGGCGGGCGTATTGAATCCCTTATTAAACCATTTTACGGCAAGCTGTGGCACGCCCTTCTGCATGAAACAATGTCCCAGAAGGTTGCAGCACTGCAAGTAGCGCGGCGTCCCATCGTCCGGATTGACCAGGCCGGCCGCCAACTGAAACTCTTCGAGAGCTTCCTCAAACAAGTCCATTTCCTTGTAAGCAAGGCCCAGGTTGTAATGCGTTTCGTAATCCCCGTTGCCGTTGGCGTCGTGATCGCTCTCGGCCGAAACTCGGTACTCTTCAAATATCTCGGCCAGACCCGCGTCAAGCCCCGGAGACTGCGGCGGCACAGGCAACGAGACCTTGGTAACGGGCTGAATAGGGATGGCGACCTCGGGGGTCTCAAATTCCGCGATCGACCCAAATTCCATTTCGCCGAACTCGGCGACCGGCGGCGCAGGTGTGTTCGTCGCAAATTCAATTTCGCCGAACTCGGCTACCGGTGGCGCAGACGTGCCTGCGTCAAACACCATCTCGGATTCACTTGCCTGCGCTTCGCTTTCCGCAGCCTTGATCACGTCGCCGTTGTTCTCCAGCTGACGCCGTCTCAGGTCGATATCAGGATGCGATCCGTATTGACGCTCCAGCAGATCCAGCGTGTCGACCGCTATGTCGGCATATCCTTGCGCAATGTAAAAGTCAACGCTTTCGAGTTCCTGCCGGCGAGCATCGTTTACGCCATCAGGCACTGGCGCTACGGCGACTTCGGCGGAGCTCGACGCGAGTTCCTCGGCCACGACTGCTTCGAAAGTAAAGCCTCGTTCTATTTCAAACTCAGAGTCCGATTCGCCGCGAATCTCAGCCATGTCTTCAACGGGGCTCCATTCAAACTCGCTTTCACCTACCGGCGTTGAGGCGGGCGGATCGAACGAGTATTCGTCATGAGCAGCCGGAGTTGATTCCGATTCAGACGCAACTATCGGTTCGTTGAGAGGCAGGACTTCAGAGGCGGCTCCCTCTTCGGCGCCGCCCAATTCCCTGAGACGACTGAGGTGATGTGACTGATCCGGGCCCAGACGAGTCAACTGGGTCAATGCATAGCGTTCGTCCTTAACCAATCCCGCCGCTTCAGCTGCTTCAGCCAGTCGCTCCAACGCGGCTTTCAGTTTTTCCATGTCCCGCTGCCACCAAAAGGCGCGGACCAGAAGGCGCAAGGCCTGCACGTTGTCGGAGTCGCAAACAAGAAATTCGTCCACCAGCTCGAGCAACTGGTTGTCTTCGCGCTCCGCGAGCATTTGTTCGGCGATGCCGGCAACGACACGTACTGCTTCATCAACTTTGTCGGTGGTGAGATAAAGGCGTGCTACCTCGGCGTACTGAAGATAGGCCGATGATTCCCTGGCAACCAGTAGGGCCGTCGCTTTCTCAGCTTGTGCGGGATCTTCCGCTTGGACATGCGCCCGGGCCAGCATTGCCAGCAAGTGAATGTCTTCGGGATTGTCGACTGAAGCAAGCGCGATTAGCTCCGCCGCTTCATCCGCAGTGCCGCGGGCACTGTGTGCCTCGAGCAGTCCCTGGAGTACGACGTGATCGGCGGGCCGAAGTCGGAGGGCTTTACCAAACACAGCAACCGCTTCGTCAAACGCGCCTTTAGTCAGCAGGTGGCTGCCGGTCTCAGTGAAGGCCGCCGCCGCCTCCGTCATCATGTTCTCTTTGAAGTAACCTTCAGCCAGCTTGAGGCGCAGCTCAGTGTTCTGCGAATCGAGGTCGGCAATCTTGCGCAGGACTTCGAGACCTGCCTGGGTCGCACCGGCCTTCTCGTGAGCGTTGGCGACGGCCAGATAGTGCGTGCGCGCTTCGACGACGAGATCCTGTTGCGCGTAAAGGTCGGCGAGGTGGGTGGAGATTTCAGGATCGTGAGGTTGCAGCCGATCGATTTTTTTGAACATCGCGATCGCTTTGAGAGCAAAATCCTGTTCGCGATAATGGTCGGCGATGCGCCGGAAACAGGCGATGGCAGCGGGCTGGTTGCCAACCCGGACGTATAGATCCCCAAGCATGTTCAGCGTGGTGAAATCGTCCGTGTCGGCCTCGACAATCTTGCAATACTCTTTGACCGCCGCCGGGATCTTACCCAGTTCGAGGTATCTCTCGGCCGCACGCAGAGTCTTTACCTTATCAAACGCCATGTTTTCGAAACTCTTAGACTGGAAAATGTATTAAGGGCGAGGTCGGATGCCTAACGCCTTTGAGGGAACAAGAGCTTTAGCATGCTGAAGCCGTTTCGGAGCTCAACGGCTCTTCTACGCTAACATGCAAACTGAGCACTGTCAACGACGTTGTTCTCCATAAAACTACGGCCAACAGCCCCCTGAAATGGCGAAGTGTCAGATAACATCAGCGAAGTTCTTCCTGGTCCTCGCGAACCACCAGTATCCCAGTACAAAACTTGCTATCGCAAAGACTGAGAAATATGCCAGGCCTCGCCAATCGGGAAGGCTGCCTTCCAAAATGATCCGGCGATAATTTCGCACCAGCGGGGTGAAGGGATTGAGGTTTACGATCGGCTGATATCGCGCCGGCACCAGCGACTCCGGATAGATTATTGGCGTCAAATACATCCAGGCCATTAGGAGCAGATTAATTCCCTGCACGATGTCTCGAAAAAAAACGCCGAGCGAGGCTATCAGCCAAGCCGCGCCAAAGGTCGCCAGCAGTTGCGGGATCAAGAGCAGCGGCAGAAAAACTATGGTCGCATGCAGTTCACGACGGAGGAGGGCCGCGGCCAGGAGCAGCGCGACCGTCCCGAACATTTGGTTAGCCGCGGCGGCCAGTGAGAGTGAAACCGGAAGCGTCTCGAGCGGGAACACGACCCGCTTGACCAGATTGGCGTGCCCAACAATCGTCGTCGAAGATAGCTGTAGCGATTCCTGAAACGCATTCCACGGCAACAGCCCGCAAAAGAGATACAGCGCGTAGTCCCATTGCGAGTTGGCGGAGCCGAACCGGGCATTGAAGATGCCCGAAAAGATAATCGTAAAGATTGCGATCATAACCACCGGAGTCAGCACCGCCCAGATGATCCCCAGCACCGAGCCGCGATAGCGTGCCGCCAACTCACGTTTTGTAAGCGAGAAAATCAAATCAAAGCGCCGCGGCAATTGCCACAGCGGTCGCCACACCGCCCGCCTGGATGTTTGCGCCGAGATCATGCTCAAGCATTCTAACGTAGTGTCCGCCGGGAGCGCAGGCATCCTGCCGGCTCTTATTATGAAAAGTCGCCGTCAAGATGTCGGCGGTCCCGGGTTGTGGTACGCTGACCAAAAAGAAAATGCAGGATCGCAGCGCGACAACTCTGTTCCCGGAAATGTCTGAGCCCGACGACTCGTCCACTGGTTCCCGGACGGCGTCGCCGCTGGCGGATCGAATGCGTCCGCGCACCCTCAATGAGTTTGTCGGTCAGGAACACCTGGTAGGGGAGGGCCGAGTCCTGCGGCGACTAATCGAAAGCGGCGGCACTCTGCCGTCAATAATCCTGTGGGGTCCGCCGGGGACGGGCAAGACGACGCTGGCTCGTTTGTTGGCAGAGAAAACCGACGCCCGGTTCGTAGCCCTCTCGGCCGTTTTTTCGGGCGTCAAAGATCTGCGCGCGGCGATTGCCGAAGCCCGTCTCGATCGCCAACGTCGCCGTCGCACGATTTTGTTCATCGACGAGATTCATCGTTTCAATAAGGCGCAGCAGGATGCGCTTCTGCCCGCAGTCGAAAATGGCACCGTCACTCTGATTGGCGCTACTACTGAGAACCCTTCCTTTGAAGTTACCAGCGCTTTGCTGTCGCGCAGCCGGGTGTTGGTATTGAACCCGCTCGAAGAAGACGAAGTCGAAGCAATCGTGCGGCGAGCGCTGACGGATGAAGAACGCGGACTCGGAACCTTGCATCCCGAACTCTCCGATCAATTGATTAAGCGGCTGGCGCATTCTTCCGGTGGCGACGCGCGCATGGCCCTGGCAGCTCTGGACGCCGCGGTGGCGTCGACTCAGCCGAACGAATCCGGAGCGCGCCCGATCACCGACGAGACGCTGATCGAAGCCCTGGGTCGCGCACAGTTTGCTTACGACAAGGGGGGCGAGGAGCACTACAACCTGGCTTCGGCCCTGATCAAATCGGTGCGCAACTCTGACGTGAATGCAGCGCTCTATTGGCTGGCGCGCATGATCGAAGGCGGCGCCGATCCCATCTTCATCGTGCGCCGACTCTGCATTCTCGCCTCTGAAGACATCGGCCTTGCTGATCCGCAGGCCATGGTCCAGGCGGCCGCGGCCGCTGATATCACTAAGCTGATCGGCTTGCCTGAAGCTCTCTTCCCGCTGACGCAGGCCACGATCTATTTGGCGCGCGCTCCCAAATCGAACGCAGTGATGCGCGCCTACTCTGCAGCGAAAAGCGATGCCACGGAAACCGCCCGAGAACCCGTGCCCTTACACCTGAGGAATGCGGCCACGTCCCTAATGAAGAACCTGGGTTACGGCAAAGAGTATCGTTACGTGCACAGCGACGCCCGAGCGAAAGAAGAGATGTCATGCTTGCCGGAGAAGTTGAAAGGAAAAATCTATTTCGAGGATGATTAGCCACAGAGGACACAGAGTAACTCAGAGAAGAAGACAAAGTGCTCCTCCTCTTCCTTCGCTGATTTCTCTGTGTCCTCTGTGGTGAAAAGTTTAATGGAAACCAAATCACAAAAAGAACTCGCCTTCCTTTATGACCTGTACGTCGCGACCGACTGGTCTGAACGGTTTGCTGCGTTGGTCGACGAGCACATCAAGTTACCAAAGCAGGGTCGAGCGCTTTACGTCGCTACCGGCACGGCGGGCCATGCTTTGGCGCTGGACGGGCGCGAAGAAGAGTTACGCCTGGTGTGCGTGGACGAGAACCCCGAGTGCCTCGAGATAGCCCAGGCCAAGGCCGTCGCACTGCATCAGGAAGCAGACTTTCAAAAGGAAGATCTGGAGAAGCTCTCGTTCGAGGACGATCAGTTTGATCTGGTGCTTGGGGATGCTTCTCTAACCGCGCCCGTCCGTGTAAAAGCGATTTTGGCTGAGATGGTTCGCGTAGCCAAGCCGGGAGCTACTGTGGCTGCCTGGTTTCCGACTGCGGCCAGCTTCGGCGAAGTCTTTTCCATCTATTGGGAAGCACTGACCCGCGCCGGCCTGGGAGATCACAGTGCCGCAGTAGAAAATCTGATCGATGAAATCCCCACCGTTGCCAAAGTCGAGAGCTGGGTCGATGAGATTGGTTTGGAGAGCGTGACGACCACGACTGCGGTTGAAGAATTCACCTTCGATTCTGGCGAAGCGTTCATGTCTTCACCGCTGATCACGGATTTTCTTTTACCGAACTGGTTTCAGCGTGTCCCCCAGGCCGATCAAGACCGGGTGATTCAGGAACTGACCGGGATCATTGACGAGGAACGGCACGACGGAGAGTTTATCTTGACGCTGAAAGCTACTTTGGTCGTGGGAAAGAAAAGCCACGTGCAATGAGAGCTGGAGCGCACGCATCCTGCGTGCGGTTCGCGAGCATCCTGCTCGCGCATGTGATTCGAAATGAAATACGCAGGCAGGGATGCCTGCGGTCCGCACGCAAGGATGCGTGCGCTCCGCTCCCGGTACTGACCTCCTGGCCTGAATGAACATCGGCGCGAAAGCTTCAGCTTCCGCGCCGACAAAGTTTTTGGATTGGCCGTTAATTAAGTATCACGCGCCTACGGCGCTTCGGCATACCCTCCAGCTCCAGACCTACCGCTCAATCTTCCGACTCTCCTCAGCCTGTCTTTGTTGCGCGCGCCTCCGTGCTTCTTCAAACAAGGCCTCGTCGTCGACGGCGTCAAGGTTCGAGCGCGAACCCGGCTTGATTCGATCATCGCGATCACTCTCATCCATGCCGTCCTTGAAAGCCTTCTTACTCTGGCCCAGAGCCTTCGCCAGTTGCGGCAGCTTGCTTCCGCCAAAGAGTAAAAAGATCGCGGCCACGACCACGATTATTATCGTCGGACTTTCCAGTGCAAACAGCAGCACATTCATAGGGTCTCCTTATGTCTTCCTGTCTTCAGGACGAATCTTCAAGCGCGGACGCAGAGGTCGCTGCCGCCGTCAGACTCGTAGAAAAGATACTTGCGCCAGGTTTCGTCGGCTCGACCCAGATAGCGCATGATCTGGCGATTGACGTGCAGTGAAAACGCGCGCGGCCGGCGCAGCAGGTTCATTCCAGACTCTTCCGGCGTGCGGTTGCCCTTGCGGTGATTACATCGTTTGCAACAAGCAACCAGATTGTCCCAGGCCGACTCTCCTCCGCGCGAGCGCGGCACGATGTGGTCCAGCGTTAGTTCCGACGGCGCGAATTGTTTGCCGCAATACTGGCAGCACGAATGGTCGCGAAGCAGAATGTTCTTACGCGAGAGTGAGCGGCGTTCAAAGGGAATATGCCGATACTCAGTCAGGCGAATGACCGCGGGCGCGTGCATTACAATCGTTTGCGAATGCAGCATGTGCCCGTTGTGCTCTTCCATGCGCGCCACGCCCTTAAAGATCATGACCACCGCGCGCCGCTCGGTGCACACGTTGATGGGCTCGAAGGAAGCGTTTAAAACTAGGACGCGCGCGTTCATGATAGTTCGTGATATTACGCGAGCCCAGCAGAGAGTGTCAAAATTATGGTGGCGGCAGGCGCAATGGACGAGGTTAGGACGCCATTTAGCTGGGAGCGCGGACGTCCCGTCCGCACTGAGCGCGAAGCGCGAACAACGTTGTAAAGGCGGCCTCTGAAGCTGTACGACAAACTTCAGTTTGTCGAATGAGCCGGAACTTAACTTTGGAAAATTTGCGCCTCCGGCGCGATGCGGACGGGACGTCCGCGCTCCCAGCCATAACGGCCACGTTCACCTGAACTTGTCTGTCGCCTCGATCAGCGCACTCAAGTTCCCCGGCTCCATAATTGAGTGTCCCGCGTCCGGCGTAATATGCAGCTCGGCTTCCGGCCAGGCCCGATGCAGGTCCCAGGCGCTGGTCATCGGACAGACCACATCGTAACGGCCCTGGACGATTACGCCGGGGATATGACGAACCTTCCCCACGTTCTCAATCAGGTAATTCTCAGTTGGGAAGAAGCAGTTGTTCATGAAGTAGTGACATTCAATGCGAGCAAAGGCCAGGGCAAATTCCGGGTCGGCAAACTTTTCGATCGACTTCGGATCAAAGAATAACTTTGAGGTACTACCCTCCCAAATGCTCCAGGCGCGCGCGGCTTCAACTCGCACTTTCTCATCGTCGCTGGTCAGACGCTTATAGTAAGCACTGACCATGTCTCCGCGCTCCCCTTCGGGAATTACTTTCAAAAATTCTTCCCAAACGTCTGCGAAGATCCAACTGCACCCGTCCTGATAGAACCACTTGATCTCTTTCGGCCGGCAAAGAAAGATTCCACGCAGCACGAGTTCCGTCGCGCGCGTTGGATGCGTCTCGGCATACGCGAGCGACAACGTGCTGCCCCAAGACCCGCCGAACACCTGCCACTTTTCAATACCGAGATGCTCGCGCAGCTTCTCAATATCAGCCACGAGATCCCAGGTAGTGTTCTCTTCGATGGAAGCATGCGGCGTGCTCTGCCCCGACCCACGCTGATCGAACAGCACGATGCGATAAGCCGACGGGTCATGAAACTGCCGGTACTCAGGCACAATCCCTCCACCCGGCCCACCATGCAGAAACACGACCGGCTTGCCATTGGGATTACCGCATTGCTCGTAATAGATCTCGTGTATGTCTGAGACCTTCAGACGGCCGGTGTCGTAGGGTTCGATTGCAGGGTAAAGGGTTCTGAGTTCAGTCATGGTATCAGATTCCTGTTTTGTCGTTCTGGGCGAGACCTTACGTGTCCAGCAAGCCTTCTCTCTCAAGCACTTGCCTTATCTCATCGAAAGCTTGTTTGATGTCCCCTTTTGGAAAGCGTATTTGCCCTAGCCCCTTAATGTTCGAGAACTCTTCACAGCCTTCTTCAAGAAGTATTATAGCCTTCGTAAATCCCAGTCTTCCCTGAAAGAGTCCAGCCTCATGTATGACGTTCATTCTAGCTTGGATTGTTCCGTCTGCTTTTTCATCTTCCGCCGTCAGAATCAGGAACGCTATTCCAGCGTCATCCAACATCTGGGAGAGCCTTGCAATGTTTGTTATGCCAGCGATAGGTATGCGGTTAAACTCATCCCAGGGTAGTCCAAGGCGGTCTTGAATAAAGTCCTTTAGGTCCCGCCAAGCCGCAGATCGACCGTGCCCGACGAAAACTTTGTTCCCTAAGTCGTGCTGGCTTCGTGAATGACGCTCTCTCCTCGCGAGATGTGCCGCAGCCTGCCTTGCTGTTTTCGACAAGGTTTCAGAGACCGTTACGGGGACTCGATTAGCCAACACGTCGGACAAGACATCTATGTGTGGCGGTGATTGGAAACCCTGGCCGATTGCTACCATGTCCCTCGAAATAAGTTTTCCCGAGGGCATTTGGTACTTTGCGAAATCGCTGGCATTAGGAATCTTGGTTGCCTCCAGGCTGTCTTTCAACTTCGATAGAAATGGATCATCTCGTTCATTCAAAGCAGTGCTTATCGAGGACAATGTTTCTGCGAGTTTATCTTCGATATCGCTACGCGCCGTCTTAGCCAGTCTTCTAGCGTTGTCCAAATCTGGATTACCAGCTATCTCATATATTGTTTTCCGCACATGGTCGTAATCATACTCTGCCCAATCACCTCTTGTATCTCCAAAGGCCACATCCATAAATCCCCATTCTTGGCTGAAGCGAGCGCCGGGAGGAGGTGACTGGAAGCCCCGGTAATAAACACGAGAGTGATAGCCAAGCCATGAACCGCTCCAAGCCTTCCCAACTTTCTTAGCTGCGTCCTCAAGCTTCTGCATCGGAACCTTAACTTGTTCTGAATCAAACTTGGCTCGAAGGGTATCGAACTCTTCAGCGATCTCAGAAAGTTCATCATAAATCTTCTTGCTCATGTTCCTCATTATACTCGTAGTGATTACGAAACGCGGATTCTGAATTTCGAAACTGAAAGCGCCAAAGGCGCGAAATGCAGTAGCCTGGGCCAACGGCCCAGGTTGAGTGTTAATTAGAAATGATAAGCGCTGAAGGCGCGGAATGGATCTTGGTTGTGGCGAGATCTATCAACGCGGTTATGCCGCCCCTACAGGGCTCGGGTGTTAATTCTTGACCCAATCCAGGGGTGGCGCGACTGCCGTCGCTTACCCCTGGCTATTACATCTCACGCCTTCAGCGTGAAGAACCCGGTCGCTACGGTTTCCGGTTCTGTACCTCAGTCCTTCCTTACGCTCGGCCTTCTGCTTGCGACAGCAGTTGAGCGAGTGTAATCTTCAGTCAGCCCAGGTCTTCAAAGCAGCAGGGAGACAGTATGTCAGCAAACTTAGAACAATCAATCCTCGAAAAACTCCACGCGCTTCCTGACGAGAAGCAACAAGAGGTTTTGGCGCTAGTCGATGAAATGCTCAAGGAGAACAACGAGCCACGATCGCGCGAGAACGACCGACCCATCTGGGAAATCATTGAAGAAATTAGCAGCCAGGCGCCGCCCGGAACTTGGGACAACGTGCCGACCGATGGTTCACTAAACCATGACCATTATCTCTACGGAGCTCCCAAAAAGACTCCGTGAAGCCCGTCTTTGCCGATACGGTTTATTGGGTTGCCTTGATCCACCCAAACGACGAGTGGCGCAGCCCGGCACTCGCCGCCGCAACCTTGCTTCACGATGCGCTCCTAATCACGACAGATTCTATCTTGGTCGAAGTGCTGAACTTCTTTGCCGAGCATGGGAAAGAGGCACGGCTCAGAGCCGTCGCTGTCGTTGAAGAGCTTCTCACCAATGTCCATACCGAAGTAGTGGCCCAAACTCACGAGAACTTTCTTGCCGGATTGGACCTCTACAAAGCGCGCGCCGACAAAGGCTATAGTTTGCCTGATTGCATATCCATGACGGCGATGCGCGAACGGCAAATCACCGAAGTGCTCACGCACGATCACCACTTCACACAGGAAGGCTTTAATCCCCTCTTCTAGTCGACGCATTCGATAGAGCGGCCGATTTCACTCCGGCAAGTCCACCGACTCAGCCAAAGCATCTTCGCGAACCATTAGTTTGCTCATTGGAGCGGGAAGCGGTTGCGCGGGAACGGGAGCTATAAGCAGCAAGCCCGCGACATACAGTGCCAACGCGACGAAGGAGATGTAACCAGTCACGGGAGCAAACGCCGGCACGTCTATGGCGACGCCTTGCAGGAGCGCGGCGGCAATCGTCTTGAGCCAACCGCCTGACGGACCAGAGAGTCCCGACACCAGCAGGTGCTTGAGCACGAACGCGGTGCTGAACAGAACGATCAGGCTTCTCAGCAAACGCCGCGCGTCGAAAGCCGAAAACTGATTTGTCCACAGCGTCCAAAGAAAAAAGAACGAGAACATCCAATGCAGCAGACCGCTTTCCGGCAAGACAGAATTAAACGCTTGAGCTGACGCAAAGAAAAGCGCGAGGAGCGTCAGCAGATGCGCCACGTTAGTCAACATCGGTTGATCGAGAGCGAGCCATTGACCCAGATCGATGGCCCTCGCGCGCACAAAGAGTGAGCCCAGAAGAATCGCCAGCACCAAAGTCACCAGCGGCGGCGCAATGAATATGAACTGTTTCGTCTGAGCATCCACTCTCAGTCCGCCCAACAGTGCCACCGTCAGAAGGACCGTCGGCGTGACGACAAAATGCAGCAGCGCTCGATTTCTCTCAGTGTAGTTCTTCATTTGCGTTGCCGGAAAAGCTTCAAGGGATTCACGTCTTTCCAAGTGGTTTCGGTTCCCTGCTCCAATTCCGTCTTCAATTCAGCGGCTGAGTGCATTTGCAGATTGTGATCATCGACCTCGTAAATGCCGTTGGGCGCCACGCTGATCGCGCGATTTGCGGCCTCCAGACCCTGCTTGAAAAGTGCATTGTCGTAATAGACGCGACCCCAGCCCTCTCGGTAGCAGGCGTAGGCGATATAGAACTGCGTCCGCGGATCCTTCTGCGCCGGATCGGCCGCGGCCCACTCGTCACGCGCCGCGCGAAACTGGTCGTGACGAAAAAGCGCCAGGCCGTTATTAAATCTATCCTGATTGATCTCGTAGGTTCCGGCCACGACTTGTGAGTTCGTCGCGACCTCTTTAAAGGAGCGCGGTTCAGTGGCATAGATCCAAACGATGATGCTCGCATAAACCAGAGTCCACACGACGCCGGTGATCTGAATGATTTTTCGCTGCATAAGATGGTGCGAGAATTATAGACACGAATGGGGATTGCAAGAAGCCTCCTGATGAAAGACTGGAGCTGGGCTTGGCGCGACTTCGAAGGATAGTCGAGTTCAGCCCGCGGTAGCATCCAGCGAAACCCTTGTGTTCGTTGACACCGGAAAGAGTTGGGTATAGCTTGCCAACAACGGTAGGAGGTGTGGAATGAAACGAGTCTTAATTCTGATCGTGTTAACTTTTGCTTTCACCTCAATCGTCAGCGCCCAGAATCCATGCCCCACGTGCAACAAAGGGCGTGAGTTGGTAATGACTCCTACTAACAATACGGAAGACGGCAATAGGTACCGCTTGCCGCGACGGGCACCGTCCAACTACTTTTACGTGAGCTTTAATGCTTCGGTGGTGGTCACAAACGACACCGGAAAACAGATTAGGCGGATTACATGGGAGACCGATCTGGTCGACGCCGTCACGAGGAAGCCCATTAGTACTTATACTTTTGAGACGCGGAAAAGAGTCGACCCGCACCAGGTTGTCACCCTCAAGAAAAAAGTCGAAGTGCCGCTTCTACCCACGATGATTTCCCCCAACCAGACGCCGCCGGTCAAACGTCGGATGCCCAACGTGATTCGGACAGATTCTGTCAGTAAGATAACGGAGATCGAATACACCGACGGCTCGGTAAGCTCGCCCTAACAAACCGCTGGGGAAGCCACCTGCTCATTTCTCTGTCACACCTGCGTAGCCCTGGCAAGGGTCAGCACAAACACTCCTTCGGCACCTGCCGCTTTCAACACCGCTGCGCAAGCTGAAACAGTTGCGCCGGTCGTGAAAACGTCGTCAACCAACAACACATTCTGTCCGGCGACTAACTTCGGATGGCGCACGGCAAAGGCTTCGGCAACACTCTGGCGGCGGGCGATGGAATCCATGCCGGCGCGATGGCGCTCGGTGTGAACATTTCGGACGAAGCTGTGCTCGTCGAGCGGCAGATTACTCAGGCTTGCGAGTTCGCGCGCGAGCAGAGAGGATTGATTGAAGCCGCGCTCACGCTCGCGTTCAGGATGCAGCGGAACGGGGATGATCAAGTCAGCGGTGTTGAGAGGCTCGCGGCGTTCGAGCTCAAACGTCAGTTGAGCCAGTCGCCGAACGACGTGAGGTTCTCGTTTTAGATTCAGAATAGAAGCGCGCAGAGCCCCTTCATAAACTCCGCAGGCTCGCGCTCGAGTAAAGGCGTCGTCGTCGCATCGACGGCAACGGATCTCTTTTCGCTTCTCGCGATCAACCATTGCCCCAGTAAACACACCGCACTTCCAGCATAATGTGTCATCTTCAGTAAATACGCGGGTCGTCTGCCAACACGCTGCGCAGGCAACTCCGTCATGACGGGACTCGACGCTCGCGCCGCAAACTGCGCAAGCTTGCGGGTAGACGATTGCCAGGGTAGCGTCGTAGAGGGTGCTCAGATAATGAGTTGTGGAAGACAAGTCCAAATTCTTAAACGCAAAGATCGGAAAGTTGTCGGTTCTTTTTCTTTGCGAGCTTTGCGCCTTTGCGTGAGAATAATTCGCGCCAAGGCGCCAAGGCGCCAAGGCGCAAAGAGTAACGCGAATCGTTCATAGCGCTCCTCACGGTTGGCGGACGGCCAAAACGAAAAGGCCTCCCGGTTGCCCAGGAGGCCTCGGATTATGGCACCTCGGATTTATTATCTCAAAATTTTCCGGAGTGTGATCCTGATGGTTGCTACAGGCTATTCGTCGTCGTGATGCAGCAACCCTCGTTCGTTCAAATCCTGACAGCGCAGACAATGTCTGGCCCAGGGCACCGCTTCCAGGCGCTTCTCGAGGATGGGCTCTCCACAGTGAATGCACTTGCCATATTCGCCCGCGTCGATGCGGGACAGCGCGCCGTCAATCGACTCCAGCAACTGCCGGTCATTGGTCGACATCGACATCATCAATTCTTTGGTATAGGCGTTGGCGGCCATGTCCGCGGGATCCTGTGTCGCCTCTGCGTCGCGTTCCCGGCTGTAGGCTTCGGCTGCCTGCACCTGGCCCACCAGGCCCTCGCGCCGCACCAGTAATTTGTCCCGATAAGTTTTCGATTTCCTCTTGTCCATTCTTTTGTTCAGTCCTCCAGCTCTTATTTCATTTCTGATACGGCAGTCCGCGATTGATTGTGTAAGCGCGATAAAGCTGCTCGACGGCCAGGACTCGCGCCATTTCATGAGTCAGCGTCAGCCGCGACAAGCGCCAGCGCTTCTGGGCGCGGGCCGTGACCTCCGCGCTGACTCCTTCCGCTCCACCGATCACGATGGCCACTTCCTTAATCGCGTCATTCTCCCAACGCTGCACTTCAGCTGCCAGTTCCGGAGAACTCCAATCGCGGCCTTCAAGATCGAGGAGCACCGTCATGCTCCCATCCGGAATGGCATCGAGAATTCGCTGCGATTCCTTCTTGCCACTGGCCCGGTCTGATCCTGCGGCATCCCGGGTTTCAATCACTTCACAACGTACAAATCGCTGCAGCCGTTTCAAATATTCCGCGATCAGCGCCCGCAGGTGCTCGTCTTTCGTCTTGCCCGGCCAGATAAAGCGAATGCGCATTAGTGGCTCAGACTTCAGTCTGAGATTGCCGCGATACACAGACTGAAGTCTGTGCTATTTCTTCTCTTCTCTCGCCAGCCGCTCATAAAGATTCTTGCGGCTGATACCAAGGATCCGGGCTGCCTCGGTCTTGTTCCCTTTAGTCGAGGTCAAAGTCTCGCGAATATATTCGCTTTCCACTTCGGCCAGCGTGGGCCGCTGCGCTTTCCGTTCTCGGCGCGCTGCGGCCACTCTCATACTCTCGGGTAAATCCGCCGCTTCAATCTCAGCGCTCATCGAAACGATTACCGCGCGCTCAATGATGTTCGCCAACTCGCGAACGTTGCCGGGAAAGTCGTACGCTCGCAAAAACTTCCAGGCGTCGCCCGAGAAATGTTTAGCCGGCCGGCCGTGTTTCAAAGCAAAGACTTTCAAAAACCCTCGACCCAGCTCTTCCAGATCCTCGCTTCGCTCGCGCAATGGCGGCAACTGAATTTGAACTACGTTCAGCCGGTAAAAAAGATCGTCACGAAAAGCACGCCGCTCGACCGCGTTCTTAAGGTCCGCATTGGTCAGCGCCAGCAAACGCGTGTCGACCGCAATCGTCTGGCGCCCGCCCAACCTTTCAAACTCGCGATGCTCTATCACCCGCAAAAGCTTGGCCTGCGCTTCCAGCGTCAGATGGGCAATCTCATCGAGCACCAGGGTTCCCCCGTGGGCCGCCTCTAACCGGCCAGGCTTGGCTTCAGTGGCCCCAGTGAAGGCGCCGCGCTCGTAACCAAACAGCTCAGCTTCGAGCAGGTCGGCCGGCAGCGTCGCGCAATCAATCTTGACCAGCGCCTGTGCAGCTCGCGGCGAGCGCGAATGAATGAACCATGCCAGGGCATCTTTGCCGGAGCCGGATTCGCCACACACCAGCACATTCGCATCGGTCGTGGCCACACGTTCCGCGAGGCCGACGGCCTCGCGCATCCCACCCGACAAGGCCACGAGTTCGATCACTATTCTTGTCTCAAAGATCCAAGTTGTTCCGGTGAGACATCGATTCGTTTCGACTCTCGCCACAAACGCTCGAGATCGTAAAAGCGCCGCGCCTTGTCATCAAAGACGTGCACCACGAAGTCGCCGTAATCCACCAGGATCCATTCGGCGGTTTGATAGCCTTCAACCCGCGCGGCGCGCGTGCCGTGGCGCTTCAGCTGGTCGACAACTTCGTCACTGATGGCCTGGACCTGGCGCTTGTTGGTGCCGGTGGCAATCACGAAAAAGTCTGTGAAGCTGGCGATGTCGCGCAGATCCAGGACTGTCAGATCGAGTGCCTTCTTCTCCCATGCCGCCAACAATGTGCGACGTATGCGCTCATCAAAGTCCGACAGATCGGCTGTCTCCACACGTGCGGCAGTAACCGGCCGCGAACCCAGCGCTGCTGCCTGGACTTCGGGACTCAATGATTGATCTTTTAGTTTCTGACTCATTTAATTCTGATACAGTTCGTATTTCTCAATATAGTTGGCGACCACCTCGGGCACCATCTCATGCAGGCGTGCGGTTTCACCCGCCCTGGCCGCTGTGCGAATCTTCGTAGCCGAGACATCCACCATGGCCGCGTCCGTCAAAAAGATACTCGGCCCGCTGACCTCCAGCAGCGAAGAAATTTCCTGCCGGCTCAATCCCCTTACGTCAACCACTTTGGCCGTTGCGTCAGGAGCGTTCTCACTCAGGTCATAACCCGGCCGCGTGACGACTATCAGATCGCACATTTTCAAGAGTCTCTGCCACTCATGCCAGCTCGTAATCTCTGCCCACGAGTCGGCGCCGATCATAAAAAAAAGTCGACGCCTCGCGCCCATCGCAATCTGCAGGCGCTCAACCGTATCGACGGCGAAAGGCCGGGCGGGCTCGTCCAACTCGACAGTCGAGATGCGCAGTGAACGATCCTCTGCTGTCGCCAAAGCCAGCATTGCAAACCGGTGAAAGGCTGAGGAAATAACGGCCTTGTGTGGCGGCGCGCTGGCCGGGACAAAGAGCACTTCCTCGAGTTCAAATAACTGCAAAACCCTGCGGGCCACCGCGACGTGGCCTTTGTGCACGGGGTCGAACGTACCGCCGTAAATAGCTGCGCGCTGCAACGTCATCATTCGCGCGAAGATTCTGTTGGCCTCGCCAACTACCACGGTCGAGAGTTGCCGCTGCCAACCAGCAGCGATTCATCCGAGTCCAGCGAGACTCTAGCGGCGGACTCCGCTCTTAATTCCTCAACTTCACGACCGACCGCGGTAATGAGTTCGCGCACTCCGGCGCCCGTGACCGACGAGATCGCAAAGAACTTTCGTTCGTCCTGGATAGCCTGTTGCCGCAAAGCCTCGACGCGTTCGGGTTCATCGACTGCATCCATCTTCGTCGCCACCACGATCTGCGGACGCGCGGCAAGCTCAGCATCGTAAGCCGCCAGTTCGCGATTGATTATCTGATAGTCCATCACTGGGTCCCGGCCAGAAACGGAAGACATATCGACCAGGTGCAGCAGGAGCTTCGTCCGTTCAACGTGCCGCAGAAAACGATCGCCCAATCCGTGACCCTCGTGCGCGCCTTCAATCAATCCCGGCATGTCCGCGATTACGAAGGTCCGAAAGTCTCCGAGATCAACTACGCCCAAGTGCGGCTCGAGCGTTGTAAATGGGTAGTCGGCAATTTTCGGCCGCGCGGCCGAAACGGTTGAGATGAAAGTTGACTTACCGGCGTTCGGGAAACCCAACAGTCCGACGTCGGCAAGCAGCTTCAGCTCAAGCTGCAATTCGAACTCTTCGCCCTCGCTGCCCTCCTGGTGATAACGCGGTGCGCGATTCGTTGAACTGGTAAAGTGCGCGTTGCCAAATCCACCGCGCCCACCGTGCGCGGCCAGCCAGCGCTCTCCGTCCGACACACAGTCAAACAACAGTTCATTCGTCTTTGGATCAAAGACCTGAGTACCGACGGGCACGCGGACAATCACGTCTGCCCCTTCTTTGCCCGAACGATTGCTGCCCTCGCCGTGCATCCCTCGGCCGGCGATATGCAAAGGGTTGTAACGCAGGTGCAGCAGCGTGTTCAGCGACGCATCTCCGACAATCCAAACGTCGCCGCCACGACCGCCGTCGCCGCCGGATGGCCCGCCGCGCGGCACGAACTTCTCGCGGCGAAATGCCGTCACGCCGTCGCCGCCGTGGCCCCCTTCAAGCCGAATTTTTACCCGATCGATGAACATGACGTTTAAGTCTTTATCTCAGATCTGAAATTTGAAATCTGAGATTTCAGATCTGAAAAATCAAAAATGCGAGCCCGCTGAGCTAACCTTCCGCGCGGGCATCGCATTGAGTTGAAATCCTTGAGTACAACTTTGACTTCTAAGATACCGGGGCGGCTGCCGTCTCTGCTGGGTACACGCTGATGAACTTGCCGGACCGACCTTTTTCTTCAAACTTCACGACGCCATCTATCAGGGAGAACAAGGTATCGTCCTTGCCGCGGCCCACGTTCTTGCCTGGTTTCCAACGCGTGCCGCGCTGACGGGCCAGAATGTTGCCGCCCAGTACGCGCTCGCCGCCAAACTTTTTGAGGCCGAGCCGTTGAGAATTCGAGTCTCGTCCATTTCGCGAAGACCCTACGCCTTTTTTATGAGCCATGACTTCATTTCCGATTTTAGATTTCCGACTGTCGATTGAGAAGATTCCTCAAAATCGGCCATTGGAAATTGGCAATCGGCAATCCCTTCTATCCAATCGATTCAATCTTCAGCGTCGTATATCCCTGGCGATGCCCTTGCGTACGCTTGTAATGCTTGCGGCGCTTCTTCTTAAAGACGATGATCTTGGGCGCTCGGCCGTGATCGACCACTGTAGCGGTCACCTTTGCTCCGTCGACCAGGGGCGAGCCCACCCGGGTTTTATTGTCGATGGTCGACGCCAGCACTTCCAGCTCCACCGACGCCCCAACATCCTCTGTTCGCGAGGGTACGCGCACCGTTGTGCCTTTTTCCACGCTAAACTGTTTTCCGCCTGCTCTTATGATTGCGTTTGCCATAATCTTTCCCACACCTGTCAGCGAGCTAAACTCACTATCGAAAAGTCGACCATTATAAATTCACGCAGAGCCCCCAGTCAACGCGGCAGCTGCCGTACCGGCGGGCTTCTCTTTGACACCGTTGCGGGCCAGGAACTCTTCCATGAACCGCGTCGAGATGTTTCCCGCCTGAAAATCCGGATCATCCATGATCTTTAAGTGCAGCGGAATCGTAGTTTTAATCCCTTCGATCACCATCGCGTCCAGCGCCCGCCGCATGCGCGCAATCGCCAATTCACGAGTCCGCGCGTGCACGATTACCTTGGCGATCATTGAATCATAAAAGGGCGGCACGCGGTACCCCGGATACACATAAGTATCCAGCCGAACGCCTGGACCACCGGGAAGATTGAAGGTCGTAATGAGGCCCGGCGAGGGCGTAAATGTGTCCGGACTCTCGGCGTTGATGCGACACTCAATCGCGTGCCCGACGATAATCACGTCGTCCTGGCTGTAACCGAGCGGCTCGCCTTCAGCGATCCGAATCTGGTTCCGCACAATATCAGTTAGAGTGACCATCTCAGTAACCGGATGTTCGACCTGAATGCGCGTATTCATTTCCATGAAATAGAAACGCTTGTCTTCGTCGAGCAGGAACTCGAAGGTGCCGGCGCTGGAATAGCCGATCGACTTGCAGGCATTCACGGCGACCTCGCCCATCTGCTGGCGGAGCTCCGGCGTCATGACCGGCGATGGCGCTTCTTCCAGAAGCTTCTGATGCCGGCGCTGAATCGAGCATTCGCGCTCACCCAGATAAACGCACTCGCCAAATTCATCCGCCAGCACCTGAATCTCAATGTGCCTCGGTCGTTCAACGAACCGCTCGATATAGACGTCGCCGTTCTTGAAAGCCGCGGCCGCTTCGTTCGAAGCCATTTCGAGGGCGTGCCCCAGATCAGCTTCGGAACGAACGATCCGCATGCCTCGCCCGCCGCCGCCGGCTGAAGCTTTCACGATGACCGGAAAACCGATCTCGCGCGCGATTGCTATTGCTTCTGCTTCAGAATGCAGCGCTTCGGTGCTGCCGGGAGTAATCGGAACGCCGGCTGCTTTCATGGCTCGGCGCGCTTCCACCTTGTCGCCCATCAACTGAATAACTTCGGGGCGCGGACCGATGAATTTGATATTGCAGGCTTCGCAGATCTCGGCGAAGTAAGCGGACTCAGCCAGAAAACCATAACCGGGATGGATGGCGTCGACATTGAAAATTTCGGCGGCGCTGATAATTGCCGGGATGTTCAGGTAGCTTTGGGCTGAAGGAGCAGGTCCGATGCACACGGACTCGTCAGCAAAACGCACATGCAGAGAGTCGCGATCGACGTCGCTGTGCACGGCCACGGTGCGAATGCCCATCTCTTTGCAGGTCCAGATGATCCGGCAGGCAATCTCGCCACGATTGGCGATCAGGATCTTTCGAAATGGTCTGGTTGCGGTGGTCATAACCGTGAGCAGTGAGCAGATTGCAGTAAGCAGATTCAGCAGGAAGTTATTCGTATCCTGCTCACTGCCGACTGGTGCCGGCTTATTGAGTTTTGATTCCGAAGAGCGGTTGGCCGTACTCGACCGCCTGGGCGTTTTCGACGTAAATCTTGACGACTTCACCCTTGGTTTCGGCCTGGATCTCGTTCATCAACTTCATGGCTTCAATAATGCAAACCACTGTGTTGTGGTCCACCTGACTGCCGATGCGAATAAAGCTGTCCGACGTCGGTGACGGGGAACGATAAAAAGTGCCAACGATAGGCGAGGTGATGATGTGCAGATCCTGATCGACCGAAGCCGCCTCTTCCGCTTGCGCCCCAGGGTGAGATGGAGTAGTGGGAATGCTCTTGACCGGGCTGCCCGCCTGCGCTCCGGCGGCAATTTGCCTGTCAGCGCCACCCGGGAGGACCGGTGTTTGAGCAGCCTGATCGTCGACTGCCGCGCCGCGACCAACCTTCACGCGAAAGCCCTCGCGCTCGAGTTCGAAACTGGTCAGTCCGTTTTCGGTAATGAGGTCGATCAGCTCTCGGAGCTCGGTCATATTGATCGAGGCTTCGAGATGCCTGGGCTGGTTTCGATGTCGCCGCCGGCCGCGGTCGCGATCACGGGGTCCGCGATCCTCCAGCTGATCCTTTGGTATCGGCGCTACTTCGTCCTGCTTGCTGTCCTGATCGCTCATCGCGCTCTTGACTCCGATTGACATTGGACGCTCCTCGGTAACGGTTGCACCCGGCTCGATTCCTGAGTCGCCGGTTTATGCTCTACGCCACTTAAAAGCAAGAGCCCCGATCGCGGCTAAGACAGCCGATCGGGGCCCAGCCAGAGAGTCTTGCTATTCCTCGCTTCCGACTTCTTGCTGCTTATCCGCGGCGCTCTCAGTTGCCTTCGATCCGCCGGCTTTCTTCTTGCCTGATGCCTTGGTTCGTTTGCGCGTGCTGGCCAGAAATTCCTTTTCCCGCGCGTTGTCGACCAACTCGATAATCGCCAGTTCAGCTCCGTCGCCGGTGCGCCGTCCCAGTTTAATTATCCTGGTGTAGCCACCCGGGCGCTCCTTGAAACGCTCGCCCAACTCATCAAAGAGGCGGCGAATTGCCGCGACTCCAGCGGTACGCGGCGGCGGGGTCTGACCGCGCCGAGTAGTTGTCGCACGGCGGTAGTTCCCAGCGTGAAAAAAGGAAGCGGCTTGACGTCGCAAGTGCAGGCTGCCTACCTCCGCGGTGTCGCCTTCAAGAGTGAGCGCGCGGCGCGACAGGGTAATCGCCTTCTCTACGAAAGGGCGCAATTCCTTCGCCTTGGGCAGCGTGGTCACGATGCGATCTTCGCGCGAGTTGATCAGCGAAGTCGCCAGGTTCCGCAGCATTGAAATGCGATGCTCTGTTGTCCGCCCGAGCTTTCGATGGGCCTTAAGATGACGCATGATCTTTTATCCTACTGCACTGCCAGGTGGCACAGACTTCAGTCTGTGGTCTCTTGCGACACCCACAACGTGCAACTTCAAATCACAGACCGAAAGTCCGTGCCACTACTGCACTGCGGCTTCAAAATCCTCGTCGTCAGTGCCGTCGTCTTCAATCTCACCACCGCCGGTGCCGGGAATGGGATTACCTTGTTCGTCAAACTGCACGCCGAAATCCAGGCCCATCCCGCGCAGAATGTCGCGAATTTCACCCAGAGATTTCTTGCCGAAGTTCTTGGTCGCCAGCATCTCGCGCTCTGACCGCTGCACCAGGTCGCGAATGGTCTTGATCCCGGCATTCTTCAAACAGTTGTAAGAGCGCACGGACAGTTCCAGCTCATCGACCGAACGATCCAATTGATCGTTGCGCGGCAAAGGCGCCCGCTCTTGCTGCTGATAACTGTAATCCTCTGTGTCTTCCTCAAAGTTGATAAAGATCGCCATGTGATCCTTGATCAACTTGGCCGCCAGACCAATGGCGTCGTCGGGCTTGACCGAGCCGTCAGTCCAAACTTCGATAGTTAGCTTGTCGTACTCGGTGTTCTGACCCAGGCGAGCGGCATCAACCGCGTAGTTCACCTTCTTGACAGGTGTATGCACCGAGTCAATCGGGATGTAACCCAGCGAGAGGTCCTCGTCGAAGTTTCGATCCGCCGAGACGTAACCGCGGCCGCGTTTCAGCCGCATTTCGATGTTCAGCGTTCCGCCGTCGCTCAAGGTCGCGATGTGCAGAGAGGGATCGAGTACTTCAACGTCGCCATCACCCTGAATGTCGCCGGCCGTAACTTCGCCCGGCCCCGTCCTGGTGATCGTCAACGTCTTAGGCTCGTTGCCGTGCAGGGTAAAGGGCACCTGCTTGAGGTTTAAAATCACGTCAGTAGCGTCTTCGACTACACCTTTAATCGAAGAGAACTCATGCTCGACGCTTTCGATCTTGACCGCGGTGATGGCCGCGCCCTCGATTGAAGACAGCAAGGCACGGCGCAGCGAATTGCCTACCGTCGTTCCAAAACCGCGCTCAAAAGGCTGGGCCGAAAACCGGCCGTAGCGATCAGTCAAAGTCTCGCCGTCAGCCGCCAGGCGGCGCGGCATCTGAAAACCTGTCCAAAGATTATTTTGATCCATAACGTACCGTCAGAAAATTGAGGAGAAGTTGTGCAGCCCGGAGCGCGCGCTAAAAGTCACCCGCTCCGGAGCGCGCCGATTACTTACTATAAAGCTCCACGATCAGTTGCTCGTTTATCGAGCGATCGATTTCGTCACGCGTCGGCAGCCCGGTAATAGTGGCGCTCATTTCCGCGCCGCCGGGTGCAATCCACGAAGGACGCCCACGTCCCGCCGCCGTCTGCCACGCGCCTTCCACGTGCACATTCTTCCGGCTGGCATCTTTGATACTTACTACTTCGCCGGGCTTGACCTGGTATGACGGAATATCGACTTTGCGATCGTTGACCAGCACGTGCCCGTGATTCACAAGTTGGCGCGCTTGCCTGCGCGAAGTCGAAAACCCTGCCCGGTAGACAGCATTATCCAGCCGCCGCTCGAGCAGAAATAGAAGGTTTTCGCCGGTAATGCCTTTTTGGCGCGCCGCGCGTTCGAAGTAATTGCGAAATTGTCCTTCGAGAATGAAGTAGATCCGTTTGACCTTCTGTTTTTCGCGAAGCTGCTGGCCATACCCGGCCAGGGCCTTGCCGCGACGCATGGAATTACCATGCTGTCCGGGCGGCTGAGTGCCGCGCTTTTCAATCGGACAGGAAGGTTTGTAGCAACGGTCTCCCTTGAGGAAAAGTTTTGCGCCTTCGCGGCGGCACAGACGGCACACCGCATCTCTATACCTAGCCAAAAGTTTCTGCCTCCAGTCCAACTACAGACGGAAAAGTTTACAGGCCGCGTCTTTGCATTTCAGATGTTGAGATCTCAAATTTGAGATCTGAAATTTGAAATACGAGCCAGAGCCCTTCATCCTTTAGGTCAATTATCAATTTCAAACTGCCGACTAATAACTGCCAATCGAAAATCGGCAATTGGCAATCGGCAATGCTTAAACTCTACGCCGCTTCGGCGGCCGACATCCGTTGTGCGGGATAGGCGTGATATCACGAATCGCCGTCACGCGAATCCCGGCATTATTGATCGCGCGAATGGCCGATTCGCGGCCGCCGCCCGGACCTTTAACGCGCACTTCGCACTGCGCCATCCCAGCTTCCGTGGCTCGCTTCGCCGCCTCGTACGCTGCCTGTTGGGCGGCGAAGGGCGTGCCCTTGCGCGAACCGCGGAACCCGCGTGCACCCGACGACGATTGCGCAATCAAGTTGCCTTCCAGGTCGGTGATCGAGATCATCGTGTTATTGAACGACGCCGCGATATAGGCTATCCCGACCGGAATATTCTTCTTTTCTTTCTTGCGAAAGACCTTCTTCTTACCAGCGGTGGATGCTTTTGCCATATTAAATTACTTCTTGCCTGGCGCCTTCTTCTTCGCGATAGTGGCGCGCCGCGGTCCTTTGCGTGTACGGGCGTTGGTGTGTGTGCGTTGTCCGCGCGTCGGCAAGCCGCGACGATGACGCAACCCTCGATAGGCGCCAATGTCCATCAAGCGCTTGATATCCATCTGTACGCGCTTCCGGAGGTCGCCCTCGATCTCGCCCTGCTCATCAATCACCGCGCGAATGCGACCGAGATCATCCTCACTCAGGTCCCTGATCTTAATATCGCGGTTGACCTGAGCTTTATTGAGGATCGACGTCGAACGCGATCTGCCGATTCCGTAAATATATGTAAGGCCGATCTCTGCACGCTTGTTGGGCGGAAGATCTACACCTGCAACACGAGCCATTTAGTTCATTTCTCCCGACGACTGAGACCTGCCGTGTAATTTCCCCGGCAGGTTTACTCGATTCATTTCTGTCGCTGCTTATGCTTGGGGTTGTCGCAGATAACGCGTACCACACCCTTGCGGTGAATCACCTTGCACTTCTCACAAATCTTTTTGACGGACGAACGTACCTTCATTACACACTCTCGATCTTATTTATACCGGTAAGTTATGCGACCGCGATTCAAATCGTAGGGCGACAACTCTATCAACACTCGATCCCCCGGAAGAATTCGGATGAAATGCTTGCGCATTTTACCCGAGACGTGCGCCAGCACCTGGTGCTGACTCTCCTCAAGTTCGACCCGAAACATTGCGTTCGGCAGCGTTTCGAGGACTTTGGCCAAGACCTCTATCGCCTCTTCCTTCGCCATACAGACACAGGAGCGCTATTTCCTACGCTGGCAAACTGCACATGGTAGCATGGCCTTTGTGCGATCGCCAAACCGGGCAAAATAAACCACTAGGAGACGCCGGCCAACTCTGCTTGCGGAACACGCGCTCCCACCAGAGTTAACACTTCCGGCCCTTGCTCAGTGATGGCGATTGTGTGCTCGGCGTGCGCGCTGGCCTTGCCGTCAATCGTCACCACCGTCCAGCCGTCTTTCAAGGTCTTTGTCTGCTGCACCCCTAAATTGATCATGGGCTCGACGGCAAACACATAGCCATTCTTAATCTTCGGCCCCTTGCCGGGCTTGCCGTAGTTCGGAATCTGCGGGTCTTCATGCATCTTGCGCCCGATGCCGTGACCCACATAGTCGCGCACCACGGAATACCCTTGCTCTTCCGCGTGGGATTGGACCGCCCAACCAATATCACCCAGGTGATTCCCCGCGCGGCATTGTTCGATCGCCAACTCGAGGCATTCTTCCGTAACTCTGATCAGTTTCAATCGATCTTCGCTGACTTTCCCCACTGGAACAGTCGCGGCAGTATCACCGACAAAGCCTTCCAGGGTGACTCCGACGTCGATTGAAAAGATATCGCCTTCCTGCAACTCATAACTCGAAGGAAAGCCGTGAACCACCTGCTCGTTAACCGAAGCACAGATCGAAAATGGAAATCCGTTATAGCCCTTAAAGGTCGGGTATGCGCCGGCGTCGCGAATCATTGTTTCGGCCGCTGCGTCGACTTCAAGCGTGGTCACGCCAGGCTCGACCATCGCCTTCAATTCCTGAAGTACCTCTCCGACGAGTCGGCCCGACGCGCGCATCTTTTCAATTTCTTTTTGCGACTTTCCGATAATCATTTGGGTTAACGCAAACCTTAACTCACGGCTCAACCAGCGGGATTAGCCCGAACTACTTCGTTATTCAGAATCTGCCCAATCTCACCGTAAATCTCTTCCGGCGATTTGGTTCCATCCACTCGGTGCAGCCGCTCAGTGCGCTGGTAATAGTCTAACAGCGGCGCTGTCTCGCGTTTATAAGTCTCCAGCCGGATCCTAACCTTTTCCTGCGTGTCATCCGCTCGCTGAATCAACTCCGCTTCCGGATGACGATCGCATTTGTTGTCCACCTGCGCCGGTCGGAAATAGATATTGTAAATCTCACCGCATATCGGACAACTACGGCGGCCGGTCATCCGCTTTTCTAAAAGCTCCAGCGGCACATCGATCAGGATCGCGCTCAACTTCTTTTGCTGACGCATGGCCAGATCTTCGAGCATTTCAGCCTGGGCCGCTGTCCGGGGAAACCCGTCGAGGATGTAGCCTTTGCGGCAATCCTCTTTCGCCGTTCGATCCTCGACCACTCGAATTACCAGTTCGTCGGGAATCAGTTTGCCGGCCTGCTGAATCGCGCGTACTTCTTCCGCCAGCGGTGTCTGCGTCTCACCCAGAGCGCGAAACATATCGCCAGTGGAAATCTGCGGCAACCCCAGGCGTTGCTGCAGCAGGCGTGCCTGCGTGCCCTTGCCGGCACCCGGCGCGCCCATCAGAACAATGATCTTGGACATGGATTTTAGATCTTAGATTTTTGATTTGTGATCGTCGCTGTCCGCCCAACCTTTGCTACGATCCAATCGGAAATCGGCAATCAAAAATCCAAATGTTATCAGGCCCTGCGCCCGCGCAATCTGCCACCGCCGCCAAGGAAACCTTCATAGTTTCGCATCACAAGTTGGGCTTCAATTTGGGCCACGGTATCCATGGCAACGCCCACCAAAATCAGCAGAGACGTGCCGCCAAAATAAAACTGGTACCCCATGCCGGTCGGAATCCACTGGAACCCCGGAGTGGTACTAACAAACGAATCGAGAAACGGTCCCACGAACGGCAATCGCGCAACCTTGAACCCGCTCAACATGAATTGCGGGAAGAAAGCGACCATTGCCAGATAGATAGCGCCAACGGTAGTCAGGCGAGTCAGAATCGTATTCAGATACTCAGCCGTTGCTCGCCCCGGTCGGATGCCCGGCATGAACCCGCCATGCTTGCGCAGATTGTCGGCAACTTCTTCGACGTTGAATACGATCGACACATAGAAGAATGTGAAGAACATGATCAGCGTGAGAAAGATCAGCTCATAGTATGGATCGCCGGCGTGAAACACCTGAAAGAAGGCAAATATCTTCCCGTACCAGTTGCCTGGAACCTTGGGCGGAAAGGCCGAGAACAAACTCTGCGGCATAGACAAAACCGATGAAGCAAAAATCACGGGGATGACGCCACCCATGTTCAGCTTAAGGGGCATCGTCGTTTGCTGTCCGCCTACTAACTGCCTCCCGACGTGACGTTTCGCATAACTAACGGGAATCTTTCGCCGCGCCGCTTCCACAAATACGATGAAAGCGATGATCGCTACCAGGGCCACCACTAACGCGAGCACTCCCAGAATCTCCAGCGTATCGCCGCCGCTCACGCGTCCCATCACCTGCTGAACGCCGCGCGGCAAACCTATAACGATGCCCGCAAAAATCAGCAGCGAGATTCCGTTTCCGACACCGCGCTCAGTGATCTGCTCGCCGAGCCACATCACAAAAATAGTACCGGTTGTCAGCGTCAGCACGGTCGTAAACAGGAAGCCCCAGGTAGGCGCCCCGACACCATTAATCTGTAACCAGTGAGCGACAAACGAAGTCTGCAGTCCCCCGAGTAAAACGGTCAGATAGCGCGTCCACTGGTTAATCTTCTGCCGCCCCATCTCGCCCTCTTCCTGCAATTTTTTCAATTGCGGCGAGACGACGGTCATCAGTTGCAGAATGATCGAGGAAGTAATGTAAGGAGTAACGCCGAGGGCGAAAACCGAAATCAAACGGAAGTTGCCGCCTGAAAAAAGATCCAGAACGCCCAGCAGCGTGCCGCTGACGTCGTGCCAAACCTGATCCAAACGCGCCTTATTAATTCCCGGGGCGGAAACGTGCGCGCCGAGGCGATAGATGGCCAGAATGCCCAGCGTGAACAGAATCCGCCTGCGCAGATCCGGCACATTGAACATATTGCGAACGGCAGCTAGGAACTTTTCCATAATGAAAGTGGCACAGACTTTAGTCTGTGTTTCTATTCTGCAGAGTCACAGACAAAAGTCTGTGCCACTAAGCTTCAATTATTGTGACGGCGCCGCCGGCCTTTTCAATCTTTTCGCGCGCGCTCTTGGTAAAGCGGTGGGCCGAGACCTTCAAAGACTTCGAAACTTCGCCGTTGCCGAGGACGACTATGTCGTGTTTGGCTTTCTTGATGATGCCGCGATGGTGCATTACTTCCGGCGTCACTTCATCGTCCGCCGAGAAGTTTTCTTCCAACGCAGCCAAGCTGACTTCGATCCACTTCTTCTTGAATATATTGGTGAAGCCGCGTTTCGGCAGCCGCCGATGCAGGGGCATCTGGCCGCCTTCGAATCCGATCTTCATCGAGTAACCGGAACGCGACTTCTGGCCCTTTTCACCCCGGCCGGAGGTCTTGCCCAGCCCGCTACCAGGTCCACGACCGAGACGTTTCTTGCGGTGCGTCGAGCCCTTGGCCGGATGCAGGTTGTTTAGACTAAGTGCCATTTGCTTGCTCCAGAATCATTTTCCATTTCTCATCTTCCATTTCTCATTGGTCATTTTAAACAGACGGCGCACCGGGCGTTCAAATGGCAATGATAAATCTCAAATGACAAATGGAAAATGCCTTCCTCTTCCCTATTCAATGATCCTGATCAGATGCGGAACCTTCGCGACCGCGCCACGCATCGACGGTGTATCGGGGCGCTCGACGACTTGATTCAGCTTTCGCAGTCCCAGACTCTTAACGATGTCCTTGTGCTTCACCGGGCATGCAATCGTGCTGCGGTAATATTGAATCTTAATCTTGGCCGATTCGGCTTCTGTGCTTTTTGCTTTCCTGGGCATATCGTTACTCGAAATGAATCCATCAGTAGGGTCTAAAGATCTTCAACCTGTTTCCCGCGCAGGCGCGCCACCTCGAAAGGATCTTTCATCCTCAGTAAACCGTCGAAGGTCGCCCGCACAACGTTATGCGGGTTAGCCGATCCCAAAACTTTGGTGCGCACGTCATGCACACCAGCCGCTCGCATCACCGCTCGGACAGCGCCGCCGGCAATTACGCCCGTTCCGGGCGACGCCGGTTTCATCATCACTCGACCGGCCCCAAATCGGCCAATCAGTTGGTGGGGCAGGGTGTTTTCGATCAGCGGCACCCGAATCAGGTTCTTCTTCGCGGCTTCCACGGCTTTCTTGATCGCCAGAGGCACTTCACGCGCCTTGCCGGTGCCAAAACCCACGTGGCCGGATTCGTCCCCAACCACCACCAGGGCTGCGAACGACATGTTCTTTCCGCCCTTCACTACCTTGGTCACGCGATTGATCGAGATGACCTGATCTTTCAGATCAAGCCCTTGAGCTGTTATGCGCTGCCTTGGTTGTCTCATTTCTCTTCTTTCGCGCTCGCTCCCTTAGCTTCCTTAGCTTTGGAACGTTTTGGTTTTGCTTCCGCGACGGCGGCGCCGGCTTCTTCCGGCGCGGCGGTTTCGGCATCCTTTGCTTCTGTAGCGGCGACCTCGTCTTTGTTAAGTCCGGCCGCGCGCGCGGCATCGGTTAGGGCCCTGACTCGGCCGTGATACAGATAACCGCCGCGATCAAATACCACCCGTTCGACTCCGGCCGCCAGCGCTCGCTCGGCAATCGTCTGCCCCACCAGCTTCGCCGCTTCGATGTTGCCACCGGTTTTGGCGCCCAAAGCCTTTTCCGTCGTTGACGCGGCCACGATAGTCCGTGACTGGTCGTCATCGATAACTTGCGCGTAGATGTGATTCAAGCTGCGATAGACCGCCAGCCGCGGACGCTCAGTTGTCCCACGAACCTTGCGTCTGATGCGCCGGTGAACCGCGCTGCGAACCTCTGCTCTGATTCTCTTCGCCATTTTATTCCATTGCCAATTGCCAATTTCCGATTTGCCAATTCTGTTTAGAGTTCAAGCTTTAGCTTGCTGGTTCAGAACCCAACCTCAAGGTTGAACTCTGAACATCTGAAATGGGCAATCAAAAATCGGAAATGCTACTTACCTGTCTTGCCAGGCTTCAATTTCAGCGGCACACCCGCATAACGCACGCCCTTGCCCTTGTAGGCATCAGGCTTTCGCAGCTTATGCATCTCTGCGCACACCTGCCCGAGTCTCTGTTTATCTATCCCTGAAACGGTCAGCGTCGTCTGATACTGCTGAATGCTTCCCTTAGTCGTCATGCGCTCGGCCTTGGCTTCGATTCCTTCCGGCAGAGGAAACTCGATCGGATGCGAGTAACCCAGCGCGAAGACAATCTTGCGGCCCTGCACATCGGCCTTATAACCCACACCCACGATGTCCATCTGCGTGGAAAAACCTTCCGTCACTCCGCGCACAGCGTTGTTGGCCAGCGCGCGCGCCAGACCATGCAGCGCCGCCTGGTCGTTCGAGCTGCGCTCGGCGATCAACTCTTCGCCTTCGATCTTAAAAGTAATTCCCTGCGGAATCGGAGTCTTGAGCAGGCCCTTGGCGCCTTTCACCTCGAGCTCGGCGTCTTTAATAGCCACCGTGACGCCTTTGGGAATTACTATCGGTTTTTTTCCAATACGAGACATAATTTCATTTCCAATTTCCGATTTCGGATTGCCGACTGAAAAAGCTTATCAATCGCAAATCGGCAATTGGCAATCGGCAATGTTAATAGATTTCCGCCAGCACCTCGCCGCCGACATTTTCCTTGCGCGCCGTCTTACCGCTCATCAATCCGCGCGACGTCGAAACAATATTCACTCCATAGCCGCCCAGCACGCGCGGAATCTGATGCGAGCCGACATAAACACGTCGCCCTGGTCGCGACACTCGCGCCAGATAAGTAATCGAGGAAGTGCCCCGTGCGTCGTAACGCAGAAAGATGCGGACGATCTTCTTTGGGCTCTCGCCTTTGACGACGAAGTTGTTTATATAGCCTTCCTCTTTGAGGATGCGCGCGATTTCCAGCTTCAGTTTTGACGCCGGGATGTCGACGCGCGAATGCTTGGCGGAAACCGCGTTCCGAATTCGCGTCAACATGTCGGCAATAGGATCAGTCATGCTTTACTCCGTAAAGCGATTTCAGATTGTGATTACCGATTTGCGATTGAACCAGCTCGGGACGAGCATTTCAAATCTCAAATCTAAAATCTAAAATCGCAAATTACCTTCTACCAACTCGATTTAACTACACCGGGAATTTGTCCCTGCAACGCCAGCTCACGAAAGCAAATCCGGCACAGATGAAACTTGCGCAGATAAGCTCGCGGGCGGCCGCACCGTTTACAACGGGTGTAGCCCCGGGACGAAAACTTCGGCTTGCGATTCGCTTTCGCGATTAATGATTTCTTTGCCATATCAATCCAGATATCAGAGGTCAGAAATCAGCTGTCAGATTTTAGCCGGCGGAGCATCCGACCTCTGATCTCCGCCCTCTGACTTCTGAGTTATTGCCTGAACGGCATCCCCAAAGCCTTCAGCAGCGCGCGCGCCTGGTCGTCGTCGCGCGCGGTAGTCACAATCGAGATATTCATTCCCCGCAGCTTATCGACCTTGTTAAAGTCTATCTCCGGAAAGATCAGCTGCTCGCGAATTCCCATTGTGTAGTTGCCGCGACCGTCAAACGCTTTGGGCGAAACACCGCGAAAGTCTCTCACCCGCGGCAACGCCACCGAAACCAGACGATCAAAAAACTCATACATCTGGGCGCCGCGCAGAGTGACCATCACGCCAATCGGCATACCCTGCCTTAGTTTGAAACTGGCAATCGACTTCTTGGCCTTCGTAATTACCGGTTTCTGCCCGGCAATCGCTCTCAGCTCTTCCGCCGCAGTGTCCAGAATCTTGGCGTTTGCAACAGCCTCTCCCATCCCCATGTTGAGGACTATTTTCGAGAGACGCGGCACGGCCATGGGATTCTCAATCCCGAACTCTTTGGCGATTGCCGGCGCCACTTCTTTTTGATAACGCTCTTTCAGTCTAGCCATTGTTTTAAGAGATAGGCTTATTTGACCTATCGGACCTATATTAATTCTTCCTATTTTTCCAGAGCGTGCCCGCTGCCCGTGGCCACCCTGAATTTCGTTCCGTCGTCCTCGACTTTATAGCCGACGCGCGAGGGCTTGCCCGACTGTGGATCGACTATCTGCACATTCGAGATGTCAACCCAGGCTTCCTTCTCGATGATCCCGCCGCCGCGATTCTGGGCCGGCTTCTGATGCCGCTTGATTATGGCCGCGCCTTCGATCTTGACCTTGCCGCGCAACGGGGCCACAGCCAGTACGCGACCACGCTTGCCCTTGTCGCGTCCGGCCATCAGGACCACCTGATCGTTCTTCCTAATCTTTGCTCTCTTCCTGGCTTTCACAATCAGATAACCTCCGGCGCCAACGAAACTATTTTCATGTAGTTCTTGTCGCGCAACTCGCGCGCGACCGGACCGAAAACACGCGTGCCGATCGGCGTTCCGTCTTCCTTAATCAGCACTGCAGCGTTCTGGTCGAACCGGATGTAGGTGCCGTCGCGGCGCCGCACTTCCTTGCGGGTGCGCACAATCACAGCGTCCTGCACCGTCCCCTTCTTAATAGTGCCGTCAGGCGAGGCCTCTTTCACGGTGACCTTGATCCGATCGCCGAGCCCGGCAATCGCTCCGGTCGCCCCGCCGATGCCCATGATCATCTCGACCCGACGCGCCCCTGAATTGTCAGCGACCTCCAGAGAGGTCTGCATTTGTATCATTGTCGATTTCCAATTGCCGATTGCCAATTTGCCGCTGGCATCGGCTCAATCTATCTTCGAACTTGCCCGTTCGCCTGCCGTGAAATCGGCAATCGAAAATTGGCAATTGGCAATGTTCTACTTAGCAGCCTTCTGCACAATTTCCACCACGCGCCAGCGCTTGCGCGCCGAAAGCGGACGAGTCTCTACGATTCTCACGCGGTCGCCGGTAGTAGAACCCAAATCATCATGCGCCATGAACTTCGAAGTTCGTCGCACATAGCGCCGGTACTTCCGGTGCAGCACCAGGCGATCGACGCGGACGACGACCGTCTTCGTCATCTTGTCGGACGAGACGATGCCGACCTTCTGCACGCGATTACCGCGACGCGCGCTGGACTTCGCCGCATTCTTGCCATCGGCAGATTCCGCCGCCGCTTCGGCGTCGGCAGTCGCGGCTGCGGGTTCGACTTTCGCGGAGCTTTCGGCGACGGGCGCTTGGGTCGGGCCTTCGCCGGCGGCTGACGCCTCCGGACTTACCTCGGTCGCAGGAGTTTCGGCAGCTGCGACAGGCTCGACCTCTTCCTCTTTCTTTTTCCTTCTAAACATTTCTTTTCGTATCCGCTATCCAGTCGCCGGCGAATTCGCCGGACGTTATTTACCAGCTTGAATCTCTCGCTGTCGCACCATGGTGCGAAGCCGCGCGAGCGATTTTCTTTCCTGGCGCATCTTCTTAATGGCGTCGACTTCGCCCAGTGCCAACTTGAAATTCAGTCGAAAAAGCGATTCCTTCAGCCGCGCTTCTTCAGCCTGCAAGTCCTCTTCCGGCATGTCCCGTAGCTTATCGACTTCTTCTCGTCTTTTCATAACTCACTCAAGTAAGACAACCTTTCGGTTTGTCTGTTTCCATGTAAGACAAACTTCAGTTTGTCTATCTGGCCGCCCTGGAGTACTGCGACAAACTAAAGTTTGTCGTACCTAGAGCGCTCCACCTTCCTGCTCGGCTCGGGTGACGAACTTCGTTTTGACCGGCAGCTTCTGTGACGCCAACCTCATGGCATCGCGCGCAGTCTTTTCGTCCACGCCTTCAATCTCGTAAAGAATTCTTCCGGGCTTCACCACAGCCACCCAGTATTCCGGCGCGCCCTTACCTTTACCCATACGAGTTTCAGCGGGCTTCTTAGTCACCGGCTTATCGGGAAACATGCGAATCCAAATCTTGCCGCCGCGTTTGATGTGCCGCGTCATGGCGATGCGCGCGGCTTCGATCTGACGGTCGGTGATCCAAGCCGCTTCGAGAGTCTTCAATCCGTACTCGCCAAAACTGATCATGCTCCCGCGATTGGCCATCCCGGTCATACGCCCGCGCATCTGCTTACGATGCTTAACTTTTTTCGGCATCAACATAACGATTTTTCCCTGGGTTCAGAGTTCAAGCTTTAGCTTGTCGGTTTTCAAAACCGCAACCTGAAGGTTGAACTCTTAACTTTCCTATCTGTCCGTCCTCTCGCGATCTCTCCGCGGGCGTTGCGGGCGAGGCCGGCCGCCTTCACGCTGTCCCGGTCGCGTATCGTTAATCGGGTCGGTGCCGGTCCCGCGGGCCATGGCTGCATTCGCATCCAGAATCACGCCGCGATAGATCCAAACCTTTACGCCGATTACGCCGAAAGTCGTGTGCGCTTCCGCGAAACCATAGTCAACGTCCGAGCGCAAAGTGTGCAGCGGCAATTGACCCTGCAGGTGCCACTCACTGCGCGCAATCTCAGCTCCGTTGAGACGGCCACTGACCTTAACCTTGATTCCCTGCGCGCCAAAACGCAGCGATTCTTCCACGGCCTTGCGCATCGCTCGGCGAAATGCAATTCGCTTCTCGAGCTGAGCGGCAATCTTCTCGGCCTGCAACTGCGCGTTCAATTCCGGCTTGTGAATCTCCTGAATTGAAACCAGCACTTCCCGGCCGGTGCGCGAAGAAATGTCACCCTTCAACTTATCGATCTCTGAGCCCTTGCGTCCGATGATGATGCCCGGCCGCGACGTATAGATGATGATCTTCAGGCGGTTCGCCGCGCGCTCCACGTCCACGTGCGAGACGCCCGCGCCGGTGAAGCGCCGTTTCAATTCGGCCTTCAGCTTCAGGTCCTCGATCAGAAAATCGCCGTACTGCTTCTTCGCAAACCAGTGCGAGTGCCAGTCTTTGTTGTAGCCCAGGCGAAAACCGTATGGATGAACTTTTTGGCCCACTTATTTCTCCGCTTTTTCCAATCTCAAATTCTTCCAATTTCAAATTTGAAATCTGAGATCTTGTTTGCACAACCAGTCCCAGTTTTAAGATCTCAGATTAGAAATTTGAGATCTGAAATTTGAGATCTGAAATCTATTCTTCGCTCTTCTCTTCCGTCTTCTTTGAGCCGGCGGTCTTACTCGGTTTGGCCGCCGTCTTACCGGCCTTGGCTTCCTTCTTCGGCGCCGCTACTTTTTTCTCGCCGCTGGCGGCTTCAGCCTTAGGCGCAACTCGCTTGGCCCGAGGAGCAGCTGCGGCTCCGCCGCGCTTGGCCCGCTTACTAGCGGCTGGTGTCGTCGCGGTTCCCAGCTTCCCTGCGGCTTTCGCTTCGCCGTCCTGCTTGTCGCTCGAAACCAGCACCGTAATGTGGCAGAAGTGTCGGCGCTCGCGGAACGCCCGGCCCTGCGGCGCGGGTCGCATGCGGCTGCGGTTCTTGGTCGGTCCACGATCGACGAACGCAGCCTTCAACCAAAGCTCGTCGGGATCGACGGCGATGTTCGCTTTCTCGGCGGCCTCGTTGGCGTTGGCGATCGCTGACTTGACGCACTTCTCAATTCCCAGCGCTGCGCGCTTGTTGGAAAAACGCAGAATCGCCAGAGCCTGGTTGACGTTCTTCCCGCGAATCATGTCAATCACCAGGCGCGCCTTTTGCGCGGACCCGCGGAGATATTTTGCGCTTGCTCTTGCTTCCATCTTCTTTACTCTGATATAGCCTATAGGCCCTATCCGACCTATATTAAGCCGCCGGTGGCGGCGCTGAACTGCCTGAGGCCCCGGACATCTTCGAGGTCTTCTCTGACTTCTCGGCCTTGGTTCCGGAGTGCCCCTTAAAAGTGCGCGTCGGCGAAAACTCGCCCAGCTTATGGCCCACCATATTCTCGGTAACGTAAATCGGAATGTGCCGCTTGCCGTTGTGCACCCCAAACGTCAGACCAACCATCTCGGGCGTTATCGTCGAACGTCGCGACCAGGTGCGGATCACCTGCGGGCGTTGCGAACCCGCGCGGATACGCTCGACAACCTTCTGAATGCCTTTATCGATCCAGGCGCCTTTTTTTACTGAACGTGGCATAACTCATTTCCGATTGCCGATTTTAGATTGCCAATTTTCTTAACGCCCAACGCCGCTTGAACAATCGGCAATTGGCAATTGGCAATCGACAATGACTACTTGACTCTCCGATCTCTCACAATCATCTTCTTGGTTCGCTTGTTCCGGCGCGTCTTGTAGCCGCGCGTCGGCTGGCCCCAGGGCGTAACCGGATTGCGGCCGCCCGACGTCTTGCCTTCGCCGCCGCCGTGCGGATGGTCAACCGGGTTCATAGCGACGCCGCGCACATGCGGTCTGATACCGCGCCAGCGCGTGCGCCCGGCCTTACCCAAAGAAATATTTTCGTGCTCGACATTGCCTACCTGGCCCACAGTCGCCCGGCACTCGACCGGCACGCGCCGCACTTCACCCGAAGGCATGCGCAACTGCGCATAGGCGCCTTCCTTGGCCAACAACTGGGCGAACGATCCGGCCGCCCGCGCCATCTGGCCACCCTTGCCGGGACGCATCTCGATATTATGAATCTGCGTGCCCAACGGAATATTTCGGATCGGCAAAGTATTCCCCGGCAGAATATCCGCGTCTTCTCCGCTGATGATCGTCTTGCCGACTTCGAGACCGACCGGCGCGATGATGTAACGTTTCTCACCATCGATGTATGAAACCAGCGCGATGCTCGAAGAGCGATTCGGATCGTATTCGATCTGGGCGATTCGGCCGGGCACGCCATCCTTGTCGCGCTTGAAATCGATTATCCGATAGTGGCGCTTGTGTCCGCCGCCGCGACGTCGCACCGTGATGTGACCGTCATTATTACGACCCGAAATGCGCTTCTTCGGTTCGAGCAGGGACTTTTCCGGCACTGCGCCCGCAGTCAGTTCGTCACGCGTCAGATAAGTCTGATAGCGGCGCGCCGGCGATGTCGGTTTTAGTTTCTTGATGCCCATAATCTTAAATTTCGAATTTCAAATTTTGAATTTCGAATTTCCTAGATTGCTTCCCCATAGTCGACCGGCTTCTCGCCGTGCTTCAGCGTCACGAAGGCTTTCTTCCAGGACGGCTTGCGCCCTTCATGCCGGCCCCTTCGCGCCATCTTGCCGAGATAGCTGGCCGTCCTGACAGCGTCAACCTTGACCTGAAAGATCGACTCGACCGCGTTCTTGATCTCCGGCTTGGTAGCGCGTTGATCGACGCGGAAGGTCAGCAGCTGACGACGATCCTGCGTCTCTTCCTTGGCCACCAGAGCCTTCTCAGTGATGACCGGCGACTTGATAACGTCCCAAACGGTTCGCATTGCTTAAACCTGAGCTCCTCTGTCTCTCGACGTCCCGCGCGACGATTCTGTCTCAGCTTCGCTCGAGGGTGATCGGTCTTCGTCGTCCCTGGCCCGCGGCTGCAAAATCCCGGTCAGCTCTTCTACCGTCGTGGGCGTCAGAACCAATCGCTGGTAATTCACCAGGTCATAGATGTTCACCCCAAAGCTGTTGACCACCTTTGCCGTTTGCACATTGCGCGACGCCAACATCAAATTCGTATTCTTCAGCGAATCAACAATCAGCGTCTTGCCGCTCAACTTCAAAGTCCCGAGCGTGTTAATAAACGTTCTAGTCTTGGCCTCGTCAAACTTCCACTCATCGACAATAATCAAATTGCCTTCGCGCAAGCGCTCAGAAAGCGCCGAGCATATCGCCCGCTTCCTCATCTTCTTGGGCAGACTGTACGACCAGTCACGGGGTTGCGGTCCGTGCGCGTTGCCGCCGCCTTTCCAAAGGGGCGATCGCAAACTCGCAATCCGTGCTCGGCCGGTGCCTTTCTGTTTCCAGAGCTTTCGCCCGGAACCCGAAACATCGCCGCGCGTCTTGGTCGCCGAAGTGCCGGCGCGCCGGTTAGCCAGAAAACTGCGCACGGCTTCGTGAATCAACGGCTCGTTGAGGGCGACGCCGAACACAGTGTCAGCCAACTCGATTTCGCCAACTTCCGCGCTGGTCAAGTTCATTATTTTGACTGTTGGCATAACCGAACCTCCGCTACAGACCACAGACCCGCGGGTCTGCGCGTCTCGCTATCTCTTCGCCTGTCTCACTGCCTTTTTAACCACTACGACGGTGCCGTTCGCGCCTGGCACTGCGCCGCGAATCATCAAAAGATTGTTTTCCGCATCGACGCGAGCGACGGTCAGACGCTTAATCGTTACTCGCTCGTCGCCCATGTGACCTGAAGATCGCATCCCCTTCATGACCCTTGACGGATAGGCCGACTGGCCAATCGATCCGGGCGCGCGCACGTTCATCGAACCGTGCGATTCGGGACCGCGATTGAAATTGTGACGCTTGATAGTGCCGGCAAAACCTCGGCCCTTCGACCGGCCGACAACTTCAACAATGTCGCCGTCCGCAAACTGATCGACGAGAATCTTGTCGCCGACATTGGTGCTCTCGTCGGAAGCTTCGAGCCGAAATTCTTTCAGCACCCGGGTAGGCGGAATGCCGCCGCCAGTTTTCTCGAAGTGACCGCGCATGGGCTTGTTGACGTTCTTTAGCCTGATGGGGCGTTCTTCGACCAGACCGACCTGCACTGCATCGTAACCGTCGCGGCCGCCGGCAGTTTTCTTCTGCACCACGACACACGGACCGGCCTTAATCACAGTTACCGGTGTGACCGTGCCATCGGGCGCAAACAACTGCGTCATCCCAACTTTTTTGCCGATAATTCCGTTGATCATTTTCGATTTCCAAAGTTTAGAGTTCAGCCTTTAGGCTGCTTAACTGAACAAGCTAAAGCTTGAACTCTGAACACGCCCTAGCTTTTCCCGAACGCTTTAATTTCCACATCCACACCTGCCGGCAGGTCCAGCTTCATCAGCGCATCGACTGTCTGCGGCGTCGGATCGAGAATGTCCATCAAACGCTTATGCGTTCTAATCTCGAACTGCTCGCGAGACTTCTTATCGACGTGCGGCGAACGCAAGACGGTCCACTTGTTCTTGACCGTCGGCAGCGGAATCGGCCCGGCCACGCGCGCCCCGGTGCGCTTCGCCGTCTCGACAATTTCAGTCGTGGACTGATCCAGCACCCGGTGATCGTAAGCCTTCAGCCTGATTCTTATTTTTTCGTTCAGCATGATTTCATTTCCGATTGCCAATTTTCGATTGCCGATTTAACTCTTTGGTTAAGCCAGCGACCAATTGGCAATTGGCAATTGGCAATCGGCAATGCAACTATTCCACCACTTCAGAAACCGTCCCCGCACCAACTGTTCTGCCGCCTTCGCGAATCGCGAAGCGCAATCCTTTTTCCATGGCGATCGGCGCGATCAGCTCGATGTTCATCTCCACGTTGTCGCCTGGCATCACCATCTCTACACCTTCCGGCAAGTGCGCGACACCAGTCACGTCCGTTGTCCGGAAGTAAAACTGCGGCCGGTATCCGGTAAAGAACGGCGTGTGACGACCACCCTCTTCCTTGGTCAGCACGTATGCTTCAGCCTTGAACTTCGTGTGCGGCGTGATCGAACCGGGCTTTGAGATTACCTGCCCGCGTTCAATGTCCTTACGCTCCACTCCTCTTAGCAGCAGTCCGACGTTGTCGCCCGCCGTGCCTTCGTCCAGAAGCTTCTTGAACATCTCGACGCCCGTCACCACAGTCTTAATTGTCGGCCGGATACCTACAACTTCAACCGTCTCGTTGACTTTCACTTTGCCGCGCTCGACTCTGCCAGTAGCCACCGTGCCGCGGCCCTGAATCGTGAAAATGTCTTCGACCGGCATCAGGAAAGGCTTCTCAATATCACGCGCCGGGGTTGGAATGTACGAGTCAACCGCATCCATTAACTCCAGGATGTTCTTCTCCCACGCTTCGTCGCCCTCCAGGGCCTTCAGCGCTGAAACCTTAATCACCGGAATATCGTCACCGGGGAATTCATATGCGCTCAAAAGCTCGCGCACTTCCAATTCCACCAACTCCAGCAACTCCGGATCGTCGACCGCATCAACCTTATTCAGCGCTACAACCATGGCGGGCACACCCACCTGGCGAGCCAGCAGAATGTGTTCGCGGGTCTGCGGCATGGGACCGTCGGTCGCTGCCACTACCAGGATCGCTCCGTCCATCTGGGCCGCGCCCGTGATCATGTTCTTCACATAATCGGCGTGACCAGGACAGTCGACGTGCGCATAGTGCCGGTTCTTGGTCTCGTACTCGACGTGCGCTGTAGCGATCGTGATACCTCGTGCTTTTTCTTCCGGCGCCTTGTCGATCTGATCGAAGGCGATGAAGTGCACTTTCGGATTACCCTTCGCCAAAACCTTCGTTATCGCCGCCGTCAAAGTCGTCTTCCCGTGATCCACGTGACCAATTGTCCCGATGTTCACGTGCGGCTTGCTGCGATCAAATT
>JAWVDF010000054.1:0-28619 GCA_033857635.1 Blastocatellia bacterium
AAGGCGTCTTAGCCTGGGAGCGCGGACATCCCGTCGGCATCCGCGAGTGAAACTCTCTTCCACCCTAAAACTCTAGAGGACCTGACGCATCTAATGCGGACGAGACGTCCGCGCTCCCAGCGGAGGCGGGCCAGGTAGATACCTAGATCAAATCCTTCTTCAAATCAGATACCAGTTGTTTCGCTTCTTCGGGCGAGATCTTTGTGAGATCCGCTTCGCGCAACTTATCGACGACTTTCTGGTTTGCCAGATCGAACAGGGAAGACTGTGCGGCCAGTCGACGGCGTCCCGCGCGCAACGCGGCCTTGGTTAACGCCTGGTCATCTACAGCTGAAGGCCCATCGGCTCCCGCGGCGGCTGCGCGTTCAACCTGGATACCAGATTGATTGGCCAGGTGAGCTGCTGTCTCTTCCTCCGAAAAAACGTCCAGCTCATAACGCTCCAGCCTTTGCAGAACTTCGCGCGCGCGGGCCAGAGCAAGCGGGGGCATGCCGGCGAGGCGCGCGACCTCTATTCCGTAAGACTTTGAAGCACGGCCGCGCTCGAGTCTATGCAGAAAGACCACTTCGCCTTCGCGTTCCGTCGCTGTGATTTGATAATTCTGCGCACCGGGTAAACGTTCAGCCAGCTCAGTCAGTTCGTGATAATGCGTTGCGAATAAAGTCTTGGCGGCGTGCTCGGGTGAATCGTGCAGGTACTCGGCCACGGCCCACGCGATGGAAAGACCGTCAAAGGTCGCCGTGCCGCGGCCAATCTCATCGAGGAGTACGAGCGAACGCGGAGTAGCACTGTGAAGGATGGCGGCTGTCTCAGTCATCTCGACCATGAAGGTTGACCGACCGCGAGCGAGATCGTCCGAGGCTCCCACCCTCGTCCAAACTCGATCGATCATGGGCAGTCGAACCTTTTCGGCCGGAACGAATGATCCCATCTGCGCCAGGATGCAAATGAGGGCCGTCTGCCGGAGCACGGTGCTCTTACCGCCCATGTTCGGCCCGGTAATAATCAATAAACGATCGGTTGAGTTATTGAGATAGACGCTGTTTGGAACGAAGGGTTCTTCATTAAAGACTTCGATCACCGGATGCCGCCCGTGCACGATCTCGACCTCGTCACCGTCATGCATTGCCGGCAGGACGTAACGGCGGCGCACGGCAGTTTCGCCGAGCGATGAAATACTGTCGAGACACGCGAGCGCCCGGGCGGTGGCCTGAATCCTGGAAGTCTCAGCCGCAACTTGCCGGCAGATCAGTCCGAAGATTTCCGTCTCGAGTTGCAGGATGCGCTCTTCGGCGCCCAGCACTTTGCTCTCCCACTCCTTCAACGCAGTCGTAGTGAATCTCTCAGCGTTCGCGAGTGTCTGGCGTCGTTCATAATCGTCCGGAACGCGCGCCGCGTTGGCTTTCGAAACTTCGATGAAGTATCCGAAGACGTTGTTGTAGCGAATGCGGAGCGATCCGATACCGGTGCGCGCACGCTCTTCAGCTTCGAGCGCGGCGATAGTCTGCTTCGCGTTCCGACTCAATGAGCGTAACTCGTCGAGCTCGGTTGAGTAGCCCTGCCGGATCACATTGCCATCGATCACCTTCGCCGGCGGATCGTCTTCAATCGCTGACTCCAGCAGCCCCCGCACATCAGCCAGTTCGTCGGTCGAATCATTCAGGACCTGCAAAAGGGACGAAGAACATTGACTAAGCACCTCTCGAATCCGCGGCACCTGATCCAGTGAACGGCGCAATGCTACAAGGTCCCTGGGCGTTGCTGACCCAAGGTTCAGGCGACCGGTAAGGCGTTCGACATCCGCAACTTCTTTCAAGAGGTTTCGCACGGCATCGCGCTTCATGTGCGAACCGTGCAACTCGGCCACCGCGCCGTGGCGGGCTTCAATCTCGCCGCGCCTTATCGATGGGCGCAACAACCACGAACGCAGCAGGCGCGCGCCCATCCCAGTGACCGTCTCGTCGATTGTCTCGAGCAGGGAGCGGGCTACGCCGGCGCCTCCGAGTGCTTCGACCAGTTCAAGATTGCGGACGGTGATGTGGTCTAAGACGAGGTGGTCCTGCGGTTCGAAATAAACGATGTCGCTGATATGCGCGGCGCCGGCACGCTGAGTCTCCTGCGCGTAACGCAGGCACGATCCGGCGGCACGAGTTGCTTCGCTCTTTCCCGTCAGGCCGTACCCGTCGAGCGTGCGCGCACCGAACTGTTTTAGTAGTAAGGCGGCGCCGTCCTCGCTTTGCCAGACCCAGTCATCGATCGATGTCAGGGTGGCGCCTCCGTAGATGTCGGGTGTAATGGCAGTCTCTGAAGTTTGCAGAGGCAGCGGAGCAGTGTGCGGCGTATTCGCAAATCCTGCCCGCACCAACGGTCCCAGCGAAGCAGGGAAGAGAAGTTCACGCGGCGCGTACGATTCGATGTCGGCGACGATGCGGGGCCAGGCATCCGGGCCGGTGGCCTGAGTAGCGCGAAACTCTCCGGTCGAGATATCCAGAAACGCCGCGCCGACTGTCTCGCCGCCGGCACATACCGCGCCGAGATAGACCGACTCCCGCGGCTCGAGCAATTGCGGATCGATTGGCGTGCCGGGCGTTACCACGCGGACGACTTCACGTCGCACGAGTTTCTTTGTCTTCGATGCTTCCTCGGTTTGCTCACAAATTGCTACGCGATAACCTTTGCGCACGAGCTTGGCGATGTAGTTGGCGGCCGAGTGGTGCGGGACGCCGCACATGGGCATGGGATTGCCGCTCTCTTTGTGTCGCGCGGTCAAAGTGATTTGCAACTCGCGCGCGCCGATCACGGCGTCTTCGAAGAAGAGCTCGTAAAAATCACCTAGACGAAAGAAAAGCAGAGTCCCGGGATGCTGAGATTTCAGCTCCCGATATTGCCGAACCATTGGAGTGGTGTTACCAGCAGTCATTCCTATGCCAGTGAGAGATCACGATCAGAGCGGGCCTTAATTTCCCCGGGTTTGCGAGAGCGAAGAAGCCTACATCGTAAGAAGAGAAGGTGCAAGCGCGGTGATTGTTGCTAAGTACTTAAAATTGTCTCGAAAAAAGTGGTTGACATTCTTTTGGACCACGCGTAACGTGCGCGCCATCCCCTAGTCAGCATGTTTTCTTGTAAGAAATTGTAAGCCGCTTGCGGTTTGAGTCTTGCGACTCCCGCGATTTGGTCGAATGCGCTCAAGGTTTGCCTTGACAGGTTGTGCATAAAGGAGAGACGGATGCTCACTGCAGATACTTTTCCCGCTGTGCGAAAATCAATTTGTGTGTTGTTTGCTCTGCTAACGATGCTTTGCGCCATTCGAGTCGACTATGCACAGTATGCGGAGTTCACTCAGGGCAATACCGGAAACAACGCCGCGACGCTACAAGTGTCCCTGGGCAACTATCCGGGTCGCGCTATCAACTTGCCGGTGACCCTTCGTTATTCGTCGCAAGCGCTTTGGCGGATCGGTTATATCAACTCAGTTTACGAAAACGTCAGTGGCTACCAGGTGCTGCAGCCCAATGCCGAGGCTATTTACGCCGAACACTCAACCGCAGGATGGAAGACCAGTCTCGATGTACCGGAACTTGAATGGCCCAAACAGAATGACGCTTATTGGGCGACCGGGAAGCCCTATGCGCTTGGTTGGTATCAGGGATACACGTATCGAATTGCCCGCGTACTCATTCACATGCCGGACGGATCAACGCATGAGTTGCGGAGATCAGATCAGATCTATAGCAATGCCTCGGTCGAAATGAATGGCACATTCTACGCGGTTGACGGTTCAAGAATGCGTTATGACGGGAATTACGACGGCACCGGCACGCTCTATATTGGGGATGGGACGCACTATGTTTTGAATGCCAGCACGACTCAATTCATCGATCGAAATGGGAATACGCTTAATTACAATGCTACGAATCGACAATGGACAGATACGATCGGGCGGGTGATTGGGATGCCGTGGCCGGCCAACCCCGGCGCGAGTGATTACACATATTCTTTGCCGGGCATCGGCGGTACGTCGATTAGTTACACTCTAAAGTTTAGAAATCTCGCGGATGTTTTCCTGCCTGACGTTGCTAACCAAACGCTCAAGCCGATGAGCAATTACTATCTGCCAAATCCCAGCGCCACTCCTGGTCCGGGAAATCTTCCGCAGGGACCCTTGACCTCAGGAACCCTGTTTGCCGCGGGCTGGGCCGATCCTGATGATACAAGCAATGCCCACAATTTCACTTACGTGGTAGGCCGAGGACAGGCGGGCAGTGCCAACTTCAATCCTGTTGTTCTGGCCGAGATCGATCTGCCGAACGGTCAGAGCTACCGGTTTTCCTACAATGGTTACGGTGAACTCGACAAAGTTATCTATCCGACCGGCGGTTATCAACGCTTCGCCTACGGGCAGGTAGCGGCCACCAATGCCAGCCCCGCACTCCCTTACGATCAGGGCACGCGCGGAATCCTTTCCCGTTGGCTAAGTCCGAGCGGCAGCGGCAGTGACGAGGCGCACTGGACCTATTCGGCATCGACCTATCCCTTAAGTGTGACGGCGCCCGACGGCACTCGAAGCGATACCTATCTGGCTGTGCCGCAGAATAGCCAGGCAAACAACTTTGGATATCAGGACGCGCGTGCCGGTCTGCCGTTCGACGAACGGACATATGCGCCCAACGGAGTGATGCTGCGACGCACGCTGATTGATTACGAGCAGGCTAGCGCCACTTACAATCGCCCCTCACCGGGAACGGGAACCTATACTGCCTATCGCAATCCGCGCCCGATTAAGACCGTAAGCCTGATATTGGATACCGGAGGTAATGCTCTGGCCAGCACCAGCACCACCGGTTATGACGCGACTTACCAGTTCAGCGTCGGGCCCGATGCGACTTCTTCAAGCTAGTATGATTACGCCTCGGTGGATCCGTCGACGGCGCAGTCCGGCGCAATCGGCTCGATGCCTACCGGTGCACTGGTGCGGACCACGACTACCACGAACTTAACCGGCGATGCGAACTATCGCAGCCGAAATATTCTTGGTTTACCGGTTACGACAACTGTATACAACGCCGCTGGCGGCGTGCTGACGCAAAGCACGATCAGCTATGACGAATCTAGTTACCCGCTTTACAACTATGGCGCGATTACCGGCTGGACAGATCCGGGCACGACAGTGCGGGGCAATGCAACCACCATTAGCAGGTGGATTGATGTCACCAATTCATCCATCCAGAGCCACAAGCAATACGATCAGGCCGGCAGCCCGATAAACTCCTGGGACCCAAACGGCAATCTTTCCCAGATGAGCTATTCGTATGTTTATGCTTATGCTTTCGCGACGCAAACCACCAGCGCCGTGCCCGACCCATCGGGAGCTTATGGCTCGACTACCGCACTGACGGCTACCAGCGTCTATGACTTTTATACCGGACTGGTGACTTCGACCACGGACGCAAACAACAAGACAACAACTTTCGAGTACAACGACCCACTAAATCGGCAGACGCGCGTCAATCTGCCGGATGGTGGCCGCACCACGCACGTTTATGTCGACGCCCATCAATGTGGGCCATACGTGCAGACACTCAACCTGCTTGACTCATCCAATCGCGAGGCCATCTCGTACCAGTTCTTCGACGGCCTGGGTCGCGTCTATCGATCATTCAGTTACGAGAACCAGGACACCAGCAATCCTTACCTGACGGCCGATACTCAATACGACACTATGGGCCGGGCGTGGAGATCATCGAACCCCTATCGATCTTCGGGATGCACCGCGCCAATTAACCCTTCGGGCCGCTGGACCCAGACCTCTTTCGATGCGCTGGGCCGCCCGACACAGATGCTGACTACCGCAGACAGTGCCGCGGTAACCACCTCGTACAGTGGCAACATAGTGACGGTGACCGATGCCGCCGGGAAGACCAGGCGAAGTGTGTCTGACGCTTTGGGCCGGCTGACCTCAGTGTATGAAGATCCCAACGGAGCGAACTACCTCACGACTTACGGCTACGATGCGCTCGGCAATCTACGCAACGTGAACCAGAGCGGGCAGCAACGCTTCTTTATGTACGACTCGCTGGGGCGTTTGATTCGGGCGAAGAACCCTGAGCAGGACGCGGGTACTGCGGTGTCGAACATTACCGATCCGGCTACCGGCAATACGCAATGGTCGTTGGCCTATGGGTACGATAATAATGGGAACCTGACAGCCCGGGTCGACGCGCGCAACATCACCACCAATTACTACTATGACGTGCTGAATCGAAATACGTCGATTACTTACTCGGATGGGACGCCGGCGGTCTATCACTACTACGACGTGGCCACCAACGGTCGTGGCCGGCTTTATTGGGAGCAAGCCGTCGGCGTCTCGGCGAATGTAATCGACTCGTATGATGCGGTCGGGCGGCCAACCCAGTATCGTCAAAGATTCTGGGTCAATGGCGGTTGGGGCGAGTCGTTTAAAGTGACGCGGGCCTACGACTATGCCGGAAATCTATACAGCCAGACAAATCCCTCGGGTCACACGCAGAGTTATGCTTACGACATCGCCGGTCGCATTAACAGCTATACCGGGAACCTCGGTGACGGCGTTTCGCGAACCTATTCGAGCGGTACTTCTTTTAGTGAGTTCGGTGGGTTGCAGCAGGAGCAGTTCGGCACGCAGACGCCTCTCTACAACAAGCGACACTACAACGTCCGTGGGCAGCTTTATGACACTCGTCTCAGCACCAACTCCCTGCAGGCAAACGAATGGGACTGGAACCGCGGCGCTTTAGTTAACTATTTCAGCTCGAACTACAGTTGGGGCGGCAACTCCAGCGGGAGCGGCAGCGACAACAGTGGGAACATAACCCTGCAACAGCACTTTGTCCCCGGTGACGATGCAATCAGTACCTACACCTACACCCAGGACGCTTATAGTTACGACTCTCTGAATCGGCTCAGCTCGACCAACGAAGTGCACGGTGGTCCGGGGTGGGCCAGCGGGCAGGACTATGCTCAGGTCTACAACTACGATCGCTGGGGCAATCGCACGGTAAATCAAAATCAAACGACGTCGAATGTTCCGCGGCCGGCTTACACGGTTGATACCACCACCAACCGGCTGATTGCGCCATCGGGTTACACCTATGGTTACGATGCCGCGGGAAATCAGACCAACGACACTTACACAGGTGAAGGGAATCGCTATTACGACGCCGAGAATCATTTGAAACAAGCCTGGGCCAACAATCAATTGCAGACCTACACATATGACGCTGACGGACGTCGCATCAAGCGGGTGGTCAATGGCACTGAGACGTGGCAAGTCTATGGGATGGGGGGTGAGCTCCTGGCCGAATATAAGTCCGGTGCCGCCCCTTTCCTGCCGACGAAGGAATACGGCTATCGCGGCGGCGAGTTGCTGGTGACGATGGCCAGCGGCGACGATGCGCGTTTGGCGCGATTCGTCACGAATCTTTATTACGGAGCCTTGCAACGTGATCCGACTTCCACCGAATTACAAAACGGCATCAACGCGTTGGCGGCGGCCGGAGCGCAGGGCCAATCACAACTGCTGACCGCAGCCAGTAGTCTGGCCAGAGGTCTGTTCACTCAAACCGGATACGAGACGTCGCCTTATCGGTCCGACATTCAATACGTCGCCGATCTCTACTACACCTACTTGCAACGCGGACCGGATGATAGCGGCTTGAATTGGTGGGCCGGACAGGCGGCGGGTAACCGCACGAATGTCTGTAACGCTTTCGAAGCCAGTTCCGAATTTCAGACCCTGGTGGCGACGCTCTATGGCACGGCCATCTCAGACAATCAGCGCACGGAACAACTGGTTAACAACTTCTATTTGGCTGCTTATGGCAGAAACGCCACTTCGACTGAGTTACAACAACAGCGCGATGCCCTGAACACGGCGGCGGCCGTGGGGTTGGCGGCGGTGCAGGCCCAGGTCGAAACAATGGGCCGCAGTCTGTTTGCGGCACAAGTCACCGACTACTCAATCTCAGACCAGCAGTTCGTCACTAATCTGTATGAAGCTTTCATGCAACGCGGTCCGGATGCGGGAGGCCTCGGTTTCTGGACCAGCATTGCGGGCGGTGGCAATCGGCAAGGAGTCTTGAATGCGTTTGCACCCTGCGGGCCGGCGCGAGAGCTGGCCGGCACGCTCTATCGGGAGGCCTTCTGGCTGGTAAACGATCGCCTCGGTACGCCGAGGATGATCGTCGATAAATCGGGCAGCCTGGCTAGTGTCAGGCGGCATGACTATCTTCCGTTTGGTGAAGAAGTGTATGCGGGCACTGGTGGGCGTACGACCGCTCAAGGCTACATGAGCGACAGCACGCGGCAGAAGTTCACTGGTTATGAATACGACGCCGAGACTGGATTGAACTTTGCGCAGGCGCGGTATCAGTCGAGTGTGCAGGGGAGATTTACGAGTACGGATCCGATGATGGCCAGCGCGACCGTTGCCGATCCTCAAAGCCTCAACCGTTATAGCTATGTTCAGAATGACCCTGTAAATTTAATTGATCCTTCAGGTCTAACTTACCTCGTGGACGGAAGTGCGTCGATGGGTGAGGGCTTGGCTCTCAACCTACTGCGCAGTGGAGCCGGCATCCTTGGACCATTGCAGACCACGCGGTGGAATCCAAATAGCCTAGGGCCGGATGTCGGAGGATTCGAAACTTTTCGTGCCGTTGGTAACTATGCTGGATGGTTTAACCTGAATGGCGTGTCGATCAGTATTACTACACGGCTGAGTCTCGACGGCTACGGGTCTTGGGATGCAGGTGGTGCCTACTACGGCAAGTACGGAGGCAGATTTGGCGCAACATATGACGCAGATGGAGCTGGACTTCGCAAAGGACCAATTGATCCTCCCTCGCGGCCGGGCGGATATGTCGACTTCAACGGTTCGTATGGAACTCCGTACTTGGTGGGGCCTACCGGCGGAGTGATGCTCGATACCAAAGGGACGGTTGCTCCCTACGTTGGGATTGGAATAATGAACCCCGGACCGTCGGGAACTACCCACTTCAGCACGAACGAGATTTCTGGCGGACTGAATGTGCAGATTCAGGGCTCTATTTTTGCGTCCGGTGCGGTTGGTTGGGACGAAGCAGGCAACTCATTTCAAGAAGGCGGTGGAGGCACTCCTGGCTTTTCGATCTCCGCCTTTTGGGTATTTAATGCTCCGCATCCCCATCTTCCCAGCCAGCGACGTCGGATGAATGCGGCAATTAATGGGGATGGGCCGGCCAGAAATTCGGGCAAGAATTGTGCGTGCAATTCGCGATAGAATAGCTGTTTCACGAAGGTACCGCCAAGTTGATTAATCTGCTATTCATAGGATTGGTGTTGACGGTTCTCTTTCCAGCGTTCGTAATGTTCGACCGACTAGTGAGAATCGAGTATGAGAATCATCGAAAATGCTGGGAAGCAGATGGTAGACCGCACGGTTTTTTTTGGATTCCGCGCGAGGTCAGGAGCTTTCATGGAGTATTGACAGACGCGCACAGTTCCGCCGCTTTTCGCCGATGCATGCTTAGGTGGCTAATCTGGAAGCCGCAGTGGGTTAAGCGGGACGCAACTGCGCGACGAACCATTTTCTGGTGGCGAGTTTTTGTGACTCTCTGGATGGTAACCTGTTCTTGTTTCATAGTTTTCATCCTTGGCTAATTTCTAACTTTGCCGCACCATCGAACGAAAACAAATTCCTCGTGTCTCTTGATCCTGATCATGGGAGTGGTCGGCATCAACGGATCGTGTGTGAAGGCTATCAATCACAACCAGGACATGGCAGCCATTGAGGCCGTAGAGTTTGCGAGAATAGCTATTATCAACCGGGACTATCAGCGCGCGCGGTCTCGTCTTGCTTTGAATGCCTTGAACGCAACCTCGGTAGCAAAGCTCGAAAGTGTGCTCGAAAAGATGAATACAATCAGCTGGCCGCGTTCAATCAAGGCGGTTCGTTATGAGCCGCTGCCCGGTCAAAAAGCAATGCGGATATATCTGGATGGAAAATCCGCGAGTGAGGATTTCTTCTATTTGTTTGTGATGGAAGGTGACGCCGAGACTGGTTATCGGGTTTCGGATATTTTTCGCCTCAAGAATTCAATTCCATCGTCAGGACTTATACAGCCACTCCCTGTTGAAAGAACAACCGAGTGAAGAGTTAGACAGAAGGACCGGCAGTATCTGGCCTGGCCGTCAAAGCGTATATTGAAAATCATCTAATGGGATATGTTAGGGGCCAGCAGAGGTTTCCCTGCCGCTAATTCCAACCAATTGCTATGATCAGTTTGGAGGTGTGCGGAATGAGCATTTTAGTGGGAAAATGGCTGGGCGTATTATTTTGCACGGGCTTAATGATGAGTTTGCCATCTTGCACTAGCGATTCTTATTTGGTCGATCTCTCCGGCCCTGCAACGATTAGCGACCAATGGATTCAACTTACGCCTAAGTCGTCGCTAAAAGCAGATCAGGACTCGCAAATGATAGTCCTCGATTTGGAGTCTCCGTTTAAGTATGATTTTTACAAAGAGGGAAAAGGACCCAACGCCGGGAAAGGGATTCTGATGCCCGACGGTGAAGTAATCAATCCCGAGGTCGAAGTCATCGATCAGTATGGAAATTCCTTCAAACTGATCTGGCGTGGAGCACGCAAGACCTTCCAGCCGGTCTATAACCTTCCTTTTCCCGATAAGTTTCCGCGAGACAGGGAATATAAGACGGTAAGGATCCGCTCGCCGCGACCTATCAAAGTGAAAACTGTTTACTGGCTCTGCGAATCCAACAACGACTCAAAATGAGTGAGCGGGGTGAGGAAATGCGGGGCGCTTGATCTCAATCGTTTAGCGCCATCGGGATACAACTAACAGTTACGATGTGGCCGGCAACCGATGACAGTTGTACCGGCCAAGGCACGCGCACCTTCGACGCCGAGAACCATCTCAAGCAGGCGTGGGCCTGTTGACCAAACCGGATACGAGATTTCGCCTTATCGGTCCGACATTCAATATGTCGCCGATCTCTAATTACACCTGTCTGCAACTCCAGGCGGAGGAAGCCAAGTCGTGATTCCAGATGCGGCCACAAATCCTGGTTACAGCTGGGTAGCCCGAAACGGCTCGGTCCGTAGCGAATAATGGCCGCAGATCTGAAACATCAAGAATTTGTTCGACTGGTCGAAATGGCCATGAAAATGGTGGAAGGAAGGCTCGCAAACCAGACTGATCCTGTTGCACTTGGTCGGTTGGAGGATCTCCTGTGCGGACTAAGGGATTTAAGAGAGCGGGCCGTCAGTGGGGATCTCGGTCCGTCGGAAGGAGTTCTCGGCCTCGGACTACGATACGCGATTCTGGATTGGGGTACTCCGCTTGATTCGGAACTGCTGGGGATCGCCGACGCTATTGAATCGTACTATCAGAAGAATCTGTAAAAGTAGTCTTCGTCTTTGAATCGTCAAAGCGAGTCTTCATGCGAGATTCCTAATAGTCTAAGAGCACCGTACCTCGTATTGACTGAAGCGTAACCGCGCCCCACGCGCGCGAGTCACTGGAGTTGTCGCGATTGTCGCCCAGGACGAAAAAGGCTCCCGGAGGATTAGTCGCGAACTCATACTACCTTGTGCGAGATTTAACTTAGGCTCAACATATGTCTCGCTCAGATGACTACCATTTACGAAAACCTCCCCGGTCCTTATCTCGACGGTTTCTCCCGGAAGGCCGACAATTCGTTTGACATAGTCTCCTTACCCCTGGGTTGGAGGTCGGAGTATCACGATATCGCCTCGCTTAAGATCGGATCCTCCGAGCTTAACGATTATCCGAGCCCCTCAATGGATGGTCGGCTCCATATCGCTACCTTCAACTTGGAACGATTCGAGGGCGGGAGGACGGGAACTGAAATTCCGACTCAATAGGTAAGCAAGAGCCAGTATAGCCACCACGAGCAGTCCGTATGAAGCCTACCGTTTAATTCGGAGGTTACCCATGTCTAATCACTGCGGGGAATCTACCGCATCATCCCTAACATTTCAAAGCCTTCACGAGGCCGATTATAGAAGATGCTCATATGCGCAGTTAAGTCTGCCAGGCTGTTTATCATGGTCGCTACTCTCAATCCTTAAGTGCGCGTGTTCTGGGTTGGCAAAACTCCGTCGTATCGTGCTTTCAACTATCTTGACAGGCCCCGTTCAAACATTTAGTCTCTTGGGCCTAATCGAAGGAAATGGACCGGGACCCTGATGCGGGCTCGTTTTGAATGCATCAGCGGCCTTTTCAAACACGGCAGGTTCGCTTTCCGTTCCGGCTTTTGTCTCTCCGGCCTTCGCGACTCCGAGAACACAAATGCTCAGTGGCAAGGGATCAAGTTCGGCGGGCGCCGCGCCAGCAACCTACTCTTTAGGCGAGAATCCAGAACACTCTCGTGTTGAGCAGGCGATGGCGTTGGTCGCGCTCAGTCACACTGTGGTCGAGCAGCTGCTTTACTCTGCGATGCTGGCTGAGATCGCGGCGGTCGGGACGAGAGTGGTCTCGATCACAACGCGCAGGTTGATGAGCGTAACCGGCATTAATGGCCACAGTACGGTGCGCCGAGGGGTGGCCGGACTGGTCAATAAACTGAGTATCGAACGGCAGCGAGTGGCCGGCCACAATGGCGGCCAAAAGCCTCTGCTGGTGTACCTGGTGTTTTCTCCCGAAGAGATTATCGAACGTCGCCGGGCCGCGGGTTTGTCGGCTTATCCAAAAGGACTGGAAAACGAACAACGCAGTTCGGCTTTGGGTCGCGCGGTTCAGCGGGTAGTGGATGTCGAAAGTCTGAGCCGCCGCGAAGCTCAGGTCACCTTGTGCTGCGCGCAGGGATTGACGAATGCCGAGATCGGAACGCGATTGCAGGTTAGTGAACAGACGGTCAAGTTTCACTTGCGGAATATCTTCGTCAAGTTTGGAGTTAAGCGACGCGCGGAGTTGGTGTCGCGTCTGTTTCGCGACAACGGTGGCATAGACTTCAGTCTGTGATGACGGCCGGGGCATTAGCCCGACCGTTAGGGAGGGCTCAGCTAGAAGGCGTCATGAGGCGAGCCCTCCCTTACGGTCGGGCTAGTGCCCGCTGCGAGTGATGATAGTTAGAATCACAGACTGAAGTCTGTGCCACTTTGAAAATTTGAAGCTGCCTCGCTTATGAGGTTTCCCTTCGGGGTCGTTGCGTGTCTTTGGGCCTTGAGTCGAAGAGCACGCCTGGGGGGAAAGTGTGTTTTGAGTTCGGGACCGGAAGAAACAATGCCAACGAAGGAAAAGAAAAAGAAGAAGCGGAAAACGGCCCTGATAGTTTGCCGCGATCGCAAGGAGTTCTGGACGACACAGAAACAATTCTGGCAGTGGGTCAGGGAAGGTGTAATCGTCAAGACCCACGACAGTCCGCTGACCGGGTCGTTCATGCGCGAGCACGGCGAGTTGATGGTGATGGTCAGCAACACCGTGCTAAACCTGGCCCATCCCAATCACATGCGCGAAGCCCTGCTTTCGCGACGCATGGGCCTTGGTGGAAAGTAAACATATGAAAGACAGACGTAATTATCCTGGCCTAATCTGTAACATGCTTTTGATCGCAATTGTTTCCGCGATGGCCGTGAATGCTCAAACGACGGCGCAGTCTCAGCGTTATCGTATTGGCGCGGGCGACGTGTTGGACATACGCATCCTGAATCGTCCGCAGCTTTCGCGCGAAGCGGTGCGCGTCGAGGGCGACGGCACGATTCGCATGCCTCTGATCGAGGGTGAGATTCAGGCGGCTTGTAAGAGCGAAGGCGAACTGGCAAACGAGATCTCGAAACGCTATTTGAAGTATTACCGCAATCCGCAGGTTGATGTTTTCGTCAAGGAGTATCACGCGCGCGAAGTCGCGCTTATCGGTGCGGTGCAAGAACAGGGGCGTTATCAGATGCAGCGGCGTTTGCGCCTGCTCGAACTGCTCAGCTTTGCCAAAGGGCCCACCGATAGAGCGGGACAGACTATTAACATCGTGCGCGGGCCTCGCACAGATCTCTGCGGGACTAACGGCGAGTCCGTGGCCGAGGAAGGTGGGTTTATCAGCCTTAACCTCAATGACACTTTGCGTGGGGAAGAGAAGTCCAACCCCTATGTTCAATCAGGCGACGTCATCACGATCCCTGAAGCCCAACAGGTTTACGTCGTAGGCAATGTGTATAGTCCCAAGCCTTTGCCGCTCAAAGAACCGATCAGCGTGTCGCGCGCGATCGCTATGGCCGGCGGCCCTTTGCGCGATTCAAAGACCGATCGCATACACATCGTCAGGCAGCTGCCCAACGGCGAAAAGTCCGAGATATACGTCAATCTAAACGCTATTGCTCGCAAGCGCGCGGAGGACGTGATGCTGCAACCTAACGATATTGTCGAGGTACAGGAATCGACGGGGAAGAGCGTGATTCGAAGTTTGCTGGGCGCAGTTGCGCCTTCGGTATCACAACTGCCGGTGAGAGTGATTCCATAATTAGAATCTGAGATCTGAGATCTCAGAATTAAGATTTGAGATTTTGAAATTCGAAGGTAGAACATGAACGAAGCAACAAAAATGGTCAGGCGCGAGGATGAGCCGAACGAAATAGATCGGCGTGTCGAAGACCCCTCGCCTTACCGTTCCCCCGCCTATGGGTATGGAGAGTCAGGGCCGGAAGGCGAAGTCCATTTGCTCGATTACTGGCGGGCGATTCGCAAGCGTCTGTGGCTGGTGATTGGCGTAGCCGCTTTGATCACCACGCTGGCGACGATTTACGTGGCGCGCAAGCCTGATGTCTACGAAGCGTCTTCAAGAGTGCAGGTCGACCTCGAAAATAATCCGATGTATGCGGGTAAGACTGCGCCGATGATTTACAGCCCGGTCAACGATCCGGCTTACTTCAACACGCAGCTGCAAATTCTCACTAGTCCCGGACTGCTGCGTCGCGTCGTCAAAACGCTCGACCTCGAACACAATCAGGCCTTTCTTCGTCCACAGGCTTCGCAGCAGCGTTCGACCTGGACCACGATTATGCAGATGTGGGGATTATCGAGCTCCGATAAGAAAGATTCCGGCAAACAGTCGAACGAATTACCGTTAACGTCGACGGTTGCGGCGGCCAGCTCCAGCGACGATCTCGGAGAAGCAAAGCGCCTGGCCCCTTTCGTCAGTGCGCTCCAGGGTGGGCTGCACGTTGATCCCGTGCGCGAGAGCCGCGCCGGCTATTATAAGGAGACCCGCCTCATCGATATCGGTTACACACACGGCGATCCTGATATCGCCGCCAGGATTACGAACGCGGTCGCGGAAACCTTCGTCCGCTCCAATCTGGAAAAGAAAAACGAAACCAACACCAGCACCAGCGAGTTTCTTTCCAAGCGGGTAGCCGAACTCCAGGGCCAGATCCGATCCGCTGAAGAGAAACTGGTGAGTTACGCCAAGAGCAACCAGATACTTTCGCTCGATGCCAGCCAGAACACCGTGGTCGAACGTCTGGCCGGACTTAACAAGCAATTACTCGAAGCCGAAAACGATCGCAAGATGGCCGAGGCGGAGTACAACGCCGCCAAGCTGCCCGGCGCCGCCAGCGCTCTCGCCGAAGTCGACAACAAAGACGTGAACGAGTCTGAGCAGAAGCTGGCCGATCTAAAACAGAAGCGCGCGCAGTTACTGGTTGATGCAACCGAGGAAGCGCCCGAAGTAAAGGAGGTGGATCAGCAGATAGCCTCGGTGCAAAAGCACCTGAATGAAACGCGCACGCGGAAAGCCGGCACGCTGCTGACGAATCTCGAGACGAAGTACCGACAGTCGCTCAGCCGCGAACAGGCTCTGCGCACTTCCTTTAATCAGCAGAAGGGCGAGACCGTCACTCAGAATGAAGCCGCGATTAACTATCGGATACTGCAACAGGAGATCGAAACGAACAAGGGACTGCTGGATAATCTGCTCCAGAGATCGAAAGAGAACGACGTAGTCCTGGCCGGCCGGCCCAATAATATTTCGGTTGTCGATTACGCCATCGTGCCCGACTTTCCGATAGGCCCCGCGCGCATGCGCTCAGTCATGCTGGCGTTTGTATTGGCGCTGGCGCTCGGCGTCGGTCTGGCCCTGTTTCTCGAGTATCTCGACGACACCATTCACTCAACCGACGACGTGGAAAAGTTTCTGCGCTTGCCCGCGCTGGCGGTCATCCCGGCTATGGGCGCCGGCCCGGGGCGTCGCCGCTTACTCTCGTCGGCCACGTCAATTCAAAAGCGTAACGGACACAACGGCGGCAATCCTGAGTTGCTCTTGAACGTTACCGGCCGTTCGGCCCTGGCTGAGTCTTACCGGCAACTGCGCACCTCCGTGTTGCTCTCGACCGCGGGACGCGCTCCCCGGACTTTGTTGGTTACTTCAAGCTTGCCGGGTGAAGGCAAGACTACGACGGCGGTCAACACCGCGCTCAGCTTGGCGCAGACCGGAAACAGCGTCGTGATTATCGATGCTGACATGCGCCGTCCGCGCCTCCGCTCGATCTTTGATCTGACTGAGCGAGAAGGATTGAGCTCAATTCTCTCCAGTGAGATGAGTAACGAAAAGATGCTGCAGACGATCGCTCGCGACGAGGCTTCAGGGCTGCACGTTTTGACGGCGGGGCCGATTCCGCCGAACCCGGCTGAGCTGCTGGGTTCGGATCAAATGCGCAAATTGATCGCGGTCCTCAGCAGCAGGTTCACGCACATCGTGATCGACTCGCCGCCGATTAGTTCCTTCACCGACGGCGTCCTGATCGCTTCGGTGGTGGACGGCGTGCTGCTGGTCGTGCACGGCGGCAAGAGCTCGCGCGGCGTCGTGCGGCGTTCGAGGCAGTTGCTGCTCGACGTAGGCGCGAAGATTTTTGGCGTGGTGCTGAACAACGTGAGCGTGCGCTCGAACGATTACTATTATTACTATCAACGCTATTATCACCAGAATCATTACAGCCAGGATGTCGAGACCGAAGAGGCGAGTAGTCGCGCCATTTGACCGCGTATCGTCACAAATAGCATTCAGAGCGTGTGAATATTAATTAAGAGCACGTGGCTGGCAATTCAGACTGCGTGAAGACGAATTAAGAGTGCGTGAACCTCCATTAAGAGCGCGTGAACACCAATTAAGGGTGCGTGAAAGCCAATTCAGGGGTGCGTGAAAGCCAATCAGGGAACATCAAGTTCGGACAATTGAGTGTGAATGTGTGATTTTCCTCAACAAAACGTCAATATCATGAGATGGGTCAATAGTAACTGGCGGGTCGTCGAGTGCAGCCCGCGGTAGCGGGCGACAGCCCGAACCTCGATAGAAGCTGTCGCCCGCTTCGCGGGCTGGCCTTATCTTCCGACTCTTAACCTGGGGCTCCGCTACGCTCCGCCCCAAGCTTTATGCTGTCACCCGCTACCGCGGGCTGGATTTTGCGCTAGAACATGCTTCGCTCCTTAATACTCCGGACATTGATCGTCAACTGCGGCATAAACGGGCTCGGCCTGGCTAATTCGATCCTCCTGTCGCATTGGTTGGGGCCGACCGGCCGCGGAGAAATCGCTGCGGCTATGCTTTGGCCGATGCTCCTGGCTTACCTCTCGAATTTGGGAATCATTTCCGCCACTTCATATTTTGCAGCGTCGCGCGCGACAAAACTGCAGCCCATCTTTTCCAATGCCATGGCCCTGGCGTTGATTCAGAGTTTGGTCGCGGTAGCCATAGGATATGCTGCGCTCCCCTTTCTCCTGCACAGCCAAAGCGCGAATGTAATTAACAGCGCGAGATTATTTCTGTTGGTCATTCCCGTCACCCTGTCGGCACAATACGCAACCAGCATTCTTCAGGGAAGGATGCACATGACGGCATTCAACTGGTTGCGGACAATTATTCCTTTCGGTTATCTCGTCGGAACAGTTGCGATGGCAATGAGCGGGCGCCTGGTGGTTATCAACATAATCCTGCTGCATCTGGGATTAAGCGGGTTGACGTGGCTGGGCGCTATGTCCGCGTTATACCGTATAGGAATTCGCGCGCCTCGCCGGATAGATCCTGAGACGGGCAAAGACATGCTGAAGTACGGAGCCAAGGTCCATACCGGAGATGTATCGGGCCTGGCGAATCAAAGCCTCGATCAAGTTCTCATGGCGGCCTGGCTGCCGCCGGTATATCTGGGCCTCTATGTGGTGGCTGTATCTGCCGCGTCCGTCTCGGGAATTTTCTCAGGCACCGTGCAAATGGTGGCGACGCCCAGCATTACCCAGCGTAAAACCCAGGCCGAACGAGCTGCCGTATTGCAGGGAGTGTTTCGCCGATACTGGCTGTTAAGCTTTGTGATGGCGGCCGTGTTCGCGGCAATTCTGCCACTCGCAATTCCACTGGTTTTTGGTTCAAGTTTTAAAGCGGCCGTTTGGCCCGCCGAAGTTCTGCTAATCGGAGTATTCCTGCTGGGCGCCAGAGAGGTTCTGGCCGGTGGGGCAAGGGCCCTGGGCGATCCCTGGTTGGGAAGTAAGGCACAGATAGGCGCACTTTTTGTAACCGTTCTGCTCTTGTATTTTCTGCTGCCGAGCATGGGCATTATGGGCGCCGCTATTGCCAGCTCAGCCGCATGCGCTGCTCAACTACTGATCGTCATCGCGGGGCTGCGCAACTCGCATGCGATTCCGCCAATGAGCTTGTTTCGTATCACCGCAGGCGATTTAGGGTCCGCATTCCGAGTGTTCGATCTCTTCCGGCCGAAACGTGAAGGCTTGTTGCCGGGTCAGGGTTAGCTCAAACCAGGTCCCACTGCGAAATCGTCGGGCCGAGAATCATGCCGTGCCAGAACTGACAACAAATGGTCAGCGTTATCTACACGAATCAAAAGCTCAAGACTACTTTTCCAATCCTAGAACCGAGTTAATAGATCTAATCAATCGTAATGACCTCCACATCCTCGAAATAGGATGTGGACGCGGCGACACCGGGAAGGTGTTACGGGAAACGGGAAAGGCAAGGTCACTGACCGGAGTGGAATTGGTTCCTGAGCACGCCCGGACAGCTGATTCAATTTTTGACAAGGTTCACATCGGCAGTATCGAACAGGAGTTCGACTGGGACGTGGGCACGTTCGATTGCGTAGTTCTGGGTGACGTGCTGGAGCATTTAGTGGATCCCTGGGGAGTGTTGAGGCGTTTGCGAAGGGTTTTGGCCGACGACGGCATGGTGGTAGCCAGCGTTCCCAACATTAAGCACTGGCCGGTCATTGCGAACTTGATCCTGCATGATGATTGGAAGTATGCGCAGGATGGCGTCCTGGATATTACGCACCTGCGCTTTTTTACCCGCAAGAATGCGCTGCGCATGTTTAGCGACAATGGATACGCGGTTAATGCCATCCATCCTTACTTCAACGGCCGGCGTTATTCGATTCCGAGCAAGTTCACCTTTGGCGTCTTCGCCGGTTTCCTCGCCGAACGCTGGTTGATTCGATTGAAAGCAGCCGCTTGATTAAGACTGAAACGGACAGCCTTAAGGATGTCATAGCGCCTGTGACGGGCACGGGTGCTCCGTGCGTCTACTTGATCGTGCTGAATTGGGTTAATTACCCTCAAACGAAGACATGTCTGAAGTCCTTACAGAAGGTTTCCTATCCCAACTTAAAGGTCATTGTGGTTGATAATGCGTCGTCTGATAATTCCGGCCAGCGTCTGCAGGAGGAGTTCAGCCAACACCAGTTTGTATTTAACGAAGCAAATCTCGGGTTCGCTCGCGGATGTAATCGCGGGATTCAAGTCGCGCTCGAAGACGCGGATTGTGACTATGTGCTGTTGCTCAATAACGACATGGAAGTCGAGCCGGACTTTCTCGATCCGGCTGTGAGGATGGCTGAAGAAAATGCTTCGGTCGGTTTGGTCACGGGGAAGATTCTTTTTGGCGACCGGCGAAATGTCATTTGGCAAGCGGGCGGGCATATCGATGGCGTCAGGATTCAAGGGGCCCCGCGCGCCTGGAACGAAGTTGATGCCGGCCAATGTGATGCCGTATGTGAAACCAATTGGGGCTCCGGCGCCATGTTGCTTATTCCGCGAAAGACGATGGAAATAGTCGGGCTCCTGCCCGAGGAATATTTTTTCGGCTCGGAAGAATGGGACTATTCGACCTCGGTAAGAAGAGCCGCCATGAAGATCATGTACGTCCCCGAATTCAAGGGTTATCACCGGGCGGGAGGAAGCTACAAAGCCGGGCACCCGGTCCTGATCGTCTATAACGGCGTCCGCAACAAGTTGATTTATGCACAGAAACATCTGTCCGCGCCAGCCTGGTTAGTTTGGAAACAGGTATTCAAATTTTATCTGCGGTTCGGTTGGCCCAGGCGGGCCCGTCGAGGGTGTCAGACCGAAGCGGACTACACAGCGCGATTGAAAGCGGCGCGCCTCGCCTTCGCGGATCATCGTGGTATCCACAAGATCGAACTGAGCGATCTGGAACGCGCCGGGAAGGCAATTGGGCCGACTCCGACGTGGGGCAACGGTTGGGGGCCGGCGGACTCGTCGACCAACGCGAAGGGCCTCCAATGATCCATCTCATCATCAGGCTGCCCCTGCCTTACCAACAGACTTTGTGTCAGACGCTGAGTGACGCGTACGGCGGCGCCTTTGTCGCGTGGATTGCCGAGCGAAACAGCGAAGAGTTTCCTTATCGATCCAGTACGGAACTTCAATTCGCACATCATTACCTTTCAGAGGTTGGATACTGGAAGCTCTATCAGGAGTTGAGGGCCGATCCGGAAGCGGTCGTGATCCTCGGCGGCTGGTCTTCGCCGATGACCAACAAGACCCTGCTGATGACTACGCTGTTACGAGTTCCCGTGTTTGTCTGGGCCGACCATCCGCACCCGCGAAAAAGATCATGGGGAGCGGCCCGCTCGCGAAAACTTTATCTTCGTTTTCTTGCCCGCGTAGTGGCGGGCTTCTTAGCTTGCGGGGAACCGACTGTAGAGCATTTAGCTTCACTGGGAATCGAACGCAGCAGGATTACAAACTTTCCCTATTGGGTCGAGCTACCCCTTGAATGGTCGGTCCCCAGAAGATGCGTCGACGACGAAATGGCCCGACAACCGTTACGGCTTTTGGCGATCGGCCGCCTTGTGCCGGTGAAACAATTTGCAGTGGCGATTGAAGCCGTCGCGCTAGCGAACAGAAGGGCTAGCTCTACTTTGGCAACACTTGTAATAGCTGGTGATGGACCTGAGCGGAAAAGTTTAGAGAAGCTGGCGAGCTCTTTGAAATGTGAAAGCTCGATCCAGTTCCCAGGCTGGCTTGAACCTGAAGATGTCTGTCGCACGTTAAGAGAGTCAGACGCGCTAATAGTCCCCAGCGAGTTCGAACCCTTTGGTGTTGTCGTCCTGGAGTCCATGGCTCAGGGTCGTACAGTGCTGGCGTCGCAACAAGTTATCGCCGCGCTTGACAGAGATCTGGGAACAGGCGCGGTGCTGCTTCACCTGGTTGGTGACGTTGAAGCCCTGGCTAATCAGGTCAGCCAACTGGCAACCGATTCCGTCAAGTTGGCGAAGGGTTCTGTGGCCGCGCGAGCGACGGCTGAGAGCTGGGCCCCAGAGAGGGCCGCAGCGATCCTCGATGAAATCCTCAGTCGCCGCCACATACGGATGTCGCCGAGATCCGACCAATCCAATGTCTTAACTTCGCGTAGCATTGAGGACCCTACCGAGCAGCGGATCGAAGTGAACGCTGTGGCTTCGGGCGGAAGATAGTGAAAGCAAATCGATCTGAACAGAACAATAGTGGCGAGCTCAGCTCGTTTCCGCCACGTGTGAGTTTAGCTCAATGGATTCTGGCTGCCATCCCATTCCTTATATCGGTAGCGGTTTATGAAGCAACGAGCTACAAGGTCCTGGCCCTGGTTACGCAGTTTCTTAGCGTCGTGAGTCTCGTACTGTTGGTCGTGGTTGCGAAGGAAGCCCTACGAGCGCGGGTAATCGGCAAGTGCTGTTTGATCGCCGGCACCGTCATTTTCTACTGGGGCGAGGCCCTCGTACTTTCGCTGGGGCGAAATCCTTTCAGCATTCCGGAGGGCTTTCCAATTAATGCGACCCAGTTCGATCAGGGGCTGATTTCTCAGGCGCTGATCTATGTCAGCATGTTTCAATTTCTTCTGCTTGTCGGCTATTCCATTCGCCCCCGCATGATGCGGCCCGTCCGTTTCTTCACCTCGCGGATAGATTCCCTTTCATTCGATCGCTGGATGCTGGCAACTTTGTTAGTGATGGCAGCGGTCGTGCCACTCCTCGTCTTCTATGATTTTGATACCGACAAGCTGGTAGAGGCCCTGCTTGCCAGCCGGAGTTCAGTGGACTTCGACGCTCCTGAACCGGGCATCGCGCAGCACCTCGCCCTCTTTGGGATTTATGGAGCAGCGTTGTTTTTCGTCTATGCGCTCAAGGCAAGTACCTGGCGGCGATTCTGGTGGTTGTTTCTGGGAGTGGTGGTGGCACTGCCTTTTGTGATGGGCGGCACCAGACATATATGGCTATACATTTCCTTGCCCTCTGTGCTGATTGTGTTGCGCGGATTCAGTGGACACCTGAACAGATACCGCATCATGGGACTCACGGCTACCGTGTTGGTTGTATTCGCGGTGGCCCAACTACAATTCGTTTACCGCAGTGTGGGTTGGCGCGAGATGGGGAACGACCCATCGCAGGAGCTGTCTCAACTGAATAACAACGGACAATTGACGGCACTTATGTTCGCCGAGCATCTGGTTCCGGATCAGCATCCATACTTCAAAGAGCTGGTTGAGCCGTATTTTCTTATTCATTGGATTCCGCGCCAGATGTGGCCTGAGAAACCGATAATCGAATCGTGGGCTTTCTATAACGAGAGCTATGTTCAGGGGGCCTCTTTTAACGTTACCCCGTCCGTTATTGGGCAGTTCCATTTGAACTGGGGATTACCTGGAGTAATTTTCATCGGGACATGGTTGGGGTTCTTGACGTTCGTCGCGGATCGAGTCCTGCTGTCTCTAAATCCCAACCGTCAGCGAGCAATGTTCGTCGCTGTCGGAATGTTTTACGCTTTCATAATCTCGTCATTCCGGTTTTATGCTCCGGTATATTTTTCGTATTTCCTCTTTGGTCTGTTGGCTATGTTTCTCCTGACGAACCGGCGCCGGCTTTCATTCGTTCGGGACCGCCTGGTGCCTCGCTTAACAACCGGAGAGAATCTGACCTGGCAGTTTTACGATCACCAGCGGTTCAAATGAGAGTTCTACACGTCATTCCGAGTTTGCGGCCTAAGTCCGGCGGTCCCGCGCGCATCGTCCCGGAACTCTGTCGAGCATTGGCTGCTACCTCGACCGAAGTCACCCTATTCAGCACGCATCTGGCCGGCGCGGACATTACGATAGACGCTCCACGCGAACCTTACGAGGTAGTGCTGTTTCACGGTGCTGACGGCTCGCTTGGCGGTGCACGGCGAATACAAAACGCGATTAGAGATCGGAAGAGCGACTTTGATCTGATTCATATACATAGCTTCTGGAACTTTGTAGTGACGTCCGCCGCCCGCGTAGCCCGCCAGGCCGAATTACCTTATTTGATTACACCGATGGGGATGTTGAGCGAGGCCTGCATGCGGCAGCGCCATTACCTCTTGAAGCGCGCCTACTCTCTGGCGATCGATCGCCGCACGGTGCAAGGAGCCGCCAGGTTGCATCTGGCCAATGTTGACGAACTCAAGTCTCTGCACAAGGGTTGGTTCACGTATCCGGAGCATTTTTTCGCGCGCAACGCTGTCGAAATAGCTAGGGACGTTACCCCGGGTTCCTTTCGCGCGCGCTTTCCTGAACTTGTTGGCCGCCGCATCATGCTCTTCCTCGGACGACTTCATGCGATCAAGGGACTTGAACTGCAGTTGAGAGCGCTCGAATTGCTCGTGCCAAAGTATGCCGATCTTATCTGGCTACTGATTGGGCCCGACGACGGCGAATGGAAGCGACTCAATCCGCTGATCAAGAAGTCTGGACTGGAAGCCCACGTAAAATGGATCGGACCGATCATGGGAGTGGAAAGATTTTCAGCGCTCGCGGACGCCGATGTGCTGGTGCAAACATCTTCCTACGAATGCCAGTCAATGACTGTTAACGAAGCGCTGGCGATCGGAGTTCCTCTCGTCGTTACGGACTCAGTCAACTATTCCGAATTGCAAGCCCACGGCGCGGGCTTCGTGGTTAGAAGAGACCCGGCGGCCCTGGCCGACGCAATAGATTCTGTGCTGCGGGCCCCTCGGTCGATCGAACAGATGAGGAATGCAGGACGTCGCTTCGCCGCTAAAGAGCTCTCACGATCGAAGATTGCCGGCGCCATAAACGGTTTGTATGCCGAAGTGGTCGCCGGCGCCGCGGAGCAGAGTGTCTCCGGAGATGGCCGGCGCGAAACTCAAATCAAGCATGCTTGAAAATGTCACGCCTTTGGTTCTCACTTACAACGAAGCACCGAATATCGGTCGCACGTTGGACCAACTTGGGTGGGCCCGTGACATCGTCATGGTTGATAGCTTTAGCGATGATGAAACGGTCGAGATAGCTTCGCGGTCATCGCAGGTTCGCGTCTATGAACGCAGGTTTGATAACCATCAAGCCCAGTGGACCTTCGGTTTGCGTGAGACGGGAATAGAGACCGAATGGGTCCTGGCCCTGGACGCCGACTTTGTTCTGACTTCTGAATTTATTGAGGAGATACGATCGCTTGAGCCGTCCGCGAAGACAACGGCCTATGCTGCACCGTTCCTCTATTGCATTAACGGACGACCGTTAAGGAGCGGTCTGTTGCGGCCCCAAACAGTGCTTTATCGACGTTCGCTAGTGAATTATTTGCAGGATGGCCACACCCAGCGTCTCATGATTGACGGTACTGTTTGTTTGCTGCGGTCGCCAATTCGGCACGACGATCGAAAGTCTCTCAGTCGCTGGTTCGAATCGCAGCGTCGGTACATGTCTCTGGAAGGGAAAAAGATTCTCGCCTCTGATGCGAGCACTCTGAGCACGGCCGACCGGATCAGACGACTCAAAGTAATCGCTCCGCTCGCGGTTCTTTTCTATTGCTTGATCATCCGCGGCGGCATTCTGGATGGTCTGGCCGGATTTCATTACGCCTTCCAAAGAATGGCTGCGGAATTAATGCTTTCGCTCTACTTGATTGAAGCAGCCTTGCATCGGCAGAATCGAGAAGGGCGGAAGACGTCAATGTTGGCAGAGCCGGGTCGAGCAGACCTAAGTGATTTGAGAGAGGGCAGGTAATCCGATGAGTTCTGTTCGCACGGCTGTCCGATAATGTCATGATTCTTGAAACCGACTTCGCCCTGCTACTAACAGCTTCAGTAAACCCGAATGGCATGCCGGGGGTTAGTCAGCCCGATCCCGCTGATCGTGAACAGACCTACATTGATTGTCTGAGTCACTATCTCCGCAATGACCCTCGTGTCAGGAAGATTGTTTTTGCCGAGAATTCGGGATGGCCGCTTGATCGAATTCAGCAGTCGGCGGCGATAAATAATGAGTCGTCGAAAGAGATCGAGTTCATTTCCCTGAATTGCACTGACTTTCCCAGAGAAAAGGGAAAGTCGTACGGGGAACTTCTGCTAATGGATAAGGCCCTTGAAAGGTCTAATTTGATCCGGTCATCCAGGTACGTTGGGAAAATGACCGGCAGAAATCTTTTGCTTAACATGACAAAGATTCTCGATTCTGCGCCCGGCGATTTCGAATTTCTTTGCGATATTCGGGATCATAACCTTTACGAATTTTTTCGATTGGACGGTTGCGGGCACCATTGCGACTCACGATTCTTTGTTTTCGCTGCCGACTTCCATGAGCGCTATCTTCGAGGTTCGCACGCCCGCTTTCCATTCGAGAGTGGTTATATGATTGAGGGCCTGCTCTATGACCTGGTGAAGAGGACTGAGAAAACCGAACGAGTGATTAAGCGATTCAATGTCGAACCTGAGTTTCGTGGCCTTGCCGGACACTTCATTAGAAATAAGTCAAAGGACTATGGCGCTGCCAGAGAAATTTTGAAACGCCGCATTCGCTCCTGTTCTCGCCGGGTAGCACCGTGGCTCCATATTTAGGACGACGCAACTTTGGCTAACGAGCCGGCTATGGATTCATGGTACCTGGATAATCTCGCCTGTCCTCGTGACAGAACATCGTTGACTGTGGCTGACCGCGAGTTGGTTTGTCTGCGCTCCCATCGGTATCCGATTGTCGATGGTGTACCTGTCATGCTTTTGGATGATGTAGAACAGACACTCGGGGTCGCCGAGAGCTCTCTAAGGCTGGCCCAGCTAGAGCCGGATTCAACTGGGTTGTATTTGGATTCGGTCGGGATCAATGCCGAAGAAAAACGTGGGGTGGTCGCGATGGCGGCGACCGGGGCCGGCCGAGTTGATCCTGTTGTCGCTTATCTGATCGCGGCGACAAGCGGATCCATGTACAAGGCGATGCTGGGCAAACTGAGCCGCTATCCAATTCCGGATCTACCCCTGGCGAATGGCAACAACGAAGACCTGCTGGACGTTGGCTGCAACTGGGGAAGATGGAGTATTGCCGCTGCCCGCCGCGGATGGAATGTAGTTGGCATCGATCCCTCTTTGGGCGCGGTCATGAGCGCAAGACGCGTCGCCCAATCCATGGGCCTTCCGATTCGCTATGTGGTTGCCGACGGCCGATTCTTGCCGTTTCCGCCAAACCGTTTCAAGGCAGTCTACTCTTTTGGAGTGCTTCAGCATTTGAGCCGGGAGAATGTGGGCGCAGTGCTAAGTGAGATGGCCCGAGTGTTGGTCCCGGCGGGGACCTGCCTGGTACAAATGCCTAACAACCTCGGATTAAGATCTATGTATCAGCAAGCCCGGAGACGGTTTCGCCAACCTATGGGCTTCGAGGTCAGGTATTGGAGGATTCGTGATCTACGGGCAACGTTCGGGCGTGCGATGGGTGGGACCACGCAGGTTTCGATCGATGCTTTCGGTGGACTGGGAATCCATAGCTCCGATTCGGATCTCATGTCACCGTCGAAGAAACTCCTCATTGCGGGTTCTGAAGCGCTTAAGAAGATCAGCCAGGCGCTGCCGTTTTTCGTTTATTTCGCTGACAGTGTTTACGTCAGATCGATAAAAGCTCCGAATGCGTCGACCGCGGCTTAACGCAATCGCTGATTCCTTTACCCAGCATGTACATTCTCGGCCTCAATGCATTTCATGGTGACGCGGCGGCGGCGCTGATCAAAGACGGCCGGCTGATCGCGGCTGTGGAAGAAGAGCGCTTCAATCGCATCAAGCACTGCGCGGGCTTTCCCACCCAGGCGATTCAGTATTGCCTGCGCGCGGCCGGCATCGACATGGGGCAAATCGATCACGTTGGTATTTCGCGCGACCCTTCAGCGCATTTGCATAAGAAGGTTCTGGCGGCGGCGCGTCGCGCGACGCGCAGGATGGGGGGCAGGCGACAGTCGGGTTCGGTGGTCGTCCTCAAAGAGGGTGCGGACGGGAGGTCCGCGATCCCAGGCATTGGCACGAGCGTGTTTGTGGAAGAAGATGCGGACAGGATGTCCGCGCTCCCAGCGGGGGATGGCTCGTCGGCGCTTGGAGGAGGGAATGGATACGCGAAAGGATTAGCGCGGCATCTGGCGGAGCGCTTGCGCAATGCGGCGAAGGTTCGCGACCTGAGGGATGAGTTGGCAAATGCACTCGGGGTTTCGCGTCAAAAGCTGCGGGCCGAGTTTCACAACATCGAACACCACCGGGCCCATCTGGCCAGTTCGTTTTTCGTTTCGCCTTTCGAACACGCGGCTTTGCTTTCCATCGATGGCTTTGGCGATTTCATCTCGACCATGTGGGCCGTGGGCCGGGACCGTCGCATAAACGTTCTTGGTCAGGTGGAGTATCCCCACTCGCTCGGAATTGTGTACACGGCCACGACCCAGTTCCTCGGCTTTCCTCACTATGGCGATGAAGGGAAGGTCATGGGGCTGGCCCCGTTCGGCCGGCCGCGTTTCATCGAACAGTTTCGCGAAATCGTTCGCACCGAAAAGAACGGACAGTTTCGTTTGGACCTGGATTTCTTCCGGCATCATGCCGAAGGCGTGGAAATGAGTTGGAGCAAAGGCTCGCCGGTAATCGGGAAGATTTTCTCGGACGAGTACTCGAACGTCTTTGGTCGCCCGCGAGAGCCGCAAGCTCCTCTGACGGATCGCGATCGGGATCTCGCAGCGAGTCTGCAGTTGCGTTTGGAAGAAGTTGCGTTTCACGTTTTGAATCACCTGCACGATCAAACCGGGCTTACCGATTTAGGTTTGTCGGGCGGCGTCGCTTACAACTCGGTGATGAATGGAAAGATTCTTTTGAATACTCCTTTTCGAAACGTATTTATTCAACCCGCTGCGGGCGACAGCGGCACGGCGCTCGGTGTCTGTTATCAGATCTGGAATGAGGTAGCGCAAATTGTTAATTTGCGTTCTTCCGCGTCCGCGTCAGAAGCCCGACCGTCAGGGATGGCTCCCCACCGAACCGTGCCCTCCCTCACGGTCGGGCTTCTGACACAGCGAG
>JAWVDF010000055.1:0-88984 GCA_033857635.1 Blastocatellia bacterium
AGCAAAGCGGAGCCGGAAGCCGTCCGTTGCAGCGTCTGGTTCGGCGGCTGTTGATTAAGAAGAGCCGTATTTTTCTTTGAGCTTGTGCAAATCTTCTGGTGCGTCAATCCATTCTTCACTGAAGCCATAGGAGCCACACAGGTATCGGGTGACTTTAACTGTTCTGAAGCTGAATCCGCCCGCAGGAATATCGTTACCGCCTGAATAACCACCAATTCGCCCTTCGATGCGCATGATCTCCCGTGAATTGCATTTAGGACAGGTATGTGTGTTTTTCATAGCTCTCAGTTTACCTTTATGACGCGCAACCAAGCCGCGCAGCCGCCGAACATTATAGTGGACACCAAAAGTGGGGGGAACTCTGCGCCAGATTTGGTGTCTAAGTCCGTAGTTGCGTTTCAAGCAAACTTCCGTTTCTTCTCTGCAACTTTCTTGCGCTGGTATTCGGCCTCTCGCCTGTCGAGTTCGCTTTTCGGAACGGCAACCAGTTCCTTTACGAATTGTTCAAAGCGTGAGTATTCTTCAGACGGTGGTTGTTTTGCTTTTGATTTTTCTTTCATATTCAGCAATCTCCTCTGGCGTCGCAATCTCGATTGCGGGCAGCATGTCCTTTTCGTAAATAGACCGGTCAGCGAGCATTACTCCCTCACGGTCGGGCTACTGCCCCGTGCGCCAAAGAGCTTTGAGACTCAGTCGCAAGCAGGTTGCGCCGTGGGCGGACAAGTCCGACCGCTAAACGACTCGACGAATATGATTCGTAATACATTTTCCACACGGCGCCGCTGAAAACAAAAAAGGCCGGCAATGATGCCGACCTTTGATGCGCACGCTTAGGAAGGTAGTCGAATTCTACTGCACACTCTTGGAGAGGTTACTCTCTCCAACCTCTGTTTGCTTATTGGGTGAGGCTTTCGCAGCCGATGATTCGGTGCTGTTTGCCGAGCGCGTCAGCCGGACGTTGCCGTTGATTCCGGAAAGAGTAATCGGAGTGCCGCCGTTGCCGATGTGTGCGGAGTAGCGCGACCCGGGTTCTTCTTTGTCGACGGTAAGATTAGGAATATCTGAACGAACATTGCCATTCATTTCGCGGGCGGTCAGATCAGCATTGAGACCGTTGGACAGCCGTAACTCAATTCCACCGTTGACGTCTTTAATGCTCGCGCCGCGCTCGCCCAAATTCTTCAGACCCACCACGATGCTTCCATTGACGCCGCCAATTTCTACCGAGTCACTCGCCTGGCCCAACTCGACCCGGCCGTTGATGCCGCCGGCTTCAATCGTGCCGTCAATGTCGCCGGTCGTAACGCGGCCATTGATGCCCTTGAGCATCAGAGCGATTTGCCTGGGCGCCTTGATGGTTACCTGTTCGTTCGGATTCCGGCCGAAGAGGTGCTCCCAGATTCCGATGTGCCGCGCCTCTTTACCTTTCACCAGCAGACCTGTCGCGGTCTGTTCGATAATCACTTCGCGACGAGCGAGCGAGTTGCTGCTTTGGCCGGTGCGGAGCACATAGACTTCCGCGGTCCTGGTGTCCGACGTAATGATCTCGACCTTGCCGTTGATTCCCTGAACCTCGAGGCGGGCGCCGGGTTGCAGTTCGAAACTCTTGCGAATTTCTTCGCGAGCTTCGCCGTGCGAATCACCGCTCGACAGCCCTACGGCTTTGCTTAAGCCAGAGCGACCACCTCCGTGAGATTGCCAAAGACCAAGAGTTGCCGCTGCAATAACCAGGACTACTACGATTAGAACTCGTTTCATAGATTTTCTCCGGAAGATTCGGTTGTAGCGCGTCTGCGCGAATCTGGAGTGCTGAACGATCTGGAGCGTGGTGAGGTTCCCTCGAATCTACCGAATCGAATGAGACTCTGGCATGACGCCAGAAGGGCCGTAGGGCCGACACCATGTCGAGGTGTGATTCGTGGATCGCTTTGCCGCCGCTCGCCGAGGCCCAAACAGTTTTTCAGCAGCAACCTAAAGGTTGAGCTCCGAACCGGATACCTACCGTTTCTTATTTTCGGCGATGTATTTTTCCAGCTTCTGCCGATCCGGATAATCGGGTTTCTTTTTTAAGAACTGTTCGTATTCCGCCACCGCTTTGCTTTTCATTCCAGCGCCGTTATAGAGCGCGGCCAAGCGGAGATGCGCTTCGGCCATCCCCTGTGGCGCCAGTCGCAAAGCCTCTTTGAAATAGTCGACCGCCAGCGAACCTTTTTTGCTTTCCAGATATGCCTCGGCAAGAAAATAGTTCGCGTCAGGAGACTGCCGCCTGGCTTTCACCGCCTGAGCAAGAACTTCGATCGATCGGGCGAATTTCTTTTGCATTAGATTTAGGCGGCCGAGATCGAGTAAGGCCAGGAAGAACATTGGCCGCTGACGCAGGGCCGCCAGATAGCTCTGCTCGGCCTGCTCAAGCTGCTGCTGCATCAGGTAGATCGTGCCGAGTTCGGTCCAGGCTTGAAAGTCTGCTGGGTCGCTTTTCAAGAGCTCGCGCAGAGATGAGATCGCTGTTTCGTATTTTTTTTGGTCAACCGCGCTTTGCGCCGCGCGAAAAAACTTTTCGTTGGCCCTGGACCGTTTGTAGAAGTCGTCGGCAAATACTGTGGCGGGCTTGCTGGTTGTCTTGAACTCTGTGCGCCATTCCAACTCGATGTCTCGGCGAAAGTCAGTCCTGAAAGGCGAGTGCACTGAAACGCGTACCCGGGCAATCTCCTTGTTCTCAACTTCGACGGCTACGTCGTAATCGGCGTCGGCGAGGTTCAGGAACTGATAGCGCCCTCGGTTTGGCAAAGAAAGCCGGCCCAAAACGTTTCCACTTGTGCTGTAGAGAATCACTACGTAGCTGAGAACGGTTGTTCCCTGCACCTTGCTCTCGTCAACCTTGAGGTCGCCATAGAGCTCATGTCCACCTGCCTGCGCCAGGCATCTCGCTTCATGAGCCAGCGCGGTCGACAACAAGAGAGCCAGGATGCAAAGAATCTTGATTAGGGGATTTGAAAGGCAGGCCGGCGTGCGACTCGTGCACTTTGGCGCATGCGGATTGTTCAGTCGGTTAACCATCGCTCACAGCCCGGATTGTAGGGGCAGGGCTTGTCCCTGCCCTCCTAGCGTAGGTTCACAGCTTCATGGCTTCTTATTCTCGGCGATGTATTGCTCAAGCTTTTTTCGATCCTTGTAATCGGGACGTTTCTTTAGAAACTCTTCATACTCAGTCGCCGCTTTGCTCTTCATGCCGGCGCCGTTGTAAAGCAGGGCGAGCCGCAGATGCACTTCAGCTTTTCCCTGTGGGTCAAGGCGCAAGGCTTCATTCAGGAAACCTACCGCCAGCGAACCTTTCTTCACTTGCAGATAAGCCTCACCGAGTAGTTGGTTGGCGTCGGCTGACTGTGCTTTGATTTTGACGGCCCGGTGAAGCGACTCGATGGCCTTCTCGGATTTATTTTCCAGTAAGTAAAGCCGGCCCAGGACAAGGTTTGCGAGGAAGAAGGACGGACGGACTTCGATGGCGCCAAGGTAAGACTTTTCCGCGTCGTCGTTCGCTCCTTTTAAGAGATACACGGTGCCCAGTTCTGTCCATGCCAGAAAATCCTTCGCGTCATTTTCCAGCAGCCGGCGAAGCGAAGCTATCGCCTGCTCGTACTTCTTTTCGTCTGTGGCTTTTCTCGCGGCGCTAAACAGATGCTCGTTTGTTTCCGACCGCTGGTAGAAATCCTCGGCGGCAACCGTAGCCGGTTTCGTTCCCCCCGCCTCAGGGCCGGTCACTCGCCATTCCAAGTCAATGTCGTGGCGCGTGTCGGTCTTGCCAACGTTGGGCTGTGAGGCCAGCACCACATGAAAGCGCGTGATCTCTTTATCTTCGACTTCGACGGCGACATCATATTCACCGTCGGCCAGGTCAAGAAAGCGGTAGCGTCCGCCATTGGAAACCGGCTGGCGCCCGATGATGTTCCGCGATGGCGTGTAAAGGATTACCGAGTAGGTGAGCCGTTTACTCGTGCCTGCCTGCTTCTCATCTACTTTCAAATCTCCCCATAGAATGTTTTTGCCTGCGCCAAGCGTCAAGATACTTCCATTGCCACGTTGAGCGACACACACCAGCGCCAACGAAAAAATCACCGGCGCAAGCGGAACGGTCCTGAAGAGAACCTTTCGCAGGCAACGCCGGTAGTTGGTTCCGTTTGCCGATGTTCGCGGCAGGGCCGGAGCTTGCCAAGACATTACGTTTTGCTCCTTTCACTTCAGAGGAGTTAAGGAAATATCACTTGCGGAAGAAATACTCTAATCACCCGACGAACGGAAGACAAGCACCTAATGATCCTGTTTGGAAAAAAGTTTGCGGGCTGGTGCAGAAAGCCGCCAGCCCGCATTCAAAGGTTCGCAAGGAACTTACTTAGAACACCAGCCGCGCGCCGAACTGCATTTGGCGCGGAGCTCCCTGGATGCCGTTATAGTTTGTCCAATTAGCCGGAGGGTTGGAGCTGGCCGGATCGAGAGTCAGGCCAAAACCCGTACGGCTGGTATCGAACGTCCCCATCCGTTGGGTGTTGGTGACGTTGAAGGCCTCGAATCGAAGCTGAAGACTACGGCGCTCACCAATCTTAAAGCTCTTGGCGAGACCCATGTCCAATGAAAAGTAACCTACGTTCCGCAGGACATTCCGATCGCCTGCCTCGCCTGGACGGGCATTGCGCCAACTCTGATATGCGGCCGTGGTGTCACAGAACAGTTTGGCCGACACCGTACCGTTGCCACGGCAGGGGCTGGTCTCGACCGGTTTGATCCGGACCCCGTTGCTTTGCACGTTCCAGTTAGTGGCCCAGCGTGCATCATCATACGGGGCACCCGCAACTCCGCCGCTGTTCCAACGGAAGATGCCGGTCATCTGCCATCCGCCAATGGCCATGTCTGCCCACCGATTGATGCTGCGCCCAAAGTGCTTGCCGCGCCCGAACGGCAATTCCCAAATGGCGTTGGCGTTGATGATGTGTCGGTAATCAAAGTCGGAGTTGGCATAGCTCAACTGCTGAAGGATGGGGTTTAGAATAAACGCTCCCCCGTACGCTGTGCTTGTCTGCAAACCCGAAGCATCGTCGAGCGAATGAGACAGAGTGTAGTTAAAGTCCATGGTTAAACCTGTCCCCAAACGTTGACGGATGCTCAAAGTGCCGGCGTGATAATTCGACCGGGAGATACTTCCAAAAGCTGAAAGCGCTCCGTACTGCTCCTGATAGAAGACCGGCTTACCCAGTACGCCCTCAATGTCGTCCTGGATAGTCGTCCAGTCGTTCCCGTTGAAATTCAAGGCGCTGGCATAGATGGCCTGGGTTGAATTGGTGGCGCCGCCAAAAACAGCATTCGCGGTTCCAGATCCAAAGATGGACGCATAGTACGCCAGATAAGAAGTGGCAAAGCCCGGGAACAGGTTCTCAAAATAAGGGATGGCGGCCACGGAGCTGATGGGCGTTCCCGCCGCGCGTAGTTGTTCCAGCCTGCCGGCGGCCGTGTACCAATCCATTCCTGACTTGGTATCCATAATATCCGAAAGCGCCATTACGTCCCGAGTCGCCATCAGGTTGCGCGCCGCTCTTCCAACATACGAGGCCTCAATGGTGAAGCCGTGGGGCAGTTCGCGCGCGAAGGTAAAGTTCCAACTGTATTCTGTCGGCGCTTTAAGATTTTCATCGAACGAGGTCTCAATCCGGCGCGCGAAGTCCAGCGGCTTCTGCTGGGGGAAGGTCAGCTTCCCGGGCAAAATTATTCCCGGCAGCGGACGCACAGGCTGTCCAAACCCGGTAAAGAGTGGAGCTGGCCTGGTCGTGGTGTTGTAAGTGTTGGCCGCGATAGTCGTATTGGAGGTGAAGCCCAAAGAGTTGTTTAGATCGAAGTTAACGGCAATGGCCTGGCCATAGGCGTCGTTGAGTATGTCAAAGCCGCCACGAATTACCGAAGTGTTATTTCCGCTGCCGTCGTTCCCGAAAATCTTTCGCAGGAAGCCACTCTTGAAATGCGGTGACCAGGCAATGGCAAAGCGCGGCTGGAAATTATTCTTGTCCCAGTGATAGAGGGGCGAGGCGCCGTTGGCCGGACCGGACAATTGCATCGTCAGGGGATCAGTATAGTCAACCCCGCCTTTTGCGGCTTCCACCCGGCGGCGAAAATACTCGGCCAGCGAAATATTAGGTTTCACCTCAAATCCATTCTTCTCGTAAACCGGACGGCTGAGGCTATAGCGGAGGCCGTAAGTGATCGTGAGATTCGTCTTGAACCTCCAGCTATCCTGAACGTATCCCTCGTACTCCTGAGTGGCGAGATTGCGAGTGCTTGGCGCGCCGGCCGCCTCTACACTGCCGTCATGTCCGAAAGTAAAGTTCGCCGTGTATTGCGAGAAGCGACCCAAGACAGCGGTGGCCGCGTTTTGAATAATGGAGTTCTGGCCCGACCCGCTGGGGGCAAAGGCCCTGATGGCGTTTGATATCGTGGTGCCCGCTCCCGCATAGAACGAAGGGTTTGTCACCGCGTTATCGAACGCGTTGGCAAAGCTCGTGCGAGAATTGGTAATTGCCCGAAAGTTCACCCCGAACTGCAAAGTGTGATTCTCTCTCACCCATGAGAGATCGTCGACGAAATTATGCACCGGCGTAACGCGCGTCAAAGTACGCGCAAAGAGCAGCGGCGAATACACAAATCGAAATGAAACTGCGTTATCGGCCGAGTCTCCCTGCTGACTGAAAGCTTCACGCGTATACCCATACACGAAGTGATTTACCATCGCATCGCTTATCGTCCAGGTGTGGCCGATGGCCAGGCCGGTTGGATGAGACCAAACGCCCGGCGTGGGCGTATCAGGAAAATTAGGGGCCTGTTTGGTCTTGTCATAGATAACATTCGCGCGGGCGAACAATTGCTGGCGACTGGTAAGATTGAAATCGAATTTGGCCGCGTGCGAGTTTAGCTCGACCGGCGTTGCCGCATTAAAGCGGAAGCTGCCCGTGTTGACACACCGGTCGCCGCCGTTGCAATCGTTGGCAGGATACTTGGCCGCCGCAGCCGCCAGGGCCGCCACCGCCAGCGGGTTCTCGCCGCCGAGCGAAGGAAAGATCGTAGCCATCTGTGCCGCCGTTAGAGTCGTAATCCCACCAGAAGGATTCGTATAGCGAACCTCTCCGCGCCCAAGGCTGGCCATCGGCACCGTGCGCGACACACCCGTCTGGGTCACTCGTCGATCGGCTTCATAGTTATAGAAGAAGAACGCCCGGTTCTTGATTATGGGACCTCCAAATGATCCGCCGTAGTTATTGCGAATCAAGGTAGGCCGTTTAAGACCAATGCGGTTGTTGAAGAAATCATTGGCGGACAAACGGGTGGGACGATGAAACCAAAACGCGGTGCCGCCAAATTCGTTGGTACCGCCCTTGGTAACCACTGAGACTTGAGCGCCGGCAGAGCGTCCCTGCGCCGCGTTTGCGTTACTGGTAATAACGCGAAATTCCTGGATCGCCTCAGAATTCAGCCGCAAAACGGTGTTACCGGTCGGCAGTTGTGAAGTAGTCGCGTTATCAGTAACCGATCCGATTGAATTCGTTTGCTGCTCGTTGATGTCCACACCGTCAAGCGTAATATTAGATTGATCGGCGCGAGATCCGGCAACATAACCGTCGCGGGTAACGCCAGGTTGCAGCGTCAGCAGGTTAGGCACCGAACGCCCCAGGATTGGCAACTGCGCAATCTGTTTTGCGGTAATCACGTTACCCAGGGTGGCGTCTTCCTTGTTAATCAACTGCTCCCCGGTTCCGGCTGTGACTGTCACCGTTTCTGCAACGTTACCAATCTCGAGCCGGACATCGACCGGATTGGGATTCGTGACCGCCGCGTGCATGCTGGCAATCACCGACTTCTTAAACCCCTTAGCCTCAACCTCGATGCGATAATCACCTACCGGAACCAACTCGAATGCGTAAGCTCCGTTGTCTCCGCTGGTGCTGGTGCGTGAAGTACTCGTGCCGATGTTTGTCAGGCTGACTGTGGCGCCTGACACCACGTTGCCCTGTGGATCACTTACGGTTCCCCTTATCGTCGAGGTACCGCTCTGCCCAAAGGCGCTGACAAATCCAACTCCAAGTACTAACAACAGACCAAGTGTAAACCGGATAACATCTGCGAGAAGGCTCTGTTTCTCTCTCTTCATGGGGGTCCTCCAGTGGTCAAGGTAGAAACTAGGATTAACTGCTATTCCAGTCGCCACATCCCGAAGTTAAAAAGACGGCAATCGCTGATATGACAGCGCGCGAATGTTCTGTGTAAGCAAGTCTGGACGATCAAGAACTGATTAGACCTGCGAGCAAGCTGTTGAATCGGAAAATTGATCAGGCACTTACCGTTCCGTCTAATCCGCAAACGCTTAGTCGCCAAAAACCTTTGCTTTTTGCTTGGCTTGAATCCAGCTCTCTGTCGGCGGGCGCATTGTACATCCAAAACTTTCACAATCTCTACAAATATTTGGATTGTGAGGTCCAGTAATACTCTAAGGGAACGATGCCAAGGAGTGAGCCGCAACTATTATTGAGGAGACTTGAGGCCCTCGAGCAAGACCAGCGACAGGCGAGACATTAGGAGATAGCCGGGATTGTCCACCGACCAAACAATATCCGGCATGTCGTCAACCGTGATCGCGATTGCGATCCGGCCGTGTTTGGAATAGAGAATGGCAACGCAGCTGCGCAAGCGATCGAGCGCACCGTACTTGCTGGCCATGGGCACGTCCCAGTTCGTTCGCCCGATGGCATAACGCGCTTGTTCGCGTTTCATGAGGTCGATCATTTCTTTAGACGCGGACTTATTAACGAGCTCGCCGGCTTCGAGCTTTTCCAGAATCTGCACCATCTCGTGGGGCGTAGTCGCACCGAGCCCGAACCGTTTGTTGTCGGGTTCCTTCCCTTCCTTACTTTCGCCCCCGCCGCCAATCCGGCGCATGATGCGCGTGTTCTTAAAGCCGAGGGTGCTCATCCTCTGGTTGACTGCATCCGTTGTCAGATAGTCGAGCACCATATTAGTGGCCGTGTTGTCGCTAACCACCATCATGAGGTTGACACAGTCGCGCAGCGTCAAGCGCAGACCGTCAGCGAGTTCCGGCAAGACTCCCGAACCGCCGTACCTCGCGGCCTTAGTCAGCACCAATTCATCGGTCCATTTCGCGGGGCCTTGAGCCACGCGCGTGAACGCTTCAATCATCACGGCGACTTTGATCGTGCTGGCAGTGCGCACGCGCTCATCGCCATTGAACGAATAGGTCGCACCGGTGTCGAGGTTCTTTGCAAATAGGTAGACTTTGCCTTTGAACGGCGCAATCTCGGCGCGGACGAGGGGATCCAGGGAAGTTTTAGTGGACTCGGGGCTTTGTGCTGTCGCAAGGCTGACCACCGTCAAAACCATTAGTGCTGCCGTCGTGCGAACTCGGACTCTATTTGATGTCATGCTCATTCGCCTAAATTAAATTGGGAAACCGAACGTGGCCATCTAACTAGTGAGCAACAGCAAAGTCAACAAGAAATTAGGCGTGCGCGTCTGGCAGAGTGGCACGGGCATCCTGCCCGTGAAGTCACGCGCAGGATGCGCGTGCCACCTCCCCCCGCACCAAAACTTATGGCGCAAGCCCAGAGGGTTTGCGCCATATTTCTATCCAGGTCGTGCGACAAGTCTAATAACGAACGCGCACGCGATACGACAGCGTCGCTTCTCCGTCCTTCGCGACCGGCACATTGAACTGCGCTGCGAAGGCCGCCGTCTTCTTCGCTTCGAAGGTCGATGAAATCATCTCCCAGTCGCCGCCGATTGGTTCGTTCACCACGACTGAGATCGGTCCGTCTTTATGATTACGGATCTTGATTTCATAACCATACTCATAGACATTGCGCGCGATCACCTTATAGTCCGTTTGCTTCCGCTCCGCGACCACGTCGAAAGCGTCGCCGACCTTTACCCGAACGTCTTCGTCCTTGGCCGTGTGGTCGATCCGGTCCTCGCCGATGAATTGCTGATTGCCTTTGTCGTCTTTTTTGTAAAGGCGAACGGTTCCGGCGGGCAGGGGCATTCCCAGCTTGTTAAGTTGCGAATTCCGAAACTGGACATACACGCCGACCTTCTCCTTGATCGGTTGGCCGGGGTTGTTGTAATTCGTATAGTAGTAGTGCTGACCGTTGAGCACGAACTCCTTCTTCACGTCAAAGCCTGCAGCTTCGAGCAAAGAAACCTGCTTGGTTTCGTTGTGGCGAACGCTGGTCGGCCGCTGCAAGGTATACAGGTGATATTCAAAGAAACCCTGCTCCTGAAATTGGGAGACTTCGTCTACGGATTTTCTCTGCATCGCGCCGGCGAGGGCGTAGGTTCGTTCCTCCGATACTCGATTCACGTCGCCGGCCACCAACTGCAATCGGGCATCTTCAAACGAGGTGCCGCTGGTATTGGTGAGCGTGACCCAACCCTGGAGATCCCCTTTGGTATCGTCGGCATTAACCAGCAGTACATAGTCAGCGCGCCAGTTCATGCCGGCGGTCAGATAGCTCGCCTCGACGATCTGGGATCCGCCTTCCTTGTTTTCAACGTCCCAAACCAGCGTCGGCGTGGCCACCAGATTCTTGGGAAGATCGGGAAAGCGCATTTCCGAAATGTTGGCCGGGTTAATTACGATCTGGCCGTTGATGCGCCAAACCTGGCCGCCATTGTTCGACAGCAGCGTCGCCTGGACCGGCTCGAACGATTCAGTGTTGTTCTGATAGCGCCGCAGAACCAGAGTGATTTCCTTACCGACGAATTTATCCAGCAACTTGCCGGGATTCAGCAAGTCGTATTGATAGTTCTGTTCGAGGATGCGCAGCGCAGATGGCGAAGTCAGCGAACCCAGATGAACCGTCTCGGGACGAATCTGGGCGGTGACGTCGGCGAATCTCAAAGCGATTCGTCCCTGCGGCAAAGTTAATCTGCGCGTTTCGCGGACCAAGCCGAGATTAGAGTTATAGACGGTTATGTTGACCGATTGGCGATCGCGCCCAGTCGTAGTTTGTTCTGAAGTCTGCGCAACGGCAGCGATTGCACTGATGCAACCCAAAGCCAGGGCCAGAAAAATCTTGTGTATTCTTAACATCGAAAAGTTTGCCTCCAAAGAAATCTTCAATCACGGCGCCTCAAAGAATTGCGCTCGAGGTTAGAACGACCGAAGGGCCGCACGCTTGCGGAGAATAGCAGACGCAACCAGAACCTGACCGTGCGCACCTAGTAGTACTGGCTCCGTTTGGCTTGCCGCTCTCATTAGCACCGTCGCTTTAGCGCGGTGAATTTACTGGGCCGATAAGCCGAAACCGTTTAAACGGTTTCCATTCCGAACACACCCAGTAATCACCGCGGTGCCAATGAAAAAGCTGCCAGAACTTCAAACTACACCATTACCCCGCGTCAGCTTAGAAGATACGAGCCACAATCTTCTATAATCCCTTTCACAGTTTCCTGGCAGCGTCGCGGGTGGGAGCTCTCGAAGATCGCGGCGCAGAGACAAGGTGGCTAGCTGAATGTCCGACCATACCAGACGACGAAACCGCATCGTGATCGAGACGCCCGCTGCACGTAACCGCCATGGGCGGCCCGTCGGTCGCCAACCCGGTCAACGCACTGGAGAAGTACTGGTTGCTTTGACCGTCATCGCAGCCGCAGCCCTGGCCACTTTCGTCGCGCTCTTCCTGACCAGCCGCCCTTATGATCCGATGAACTCGACACTCGACCCGGTTCAAACAGTTCCGGCAGGATCTGTCGCGCTACCATCGCCGAAGCCTTCGCCTACGCTGTCGGCATCCCCGCAACATGAGCAGGCTGCCGGCGCTCAAGCCACTCCTACACCTGAAAGCGACACCCCGACCGTTCCCGACGACGCCGGAATTCAAGCTCGAATCGAGAAAGCCCTGGCGGCAGATCCGGCTTTATCAAAGCTCGACGTAAGTACTCTGGTCGAAGCCGGCAAAGTAACCATAGTCGGCTCGGTCAGGTCCGCGGATTTGAAACAGCGCGTCGAGAAGACCCTGCGCGGTATCAAAGGGGTCGCAAGCGTCGACAATCAACTCGTCATCACCGAAGCCACCCCGTAGTGGCACTGACTTCAGTCTGTGATTTAGCGCTCATTACCATGAATCACAGACTGAAGTCTGTGCCACGAGAGATGCGCTCTCGTCCAACCGCTGTTATCATGATCGCATCGAACCCCCGGACTGAAATCACACATAAAGTTAGGATTTTGGTAATGATTCAAAAGAAATTAGCAGTCTTGCTGGCGGCGTTGGCGATGGTTCTGGTATTCCCGACAGGCTCGCGAAACGTGGCGGCACAGACTAGTTCGTCATCTGAAGTTGTCCTGATACTTCCATTTGAGAACGTCTCGAACCATCCCGAGTACAACTGGATTGGGGAAAGCTTTGCCGACTCGCTCTCAGCGCTGCTGAACAAGCCGGGGTTGAGCGTCGTAACCAGCGAAGAGCGCGCGGTGGCTTATCAACGCTTGCGTCTGCCTTTGACGGTACTCCCTTCCCGAGCAACCGCCATCAAGATCGCGCGCGAACTGAAAGCCTCCATGATTGTCATCGGGACTTACAGCGTTACGGTTCCTGCTGCTGCAGCGGACGACAAGTCCACGCCCGCAGTCGACAGGCCTTTGGCGATGATTGCCGGAGAGGCGCGCGTGGTTCGCGTCAATGAAGGCCGCATGGCCGGTGATATTTTTGACGGTGCCTGGGCGCCGAGGGTCTATGACTTTAGCGACCAGGTAATGAACCTGCAAAAAGTCCACGGCGAACTTGCCTATCAGATTCTGTTTCAACGCGACAAGGCCCTCTCGTTTTCTCGCAACCAGTTAATTCAGGAAGCTACAAAGGTGCCGGGCCAGGCGTACGAAGCTGTCCAGAAGGGACTGCTCACGCCGGATCGGGAACCAACGCGGGCGATCTACTTCAAAAATGCGCTGAAACTTTTTGGTAAAGAAAACGGGGGGGCGGTCTATCCGCAGGCTGCATTTGAGCTGGGCCGCTTTTACTTCAACCAGGCCCAATGGAAAGAAGCCATCGAATACTTCACCATGCTGCAGAAGAAGGACGCCCACTATGGCGAGGCGCAGTTTTACGCGGGGCTCGCTTACTGGAAGACCAACGATCTTTCCAACGCGCTTCTGACCCTGGTGCCGCTGGCGGACGAAAAAGTAATGCCACTGGTGGGCGTTTACAACAACGCGGGCGCCGTGTCGGTAGCTGCCGCGCGCGATGAAAAGAAACCGGAAGAACGAATGCGGCTGCTGCTTCAGGGAATCACTTTGTTGTCGCGCGCGGTCGATTCATCACCAGACGACACGACGGTGCTCTTCAATTATGCGTACGCGCTCTTTCTCGCTGAGAAATATCCCGAGGCCGCCGACAAACTCGAGAGAGTAATTGCCGCCGATCAGAGAGACGGGCAGGCTTACTTTCTGCTGGCCAAAGCTCAGGAGCGCGCGAATCATGCGGATGCCGCAAACGCCGCCGACAATCAGGCGCGAAAGTATATGCAGCAGAGCTATGCAAAGTGGCAGACTGACTGGCAGAAGTCGCAATCGCTCGCAACTCTCGCTTTACGTTCGAGGGATGTGCTCAATCAAGTTGACATAACGGATCTTGATCGGCGAAAGGTAATCGAGGCCGCCAACGCCAACAATACTCAGGAGGCGCTAAACAAGATTCGCGATCTATATCAGCAGGGTCGGGATGACGAAGCGCTGGCAGAAATCCGCAAGGTCCTGATCGTCGAACCGACCAATGCCGAAGCGTTCCTGCTAAGCGGTCGAATCAACCAGCGTCGCGGAGATCAAGAGGCAGCAATCGCAGCATTGAAGACGGCAATCTTTTGGGACCCGCCGCCCAAGATGATCGACGCGCATATTCTTCTGGGTCGAATATTTCTTGAACGTGGCGATCTGGGAGAAGCGAGGAAGTATTCGGTCAGCGCAATCAACATCGATTCCAGTAATCAGGAGGCGATGGCGCTGCAGCGTCAGGTGGCGATGGGCAGACCCTGAGAGTTTGCGGCACGAGAAGTGCTAAGTATAGGAACGGCAAGCACGAAAGAAAACGTGACCCGCCGCCATCACTTCTCTGAGAGCCGCATGCCGCTGCTCCAGCCGCCCGCCGAGCAACCCTTCAGATTCACCCCTTCCGAATTGGAACCCGGTCAGCAATGACCGGGTTTTCCCGCATTTAGGGTAACCTCTGCTCATTGCCGTCTCTTTCCCCACAGAGAAAGCTTTACCTCTGATGAATTCTGGATGGTGGTCTTAGTTTGCTTTCGTGTCTTCTTTAAGCTTGGAGAAGAACGAACCACGAAATCACACTAAACCTTCGTGTGTTTTCGTGGATCGTCTTACCTTGGCAGGCCGGAACCTCCCACAATAAAGACCACCCATTCCCATTCGAATTTGTCGTCGCCCGCTCATGGCACGATATGTGCTGAGTAAGGAATCGGCTAGCACGCAATGAAACGTGCCCCCGCCGCCATCACTTCTCTGAGAGCCGCATGCCGCTGCTCCAGCCGCCCGCCGAGCAACCCTTCAGTCAAATCCCCCCAAACCTGGAACCCGGTCAGCAATGACCGGGTTCTCCTGCATTTAGGGCTTGGTTATTTCCGCTTCTAATTCTGGAATACTTTCCTGTGATTGGTCACTGCTGTAATGAAGGCCCGGTCAGACTGCGCGCGCAGCGATCGGTCGAGACTACGGTCAGTCGGTCTTGACCAGTCAGAACGACGAATTTTGTCACTTTGACAGTGACGGTTTTTGTCGGTTCACCCTGATTTCGATGTGAAGACAGCCTTCTCGCCCGGCCTTTCTGGAAGAATGTGATTTTATTTTTTGTCTGAGAGAAATGACTTCCAGAAACTGATCGCTGTGCTGATTGATGCTGCAGGTCGAGACTGAAGGACTGTCGCCTTCATCTGCTAAACTCCGTCCATGCACGAAGCGGTCGCCCCTAAGTCACCATCCTCCAAGTTATCAGTGACTGCTCTCGCCGGCACTCCCGCGATCGCCGAAGTTTCTCTAGTCATAGCCTCCGCGCTACTGCTGATCCTTTCGTTTCCGAATTTTGAATTGTGGCCGCTCGCATGGATCGGGCTGGCTCCCCTCCTCCTGGTTGTCGGGCGACCTATGCGGGCACGCCGAGCCTTCTTGCTCGGCTGGTTGTGGGGCGCAATCTTCTTTTATGGAACGTGTTGGTGGCTCACTTATCCGATGATCTACTACGCGCACATTTCCCGCTGGCTGGCTTATCCGCTCCTGGTCTTGCCCATAGCTTTGGTCGCGGTTTTCCCGGGTGGTTTTAGCCTCCTCTTATCGCGATTAGTGACCCGGTTCGGTTTAGCCGCAATCTTCGCCGCGCCCCTTTTATGGATTACTTGTGAATGGGGGCGTTACATGCTGACCGGTCAACTGTGGAACGCACTCGGGTACTCTCAGGCGTTTCACCCATTTCTGATTCAGTCGGCGCGATGGGGTGGAGTCTACGCGGTTAGCTTTCTGCTATTAGCAACCAGTGCCTCGGTCGTGTTCGGTTTGCTCCGGGCCGACTTGAGGGGATTAGTAATTTCGTTTTCGTCAGTCTTGCTAGTAATTTTGATTTTGACGCTGGGCACGCTTTCGGGTTCTCGAGATCAAGCAGGCCGGGGATTACTCTCGATCGTCGCAGTGCAGCCCAACGTTCCAATTGACGGGCCGGACGATACGGAGCGTCTTTTGAATCGGCATCTGGCACTCAGCATCCAGGGCATGCCCGAGGTACCTGATGATGTAGGTTCAGCGCGCTTGGTCATCTGGCCTGAGTCTCCAATGAACTTCAGCTATTCACGCGACCCGCACCTCCGCGAAGTAGTGGGAAACTTGGCGCGCAAATATTCGCAGAGGCTGCACACGTTCGTCTTACTCAACTCTCTGGAACCGGCGGCGCATGGCGGCGAGCACAATTCCGCACTCATGATAAATGAAGAGGGTCGAATCGTGGCGCAGTATGATAAAATCCGCCTGATGCCTTTTGGCGAGTACGTGCCGCTGCCCCATTGGATGCCGGGTGCGAGTTCGGTACGCGGAATCGTCGGCGATTTCACGCCAGGAAGTTCATACACGCTGATGCCCCTCGGCGCTTTTAGCGTCGGGGTTTTTATTTGTATTGAGGCCGCGCATCCTTCGGTGGCGCGCAGCTTCGCAAATGAATCGGCCGACGTGCTGATTAATATTTCGAACGATGGATATCTCGGACCGACTCCAGTGATGCGACAGCACCTATCCAATGCAGTCTTCCGGGCGGTCGAGAACGATCGATCGTTGATACGAGTTACGAACAACGGTATCACCGCCAGGATTGAACCTGACGGAAAGGTTTCAGCTGCTACCGAAGGGTTCAAGCCTGCGGTTCAGAACTGGGTGGTCACCCCGCGGAAGGAAAAGACTTTTTACACGCGACATGGCGACTTGTTCGTTTACGCCTGCGCGTTGATTAGTTTAGGTTTGGTTTCGGCCACGTTCCGAACTGTCAGAAGCCCGACCGTCAGTGAGGGCTCTTAGCTAAAGAGGCCCTCCCTAACGGTCGGGGTTCTGACACCTATTTAAGAGAAGAGGTTTCAGAAATGATCGCAACAGTTTCACTTCAGGATTTGAAAACTTCATTAGAGGATCTCAGTAAGCGAGTCGAACAACTCGGGAGGTTTCTTTGATGTTCCTGCAAAACAGGCTGAATTAGACACAATCGAGGCCCAGGCCTCCGCGCCCGACTTCTGGTCTAACCAGGAAGCCGCCCAGAACCTTTTACAGCAGCGAAGCCGTTTGCAGCGAACTATCGAGCGGCAGCAGAAATTCGAAACCGAAGTTTCCGACGCCTCCGTGCTCTTTGAATTTGCCGAAGAAGACGCCAACTCGCTCGACGAGTTGCGTTCACTCATCGAGCGACTGGAACACGAGATTCTGCAGGCAGAGACCGAGACTCTGCTGGCCGGCGAGAACGATGCGCGCAATGCTATCTGCACAATTCACCCGGGCGCGGGCGGAACGGAATCGCAGGATTGGGCCGAAATGCTTTTGCGGATGTATCTGAAGTGGGCTGAGCGACGCGAATTCAAGACTGAGATTATCGACTACCAACCAGGCGAAGAAGCGGGTATCAAAAGCGTGACGTTCAAAGTCGAAGGCGAATATGCATATGGCCTGCTGGCGGCGGAAGCCGGCGTGCATCGGCTGGTGCGCATCTCGCCATTCGATCAGGCCGCGCGGCGTCACACCTCCTTCGCTTCGCTGTTTGTCTATCCTGAGGTCGACGAAGATATTGAAGTCGAGGTTAATGAAAAGGATTTGCGCGTCGATACTTATCGCGCGACCGGCGCGGGCGGCCAGCACATCAACACAACGGATTCCGCCGTGCGCATCACGCACCTTCCCAGCGGGATTGTAGTGCAGTGCCAAAACCAGCGCTCGCAACATCAGAACCGCGCCGTGGCGATGCAGGTGTTGCGTTCCCGGCTGTACGAGATGGAACTGGAAAGGCGTCGCGCCGAAACCAAAGAGTTGGAAGCCAACAAGCAGGAGATCAGTTTCGGCTCGCAGATCCGCAACTACGTGCTGGCGCCTTACCGTCTGGTCAAGGATGCCCGCACCAAACTCGAGCGCGGCGACGTCGATTCCGTGCTTAACGGCGACCTGGATGAGTTTATCAAGCAGTTCTTACTGATGCGCCGCGCGGCGTAGCCGGACATGAATTATGGCTACTATCTCAAACGAAATTGATGTTCAGCCTGAGGTCAGAAACTCTCGCCTCAACGAAATCATCGCGATTGCTCTGATCGCGTTGGCTCTGCTGCTGGGCCTTTGTCTGGCTTCTTATCATCCCAACGATCCTTCCTGGAACGCCGCCGGCGAGTCCGGCGCGCACAATTGGATTGGCGCCATTGGAGCCAACGTGGCTGCGGCATTGTTTCAGGGTATCGGTCTGGCCGCGTACCTCCTCCCCTTCTTATTGCTGGCGGCTGCCTGGCGGCGTTTCCGCTCGCGACGGATCAATGCGCCTCTTTCCCGCATGACTGGATTGCTGGTGCTGGTGCTCTCGTCTTCGGCGCTATTGTCTTTAGCAAACATTCGGCCGTTCTTCGATGCCAGCGTCAACGCCGGCGGGTTGGTTGGAGCGATCATCTCGCGCACACTTGTGGCCGGTCTCAACACGATAGGCGCAGCGATTCTGCTGACGGCCATAGCCGCAACCGGCGTGCTACTGGCCACTAATTTTTCCTTCGCCGCTTTCTACGAACGTCTTACACTGGCCGTCGCCGCACGCTTCGAAGTTTTGCGGTTGATTCCAGAAAAATTCCGCGCCTGGCGGTTAGCTCGACATGAACGCAAGCAGCAACATCTGGAAATGCAGCGGCATGCCAAACCAGAGACAGGTGCGACGCCGACTCTCGATGCGCCGGGAACTCAAATCGTGGGCGAAGGACGCCAGGGACCAACTATCGGCAGCGGTACTGACGGAAATGAAGTAGCAGCAGCCTTCGCTTCCTTTTCGGCCGAAACAACCAACGGACAGAAAACAATGTCGGCCGCCGCTGGAGCGGCGACCGCTCCCACCAAACGACTGCCCGTATCTTCGCGAGGCAAATCTACAGAGTCCGCGGAGTCCGCCCTGGTTGAAGAGATGGTGCGCGAGGCGGCGGTCAAGCGAAGGACCGAAACCCCCGCCACCGGCGCTCTGCCGTTTGAAGGACGTAGAGTTTCGACGACAAAGACCGCCGCGTCCGACTATCAACTGCCGTCGGTAGATCTCCTGAACGAAGGGCCGGCGCGCCGCGAACAGGCCGATGATGAACTGCTCAACATGGCTACGAAGCTCGCCGAAAAATGCCGCGAGTTCAACGTCACCGGGCAAATCAAATTCATCTGTCCCGGCCCGGTCGTTACTACTTATGAGTTCAAGCCCGATCCCGGAGTGAAGTATTCCCGCGTCACTGGCCTGGTCGACGATCTATGCCTGGCTTTAAAGGCTGAGTCTATTCGCATCGATCGCATGCCCGGCAAACCGCACGTCGGCATCGAAGTGCCCAACCCACGGCGGGAAACGATCTACCTGCGCGAAGTACTTGAATCCCGCGCGTTCAAGGAATCCCCTTCCAAACTGACCATCGCGGTCGGCAAGACTATCGACGGATTGAACTACGTGTCTGACCTGGCCAAGATGCCGCACCTTTTGATCGCCGGCACCACCGGCGCGGGTAAATCGGTGGGCGTGAACGCGCTGCTGGTCTCGATCCTTTATCGCGCGCGACCCGACGAAGTAAAAGTGATCCTGATCGATCCGAAACGCCTCGAGCTCGGTCTCTATGAAGATATCCCGCATCTGGCTACTCCGATCATTGTCGATCCGAAGCCGGCTTCACGCGCTCTGCGTTGGGCGGTCGGAGAGATGGAACGGCGTTACAAGGAATTAGCCGGGTGGGGCGTGCGCAATATCGACGGCTATAACGCCGAACGCGATCGACGCAACACCGTGAAGGACTTTGGCGAAACCGGCCAGCCCTGGGTGCGCATGCCCTACATCGTCATCATCATTGATGAACTGGCTGACTTGATGATGACTTCGGGTAACGAAGTCGAAGATGCGATCACGCGTTTGGCGCAAATGGCGCGGGCCGTCGGCATCCATCTGGTGCTGGCCACCCAGCGTCCTTCGGTCGACGTCATTACAGGTCTTATCAAAGCCAACTTCCCTTCCCGCATGTCTTATCGCGTCTCTTCGAAAATCGATTCGCGCACCATCCTCGACACGAACGGCGCGGAACACCTGCTGGGTAAGGGCGACATGTTGTTCCTGCCGCCCGGCTCTTCGCGTCTGTTGCGCGTTCACGGCGCTTACATCGACGAGACGGAAATCAATAAGGTCGTCGCTCACATTAAGAGCCAGTGGGAGCCGGACTATGACGAGAGCATTACCCAGTCCGATGAAGAAGCGATGGGCCTGGAAGATTCCGGCGGTGAGCGCGACGAACTATTCGAAGACGCGCTGCGCATCTGCGTGGACATGAAGCGCGCTTCCACCTCGGTGCTGCAGCGCCGGCTGCGCATCGGCTATGGCCGGGCCGCGGCCGTGCTCGATCAAATGGAGCGCGAAGGTTTGATCGGCAAGGCCGACGGCGCCCGCCCGCGTCCAGTGCTGGCCAAAGCGATTGAGCTGGTAGGCGAATGGGAAGAGCAGGAAGCTTCGCAATAGCGAATAACGGGTGGGACACTCGTCTTGCGTATGGATTTGTAGCTCCTCATGGCAAACAACAGTTTCTTCGGAGTAGGATGCTTTCACTTCTGGCCTGCGGGGAAAGCTCCATTCATATTCGAAATGGAGCGCTATATTAGCGACCTTCGAGCGGCATTAGAAAGTGTACCTGCGATAAGCAATATTCAGATCGATTTTGATGAGGAAACTCCAAGTTTTCAGATAGAAAACGATCTGACCGAATTATCTGACGGTGAAGACTTTCTGCCGGTGCCAGCGTTCCTGGAAATTCGTTTCGACATTTACATACCATTCCGTATCCAGCAGGTGCTGGCTTCCGATTACACACCAGAGGATACCCTCTCCGAAAGTTTCAGAGTCAATATTCAATACGCGTATGACGCGCCGGTCTGCTTCGTCGAACCCCTGAATCCGACTGGAGTTGCAAGCGCGTCCGACGCCGTCCAAGTAGTTCGAGAGTATCTGAATCAGCAGATTAATTCCCTGGGAAAGGCAGTGCGCTTTGATTCCATAGGACCTAGTCCATTCCATGCCGATTTCTCACTTCATTCTAGACCAAACGCTGACTACCGCGGGTTTCAAGTAGAACATGATCGAAATCGCGGATATGACAAGATACGGTTTTTTTTCAGCGAACATGAATTTGAATCCGTAGATAGCGCTAAGGAAGAGCTCTTCTCGAATCTTACTGACGAACTTGGGCTCTACTATCAACTTATGTTGTCACGAGCGAAAGGGATCCACGAATGGGAGAAAATAGAAAACGTACTTTCGAAACTCTTTGACGCTTGGGGAAAAAGAAGCCTAAGGCAGCGATTTGCAAATGTTTTTCTTCAAGGCTGGTACATCAATAAGTTAATTACTGCGATCGTTTCCCTTGAGGCTGACCAGCTCTTTAGAAAGAATTCGGTCGATGAACGGTATAGATCCATTTACTCAAAGAATGAACAGACATTCATACCCTACTTCATTGACAATGGAATAAAGGAATTATCGCCATATCCGACTAAGCAGATTTCAGATTTGGCTTTGTTTCTGGAAGGACGAAGATCTAGGGCTCTTGAACTGCTGGTTGTTCTCTTAGCTTCCTTGACTGGCGGCGTTGCGGGGTCTCTATTCACAATCTTGCTGGCCAAGAACCATTAATTGGAAGCACGTGTTGCTTCGAGCCGTTCCTTCCACACGATCTGTGGAAAAGCTTGTGAGTATCGCGTCGCAGCATGTTACAACTTTCTTACACGCAATACTTCCAGCAGATTGCACTCGCCAGCGGCGTTCGGTGATTCCCTTTTCGATCAGTCACTTGCATAGATGAAACAGAGTTAGAGGTAAACGTGAACATTAGCTTCTAAATCTTCTCGAGTCCTGTAGGGACGAAATATTTATAGAACCCGCACCCCTCTGGATCACCCGAGCACCGTAGGAGCGAAACATCCCCTCTCTGCATTTATTCCCACGACGCCATTGATCTAATACTCATCTACAACTATTAATATTCCGCTCCTTAGGAGCTTACAATAAGGAGCGTCTTTGATTTCGTGTATTTCCTGCTACCACGGAACGATCCACGAAATCACACGAAACGGACGAACAAGAGTATGGCTGCTTCGTGTACTTCGTGGGTCGCTTTACATGCCAGGCAGCACGGTTTCATATGGCCTGTAAAGTACTGATACAGGGAACCATTTTAAAGAATGACATTGCCATTCTCTTCTTCTTCGCGCTTGCGGCCAATCTCATGTGCACTTCTGCTGCTCGTGGTTTTGCTCGTCCTGCCTGCTTGCGTAAAACGATCGCGAGCGACAATATCATCTCAACCAAATCCAACAGCTCCGCGAGAGGCGAACGATCAGCAACCGCCTTCAGGAATCACTCCACAAAATTCGCGAGCAATCAATATCAATACTGCCACGGCGAACGAATTGGAAACTCTGCCCGGCATCGGAAAAGGACTGGCCGAACGCATCATCGAGCATCGTGAAAGGTTCGGCCCTTTTCGCCGCATTGAACATCTGATCGTGGTGCGAGGTATTAGCGATCGGCGATTTCGCGCGCTGCGAGAGTTGGTAACGGTTGAGTAAAGGACTAGTAATTTAGGGCGGCAACTAATTGCCAAATCGTCGCCTAATCGGCGCACTCCGAAAATAACCATGTCGAATCTCACTCAACTCCGTCTCTCCGCCCGCGAAATCTTCAATGAAACGCTGCGAGCCATTGACGCAGGCGCCGCTGTCAGTCGCGCCGTCCGCCTCAACGGATCGCAGTTGAGCGTCGGTGATGCAACCTATGACATCGCAAGTCGCAGAGTCTACTCAATCGCCATCGGCAAAGCTGCATTCAAAATGGCTGCCGCTCTTGAGCAAGTCCTCGGCGATTTTCTCATCGCCGGAGTACTGAGCGGGCCGCCACCAGCGGGAGCGAACGAAATCCAACTCAGTGCCCGCTGGCGTCTGTATCAGGGTGGTCATCCCCTGCCAAACGAAGACAGCTTGCTGTCTTCGGCGGAAGCCTTCGAGCTTTTGCGCCGAGCGAATCAAGAGCGTGCACTCATTATCTTCCTGATCTCGGGCGGCGGCTCGGCAATGCTCGAATGGCCGATCAATGAAGACATTTCGCTGACTGATCTGCGTTCTGCAAATCAGGACCTGGTTAGTTGCGGCGCCTCAATCGGCGAAGTCAATGCCGTTCGCCGCGCCGTCTCAGCGGTAAAGGGCGGACGCCTGGCTGAACTGGCGCCCGATTGCGATCAGGTGACTCTGATTATTTCGGACGTGCCCAGAGGAGCAGAACGTGACGTAGCCTCAGGCCCCACCCTGTCGCCATTTCATGATGCACCGAAGGCGCGGGCGGTGATCGATCGCTATGACCTTCGGGCACGATTGCCTGAACCCATCCTTCGCGCCATCGAAAAGGACCCCGGATCGCTTCAGAGTAGGCCCCGGTCTCTGCGCCGGCACTTTGTTCTGCTTGATAACCAGAGCGCGCTGAAGGCCGCCGCGCAAGCGGCCCACCGCCGCGGCTTCAAAACCGAAATTGCCAGAGACATTTCTGATCAAGCTATCGAAGACGGATGCGTGCAACTCATTACCCGACTTAACGAGTTGCAGGAGCGAGCCAAGACAGAAGCCGCGGGTGAAACGAATGGCGTGTGTTTGATTTCCGGCGGCGAGTTCACCTGCCCGGTGAAGGGCGACGGCCTGGGCGGAAGAAATCTCGAAACAGCCCTCCGGCTGGCGACCGGGCAAGTGCAGTCACACTTCGTGGCTCTTTGCGCGGGCACAGATGGTATTGACGGCAACAGTCCCGCGGCCGGCGCGATTGTAGACAGCACGACTATCGATCGCGCCGAGGCGATTGGCCTTGAGCCATCAACGTTCATTGAACGCAGCGATGCGTATTCATTTTTTGTGGCATTGGGCGACGCGATTGCGACCGGAGCAACGGGAGCCAACGTCCGCGATGTCCGGATTCTGCTGGCAACCATAACTTAAAGTTGCGCCGGGTTACGTGAGAGATGAGGTCCATCGGGAGTGACGGAGCGCGGACATCCTGTCCGCCAGCGTGCGACGCACGCTCAGACTCACGAACAGAATTACTTTGGGAGGTTGTTCGCGCTACGCGCTCAGGCGGACAGGATGTCCGCGCTCCGTCGCTCCCGGTACTAAGATGCCGCTGAACCTTCACCGTCTTGACTCAAGACATCGCGGGTAATATAAAGCCTACGACGAACTCTCGTCAGGAGATTAGATTTGGCCGCTCAACTTGAAACTCAAAACGAACCAACATCTGAACCGGACTTTTCTTTTATGGATTTGGCTGCGGCGCTGGCGGCGCGACCATACGTTCCCTCGCTTCCTGAAATAACTGAACTAATCGCGCGCACGACAATCTCTCCGGAAGAATTGTTGCCTTTCAAGGGTTTCAAAGCCGGCAACTATTGCCGCCATCGCGTGATGCGCAGTGAATTTGTCGAGATGCTGGTGCTGTGCTGGAAGCCCGGACAACGTACTCCGATTCACGATCACAACGGTTCGCACGGAGCGGTCCTGGTGCATGAAGGCGTGCTGTGGGAGACGACTTTTGGCTATGACACTGAAGACGGTCTGAGCTACACAGCCCATCGCGAACTGCGCACCGGCGGTCTTACCGGATCAGAACTTCCTGATATCCATCAGCTCGGAAATCCCGATGTTAGCGGTCAGGATCTAATCACCATTCACGTCTACGCCCCACCGCTTGGCGTTTTGAAGACCTACAAGCTGGGCAGCTCCACAATCGATCTCTACACGCCAGCCGATCCGGACTTTTTGTGAGGAGTGACACAGACTTTAGTCTGTGATTTGCGACATTGGAATCACAGACTAAAGTCTGTGCCACATCACCGCACAAATGTGCTCACGTTCAAAACACGTCCGTCCGTTACCAACGAGATCGTTCCCCGCTGCCCGGTAGTCATGACTTCTGCGCCGCTCGCGCGCCAGCGCTCGACGACCTCTTTGTGCGGGTGACCAAACATCGAAGTCCGCCCCACCGAAATAATTGCCAGCGACGGCCGAGTGGCGGCCACGAACGGTTCGATAGAAGACGTCCTGCTGCCATGATGAGCGACCTTTACTACATCGCTCTTGAGGTTCAATCCGTCCTTTAGTACAGCAGCTTCGCCCTGCTTTTCGATGTCGCCGGTAAGCACGAAACTCTTCTCTCCATACTGAATCAGCAAAACGATCGAGTCATTGTTGCGCGAAGGCGCGCTTTCATCCTGCGTTGCGGGCGGCCAAAGAACCCGGGCCGAAACCTTGTCAAAGTTAAGCACGTCACCGGCGCCGATCCTTTCAACCGGCACGCCCACCTCGTTCATCGTCGCTGCAAAGCGCGCGTACTCGGCATCGTCCGCTGGGGTGCGCGCGACGATCGCGCCGCGGACTTTGAAGTTGCGCGCCACATCATTCAGGCCATCAATGTGATCGGCATCAGCATGAGTGGCCAAAATGTAATCGACTCGATCCAGGCCTCTTGACCAGAGATACTCTGAAACGACGCGCTCTCCAATGGATCGCGTGTCGCGCTCAAACACTGGATCGCCGTCACTGTCAGCCTTGCCTTGATTAAAGTTGGGACGCCCGCCGCCGTCCACCAGCATGGTCGTTCCATCCGGCATCGTCAGCAGCGCTGAATCACCCTGTCCAACATCGAGAAAGTCGAGGTGAAGTTTCCCATCAGGCCGTCCGGCACTGAAAGGATGCAGCACAATCAAAGACAGCAGTATCGCGAACGCAAGTCCACCACAGCGTGCCGTCCTTGTCGAAAACTTTCTTTCTCCTACGATGAAGTTCGGGCGCAGAGGCTTCCAGCGCGCCAGTGCAACCACAAGAAACCCGAGCACCAGATAGTAGAGAACGTAAATGAGTGCTGCCCATCCGGAGTAGTGCGGCAGGCGCAACGAGGCGACTCTGAACCATGTAAAAGGATCGACCAGATGAATCATCAACCAGTTGATCTTTTCAGTAAGAATAATTATTGGCCCCGCCAGCCAGTAGCTCATGTGCGATATCAGGAGGGCCGCCAAGGCCACGAATGCCAGCGCCGCCATCAGGACGCCCACAAAAATGTTGAGCGCGAGCGCAGAGATCGAGAGACGATGAAAGTAGATCACCATCAAGGGCAATAGTCCGAGTTGCACGCTGATTGAGACGACCACCGCCGTGAAGGAAAAACGAAACAGGCGCTGCAGGCGCCACCGCTCAAGGCTGTCGGCTGCGCGTGACTTGAACAGCCGGTAGCTGATATTTGACGCAGCTATCTCGGCCCGCCAATCGCGCTCACTCCAGAAAAGAGATTCGGCGACGACGCGTAGCCAGGGAGAACACTCAGGTGGATAGGGCGTCTCGCGGGTGGGCTTCCACGAACCGATCCGCTGCATTTCCCGCGTGAATGGAACGGCCAGCAAAACGATTGAAAGCACTGAAAGAAAGGTCAGCTGGAAGGATGGATCGAAAAGATCTCCGGGCTGCCAAACCAGCAGCATCAACGCAGCTCCGCCGACAATGTTTAGCGAGTTCGCGCTTCGCCAAACCACCGGCGCGAGTATCACCGCCGTGAACATGAGCGCGGATCGAGCGACTGAAGGATCAGCGCCCACGGCGATCGTATACGCCCACATGAACGTAGCTGCGATTACAAACTGTAGGGACCTCCTTCTAATCAAACGGCGAGTCACGAGGATTACCAGGCCGCCAATAAAAGCGATCTGCAGCCCACTGATCACCAGCACATGAAAAGTGCCCCCGGCGCGGAAGCGCTCGGCCGCGGCCCGCGATATGTTGTATCGGTTCCCGAGCAGTGCGGCATCAAGCACGCCTGCGGTTTCCAATGAGAACCTGGCGGCAAAATCTTTTTCCATTCTTTCTCGCCATTCGTAAAGCCACGCCAACGGAAGAAAGACCCGTTCGTCATTCAGCCGCTCGATAAGCATCGGGCTCTTCACGACACCAGTGGCGTCGTAACCTTTACGCTCGAGATATTCAGTTAAAGGTAGTGCGCCCGGGTTCTGAAAGCTCTCGTCACGATCGAGCGTAGTCATTACTCGCACGCGTGCTCCGTGTCGCAACTCCAAATCTTCATACTCTCGACGCACTTGCTCGTCCGGAACATGTGCGAGTAGGAGGACCGTGCCGGACGCATCGCGTTCGATTCCCTTGACGGCGATTCTTTCAATCTGCAGGGTGAGATAAAAGCTGTCCGGCGCCTGCTCAGGCTGACTAAAGAGCGCGCCGGTTAACTCGACCGGATCGCCGTAGGTGAAGACACCTTCATCGTACATTCGCGAGACTCGATTATGCGCAGATGGACGTGTCTCGATCGACGACAGAACAAGTCCGGCGCAAAGAAACGCTGCGACCAATACAGCAGAGAAGAGTTTCGTCCTGCGCCGGCTGACGAAAGCGACCGCCAACGAGGTAAGGCAACTACCGACCACGCAGGTTGTAATGAAGAATGATTTTGACTGAGACGGAAAATAGTGAGCCAGCTCGATGCCCACAGACATCGCAACCGCCAGCGTCAGCAACGGGCTCTGCGTGAACTGAACTTGGGAGAGTTCTCCGTGACGAGATTGCTTTGCATCAGCCACAGGTAATTGTGACTACGCTGTCAAGCGACTTCTCATGCAAATCTTTTATCGGTCGGAACAGCGGGCTGTGGCTAGGTTAAGGCGATACTGCGATGATTATGGCAAATCGGCATGGAAAACGATCCACGAAATTACACGAAGCAGAAAACGTCTCGTTCCTGGTTTCGTGTGATTTCGTGGATCGTTCTTGTCGGAGCGGGAAAGAACACTAAGCCAGATCAGTCCGGGCCAACTGCACCACCGTCTCGACGTGATGCGTTTGCGGAAACATATCGAAGGCAGAGATCGAAGTAAGCCGGTAGCCACCGGCGATCAATTTTTTTAGATCGCGCGCCAGTGTCGCGGGGTCGCAGGAGACATAACTGATCCGCCGGGGCTTCAAGCCGAGGACGCCGGCGATGACGCGCGACTCGGCCCCCACGCGTGGCGGATCAAGCAAGATCAAATCGATTTCGTTTTCGAGTGCCGCAGTGGATGTTTCAGATAACCTTGATAAGTCATGCCGCTTCACGTCGTCGAGCCAAACCCCGACATCACGAGTAGAAATTTCCACGTTCGCCAACCCAGCCCCGCTCAGGCTCGTGCGCGCGAACTTCGCCGCGGCGGTATCAGACTCGACGCCAATCACGTGCTCGAATCGTCGCGCCAGCGGAAGAGTGAAAAGCCCAACGCCGCAGTACAACTCAAGGGCTGTCTTCCCTTCAGCTTCGCCGATAGCCGCGTCGATCAGTTGCGGTAACAAAGCATCGTTCGCCTGAAAGAAGCTCTCGGCATTCAAGTGATAGGATTCGCCATGGATTGTTCGAGTGATGTCGCGAGCTTCTGCCGTCTCAGCCGGTAACGCGGAGCCCTCCCGGACAGTCGGGCTAGTGCTCCGGATCGCCGGCGAGAGCGAAACGGTTTCATCGCCGACCACCGCACGAAAATCTCGCGCGTCGGGTAGCGATCCGGCTTTCATCTGCTCACGCAAATTCACCAGCGTGTCCTGCAGCTGTGGTATCAGGACCGCGCACTCTGCGACGTCGCACACATTCCGCGAGGCGCTTTCAAAGTAACCCAGCCTTTGTCTAACCGAGTCGTACTGCCACTGAGCTCTTGAACGATAGTGCCAGGGATCGGGGGCGGGCGTGATTTGAAAGTCGGGAAGGTCTTCGATTCGGGCCAGACGGCGCAGGCAGTCTCTGATGATTTCAGCCTTCGCATTCAGCTGCGCCTGATAATTCATTTGCTGAAAGTCGCAACCGCCGCAACGGCCAAAATACGGACACGGCGGCTCGACGCGTTCCGCTGAGGACTCGATTATTTCTTCTATCGAAGCGAACGAGACGTTTCCTTTCACTCGATCGATGCGCACGCGCAGGCGATCTCCCGGCGCGGCCAGCGCCACCATGATCGTGCGCCCTTCGGCATGGGCCAAGCCGAAGCCTCCGGGCAGAATGCGTTCAATTGTAACTTCCATAGTCAATACGAGCTTTCATTATCTTAAGGTTTAGAGGCGGGCTACCGCCCGCCTGGTCGGGCCTCTTAGTTTCCACTTACAGGAGTTTAGGAGCCTGCTACCGCCCGCTCGGTCGGGCAGTAGCCCGACTCTAAACCTTCGGGGAGTTGTCGACAAACCGGGGGTGTCGAGCATCTTAACAAATCACAGGAAGAACAGGCTCAGGCGTGGGACGCCAAAATGATCGCGCAGGCGTTTGCGCAAAAGGTTGTCGCGCGTCTGCGCAAACGCAGCCTTGTCCATGTGGCGTTTGTAAGGTTTCATTTGTGAATCAATTTCGGCGTGGACCTTTTCAAGCTCGCTCTCTGAGATGGCCTTTACAATCGCATCATCCAGCAGCCGCTCAATTCCAGTCAAAGACTCTTCCAGTTTGCGCGCGTCCGGCTGGGCAGCTGACGCGTAATCATCCTTGATTTCAGACAACAGAGTCACCCCGCGGGCCAGGGCCTCGCTCAGGTCGTCGCCCTCAACCGGCGGTCGCGCTGTGCTCAATTTGCTAAAGGTGTCGAGCGAACGAGCGAGATGTGCCAGCACGGCTGCGCGGGGAAAGGGCGACTTGCTGTCATCGGTCTGCTTGCCGTCCACAGCTTGTTCTTCGTTGCTGCCGACGCGGGACTGCAGCCACTCGGCGTACTGGGCTTCGACTTCTTCCTGGCAATAGAGGAGAGTCTTGACCGTGCGTTTCTGTTTCTTTGACTCGTACGAATCGAAAGCGTGCTCGATGGCCCGGACGACGACGTGCAGCGGCACGCCTCGCTCTTTCCAGCCCTCGATCAAAGCCCAGTCCATCGGACTAAGCATGAGGTGCTTACCGCGGCGGCGAATGAAAGTGTCTTCGATTTCTGAGAAGTAGGAAAAGTAGTTCAAAGTCTGTCATTGGTTTCTCTGTGTCCTCGGTGGTAAATATTTTTTCACCACGGAGGGCACAGAGAAGCGCACAGAGTCATTTCTGTCGTTCGTAAATCAGCCGCAGTCCTTCCAGGGTCAGCGTCTCGTCTACCACTTCAATGAACTCTGATCCGGTTGCGATCAGAGAAGCCAGGCCGCCCGTAGCCACCACGTGCACCTTCCCACCCAATTCATCGATCATCTTCCGCAGGATGCCATCGACCAGACCGACATAACCATGGTAAAGCCCGGACTGCATGGCTTCGACCGTCGCCGATCCAATTATTTTTCGCGGACGTTTGATTTCAACGCGCGGAAGTTTCGCGGCTCGCTCAAACAGGGCGTCAGCGGAAATCGTGATCCCGGGACTTATCACGCCGCCAAGATATTCGCCTTGCGCATTGATCGCATCGAACGTCGTGGCCGTGCCAAAGTCAACCACGATGCAGGGTGCGCCATACTTGTGAATGGCCGCGACCGCGTCGACAATCCGATCAGCTCCTACATCTGAAGCAGGCTGATAGAGAATTTTCAGACCGGTATCGGTCGCGTGATCGATAAACAGCGGCGTCAGATTGAAATAAACTTCAGCCATCCGTTTGAGTGTGAAGTTCAGGGGCGGCACGACCGAGGCCACGGCGATCGCGTCAATAGTTTTGAAGTCCCAACCAGCCAGCGCAAAAAGATTCCTCGCCAGCACACCCCATTCATCAACCGTGCGCGCCCTTACAGTCGTGAGACGCCAGTCCGCGGCCAGTTTGTCGCCGTCAAAAACGCCCAGTGACGTATTCGAGTTGCCGATGTCGATCACTAACAGCATAAGAACTTTGTAGGGGCCGGGCTCGTCCCTGCCCTCGCTCTAGCAAGAAACGGGCAGGGACGAGCCCTGCCCCTACATATTTTTCGTGGGGCGAAGTGCCGTGACGTCGCCGGCCCGCACTAACCTTATCTTGCCGTCGGGAAGCTCTACTCGCAACGCGCCATCACTCTCCAATCCGCGCGTTGTCCCGTCGAAGGTATCATGCGCAAGCGCGACCCGCACCTGCCGGCCCATTGCATAAGAGGAGTTAGCGCACCATTCGCGAATGGTATGCTCTCGACCCAATGGACTCTGGAGCAACTGGTAGCGCTCGTCGAGGGCCAGCAAGAGTTCTGTGAGCACCTTGGTGCTATCCGTTCTCTCTCCAGTCACCTGTTCCACAGAGATTGCCAGATCGCTCACCGTTGGGGGCAAACTATCTGCCTTCAAATTGATTCCGACGCCAACAACGGCCGCCTGGCCTTTCTTTGTTTCGACGGTCTCAGCCAGAATGCCGCCCAGCTTGCGCTCGTTAAAATAAATATCGTTGGGCCATTTGATGTCTGCACGTAGACCGCACGCTTTTCCAAGCGCGTCGCACGCCGCGAGCGCGGTCATCAGAGTTATCAGCGGCCAGGCGCTGACATCGAGCCGCGGTCGCAAGACTACGCTGCAGTAGAGGCCCGCATCTTTCGGTGATTGCCAACTACGATCGAGACGCCCGCGTCCCTGTGTCTGTTCGCGCGCCACGATGCACAAACCTTCCGCCGCGCCCGCCCTTGCCTGACGCATCGCCTCGAGATTGGTTGAATCGATAGACTCAAAGCGGAGAATTGTCGGGTTGGACAATGACATTGGGTTTCGTATCGAGAGGGCGCTATAAGTGGCACAGACTTCAGTCTGTGATTCCAAACGTCGCCTTGCACTTTTCAGGTTAATGCCTCGAACTCTGTCAGCCCTCGCCGTTTCCGTTCTGCCGACGAAGACCACAGCCAATCTTCCGGATTCTGCACCAAGCCCGCCTTCACTGGATTGTTTTCTATGTAGCCGACTATGCGGAAAAACTCGACTCGATCTCGCGACCAATGATCAAACGATTCATCTTGCCAGAATTTCTGCCCTGTTCGCTTTAAAAAACGATTAGCTTCGCGAGCAGTATAACCCTTGAGATTCTTCGTAATGGATCCCTTGGTCGATTCAGCCTTGGGCTTTAATAAAACATGGAGATGATTCGCCATTACTACATAGGACCAAAGAGTGTAGAGGTGAGCGTATTTCTCTAGCAGCGCTTCCTGAACTAACGCGGCAATCGCCCCCTCTTTGAGCCAAACCGGCCCCGTCTTCGCCTTATCCAGGATCGCATCCACCTTGGCAAAGAGCTTCTTATATTCGAGGAGTCGCTCATCCGTACTCCAACCCAAAGCCCCTACGCTGCGCTTCGACAATTGGTGTCGAATCACTCGCAATTCGTTAATAACTGTTTGCGGCAAAGAACCGTACAGTCGCCAAGTCAGAAAGATCGACCTGCCTGGTGGATGCCAATGCGGGAGATTGCGGTGGTAGAAGTCTTAGTTGATGTTTCCATCGACTGTCTAGTGGCACAGACTTCAGTCTGTGATTTCAAGCATCATCAGGTTTCCTACCGGAAGCCGAATCAAGATTGCATAGATTTTCTCATGCCGAATACGCTCTGGCTAACATCAATCACAGACTGAAGTCTGTGCCACGACAACTCACCGGGGCAATGTCTGCGGCATGCTCGCTAACGTATAAGCCAACGCCGCGACGACCGCGCAGTTTTCCTGGAGCTCCTTTGGATCGATTTTATCCAGTGTATCCGCCGCCGTGTGATGATAGTTGAAATACGTTCGCGCGTCCTGAATCGGCGCAAAGGTCGGCACGCCCAGAGCACCCAAAGGCGCTACATCCGATCCAGTCTCTTCGACCAGGCGGGTAATGCCGGCGCCCTGACTTTGCAGAATCGATGACAAGGGTTGCAGCAAGGTTAGAATCTCCGGCTTGCCCTCGGCATAGAAGCCCATTGGGTGACCTGCGCCGAGATCCGTTTCGATGGCGCCAAAGTGATTGGCGATCTCATTCTTATGATCGTCGGCGTACGCGCGCCCGCCTCTCGTGCCGTTCTCTTCATTCATCCACGCAATCACACGCAGGGTTCGTTTCGGGCGCAGACGAAGTTGCTTCAGTAACTGTGCCGCTTGCATCGCGATCGCCACGCCGGCGCCGTCATCAATTGCGCCGGTGCCGAGATCCCACGAATCCAAATGGCCGGAAACGATGACGATCTGTTCCGGATGTTCGCTTCCCTTGAGATCGCCGATCACGTTGTAGCTAACCGCATCAGGCAGGGTTTGCGGAGTGAGGACGAGATGCATGCGCACCTTACCCTGGCTGGTGAGGTGCGCGAGAAGATCAGCATCCTCCGAAGCCACGGCCGCTGCGGGAATTTTGGGAGCGTCATCCGCATAACGCAGCGCTCCGGTGTGTGGCAAGCGATAGTCGGCGCCACCTGCGGATCGATTGAGCGCGGCCACCGCCCCCAGGCGCGCTGCCGCACTGGCGCCGACGCTGCGATAGATCACTGCCTGGCCATAGGCCGGACCCGCGAATCCGTTGTCGGCAAGTCTCTGGTCAAACTTTGCATTGAAGAGAACGATCTTGCCGGCGACCCGATCGCGACCCAGCGCCTTCAGCTCTTCAAAGTTATTCACGACCAACACTTCGGCAGTCACGCCATCCTTTGGCGTCGCCACGCTGCCACCGAGCGCAGTGAGAACGACCTTCTGCGTAGTGTTCGGCGCCATACTCGGGTATTCAGTCAGCGCTCCGGTCTCTTCACCGCGAATCCAATGAGGGACCATTACCTTTTCGAGTTGCACCTCGAGACCAAGTTTGCGTAGCTCGGCCGCCACGTACTCAACCGCGGCCTGTGCCTGGGCTGATCCGCTCAGCCGAGGTCCTATGTTGTTTGCCAGGTGGGCCACCTGACGATAGGCATAATCACTTTCGAAAGCGGCTTGCTGAATCCGTTTAATCTCTGAGACGAGTTGGGGTGAGTATTGCAACGGCGGCGCTGGCGGCCTTGATAGTTGCCCCAATGCCTGGGTAACTCCTGATGAGAGCACCACGGTCGCGACGACGATTAGGCGGAAATGGAGTTTAGCCTGATCGATGAACATGATTAGACCTCAGATAAGAACCAGAATGGTAATGTCAGGCTTCGCAGGATAAACGATCACGACGGTGTGCGCCACTGAAGCACACAAGTTTGGTGAGCACATTCATAGTGAAACGATTGAGCGTGTCGGAGCGCGGACATCCTGTCCGCCTGAGCGCGAAGCGCGAATAGGGTGGATGAGGAAGACCAGGGCCGGAGCGCGCTACGCGCGCTGGCGGACAGGATGTCCGCGATCCAGGGCACTGGGCCTCCAGTTTCTAAGCATTTGTGTCTTCGTGTCTTTGTGGTGAACGACCTACCCAAGCACGCCACGAAACTTCGCTGAACCTGCGTTGTAGCCCGGAAAAACCGCCCTCATGTTTGTAGCACCGAGATGCTTCACGGCAATCTCTCCGAACACGTCCCGAAAGTCTGTCGTTAGCGCGAGGTCGCGACCTTCGTACAACTGTTCGCTCTTCAAACCCGGCCACTCGCCGTAAACCTTTCCGCCCCGCACGCTGTTGCCCAGCACGAACATCGCATTCGCATGTCCATGGTCGGTCCCGCGGTTGCCGTTTTCTTTCGCGGTGCGGCCGAATTCAGACATCGTCAAAATCACCACGTCATCCATACGTTGGCCCAGGTCGGTGTGCAGCGCCGCAATGGCCGAACTGAATTGTCTTAACAGATTGCTAAGTTGGCCCTGCTGATTGCCTTCGTTGACGTGCGTGTCCCAGCCGCCAACGTCGGTAAAGGCGACTTCCAATCCAACTCCGGCCTTGATCAACTGCGCGATTTGCAAAAGCGAATTGCCGAAGGGCGTGCGCGGATAGTTGGCGCCATTCTCCGCTTTGTACTGAGATGGGTTGACCTGCTTGAGATAGTTAATTGCTTCGAACGTTTCTTTGCCGGTGCCATGCAGCGCGTCGTTTACTGTCTGATCGTAGATTGCTTCAAAGCCACCCTGCACCGCGGCCGAGCTTTGACCGGCGCGAATGTTGAAGTCGGCGAGACTCGAGATCGCCAGCGCGGGGGCTTTGCCCTGCATCGCTCGCGGCATGTTCTGGGTCATCGAAACCGCGCGGAACAGAGACTTCTCTGGATCGGCTTTGCTCTGCAGGTATCGATTAAGCCAGCCGTCCTGGGTCGACTTCACTCCGGGCGTAGCCGATTCCATGTAGTCCTGCGCATCGAAGTGCGAACGAGTGCTGTCCGGCGAACCGGACGCGTGCACGATCGCCAGGCGCTTTGAATCCCAAAGCGGCTTGAAGGATTGCAGCGAAGGATGTAAACCAAAATAACCATCGAGATTGAGCGCCGCCTCCGCACCGCCGTTTGGTTTTGGGATCGCGATGTTCGGACGCAGATCGTAGTAGCTGGGTTCGCCAAACGGAACAACCACGTTCAGCCCGTCAACCGCGCCGCGTTGAAAGATCGCGATCAGTGTCTTGCGCTTGCCGCCGGTAACTTTGTCCAGCGTCTCAGCCACCGCGCGCCTGAGAAACGTCGGCGTAGAAGTCATCAGGCCAAACGAAGCGAGCGCGACGCCGCCCGATCTTATGAAGTATCTTCTGTTCATTACTTGCTACCTCTGTTCAAGTTCACCCGTTTAGATGCGGGACTTGTCCCGCCATCCTGAGGGCGGACAAGTCCGCCTTCTAAACGAATCTGATCCTACTGTCTTTGAAATTCCGGAGATCCCAGAATCAGGCCCGCGATCTTAATCAACGGATTGTCGATCGTGGCCGGGTTGACTCGGGCGAGCTGTTGCTGTTGTTGAGCTCCACCGCCGCCGCCGCCCGGATTGAGATTACCTCTTTGAAAGGCAGTCTCGAAAGGGTTCGCGGGCGGGCCGGTTGCTGCGGCAGGTACGTTCGGCATTGCCGGCAGCGAGACCTGATCGTTCAATTGCTTTAAGAGAGTCGCGCGGGTCTTCGGCGATATCTCGCCGCCGACTATCAAAGTCACAAATCGATCCAGCAGCTTTTCCTTATCGACTGACTGGCTGCTGATGTCGCCTACGAACCGTGATAGATCGACGCGCGTCCCTGGAATGCGGTTGCTTACCAGAGCCAAAGCGAAGTTCATCCGTTCGAGCAGCGCGCCCGTGTTCACCCAATTTTCAGCCACGTCGGAATAACCGTTCGGCGTCTGGAAGCCATAGAGAGGCTGACCCATGCGCGCCACCCATTGATGAAATTGCGGGCCGCCATTCGTATCGGCGCCCAGCGTGCGGACAGCACTGACCGCAAGCTCGAACGGCCTCTTTACTTTTGCGCGATAAGCCGGCGCTGAGTTGAACTCCGGCGAGAGGAAGATCGTCCTGAGAGCTTCGCGAATGTCTCCATCGCTTTTGGTGAAGGTCTGCGCGACGCGATCGACCAGCGCCGGCGGCGGCTCGTCCGAGACAAAGCGGCGCACAAGTTTCGTCGCGATGAACTTCGCCGTAGCCGGATGATGCGCGACGATATCCAGAACCATCAGGCCGTCTTTGATGCCGCCACCGGCAGGAATCTTGTGACCAAGGACAATTTTTTCGCCATTGTCGTGGACGCCCGGCCGGAAAATAAATTTACCCGCGCTGTCACGCGCATCGCGTCCCATCAAGGCAGCGGCTGCCGCTGCGCCGCCGCGCGGCTGGAAGATTGTCCAACCGGTAAAGCAGCGCGCTACTTCCTGCACGTCCTTCTGCGTATACCCGCCGTCGACGCCGAGTGTGTGCAGCTCCAACAATTCGCGCGCGTAGTTTTCATTTATTCCACGACGTTGGGGCGGTTGCTGCGGATTGTTCCCCGCGCGCATTAATTGAGCCAGAGGACCACGTCCGCCGCCCGGTCTCTGCTGCTGAGCCTGAGCATTCGGACTTACGCTCTGAAAGTTGTCGAGATAGAAAAGCATGGCCGGGCTTTGCGCGTCGGCTAACAAGAGGTCGTAAAAGGTTCCCAGAGTGTGCGGCCTGATCGTGTCGCGATCATACGACGTTAGCAGCCAGCGGTCTGCGCCTTTGGCTGCATACACGTTGAAGTGGTTAGTCCAGAAATCAACCATGACTTCCTGCAATTGCCGCTCGCTATACACGGCCCGCAGGATGCGCGACATCTGCAACTCGCCGATGAGGAACTGCGCCGGCCGCAAGTTGTTCTCTTTAAAATATTCCATCACTGCTTTGCGATACTCCGGATTGTTCATCGGGTTCGCGTCGTTGTTCGCCGGCGCAGCAGGTTTGGCATTCTGATCGGCTTTCGCCATTTCTGAACTCTGCATCTCGCCGGCCGTCATTTCTGTGCTCTTCTGATTGCTTGCCGCGGACGCAGCGTTTGCGCCGCCCTTCACTCGATTATCTCTGGCTTGCGCAAGATCGGCAGGCAGCGCCCCGCGCTGTTGCAGTTTCTTGAGAAGCTGTCCCGGTTGCGGATACTTTTCGTAGAGCTCTGCGTTTGTCATCCGCAGAGTCTCGAGGTTCTGCAGTTTAGCTTCGGAAGCAGTGTCATCGATCTTTTCGGGAAACAGTTGTTGATTGATGTATTTGTCGATGCCCATCGACCTGACGCGCTCGACGTCACCCGGTCGCGCTCCAAAGCCGAGACGATTCAAAACGTGTAGGATGCGCTGATCTTCCGTGAGCTTTCCCGCCGGCTTAGCCGCAGACGTTTTCATCCGGGCGTCCATACTCTGCGCGCTAATTCCGGCCGCGAACGTACTCATCAGAAGAGCAAGCATAGACAGAATCGCGGCTATCTGGCGAAGCTTCGGAACCTGCGGTAGAGATTGGCTTTGGTTTTTCATAATCTGAATTCCTGACTCTTCGGCGATTGTAAGTCGGCTGACTGCGATCTTCAACGAACCTTTGCTGACCGTTTGTTTAGACGCGGCGGTAAGGGAATTGGTTGAGTAAATCGTCGAGGTTTGGCAAGCTGGGCCGTAGCCCGCCCGCCACAGGGCAGTAGCCCGACCGTAAGGAGGGCGTTTCGATCAATGTGCGGCAGTGCTTGTTAATCAGCCCCACGAAATCGCATGAAGCTTAAGAACAAGTGGAGCCCGGACATCCTGTCCCCCCTAGCGCGTAGCGCGAACTGATTCCAAGCACCATCCTCTGGTCGCAAAACACGAGTTGGCTTCCGCTGTGCGGAGAGGATGTCCGCGCTGCGACGACTGTGAGCTGATCATTGCGGCGCGGGCGTCGACGCTGAAGTGGCTGCCGGTCGGGTTGGTCTTGGCAAAGGCCGCGGGTAACTAACGGGACTACGGTTCCCTTCCTTATCGATCGCGCGCACGCCAAACAAGTAGTTGTCTTTCGACATTCCCTTCATCGTGTAGTTGTTGACGTTGCCGACCGCGCGGGAGTTTGTCCAGGTCGCTTCGGTCGTGTCTCGCCACACAATTTCATAGCCGGCGATGTCGGGTTCTTTGTTGGCGTCCCACTGGATCGGCGTATCGTTGGATAAGCTGATCGGGAAGGTCACATTCTTTGGCCGCGCCGGCGCTGAAGCCAGGGCCGCCAGGGATGCGGCGTTCACTCGGGCGACGTTTGCGATGTAGTTGAAGTCGACGAACTGCGGCAGGTCGCCGTACTGGATCCCGTCTTCGATGCGCACGTTCTGGTGCTGATGCTGATAGTTCTCGTTCGGTTCAGTAAAGCGCACCGCCGCGTAACCACGTTCCAGGAACGGCTGATGATCGCCGCCACGGCCATAACGATCGCGACGATAGATCATCCAGACCTTCATCGACGGCACGTAACGCTCAGTGGTTTCTTTGATGAAGCGCGCCAGTTGTCTCGAGGGCGAATCGTTCTCGCCACCCACGCTCCGCCGGGTCGTCGCTTCCTGTGTAGTCTCGTTTGACGGCACACCTTCGGAGAATACGCGCACGGTCCGCGCGTCGCGCACGCCGTTGCCGCCCAGCGAACTGCCAATGATGTCGTTGGTGAACATCGCTTCAATATCCTTAATGTTCTTCTTTGCGGTTTCGGCAAAGTAGGTCGAGCCGAGCAGACCCTGCTCTTCGCCGGGGACCGTCATGAAAACGATCGTGGCGTCAAAACTGTACCTGGCCATCACCCGCGCCATTTCCAGGACTGCCGCAGTCCCCGACGCATCATCGTTTGCTCCGGGCGCGTCGCACTTCGCGTCAGTAGGACTGGTGCACATCGAATCATAGTGGCCGCTTACTACATACACGCGGTTGTTTGATTCCGGCTGCGTCCCTTTCAAGGTGGCCACAATATTCGTGAGCATCGTCGGTTGCGGGACGCGCGCCGCTTTGGGCTGCTCAAAAGTTTGTTTCTCAACTATCATTCTGCCGCCCGACCCGTTTGCGGCTTTGACAAACTCGCCGTAGAGCCAATCACGCGCGGCCCCTATGCCGCGATGCGGATCGTTCTGATCGGAAAGAGTATTGCGGGTCCCAAAACTCACCAGCTTGCGGATGGTGATCTCAATGTTACGCGGGTCGATCTCAGAAACGATTTTTAGAATTTGAGCGTTGCGCGCCGACACGGTCCTTTGGCGCGGCGCCCGAGCCGCAGGTTGCTGCTGGTGCTGGGCGATGAGGTCAGTACCGGGAGCGGCAGCGACCGGGGCCTCAATACTCGCGACAGTCAGGTTCGCCTGGTCAATGACTCGTTCGCTACCGCTCCCAGTACTGACTTCCTCCGTTGCGCCTGCTCCGTGCCCCGCGACAGGCGGTCCCGCGCTAAAAACGCAAAGCGCCAGACAGACAGTAAGCAAACCAGTGATCCAGTTATTTCGGCTCGGCCGCATTTTCGCGCACCTCAAATGTTTTTGGGCTGTCCTAACGGGACGAGACTTTACCAACTCAGGATTATGAGAGCAACAAGTGGAAAGTGTTTGAGGCAGAAACAGATTGAGCCGGTGGAAGCAAGGTAGCCTTTGATGTATGCGTGCCACAGCTAACTGGAACCGCAGAGTCCGGCGATGAACAAAACTCAACGGTCGAGGCTAGGCAGTGTCCTTTAATCATTGAGGACTTGACGCTGTCGTACCGTGGATTTGATTGTAACGGCCCATGTCCACCGGATAAGCCGGAACCTGAAACGACGGCTCACCTAATATCACTTTGGTAGTTTCAAAAACAGTCTTGAAACCATTCTTCGAGCCGGACACGCTCTTAATTGGGTATCCCTGAAGGGCGAGGCAAACATATGAGTCGACATAATCGTCGGAATTGATTTCTGAAACCGTATGAATGTGAAAGGTCTTGTATCCCAGTATCACTTCCTCACCGACAAAGCCCGGGTTGTTTCTTAATTGTTCCTCAGTAGGAGCATAGACTCCGGACTCGGATAAATAATCGAGACGTCGATTCTTTTCGTCCACATGGAAAACACCTCTCGCAGGTTGGCCGAATCCATCATCCTTCCGACCATTGGAATAGGTAGTCTCCAACTTCCAACTCCCGTCTCCCTTTTGATACCTAACCTTGTTTGCGGTCAGAATCGGTTCGCGTGTCGGAGGATACGAAGTTTGGGTCATGTAGAGCGTGAATCCCTGGTTTCCTTGATGTTTATGTCCGCGAGCAACGAGGTATCCTACCGTGATAAACGACACTACGAACAGCACGCTCAAGGTGACGACTTTGATCGATTTCATTTGGTTGCTCCTTTAGACTATGCAACTATCAGAATAACACTTTTTGAAGTAAAACAGGCCGCACGAAGAATTGTAAGCGTATTCATAATAGCAACAGAAATTTCCTGCTGGATAACAGTTTGGATGACCGATGCCATAGCAGTCTGTCGTCGTATACTCACACCCGTAGTTCATAACTTCCCAACTGCGGCCGCGGCAGGTTGCATTACAATCTCCATAAGCGAGGTGGTTGGCCGAAAAGGACAGGACAAGTAGTACAAGGCCTACAAATCTTTTCATGAGGAACTCCTTTTGTCAGAACATCGACTCTTTATACTCCTCACTTTCAAAGTCGTCAAGGAAATTCCGCAAGGTCCGCAAGCCCAATAATAACAACAGATGCGTTCCGTTGCCAAGTCTTTGACATCGAGAGATTTGAGTAACTGTGCCAGCAGCGGCCGAAGATGGAGAGCCTATCTCTATTATCTCCGATATCTCCGAGGTCGGCCGATCTTCTGAGGTGGCTGTTCGATAGGCTTCGAAGAAACGCGTCGTGCCTTCGGTTACGCTGGGCACTCCCCGAAGCCGCGCCGTCGCTGGTTGGGGAAGGTAGACCGCAGAAGGATTTGAGAGCGCTTTGGCGCGCCTCGGCGGCGCTTGAAGATTCGAGGAAAGCGATGCGTTGATTATTTTAGTCAGCAGCCGGACCAGAAAGACGTCCGCAATTAGAATTATCAGCATGCCCGTAATCACTATTCCCGTGATGCCCTCGGGAGCAAGCCGAGCGGCCCGAGACAACTCAACCGCGGCTGAGGTCAGGACCCCAAAACCTCCCAGCGTCAGCAGAGTCAATATCGCGCCGATGACAATCGCCGGTTTGGTTAAGCTAACCGGAACGAACTGGGGTTGCATCGCCACATCAGTACTTAAACCAGAAAATTCTGTTTCCTAATCGGTGTAATCTGTGTAATCTGCGGATATCATGAGCGACCTGAACCGGCGAGGTTTTCTCCGCGGCGCGTTGGCCACCAGCGCCCTTGTGATGGCTGCGCGCTCGTCAGCAATTGCGGCTGGGTTAAACCTTCAACGTCACTTCGCGCCCGTCAAGGTTGCGCGCAATCGGATCATCCGTGAAGTCGTCGGCCTGAGGCCTTACCGCGCCGAAGGATTTGTAGTTTCAGCCGAACGCGTCGGCGAAAAACTTCTCGTTCATAACTACGGACACGGCGGCGCCGGCGTGACTCTCTCATGGGGAACGGCATCCCTCGCCGTCGATCTCCTGTCAGAACCGGGAGCGGTAGCGACTGGGCCTTCTCGCCCGAGGTTGTCACACCGTCCGCGACATTTTGCCGTCCTCGGCTGTGGAGTCAACGGACTCTCAACCGCGCGTCTGCTACAACGTCGCTTTCAGAATGGATCGGGCACTGTCACGATCTATGCCAGGGACCTGCCGCCGGACACTACTTCGAATATTGCCGGAGGCTTCTGGTCTCCCACCTCCCTGTACGATCCTGACACGATTTCGGCGAAGTTCACCGAGCAGTTCCGAACGGCCTGCCGAATCTCCAATCGAGCTTTTCAGACGCTGGCCGGGCCGGACTACGGCGTGCGCTGGATGGAAACGTACGAACTCTATCGCGACGAATCACATCTTTCTCGCGAACTGCCGGGCGGCAACGATCTCTATCCGCAATCCGACGTTCATCGCGATCCGGAACATTACTTCGGCTTCCCATACGTGCGGCAGTACAGCACGATGCTGATCGAACCTCCAATTTACCTCAACGCGCTGCTGCGGGACTTCTACGTCGCCGGCGGTAGAGTTGTAGTGAAGGAGTTTCGCAATCGCCAGGAGCTGGCCCGCCTGCCGGAGCCTGTCATTTTCAACTGCACCGGCCTCGGGGCCCGCGCGCTGTTCGGTGATCTGAAACTGTCGCCGGTGCGCGGCCAACTGGAAGTGCTGCTGCCGCAACCGGAGATTGATTACTGCTACCTGGGCCCCGGCTATATGTTTCCCCGTCATGACGGCATTATTCTCGGCGGCACCTTCGATCACGACAACTGGTCGCTTGCTCCCGATCCGCAACAGACCACCGGGATACTTGAAGGACATGCGGAAGTGATGAAGGGATTGAAGGGGTAAGCAATTGATTACGGAGCGCGGACATCCTGTCCGCCTGAGCGCGCAGCGCGAACCTCTTAACAAATTTTCTTTCTCGAAAGACTGAGCGGGCTTCGCCCGCTGGCGGACAGGATGTCCGCGCTCCGTCCAACTCCAGCGGCTGACACGTCGCAACTTTCTGCCACAGGAAACGAGTAGTCCCGCAAGCCTTGGTGTATCATGTGCATCTTGCAATCACATACCTTGACGCTTAGCACTGCCATACCGTTGAAATGCTTCTGATCCAGCAGAACATCGGCCAGTCCTTCCAGTCACCCATCGTGCGCGTGTTACTGGGCGCGATCGCGTGTGGGCTGCTCTATGTGCTCTGGAGAGAAGTGCGAAAGATCCCCGCCAAGCTCTTCACCTTAATGGCCACTGCCTTCGTGGACATGGTGGGGCTTCTGATGATCATTCCGCTGCTCCCGTTTTATGTGAAGACGTTGGGCGGCTCGGGCATCGACCTGCTGGGAATGCATTTCGGCATCGGACTTATTTCAGGATTTATCGTCGCAGCCTTTACCGTGGCCCAACTGTTGAGCGCGCCGATGTGGGGCAGATTTTCAGATCGCGTCGGGCGTCGACCAACTCTGCTCATCGCTCTGGGCGCGGCAGCAATCGCTTACCTGATTTTCGGCTTCGCCCATTCGCTCGCCGTTTTATTCCTATCACGGATCGTGCAGGGTGCAGGCGGCGGAACCGTCGGAGTCATCCAGGCGTACGTGGCCGACTCAACCGATCCGAAGGATCGCGCACGCGCACTAGGGTGGCTGTCAGCTACAACCAATCTGGGCGTGGCCCTGGGTCCAGTGCTCGGTTCGTTCGCGATCACCCTGGGCAAACGCGACCTAATGCCCGGACCAGGAACGCTGCAGATGGGACACGCGGGGCCGGGAATAATGGCAGCTGGGCTTTGTGTGCTGAACATGATTTTCGTCGCGCGCTATCTGAAGGAATCGCGCGATTTCACCGAGCAGCCGCAGGCGGGCGAAGTGCGGCGCTCATCATCGCAGGCAATTTGGCGCGTCATCTCGCACGCGAGCGAGCCTTCATCACGTCTGATCTGGATCTACGCCATTTCGATCGGCGCGTTTCAGGGAAGCTTTTCAGTGCTCGCGCTTTTCTTGAATGCTCGCTTCCAGGTAACTGAACAGACGATCGGATATTTCTTCATGTACGTGGGATCGATTTCGGTCTTTGCCCGCGTGCTTTTGCTGGGACGCATGGTCGACTGGCTGGGCGAGGCAAATCTCTCGAGGTTGGGACTGGTACTGCTGGCGACGGGTGTTGTCGGCATGCCGCTGTCGAGGAATCTTGGAATGCTGGCGCTCGCAGTAGCGCTGATCCCACTGGGCACCGCTTTTACTTTCCCTTGCGTAACGGCACTTCTGTCGCGGGTCATCAGCCCCAGAGAGCGCGGCCTCTACATGGGAATGCAACAGACGTATGGCGGCGTCTCGCGGATCATCGCGCCGCTGTTCTTCGGCTGGGCGTTCGATTCGCTGGGCGTTTCGTCGCCGTACTTTTTCTCGTCAGCGTTTATTATCGCGACAATCTTTTTAGGATTTGGGTTGGACCAGTATGCAAGGCCAGGACGCGGATTGGCGCCGCAGGTGGACGCGCTAGACGCGAGCATCGAAAAGGAGCGGCGTAGCGCATGAGTCATCAGTAAGCAATGAGAAGTGAGCAGTGCGCAGTGAGCAGAAGATACCGCTACTGGTTCAACCGCGAAGCGGTTGCGTCCTCCAGCCCAGGGTTGTCGCCCTGGCGGCTACCCTGGGACCATGAATGAAAATGAGTATCCAACCGCAACGCGGTTGCGGTTGCGTTTGCGTCCCGTCAGAAATGCGCAACCGCTTTGCGGTTGGGACACATGCCCACTCCTTACCCAGGGTAGCCAAATTGGCAACCCTGGGCTGGAGGACGTAACCGCTTTGCGGTTCACTGAATCGCCCTGGCCGCTTCCAGAATCTGTTCCGGCCGCGCGCGCACCCAGTAGTTTTCGGTCAGGTTCACCCAGCGCACAGTGCCCGATGAGTCCAATAGAAACTCGGCGGGCCTGGCAATGTCTCGACCGCCTTCTCCGGCCCCTGCATGAACCAGGTCGTAACGGCGAATCGCCTCAGCTTTGGGGTCGGAGAGAAAAGGAAATGTGTAGCCGGCTTTCTGACAAAGGTCGCGCGATTCCTCGGGACTGTCCACGCTGATGGCCACCGGCCGAACGCCGACCTCTTCAAACTTATCCAAACTGTTTTGAATGCTCCGCAACTCGGAGTTGCATGACGGTCACCAGTAACCTCGGTAGAAGATCAGCAGCACGCCCTTGGCCGCCTTTCCTTTAATTGGAGTTGAAAGCAGTTCCCCCAGCGCCACCGTCTTTCGATTCGTATCAGTGAGAGTGAAGTCAGGGGCCTTCTGTCCGACCTTTGGAGCGCCGCGAGCTGCGGGAATCCACCGCGACATGACCAGGGTTGCGAAAACAAAGAAGCCACAGATAATGACGCTGAGCGCAACCACGATTACCCCGGCGACCTTCGATCTTCCGGGCATGTTGCCGGCAAAGGCGCGCCGAATACCAACGAACAGAAGCACGGCGGAGACTGCGAAGAGCAGCAGGTTGGCCCAGGGGAAATCGCGGGTGACAGGAAACCAAACGAAGACAAGGAAGTAGCTGACGAACGCAATTAACGTCATCAGTAGACCGGCCCAGATGGGCCAGTTGATTCTTTTAATTTTCATAAGCAATCCTCCTTTGTTTCGATCCTTTGGTGGCGCAGGCGACCCTTTCAGGGTCGGAATTCATCGTTGCGATTACCCGGGGGCGCTGCCCCCGGCTATTACATATCACGCCTTCGGCGTGATGAGGATCTGCGAAACACTTTAACTCACCAGCGTTCCCGGTCGGGATTGAAGCACGCGTCCGTAGTCAGGATGAAGATAAACAATTCGCCCAGCTACGACCGTGGCGATCGCCGCCCCACGCAAGTTGTATCCATCAAAAGGCGTATTGCGACTCTTTGATTTCGATCGCGACGCGTCGAAGGTCCAGTCAAGCTCCGGATCCAAAATCGTCAGGTCCGCCCGCGCACCCGGCCGCAGGGTCCCCCGCTCTTCCAGACTGAAGATGCGAGCAGGATTCGTCGAACACAATTCGACCAGCCGCTCGAGCGAAATCACGCCTTCGTTAACCAACCCTGCAAATGCCAGCCCGATTGCAGTCTCCAGACCAACAATGCCGAATGGCGCCTGGTCATACTCGAGCGCCTTCTCGTCCGCATGATGCGGAGCATGATCGGTCGCGATCATGTCGATGGTGCCGTCCCGCAACCCTTCAATGATCGCCTCGACATGATCGGAACTGCGCAGCGGCGGACTCATCTTGGTGTTGGTGTCATAGTCCTGGACTGCTTCATCAGTCAGAGTCCAATGGTGCGGCGCGACTTCGCAAGTCACTGGCAAGCCCTTTTCTTTTGCGCGTCGTACGGCTTCGAGAGTTCCCCGAGTCGATACGTGCGCCAGATGAATTCGCGCGCCGGTCATCTCAGCCAGTAGACAGTTGCGTTCGGCGTCTACTTCTTCGGCGGCGGCCGGCATGCCGCGCAGACCGAGCACCAAAGACCAGTGACCTTCGTGCATGACTCCGCCGCGAGCGAGCGATTTGTCTTCGCAGTGATCGATGACGGGCAAATCGAATCCGCGCGCATATTCCATCGCGCGACGCATCATGCCCGCGGTCGGAACCGGGCGACCGTCATCTGAAACTGCGATGATGCCGGCGTCTTTCATCTCGCCCATCTCGGCCAGTTCAGTGCCTTCGGAATTTTTCGTGATGGCTCCGATTGGAAAGACCGCAGCCAGACCGGCGCGCTCGGCTTGTTCAATCACAAACCTGGTGACCGCGGCGCTGTCGTTTATCGGACTGGTGTTCGGCATCGCGCAAACGGTGGTAAAGCCGCCGGCGACCGCTGCCGCGACTCCGCTGGCGATTGTTTCTTTGTACTCGTGTCCCGGTTCGCGCAGGTGTACGTGGGCATCGATAAAACCTGGCGCGACGATTAGGCCGGTGGCGTCGAAAACCTCGGCGCCTTCGGGCACGCCATCGCCGTGGCTGGAAAGTCCGACCACCCGGCCGTCTTCGATCAGCAGATTTCTTCCAGTATTAGTTCCCTGGGCGGGATCAATTACGTAGCCGTTGGCTATTAGTAAACGCATCTCTCTACTCGATTCTGGAATCCTCTTCGCGCCTTACGTCCTTCTTTGCGCCTTTGCGTGAAACTAAGAGCGCCAGTAGGAGTTTCGCGCAAAGGCGCGAAGAAAAACCAGAAGGCGCAAAGTAAAAGTTTTTCTCCTATTGAGCGAACAACTTTCCGGTCCGCTCTTTCACCGCACCATTCTTCAGTCCCGGGAGCCGTTTAGCGTTCTCCTTGCTGGCGCCGGCCAGCAGATAGAGCACAGCCATCCTTACCGCGACTCCGTTTGTGACTTGATCGAGAATCAATGAACGTCCACCGTCGGCGATCTCTGAAGAGATCTCGATCCCGCGATTCATGGGACCGGGATGCATTACGATGGCGTCGGGCGCAGCCAGGCTCAGATGACTCAGACGTAATCCATAATGGACTGCGTATTCGCGCATCGAAGGAAAGAAGGCATCCGTCTGGCGCTCGCGTTGGACGCGAAGAATCATCACCACGTCGGCGCCGTCAATCGCTGCCTCGAGCTTTTGTTCGACGCGAACGCCCTGCTCAATCAAGCCCGCGAATTCCGGCGGCACCAAAGTGCCGGGCCCGGCGACACTAACCGCGGCCCCGAGTTTCGAAAGCAGATAGACATTCGACCGGGCGACGCGTGAATGCAGAATGTCTCCCACGATGGCGACCTTCAGTCCGGCGAGACGCCCTTTGTGTTCACGGATAGTGAGCGCGTCGAGCAGGGCCTGGGTCGGATGTTCATGCGCGCCGTCACCGGCATTCACAATCGCCGCGTTGCACACTCGCGCCAGGTGTCCAGGCGCCCCGGCTGCAGAGTGTCGAATCACTATACAATCCGGCGACATCGCTTCCAGGTTGCGCGCCGTGTCAAGCAACGTTTCACCTTTCGACACGCTCGACGTAGACACACTGATGTTGACGGCGTCGGCCGACAAACGCTTGGCCGCGATCTCGAACGAAGTACGCGTGCGGGTGGAAGCTTCGAAGAATAGATTGATGACGGTGCGGCCGCGCAGGGCCGGCACCTTTTTTATTTCACGCTTCGAGACGTCGAGAAAAGTTTCCGCCGTGTCGAGCAGGTAGTTAATCTGATCGGCTGATAACTCGCGAATACCCAGCAGGTGCTTGAGTTTGAAGTTAGCACTCATCAGCAAAGTGGCACAGACTTCAGTCTGTGGTTCGCAGTACGTGGCAACACAGACTGAAGTCTGTGCCACTGAAAAAAAAAGCGGCCAACAGGCCGCTTCACGCTGCAGCTTCTGCTGCCGGTCGTTCTACGATTACGACGCCTTCGTCTTCGTCAAAATCGGTGAGCATGACTTTTATGATTTCACTCTTTTTAGTCGGCACCAGCTTGCCGATGTAATCCGCCTGAATGGGCAACTCGCGATGTTCATTACCGCGATCGATTAAGACGGCGAGCTGAACCCGTTTCGGCCTGCCAAAATCGATCAACTGGTCGAGCGCCGCGCGCACTGTGCGGCCCGTGTACAGCACATCATCAATCAAAACGATGGTACGGCCTTCGATGTCGCCGGGCAATTCCGTCCCGCTCACGATCGGCTTGGCGCCAACCGTCGAAAGATCGTCACGATATAGAGTGATGTCGAGAATGCCTACCGGCGGGCGGTTTCCTTCAAGGTCGTCGATCTTGTCAGCGATACGGTTGGCCAAAGGAACACCGCGACGACGAATGCCAACCAGCACCAGATCAGTCAGGCCGTGATTCTCTTCCACGATTTCGGAAGCCAGTCTTGCCAGGGCGCGACTGATCCGCGCCTCATCCATGATCCGAGCTTTTTCAGTGAATTCCACCGCGAGGGATACTATCAAGAACGATGAGACGGTGACAAGCGTGTCTGCACTAGAGTAATTCTCCGTTAGCTTGTTGCTAAGCCAATGTTGCACGTCGCAGGAAGAGATCGCTATACAATCGTCGTGACCGTTTTAAGCTTCGTAGGAGCCGCATGTTTATAGCAACAGCCGACCTATTGACTCTTGCTCCGTAGATACAAGGAGCGAAATGTGACTCAGCCGATAATATTTCGCTCCTACGGCGCTTGCCCCAATTATGCTGGCGCCTCTTTCTATAAACATTTCGTCCCTACGGGACTAAGACCGATTTCCAGCAAGCTGTTTTGTTATCACGGACAAAAGCAACGCACTAACGGAGCTTCACCCGCACTAGAAGAATGAGTCGCAACGCGATCACCCTCGGCAATGTTAGACAGGCGGGCAACCAACGCGGCGAAATGACGCATGCGAGGCGTTCCGCCTTGACGTTTCTCCCATCATATTTATAATGAGTCGTCCATGAGGATCTACTAACGCTTATTTTGCGGGAGCCGCAAGTCTTGAACCAGGATCGATTCGTTTTAATGTCGGACCCTCACTCGCCCAACGATCTTCCTTAGTTTAACCAAACGCCAACTACTAATCGTGCCATAAGGCATCCGAAGGTTCGCTTTCTTTGCGACGATCTCTTCTTGGGATCGGTGCGTGCATTGATCTCAGCGGTGCGGGTCTGCACGCGAACCTCTAATCAAAACGTTTCCAGGAGAATTGATGAATCCGCTAAAGAAATCCCCTTACGTGATCGGACTGTTTTTTATTTTACTCATCGCCGCTTTGGCGTTTCCATTTGCCGGCGGCGCCGCGCCTGAACCGCAAACTAAACCTCAGAGCCCCAACGCGAAATCGCGTGAGCTGCCAAATTTTGACGCCTTTGGCGCGAGCACGAAGCGCTCCGCAGCCATCGCGCAATCTGACGCTCAAGCTCAGACCCAGCCTCAGTCTGAAGCCGGTCACCTCGTTCAATCTGAGCCGCGCCTCGGCGTTCCTACTTTTCTCTGGGCCGCAGAGCCCGGGCCGGCAGGATCGCTCGCGCAAACTAGCGCCCAGACGGCCGATGGCAGCGACCCAGAGTCAGCCGCCAGGAGTCATATAGGGAGATATTCCTCGCGATACAGGCTCTCGGCAGAGGATGTTGCCACGGCGCGAGTCGCGGCGATTCATGACACCGGCAAAGGCGCGATCATTGTTAAGTTCAAGCAGGAGATAGCCGGCGTTGAAGTTTTTCGTGATGAGATCAACGTCGTCATGAACCGGAACCTGAAGTTGATTGCGTTGTCGGGTTACTTGACCGGCGCCACTGACGGCGTCGTCACCGCAACCCAGGATTTCAAACTCGATTCAGCGAATGCTTTGGGGAAGGCGCTTGAGGATCTTACCGGAAGTGCTGTGAATGCCTCGACGCTGAAGGGCGTCGCGTCGGCAACCAAAGAACAGAATACATATCAGCTCTTCACTGCCGACGGCAGCGATACGGCTGGTTTTTCTTTAACCGAAGAGCCGGCGCGCGTCAAGAAGGTCTATTACCATCTCATCGATGAATTCATTCCGGCCTACTATGTTGAAGCCGATGTTCTCGTGCCATCGAGCGGCGGGAATACTCTGTCGGCTTCAGGTGAAGCGATGCCGATCGAATTGGCTTACTCGTATGTGATCTCGGCGGTTGATGGCCGGATACTTTTCCGCAACAACCTGATGGCCGAGGCAACGCCTAACCAAAAACCCACGTCGGAATCCAATCTCCTCGCACCGGGTGGTTTTACTTATCGTGTCTGGGCCGATCCCGTCACGGGCGTTCCTTACGACACCCCTGCCGGCAATGGCGTACATCCAAAGCTAATCGCTTTTCCGGATGGCGCGCAGGCCCCCTTTGTTTCGCCGAATGATGTGACCCTGCCGAATTATCCCTTCAGCCAGAACGATCCTTGGTTGGCGCCCGGCGCGACCGAGACGCACGGCAATAACGCCGACGCATTTCTAAATCTGTTCAGCCCCGACGGGCTCGGCAATCCTGTGACGACGACTCCAACTGAGCCGCCCACAGGTGACTTCCGCGCACAAATAACCGCTGCGGGCGAGTTCCTCAATACACACACCCCTGACGAAAACACGGCTTCGGCCACGGCTCGCCAGGGAGCGATTCAGCAACTTTTTTATGACGTCAATTTTCTTCATGACCTTTTTTACGATGCAGGTTTCAATGAAGCAGCCGGAAATGCTCAGACCAACAACTACGGTCGTGGCGGCCTCGGTAACGATTCTATCAAGGCACAAGCCCAAGATTTCAGCGGCTTCAGCAACGCGAACATGTTGACACCGGCGGACGGCGCACAGCCGCGGATGCGGATGTACGTGTTCCCTTCTCCGACCAGCACCCTCGGCATTCAGGCGCCGGCATCGATCGTCGCCAGCCCGAGGATAGGCATCTCGATGTCCGGGCCGCAGACCTTCGACATCACCGCAGACATTGTAAAGGCAACGTTTTCAAATAGTCCTTCGTCGTGCACCGTCACTAACGCCGCCGCTTTGAGCGGCCAGCTGGCGTTGTTCGACTTTGATAACACAGACGGCACTGGCTGCTCGTTCTCGACCAGAATCAGCCGCATCACGGCCACCGGCGCGACGGCGATGATCATGGCCTACACGTCCGGTAATGCGGGTGCGATCGCAAATATCACTGGCTTTGTCACCACGAACACCAAGCCGGTAGCGACGATTTCGTGGAACTCCTCGACACCGATCAAGACTGAACTCACCGCCGGTAACACGGTCACCGCTCGCCTACACCGCGTGCCTGACCGCGACGGCACGGTCGACAACCAAATCGTCTTTCACGAATGGGGCCACTACCTCAGTAATCGGCTCATCGGCAATGGTAATGGTCTGGGTTCCAACATGGCTGGTGGAATGGGCGAAGGCTGGAGCGATTTTACCGCAATGCTGGCCCTCACTGTGCGAGAGGACGATACCGCCACGCCCAGCAACGCGACTTGGAATGGCGCATATGCCCTGGCAACTTATGCCACCGGCGCGCCGACTGGCGTGAACCACGCTTACTACTTTGGCATCCGTCGTTATCCATACTCGACGGACATGACTATAAACCCGCTCACGTTCAAACATGTCCAGAACGGCGTGGCGCTTCCCATCGGCCCACCGGTGGCGTTCGGCCAGAATGGGGCATCCAACTCGGAAGTTCACAATACGGGCGAAGTCTGGGCCAACATGCTCTGGGAATGTTATGCGGCCCTCCTGCGCGACACGCAGGGTCCGGCGCCACGTTTGACCTTTGCTGAAGCTCAGAACCGGATGAAGAACTATCTCGTCGCCTCGTACAAGATCACGCCGGTCTCTCCGACTTTTCTGGAAGCGCGGGACGCGGTGCTGGCGGCCGCATTCGCTTACGACGTCGAAGACGGGCGGCTCCTCGGCCAGGCATTCGCCAAGCGCGGCGCGGGAGTCAACGCTATTTCGCCAGATCGCTCCTCTGCTACTAACATAGGCGTTACCGAGAGTTTCGAGGTGGGCACTGCGCTTTCATATGTGAGTTCGACCCTGGACGACAGCGTCGATAACTGCGACGCCGATGGCTATCTCGACACTACCGAAAAAGGCTTGTTGAAAGTAACGCTCAAAAACACCAGCTTTCAGAATCTCTTCAACACGACGGCCACCATCTCAAGTGACAACCCACACGTTAGTTTCCCGAACGGCCCAACCATCAACTTCGGCCCTACGCAACCTGGACAGAATGTCATTGGTTCACTCGTGGTCGCAGCGAATGGCGTCTCGGGAATCGAAGAGTCAAACTTCAGCATCACGTTCCAGGATTCGGGATCTCCGGCAGTTACTCCTGTCACCGTTAATTGGGTCGAGCGCCTGAATGTCGATGAAATACCAGCCGCTTCATCCACGGACAGTGTTGAAGCCCGATCCACTGTCTGGACGGCGACCGATAATCCGGCGCTACCGAACGGCGCGACCTTCCAATGGAGGCGAACTCAGGATGCCGGCGCTTCCAATCACGTCTGGTTTGGACCTGATCCATACATTGCAGCTGATCAGTATCTGACCAGCCCAGTGATGACCGTTGACGGCAGCGGTTCAATGAACCTTCAATTCGATCACAGTTGGGGCTTTGAATTCGACGGCGTCGGCAACTATGACGGAGGTGTCGTGGAAATGAGCGTCAACGGAGGCGCTTACACCGACATCGGCGCGCCGGCCTACAACGGAACGATCTTGAATTACTCCGGGACCCTGAATCCACTCAAGGGCCGGGTGGCGTTTGTGTCTAACAGCGCCGGCACCATTCACACGTCTCTTACAAAAGCCATTGCTCCAGGCTCAACCGTGCAGATTCGATTCCGAATTGGAAGCGACGGTGGGGTCGGATCGACTGGATGGCGAGTCGACAACATCGCTTTCAGCGGCACTGTCGAAACACCTTTCGGGGTGCTCGTCGCCGAATCTGTTACCTGTCATCCAACCCCGAATCCAACGCCAGTCGTAATCGGTTTATCACCGAGCTCTTTGCCTGCGGGCACTGTCGGCACTCCATATTCCGTGGTGCTGACGCCGTCCGGAGGCACCGCGCCTTATACCTACACCACCACTCCGGTGTTGCTGCCACAGGGATTCAGCAGCAGCGTAGTCAGCGGCAACTTGCAGATCAGCGGCACGCCGACTCAGGCAGGAACGTTGCTGCTCACAGTTAACGCCACCGACAGCGCTTCACATACGAGCAGCGTTAACTTCGCGATTACGATCAACAAGGGAACGCCGACCATCGCCTGGAGCAATCCGTCTGATATCGACTATCCGACGGCTCTGAGCGGAACGCAGCTCAATGCCACTGCCAGCGTGCCGGGTGTCTTAACTTACACGCCGCCTGCGACCACTGTGCTCAACGCCGGCAACGCTCAGACTCTGTCGGTCAGCTTTGTGCCGACCGACACCACCAACTACAACAACGCTTCGAAGAACGTTTCGATCAATGTGCTGAAGGCAACGCCGACTATTACCTGGAGCAATCCATCCGACATCACGTACCCGACAGCTTTGAGCAGCACGCAACTCAACGCGACTGCGAGCGTGCCAGGTGTCTTTACTTACGCACCGCCGGCGACTGCGGTGCTCAACGCGGGCAATGCTCAAACTCTGTCGGTTAACTTCGTGCCGACTGATTCAGTTAACTACAGCAATGCTTCGAAGGACGTTTCGATCAATGTCCTGAAGGCAACGCCGACTATTACCTGGAGCAATCCGGCTGACATCACGTATCCGACTGCTCTCAGCGGGACGCAACTCAACGCGACTGGGAGCGTGCCCGGCGTCTTAACTTACACACCGACTGCGACCACAGTGCTCAATGCCGGCAACGCTCAAACTCTGTCGGTCAATTTTGTGCCCACCGATGCGACGAACTACAGCAACGCTTCTAAGGACGTTTCTATTAATGTTCAGAAGGCTACGCCGACTATCACCTGGAGCAATCCGGCTGACATCACTTACCCGGCTGCTTTGAGCAGTACGCAACTGAATGCTACGGCCAGCGTGTCAGGTGTCTTGACTTACACGCCGCCGGTGACGACGGTGCTCAATGCGGGCAATGTTCAAACTCTGTCGGTCAACTTTGTGCCGACCGATACCATCAACTACAACAATGCTTCGAAGGACGTTTCAATCAACGTCCTGAAGGCAACGCCGACTATCACCTGGAGCAATCCGGCTAACATCACTTACCCGACTGCTTTGAGCGGCACGCAACTCAATGCGACGGCCAGCGTGCCAGGTGTCTTGACTTACACGCCGCCGGTGACGACGTTGCTCAATGCGGGCAATGCTCAAACTCTGTCGGTCAACTTTGTGCCGACCAATACCACCAACTACAACAATGCCTCGCAGAACGTTTCGATCAATGTCCTGAAGGCTAATCAAACGATCACGTTCGGGGCCTTGAGTAACAAGCCGCTGGGCAGCGCGCCCTTCAACGTGTCAGGGTCGGCGAGTTCTAATTTGCCGTTGAGCTTTAGCATCTTCAGTGGCCCGGCAACCATTAACACCGGCATCGTCACCCTGACGGGCGTCGGGTCGGTCACGGTGAGGGCTGCGCAGGCTGGCGACGGAAACTACAACCCGGCGAGCCCGGTGGACCAGACGTTCACTGTCACCAACGCGCCGACTTCGGTTGGCGTCATTTCAGGTCTGAACCCATCCACGCTTAATCAAGCCGTAACTTTCACCGCCACCGTCACCTCGGCGGCGGGAATACCGACCGGCAGTGTCACCTTCAAGGATGCAGCTAACACTCTGGGGACTATTTCGCTGAATGGCTCGGGGATAGCGACGCTGACTACGTCAGTCTTAACCATCGGGACGCACGCGATCACAGCTGAGTACGCCGGCGACATTAACAATCTTCCGGTCACCGGCGCGCTAAGCGGCGGCCAGGTCGTTAATAGTCCGGCAAGTGGTGTGATTCAGTTCTCGTCGGCGGGCTATTCCGTCGGCGAAGCAGACGGAAGCATTGCCATCACGGTAACCCGCACGGGAAACACTTCAGCGGCGGCAACGGTCGATTACGTCACTGACGACGGCAGTCTTCCTTCGGTCAACGTTCCCTGCTCGACGGTTAACGGATTGGCGCGTGAGCGATGCGATTTCACTCGCGCGGCGGGGACCCTTCAATTTGCCCCGGGCCAGTCCACCAGGACATTCAACGTCCTCGTGACTGACGACACCTATGTTGAAGGAGCGGAGACGTTACAACTGGTCCTGACCAATCCGGCTACGGGAGCGCTGCTCGGCGCGCAGACGACGGCGACGTTGACCATCAACGACGACGACATTGTGCCTGCGAGTAATCCGGTCGATAACGCCGGCGCGTTCGTGGCACAGCTTTACCACGACTTCCTAAATCGCACTCCTGATAGCGCCGGATTAATCTTCTGGACTAACCAGATCACTTCGTGCGGTTCCGATCAGACTTGCATCAGCCAGCGACGCGTGAACGTGGCTGCCGCGTTTTTCCTGTCGATTGAATTTCAGCAGACAGGCTATTTGGTCGAACGGCTTTACAAGACTGCCTATGGAAGTTCAACCGGATCGTCCACACTCGGCGGCGTCCACGCGCTTCCGGTGCCGGTCGTTCGGTTCGCAGAGTTTCTGCCTGACACGCAAAGGATTGGACAGGGCGTGCGGGTCGGACAGGCGGGATGGGAAACCGCGCTCGAAAACAACAAGGGCGCGTTTGCTGACGAGTTTGTGCTCCGGTCAAGGTTCACAACTGTCTATTCCGCGGGAATAAGCGCCGCCACCTTCGTCGATACGCTGAATACAAATGCAGGTAATCCGCTGTCGACTACCGAACGCGATCAACTGGTCAGCGATCTAAATGGGGCCATCAAGACCCGGGCGCAGGCTCTGCGAACCATCGCAGAGCATCCGGCCCTGGTCGCCGCTGAATCAAACCGGGCGTTTGTCCTGATGCAGTACTTTGGGTTCATGCGACGCAACCCGAACGATCTGCCCGACGCCGATTACACTGGTTACGATTTCTGGCTGACGAAGCTCAATCAGTTCAACGGTAACTTTGTTAACGCTGACATGGTCAAGGGCTTTATTAATTCGGCAGAGTATCGTCAGAGGTTCGGTAACTAAGAAAACGATCGGAGAGTTTCGGCAAAGTTACCGGGGCTCTAACTCTCGGATCTTGCGCGCCAGCATATGGCGCTTGAGATAAACGATCCACGAAACACACGAAGCCGTTAGCGCGACTTTAGTGTGACTTCGTGGATCGTTTTTTCCGCACGGCACGGAGTCAGATCGGGAGCGGTAGCGACCTGGTACTCGATTGCGAGCACCTGGTTGAGAGGAGTACCCGAGGTTGTGTCAAAACTCAGGATGTTCGATCTCAAAAAGAATCTTAACGCAGAGGACGCAGAGGTTTTCGCAAAGGCGCGCAGAGAAGTGCCTTACTTTGCGTACCTCTGCGAAAACCTCTGCGCCCTCTGCGTTTAAGAAATCGTTACCTTAGGCGCGCGTTCGAAGTTTTGACACAGACTCTACCGCTCCCGGTACTGACCTCATCCTCAAAACTAGACTGAAAGCCTCCTCAAGGTGACAAGCCGCAGACTGACGCGATAAAATCCAAACTCCAGCTTGTCACCTTTAAAAATTGTCACTCTATCGCTCACTCGTGCGTCCGATTCTGTTCCGGCTTCCGCCAGAATCAGTGCACGAGTTCGCCCTAAGTTCCCTATCCATCGGCTTGCGCAGCGGCGTCGCGCGAAACCTCACCAGTCAAAGACTTCGCCGCGAACCCTTTGGCAAGCTGCAACGGTTCGGCCTCGAATTTCCAAATCCGGTTGGTCTGGCTGCCGGGTTTGATAAGAACGGAACAGCCGCGCAAGCTCTGGCAGCGCTTGGCTTCGGCTCGATCGAAGTTGGATCAGTAACCAGCGAGCCCCAGCCTGGAAATCCACGGCCAAGACTGTTTCGTTTACCGAGAGATCGCGCGCTCATCAATCGAGCGGGATTTAATAACTGCGGCGCCGCAACCCTCGCCGAACACATTCGCCGACGACGACCGGATTGCGTGCTGGGAGTCAACATCGGCAAATCTCGCCGCGTGTCTATCGAAGATGCCGTGGCGGATTATCTGCAAAGTTTCGAAGCGGTTTATGACATTGCAGACTACATAGCGATCAATGTGAGTTCGCCTAACACGCCCAATTTGCGCGAGCTGCAAAGGCCGGAGATGTTGGCCGAACTACTCGAGAGTTTGCAGCAGAGAAATGATGAGCTGGCGATCGTCCATTCCTACCCGAGACCCAAACCCCTGCTATTAAAAATCGCGCCTGACTTATCCGAAAGCGAAATTGAATCGATTGTGGAAATCGCGACCAGTTTGCGTGTAGCCGGTCTGATCGCCACTAACACGACAATCAGACGGGCCGGATTACAAACGTCTGAGGCCGAGGTCGAAGCGTTCGGCGCCGGAGGCTTGAGCGGCGCACCTTTGCGGCAGCGCTCAAACGAAGTTATCGCGTTGAGCTATCGCCTCGCGCGTGGGGCGCTGCCGATAATCGGCGTGGGCGGAGTCTTTACTGCAGCCGATGCCTGGGAAAAAATCTGCGCCGGAGCTAGTCTGATTCAGCTGTACACTGGTTTTATTTACGAAGGTCCGAGTGTGGCGCGGCGAATCAACGATGGACTCGCCGAGATTCTAAACCGAGAAGGGTTTCAAACGTTGGACGAAGCAGTCGGGTGTCGGGCTTAGGGTGCCGAGCTTAGTCAGCTCCAGCGTGAGCGGGTGGGTGTGAGAGCCGTGATTGATCCATCGGCTTACGAGGCTGTGTCAAAACTTCGGATGTGCACCTAGGTAACCATTTCTTAAACGCAAAGGGCGCAGAGGTTTTCGCAGAGGCACGCAAAGTAAGGCGCTCTCTGCGCGCCTTTGCGAAAACCTCTGCGTCCTCTGCGTTAAGATCCTCTTTGAGATCGCACATTCTGAGTTTTGACACGGACTTTGAAGCGGATGGTACTGACCTCGTTGCTAATGACACATATGAACACCAAAGCCAAAGACAAATTAATCGTCGCCCTCGATGTCGACACCACGACCCAGGCCCTGGATTTGTTCGAGGCCTTGCGCGACGTAGTCGGCATGTTCAAGATCGGCTCGCAACTCTTTACCGCCGCTGGCCCTGACGTTGTCAGGCAAATTGTTGCCAAAGGTGGACGCGTTTTTCTTGACCTGAAGTTCCACGACATTCCAAATACCGTTGCCGCAGCCGCCATTGAAGCGGCTCGTCTCGGCGTCTCGATCTTTAACGTGCACGCATCGGGTGGGGCTGAGATGATGAAGCGCACTGCCGCTGCTGTCGCCGAGGTTTCGGATCGCGAAGGCCTCGAGCGACCAAAAGTGATCGCTGTTACCGTCTTGACGAGCATGGATCAAGAGGGCCTGGAACAGATTGGATTCAAAGACGACCCTCGGTCTCTGGTCGTCAGGCTGGCGCGTTTCGCGGCCGAATGCGGATTGGATGGAGTCGTAGCCTCGCCCCGGGAAATAGAACCCATTCGCCAGGCGATCTCGCAGCCCAACTTTTTGATCGTTACGCCCGGCATTCGCTCGAGTAACGATGCGGGTGACGATCAGAAACGAACACTTACGGCAGCCGCGGCGATTAGCGCGGGCGCTGATTACGTGGTCGTCGGCCGGCCGATCTTAACTGCTGGAGATCCGGTTGCCGCCGCCAGAGCATTGGTCTTAGAAATTGAGAAGGGGTGAGCGCGATTCAAACGTCTTCATAAGATCGTTGGAACAAAACGAAGTGGAAGGCGTGCTGTTGGAGGGTGGTGTCTTATTTTGAGAGCTTCGGCCATGCGGGCAAGGCGATCGACGAAAACACGCGAAGTAGAATGGCTGGTTTGGTGTGAATTCGTGGATGGTTCTTCTACAGGGAAAAAAACTAATTAAGAGCCCCATATTAACCGCCAGAGGTTCCGAAGTGCCGTCATACCTGGGCTCAAAGCGCTGAACGAAACTATCTCCTGAAAGGGGTTGTTGCGCCACGCAGTGTCTTACCATTATCATTCGTCTGTGCATCCTAAGTTGAAGTTCTCTCTAAATCTTGCGCAATTGATGGTCCTGCTGGTTTCTCTCACCGGGACAATTGCGGCCCAACAAAAAACCGACGTAAGCCAGGCGCCACTTAACCAGACGGTCTATCGGGTCGGCGAACGTCTTACGTACAACGTCGAATACTCGCATTATTCCAGCGCGGCTCATATCGAACTGTTCGTGGCGGGCCGCGGCAACTTCTTTGGCCGCGACGGAATACAATTGCGCGCCCATGTTGAGACGCTCGATATAGTCAACGTTGCGTTACTCTCAATAAATAACGACTACACTTCTTACGTTGACCCGCAGACTGGTTTGCCTTATCGAGCGCAACAGGTCGTGCGCGAAGCAGGCCGCACGTCGGAGGCCGAGCGCGACTATAACCAGCCCGCCGGGACCGGGGCGATGCCTTCCCGATTGAGGTTGGGAGAGTTTCCCGGCACCTACGACATTCTGTCCGCGCTGTACCGAGTTCGCGCGCTGCCGCTTACCGAGGGCTCTTCTCATGTCCTGACTGTGACTCACGACGGCGACCAGTACGTCGCTGAGGTGAAGGTAGTTGGCAGAGAGCGCCTTAAGACGAATGTCGGCTCGTTCAATACGATCGTCACGCGGGTGAATCTGAAGTCGTTGAATTACGACCTGCGCGTTTATTTCAGTGACGATGAGAGGCACGTGCCCGTGCGCATTACGGCGAAAGTTGCCTCAGGAGAAGTTCGCGCGGACTTGGCCGCATCAGAGCTTCCCGTTCCCGAGCCGGGTGCAACGAGCAGTCCGCCTCAACCAATTAAGCCAACCCCCACGGAATCTCCAATAACGATTCCTCCAGTAACGTCAGGACAGCTGCAACCACCGATTAGAACTACTCCGGAAGCAACACTGAAGGATGTTCCTTTTCAGATTGGTGAACAACTCGCCTATCAGGTCTACCTGTCGAGCTCTCCGCAACCGGTCGGCACGATTACGTTCACATTGAAGGCCCGAGGACGATATTTCAATCGCGATGGATTACTGTTTTCGGTGACGGCACAGACTAACGGGGCGGGCTCACGCGCATTCCCGGTCAACGATCAACTTAGTTCGTATATTGATCCCGACACGCTGCTTCCTTTTCGCACTGAATTGAACCTGTCAGAAGGCAAGTACCGGTTTAGTCGAGCATATAACCTCGATCAGAATAGGGGCGCGGCCGTGGCCGACGGCAAGGATCGAATCGAAATCCCGGTGGGCACGCATGATCTGATCTCGGCTTTTTATGCCATTCGCACGTTCGATCTTAGGCCGCCAAAACAGAACGCGATATCAATCATGGCCACCAGCCAACCGCGCACTTTGCTGGTAAAATCCCAGCGACGGGAAACGATTGAAGTGGGAGGCCAAAAGATCGACGCAATCATGGTGACCCTGACGACTGACGATCCCCAAAGTGATAAGCTGCAAATACGTATTTGGGTGGGCGACGATTCGCGCCATATCCCTTTGAGGATAATGGCCGTCACTCCGCTCGGGCCGGTGCGCGCCGATCTGTCGATCGCTCCGATCGCATCGCTCTAACGCCGGGAGAAAACGCCGGGAGAAAATTTCTTTCTTGGAACCAGATAAAAAGTTGAGAAGAGGCTTCCTCAATCCACGGATCGTCACTAAGATTTCCTTCTGGACTACCAGTGCGTGCATCCTGGTCGCAGTTGTCGCCTGCCTGCTGGCGATCTGGAATTTTGCCGGGACCGATGTTTTGTGGCGCACAGTGGCGACCTGCGCAGTCATCGGCGGCGGCATGATCGCCTTCTACGTAATCAATTCAATCTTCGATCGCCCCTCTGAATAAATCGCCTCAGCCGGTATAGCTACTCTTTGCTGGGAGCGCGGACGGCTCGTCCGCCGCCGCTTGAGCAACACCTCAAGAATTTTCGCGCTTTCGCGCTCAGTGCGGACGGGACGTCCGCGCTCCCAGAACCATCAAGTCTTTTTACCCCGTGCGACGCGGGCTCTTCCCTCTTCGGACTCTCTTACCCATCTGATCCGATATTGACAATCATTTTCAACTTAAGGCATACTGCCAATCGGTCGTTAAGGGCGGCCTCAATTTGCCAGGCGGGTCAAGTTTCGGATTATGCTTCAGTCTTTCATCATCGTTCTGCGCGAAGGATTCGAATCCTTTCTGCTCGTTGCGGTCATCTTTTCTTACTTGCGAAAATCCGGACGCCGTCACCTGGCGCCCGCTGTCTACTGGGCCATAACCGTGGCGCTGGCCGTCAGCGCGGGACTCGGTTACCTGCTCTTTCAAATGCAGACGGGACACAGTGAATGGATCGAACAGCATCTCGGGCCGACGCTGGCCGGGTTTCTCGGTAACGAAGCCCTGCGCGAAGCCATCCTTGGGCTGATTGCTATCGCAATGGTTGCTTCGCTGATCGTATACATGTGGCGCACGGGTCCGAAGTTGAAAGAAAGAATGGAAGAGCGACTGGGCGGCGTTTCTGTCGCGCGCTCGGGTTGGACAGCCTATCTCGGTGTCTTTCTTTTCACCGTTCTCACGATCAGCCGAGAAGGCATGGAGACTTCGCTGATGCTCCTGCAAGTGCGCAGCCCACGACTATTGTCGGGCGCCGTTATTGGTCTACTGGCAGCGTTAGCGATGGCCTGGGCCTGGGGCAGGTTCGGACATCTGATTAACATCAAGCGGTTCTTTCAGGTCACTGGAATATTCCTGCTCTTGTTCATGGCGCAAGTAGCCGTCTTTACTTTCCACGAGTTCGCCGAAGCCGGATTCCTGCCCAACAGCGAAGCGCTGCACACGGCGACAGAAAAGTTCTCGCCCGATGGACTTTATGGAAAATGGTTTTCCGTGGTGATGGTGGGAGCCAGCGCGCTATGGTTGGTGAGCGCGTGGATTATTGATCGCGTCAAAGCGCCCGCGCCAAAGCTCCCGGCATTCACAAATCTTAAAGAGAGTCACTGAGTGACTCAGTCTCGTCTGGCAGACATGAAAAGGGCTTGCATGAATCATGCAAGCCCTTTGGCTTTGAGGACAGTACGAGCGAATTAATGGTCGTGCTTTTCGCCTTTGTCCTTCTTGTCGTCCTTGTCATCCTTGCCACTTTCACACTGTTTCTCATCAATCTCGTTCTGCTTGTTGAAGGCCTTCTCGGCAGCTTCCTGCTGACCATCGAAGGCCTTCCTGGCGGCTCTCTGCTGATCGTCAAAGGCCCTCTTCTGGGCCGCTGTTGGGTGCGTGGCCTCGAAAGCTTTCTTGGCAGCTTTCTGCTGATCATCAAAAGCTTTATCGGCGGCTCTCTGCCGGGCCTCGAAATCAGCTTCCTTTTGTTCAAGTGCCTTCTTGCAGTCCTTGGGGGGAAGACCACCGAGACACGAACCGCTTGGTCCAGGTGCAACAAGCCATGGTTTGAAGGTTACAGGCCCCGTTCCATCCACGACATCTCCAGTACCTCCGGGGTTGCCCACGTTGGTCGGGCCGCTGGGGCTGTTCCACCAGTTGCAGGTCGCGTTGAATGTACCCAGGCCGTCATGGCGGAGGCCGGCAGCTGTGTTGCCTACAAAGTTGTTCTGGTGTGCATAGACATCCATACCCGTTATGTCGACAGTCGGATCGGACGTCCCCTGCCGCACTCCAATACCAACGTAGTTACTGGTGAACGTGTTGCCGGTGATCCTCGCTCCGAAGCCCGCCGAAGGTGTGAAGAAACGCACACCGGCCCCCCATGTCCGCACTGTTGGATTCGGATTGATGGTGTGATCGAACGTGTTGCCTGAGACATCAAGGTTCGTCCCGTTCGCCAGCAGGGATCCGTAGTACGTCACGAATGAAAAGCGGTTTCCTGACAGCGTTCCTTTGACATTGCTCAGGTTCATCCCAGGGCCACCAACGGTCGACCACACATTGGATTTGATCGAGGCGACGGTTCCAGTGGCGCCGTTCCAATTTCCCGCCAGGAACAGGCCCTCACACACATCACAGTCCGTTAGGTCGTGCAGGTAGTTGTCTTCGAACGTAACTATGTCCGAGTTAGCGAAGAAGAAGCTATCCGCAGCCGCTGTAAAAATATTGCGCTCGATGGTCGGCTTGTTGCCGGTCATGTAGGAGTCGATGATCGCACCGGTCGTTCCCGAGAAGGTGAAACCGTCGATCGTCACTGAATCGGTGGTGTTGAGCCGGATGGTAGGGCTCGCACCCGTTACGACGGACTCGGTCAGCCGGCTACCTGCGTTCGGGCTGATGCCCGCGTTGGCTCCATTGATAATCAGTCCCTTATCGACGCCGACCGATTCTGGATACGTACCCGGACAAACTTTGATCGTATCGCCTGCCGAAGCCGCCGCCACCGCCGCGGAAATTGTCGAGTAGGTACCTGTACAAGGTGTGGAACTGAGGTTGCCAACAGTGAGCGTGGCTGCGCGAACAACGCTGCCAGCACCGAAAATCATTAACCCTAAAACAATCGTTAGAGCCAGTGCGGATAGCACGGCTGATCTAATTGAATTCATAAACCTCTCCTTTTCGTTAACCAAGTGGGTGGTCGACAAGACGACCGATTGACCGGCGAGACAGTTTGAGGCCGGTAGAATGGGATTCAAAAAATGTCGGGTGTTGATCGGAAGAGGTAAGCGAAAGGGAGAAAGAACGGATCCCGGGGCTTGAGCACTCAACCACCACACGTTACCGTTCGGAGTCCGCACCCGTCCGGCGGCGTGAATTGCTAATCGTAACGAGGGGCCACTCTATGCTATTAACCTGAGCCAGTCAATACGAGGACTACTCAGCGGTCGTGATCTTTTTGGACGCGGAAAACTCCTTGGCCAGTTCGCGCTTCAAGAGCTTACCCGTGGGACCTTTGGGAATGTCTTTGACGATCCGGATCGACTTGGGACACTTGTAATCCGCGAGTCTTTCAGCGCAATAGCTGATGAGCTCGTCTTCCTCTGACCTTGCTCCATCCTTCAATACCACAAACGCAGCGACCTCTTCGCCATAAAGATGATCCGGGATCCCTATTGTTGCCGCTGCCGCAACGGCGGGATGCTGGTAGAGAACTTCGTCGATCTCGCGCGGATAAATGTTTTCTCCGCCGCGAATGATCATGTCGGATTTGCGATCGACGATAAAGAAGAAACCGTCCGGGTCGCGATAGCCGACGTCGCCAGTGTGAAACCAGCCATTGCGAAAAGCCTGCGTAGTAGCCTCTGGATTCTTGTAATAGCCTTTCAGAATATTCTCGCCACGCAAAACAATTTCACCCAACTCGCCATCCGCCAGTTCCATGTCGTTATCGTCAAAGACTTTCATTTCATTTCCGATCGGCAAGCCACACGAGCCCGGCCGGCGACGAGAGTCCGGCGGATTGAAAGTCGAGCGACAGGTCGACTCTGAAAGACCATAGCCTTCGATGACCGGGCAGTTGAAAGTCACTTCGAAGTTCTTCATCACTTCTGCCGGCACGGGCGCCGAGCCGCACATCGCAAAGCGAAGTTGCCGCGTGCTCAAACCTGCGGGCACCCCGTCCGGATAAGTATTCAGCAGCATCGACAACATCGTCGCCACCGATCCGAACGAAGTGATTTCATAGTCGGAGATTGTGTTCCAGAAACGCCTGGCCGAAAACTTTGGGCTGACCACGGTCGACCCGCCGGCATACAGCGCAGCCATCGTCGTCACCGATACGGCGTTCATATGAAACAGCGGCATGATCGTCAACAGTCGGTCATTCGGAGTGAAGTTTAGCCACTCACTTATCTGGCGTGCATTAGCAACTACATTGCCGTGAGTTAGCAGACAGCCTTTGGGCTTTCCAGTGGTGCCCGAAGTGTAAATGATGATGGCATCGTCATCTGGTATGCAGGGTAGAACAGCAGACAGGATGTCTGCGCTCGCGGCGAATTCGCGCGTGGCTTCGGCCTCATCGTCGAACACGATTACTGACTGCAGGTGTGGAAGGTCATTCCGAATATTTTCGATTCGCGCTTCGAATTCGGAGTGAAGCAGTATTGCTTTCGCCTCTGAATTATTCAGCACAAAAATAATTTCCTGCTCTTTCAAAAGCGAGTTCACAGGCCCAGCCAGCGCGCCCAGTTTCCAGCAAGCAAAATAGGCGATGATGTATTCGGCGCTGTTAGGCATCAGCAGGCTGACCACATCACCTTTGCCGACATCGCGCGCAGCCAGCATAGCGGCCGCGCGGTTCACGGCCCGATCAAATTCAGAATAAGTAAACTGCCGCCCGTCTGGTTCGGAAAACAGAAAGGCTCTTTCCGGGGAGGAGCCGGCTCGTTGTTCCAGCAGTTCCCGGAGATTAATCGGAGCGATACTGCTTTCGTTCTTAGTTGGCTGGTCGGTCATTTCGTCGGCGATTATAGCTGTGTCCGATCTTATGCTGGCAAGTCGAAGCGAGCTGGCCTTGGAGTAACGCAGTACCTTGAGATCGTTTCGCCCGGTAAGAGAACTCTTTTCGTGCCCATGTGATTTCCTGGATCGCTCTTGCTCAAGGGAAAGAAAAACGTATCATCCAAGTGCGAGTTTAATTTTGGCATCGGAATAGGGCTCAACGGCAGCACCGAACATCCCATCGGCTTTGATCCATATACCTTTTTCGATCTAAAAAATTCATTTTTGATCCATAAACGTTTTCGTCTAGGGTAGGCAAGTTATCGGCTGACAAAGAAATGGATTTCCTAAAGAGCCTGTAACTGATGAAATCATGCAATCAGGCCGTTTTGAACTGAGAACACTCTAAGTGTTTCTGTTTTACGGCGCGCTAAAGCAAGCAAAACTTCGTAGGAGGATATTGTGGCTAATTCTGTTAGGGTGAAGCTAGCTCTCAAGTTTATTCTCGTTGCCGCCAACTTATGTTTTCTAGTCATCTACGTCAGCGGCTGGACAGTACCGCTCATTCAGAGCAACAAGAAGAGTATCGTCCGCCGTATTAGCTATTCGAAATATCCCGTCGACATATCATTCGAGCTGAAAGGCCAGCCTTTAACGTCAAAGGAAACGGTACTTGCCGGACGTCGTTCCAACGATTTTGATGCCGACGGCGATTGGGTTAAAGACCTCACCATAAAAATACGGAACACGTCAGACAAGACGATTACCTGGATGCTGGTGAATCTCCTTTTTCCCGAGGTCACAAAAGATGGGAGCATGGCGCTCCATCAAATCTTCCTCGGAGTCGACCCGGATGCCCCTTTTCCACGGCCTGAGTTGCGCCTACAGCCGCACCAAACGTTGACAATTCCATTGAACGCAAAATATGACGACATCAAGCACCTGGTCAACGTGATCGGATCTGGCATGCCTATCGAGGGTGTCTCAAAAATGGAAGTTGAATTCCACGCAGCACTATTTGACGACGACACGCGTTTTGAAACTGGCACGATGTTTCGACGCAATTCGGATCCGACTGATCCACAGAAGTGGATCAAGATTGAGGATTGAAGCTTAAAGGGGGCCAACGTCGTGCGTCAGAATCTCATGCTAGCTTTCGTCCTCGCGGTTCAAATAGGCCTACTAGTGACCAATTCAAGGCAGGCCTCGTCAAAAGCTCCACCGGTACCACTACTCGTAACGTGCAGAACCTATGGTCCTGACGACACCTCCACTTGCGGGAGTGGGACCAACGGCAGTGAAAATTGTGCCACGTCGCAGGTCACTCACGTTGGCACTGATCAGGGTCCCGGCATGTCTTCGATAACACAGACGTCGAGTTTTAGGGGGGGGGGGGCGGAAACGGACCACTGCGCAACCTACCGGGACATCCGGAGTTCGTTGGGGCCCGCATTTTAAGTCGGGTCCGGCGGACCTCGGAGTCGACTGGTCGACCCTGAAGCCGACCGCACGGTCAGGGCTATTTTATGGCAGGCCCCGGTCTGGTTCGATCTTCCGCTTGTCGCAGCTCGATATTTTTTCAGCGCCGGCAGGTCGACATGCTTAAGCGCTTGCTGCCGAAACAGCCTTTGCCGGCAGGTACAACCGAACGGCATTAATAAAGGGGATGTTTGTTATGAGCGGCGTCTCGCCTGGAGGCTAGCGTTTGAGAAATGTATTCGACAACCAACCCAACTATCGACGAGCCTCTTCACAGATCCTTCCATAGCCCCACTTTCAGCCGACCAAAATGCTTTTTGAGGCAGAGACTCCGTTTGCCTCATAAATCGACCGATAATGCCATTTATGAGGCAAAGCCCATCCCATCCTGAAAATGATTATCGGCCGCCGCTTCGGGTTCGGTCGCAAAGGTAACAAGCTGCCGACTCCTCGCCGGAGCGAGACCTGAATCCGCGGCCGTGTTCGTGATATATTCACCCAACAACCGGAGACACTCAGCATCGAGATCGTTTAGCCGGCGGACTTGTCCGCCTGAGGTTCGACGGCAAGCGGGACAAGTCCCGCGTCTAAACCCAAACCACGGGAGCTTGAGAAACGCAAGGCAATAATATGGATACCTATCGAAATTTCATCGGCGGCAAATGGGTTGAATCTAGTTCATCCAAGACCGTTCAGAACGTTAACCCGGCCAATACCGACGACGTCATCGGCACGGTCAAACAGGCGAGCCGCGAAGAAGCGCGCGCGGCGGTCGACGCCGCGAATGAGGCCTTTCAGAGTTGGCGTCGGACGCCTGCGCCTGCGCGCGGAAAAATCGTCGCGAAGGCCGCGCGCCTAATGGAAGAAGCAAAAGAGGAACTCGCCGCAATTCTTACGCGCGAAGAAGGCAAGACTCTTTCTGAGTCGCGCGGCGAGCTGCAGCGCTCGATCAACGTCGCGGAATTCTGCGCCGGCGAATCGCGGCGCATGAACGGCGAGACTATTCTCTCCGAATTGCCTGCCAACTTTGCCTATACGATCAAGCAGCCGCTCGGCGTCGTGGCCTGCATAACCCCCTGGAATTTTCCCGTTGCCATTCCGGTTTGGAAGATCGCCCCGGCGCTGGTCGCCGGCAACACCGTGGTCTTCAAACCGGCAACGCTAACGCCGGCAACCGGTGTTCGCATCGTCGAGATTTTTGAACAGGCGGGAATACCGCCCGGAGTTTTGAATTTGATTTTGGGATCAGGCTCAGAAGCCGGGGATGAAATCATTAATCATCCGGCGGTCAAGGCGATCTCATTCACCGGTTCGAACGAAGTCGGCATTCGCATGTACGAACAGGTTTCTCGGCGCGGCGCGAAGTGCCAGTGTGAAATGGGCGGAAAGAACCCGGTTGTAATCCTCGAAGACGCCGACATGGATCTTACGGTTGAATCGACCGCGCAGGGCGCGTTTGGATCGTCAGGGCAACGCTGCACCGCAACCAGCCGGGCCATAGTCGTGAATGAAGTCGCGGACGAGTTCGTGCGGAGAGTCGCGCAGCGGGCTGAGTCCATGCGGATTGGCGACGGCAGCGATCCGCAAACTGAGATGGGCCCCAGCGTAGATGAAAGCCAGTTCAAGACCGTGCTCGAGTATCTGAACATCGGCCGCGAAGACGGAGCGACTCTGGTCTGCGGCGGCGAGCGCGCCACCGGCAATGGCCTCGACAAAGGATACTTTGTTCGCCCGACTGTCTTTGATCATGTGACGGCGGACATGCGCATAGCGCGCGAAGAGATATTCGGGCCGGTGCTCTCAGTTCTGCGCGTGAAAGACTTTGACGAAGCTCTGCAGGTCGCCAACGACACTGAGTACGGATTGTCGTCGTCTATTTTCACCAACGATGCGGCGCGGATATTTCGCTTCGTGGACGAAATCGAAACCGGCATGACCCACATCAATTCGCCCACGACCGGCGGCGAAGCTCACATTCCGTTCGGCGGCATCAAAGGCACTGGGATAGGCGATCGCGAACAGGGCTCGACGGCTCTGGACTTTTATACCGACTTAAAAGTAGTTTACGTGGATTATACGGGTCGCAAGCGCGAGGGGAATTTGTACTAGAGGGGGGCTGATGCGGACGCTGAAATTTACATTCTGGCAAGATGGCGAGTTTTTCCTTGGCTACATAAATGACTATCCTGACTACCACCCACAGGCCTTCCTAGGACGAGTTAATTGAAAACCTGAAAGACTTGCCCACCGATATGAGTGGCGAAGTCCCGTTTATTGAGAAGGTCGAAGAAATGGCGAGGTCAAAAGGCCGCGCAAGAGTCGGCTGGGCCGCAAATCACGGCAAGCCCTGCCGAAACTTCGCGGCTTCCCAGCACGTACAAACACTTCTTGAATCGGCCATCAAATCCCTAAAACCAATCAGAGAGGTTCTTATGAGATCTAAAACTTCACCCCAATTCAGCTCTAGTTTCTTCAAATCAATCGCGGCCGCCGGCTTCGCGGCGTTGCTGCTGGCGATCTCGTCGATAGGCGCGACGGCCCAACCCAAAGGCCTGCCTCCTTTAATCGATCGGGAATTGTTTTTTGGCGATCCGGAAATCGCCGGCGCGCAGATTTCCCCGGACGGGAAGTTCATCGCCTTCATTAAACCTTTCAAAGGCACCCGCAACATCTGGGTCAAGCGCACCGAAGATCCGTTCGATTCAGCCAAGCCCCTGACCGCCGACACGACGCGCCCCATCCCTGCTTACTTCTGGAGCCGCGACGGCAAATACATTCTGTTCGTGCAGGACAAGGCGGGTGATGAGAATTATCACGTCTATGCGGTGAACCCGGCCGACAGTCCCGCGCCGGGCCAGGATGTTCCGCCCGCGCGCAACCTGACTAACATCAAGGGCGTCAGGGCGCAGATCTATGCCGTCCCTCGCACGGAGCCGGATGCAATTTACGTCGGCATGAATGATCGGGAACCGGCGTGGCACGATCTCTATAAAGTGAAAATTTCCACTGGTGAGCGCACGCTTGTGCGGCAGAATACCGAGCGCATCGTCGGCTGGACCTTCGATCTCAAGGATCAACTGCGCATGGCTTCCCGCGTGACGGACAGCGGCGACACAGAAATTCTGCGCGTTGACGACAAAGGATTCACCAAAGTTTATTCCTGCACCGTCTTCGAAAATTGCGGCCCGCTTAGATATCACAAGGACGGCCAGCGCGTTTACTTTGAAACCAATAAAGGCGCGGGCATCAACCTGAGTAAGCTGGTTCTGTTTGACCCGGCTAGCGGAAAAGAAGAGTTAGTCGAATCCGATCCTTTGAATCGCGTTGACCTCGGCAACGTTTCGTTTTCGGAAGTGACGGAGGACTTGATTGCCACGAGTTATGAAGACGAGCGCAGCCGGATTTATTGGAAGGACAAGGCATTCGAGGCGGATTACAAACTTTTGCAGAAACGCCTGCCAGGCAAGGAAATTGATTTTGGCTCCAACACAAGAGACGAGCGTCTCTGGTTGGTCAGCGCCCATAGCGACACTGAACCCGGCGAGACTTACCTGTTCGATCGCCAAACAAAAAAGCTGACTCCGCAATATCGGATTCGTGAAAAGCTGAACCGAGACCAGCTCGCGCCGATGCAGGCTGTCAAATACAAATCATCCGACGGCATGGAGATACCTGCTTACCTCACAGTACCGAAAGGCGTCGAAGCCAAGAACCTGCCAGTGATCATCTTCCCGCACGGCGGGCCCTGGGCGCGCGACGGTTGGGGTTACAACCCGTTCGCGCAGTTCTTCGCCAATCGTGGCTATGCTGTGCTGCAACCAAACTTCCGTGGCTCAACCGGCTATGGCAAAACATTCATAGACGCCGGCAACAAACAATGGGGCGAGAAGATGCAGGACGACATCACCTGGGGCGTGAAATACCTGGTGGCCCAAGGCATCGTCGATCCTAAACGCGTAGGCATTATGGGTGGCTCATACGGCGGTTACGCGACCCTCGCGGGGGTCACGTTCACGCCCGATCTATACGCGGCGGCGGTCGACTATGTCGGCCCTTCGAATTTGAACACGTTGCTCGAGACCATTCCGCCGTATTGGGAAGCGGGCCGCCAGCTCTTTTATCAACGCATGGGTGATCCCACGACGGCCGCGGGTAAGGCGCAACTTGATCGACAATCGCCACTGAACTCCGCCGGCAAGATCAAGACACCGCTGTTGGTCGTGCAGGGCGCCAACGATCCGCGCGTGAACAAACGCGAAGCAGATCAAATCGTGATCGCGCTTCGCGACCGGGGCTTTCCAGTCGAGTACATTGTCGCACCCGACGAAGGCCACGGTTTTCAGCGACCGGTGAACAACATGGCCATGTTTGCCAGCGCGGAGAAGTTTCTGGCCAAATATTTGAACGGCCGTTTTCAGGAGGACATGAAACCGGAAGTGGCCACTCGGCTCAAGGAAATCACCGTTGACGTGAAGACTGTGACCGTGCCGAAGAAAGTTGAAGCCTCAACTGGCTCGCCTAAACCTGCAGTCGATCTAAGTGCGGGAAGTTACAACTACAAAGCAACTATCGTCGCCGGCCCACAGACTATTCCGGTGACCACCACCACGGTGATCAAGGAAGAAGGCGGAGCGTGGGTGGCCACTGAAACCGCCGACACACCTTTCGGCAAGATCATTGACGTGTCGACCCTCGAGAAAGGCACGCTCCTGCTGAAGCATCGTTCGATCACACAGGGCCCGGTAACGGTCGAACTGGATTTTAAGGGCAACAAGGCTACGGGGACGATGACCCAGAACGGTCAATCCAAACCAATCGACGTGGACATGGGCGGGGTAGCATTTGCGGATGGCGGCGGCGCCTTCGACGTCTTGTCGCGATTGCCGCTGGCCGTCAATTACACCACCACCTATCGCAACTTTGACGTTCAAAAGCAGAAGGGCCAAGTCAAGCAATTGAAAGTGGTCGGGACTGAGAGCGTCACGGTTCCCGGAGGAACGTTCGACGCCTACAAAGTAGAGTTGGTCGCCGCGGACAACGACGCGGACAGAACGACCCTCTGGATCGCGAAAGACTCGCACAAGGTGGTGAAGATTGTGGCGACGCTGCCGCAATTGGGTGGCGCGCTGTTGACGTCCGAGTTGCAATGATTATTGGATTGACGGGCAGGGTACGATGGAGCTGCCGAGGTAAATAGCCTTCGCGGCTCCGCCGCCTGATGTGCGGAAAGGCTCCGCCTTTCTTGAAACCCTGCCATTAGGTTTGCGGCTCCGCCTGGCGATATGCGCTCTCGGCTTTCGTCCCGCTAGGCACGAAATGTCTATAGAACAAGGCACTCTGTATCATTCCTCGCCCCTCTAGGGGCGAGATGTTTATAGAACGTCGGCTTTTTTCATCTCTCATAGCTCCGTTAGGAGCGGAACGTGAAAACCCATGGCGAACAGCTATTCCCGGATTTACATTCAAACCGTTTTCGCTGTTGAGGGACGACTCTCCCTGATTCGACCGGAATTTAAAGAAGACCTGTGCAAATACATCACCGGCATCGTCACGAACCAAGGACAGAAACTAATCTCAATCAACGGCATGCCCGACCACGTGCATATTCTGATTGGGCTAAAGCCAGCTATGGCTTTGGCCGATCTGGTTAGGGAGATCAAGGCGGACTCAACGAATTTCATTAATAGGAAGAAATTGGTTCGCGGACGCTTCAGTTGGCAGGAAGGATATGGCGCATTCTCTTACGGACATTCACAGTTGGATACAATCATTAGCTATATCCAGAATCAGGAACGACATCACCGACGGCGATCATTCAAGGATGAATATCTCGCGTGGTTGAAGAAATTCGAAATCCCATTCGAAGACAAGTACGTTTTCAAATTCATCGAATAGCGGACACCGTCATCGAGTTGGTTTTAAGCCACGCTTCACTAGGTGTAAGCCCCGTTAGGGGCAGAATGTTTATAGCACCCGTCTTCTTCTTGAATTGTTTAGCTCCTTTAGGAGCGCAATGAATACCGGGATTACATTGCGCTCCTAAAGGAGCTTTGTCAGTTTTGGCGTCGCGGTGCTATAAACATTTCGCTCCTAAGGAGCGAGGATGAACTCGAGGCTTTCCGCACATCAGGCGGCAAAGCCGCACATCTACTTCTTAATCAAGCCTATGAAAACTCTTATTAGGAACGCCCACATCGTCACTGCCGTTGACAACTACCACGCCGACATCCTGATCGAAGACGAAGTTATTTCCATGATCGGCGCCAAGCTCGAAATGGAAGTCGACGTCATTATCGATGCGGCCGGCAGGTTGGTAATCCCCGGCGGCATCGATCCACACACGCACATGGAACTGCCCTTCGGGGGGACCACGGCGTCGGACGATTTTCGCACCGGCACAATCGCTGCGGCGCATGGCGGCACGACTACAATTATCGATTTTGCCGTCCAGTACAAAGGCGAGTCGCTTTTGCAGGGTGTCGACAACTGGCACAAGAAGGCCGAAGGCAAGTGCGCGATCGATTACGGCTTTCACTTAATTACGACCGAGCTCGAAGACAAGCAAATCGAAGAGATGTACACGGTCATGGACGAAGGCGTGACCAGCTTCAAGATGTTCATGGCCTATCCCGGTGTGTTTCTGGTCGACGATGCGACCATCTTTCGCGCCATGCTGGCCGCGGGTCAGCGTGGGGGCTTGATTTGCATGCACGCGGAAAACGGCATCGTCATTAACGAGATCATTAAGCACGCGCTGGCCAAAGGTCACACCGCCCCGAAGTATCACGCGCTGACTCGTCCGACCGTCGCCGAAGCCGAAGGCGTACATCGCGCGATCGCGATAGCCGAAATGGCTGAGTCACCTGTCTACATCGTCCATCTCTCATGCGCGGACGCGCTGAACCAGGTGCGGCAGGCACGCGACCGAGGCATTCCTGCTTTCGCGGAAACCTGTCCGCAGTATCTTTTCCTCTCGATCGACGATTACGGCGAAGACTTTGAAGGCGCGAAGTATGTCATGACCCCGCCCTTGCGCGAAAAAGCTAACCAGGCTGAACTTTGGAAAGGTTTGAAGATGGACGATCTGCAAGTCATCTCAACCGATCATTGTCCCTTCTGCATGAAGGAGCAGAAGGAGTTGGGTCGCGATGACTTTACCAAGATTCCCAACGGCGCGCCCGGCGTCGAGCATCGAGTGTCGCTGATTTACACCGGCGTGGTTGAGAACCGCATTTCGCTTAATCGCTTCGTCGAGCTTACTTCGACCGCGGCCGCAAAGATGTTCGGACTGTTTCCAAAGAAGGGCACGATCGCCGTGGGCTCAGACGCCGACATCGTAATCTTCGATCCGAACAAGGAGCAGACGATCAGCGTCAAGACCCATCACATGAACGTCGACTACAGCGCTTACGAAGGCAGGACTATCAAGGGAACTGTTGATACCGTCCTTTCACGCGGCAAGGTTGTAATCGACGGTGGCGAATTTAAGGGAAGGTCGGGGGACGGTCAGTTTTTGAAGCGCGGCGAGTGCATCGCGATATAAGACAAACAGTCGGCGCATCCGACGAGCGAGAATAGCCCAGCACTTCAGAGGTTGTGTCAAAACTCAGGATGTGCGATCTCAAAGAAAATCTTAACGCAGAGGACGCAGAGGTTTTCGCAAAGGCGCGCCGAGAAGTGCCTTACTTTGCGTACCTCTGCGAAAACCTCTGCGCCCTCTGCGTTTAAGAAATGCTTACCTTAGGCGCACGTCCGAAGTTTTGACACGACGCTTCAGAAACTCCCAGCATTGAAGGTGCTGGGCTATTTTCAGTCGTCCGCTGTGCGGACGAAAGCAACGCGCTCCCGGGACTCGATCAAATGCCTCATCAATCCAGACAGAAATGCGCCAACTGCGGACTAGTCAACGCTGGTTCGGACGAGTCATGCCGACGCTGTGCCGCACCTTTGACTGGGAACGAGGCGATCGAACCGGCAGCTTCTGAAGAACCAGGCAGGGAGAAGCGCAGCCTGCTAAAGCGGCTCACATGGATTGTCGGAGCCACCATCATCGCACTGCTAACCTGCTATGTCTCGCTGTTGATTAGTTCAGACGGCCTGCATTCCGAGCAGCGCGAACAAGTGCAGAAGGCGATCGCTGTTTTGGATCACGGCGGCTTTACTCGGGAGACTTTCATCCTCAAACGTCTGACTGTGTTTCGCGGCACGGACAACTGGTGGAACCGGTATGTCGGACACCATGACGCGTACGCGGCCACGAACTTTCCTTTTGAAGTCGTTACGTTATATCCGGAGTTTTTCAGCGTGCCGGTTGACGACACCGAGCGGGCCGCGGTGCTGCTGCACGAATCATCGCACCTGATGGGCGGTGGTGAAGAAGCGGCGCTCGGCTCGGCCTGGCGCAACAAGCGGCGGCTGGGATGGACCGTGGACCGCTATAAACAGACAAGGGTTTGGGATGCAACCGAGCAGTTGACGAAAGCGCAGTTCCCCTACATGTTCAAGTGCGGTTCCGACGGACAATCTGATTGCTTTTGATCGGAGATGAAGTCAGAACCGGGAGCGGTAGCGACCGGGTTACAATCGAGGCGATCTCGATCCTCGCCTGAGTTAAGACCCGGTCGCTACCGCTCCCGGTTCTGACTTCATCACTCGAAGCTAAGCTAAACCACTCCCTGGTGCTCTCGAACTTTTCTTCGACCACACTTCTAAGGTATTTTGGCGGCGTCGATAATTGGAAAGGTGAGTTAATGAAAAGAATATTTCTGCTAGTCGTTTCGCTTGCGACCCTGGGTCTTACCACTGCTGCGCAAACACCCAAAGCTACGACGACGACGCAACCTAAGATCGTCACCGCGGCCCAGGCCAACGGCGTTTACCGCTATTACAAAAGCGAGTTTCGCATCCTGGCTTTAGGCAATCATAAACTTAAGGTGCAGTTTGACGGCATCTATATGACCCTGGCGAAAAGTCCGAACATGGGTTACGCGATCGGCGAAGCGATCATTGATGGCAACGTCGCCACGTTCAAGCCGCCCGATTTCGAACAATGCACGATCAATATCGTGTTTCTTCCCGGCAGAATCAAAGTCACCCAGGAGGGTTCGGACGCAGATTGCGGGTTTGGGCACAACGTTAACGCGACCGGCACCTATCGAAAAATTCGCGGTGGAAAACCAAAGTTCGAGTCGCCAGGGTAGATCTCTGGTCCTAGCCGTCTTCCGACGGCTTTCCCGAAAGATTGCGAGGAGGCTGCGCCGTCGACCACAGAGGCGGAAGACGACGACAGGTCATCTTCAACCGCGACGCGGTTGCGTCATTGCATCGAGAAGGACACCGTGCGCAAACGCGTTGCGGCTGCAAACTCAATCGTTCGCTTTCCCAGGGTAGACGAAACGGCAACCCTTGACCACACGACGAGGCGCTGGAGTTTTGTTCGCGCTTCGCGCTCAGGCGGACAGGATGTCCGCGCTCCGATCTCTCTCAGAACAGCACTTGTAGCCTGACTTCGGTTTGTCTTACTATGACCGCCTTGCTGTTGCCTTCGAAACCAGTCTAGCGGAAAGGTTCCACTACAGATGCTTGCAGTTATTCTGCTGCTCTGCACTACTGTCTTTCGGTCACGAACCCGGAGGAGAAGGACGCCGCCGGAATTCCATGAAGAGATAGGAGACCCCAACTATGAAGCTGCTCATCGCGATGATTGTCTCTCTCACTATTTGCAGTTCAGCAGTTCCGCAAGGGACCAGGATCGTCACCGCCGCTGAAGCAAACGGAACTTATCGTTATCGACGCAATGAAATAAAGATCCAGGCGCTGGGTCACAATAAGTTGCGGATCCAAATGAGTCTCACTTACGAATACAAGATATCGTCCGGCCCGATGGCTAATGTCGGAGAGGCCTCAGGCGAGGCCACAATCGAAAATGACGTCGCGGTCTTTCATCCACCGGATACTCAGGACTGCACAATTACCATCAAATTTCTCCGGGGAAACAAAATCAAAGTCTCTGAGGATCGTACTATCAATTGCGGTTTTGGCATGAATGTCAGCTCAGAAGGAACCTACACGAAAATCAAGAGCGGCAAGCCGAAATTTGATTCGGATAATTGATCGCGCCTGCGATCTGTTGGGAGCGAAGCTTGAGCACGCATCTACATAGCGAAACAATTCAATATCCCGACGGCCGCGTCGAACTGAAGCCCGAAGCGTCCGAGGAAATAAGCGCCAGTCCGTTGTTCAATCGCGACCTGGCGCCCGTTAAGGTCGCCGATCGCAACTGGACGACCTACAACTATGCCGCGCTCTGGATCAGCATGGCACACTGCATTCCCACGTACATGCTCTCGTCCGGATTGATCAGCGCGGGCATGAACTGGTGGCAGGCTTTGATTACGATTCTGCTGGGTAATACGATCGTGTTGATTCCGATTCTGCTCAACTCTCATCCTGGCACAAAGTATGGAATTCCCTTCCCGGTCTTCGCCCGCGCCGCCTATGGAACTTACGGATCGAATCTGCCGGCGTTGATGCGAGCAATTGTCGCTTGCGGCTGGTTCGGGATTCAGGCGTGGATTGGCGGCGAAGCGCTCAATACTCTATTCGCCGCGATTGTTCCCAGGTGGACCACGCTTCTGGGTGGACCTTACCTGGATCACATGGGCACTGAGTGGCTTTCGTTTTTACTCTTCTGGGGCCTGAACATTTACATCATCTATCGCGGGATGGATCTACTGCGCAAGGTCGAGAACTGGGCGGCGCCTTTTGTTCTGGTGATGACAGCCTTGCTGCTGGGATGGGCGATCTGGAAAGCGCACGGGCTCGGATATCTGCTGAAGCAGCAAAGCAATTTTCACAGCCTCGGTGAATTCTGGCCCGTCTTCATTCTCTCCTTAACCGGAATGATTGGATTTTGGGCGACGCTGTCACTCAACATGCCCGACTTCACCCGGTTCGGTCACAGCCAGCGTGAACAAGCGGTTGGGCAGATCGTGGCCTTGCCGACGACGATGACCGTGTTCGCTGCGATGGGGGTGATGATTACCTCAGCCGCAGTCATCATCTACCCGAACATGAAGGCTGCCGACCTTTGGGATCCGATGAAGCTTGTGGGCCAGTTCCATCGGGTTGAGATCGTCGCCATTTCCATGTTCACGGTCGTGGTCGCCACTCTCGCCGTCAATATCGCCGCGAATGTTGTCTCGCCGGCGAATGACTTTGCCAACGCCTTTCCGAAACTGATTTCGTTTCGCACCGGAGGATTGATTACCGGCATCATTGGGATACTGATGCAACCGTGGCGGTTGTTAGCCGACCCAACCGGTTACATCTTCGATTGGCTGGTTGGCTATTCGGGCGGGCTCGGTTCGATCGCCGGCGTACTGATTGTCGACTATTGGTTAGTAAGACGAAAGGATCTCATCTTAGGCGATCTTTACCGCCGGCGCGGGGCTTACAGTTATCTTGGCGGATGGAATGTCCGCGCCGTGATTGCGACTCTGTTGGGTTGCGTGCTCGCCTGGAGCGGCCCGATACTGAACAAGCTCGGAATGCCAATCTGGTTTTTCGGCAAGCTCTATAGCTACGCATGGTTCGTGGGGTTTGGCGTAGCCGGGCTTGTGTACTTTATCTTAATGAGGATGGTGCCGCCGAGCTCAACGCGTGATTCCGCGGAGGTCGCTTAGATAAATACGCGACAGGCTGGCAGCCTGTCGTACGCACGGCCAGCCCGTGCAGAGACTATATTCTGAAATCTGAAACTCGGGAGCAAAACATGGCACGAACAGTTAAATGTGGATTGATCCAGGCAAAGAATGCGGCGCCGACCGATGCGCCGATCGAGGAGATTAAGCGGCTCAATCTCGAAAAGCATGTCGGAATGATCGAAGATGCCGGCAACCAGGGCGTGCAGATTCTCTGCATGCAGGAAGTTTTCACTACCCCCTACTTTTGTGCCGAGCAGCAGGTGCGCTGGTACGAAGCGGTCGAGAAAATCCCTGACGGCGAAACTACAAAGTTGATGCAGGAGTTAGCGAAGAAGCACAATATGGTGATCATCGTGCCGATCTATGAAGAAGAGATCACCGGCATCTATTACAACACCGCGGCCGTCATCGACGCCGACGGCAAGTACCTGGGTAAGTACCGCAAGAACCACATCCCGCACGTCAACCCGGGCTTCTGGGAAAAGTTTTATTTTCGCCCCGGCAACCTGGGGTATCCCGCGTTTGATACGGCCTACGCGCGCATCGGAGTTTACATCTGCTATGACCGCCACTTTCCCGAAGGCGCGCGCGCGCTGGGATTGAATGGCGCTGAGATCGTCTTTAATCCGTCAGCCACCGTCGCCGGTCTTTCCGAGTATCTCTGGAAGTTAGAGCAGCCCGCGCACGCCGTCGCCAACGGTTACTTTATCGCCGCCATCAATCGCGTTGGCCATGAACTGCCCTGGGACATCGGCGAGTTCTATGGCCAAAGTTATTTCTGCGATCCTCGCGGCCAAATCATCGCGCAAGCTCCGCGCGACGAAGACGCTCTGGTAGTCGCCGATCTGAATCTGGATTTAATTCGCGAAGTCCGGAACACCTGGCAATTCTTCCGCGACCGGCGGCCGGATACGTATGGACAACTGGTGGCTGACTAGACAGCCCGTTATAGCGGAGGGTATGTAAGATGATTGACCGAAAGAAGGATTTATTTGCTCTGCTCGCGAAGCATCAAGAGCAGCTGAAAAAATTTGGCGTGAAACGATGGGGCGTTTTTGGTTCCTTTGCGCGCGAGCAGCAAACGACTCGCAGTGACGTTGATATCCTGGTTGAGTTTGAGCAAGGCAAGAAGTCCTTTGACAACTTCATGCACCTCGCCTTCTTTCTCGAAGAGCAAGTCGGAAGAAGGATTGAACTCGTGACACCCGAATCCTTGAGTCCGTATATCGGCCCCCATATTTTGCGGGAGGTTGAATATGCCTCGATCAGTGGCTGAATATCTGCGTCATATTCTTGATGAGATCGAGTATCTGATCAAGACGACAAAGACCACCAACAAAGAGACGTTTCTAGAAGACGAGACGCTGCGGCGGTCATTCGTGCGCAGTATTGAAATAATCGGCGAGGCCGTAAAGCAAATTCCCGACTCAACCAGAGAGCAATATCCGCAAATCGAATGGCGCAGCATTGCCGGCATGAGGGATCGATTGATTCACAGTTACTTTGGGGTCGATTACGAGATAGTTTGGGACGTAGCTGCTAATAAGGCAGCTAGCCCCAGACATTCAACAATCTCTGGCGAAAGCGCACGATGAGAATGACTGAACGTCAAAAGATCTCCTCCGGCGCAAAGTGGGAAGCAATCGTCGGCTATTCACGCGCAGTCCGCGTCGGCGATCGCATCTACGTTACTGGCACAGTTGCTCTTGGTGATGATGGTGAGATTGTCGGCATCGGAGACGCTTATGCGCAGAGCGTTCAATGTTTGAAGAATATTGAGAGTGCTTTGAAGCGCCTGGGAGCAGGACTCGAGCACATCGTGCGCACAAGAATGTTCGTCACCGACATCTCGCTTTGGAAAGAGTTCGGACGCGCCCATGGGGAGTTTCTGCGCGACGTCATGCCCGCAACCACGATGGTTGAAGTTCGCGCCTTGATTGATGAACGGATGCTGATCGAGATCGAAGCAGACGCGGAGTTATAAGAGTGGCACAGACTTCAGTCTGTGATCTCTACGCACCAATCACAGACTAAAGTCTGTGCCACTCCAGACCGGTCGGGCATTAGCCTGACCTGAACCTTTTACTTCCAGGAGTCGATGAATGGATCTCTCAATCACAGTTAACGGTATCAAGTTCCCCAACCCTTTTCTGCTCGGTTCCGGCCCTCCGGGAACCAACGCGCGCGTCATCGCGAAATCGTTCGACGCCGGCTGGGGTGGCGCCGTGGCTAAGACCGTCAGTCTCGAGTCGAGCAAAGTCGTCAACGTCGTACCGCGTTACGGCAAACTGCGATCGCGCAGCAACGGTGAGGTAATCGGGTTCCAGAACATCGAACTGATCTCAGACCGCCCGATTGAAACCTGGCTCGAAGAGTTTCGACAGATCAAGAAAGACTATCCGAATCACATTTTAATTGCTTCCATCATGGAAGAATACGACAAGGGGCGTTGGCAGGAACTGACACGAATGGTTCAGGAGACCGGCGTCGACGCGTTCGAACTGAACTTCTCGTGCCCGCACGGAATGACTGAACGGAAAATGGGTTCAGAGATGGGCGAGCATCCCGACCTGACCGAAGAAGTAACCGGATGGGTGACTGAGGTAGCAAAGATTCCCGTCTGGGCCAAGATGACGCCCAACATTACCAACATCAAAGAGCCGGCGACGGCCGCGGTGCGCGGCGGCGCGAACGGCATCTCGGCCATTAACACGATCCTTTCGGTGATCGGCGTCAACCTCGACACGCTGCGCCCGATGCCCACGGTCGAAGGCTACACGGTTCCCGGTGGTTATTCTTCACAGGCCGTGAAGCCGATCGCTCTGCGGATGGTCAGCCAACTCGCGCTGTCCCTGCCCAAAGAAGTCTCAATCAGTGGCATCGGTGGCATTGAGGCAGCGCATGATGCGATCGAATTCATGTTGCTGGGCTCGTCGACCGTGCAGGTCTGCACCGGCGTGATGCTCAAAGGCGTGAAGATGGTTGATGAACTCCACGAAGGCCTGGAAACTTTCATGAAAGCCAAAGGCTTCGCCACCGTCCAGGAGATTGTCGGCAAGAGCCTGCCCTACTTCTCGACTCACATGGATTTGGTCAGCCGCATGAAGGAAGCGAAACGTCACAAGGCCGGCGAAGCTTCCCGCGATAACGAATGGGCCCAGAAAGACATTACCGAGAAAACGGCGGAACTAACGTCGAACTAGGTTCATCCCAATCGCGCGTGGATTTCCCGCCTCAATACTCGTTCGCTCGGTCTACTTTTCGTATGGAGGGTCCCTCATGGAACACGACGCACTTCTGTTAACCAGACTTCACGAACTCGAGTTGGACCTACAAGCAATCAAGGCGAAACTCATCAAACCGAAAGATCCGAGCCCAGTGGATCGCTACCTGCGGAGACCATGGAATTGGGTCTTAAAAAATTGGGGATTCTGCGTCTTTGTCCTCGGCCTGTGTTTCGCAGTGTGGACGTATACCAGGTACGGCGTCGGTTACTTTGAGTCGCAGAAGAGCATTTCGCTGAGGAGGGAGTCGTCAGAGTCATACAGGCACCTCGGCGACAAGCTCATGCTTTATGGCGAATTCAAGGCGGCCAAAGATGCATACAGTCGAGCCTTAAAAATAAACGACAGCAATATTGAGGCAACACGTGGTCTTTTGCAAACCGAGGTACTTGAGCCCTTAGAAGGACAAAAGTACGTCATACCGGAAATCATGCAGGCCAGGATAGACCATCTTAGAGACATGATGAAGACCGCGGAAGAGAGTGGTCTATCGGGTTTTTTAGGGTTGCGAACGAAAACAATAGAAAGTGAAAGCTACTTGCTCGATTTCTTCGAGGGGTTGTTACACCAAGACAAAAACGAGTCTAATCAGGCGAAAATATCTTACGGCAAATCGTTCGAGAAGAACCCAAAGTTTATCTATGGCTATATCGCTTATGCGATGCTCGATTATGAAAATCATGACTACAACTCTGCAATCACGACTTTGGAAGCCGCTAAGAGGCAGGATCCAAATTCAGCCTACGTACTCGATATCTTAGGCGCGTGCTATATGTTTAAGGAAGAATTTCAGAAGGCTGCGTATTACTTCTCCGAATCGTCGCGAATCTCGGCTACTCTTTCTAACTCTATGGAACTGTCCGAAGCCAAACGATATCTTATGGAAGCGGACGACGCGAGGCAATTAGATGAAGCTATTATCGAACAAATAAGTGAGACGAGGAACGAAAAAGAGCGCTTTTTGGAAAACGATCTACTTTTTGGCTTCCTCCCCGAAACCAAAGGCAAAGCGGCGCCGAATGAGAATCAGACTATGATCACACTTGACGAAAAGAAAACGGGCCTTTACTACGCGCTGGCACTCGACCATGCATTAAATGAAGAGTTCGATAAGGCGGATGAATCATTCACGGAAGCCGCGCGGCTTGATCCAGGCAAGAAGTATGACCGGTACGTTAGAAACCGAATTGTTTCCCTTGAACATCTCAGCATTAAGGAATTGCCCACCGCTACGCAAACCTGGATGAATAAGAAAGTCCTTCTTTTGTCATCGCCGAAGTAGTTGCAACTCAACTCAAGTGCAGTCATTCAAACTCTGCGACGACCGGCGCGTGATCCGAGGGCCGCCCCCACTTACGCGGTTCCTTGTCGATGACCGTTGTCTTACTCCGCGCAGCCAGCGGCGCCGAAACCCAGATGTGATCGATCCGCAAGCCGAGGTTGCGACGAAATCCGCCGGCGCGATAATCCCACCATGAATAATGACCACCTTCGGCGGTGTGCATCCGAAACGTATCCGTAAATCCCCAGTCCTTGATGTGCTGCAAGGCGGCCTTCTCAGGTTCGCTAAAGAGTATGCGGTTCTGCCAGAGCCGCGGGTCGTGCACATCGCGCTCTTCCGGCGCGACGTTGAAATCTCCACAAAGCAAAACCGGCGTCGAGGGGTCGTAATTCTGATCAAGGAATTCGCGCAGCCGTCGCATCCACTCCAGCTTGAACTGGTATTTTTCCGAGCCGACCATTTGGCCGTTGGGAATATAGACATTGACGATCCGAATACCGCCGATGTCGGCTGTGAGCAGACGCGCCTGGCTCGCAGCGTCATCATCGGGATAGCCGCGCTGGACCGTGGCGCACGACGATTTGGAAATGATCGCCACGCCGTTGTAACTCTGCTGACCAAAGATGACGCAATCGTAACCGACGGCTTTCAGTTCCAGTGATGGGAATTTATCGTCGATGCATTTGGTTTCCTGGATACAGAGGACGTCGGGTTGTTCAGATTCCAGCCAACGCGTGACGTGCGGCAGCCGCGCGAGAATCGAATTAACATTCCAGGTAGCAATTTTCATTTTGTAGGGGCAGGGCTTGTCCCTGCCCGGTTTTGGTTTTGAAAGAACGGGCAGGGACAAGCCCTGCCCCTACAAGGTGGCCAGAAGCCCGGCCAACAAGGCGCCGCGCACCGCGATATTATCGACGATGATGTGTTCGTGCGCAGCATGCGCGCCGTCGCCTTCGATTCCCAGGCCGTCGAGCACGGGCACGCCCAGCGCGCCGACAAAGTTCCCATCCGAGGCGCCGCCCACACTGGCTTCTCCCAAATCGAAATCGAGCATACCGGCGATTCGTCGCGCTTGCTCGTACAGCCCGATGACTTTCTCTGTCCGTTCCAATGGCGGACGATTGATCGCGCCCGAGACCACAACTTGCGCGCGTTCATCAAACGGTTTCAGATTCAGTATGGCGCTTTCGATTCGCTGGCCCTCCGCGGCTGAACTGAAGCGCATATCGATCTCGGCGCGAGCTTCCGCCGGCACCACATTCGAATGCGTGCCGCCGGACACTACCGTCACTGTGACGGTGGTGCCTGCTTCGGGGTTATTCAAATTAGTCAGCCGTATAGTTTGCCGGGCCAGTTCGAGCACGGCGCTGACTCCCTTCTCCGGTTCGAGGCCGGCGTGAGCAGCACGACCGTGAACTTCAATGGCGAACATGCCGGTTCCCTTCCTCGCGGTTTTGGCCCGCCCACCACTTGCCGGAGGCTCCAGCACCAAAACGGCCCGGGCCTGCTTTGCTTCAGCCTCGACCAGACTGCGGCCGCTCGGACTCCCGCTCTCTTCATCACAAGTAAGCAGAATAGTCACCGGCGATTTCGGCAAGGCGTTAGTCGCTTCACATGCTCGCAGAGCTTCGAGCGCCAGAGCGCAGTTGGCTTTCATGTCGAAGATTCCAGGACCGTAGATGCGATTGGCTTCTGCGCGCCAGGGACTTTCCTTGATCGCCCCGCGAGGATGCACAGTGTCTGTGTGACCGAGGATAACAATGGACGGCTGATCAGTCTCTCCGCCAAAGGCGCGGATGCGCACGTGCTCGCCGAACTCCTCGCTGGTTATTCGTTCGACTGAGGTGACTGCGCTAATGGTTCCCGCGGCGCTGGCCACCAGCGAAACAATCTCACCGCTGCCATCCTTATCGCCCGAAGGCGACTCGGTCTCGACCAGGGCACAGGTCAAAGCCAACAACTCGTGCTGGCGGGCGATGAAATGATCTCGGAGTGCGAAGACTTGTTCGGCTTTCAGTTCACTCGGCATGTTTTTGGCGTCCTGCAAATTTGAGACATGTTCTGGCCGCGTAAAAACGATCCACGAAATACACGAAGCAGAACTGTTTTTATCCGTAGGATTTCGGTTTTATCCAGCGGCAAGAGAGAAAGAAGCATCAACTCGTAATCTGTTCACACCTCGTCGTTAGACTATCAACCCTCGAGCGATTTACTTCAAATCCAATTCCCGGTCCTGCCGGCGCTATGATTGTCCCGCGCGCGGTGACTGTCACTGGCGGATCAATGATGTCTTCCTCCCAATAGCGTGCACTCGCTGAGACGTCACCCGGTAAGGTAAATCCGGCCAGAGTAGCCAGGGCGATATTGTGCGCGCGGCCAATGCCCGATTCCAACATGCCACCGCACCACACGGGCACTCCGCGCTCACGACATACCGTCTCAACCTTGCGGGCTTCGGCGTGGCCTCCCACTCGTCCAAGTTTCACATTGATAATGCGACAGGCTCCGATGTCGATCGCGTGCCGCGCATCCTCGGCAGAATGAACTGATTCATCAAGACAAACCGGGGTTTTGATCTGTTTCTGCAACTCCGCATGATCGAACATGTCATCGTGAGCCAGGGGTTGCTCGATCATCATCAGATTAAAATCATCCAGGGTCCGGAAGAGTTCCACATCATTCAGCGTGTAAGCAGAGTTCGCATCACCCATCAAAAGAATTTCAGGGAAACGTTCCCGCACCTTCCGCACCACAGTGAGATCCCATCCGGGCTTAATCTTGATTTTGATTCGTTGATATCCGGCGGCTAGCTCAAGGGCTATCTTCTCGAGAAGCTCTTCCGGTGAATCCTGAATCCCAATGGACACGCCACAGCGAATCTCCGGTTGCACTCCGCCCAGGTGGTGCCACAGAGGAACGCCGGCGCGCTTGCTTTCCAGGTCCCAGCACGCTGTTTCAATCGCGGCCTTGGCCATGCGATGCCCGCGCACTTTCTTCATCAGCTCGCCCAACCCAGCAGCTTCAGCTTGCCGGCCGACAACCATCGGCGCCAGGAATTCTTTCAAAGTGGGCCAGGCCGTCTCGGTCCATTCTTCAGAATAGAAAGGTCCTTCGCCCGCAGTGCATTCGCCCCACCCTTCCGCACCATCAGCGTCGTTCACACGCGCCAGGATGATTCGACGTTCGGTGGTGCGGCCAAAACTTGTCTCGAAAAAATAAACAAGCGGCAGGCGGATCTCTCGCAATTCAATCGAAGATATGATCACCAGTCAGTTGCTCCCGAAATCAAATGAAAGCTCATTATGCCCTTCGCCTCAGAGTTTTGTCAGCCAGGACCGCGTTTTAGAGAGCAGGGTTGATGGAGATGCAGGAGCGCGGACATCCTGTTCGCCAGCGGTTCGAAGCACGCTCAGATGCTTCGCGTAGACCCACTTTCGAGGATTGTTCGCGCTGCGCGCCTCAGGCCTACAGGACGCTCGAGCTCTGCAAACATTTGTACCCGTCCGGCGGTCCGCGAAAATTAACTCAGTATTCATTTGACGTATGCAAACTTCTTTACTAGACTCGCCATCTTCCTTCGGAAGATCTTTTTGGCAAGTGCAAGAAACTTGCTGCCGAGCTAATTCCAGGCGATAGCTAGGTTCGATTCGAATTACTCAATACAAAACTGAACGTCCTAAGTCTGCTGCACGAGAGGAACTCTTCATGTCAAAATCCACCCCCCAGTCCGTGTCACGTTCACCGCGTTTTATTCTATTGCTGGCAGTCGCATTGTTCGGACTTGCCATCGTGGTGCAACAGCTTTACTTCGCTTCGGGCGTAAGAGCAGCATCGTCCACGATTGTCATCAGCGAAGTTGACGCGGATCCCGTGCTCGGGGGCACTGACACCCCTAACGAGTGGTTCGAGCTACAAAACCTTAGTGCGGCACCTATTACGCTAACGAATTGGACGATTACAGATAATGGCGGGACCGACACCATTCCAACTGTTACCATCGGCCCAGGCGGTCATGTCATCGTCGCGGCCACAGCAGCAGGCTTCGCCTCAGAGCACCCCGGCTTCACCGGAAGTGTACTCACCATCACCGACGGCGCTATAGGCAACGGACTTGCGAACGGTGGCGATGTTCTAACTTTGAAGAACTCAAGTGCGGTCACCATTGACGCGGTTAGCTGGGGCACCAATACGACTGCCTTCACTCCGTCAGCAGGCGTCGATGGTTCTGCCAACACGAACCAGCGGAACGCTGCCGGAACTGACACCGACACCGCCGCCGATTGGACACGCGCCGCCGAGACTCCGAACGGCAACACTAACGTCACACCGGGGCTGACCATTAATGATGTGGCTCAGGCTGAAGGCAACTCGGGAACGACCAACTTTGTTTTCACTATTAATTTGAGTTCACCAGCGCTCGCTGGCGGCGTTACGTTCAATGTGGACACAGCAGACAACACCGCGACGACAGCCAACAATGATTACGTCGGCGTCCATTTAACCAACGTCACCATAGCGCAGGGAAACTCCTCTACGACTGTCACTGTGCCGGTTAACGGCGACACGAACGTCGAAGGGAACGAGACTTTCTTCGTAAACATCTCCAACGTCTCAGGAGCAACTGTCACAGATGGACAGGGCTTGGGCACTATCCAGAATGATGACGCGGTTGTGCCCGCGCTCAGCATCAATGATGTTTCCCATCTTGAGGGCAATTCCGGCACAACGACGTTTACTTTCACAGTCAGTCTAAGTGCCCCTGCCGGCGCCAGCGGTGTGGGTTTCAGCGTGGACACTGCAGACGACACCGCCACAACCGCAAACAACGATTACGTTGCATTGCATACGACCGGCAGTATTGCCGCTGGAAACACTTCGACGACCGTGAATGTGATCGTCAACGGCGACACTGTAGTCGAGCCGGATGAAACCTTCTTTGTAAATATATCGAATGTCACTGGGGCGACCGTTTCAGATGGACAGGGCCTAGGCACGATTCAGAACGAAGACGTCGCGCCCACGCCACCTTCCGGCACGGGCGCTGCAAACCCCAGCGTCGTGCAAAGGGGTAATTCGTCGCTGCTGACCGTGACAGTTTCGGCCGGCGGGAATCCGACAAGTAGCGGTATCACGGTTACTGGGGATCTGAGTTCAATCGGCGGCTCGTCGACGCAGCAGTTTTTCGACAACGGCACAAATGGCGATGTAACGCCGAACAACAATGTCTTCTCGTTCAATGCCACCGTTGCGGTGAACACACCGCCCGGATTGAAGAATCTGCCAATTCAAATAGCCGACGCGCAGTCGCGCAACGCAAGCACCACAATTTTGATTACCGTCCAGGAGGCGCCACCTCCTGCCGGCTCGGTCGTCATCAGCCAGGTCTACGGCGGCGGGGGTAATGCGGGTGCTACTTATAAAAACGACTTCATCGAAATATTTAATCGCAGCAATGCGAACGTGGATCTGAGCGGATGGTCCGTGCAATACACCTCTGCCGCCGGAACTACCTGGCAGGTCACAACTCTCAACGGCGGAACACTTCAACCTGGCCAGTATTACCTCGTTCAAGAGGCAGTCGGCGCGGGAGGGACTACAAACCTGCCCTCACCGGATACTACCGGCACAATCGCCATGGGCGCGGGCGCCGGCAAAG
>JAWVDF010000056.1:0-61518 GCA_033857635.1 Blastocatellia bacterium
GCGGCGGGTGATAGCGGCACGGCCCTGGGGGTTTGTTATCACATCTGGAATGATGTAGCGCAAGTTGGTAATTTGGGTCAGGAATCGCAAATTAACAATTTGCGGTACATGGAGGGCGCTTATACGGGGCCGGAGTTCAGTGATGAAGAGATCCTGCAGGAACTTCAAATTTCAAATTTCAAATTTGAGAAGGTGACAGATCTCGAACTAACCCGACGCGCGGCCCGCGACATAGCCGATGGGCTGGTGGTTGGTTGGTTTCAGGGGCGAATGGAATTTGGCCCACGCGCTCTCGGCAATCGTTCAATCCTGGTGGATCCGCGACGCGCCGACATGAAGGAAATTCTTAACCAGCGGATTAAGAAGCGCGAACCGTTCCGGCCGTTTGCCCCTTCGATTCTGATCGAACGCGTGGGCGATTATTTTGAGCAGACACATCCGGCGCCGACCATGTTGATGGTCTACCAAATCAAGACTGAGTGCCGCGCGGCCATTCCGGCGGTGACGCATGTCGATGGGTCGGGACGATTGCAGACTGTCTCGCGGGAAATGAACCCGCGCTATTACCAGCTGATCGAAGACTTCTGCCAACTGACCGGCGTGCCCATAGTTCTGAATACTTCGTTCAACGAGAACGAACCGATCGTTTGCACGCCCAGGGATGCGATAGAGTGCTTCATGAAAACCAGAATGGATGTCTTGTACATCGGCAACTATGCGATTCGACGGTAGGACCTGGCCACTTAAAGGCCCAAAAGTCACAAAGAGAATGTTTGAGTTTGAAGGTAAATGGGAAACAGGCGTTTATAGTGCCGACTTCAGTCGGGCTTTTGCCATGTAGCGCAAGTTGATAACTTGCGTTCTTCGTCGCCAGGGAAAAATCGCAAGTTATCAACTTGCGCTACATCGGAACAAATATGCGAATACTCGTAACAGGTGGGGCGGGCTTTATCGGCTCGCATTTGTGTGACCGTTTGATTTCCGGGGGTCATGAAGTAATTTGTCTGGACAACTTTTTTACCGGCCGGCGCGAGAACATTCAGCACCTGCTGGATGATCACAAATTCGAACTGGTGCGTCACGATGTGATCCAACCGATACTGCTGGAAGTCGATCAGATCTATAACCTCGCCTGTCCGGCATCGCCAATCCATTACCAGTTCAATCCAGTCAAGACCGTCAAGACGAACGTCGTCGGCACGCTCAACATGCTCGGTTTGGCCAAGCGCGTACGGGCCCGGATCCTGCAAGCATCAACCTCGGAAGTTTACGGCGATCCTTTGGAACATCCGCAAACTGAAAGCTACTGGGGCAACGTGAATCCGATCGGGGTGCGCAGTTGTTACGACGAAGGCAAACGCGTCGCGGAGACTTTGATGATGGATTATCACCGCCAGAACCGGGTCGACACGCGCATCGCGCGCATCTTCAATACCTATGGCCCGCGCATGGTCGAAAATGACGGCCGGGTGGTTTCCAACTTTATCGTGCAGGCGCTGCGGGGCGATCCGCTGACGATCTACGGCGACGGCAAACAGACCAGGGCCTTCTGCTATGTCGACGATCTGGTTGATGGGCTGATGCGTTTGATGAACACAGACAATTTGCACGATCCGGTGAACCTGGGTAATCAGGGTGAGTTCACGATTGAGGAACTGGCGGTGGAGGTGGCCCGCTTGTGCGGCACGACCGCCGGCATCAAGCGCGAACCATTGCCGGCCGATGATCCGCGACAAAGAAAACCTGACACAACCCGCGCCCGTGAACTCCTCGGTTGGGAACCGAAGGTTCCTTTGCGTGAGGGACTGGAACGAACCATTGAGGATTTCAGGAGTCGGCTGTAGCGCAGGCTGCCAGCCTGCGCCGTGCGGGCTGGCAGCCCGCACTACTTAAATGAAAGTCCTTTTGCTCAATCAATGCTTCTGGCCGGATGTCGTGGCTACGGCTCAACAGTTGACCGGGCTCGCCCGCGCTCTGGCCCAGCGTGGTCATGATGTAACCGTGATTGCCGGCCGCCGCGGCTATGACGATGCCTCGCTCCGCTTTCCCAGCCGCGAGGGTTGGAACGGTATTGAGATCATTCGCTTACCGTCGGTCAGTCTGGGAAAGGGCAGTCGCTGGCGCCGGGCATTAAATTTCGCCGGCTTCTCGATGGCTGCCGCGGCGCGCCTGATGTTCGTGCGAAGGCAGGATGCAGTAGTCGTACTCACCTCGCCCCCGCTTATTTCCTGGCTGGCGTCTTTGTTCACTCGGTTGAAGGGTGGGCGCATGGTTTTCTGGGTCATGGATCTGAACCCGGACGAAGCTGTCGCCGCCGGCTGGCTTAAACACGATTCGGCGCCGGCGAAAGTCCTGGCCGCGCTTTTGAAAAGCAGCCTGCTGCACGCCAATAAGATTATCGTGCTGGATCGGTTCATGAAAGAAAGGATCGTAGCCAAAGGAATTTCCGCACAGAAGATCGAGGTGCTGGCGCCATTGAGTGATGACTCGGTCGCCTTTGACGCAAAGGGCAGGAAACTATTTCGCCGGCGAGAGGCGTTGTCGGAAAAGTTTGTAGTGATGTATGCAGGCAATCACAGTCCGTGTCACCCGCTCGATACTCTGCTCGAAGCAGCCAGAGAGTTAAGGCTGCGTGACGATGTCGTTTTTGTTTTCGTAGGTGGCGGCAGTGAAGTGAGCAAAGTGAAAGAGTTTGCTCGGGCCAACCAACTGCAGAATATTCTTTGTTTGCCGTATCAGCCACAGGCGCAGTTAGCCGCCCTGCTTTCGGCCGCCGATCTACACATCGTAATTATGGGCGAAGACTTTCCGGGCATCGTTCACCCGTGCAAGATCTACAACATCCTGGCGACTGGGTCGTCGTTTCTTTATCTCGGTCCCAACGAAAGCCACGTCGCCGACATTATTTCCAATTTGCCGGATCGGCGACAGGCGTCAGTCGCGCGTCACGGCCAGGTGAATGCCTTGGCTGAATCCATTAACGAGAGAGCGGACGATTTTTTTTCGAACCAGAGTCGCGATACCCGATTCATTTACAAAGCTGAGTCGACTTTGCCGCAGCTCGTAGCTCAGATCGAGGCCGCGTCCCCGAAGACGATTTATGTGGCACAGACTTCAGTCTGTGATCCGGCGTCGAAGCCACAGACTGAAGTCTGTGCCACTTACGAGCAATGAAAACGTACTTTGCACTCTTTTTGATCTCCGCCACGGCATCGCTGGTGCTGACGCCTTTGCTGCGCCGGTTCTGTGAGCGCTATGGCCTGCTCGACCAACCGCGCGACGGTCGGCGCGTGCATCTGAAAGCAGTGCCTCGTCTGGGCGGCGTGGCCATCTTCTTGTCGTTGGCAATCGCTCTGTCCGCACTGCCGCTGGTAAACAATCTCCTGACGCAAACGTTGCGGCCGCAGTTGCGGGAGATCGTTGTGTTTCTCGTCTGCGGATCGCTGGTGCTCGCGCTTGGTGTTTATGACGACCTGCGCGGCGCGAATGCCTGGGTGAAGTTTGCGGGCCTGGCTTGCGCGACGGTGCTTTTCTATTTCCTCGGCGGCCGCATCGAAGGTCTTTCGATTCCGTTTGTGGGCAACGTCATTCTTCATCCAGCCGTCGGTTTTCTGCTGACGATGGTTTGGGTGGTGGGGATTGCCAACGCGTTCAACCTGATCGATGGCGTTGATGGTTTAGCGACCGGCTCGGCGCTCTTCTCGTCGCTGGTCCTGCTCACCGTTTCTTTGGTTCAGGGTAACGCTCTGGTCGCGGTCATCGCGCTGGTGCTGACCGGGGCGCTCGCGGGCTTCCTGCGTTACAACTTCAATCCGGCGTCGATATTCTTAGGAGACTCTGGGTCATTGTTTGTCGGCTTTTCGCTGGCTGCGCTTTCGGTCCAGGGATCGCAGAAGGCTTCCACGGCGATCGCCGTAGCGATTCCGATCCTGGCATTTGGCCTGCCGATGGTCGATACGAGCGTGGCCGTTGCGCGCCGCTTCATCAGCGGTAAGCCGATCTTTCAGGGCGATCGCGAGCACATTCACCACATGCTGCTGGACCGGGGCTGGTCACAGCGCCGCGTCGTCCTGGTCTTGTACGGAGTCAGCGCGCTGTTCGGGTTGCTGGCGATGCTATTCGTCAACAGCGGTAACAGTCTCACCGCCGTAGTCCTGTTTGTCGTCGGTGTCGCCGTCGTTCTGGCTCTGGGGAAACTTCGCTATCACGAGGTTGACGAGCTGCGCGCCAGCGTCAAACGCAACCTTGGAGATCGGCGCGCGCGGGCGGCCAACAATCTCCGAATGCGCCGGGCTTGCCAGGCAGTTTCCGCGGCAGCGACCCTGAGGGAATTGTTCGACGGCGTTTTGGAAGTGCTTGAGTTGGGCGAGTTCGTTTACGCGGCCGCGCAATTGAGCTGTAACGGACACTTGGACCTTAACAAAGAATCCTGGACCCTGGCAGTTGAAGACGACTCGATGCGCTATGCGACTATTAATGAAGGACAAATTTACTGGACTTGGAAGCACAGTGACTTCAGCCAGGTCGATGTCCCGGGTTCGGATAGTTTCTGGGCAATGCGTCTACCTTTGGGAAGTGAATTGGGTTCGATTGGGCGTCTGAATTTATATCGCAAGTTGGATGCGGACGTGCCGCTCTTCGATGTGAATTACCTTACCGCTGTGTTCCAGCCGGCGGTCGCCCGGGCCGCTGAACGGATACTGGCGAATGCGACCGACTCGGCGCCAAAGCGTTTCGCCGCCACCGCCCGATGATTTCTCTTCGGAGTCATCCTCGCCGTGGAAGTAAGACGATCCACGAAACCACACGAAGCGGAATTTGTTTCGTTCGATTCGTGTGATTTCGTGGATCGTTCGGCAGAGGGCAAGAAAGCCAACTGTAGCAGGGTACAGAACCGCGAGCGGTAGCGAGCGGGATCAAGAAGCTACTTTTCAATCACTTCTTTTATTGCCCAGCCAATTCAGCGGAATGGCGCAGGGCGCTTTCCTTATCCCGCTCGCCACTGCTCGCGGTTCTGTAACTTCGCTGGTTCCTTCGTCGACTTTTGTGCAAAGCTTCCTGCCTCGAAATAACTCAACATCGCTCCCTGATCTACCAATGACTGATCGAGGCACGCCTGTGACCTCGCTCCTTGATAGCTTGATCTTCTATGGCGTGATTGTCTTGATCGCGCTGACGGCTATTCCCTATGGGACGGTCGACTCCTGGTCGCAGGCGCTGTTTGAATGCGCTGTGTTTTTTCTGACTCTGCTTTGGATCGTGCATGGATTTATTGAGGGCTCGTGGCGGGCAGGGAATTCGCGTTTGCTGTGGCCGCTGATTGGGCTGGTATCTTTAGCGGTGGTCCAGAGCATTGCGTGGTCGCAAACCGACCTGGGCGGCGAGAGGGTTTGGGTGGCGTTGAGCGCTGACCCTTTCGAGACGCGCGCCTTCGTTTTCAGAATGGCGGCACTCGTCCTGGTGGCCGTGCTGGTAATTCGTTTCACCTCGAACACCAGAAGGTTAGGGGTCCTGGTCCACGCCGTTATTGTAGTCGCGATCGGCTCGGCCTTGTTTGGCATTGGGCGCCAGGCGATGCAGCATGGCGATGGGTTTGTGTTGTCCCGGCTCCCGTTTGAAATGGGTTTCGCACAATTCATCAACAAGAATCATTTTGCCTTCTTAGTTGAAATGGCTTTGGGACTGATCATCGGCATAGCGTTCATGCGCAGAAGCCGCCACGATCGCATACTGCTATACCTGTCGCTGCTGTTACTTTTAGGGGCGTCGATTATTCTTTCCAGATCTCGGGGCGGTTTGATGGCCATCGCCGTCCAGTTGATCTTCGCGTCGCTGCTGTTTGTTAAGTCGCGATCATTCAGCAGGCACAATCGCGTCCATCAAAGATCAAGGATGCGCTGGATGCGTTCGCTGGGTGTTACGGTGATCGCGGCCGGCATTCTGGTCATGATCATTCTTGCGGGTGTGATCTGGTTGGGTGGTGATCAATTGGCCACCGGTTTTGAAACGGCCAGCGATGAAATCAAGGGAGCGCAGCAATCAGAGATGCACGAAGGCGCGCGCCGGCGCGACATCTGGCGAGCGACCTGGCTGATGTTCAAGGCGCACCCGATTGCCGGGGCCGGGCTGGGCGGCTACTGGGCCGAGGTGCCTGTGCATCACACAGCGTCCGGCGTTTTGACTCCGCAACAGGCACACAACGACTACCTTGAACTGTTGGCAAGTGGTGGAGTGTTGGCTGCCGCGTTGTTCGTTTGGTTCGCGGTGGTTTTGATCCGGCAAGCCAGGCAGAGCGTTACCACCACCCACGGATTTCAGCGCGCTGTAGCGCTGGGAGCGATCATCAGTGTGACGGGCGTCGCGGTGCATAGTCTGGTTGATTTTGGACTACACATCACCATCAACGCTCTCGGTCTTGTGATCTTACTTGGAATATTGAGTCTGAAACCTTTCGAGGAACTAAAGCCGAGAATGCCTAGAGGCGGACGTCGTTCGCCGGATGTTCCTGACATACTTGAAACGGCGGGCAACGCCGCCTCTAAACAATAAAGTAACCGCATGGTACGCAAGCGCATCCAATCGCGGCGTTCAAACACCGACGCGTTTAGAGTTCAAGCTTTAGCTTGTGCTGCAGAGAAGGTCAGTACCACCTGCGTGAGCGGGTGGGATCGTGGACTCGAGACGCGGTGAGTGTCTGGCCCACCCGCTCACGCGGGTGGTACTGACTCCATTCCGACCTGGAGATTTTCTCGCGAGAGGTTTTTTCGGTTTGCACAGGCGCACAACTAATCTCAAAAGGCTTGGGGTCGTCATGGTGGTGGCCATCTTGGCCCAGAGCCTTTTTGGCTGGTCGCAGGACATTGCCGGCGGCGCCAGTTCTTTGATCGGCCAGGACATCATCGGCGGCGCTTCGGTCACTTTCAAACGGCCACCGCGCGTTCGGGACCTGTCAGGCGGCGCGAGTTCATTCATCGTCAGGCATCGGGCCCCGCGCAGGCCCGAACCAACCGAGATCGCACGCAACAGACCGCCCAGGCCTGTACAGCCCGGCCAACCTGAACCTGATGTGAAGCCCCCGCAGATTTCCGATGACGAGAAGGTCGATGCTTTTAATAACCAGGGCAACACTTTTTACGACGTCGGCCAGTATGCCAAGGCAATCGATGCTTATAAACAAGCGCTGAACGTGAAGCCCAATGACTCGCTCACTTTCAATAATCTTGGCGCCGCGTACTTCGCGCTGGGTCAGAACAAAGAGGCCATCGACGCTTTCCAGAGTGCTCTAAAAAACAAAGCGGACGACGCCGAAAGTAACTTCAATCTCGGGATCGCCTACAACACCGCCGAAAGATACGAAGACGCGGTGGCCAGTCTAAAGAAAGCTCTCGCTCTGAAACCCAATTGGCCGGAAGCCTTGAATGCTCTCGGCGACAGCTATCTCAGTCTCAACCGTTACGAGGAAGCCGCCAAAGCTTATGAGGCCACCGTAAAAGTTCAACCGGACAACGTCAGCGCGTATAGCAACCTGGCCTTTGCCTATGATCGTTTGTCGCGTTACGAAGATTCGATCCGTGCTCTAAAGAAGGCCGTTCAGCTCAATCCGGCCGACGCCTTCTCTTTTAATAATCTTGGCGCGGCTTCTTACAAAGCCGGCAAGTTCAAAGACGCCGTCGATGCTTTTACGCAAGCGCTGCGGCTTAAGCCCAACGACGCCGAAACGCAAAACAACCTGGGAGCCGCGCAGTATGCTCTCGCGAAATACGGAGATGCCACGATCTCGTTCCAGGAGGCGATTAAGCTCAAGCCCAACTTTGCTGACGCGCAATACAATCTGGGAAATGCTCTGCTAATGCAGGCCAGGTTCACGGAATCGGCAGAGGCTTTTCAGCAAGCTCTCAAGAGCCGAGCCGACTATGGCGAAGCGCAAAACAATCTCGGGATAGCGCTGACCAATCTTGGTCGCATTGAAGATGCCGTAAAAGCTTTCCGAGAAGCCGCACGTTTGAAGCCGGAGCTAGCCACGGTATTCAACAACCTGGGTTTTGCTGAAGACAAACTCGGGCATGAAGCGGAATCCATTGCCGCATACCTGGAGGCGATTAAGCTCAATCCAAAATATGCGAAGGCCCTCAACGGACTCGGTTACGTGTATGACAAGACTGGGAAACCAGCGGAAGCGATCGAGCCGCTCAAACGAGCAGTGGAGGTCAATCCGGATTATCTGGCGGCGCATTACAACCTGGGCAAAGCCTACTTTGACGCCGGCCGGTTCAATGAATCAGTTGCATCGTACAAGCGCGCGACGCAACTCAAGGCGGACTATGAACAGGCCTATCTCGGCTTAGGCACGGCTAGCTTCCGCGCCGGCCAGTTCAACGATGCGGCCGAAGCTTTCAAGAAAGCGGCAGCGCTGAATCCAACAAACTTTGACGCGTTCTATGGTCTGGGTAATTCAAGTTACAAAGCCGGCAAGTCGCAGGAGGCGGCCGCGGCGCTGAAGCAAGCGATCAAGTTGAAACCGACGCAAGCGCAAGCGCATTACAGTTTGGGTCTGGTCTATGCCAGCCTCAACGATAAGGAAGGGTTCACCAGGGAGTTTGCGATGCTGAAGAGAATCGATCCGAAACTCGCCGAACAGCTGTATAACGCGGTGAAGAAGTAGCTGGGTGCGTTCCTTCCTTGGCGAGTTTCGGCACGAGACAGTTAAGGTTCCTTTTTGTTTAGAGCTTTTTCCCGCTCCGATAAGACCGATCCACGAAATCACACGAACTGTACGAACCAAGCCATTGCAGCTTCGTGTAATTCGTGGATCGTTTTGCCATGAGAGCACTAATCTCTCAGTAGCAAGACGTTACAAAACCGTTGACCTTCAGCGGGTAAGGGAAGTACACTTCACCCGCTAATCAACTTAGTAACTCGGTGCCTGTTCAATCATTCGAGGAGTCGACCACGATGGATACGAGAAAAAAGAATGCTCTGAAAGCGCTGACTGTCATTCTCGCGTTTTCATTTGCGCAGGTCTATGTGCAGGCTGGGTTGCCGGCGCCTACGCCCGGCGCGCCGCAACGCGCCATCACGGCGCGGCTGACCACCAGAGGCAATGCGCCGATCACCGTGAATGGAAACAGCACTGCCACCGGCGCGACGATTCTTACTGGCGCAACGATTGAAACGCCGGATCAGGTCAGCGGCACAATCGATTTGGGAGATGCCGGTGTGGTTGAGATCCAACCGAATTCCAAAATCCAACTTGATTTCGACGAGAACGGAAACGTCCGAGTGAAAGTCCTGCGCGGATGCGTGGTCACAAACAAAAAGAACAGCGTCCTGCCCGGCGAGATCGAGCTCTATTCTGATCAGGCTTCTTACAAGACTGATAAGAAGCGCCGCAACCTCGGCGGGTGTCTGTTACCGAACGGTCAGTTGGGTTCGCTCACTGGCGCGGCTGCTGGAGGCGGACTCACCGGTGCTGAAATCGGCGCCATCGTTGGGGCCGGCGGTGCAGGTGCAGTGATCCTGGGCGTGGTTTTGTCTCGTGGAGGAAATCCGAGTCCATCCCGCTAGGTTTCGTTAATCTATTACTGACTTGAAGCCAGCCCTTCTTATTTGGAGGGCTGGTTTTTTGTGAGTTGCGAGACTGGAGCGCGGACATAGCGGGGTCCCCGACGGGGCAGGCCTGCTGGGGTGCTCGTCCTGTCCGCCTGAACAAAACGCCAATAATGCCAACTCTGAATAACGTAGAAGGGGAGCGTGCTGCGCACGCTGGCGGACAGGATGTCCGCGCTCCGCTCACGAAAGCGAAGCGCATCCTCATCGCGTTGGCGGCGGGCGCCGTCTGCTGCTGGGCAATCTGGCAAGCTGGGCGTATTGGATTTGCGCGGACGCTCGGCGATTACGCTGCACAGCAGTGCCGCGACCACGCGGCCGCGTTGGCGGCAAGTCTGGCCGGTGTGTCCGATGCGAAGAGCGCTGCTGATAGGGCAGTTCGCATCCTACCTGGCGATGCAGAAACTCACTTTGGACGAGCTGAAGTGCTCGAGCGGTTTGAGGACTACCCACAGGCGCGAGATGAATATGAGCGGGCCGTCCAGCTTCGTCCTCGCGATTATTATTTGTGGATGTTACTTGGCGTCAGCCTTGATCAGAATGAAGACCAGCCGGGAGCGCTCCGCGCTTTTCACCAATCAGTGGCGCTGGCGCCGTCATACGCCCAACCGCGATGGCAGCTGGGAAATCTCTTGTTGAGGTTGGGCCAACGCGATCAGTCTTTCGAAGAACTCCGTCGGGCCGCGTTGAGCAATCCATTGCTGTGGCCGAACGTCTACGACCTGGCCTGGGGTGTTTATGGCCGCGACGCCGGCGCGGTTATCAAAGTGACGCGGCCCGAAACTGACGCGGCGCACATGGCTCTGGCGCTGTTCTTTGCGCGTCACGATCAGGGCGTTGCCGCTCTGGATCAATTTCGTTCGACCGGTGTCAAGAATGATAAGGTTACCCAAAGCTTGCTTGATGAACTGCTGCGGGCCCGCGCGTTTAGCGAGGCATACGATGTTTGGGCCAGTCTGCATGCGATTCCTCTGACCAGTGGGCCGGACCACGGCGCGTCCGGCGCAATCCTCGACGGCGGATTCGAGGGCGCGCAGACTGTGGGCCAGACGGGATTCGGTTGGCAAATAACTCCAAACGTTGCGAGCGTGGCCATGTCGATCGATGAAGGGCTGCATCAAAGCGGCGCCAGAAGTTTGCGGGTAGACTTTCACGGCAACTCAAATCCATCTTCTCCACTGTTCAATCAGATCGTTTTGGTAAAGCCGGGGACGCACTATCATCTCCGTCTCTCAGCGCTGTCGAAGGAATTCGTGTCGGCGGCGGATCCGGTGATAACAGTGATCGATGCTTCGGATCCAAATCGGACCGTTTTGGCAACGTCGCCGCCGTTGCGTTCTGACCCAAATGTCTGGCGCGAGTTTGCGATGGACTTCACTACCACCGCCGGAACTCGGGCGATCACACTCACGCTGGCACGACAGCCGTGCGCCAATGATCCATGTCCGACCTTCGGCAGTGTTTGGCTCGATTCATTCTCACTCGAAATGAGGTAGCACCAACGGCGTGAGTGGTGGGTCCATCGGTCAAGACGCGAGTTGAGTGCGTGATCTATCCGCTGAAGCTGGGGCTACTGACTTCACACGGCGACTGAAAGGCTATTGACGCGTTCTCATCGCCATGATATTTTCCAAGTTCGCTAACCCGTAATCAATTCGAAGAACAAATTAATTGAACTTCCAACGCACGCCGCAGACTATCCCGAGGAGACAGGCATGAATGAAAAGGCACGAAACGCAAAACCGATTGCCAGGAAACAAGGTCTGGTGATTCAGGAATTGCCCGACGAAGTGCTGGTTTATGATCTCGATCGCGATCGCGCGCATTGCCTGAATCAAACCGCGGCATTTGTCTGGCAGCGTTGCAACGGCAGAAACACAACCGCGCAAATCGCCAACACACTCGGACAGGAGTTTGACTGTACAGTTGATGAAAAGGTTATTTGGCTGGCTTTGGATCAGCTGGGACGCAATCATTTGCTCGATAGGCAACCGATTCCGCCCGCTCTGATGGGAATGAACCGCCGCGCAATGGTGAAGGCGCTCGGACTGGCGGCAGTGATCGCGGTCCCCGTGGTCACTTCGATAGTCGCGCCTACTCCGGCCCAGGCGGCGACGTGTTTGCCCAATGGCCAGCCGTGTAGCACTAATACTCAATGCTGTTCAGGTTTCTGCTGCGCTGGTACGTGCGCTGCCAACTGTGGGTAAGATCGCTGTCTGAAAATTTGGGCGCTGCCGGTGTTGAGTATCGGCAGCGCTTTTCTTTTATCTAAAAACAAATCGTCGGATGAAATCGCGCACATCAAAATCTCAGGGGCAATTCGTTGCTAATTTTCTGGCCGGCTCGTGGCGAGTTCAACAGGAACCAGTCGATGTCTCTTTGCCGGAGCTGGAGCTGCTTACCGATTTGCTCTACAACTCCGGAAGTGCCGGCCTGGCTTGGTGGCGGATTCATCAAAGCGATCTTGCGACCACGACACCGGGTGAGTTATTGCACCAGGGATATCGTCTACAGGCGCTGCAGTCGGCAATGCAGGAGGCGAGAATTGGCGTTGCTTTCGGATTATTGCGCGCCGCCGGAATCGAACCGATTCTGCTTAAAGGCTGGGCCGTGGCGCGCCTCTATGCTCATCGAACGTTGCGGCCGTATGGCGACATCGATCTTATTGTCCGACCCGACGACTTTGCCAGGGCGCGCGCGATTCTGGATCGATCAGAAACTCCAACCTGGTGGATAGATCTGCATCAGAGCCTCGTCGAGCTCAACGATCGTTCAGTCGACGATCTATTCCAACGCTCGCGGATAGAAACTCATAATGGCGTACACGTCCGCATTCTCTCTGACGAGGATCACCTGGCTTTGCTGGCCATGCATTTTTTCAAACACAGCGGCTGGAGACCGTCGGGGCTCTGCGACGTCGCGGTGATGGTTGAATCGTTGTCTGATAGTTTTGATTGGAGCGTGTGCCTGGGACCAGGGAAAAGTCGCCGGGCCTGGATCGCCTCGGCGCTGGTCCTGGCTGAACAACTTCTTGGCGCCGACATCGATCAGACTCCAAAGACGCTACGTTCATACAAGGTTGCGGCCTGGCTTCTCGATACGGTCCTAAAACAGTGGGGCAATCTTCGTCCAGCTGATTCTTCACTCCCTGGTGAGCCGCTGCCTGTGTTTCTATATTCTCTGCGCGATCCGCGGACGCTGTTGCGAGACGTCTGTGGTCGCTGGCCGGATCCGATTACTGCTACGCTCAATCTGCGTGCTCGGCCCAATAACTGGCCGCGCCTCCCATACCAGCTAGGTGCGTTTATATCCCGCGCCGGTCAGTCTCTGTGGGATCGTCTCCGCGCGACGTAAAGTTTGCCTACTCCGCGGCCGCCTGTTGATTTTCAAGTTGTCTCCCTCGGCCGATTCACCGATAATGACCGCGCGCAAATGATATATAGATGATACGCGCATCCCTCCAAGGCCGCATTATTGTGGCTGCGCTAATAGCAGCCCTCCTTTCCTCTGTAATACCAGCGGCCCGCGCCTCCGTGCGGAATCAAAATGGGGAACGCGATCGGCAGGCTGCCTTGGTCAACCTGGCACGGGCTGCGGAGGTCAGAGTCACTGCGGGACCCGCGGGCGTCTTGATCGAGTGGCGTACTTCTTACGAACTCGACAACCTTGGTTTCAATATTTATCGCGAACAGAACGGTAGCCGCTCCCAGGTCAATCCTTCGATCATCGCTGGGCTAACTTTAACCGCCGGGCAGGGAACTGAGATTCTCACAAGTTACCCGTATCAATGGTTTGACGCGAGTGGTGATCGGAACTCTCGGTATTATCTCGAGCAAGTTGATCTCAACGGCGCCAGGGTCCTGAACGGACCGTTCACGCCGGTTTGGTCCGGAGCCATCCTGAAAGCCGGTCAACAAGCAAAACTGTTAACTGAAGTTTCCGCCTCCCCGTCTCTCATAACTCAGACCGGCGGACCCGCCGGCTCACTTGCGCCGGGCACTTCGTTGCTCGGACCGATAGAAGATCAATGGGCCGTCGCCGCGCAGCCTGGTCTGAAAATCGGAGTGAGAGAGAACGGTTGGTACCGGCTGACCCAACTCGAGATGGCAGCAGCCGGCTTTGATGTTTCCGGCGACGCGCGCAATCTCCGCTTGTTTGTCGACGGTGTCGAAGTGGCGATCGTTGTCAGCCTTGCCAGTGGAACCCTAAGCGCCAACGACTTCCTGGAGTTCTACGGCACGGGAGTCGACACGCCTACCACCGACACGCACATCTATTTCCTTATCAATGGATCGCAGGCTGGCCGGCGTGTGTCTCTGGCCGGATCGCTTCATCCGGATTCGGTTCCTACTCCGTCCCCCTTGCCCCGGCCGGTTGCATCGGCGACGCCGGAGAGCCGCACGAGTTTTTCGAATGGCTGGCTCCTCGACGTTCCAGCAGCGCTGGTCGCCAAACAACTAAATTCGAAAGAGCCCCGGACGGAAGCCGGGCAGTTAGAAGCTGGAGCTGTCCCTTACGCTTCGGGCCCTGTGATTGCGGCGCTGTCGCAAACTCAGGACCAACCGCCGGTCGCTGCGAGCACGCCGCAGGAACTGACCTCTACACCGGCAGCAGCGCCTGATAGCTCAACTCGATTACCAAGCCGACCGGCTCGGACTAGTTCATTGCCGGCAAAAGAAATTAGATCCAAATCGAAAAGATTTCGATCTCGTGGTCGCCGGCGTCACAGTCGCCGAATATATAAGCAACGGCGGAATCACGTGTTCGCCGTCGCGAGTTCCAGTCCCGGATATCTCTACGACCTGCAGCTAAAGGAACGCAGAGTTTATTTCAGTTCGCTTCTTAACGGCTCGGCCGAGAATTTCTTTGGCGGAACACTCCTGGCGCCGCCAACCACCAAGATATTCAAGGTTGCCGGCTTGCAAACAGATTCGCAGGGAACGGCGATCTTGCGCATCGGGCTTCAGGGAACATCAAACCAGACACACCTCGTGAACGTCCTGGTTAACGACGTGATGGTTGGATCGCTCAACTATAATCTTCAGCAGTTTGACGAGCAGACGTTCAACGTCCCCGTTTCCCAACTCCACGAGGGCGACAATGTCGTCAAATTCGTAGTTGCGGGTGGAAGCTCTGATTTCTCCCTTTTCTCCTATGCGCAATTGACCTACCCGCGGCTCTATCGCGCTGAAGGTGACCAACTGGCGTTTGCGCTTCGCTCGACTCAGAGCGCGACGATCGATGGTTTCACCACGTCGAACATTCGCGTGCTGGACATTTCGAATCCTGCGTCGGTGCAGGAGGTGCGGCCGGTAGCACAGCCATCGGGGCCCGGCTATTCCCTTACGGTGCCCGCAGTCGGAGCGCAGGCGAAAGGTTCACGCACGCTCTTGGCTCAACCGGTCGCGTCGTTTCTGCACCCGGCGTCAATCACTTTCAATCAGGCGTCGACGCTCAATCAATCCAGCTCTGCAAATCCGCAAAATGCGGCCGACCTGGTGATCGTCGCGCATAAGAGTTTCCTCTCGCTTCCCAACCTGGCGTTGCTGGCGGCCCAGCGCCAATCACAGGGATTTACAGTAAAGGTCGTGGATGTCGAAGACGTTTTTGATGAGTTCAGCTATGGCGCGCACACGCCCCAGGCTATAACGGACTTCCTGCTGCGCGCGCGCGCGAACTGGACCCAGGCGCCAAGGTATCTGTTGCTGTTGGGGGCGGGGACCTTCGACCCGCGCAACTACAGCGGGGGAACCAAACCTGATCTGGTGCCGACGAAACTCGTCGATACGACTTACCTCGAGACCGGGTCCGACGATGCGCTAGCGGACTTTGACAATAACGGTATAGCGGAGATCGCAGTGGGCCGTCTGCCGGCAACAACAGTCGCCGAAGCAAACCTCATGCTTTCGAAGGTGGTCAACTTTTCGCCGAGCAATGTACCGCAGAACGCGGTCATGGTTGCTGATACGCAAGGGAGTTATTTTTTCAATTTTGAGCAGGCCAACAACGATCTCATTTCACTGCTTCCGTCGAGCATGAGTATTCAGAAGGTCTATCGCGCTCAACAGCCATCAGACGGTGCGGCGCGGGCGACCATCATCAGCAAGATCAACTCAGGCACGGCGCTGGTAAATTATTCGGGTCATGGGAATGTCGATGTCTGGACAGGCGCGCCGATTTTTTCGACGAGTGATGCTCTGGCACTGAACAACGGCAATCGGCTGCCGCTGGTCGTGGTGATGGATTGTCTCAACGGCTATTTCGTGGCCCCCAACATCGATTGCGTCAGCGAGGCGCTGATGAAGGCCCCAAACGGCGGCGCGGTCGCCAGCTTTTCTTCATCGGGGCTGACGATTCCGATTGGCCAACATGAAATGGGTCAACAGCTTTTTAGTTTGCTCTATAACGGAGCGCCGATGACGCTTGGCGATGCGACCCGGCAGGCTAAGGCCGCCACGACGGACATCGATGTGCGCCGCACGTGGATCCTGTTTGGCGACCCGACTATGAAGATCCGATAAGAGAATTGGTCCGCTGGTAGACGTGGATAAGAACAAGAGTTAAGCCGCAAAAAGGCGCAAGAAGCACAAAATGACATCACGGTATGGTTGCAGTTTGGAGTTCAAGCTTTTAGCTTGTGCCCTACTATCGGCAACCGAAAGGTTGAACTCTGAACCCCGGTTCCGATTTCCGTTTTCTTGTGCCTTTTGTGCCTTTTTGCGGCTAAGTTCTTATAGGCATTCATCGGTAGCTCATTTTTTTCTTCAGCCAAAGAAAACTTCGGCCACTTTATAAATCTCCTCGTCGAGATACTTTAAGTCGCCGACGGCTTCGGCAAGGGGTACGCTGATAATTCGATTGCCCCGGATGGCAGCCATCTCGCCCCACTTCGCTTCGCGCACTAATTCGTAAGCTTTGATCCCGAATCTGGTGGCCAGAATGCGATCGAATGCAGTCGGCGACCCACCCCGCTGAACATAGCCGAGTTTGGTTACCCTGGTCTGAATGTCCGTGCACCGTTCGATCTCTCTGGCCAACGCTTCGCCTATTCCACCCAGGCGATCGTGCCGGAATATTGCATCGCATTGAGCTTCATCCAGGAACGGTTCATCGGGATGCGGATGCGCATCTTCAGCTACCACCACAATCGAAAAGGCCCGGCCGAATTTCTTGCGTTCCTCGAGCAGGGCGCAAACGCGGGAGACCCGGAAGGGATGCTCGGGAACCAGAATCGCGTCGGCGCCGCCGGCGATGCCACCGTAAGCAGCAATCCATCCAGTGTGGCGGCCCATTACTTCGACGACCATCACGCGGTGATGCGACTCGGCGGTCGAGTGCAGACGATCGACTGCGTCAGTGACAATCGAAACCGCAGTATCAAAACCAAAGGTGAAGTCGGTTCCGTTAATGTCGTTATCGATCGTCTTTGGAATTCCCACCAACTGCAGCTGGTGGTCCCGCCACAGTTCGTGGGCTGCTGAAAGAGAGCCTTCGCCTCCGACCACGATAAGTCCGGCCAGCCCATGCGTGATCCAATTTTCTTTCAGTATTTCAATCCGCTGCGGATCGTGGAGCGGATTGTAACGTGACGTGCCGAGAATGGTTCCGCCGCGCGGCAGGATCCCCGTGACCGAGGTCCGATCCAGCGCCATCCAATCATTCTCGACCAGTCCCTGCCAGCCGTTTCGGAAACCCAGAACCTCGACGCCGTCCTCACGAGCGCGCCTAACAATGGCGCGGATCGCGGCGTTGAGACCCGGACAATCACCGCCTCCGGTCAAGACCCCTATTCGCATATTTGAAATACCAAGCCACCAGTCCTTTACGTCAGATGCATTTATGTGGTTTAAGAATCATTGCCTTCGCAGTCGGCTAGTGTCAAACGGCTGGCGCGTAGTGGGTCAATGTGAAGATGAGTCAGTACCGGGAGCGGTAGCGACCGGGTCGTTCTGCGAGAGGCGTGAATCGACGAGGGAGACCCCGGTCGCTACAGCTCCCGGTACCGACTCCATGCTCACATTCGCGGTGAGACGAAACAGTAATGGCCTGGTAAGAAAACCAATGTCGCAAACTAAAGCTCCACTCATTCTAGCCATCGAAACGGCGACGCGCGCCGGCAGTGTCGCGCTCGTGCGAGGTGAAGATGTTCTGGCGTCAGCATCGGGCGACGCCTCAGCTTCGCACTCGCAGGATCTGCTCGAGTCGATCGAAAGAATCCTGCAGGATGGCGGGGCGAAGTTGAGCGAGGTTGAGTTGTTCGCCGCGGCCGAAGGGCCTGGAAGTTTCACTGGGCTGCGAATCGGCCTGGCTACAACAAAGTCTTTCGCTGTCTGCACCGGCCGAAGTTGTGTCGGCGTTTCTACGCTGGCCGCAATCGCTCAAGCCGCCGGCAATTCGGAAAAAGTCGTTTCGCTTTTGCCCGCCGGGCGTGGTGAACTCTTCGCTCAAATGTCTTCAGTTAGCGACGGGCAGGTGAGGGACCTGGATAACGCTACACATCTTTCATTGAGCGACATTTTGGAAAAGTATGGATCACTGCAACCGCTGATTTGGACCGGCGAAGGCGCTAGTCTTAATGCTGAAGCTCTGCGAGCGTGGGCGGTGGACCATAACATCTCAATCAACGACTCAGGCGGTAATCCAACTGGGTGGCGCATTATCCCGTCGCCTCATCAGCTCGCAATTTCAATCGCTAAACTGGCGTTGGATAAGTACAGCAACGGCGACACTGTCAGTCCGAACGAACTGCGGGCCGTCTACGTCAGAGCTTCTGACGCCGAGATCAAAGAGAAATGGCCGCGAGAGAAATAAGCAGCCCCGGCGAGAGTATTTCGGTTGCTCGAATGACCGAACATGATCTGCTCGAAGTGGTGGAGATCGAGCAACGCTCGGGTATCAGCATCTGGGGCTGGGATGCCTATCACAAGGAATTGCAGTCGCCGGAAGACGTGATCATGCTGGTGGCGCGCGCCCAGTCAGCCGAAAGTCGTGGGCAGGCTCTGGTTGGATTTATCGTTTCGCGGCTGATAGCCGGCGAACTCCATATCAATAACGTGGCAGTGCGATCGGAATTCCGCCGGCAGGGAATTGCCGCGCAACTTTTGTCAGCGGTTTTATCCGAAGGCCGAAGCCACGGCGCGCGTCTCGCGTTCCTCGAAGTGCGGGCGGGAAACGCCGCGGCGCAGGGCCTTTATCAAAGCCGCGGGTTTCAGGTCGTGGGCCGGCGGCGGCGCTACTACAATCAGCCCGTCGAGGACGCCCTTCTGATGTCACTTTTATTGGCGCCCTGACCTTGATTTGCGCTGACTGTTGGGCTAACATTTCGGCCATGACGAATTGCCCCTGGCTTTTCTCACCGCAAGCCACTTTTTTCCAACCCCGAATTCAATCGAGAGGAGAATACTGATATGGAAATGACTAAGGCGGAGAGCGTGAAAGACGAGCTAATGACGAACAACTCTGAGTTTCGCGAACTTGTCCGCGAGCACCACCGCTATGAAGAGCGTTTGAGCGAACTTTCCGCACTTGCATATCCGAGCGATGAAGAGCAGTTGGAAGAGGTTACGTTGAAGAAAAAGAAGCTTGCTATAAAAGACCAGATGTATTCATTGATGCTCCAGCACGAAAAGACCGCGAGCACGGAGCACTAAATTTCGATTCCACTGGACGCACGTCCGGTTGGTTCTAATCTCATTTAAACGGGGGCGACAGAGCGCTGTTGTTCCCCGTTTTGTTCTTTATGTAGCACAGGCTGCCAGCCTGTGTTTCTGTCGGAGGGTACAGGCTGGCAGCCTGTACTACGTTCCAATGGTTCGCGACGGAATTCCATATGTAGTTGTCCCGCTGCTCCTGGCTGCCGTGCCGGTCGTTTTCGGCTATTGGTGGTTGGCGATTCCGCTGGTGCTGATCGCTGCGTTCATGGCCTACTTTTTCCGTGACCCGCGGCGCACAGTCAGCGCAGCGGCGGGTATCGTCGTGGCCCCGGCGGATGGCCTGGTAACCATAGTCAGACTGGCCGACGAGCAGAATCCGGAATCGCTAATCAGCATTTTTCTGTCGCCTCTCGACGTGCATATCAACCGATCGCCAATCGGCGGAGTAATCACCGAAATTGTCTACAAAAAGGGAAAGTATCTGATGGCCACAAAGGCCGCTTCACGCTTGCTTAACGAGCAGAATACCTTGACAATTCAAGGCGATGGGTTGACTGTGAAGTGCACTCAGATTGCCGGAATCCTGGCCCGCCGGATTGTTTGTTGGAAGCAGGCGGGTGACACGGTAAAATGTGGCGAACGCTTCGGTATGATAAAGTTTAGTTCTCGAACCGATGTTCTGTTGCCGCCCCACGTCAAGGTCGTTGTTCGCGAAGGAATGCGAGTCCGCGGCGGAGTTACGATCGTAGGAAAAATTGAGGGATGAGCATCCCACGCTTACAACCAGATAAACGTTTTGGCCCGGTCCCCGCGCCTACAGGTCACAAGGGCCTGAAGAAGGGCGTCTACCTTGTCCCATCGCTGTTCACGGCGATGAATATCCTCGCCGGCTTCTACTCACTGATGGCTACGATGAGCGGGTTCCGCCTCCTCGGGATCGGTGGTCCATCTGCAATCAAAGAAGCAGCTGATCGTTTTGATTATGCGGCTATGGCCATCGGTTGGGCTTTCGTATGTGACATGCTGGACGGCCGCATCGCGCGCATGACCAAGACCACTACCGAAATCGGCATTCAGCTGGATTCACTAGCAGACATAGTCTCGTTCGGCCTGGCTCCGGCGATCCTCGCTTATGCCTGGGGGTATGGCACCGCCCTGCAGGATTGGAGTAATGCTCGCCAACTCGCCTGGTTCATCTCGTTCATGTTCGTTATCTGCGGTGGCTTTCGTCTGGCCAGGTTCAATGTCCAGGCCTCACGTCCGCGTCCACTCGCCGAGGGAACGCCCAAGGTAGACAAAAAAAGCTTCGTTGGTTTGCCCATTCCAGTGGCCGGCTGTTTGGTGGCCGCCATCGTGCATTTTTCGCCAACTCCGATCAAATACGCGCCGCATCGCGCAGAACTCCTGGCAATTCTGATGATGGTTTTGATGGGATTTCTAAGTCTGTTGATGGTCACCACGCTGCGATTTACCAGCTTCAAATCCGTTGGAGTAGAAAGGCGAAATGCCCGGTTGGTAATAGCTGTGATCGCCCTGGTAGGTTTGATCTATCTTTACTCACAATGGGTCCTGATGTTGCTCGTGATCTCATATGTAGTCCACGGCCTGCTTTCGCGCGGCCTCACTTCCCTGGGACGACGCTCGCCGGACAAACAGGCAGAAATGCGCGAAGCCTGAAGACTTTCATCGGATCGCGGACATCCTGTCCGCCAGCGCGCAAAGCCCGCTCCGCCTTACGTTAAGAAAATCCTTTTTACCGAGTGTTCGCGGTGCGCGCTCAGGCGCACAGGATGTCCGCGCTCGGATATCATTACGGCGCGCCAAAGGCCAACAGCCCTCGCGAAGTGGCGATGACGATCAGGTTATCGATCGCGATGGGAGCGGCGCTGCTGCTGTTATCTTCGCCGAGCGGCAGAGTATTCGACGGTTTGCCATCCTGCAGACTGAGCACAATCGCGCTGTCGGTCGACAGCGGTGTGAATAAAGCTCCATCGGCCGCAGTAACAGGTCGCGCGGGGATTCGTCCGGGAAGTTGGCGCCGCCAGACCAGCGCGCCTTTGTTGAGCGAGAGCAGGTAAGCGAAGTTGTCCAGGGACGCCGCCAGCAGGCCGTTATGAACCGCGACTACTGCTTGAACCGCCGCGCCCGTGCGCCGCCGCCAGAGCAGCTTGTGCCGCACTTCACTGAACGCGTAAACGTATCCATCTCCCGAACCAAAATAAACTACGCCGTTCGCGATAGCGATCGAACCCTGAATAGCGCCACGGGTGCGGTATTGCCAGGCAAGTTGGCCGGTAGCCTGGTCGAGCGCCAACAGGGTGCCGCTTTCACTGCCGAGATAGACCATGTTTCCCGCGAGCAACGGCTGACTTGAAAAACTTTCGGAGTATTGATTGATCCACAAGGTGAGACCGGTGTGCTTATCAAACGAATAGATTCTGCCATCCGCGCTGCCGCCAAAAAGGGCCTTCTCTCCGGCCGCCAAAGTTCCTGTTATTGGCCCCGGCAGGGTGCGCATCCAAAGGGTCACTCCGGTTGTCTTGCTCAGCGCGCGCAGAGTCCCATGAACCTGCCCTGCCACAGGCTCCGAATATTTTGTAGCTGCATAGACACTTCGCTCGTCAGTCGTGGGCGCCGCGGAAAAATCGCCGCCGGCTTCCGCTTTCCACAGCAGCTTGCCATCCCGCGCATTCAAAGCCATCAGAGTGCCTGCGGCCAACGGAAGAAATACGGTGGTATTGTCAGCAGCCGGAGTGAGGTTTGAGATCTGATCCGTTTGATAGCGCCACTTCACGACCAGCGGCTGAGATAGCGCCGGCTGATCAGGTGCAGAGAAAAGCACAGCGGAATGCGTGGGCGAAACCAGCAGTCCCAGCAAGCACCCGCAAAACAATTTCGAAACTAACTTCCAGACTTTCATTTGTGAGGTTACGGAATCTCGGTTCATCTAACGTCAGCGCATTGTCTTTAAGTGTAGTGTTCCAATGATGAGGTCAGCACTTGGAGCGGTAAACGGAGCGCGGACATCCTGTCAGCCAGCGTGCGCAGCACGCTCAGTCGCATCGTGTCTTCGTTCAACCGCTATTCGCGCTTCGCGCTCAGGCGGACAGGATGTCCGCGCTCCGTTTGCAGCTCCCGGCGCTGACCTCATCGCTCAAAGCATCCGGGACGACAACAGTGTAACTCGCCGATGTCAACATAGATTAAGACACAACCTCCTCTTTCCTCGCAGCTTGCTTTGCTCGCCTCTCACCTGCCAACCTATAATCCAAAGCCTTAAGACTTTTCGAATCTTTGACGCATAACCTGGCACGGAGGTCTTTCTTTTTTGCAGAGCACAAGTCACGAAAACATCATCATACTCGACTTTGGAGGTCAATACACTCAGCTGATCGCGCGCCGCGTGCGCGAAGCCGGAGTTTACTGCGAGATTCTCCCTTACAACGTTTCCGTCGAAGAAATTCAGGCACGCCGGCCGCGAGGGCTAATCCTTTCAGGCGGTCCCGCCTCCGTCTATGACGATGACGCACCACGTCCAAAACCCGGGTTGCTCGAGAGTGCAAACTGTCCGGTGCTCGGGATTTGTTATGGCCTCCAATTGATTGCACATGCTCAAGGCGGGGAAGTGCGGCCCTCGGCAAACCGCGAGTATGGCTATGCCAGGCTGCAGGTGGTTGATCCAACCAGCAAGTTGTTTTCAGGACTGCCCACCGAGATGGATGTGTGGATGAGTCACGGCGATCACGTCACGATGTTGCCCGAAGGTTTTCGCATGACGGCCGAAACGATTGACGCGGTCAATGCCTTTGAGAACCCCGAGCGCGGCATCTACGGTGTGCAGTTCCATCCAGAGGTCGCGCACACACACCTCGGCGCGCAAATCCTGCGCAACTTTCTGTTTGAGATTTGCGGCTGCAAAGGCGATTGGACACCCACCGCAGCGATCGCAGAACAAACCGAACGCATTCTTGAGCGGATTGGTCATGATGGCCGGGCTGTCTGTGGCCTCTCAGGCGGCGTTGATTCTTCCGTCGCGGCTGCGCTTGTTCATCGAGCTATCGGCGACCGGCAGACTTGCGTGTTCATTAACAATGGTCTGCTGCGCGAAGGCGAATTTGAGACGACGCTCGCCTTGCTGAAACAGAAATTGAAACTAAACATCCAGGGCGTGGATGCGAGTCAGCGGTTTCTTGATGCGCTGAAAGACGTGGTTGATCCGGAAGTGAAGCGCAAGCGGATCGGCGCCCTCTTCATCGAAGTATTCGAAGAGGAAGCCAACCGCATCGGCGGCGTAGGTTTCCTGGTGCAGGGAACGCTCTACCCGGACGTGATTGAATCCGTATCCGTACGCGGCCCTTCGGCAACAATCAAGAGCCATCACAACGTTGGCGGCCTGCCGGAGAAGATGAATCTGAAACTGATCGAGCCCTTGCGTGAATTATTCAAAGACGAAGTCAGGTTGATCGGCAGGGAACTGGGAGTACCCGAAGAGATTCTCTCTCGTCATCCATTCCCAGGTCCGGGACTGGCGGTGCGCATCCTGGGCGACGTAACCGAAGAACGACTCAGCATCTTGCGTGCAGCCGATCGAATCCTTGATCAGGAGCTAAGGCGCGCCGGCTTATACGATTTTGTCTGGCAGGCCCTCGCGGTGCTCTTGCCAATATCCACCGTAGGAGTGATGGGTGACGAACGCACCTACGAACGCGTAATTGCAGTTCGCTGCGTAACCAGCGTCGACGGCATGACCGCCGACTGGGCCCGCCTCCCGCACGACGTCCTCGCGCGAATCTCAACCCGGATAGTTTCGGAAGTAAAAGGCGTCAATCGAGTCGTCTATGACATCAGCTCGAAACCTCCGAGCACGATTGAGTGGGAATAAGCCTTCGGCTTCGGGGCAGTAGCCCGACCGTAAGGCAGGGCGCCGCGTTAAGTCGGCATAGCCGACGGCCGACAATAACCCAGCACTTCAGTGCTGGGAAAACGAATCAACCTAATCCCGAGCCCGCGAAGCGGGCGACTGAATCCTCGCATACCATCTAATTTCAGCCGTCCGCTTCACGGACTCTTCTTCATATTCGCCGTGATCCCACCGGGAATCGGTGGGCTATTTTCATTCGTCCGCTGCGCGGACTCCATTTGAATCTCGCTCTCAACGAAGAATTTCCATCGCACCAACCTATGGCGCATCGCTAAAACAACCCGCAACTCCCTAAACTCAAGCTGCATTAATGGCAGGACCACGTCCAGGGGCGCCCCAACGACGTGATGCAACGCCACGTCAGCCTCCATCAACGGCGCATCACCCTGCCCAAGCGCCAAAACAAACTGCGACCACGCTAAAACAACTTGCAGTGGCGCTAAAACAACGCGCGAAGGCTCCAGAACAACGCACGACGCCTCCAAAACAGCGTGTGACGATGCCAAAACAAGACGCGGAGACGCGAAAACATTGAGAAAAACCGCAAACTGAGGCTGAGCGCCTTATCCTCATACAACGCCTTCTTCCGAATCACCTCGCCGCCATGCAAAAAACGTTGCTAGCTCTTCGGCATGGGTGCTAGAATGCGCGGCCATCAGAGCAGGATCAGCTAATCGGGCACAGCTTATTTCCTTAGCCGGCTAACCCATAACCAGCCGGTCGACTCGTAACGCGGAAACACCTCACGATCTTCCACGATCGCGAAGTGAAATACACTCAACGCTAGCACAGCCATCAGGAGGATATTTCGATGAATGACACAGATGGTCGTACCCACCAGATGTTAGTCCGTTCGCGAGAAGCGTTTGCGCAGTGCGTCAACGACTTTTCTGAAGGAGGCGCCGCGCGCCAGTTCTACGCTGACTTGCAGGCGGCGGTTATTGAAGTCGAGCAGGAAGCCGCGGCATACGGTACCGGCCGCAGCGATGCGAAGCAAGGAACTCAGACAATCAACGAAGCGCGCGAGACCTTACTCGCCGATCTCTTCTCGATGCGCGAAGCCAGTAAGGTAATGGGCGTCGAGGACAAGTTCCCTTACCCGCCGCGAAACAATGATGAGCAGCTTTTACAGATGGCCGGCGTTTACGCGACCAATGCGCTGCCCATAAAAGCGCAACTGATCGCTCATGAGCTGCCGGCGGATTTTCTCGAAGACCTGGCCGCCCACAAAGCAGCGTTCCAGAGCAAGAGCGCGGAACGGTTGAATGCAGTCGGCGATCACATCGCCGCGCGGCAGAAACTCGACGATGCGCTTGGTCGCGGAGTCGAAAAAGTGCGCGACCTTACCAGCTTGATGAAAGTGAAATACGCCAACAACGCCGGCAAGCTCGCCGAATGGACCGCCGCAACTCACATCGAACGGCCGCCCAAACGAGCCAAACCAAAGCCGCCGGTGTCAGGGACAGGTCCAACCCCGGCGCCTTCCAGTCCGTAGGTTCGCAAAACCTGAGCGGGCGGCAAATGTGGAGTGCGGCGAGTTCTCGCCGCTGTCTTAGGCCGCGACTTGTCGCGGCCCGTGGGGAAACGCTATTAAAGGTCGCGGCGACTAGTCGCCGCTTTCAAAAGCGCTGACAAGTCAGCGCACTCCACATCGCCGGCGTCGAGCTCTATTATTCAATTGGTAGAGCATGTTCCTGAGGCTTTCGCTCCGTAGGAGCGAAATGTCTATAGCTCTCAACTGTCAATAGAAGTACATCGCCCCTCGGAAGTGGCGACGGCCACTTCCGAGAGGCGAAAAGAATTGAGCGGGATGTCTATAAACATCTCGTCCCGACGGGACGAAGATCGGAGGTAACGCCGTGATGAAGAACGAAAACATTGTATCAATCCTGGAGCGGCTCGTGACTGAGGCGGACGCGCTCTCAGAGGGCAAATCCAGCGTTGAGATCGACGAGGACCCGCGTATCTGCGGCCTCATGCTGCAGGCTGAGCCGATAATCGAGGAGCTGGACCAAATCGTCCTCACGGCTTTCCCGAACCATCCGGAGAAAGTAGCCATCTGGAAGAAGAATATGGGCATTGATGATATGGATGATGAGATCGAGTAACGGTATAGGCACCGCGAATCGCGAATCGCAGAATCGGTTACTGATTTGAGATGGAAGTTTGGACGGCGTGATCAACGTCTTTCTCCCTTCTCCCACTGGGAGAGGGCTTGGGGATGAGGGTTTACCGCCGCAACCCTTTTTTGATTTCTACAGTGCGCGAATAGCATTCAACGACAAACGGATCAAATGGATCAATCGGAGCGAATCCGGAAGCCCGACCCCGGTTGACGCGGCTTCGCTTAAGGCGGCTTGCCGCTCCCCAGTGCGGTGAGGCTTGCCTCACCGGCAACCCACTGAAACTCTTCGAGCGAGGCTACGCCTGCGTAGGAGGCGTAGCCTCCACAATTCTTAAAAGAAACCTGCACGGTAAAGCCAGGGCTTACCGCACTGGAGAGCGGCAGAGCCGCATAAATGTAGACGCACTCTGCCGCCGGCCGTTCTTCGATGCGGGACAAACTAACATCGCTGAGGCCGCATACCGCGATGTCCGAAACGATGCACCTGCTCGACGAGCACTGTCAGCGTAAGCTGGATAGGAAAGTGCCGCCCTTGGTCGTGCTAGGCAGCCGCCGTTTTGGAGGGGTCTGACTCAAACGAGGAAACCACCATCTTTATCTTCGTTTCGAGTGCGGCTCTTTCATCAACCTTGACGAATCTTGTCCGTTGAAGAACCCGACGAATGTCCCTGCGTCTGTTATGGATTGCCGCCAAGTGATGTTTTCGAGGGCCCTCTTCATCTTCAGCAGTCTGAACGTGGCGTCGAGTTCGCATCTCATCCTTTATACTGTGGACGCTCATGCTCTGAACCATTTGAATAAACGCATCAACTGCCGCGGAGGCGTGAGACCGTCGAACATCTCCACTATCCACTATTGAAACGATCGTTTCGACTGCTTGCTCCCACCCTGAGAAGTCCCGGGCTATCCGGCAAACCAGATTGACGCGTTCGTCGTTCATGCGACTGAGCTTTGCCTGTAGGTTTTCTTGTTCGAAGCGCGAATCGCAACCACCGCGAAGCGTTGCAACAATATCTGTAGCAGATCTCTCGAATTCGACAAGCGCCTCTTGAGGATTGTGGCTTTGGGCATGCCGTCGCGCCAATTTTTCCAAAGAATTCGCTCGCTTAAGGATCCAATCTGTCGTCGGTTCGATGTTGTTGTTGATTGCTAATTCCGCGACTTCAAATGCACCTCCTGGGTTGTCCGCTTCAATTTCACTTCTAAACCAACATTCAAACAATAGACTCTTTCTTTGCCCGAGCTCGTAGGATCGCCTAAATAGTTTTCGAGCGGCGGTATTCGCAGCGGAGTCCTTTTTTTGCCTGGCTTTCTCGAAGTAACATTTTCCACAATGCATAACAAGCTCCGGATTTTGCCCAAGCTGCTTGACTGCTGCCTCAATTGTCTTTATTGCATCATCGAACCGGCCTTCTCGCATCAGTGCATACATTTGGGCAATCGCACCGCTGCTTCGATCTATTTTCTGAAGGGTAATTTTTCTTCCACGCAAGTTTTGAATCGTTTTCTTCAGGCCCTCAGTATCCATGACAAGGTCCTTCTGTTTTTCAAAAACTAGTCTTGCCGTATTTGTCGGCACTTCAAACCGCGGGACCTTCTTAATGAAGTCAGGCGCGCGCAATAGAAAGAGAGAGGTTAATTGGCTGATGCAATCTGTCATCCGCGCGTCGTCGTACCCAGTGACCTGCTTGATTTCAACAATTGATGCCCCACCCATGTAGGCACACGTGAGGAGAACTCGGCGTGCTTCAAGAGACAGCTTTTGAATCTCTCTCTCTAGGGCCGCCATTCTTACTTCTTCGCCCAACTTTCCGTTCCATTGTTTAATGGCTTTGCTTAATCGCGTACCCTGCTTCAGCAAACGCAAGACTGATTCGGTGAATAATGGAGAGCCATCGGTTGCTTTCCACAGAGCCTGAAATTCCTTCTTCCCAATAATTGGCCCGTTGAGTTTTTCAACAAGGTAATCAACATATGGCCTATACTCTTCCTCGCTTAGCCCGGGAACCCGTAAGCATACGTCATTTGAGGCTGTCAAATTCATCCTCGTCGTAAGTAAGAAACGTGAGGGAGTGCCCGCTGATATTGCAGAACAAAGTTCGAGAATTCTCTTCTGTTCATTTAAGTCCTCGACTGAATCAATATCGTCGACGATGATCAAACTAGGAAAGAGCCGTAACGCAGACTGCAGGCTTTTCCTTTGGTGCCTCAATGCGACGTCATCGACTTCAGTTTCTAACATCGCATAACCTAAACATAAGGCGCGAAGCAATGACTCAAAATCGTTAAAGTGAGTTTCTGGCATATGCCGATAGTCATTCAACGTTCCACTGAATTGCTTCTGCTTGGCGGTGACCCAAAAGATTCGGGATAGTTCAAAGGGGCGCGCTCGACACACCTCCTCGCAGAACTCGTATGCTATAGATGTTTTTCCTCTTCCACCGTCACCTGCCAATACTCGAGTTGTCGAGAACTCATCTGAGAGCCACAACCATAGGCGCTCAATTATTTCGTCCCTGCCAAAAAAGCGCGAACATATCACGTCTCGATCGGGTAAGTTATGATCGAGAATCAAAGCGCGAGGCGCGAACGATCTCTTATGATCCTTCGAACTGTCAATTTCAAGCTCCCGTGGTCCGAATAGGAATTGGAGAGCTTTCTTGTCTTTCGCAGCAATACAGTTATCCTGGAGTCTCACGTACGCGTGGTCTTTTTGAAATAGTGGAATGTGAGGCTTAACGTCTGGTCCATTTTTTGCGAAAAACACAGGAGGATGATTACCGGGCCGTTTCGGAACGTGAAGAATTCCGAACAAAAGATTTTCGCCGCCATGCCTTACAGGAACCTCCCGATACGTAAAATCAATTGATTCCCCGGTGTACTCCTTAATCAACATTCCGATCTGTTGTTGATTAACACAGTTTGCTGTGATGCCCTTCGCTAAATACTTTTCTTTGCTTCCATCTTCTATAACCCCATACAAGATGTATCCGCCATACGCATTGTAGAAGCTGAGAATCTGCATAACAGTTTTCGCTTTTGAGAGTGCATCTCCGTTCGCAGTTGTTTTGTAATCCCAGAGCTCACATTCTTTGGGCACAAAACCGTCTGCTGACATGAGCGCCTTTAGAACTCGTTGGTCCAAAGTGCCACTCGTGATGAACTTGGCCATCTTCGCCTGAACTTCGTAGAGGTCTAGGGCTTGATCCATTTCAAATCTCACTTTCAATGCTCAACGAGGGACCGAGGATGAAAAGTAGTCGATTTACGGGCTAAGATTCCGGATGCGGTTGGTGTTAACTCGCGAGAACGAGTGATTGCGCGCGAGACTCTAGTAAAAAAATTGACAGGATGCAAGCAAAAACTTTGGCGGTAGGGTTTAAAGCATGAAGCGCCAAAGACAAAAGGGCGAGAAACGCGGACTAAAAGAATCGGGATCCGAGTCAGTTTTGCGATTTTCAACGGTCGACCGCTCTTACGAAGACCGTTGGAGCATCCGGTTCTTCCCGCCACATCGGCCGTGAATTCAACCTGCGGTCCTTCTCTGTCGGTTCAATCTTGCTATTGCGGAATAGAATCGAGCCGCTTAGTTCCATAACCTCGGTGAGTGGACGAAAATGGAATCAACAAAACCTACGTCATCAATAACTGCGCCGGGAATGTTCCTAACCCGCGAAGCGGGTGTCAGCATACGGCCGGAGCGTCAGCCCTAGGTGCCCGGTGGAAAAGTGAACCAAGCCCGTGGAGCGGGCGACAACGCTAAAGATAGCGGCATTGATCAATCTATTAGCCCGCGTTGCATGGTGGATCCCCTCGCTCTCGGGGTTCTGTAACTCTGTCGCCCGCTTCGCAGGCTCAATCATTGTTGGTGGGTTGATGGTCATTGTTGGTGGAAGTAGCCTGGGCCGGGTTGCGTCACAACCCGTGGGTGCGTGAAACCTATCAGCGCATCAGTGGCGGGAAGAAGTCGCGCAAGAAGATTGCGATTGTGGCTGTAGGTAGAAGATTATTTGTGCGATGTTGGGCCATGCTGCGCGACGGAACGAGTTGGCAGTGCCCGGCAGCCAAAGTCGCCTGATTACGGAACGGTCAAAGTAATCGCGGAATTGAGGACCAAGGGGAAGCGATAAGCCAACTTGGATCCTGATCGCGCTCGAGTGGGTAAAGAGAAGTTCGGAAACGATTGAAATGACGAGCAGCTTGAGTAAAGCCTAAGCCTAAAGAGCTAGTGCCCCAGAATGAGCCTCGTCGCACCGTTGAATGAGACCACGACTAAAGACTAGCGCAAGCAGTCCGTGGAAACTCGAATAGAAGGGTGAAACAATCAACCCGAACTCATCTCTTGACACGACCCGGCTTCATAGAAGGCTTTATGCTTTCGCCTGCTCCGCAGGCTGAAATCGTAAGTATCGCTCGTCATAATCGATTCCATTGTCTTCCAAGAATTGAATGACCTCGATCGCTTACTTCTTAAAGGACTCTCGCTGTTCCAAATCCGCCGTATTGTTCCGCGCTCCGAAGCGGTCCTACTCGACTCTCCACCCTCAAAAGCTAATTCGAAATCGCTGAACGTTGTGCGCAGACGATCAAGCCAATCCGGATAATTAATTGTGCTGAGGTTAGCTTCTATGAGTCGTTCATCTATCTTAATGCCCAGTCCCAACCGTTTTGCCAGTGGCTCAATGGACTGGACTGCCCTGGTAAATGGGCTGGCGACGATCTGGTGGATCTGGGCCTTTTCCAGAAGGTCCGCAAGAGCCGTCGCTTGCGCCAGACCATCCGGGGTTAAAGGGGCCTCTGGCTCCTGACCTTGGGCCTTTCCATGTCTTACCAGGAATAACCTCTTTGCCATCTTAGTTAGCGTAAAGGAGAGATCAGTTGCAGCTTTATTATTCTATTAGCCTGATGGCTCTGCCACTCCGATGCGCGGCAAGTCTGTGACTTGCCGGAACCCGAGTCCCTTTTTCTTAGGGTCTCCGACCCGGCGGTCATAGACCGCTAAATATAGAGAAGCTTTTGTCGGCAAGTCGGAGACTTGCCGCGCATCCGTGTGGCAGAGCCAGAATATGTCAGAGATTGGGGTCAGGCCTGCGATTCTGCGATTCTCGCCGGTGATGCGATCGCTCCCTGGAATTCCATCCTGAACCGGCTTAAGCAACATCTATCGCTGAGGATTGAGAATCGCAGAATAACAGGCCTGACCCATCAGTTGCAGGCGTAAGGTTCAAGCGCGGCTCCAAGCCCGATGGCTTTGCCACTCCGATGCGCGGCAAGTCTGTGACTTGCCGATTTGTCTTCTCCGTTTCTACCGGTTTATGACCGGGGTCGGAGACCCCGAGAAGAAGAGCTGGCGCGGGCAAGTCGGAGACTTGCCGCGCATCGGAGTGGCAGAGCCATTGGGCTAGTCGCGCAATTCCAATCGAGACTCATTGGTTGTCAGAATCCGGTCTAACTTTGTTTTAAAATAAGCGGCTTTGAGGATTGAATCGCAGAATCGCAGGCCTGACGATCGCTTACTTCCCAAGGACTCTAGCTGTTCCAAATCCGCCGTATTGTCGTGTCTGAATCTACCAGCGTCAGTTCGAAGACATCCGGCGCTGTAAGGGTTCATCAAAACCGTACTTCGAATCAAAGTGTTTGAGAATTAGGGTCATCAATCGCCCATGCGTGACTACTACGGTAGGATTCTCACTTGTAATCAAAACATCGCGTATCGCAGCGATCCCGCGCTCCGAAGCGGTCCTACTCGACTCCACCCTCAAAATGGCTCTGCCACTCCGATGCGCGGCAAGTCTCCGACTTGCCGGTATGGTCTCATTAAAACTAAGCGGTCTATGACCGCCTCCAAACGATCTGGTCAAGATCAACTCTCAGGGGTTCATCTGCGCGCGGGCACTTGTTCCAAAAACGAGCGCTGGACCAGCGATAATCCCCGGCTCGCTCCACCAACTGCGCTCGCACGGGGTTTTGGTGAATGTAGTTGACCTTCTGCATGAAGATTGATTCGCTAACGGTCGAAAAAACATCTGAATCATGCTGCCACAACGAGTAGCGATGATTTCGCTTCCAGTCGTCGTGCTCCAGCTTTCTGAGCGACGCGTCATACTTCATCTCCTTCAAATACCCCAGCACCCGGCGACTGACAATGCCTTTTATGAATTGAAGCACGGCTGACGGCTTTCGCGGACTGTCAGTTAGGACATGGATATGGTCGGGCATGATGACGTAGGCGAACAAAAGAAACCCGCACGAGCTTCGAGCTTCGTCAATCGCTCCGCACGTAATTGTCTTAATGGCATCCGCCCGGAAAACCGGCAAGCGGTGGTTGGCTACAGCCGTTATGAACAGACATGGGTCGTCCTTTGAGATGGTAAGCTTCACGCTCACCATCATAACTGCCTCGACAAGTACAGATTATTGCTAAGCCGGGTCATAGACCCTGAGAATAAGGAAGGTGGGCTGCCGGCAAGTCAAAGACTTGCCGCGCATCGGAGTGGCAGAGCCATTAGCCAAATAACGCTCTTTTCTCCCTACCTGATCGGTGTTTCTCTATTAGGCTGAGCTTCAGAGATTGGGGTCAGGCCTGCGATTGTGCGATTCTCGCCGCTGACTCGATCGCACCCTGGAATTCCATCTTGAATCAGCTTAAGCAACATCTATCGCTGAGGATTGAGAATCGGAGAATTGCAGGCTTGACCCCGATCGCTTACCCTTAGACCGCATGGGCAGGTCGCATTTGATTTCATCCAGATTGGAGGCATGAACATGCAGCGCTCTGCTTCCCGGGTTCGGCCCACTCAAGGAATCGCTGCCGCGCCATGTGCATTGGCAGCTCTATGCTCTCTTCTAGTCGTTGTCCATGCCGATCGAGGCAGTTTCGCCTCAGCCGACGCTTTTGCACGAGTGCGATGGTAATTTGATCGCGAATGTGTCACCGGTCACTTTCACCGGCTAACAATTCCTTTATCAGTATCGTATGTTTAGGATATCTGACCAGCGCCGCTTCGTAATACTGGCCGTGCTCGTGGTTCTTGTTGCGGGAACCGTACTCGCCTCCCGGAGCACTTCCGGCCGATCCGCGACAAGTCTAATCCTCAGAGACCGGTTGCTGGAGAGAGCGAGACGTGTTAACCACAAAACATCTTCAACCTTCGATCGCTCAGCGCTAACTGCCATTGACCCGCAGTCGCAATCGACCGAGGCGGCCAAACCAAGTCGTCGGGAATTTACCGTCTATCGCAATGCCGGCGGTGAGATCGTGTGTCGTGAAGCGACACCCGATGAAATCAGGGAGCGCCAACAAGATCTAAAGAAACTGGGCCTGAGACAAATCAATCACTTCGAGCTCGATAAATTTGTCAGCGGTCAAGCGCCTGAGGCGGCCAATTTGATCATCGTTCTGCGCGCGACGCAACAGTTGCAACAGAATGCCACCGCGACTGCGGCATTCAATCGCGCCGCCCAGAATTGGGAAAGCGTGATCAAATCGCCGGTGACAATTTATATTGACGTCGATTTCGGCCCGAGCGCCTTTGGCCAGACCTTTCCGGATGGCGTATTGGGCGCGACCGCCACGCACAGTGGTGCTTATTCTTACCAATCAGTACGCACCAGCCTGATTACCCAGGCTGATGGCGAGGGCAATGCGAGCAAGCAAGGAGTTTCTAATGCGCTCCCACCCAACGCTGTCCCGACGGATTTGGGAGATGGCAGTGGCGTCGATGTTTCGGATTCGATTGCCCGGGCGATCGGGTTATTACCCGCGACTGCGCAGCCATCAGACGATGCGGCACAGATCGCTTTCAACTCGAACTTCACCTTCGATTTTGATCCAGGCGATGGGATCACCGCGAACGCCACTGATTTTGATGCCGTAGCCACACACGAGATTGGACACGCTCTGGGGTTTGAGTCAGACGCAGGAATGAATCTTCCCAGGCCGGCGATCTGGGATCTCTACCGATTCCGGACGGGGACGACCGCGTCGACGTTTGCGACTGCGCAGCGCATCGTGACCGTGGGCGGCTCGCCTGATCCGTTGCAGTACGATTTCATTCCCGGCAATTCAGAGTTGGGACTAGCGAATGGCGGCCCAACCGGTTCTACCGGTAACGGCGGCGATGGTTGGCAATCCAGTCACTGGAAACACGCAGCAACCTGTGGTGGAACCATCGGCATAATGGATCCCGCGATTCCCGACGGTTGCCGCCGAACAATCACGAGCAACGATTTGCTGGCGCTGACTTCGTTCGGATACAACCTGACCAACAACAATCCCCCACCGCCTGCACCGTCGCCAACGCCTCCGGCGAACGACAATTTCATTAATGCCCAAACCATCACGGGATGCTCGGGCAGCATCGGCGGATCAACTTTTGGGGCCACGAGCGAAGCCGGTGAGCCGAGCGATGATCCAACCGATTCGGCTTCGCTCAGTCCCGGTCGAACAATTTGGTACCAATGGCAGGCGCCCTTCTCAACCGCGACAACGATCACCACCGCCGGCAGTGACTTTGACACGATTGTGGCCGTGTATACGGGTGGCAGCGTTAGTTCGTTGACGCGGCTGGCATTCAACGACGATCAGGTGAACGGCTTTGTGCGAACAAGCAATCTCACCTTCAATCCGACCGCCGGAACTACATACAGGATTGCGGTCGATGGTTGGGGCCGCGACGCCGGGACGGTGAAACTCAATTGGAATGGTTGCCAGGCCCCGAGTCCCTCGCCGACACCGACGCCGACGGTTTCTCCGGCGCCGATAGCCAGTCCCACTCCACCGACGGGGCAAGCAGTAGCCTTCCAAATAAATCCCGCTCACACCGGATCGCAGATGGACGGACTAACTCCGCCTCTGATGCCCCGATGGTCGCGGAATATGGGAGGGACCCTCTCGTACTCTCTGATTGTCGCAGGCCGAGTTTTCGTGATGGTGAGGAATCAAACGACCGGCTTATACCGGTTGCGTGCACTCGATGAGGCAACGGGCGCAGATCTCTGGGCTGTTGATTTGCCAAACAGCATAATTTGGTGCGGTCCTGCGTATGATTCGGGCCGAGTGTTCGTGTCGCGCATCGACGGTTTAGTTGAGGCGGTCGATGCGGCATCAGGTACGGTAGCGTGGACAAAACAGCTCACTGGTAACAATGGTGTTGGTTTGCCGCCAGTCGCGACGGGTGGAACCTTGTTCGTCCAGGCGGGCGGCGTTGGCGGAACTATATACGCCCTTGCGGTAGCCGACGGCGCCGTCAAATGGACCGCTAATACATTCGACCCCGGACCTACCTCCCCTGCGGTATCTTCAACCGCTCTGTATGCTTCGTTTGCATGTGGCCGAATCTACGCCTTCTCGCCGGCAACTGGAGCACAATTGTGGTTTCGCTCTTCATCGTGCTCAGGTGGTGGTGGCACGACTCCGGTGTTGGCGGGTGGGCGGCTGTACAGTCGTGATAACACCCTTGGCAATCTAATTCTCGATGCCGGGAATGCAGCGAACTTAGGCAGCTTCTCAAGCGTCCGGATTCCCGCCTTTGATGCCTCAACCGGCTATTACTTGAATGGATCGTTCTTAGAAGCGCGCGACATTAATTCGGGAGCATTAAAATGGTCGTTCAATGGTGACGGTACTTTAAATACCGCTCCAATTATCGATAACGGCTACGTTTACGTTGGCGCACAAAGCGGAAAACTCTACGCGTTGAATGCCACCACCGGCGCTAACGTGTGGACGGGAAACGCAGGAGCCCCAATGATAAATTCGGATACTATAGGCCTTGCCGCTGGAGAGGGTATTCTCGTTGTCCCGGCTACGAATCTGCTGGTTGCCTATCAGGCGGCGCCGAACCCAATCGATCAAGCTGACTTCTTCGTTAAGCAGCACTACCTCGATTTTCTCAATCGTCAGCCGGATCCCAGCGGCCTCGCCTTCTGGACGAACGAGATTAACTCCTGCGGATCGGATCAGACGTGCATTGATGCAAAGCGGGTCAATGTCTCGGCGGCTTACTTTCTCTCGATCGAATTTCAACAGACGGGCTATCTAGTCGAGCGCATTTACAAATCTGCTTACGGCGACGCTATTGGAAATTCAACCTTCGGCGGATTGCATACACTTCCGATCCCCATTATTCGTCTCAATGAATTCTTGCCGGACACGCAGAAAATTGGCCTTGGTGTAATTGTCGGTCAAGCCGGCTGGGAACAGGCACTCGATAACAACAAGGTTGCTTTCACTTCCGAGTTCGTGCAGCGCTCGCGGTTCACTTCAGCCTATCCGACTTCGCTGACGCCAACCCAGTTTGTCGACCGGCTCTTCGGCAACGCGGGCGTCTTGCCATCTCCAAGCGACCGAAGCGCCGCCATCAACGAGTTTGGCGTTGCCCTTGACACTACCGATACCGCGGCCCGGGCCCGAGGATTACGCAGAGTTGCTGAGAATGCGACTCTGTTAACAAATGAATCAAACCGTGCATTCGTGCTAATGCAGTACTTCGGATATCTGCGACGCAATCCAAATGACCCATCAGACACTGACTATAGCGGATATGATTTCTGGTTGACGAAGTTGAATCAGTTCAACGGCAACTTCGTGACTGCGGAGATGGTAAAGGCATTCATCGTCTCAGGTGAGTATCGCGGGCGCTTTGGACCCTGAGCGAGAGTGCTCAAGAGAGTTCTATTGTCACGCCTCCAACCCTTCCGGCCTCGATCCCTTTATTGAAAAGTTTACCCCGACCTGGCGGTCGTAGCTATTGCATTGCGGCACTTCGCGACTTTGAAAACCCGCGAAGCGGGCGTCAGCATAAAACCTGAGGTGACCAGCGTCCCCGACTTTTGGCAAACCACTCAGTCGCGTTATTGTGGATGTGCTGGAGGTGTTGTAACCGGAACCGCCGGCAAGAAAGCATCGGTCATGAACCAGTTCTAACTTGCCTTGGTAAGAAGCCTCAACCTATGACTAACACCAGCTTAACGCAGAAGATACTCTTTACACTCTGGCTAAGTCTCAGCCTTGCCGGTAATGCCAACAGTCAGACCTCCTGGGCAGAGAGGCGCCCTCCGGTGGGTACCGAGCATAGTCTGCGAGCAGCTGACAATTGGTGGAAACTAAATAAAAGCGGACTCATCACCAGAACATACGATGAAGGTTGGGGCCCCTCGGACAGTCCCGCTCTCGACCCTCTAAGGTTCGACGATTTCGAGGGCGTCCAGTTGGGATCGAAGCCGGTTTCCGGGGGCGGCGGCATGCAGTTAATCGACGCCGGATCGGGCCTGAAACGGAAGGTTACCGTCGAGTCTACGGGATTATTTCGCCTTGTCTTCGAGGCGGCTGATAACTGGGGAATCTCTCAATGGTACGACCTGGTCAACGATCGATCCGCGAAAACCAATCTCACCGGACCTGGATATGGCGTGAACCCTGATATTTCCACCGCGGAACCGGGACTGTTTCAGCAGGTCTTCTACGGGACGACTCCGGATGATCCAAAATTATATACACGGGCGGCCAGTTATTACTTTCCAAACAGCCCCCGCACTTTCACCATCGTGGAAAATGCTCCTTCACGGGTGGTGGTGCAAGCGACATCGAGCCCGATGACTAATGCGGTGGGCGTGCTCAGCAACGTAACCGGCGATGTAACCTACTACATCTACCCGAATGGGAAAATCTATGTCCACAGCGTCCTCCGAGTCGCCAGGGCGCAAACCGCGAAGGAGTGGCGTTGCGCGATGCTCGGGTTGAGTGATCCCACGAGCGGGGACCCTTATACGGCTCCCGATTCGACAGGTTGGATCCGCGCCAGCGCGACCCAAAATCCCTATGATTATGTCGGCGCGAAGGAGAGCTATTTATTCGCCTATTGGCGAGCAAGCACAACCCGCGCGCCCTACGCGAACTATACCAAAGCCAGCATTCTCTTAATTCCCAAGCCCGGCAATCCCAGGCAGGGTACACAGGGCAGGCACAACTGGTCGGGCTGGAAGCGCTGGTACTATGGAAACGTGCCGCTCAACCTGGCTGCGGGAAAGAGTCTGACCCAGGATTATCTGATACAACTCGGTACTCAAGGGAGTTCGGTCCTTCCGAATATCAATAGCAGTACCGTGGCGGGTCCCATTGCCCAGTCGTACTTCGCCAACCCAACGCCACCTTCGCCAGGCCTTCTCACTAAATATTGAGAATCGCAGACCTGACCTCGATCGCTTACTTCCTAAGGACCTAGCTATTCCAAATCCGCCGTATTGTGGTTTCTGAATCTACGAGCGTCAGTTCGAAGACATACGGCGCGGTAAGGGTTTTCCACTCGTCAAAACCGCACTTCGAATCAAAGTGTTTGAGCATTAGGGTCATCAATCGCCTATGCGTGACCACTACGGTAGGATTCGCACTTGTAATCAAGACATCGCGTATCGCAGCGATTCCGCGCTCCGAAGCGGTCCTACTCGACTTTCCACCCTCAAAATGGCTCTGCCACTCCGATGCGCGGCAAGTCTCTGATTTGCCGGAACCCGAGCCCCCTTTTTCTTAGGGTCTCGGACCCGGCGGTCATAGACCGCTAAATATAGAGAAGCTTTGTCGGCAAGTCAGAGACTTGCCGCGCATCAGAGTGGCAAAGCCATTAGGCTGGTGGACGTTTTTGCGCGACGCCGTTATGGAGCGCGTCGACGCTCAGGGCAGAGTAATCGGATTCAGCATTTTCGGTGTTAGCAGAGCGGCGGCACATTTATTTCCACGTCCTCATCGTTACGCCACGCTGTGGCTTTTCGTTTTCTAAACCCCTTTTCCCACAGCTTGCGCCGTGGGCTACAGATCTTCCGCCCGCTCATGCGGGCTGATGAGATTATCTTTCAACGCCCACTCCACACTGCGCGCTGCGACGTGATATAGTGCCGATCCTTCGAGTGGTTATCCGACAACCCGATTTGAAATTGATTCTTTCATCATGCCAGACAAAGATTTTGTTCATCTGCATCTACATACCGATTACAGCCTCCTCGACGGCGCGATCCAAATAAATCCCCTTGCCAAGCGAACCCAGGAGCTGGGCATGAAGGCATGCGCCATGACCGACCATGGGAACATGTATGGGGCGATCACTTTCTACAACACGATGAAGAAGGAAGGGATCAAGCCGATCATCGGCTGTGAGACCTACATCGCCACCGCGGGGCGAAAGGATCGCGGGGGTCGCGCAGCTCCAGGCGAAAAAACTAATCATCATCTGATCCTTTTGGCGAAAGATCTGGAAGGCTATCGCAACCTGTCGCGTTTGACCTCGAAGGCTTTTACCGAAGGTTTCTATTACAAGCCGCGCATCGACAGAGAGTTGCTTGCCCAGCATAGCAAAGGGTTGATTGCGCTCTCGGCCTGCATGTCAGGAGTCCCTTCGGCGTTGCTGGCCAAAGAATGCCCGGATGACGCGGCGGCGGCGGCCCTCGAGTTTCAGGAAATAATGGGAGTGGGAAATTACTTCCTCGAGATTCAGGAGCACGGACTCGAACCCCAAAACCGGATTCGCAAACCTCTGGTCGAGTTATCAAAGCGCACAGGCATTCCTCTGGTCGCTACGAACGACGCGCACTACCTGATGCCCGACGATGCACGAGCGCATGACGTGCTGCTGTGCATCGGCTCTGGGAAGACCGTCAACGATCAAAATCGCCTGCGGTATGGTACGCCAAACTTTTATGTGCGTTCACCCGACGAGATGTGGCAGATTTTCGGCAACGAACTGCCGGAGGCTTTGCAGCGCACTGTTGAGATCGCTGAACGATGCGATTTGACCTTGCCGACCGGCGTCAACTATCTCCCCAATTATCCTATTCCGGCTTCCGAAGCTGGCCTGACGGCGAACGAGTACTTCGAGAAGACTGTGAGACACGGTTATCAGACTCGGAAAGCCCAGGTCTGGGACGGCGAGTCGGCCAGAGGAGAGCTGACCCATACGTTCGAGGAATACGAGAAACGGCTCTGGCATGAAATAGAAGTCATCAAGCGCATGGGGTATGCCGGCTATTTTCTTATAGTTTGGGACTTTGTCCGCTACGCCAAAGATCATGGCATTCCAGTCGGACCGGGTCGTGGATCGTCCGCCGGCTCGCTCGTGGCCTTTTGTCTAGGCATCACTGACATCGATCCCCTGAAATACAATCTCTTCTTTGAGCGCTTCCTGAATCCGGAACGCGTCTCGATGCCGGACATCGACATAGACTTCTGCGTGCGTGGCCGCAGCGAAGTAATCAATCACGTGGCCGACCTGTACGGGCGCGATTCAGTCTGCCAAATCGTGACTTTCGGGACCTTGGCCTCGCGCGCCGCAATCAAGGACGTCGGCCGCGCCCTGGATATGCCATATGCCGAGGTCGAGCGCATCTCTAAGCTGATCCCGCCGCCCGTCCGCGGCCGGAACGTGAGTATCACGCAGGCTATTGAACAAGTACCTGAACTCCGGAACGCAATGGAGACCGACGACCGGGTCCGGGATGTGATCGACCTCGCCCGGCGAATCGAAGGCTGTGCCCGCCACGTTTCAGTGCACGCCGCGGGCGTGGTTATTACACCTGAACCTTTGGAAGAGCTCATTCCGATCGCCGTCTCAGCCAAAGATGAAGTAACTACTCAATACGAGATGTCCGACCTTGAGAAGGTGGGCGTCCTTAAGATGGACTTCCTCGCGCTTAATACGCTTACGATCATAAGCGACTGCTTAAAGAGTATAAAGCGCGCGCTTAACGAGGATGTTGAGTGGTCAAAGGTTTTGCTTAACGATGAGAAGACTATGCAACTGTTTGCTGAAGGGCGGACTGATGCGATATTTCAGTTTGAATCTTCGGGAATGCAGGAGATTTGCCGCAAGCTCAAACCCAAGGGCATTGAGGACCTTTCAGCGCTTAACGCGCTCTACCGGCCGGGCCCGATCGACGGCGGAATGGTCGATGACTTCATCCTCAGGCACCACGGGAAGAAGAGCGTGCGTTACATCGTTCCCGAGATGAAGGAGATTCTGGACACGACCCAGGGCGTTATCGTCTATCAAGAGCAGGCGATGCAGCTATCGCAGAAGCTGGCCGGATACACCATGGCCGAGGCGGACAGTCTCCGCAAAGCCATGGGCAAGAAGAACCGGGAAGAGATGGCCCTGCAGGAGCAGAAGTTCATCCTGGGCGCGGTTGCCCGCGGGATCAAGAAGGATAAGGCCCAACAGATTTTCTCCCTCATGGCGCAGTTCGCGGATTATGGCTTTCCCAAAGCGCATAGTGTGGCTTACGCGTATCTCGCGTTTCAGACTGGCTATCTAAAAGCCCATTACGGCGAACACTTTTATGCTGCCGTCCTCTCAAATGAAATCGACGATACTGCGAAGGTCTTTCGGTACACGAAAGAGATGCGAGGGCAGGGAATTGTCCTGTTGCCGCCGGACGTTAACGAAAGCGACATAGGATTCACGGCGCTGAAGGGTGCGATTCGTTATGGCCTGGCGGCAATCAAGGGAATTGGATTTAACAGCGTCACCGCGATTATGAAGGCGCGGCAAGCCGGCCCGTTCAGGTCGCTCTTTGATTTTACCGAGCGGGTTGAAGAAGGCTCGATTAACAAGCGCGTCTTGGAAGGCCTGGTTTGCAGCGGGGCGTTTGATTCTTTAAAACTCGATGGCAGCGACAGCAATCACTTGCGGGCCCGTCATTTTGCGGCGATTGATATTGCGATGGGCCGCTCCGCGAGATCGAAACGCGCAAAGGCAATGGGCCAGAATGACTTATTTGGAGGAGATTCCCTGCCGGCTCCAGACGACGCCAGCGATTTGCCGGAGGCGGTCGCCTGGACAGTTTCTGAAATGTTGGCGGCTGAGAAAAAGGCGGTTGGGTTCTATGTCACCGGCCATCCACTGGAAGCGCACCTTGAACTCGTTGAGAAGCTTGGCGGCGTGACCTCAATCGAACTTAGTCAACAGGAGACAGGTTCGAGGGCAACGGTTGCCGGGCTGATTACGGATCTGCAGCTGCGCACGACGAAGAAGGGCGATCGGTTCGCCATCTTCCGTTTGGAGGACCAGGCCGGATCGGTCAAGTGTGTGCTATGGCCGGAGCCATTCAGAAGGCAAAGCGGAATGGTCGCGGATCAAGCCACCGTGCTGGTAAACGGCAGAGCCGAGATTAGTGATGACGGGGCAATCACTGTGATTGTCGAAAAGGTTACCGAACTTACTCAAGCGATGCAGAAGAAGGCGCGAGAGATAATCATAGGCTTTCCCGATACGAGTAATCCAACCGAGCTTTGCGAGGCGGTCAGGAACCTGCTCGAGCAGTCAAAAGGCGACTGCGACGTTTTTGTTGAGGTAGTCAGCGAGGGTATGCTGGTGCGGGTACGTGCTCACCCTTCTTTGAAGGTGCAGGGCAGCACGGAGATCGAATCCGCTCTGCGTAACCTGGGTTGCGAAGTCAGATGGGAAGGTTTTGCGGCTCCGAGGCAAGCGGCCGTGGCGCGGAGTTCAGCTTCGGATGTAGCGCAAGTTGTTAACTTGCGCAGTGTTTCAAGGAACGCGAGTTAACAACTTGCGCGACAGTTATGGCAGAAGAAACTCAATCAAATTCCGAAGCCTCTTCGACTGCGTTCGAGCGGGTGAAACTCGCGCGTCATCCGGAGCGTCCCTACACGCTGGATTTCATCGAGCGGTTGTTTGAAGACTTCACTGAGATTCATGGTGACCGGCGTTACGCGGATGACCCAGCCATCGTGTGTGGCTTTGCCCGCTTTCACGGCAAGCCCCTTCTGGTCGTGGGACATCAAAAGGGTCGCGACACAAAGCAGCGGCAGTTCCGCAATTTTGGGATGCCGAAGCCGGAAGGCTATCGCAAAGCGATTCGCGCAATGAAGCTGGCAGAAAAGTTTGCGCGGCCAATCTTTTGTTTCATCGATACGCCCGGCGCCTATCCGGGGATTGATGCCGAAGAGCGCGGGCAAGCAGAAGCAATTGCTTACAACCTGCGCGAGATGGCAAAGCTTTCGGTGCCCGTAATAGTCACGGTCATCGGCGAAGGCGGATCCGGCGGTGCGCTGGCAATTGGCGTCGGTGATCAGGTACTGATGCTGGAAAATGCGATCTACTCGGTGATTTCGCCCGAAGGTTGCGCGGCCATTCTGTGGAAAGATTCGGGACAGGCTGCGCGCGCTGCTGAAGAACTGCGACTGACTGCCCAGGATTTGCAGCACGAAGGTATCGTCGATCAGGTAATCGCCGAGCCCAAAGGTGGCGCACAGAACTCTTACGACGAAGCGGCTCGGTTTTTGGATTCAGTGTTGTGTGAGAGATTGGCAGGTTCGGCTGCGTATAACGTGGTTGAGCGATTGACGCGACGCTATGAAAAACTCAGGCAACTGGGTAAATGGGGAACCAGCGATCCTGCCGGCACCCCCTAAGACACTCGCAGCTTTGCACAAAGAGTCGATCAATGAGTTAGCGAAGGTACAGAACCGCGGTAGCGAGCGGCGTAAGGAATAATCACGGGAGACTCTTCCTTGGAACGGGAAGTCAAGAAATGAATTCGTGCTTGAAAAGTAGCTCTTGATCCCGCTCGCTACCGCTCTCGGTTCTGTACGCTGCTAACGTTCGCGCTGACTTCATAGCGGCGACTATTTGTGAAGCCGATACTCGCAGGAAAGTTCTTGACACCCCTCTGAGATTCCTCAAAACGGAACATCGTCATCGGTTAGATCAGCTGGCTCCGGCCCTGAAGCGCCGGGACTAGCCGCGGCTCCTTTGGCTGCGGGCGCTCCGCCTTCTTCGCCTCTGCCACCGCCTATGAACTGCATGTCCGTAGCATTCACTTCCAGCGAGTGACGCGGCTTGCCGTCCCGATCAGTATATTCTTCGACGCGCAGACGACCTTCGATGTAAACGGGTCTGCCGCGAGTCAGATACTGTGAAGCGGTTTCAGCCTGCCGCCCCCAAAGCGTTACGCGAAACCAGGTAGTAAGATCCTGGTTTTCGCCCGTGGCGCGATCTTTCCGCCGTTCGTTAGTAGCTAAACTGAAGCTGCAAACGGGCGTCCCTTGCGGGGTGTAGCGCAACTCTGGATCACGACCGAGATTGCCGACTAAAATAATTTTATTAAAAGACATTTCTGCGTCTCCGGTTATCTTCGTCCACGAGGGAGTCAGAAGTCATTAGATCAAGATGGCCGATACTACTCGGAGCCGTGCGACGCGTCAAGGACGAGATTCTTGCAAGCAGAGCGTTTGCGATGATAGGAACGTCGCAACGAAATCTGTTAGACTTTGGCCGTTATAGAGAACTGAAATGGGGCCGACAGTTTACCTGGAAACATTTGGTTGTCAGATGAATGTCGCTGATAGCGAGCGCGCCGATGTGCGTTTGCGAGCGGCCGGCTTTGATTTATGCCAGTCGCCGGACACGGCGGATGTCGTTCTCTTCAATACGTGTTCGGTGCGCGAACGCGCCGCTCACAAAGTCTTCACCCGCATCGGCGAGGTTCGGCGGAGACGTCTGGGTGACGAACCGGTCGTCGGAGTTATGGGTTGCGTGGCGCAGCTGGAAGGCAGCACCCTGTTTGATAACAGCCCTTCGGTAAATCTGATCGTGGGCACACGGGCGACGGACCGTCTGCCTGAACTCGTGAACCGCGCCCTGGAAGGCGAGCGCCGGGTTATTGATCTCGACGAGCGCGCTGATGGTGAAAAATGGGACGTGCCGGCGACGGCTCGGACTTCCAGGTACGTTGCCTTTGTGCCGATCATTGAAGGCTGTAACAAGTTCTGCACCTATTGCATCGTGCCTTTTTCGCGCGGTCGCGAGCAGAGCCGCGCGGCTTCGGACATTATCGCGGAGATAAGCGAGTTGCGGGATCACGGCTACCGAGAGATTCATCTGATCGGACAGAATGTGAACAGCTATCGCCCGAAGACAGCGGCCGGTCTTGAAGCTTACAAAGGCGCCACACTTTTCAGCCGGCTCTTGCGAGCCGCAGCGGCGACCGGAATGGAACGAATCAAGTTCACGACTTCTTTTCCGCGCGACTTTCATCCGGACATCGTGGCCGCTATCGACGAGCACGAAAATCTCTGCGAATGGGTTCACCTGCCCGTGCAATCGGGCAGCGATCGCGTTCTGCGCGCCATGCGCCGTGGACACACCGTTAGCGATTACATGGAAAGGATCGCGACGATCAAAAATGCCCGGCGCCGAATGGCGATAACCAGTGATATCATCGTCGGCTTCCCGGGTGAGACCGTGACGGATTTTGGCGAAACGCTAAAGCTGGTTGGCGAAGTCGGGTACGACATGCTCTTTATCTTTAAATACTCAGAACGTTCCGCCACGCCGGCGGCGCAGCTCACAGACGACGTCAGCCGGAGTGAAAAGAAAGCGCGCTTCCTGGAACTGGAAGAGACGCACCAGCAGCTTCAGCAAACCATTTTCAAGAGTTTTATAGGTCGGGATCTAAAGGTGCTGGTGGAACGTACCAGCTCAAAATCAGACGAGGACCTGAGCGGTCACTCAACCTGTCATAAAGTCGTCAATTTCCCTCGAGGTGCTGCGGCGCCGGGTGACGTGGTAGATGTTCGCATCACCGCAGCCAAATTCAACACCCTCTATGGTCAGATAAAGGATTGTTAAAGTCAGCGATCTGCGGAGGGTCAGGATTGTGTACAATAGCGGGGAAGAGAAGATGGAAATCGAGGTCAAGATTCGGGCGCTGATGATGGATCCTAATAGTGGGACGCCGATTATTATTCTCAAAGACATCAACAGCGAAACGATGCTCCCCATCTGGGTTGGAGCATACGAAGCCAACGCTATTGCGCTCGAGATCGAAAAGATCGCTCCGCCTCGACCTATGACTCATGACCTGCTGCGCAATCTGATTGTCGAGTTGGGTTTGAGAGTGGATCGCGTAGTCGTTACCTCGTTACGCGATAATACTTTCTACGCGGTGATTGAATTGACCGGAGACAACGGCGAGCCGATGCGGCTTGATTCGCGTCCATCGGATGCGATTGCCCTGGCTTTGCGCGCAGATTGTCCGATCTTCGTCGACCTGGATGTGATTCAGGCCTCGCGCAATTCAGTCGCGACCGAAGAAGAAAGCGAATCCGAAGGTGAAGTTGCCGAGGAAGAATGGCCCGATGTTATTGGCGACGCCAGTGACTTGCCGATGTGATTGTGGTACGACAGACTTCAGTTTGTCGCTGATCCACGACAAGCTAAAGCTTGGCGCACACTAGAAAATTGATAATAGCCATCACAAATCAGAAGGGTGGGGTCGGCAAGACTACCACCGCGATCAATCTGGCGGCCGCGTTTGCCCGGCGGGGAACGAAGACACTGCTCCTCGATCTCGATCCACAAGCTAATAGTTCCATCTCGTTTCTTGATCCTCTGAAAATCGACCGCTCGGCTTACGAACTAATGATGGATGGACAGGCAGCTGACGAACTGCCGGTTTACCAAACCCCGGTCGAAAACCTGCACATCATCCCGGCACGCATCAGTCTGGCCAAGCTCGAATCAAAACTTGTCGGCGATTTCGATGCGCCCTTCCGTTTGAAAGACCGCATCGAGCCGCTCAAGAAGACCTTTAAGGTGATCGTGATCGACACGCCTCCGACGCTGGGGCTGATTACCGTAAACGCTCTGGTGGCTTCGAGTCACGTCCTGATTCCAATTCAGTCATCTTATTTCGCTTTAGAAGGAACAGATGATTTGCTCGAGACGATCGAGAAGGTGAAAGCGCGCCCGAATCCCAAGCTCGAGATGGTCGGCGTTCTGGTTACGCTTCACGATAAGCGGACGACGCTGGGCAAGGAAGTCTTTGAACAGATCCGCCGCGTCTTTGGGCCGAAGTTGTTTGAAACCGTGATCACCAAGAGCGTCAGGTTGGAAGAGTCCCCGGCATACAAGGAATCGATTTTTACTTTTGCGCCGCAGTCTTCGGGCGCAGTCGAATATGAAAAACTCTGCAGCGAGGTAATCAGCCGTGTCTAGAAGAGGATTGCCCACCGGTCTAAGCATGCGCCACGACGCGCACTACGTCGAAGAGTTGACCCAGTCAAACACCACGACGCACGTCGGGCGTTTGATTCCGATCGACAAACTCGATCCGAACCCTGATCAACCGCGGACGGAGATAGGCGATCTCACCGAACTCACCGCGTCGATTAGCGAGAAGGGCGTGCTCGAGCCGCTCCTGGTAAAGCCCACCCTGGGCCGGTGGATGATCATCGCCGGCGAACGGCGCTGGCGTGCTGCCACCGCCGCGGGCCTGACTGAACTCCCATGTATTGAAATGGATATCGACGAGGCGGGTGTGGCCGAAGTTGCGCTGATCGAGAATATGCAGCGCAAGGACCTTACGCCCTGGGAAGAGGCTGACGGTTTGCGCGCTTTATGCGAACGCTTCGGCTACACGCATGAAGACGTCGCCCGCAAGGTCGGGAAAAGCCGCAGCACCGTTACCGAGGCTTTATCGATTGCTTCCATCCCTAAAGACATTCGCGAGATTTGTCGCGCTTCAGAAATTACTTCCAAATCGCTGCTGCTGCAGATTGTTCGACAGCCCGACGACGAATCGATGCGTTCGATGGCCGAGCAGATAGGATCGGAAGGTCTGACCCGCGATGGTGCTCGCAAGGCGCGCCGCGCTTTCGTCGATCCCACGGGAGCGTCCGAACCTTACGTCTATCGTTATGAAGCGCCGGGAAGGGAATTCAAGGTTGAGGTGAAGTTCAAGAAGGCTAACATCTCGACCGAAGAACTTTTCGATGCACTGAACGCCGCTGCACAAAACATCGACGAAGCCAGTTGATTTATAGTGGCACAGACTTCAGTCTGTGATTGTTTCATCGCCCACGGATCGCGGACATCCTGTTCGCCTGAGCGCATCGGGCGAACATACCTCGAAATAAATTGCGTGGGAAAGATATAAGCGAGCTTCGCTCGCTGGCGGACAGGATGTCCGCGCTCCAGCCTTTAACCCTTTTTCTTCTTCTCGGCCGCAGCTCGTTTCGCCAGTGACTTACTCCAGCGCTCAAGGGTAGGCTGCAACGGCTTGAAAATCTTCGCGCGGATCTTGTGCTGGTCTTCGTTCCAGGCCTTCAACTGCTTCTCGACATAAGAACGCACCGCCGGTTCCACCGAGCCGCGTTTTACCGAATGCCGCAGAGTCAGATGATAGTGTTGGGCCACCAGGGAGAAAATCACCGCCGCGAGATTTCCCTTGAATGACAATCGCGGAATGATGCGTTTGTGAAACGGCTTATTCGCTGAGGTAAGGGGAGTAAGCGCAATTTCAAACCAGGCCCCCTGATTGCCCTGGCGTGGGTGATACAAGCCCGGCAGGTCCGTGCCCTTGGCCGCCATACGCGCTCGCGGTTCGGTGATTACGCTCACAAGCCGCAAGCGCTCGATGCCGCGGAGGTGCTCGCGCGGAACGCTGGCGAGAGCGCTCTCGACAATCGTCAGGGTCTTACCCGGCAGCTTACCCTTGTACTGATTCTCAATCTTTACAGCCATCTATCCTCAAACCTTCTTAACCAACAGCATAACCACAAAGCACTGAACGATAGGAGACACCGGGCTACTTCGTCAACCCGAGCACGCCGAGCCTCAGTGCAGTTTGAATTCCTCGCGGCGACTGAAATTAGAACTCCGAGTCTCGCCGTTGATCAGCGCGTTGTGTTGTGAATCGAAACCGCCTCACTGGTTTCCGATGGTTTGCTCTCATGTCGGCTACTGGACTCATCGCGCTAAGGTGAAGGTGCTAAATAGGCCACGGGCAAACGGATCGCCCCAAACACCGTGAGTTGAATGGGGGAACTGTAACGGAAGCATCCCTGCGCGTAGTCCAAACGAGGCTGCAAGCCATTGAGCGATGCTCTGCGTCTGATAATACATATTATGTAGGAAAGGCTTTGCACAAGAAGCTCCTGCTGCACAGAAATTCAGCCTCGCTATGCACAAGAATTAACTCAGGCATTCTGAGTTCCGCTAAATGAACCGCCAAACTGGAACACCACGTCCATCCCGAGTCCCAACGAAGTAATACCTGAATGGGATTGGGGGCCAAACTGTATTCTTTCCCCGTGGAAACTTTTCGGTTTCAGCCGCTCGGCAGTTGCATTGGGGTGCCCGCCGATAATAGATTCCCTATCACCCACCACATTAGAGGGTTCGAAGGCTTCACGAGCGACGAACGATTGGAATGGAAGTAACGGACGCAGGCGGAGCGGCTTTAGCCATTGGGATTTGGTACCAGTCGTTAGGTGCCGCGGCGGCATTGACGCCGGAGTGGAACTTTCGACCTGGAATTGCTCCAAAGGTCTACGGTGATGCGAACGGCCTTTATGAACACGGTCCATTGACTGTGCTGTTGGAATATTTTGACATGGACTCCGCCGTGAGTGACGACGCGGGAAAGTGGTTCGTACAGTTCAAAGCAGCCGGTATCCCAACAGCATTCTGTACAAGCGAACTAACGGAACGTGGCAGATCGTCGAGTGGCATTCCGTAAGGGCGGCGGGATAAGACGCCCTTAACTACTTTATAGTGGGGCCACTCTTCGACTTCCCGTTTGAAGTCTTTGGTTCCAGCGGAACCACGTGTACGCTGGCATCGCGAACGTCTCGGAGAAATCGGTTGATGACGGAACCGTGAAGCAGCACATCCCATCGGGACCGCGCCGATTGTCCGAAGACGACGTGAGTGATTCCCTCTCGTCGCGCGAATTCAATCAGCGCGTCTGCCACTCGCCGGCCCTTTAACTTCACGACCTTAGCTCCCAGTTCCTGGCCAAATCGAATATTTTCCTGGAGCACCGCGTGATCATGAGGATCGATTCGACCCGGTTCTTCGTTCGGAGTTTCGACGTACACTGCAAACCAGTCTGAAGAAAGACGACCGGCAATGCGCGATCCGGCCCGCAAGATGCGCTTGGCGCTGCCGCGCGAAGCCATCGCCACCATTACCTTTTCCGGTATTGCTGCCTGTTCCAGTCCTTCTTGTTCGCGATAATTGTGCGCCTTAGCTGCCTGATCGTCGGCGACCTGTCTGAGTGCAAGTTCGCGTAAAGCCGTGAGATTACCTTTGCGGAAAAAGTTATTCAGCGCCTGCTGAATCTTTTCGACGCCGTAGATCTTGCCTTGCCGCAAGCGCGTACGCAGCGTCTCGACCGATACGTCGATGTCGATCACTTCATCGGCGCGTTTCAGGAAAGTGTCAGGTATAGTCTCTCTTACTTTGACCCCAGTGATCCGCGCGATTGAATCGTTGAGCGACTCGATATGCTGAATGTTGACAGCGGTAATGATGGTGATACCTGCCTCCACTAGATCAAGCACATCTTCGTAACGTTTTTGATGTTTCGAGCCAGGCACATTCGTGTGGGCTAATTCGTCAACGATCGCCACTGCGGGTCGGCGCGCAATTACCGCGTCCACATCAAGTTCTTCGAAGGTCGCACCACGATACTCGATTCGCTTCAAAGGCACGCGCTCGAGGACGTCAATCAGAATTTCGGTATCGATGCGGCCGTGCGTCTCAACTAAAGCCAACACCACGTCAACGCCCTGTCGGTTGAGTTCATGGGCCTCTTCCAGCATGCGGTAGGTCTTCCCTACTCCGGCGGCGGCTCCAATATAGACATGCAGCCGCGCCTTGCCCTCCTCTTGGAGTTTAGCCAAAAGCGATTCAGGAGAACGTCTGCGAATGAGTTCTTGCATCGTCTTATTTCTTCATCATCGGCTTGCGCTCATCGAGCTCCAAATTCAATAGAAGGACATTTACGGTCGGTTCCCCCAATACCCTAAATGTCCTCCCTTCAGTGTGTTTCGCAACTAACGAACCGACGTCGCTTTCACTCAGACCACGCTCGCGCGCCACGCGCGGTATCTGAAAATCAGCCGCTGCCGGCGAAATGTGCGGATCGAGTCCCGACGCGGAAGTAGTTACGAGATCGATCGGAACCGCTTTGCCTGGGTTTTCGGCTTGCAGTCTTACGACATCACCTTTTATCCGGTCAATTAACTTCTGATTTGTAGGTCCAAGATTTGATCCCGACGATGCGCCTGCATCGTAACCAGCGGCGCCGGCCGCACTCGGTCGCGAATGAAAGTAACCTGGCCCGCCAAACGGTTGTCCAATAATTCGCGAACCTATAATGCTGCCGTCGGTGCGTTTGATTAGCTGTCCGTTGGCTTTGTCAGGGAACGCAAGTTGGGCGATTTCCGTAACGGCCAGCGGGTAAATCAACCCAAACAGCACCGTGGTCACAATCGTCATTAAAATCGCAGTCAATAGGTTTTTCATACGTACCTCGCCGTCACGCCAAGCCGATCGCATGAATAATCAGATCGATAATCTTGATGCCAACAAACGGCGCGACCAAACCGCCGAATCCGTAAATAAACAGATTGCGCCTCAATAGCGCGGCTGCGCTCATCGCTCGGTACTTCACGCCTCGCAACGCCAGGGGGATCAGCGCAATAATCACCAAGGCGTTAAAGATGACGGCTGAAAGAATTGCCGACTGAGGAGTTCGCAGCCCCATGATATTCAGCGCATTCAATACAGGAAAAGCGACCGCGAACATCGCCGGAATGATCGCGAAGTATTTGGCCACATCATTAGCAATAGAGAATGTTGTCAGCGCGCCGCGCGTCATCAGCAGTTGCTTTCCGATCTCGACGACCTCGATCAGTTTGGTGGGATTTGAATCAAGGTCAACCATGTTGCCGGCCTCCTTCGCCGCTTGTGTCCCGGTGTTCATGGCAACGCCAACATCAGCCTGTGCCAAAGCCGGTGCGTCATTCGTTCCGTCGCCTGTCATTGCTACCAGCTTGCCGCCTGCCTGCTCGTCTTTGATCAATTTCATCTTATCTTCCGGCGTAGCCTGTGCCAGAAAGTCATCAACCCCTGCTTCGCGGGCGATCGTTGCCGCCGTCAGTGGATTGTCGCCCGTGATCATCACGGTCTTGATTCCCATCTGTCGCAATTGGGCAAATCGCTCCTTCATGCCGCCTTTTACAATGTCCTTCAGGTAAATTGCTCCCAGCGCGCGCTTGTCATAAGCGACAACGAGCGGCGTGCCACCGGCTGTCGAGATTCTTTCCACGATGGTGCTTAGTTCCGCTGACAGGCTTTGATCACTGTTTCCCGTGTATCTCGCAATTGCATCGACGGCGCCTTTGCGAATCTCAACCCCATTGACATCAACGCCTGACATTCTCGTCTGCGCGGTAAATGGAATGAACGTCGCTTCATGCATTCCGAGTTCGCGCCCTCGCAGACCGTACTTTTCTTTCGCCAGGACAACGATCGAACGGCCTTCAGGTGTTTCATCTGCGAGCGAGGAAAGTTGTGCGGCATCAGCCAGGATATTCTCGTCCACTCCTGTCAGTGGAATGAACTCGGTTGCCTGTCTGTTGCCGAGCGTGATGGTTCCGGTCTTATCAAGTAGCAGAGTGTTCACGTCGCCCGCTGCTTCGACGGCGCGGCCTGACATCGCCAGGACGTTGTGTTGAATCAGCCGATCCATTCCCGCGATGCCGATCGCTGAAAGCAGACCGCCAATGGTTGTCGGAATCAGACAGACCAGCAGTGAGACCAGCACAAAGATTGTTTGTGGCGCGCTGGAGTAGACGGCGAACGGCTGTAGCGTGACAACTGCGAGCAGAAAGATAATCGTTAGGCCTGCGAGCAGAATGTTGAGCGCGATCTCGTTGGGTGTCTTTTGTCTTTCCGCACCTTCCACCAGCGCGATCATGCGGTCGATAAATGTCTCACCCGGATTCGAAGTGATGCGGATCTTGATCTGGTCGGATAAGACGCGCGTACCGCCAGTGACAGCCGAACGATCACCGCCCGCTTCACGAATCACCGGCGCCGATTCCCCCGTGATAGCTGACTCGTCGACGGACGCCACTCCTTCGATGATTTCACCATCGCCGGGAATAAACTCCCCTGCGACCACAAGCACCACGTCCTCCCTGCGGAGGGCTGTGGCACTCACTACTTCGAACTTGCCGTTCAGAAGGCGCTTGGCTGTTGTCTCGGTTCTGCTCTTGCGCAAATTGTCGGCTTGCGCCTTGCCCCTTCCTTCGGCCATCGCCTCGGCGAAGTTGGCAAACAAGACCGTGAACCAGAGCCATAGCGTGATTTGCAGCTCAAACTTAGTGTTGGTTACGCCAGGAATTGGCGCGACTAATCCGCGGATTAGTTGGAGCGTCGTCAAAACGCTGCCAACTTCGACAACGAACATCACGGGATTTTTCATCATCGAGCGAGGATTCAATTTGGTTATTGAATCAAGAATCGCACGCTTTACGATCGCCACATTCCAAATTGCTGTTTTCTTTTGCATGATATTAAGAAGTCTTGCCCGTGCTCATCAACAAATGTTCCACGATTGGCCCGAGGCTTAATGCCGGGAAGAACGTCAACGCTCCCACGATCACTATTACGCTCACCAACAACGCAGTGAACAGAGGCGTTGTCACCGGAAATGTTCCCAATGACGGCGGGACGATCTTCTTGCGTGCGAGATTGCCGGCGATTGCCAGCATCGGAATGATCATCATGAACCGCCCGATGAGTGTCGCCAGGCCAATAGTCGTGTTGTACCAGTACGTATTCGCCGAGATACCGGCAAAGGCTGAGCCGTTGTTACCAGTGCCGGAGGTAAAGGCATAAAGGATTTCCGATAAGCCATGCGGCCCACCATTGTTCAACTGCGATGTGCCGAACGATGGCGCAACTGTTGAGATCGCCGCGAAGAGTAGAATTGTGAGCGGAAAAACCAGCGTGACCAGCATCGCCATCTTCACATCGTAGGATTCGATTTTCTTGCCGAGATATTCAGGCGTCCGCCCGACCATCAACCCGGCAATGAACACCGCGAGCACCACATAAACCAGGATTCCATACATGCCGGCTCCGACGCCGCCGAAAATTGTTTCGCTGAGCATGATGTTGGCGAGCGGAACCAAACCGCCTATTGGTGTGAAGCTGTCGTGCATCGCGTTGACCGCGCCACAGGAGGCATCGGTGGTTACGGTTGCAAAGAGAGCACTGTTGGCAATGCCAAAGCGCACTTCCTTCCCTTCCATGTTTCCGCCCGATTGGTTCGCAGTCGCAATCTGGTCAGTCCCGGCGAGTAACGGATTGCCGCGAGACTCAGCCCAATAAGCTGTCGTGACCCCGGCGAAGAACAATACCGCCATGGCCGCGAATACTGCCCAGCCATGCTTCTGCGATCCAGTCATCCGGCCAAGCGTAAAAGTCAGCCCTGCGGAAACGGCGAAGATGGCAAACATCTGCAGCAGGTTTGAAAGCGGCGTTGGGTTTTCAAAAGGATGTGCCGAATTGGCGTTGAAAAAACCACCGCCATTAGTTCCCCACATCTTGATCGCTTCCTGCGACGCAACTGGCCCTTGTGCGATTGTTTGTTCGGTAACGGCCTGTTTTTCTTTTTGAGTCGTGCCATCAGGATTGGTTACGACATTGCCGCTCGCATCCTTCTTGTCTACCTCTATGGTTTGCGGTTCGAGCAGCTTCGCTGTGTCATACGGCCTTAGGTTCTGTACCACTCCCTGCGAGACGAGCAGGAGAGCGCCCACGACGCAGAACGGCAGTAGGACCCAAAGCGAGGCGCGAACCATATCAACCCAAAAATTCCCGATGGTATCCATCTCACGACGCGCGATGCCGCGTATGAAGGCAATAGCCAGGGCGATCCCGACCGCCGCCGATACGAAATTGTGGTAGGCCAGTCCCGCCATCTGCGTGAGATAGCTGATCGTTGTTTCGGGAACGTACGACTGCCAGTTTGTATTGGTAGTAAACGAGGCGGCGGTATTGAAAGACGATCCCGTGAACGTCGTAGAATCAACGCCCGGTAGATGCTGCGGATTGAGCGGTAAAACACCCTGCAAACGCTGAATCAAATATAGAACTAGCATCGAAACGACGCTGAATAAAAGCATCGATCCGGCGTATTCCGTCCAGCGCATTTCGCGCTTTTCGTCAACGCGCGTCAGCTTATAGATCAGTCGTTCCATTGGGCGAAGCACCGGATCTAGAAAAGTCTTCTCACGATTGAAGACATGGGCCATAAAGACGCCCAGCGGCTTCGTAACCGCGAGGATCAAGGCGAAGAACAGAAGTATTTGTACCCACCCATTGAATGTCATCTCAAAACTTCTCCGGACGCAGAAGCGCGTAAATGAGGTAAATCAGTAGTAAAGCGGAAACCGCCATGGTCAAGATCGTTTCCAGACTCATCTTGGAACTCTCCTCACCGTAACTTCTCGCATCCATGCACGTAGGCGAGCGCGATCAAAAAGAAAAGAACTGTTGCGGCAATAAAAACTAGATCAAGCATAGATTCACCCTTACCGATCCAATGTAAATATCGTGGCGAAGATCAAAAGGTGTTGACCAGGAGTCAACCCAATCAAGCCCGGACTCACTACGCGCCCTCTGAAGAATCCGCCATCTGGCCCGGTCGATTGGTCATAGCGATGCTCCAGCCGGAAGATTGTGTTACTGGATTTGTAGGGGAGCTTATATTCGAGCGTAGTCGTCAGCGCGACGACCGTTTGCCTTGCGAGCGTCCATCGACCTTGAGTGTCCTTCGCAACTTCTGGACGAACCGCAACTGCCCAACGCGGATTCAGAGACCAACGCATCGGCAACTGGGCCGAGAACCACCACGCGCGTGCAGCATTCGGAGCATCAACACTTTCGGTCGAGAAATTAGTCTCGAAGGCTATCGTGCGTTTCTCTTTCTTGTGCTCAACGACCGTGTCAGATAGAAAACGCCAGAACTTGAACGCGGTGTTCGACTGATGTGGCCCAACCAGGAAAGTCTGCTTCACGGTGAGATGTGAAGTCGCGCTGATAGCGGCCTGGCCGCCCCAACTCGGAACATGATTGGCGGTAGCCAGATGCCAGTATCCATTGACGACGAAGAACGTGCCCGTGACCTTCTTCGTGAATGGATAACTTACGTTTACACCCATCATGAAATAAGGCGTGAAGTCCGCGCCCCACGGCCGCGTGTAGTTGAGATTGTCTTTGGCGTAGAGGGAATCGTACCCGATAAAACTGCTAAAGATTCCGCCTTGGATCGTCAGCCCTTTGCCGACTGGAGCGAGATAAGAAACATTCGTTGGTCCCAGGTGACGGAGAAATTTGAAGCCGCTCATGTTGGGCGCCGTCGCCGAAAATCCAAACAACTCGACGTCTTTCCCTGCTTGCGCCGTCAACTCAACGCCCCAGCGCGACTGCTCATCAGCTTTCTTTCTAAGATAGAATGCCGCGCCGTTGATGTGGGGCCGGTCGGTATGCCAGGTTGTGCCGCGACTGCGAAATACGCGATTCTCTGGATGATTGAAGTCGAGTAGGTACGCCGCATCAATGAATCCGCCGTAATGCCACTTAGTCTCTGCGGTTTGCGTTGTCGGGCTTGGAGACGGTGTCGCTTGAGGAACGGCACTGTCGACCATAGGGCTCATAAGCGCGTCGGATTGAGAAGCCTTAGTATTTGTCTCTTCGGAGTTGGAACGCTCCTTTTTGCTCTGGTCAGTCTGTTGCGCTTGGCCCTTAATAGTTAGCGCTGTCACCACGAGCGCGAATAACGCCAGTCCGACTGCCGCTTTCCAGATAAGTTCGAAGGTGTCTCGGTCAAGAATCACTTTTCTGCTTCTGCTCAAACCTATTACTCTCCTTCTGCAAAGACATCGTTCGCCTCTGATCCATCAAACCGATTGTCATGTGTCGCAATCCCACCGTCTGGCGAGATCAATATCGTCAAGGGTTAACTGATCCGCCGTGAGGTGCGCATCGGGCGGATAGTCATCGTTTTCCCACAAATAGGTGGCCAGGTGTCGTTCCGCCAGCGCGATCCAATAGGAACTCATTTTGGTTATGCGGCCTCTGCATCGCATATCAATCTCGGCTATTACCTCGCTCGAAATTTCAACTGTGATGTGGAGCTCATATCCGTGCGGGTCGCGGACCATGAACTCATGCGTTGCCCCCACAGCCGGAATCGATTTGTTGATGTCGCTGAGGCGGATGATGCTGAAGCCGTTCTCGGTCAGGTATTCAATGGGCCGGGACTCGACCGCATAGTTATCGGTCGTTAGCAGGTTCGTGATTTGTGACATTTCAGTGCTGGACAACATGCCAACACAAAGGTAGAGCAAGCGGAATAAAATAGGGCTTAAAGGTTCGTTAAAAGTTCGTAAAGATGCGGCTATCCCGAAGCAGGCAGAAAGGCCTCGGCTTTCCGTTTCGGGTTGTTAAGTTTTGGAGGGCTTGGTGCGCTACTTGCCCGGAATGAACCGATAACCAACCCAGGGGTCGGTAAGGATGTAACGCGGTTTGGCGGGATCGGGCTCGATCTTTTTACGCAGGTGACGAATGAAGACGCGAAGGTATTCGGTTTGCTCTACGGAGTTTCCACCCCAAATGGCGCTAAGTAAATTGCGATGGGTCAGAACCTTTCCCGAATGACGAATGAAGTAGACCAGCAGATCGAACTCTTTTGGCGATAGTCGAATCTCTCTTCCACCAACGCGCACTTCACGCGTCTCAAGGTCAACACTGAAGTCTCCATCTTCGATTAGTGTCCCTTCCTGGCTGGCTTCAGGTGATCGCCGCAAGGCCGCTCTAACTCTCGCCAGCAACTCGCCCATGCCAAAAGGTTTCGTTACATAGTCGTCAGCGCCAGCGTCGAGCGCCTCGACTTTCGTAGCTTCATCGCCTTTGACTGATAGGACGATTACGGGAACACTTGATATCTCGCGCAGCCGCTGACAAAGTTTCAAGCCATTCATATTTGGCATGGAAAGATCGGTGACGACCAGGTCCGGCGTCCAGGCTTGAAAGAGTTCCAAAGCTGCTTCGCCCTCGCCGGCGACTCTTACGTCATAGCCATGCTTCGCCAGGCCGCTGCGCAGGACCAAAGTAATTTCCTGCTCATCGTCAACGACGAGAATGCGTTTCTTAATTTCCATTCGGATTCATGTCTCTGTGTTGTTCTGGCCAAATATTTCTGCGCCTTGCGCGTTTCCATCAGCACCGCGAGGTTCATCGTCTCCCACCGGAACTGTAAAGACGATGCGGGCCCCGCGACCTACGGAACCGCCCTCAATCCAGATGCGCCCACTGTGGGCTTCCACAATTCCTTTAGCAATCGCCAGCCCCATGCCGATTCCACCGGAATGACCACCCGCTGGTCCATTGCTGTCGGCACGATAGAACCTTTCAAACACGCGCTCGCGCAAGGGTGCGGGAATACCGGGCCCTTGATCTTCCACTGCGATCTCTATCATGTCATCGGCAACGCGAGTGGCCTCAATAATAATTAGTGTGTCGGCCGGGGCGTACTTGCTCGCGTTGTCGATTAGTGTATAGATCACTTCCGCGACTGCTCGAGCATCGACACGAACCACCGGTAGTTCGTCTTCCACGGAAACCCGAATTTGATGTTGCCTGGTAAGAGGCTCCGCCTGCGCCAGCGCCGCATCAATAATGTCGTCCACCGCGCCCCAGTTGCGATACAGTTTCATGTCGCCCGTTTCGATTCGCGCGAGATCAACAATGCCTTCGACGAATCGGTCAAGCCTGTCTGCGCCGTGCGTGATTACTCTCAACATTGCCTGCTGCTCTTCAGAACTTAATTTCTCGACCTGCTCGTTTGCCTCACGATCTTCGAGTAACAAAGTTGCCGACGCCTTAATTGAAGTTAGCGGCGTTCGAATATCATGAGTCACGGCGTCCAGCAGTGCTGATTTCAGGCGTTCACTGCGCTTGACCGCCTCAGCTTCGCTCGCGCGATCGAAGGCGGTTTGCAAATCCTCGTAGAGCTGCTTGATTTCGGTCTTCTGCGCTTCCGCTTCCGTAGCGCGTCGTCGTGCGCGCGCTGAAAGCTGGCCAACAGTAAGAGCTGTAATGAAGAAAACCGCGAGCGCCACCCAATTCTGTGGGTCGGCAATTGTAAAGGTATGAAACGGTGGCAGAAAGAAGAAGTTAAAGCTAAGCATCCCTAGTATTGAAGCAATAAGAGCCGGTTTGCTTCCCCAGAGGATTGCGGCAAAGAGGACGACCAGCAAAAAGGCCAGCGCCACGGTTGTGGAATTGATGTGACCGCGAAACGGAATCAGCAGGGCGGTAACAGCGGCAGTGCCTAACAGAGAACCGCAATAACCCGCCCATCTGTTCCTTAATAGCTTTTCCCGCACGCTCTTCATTGTAAGGCACTGACGGATTCAAGTGTAACGACTACTAGCCCACCACCCTTTGGTAGAACACCCCCCAATACGACAATAGGCGGTGAGTAGGGGAGCACGGATTTCTAAAAACTTATTTCTTAAGATAAAAGCTCTGCCGGCGGTAACCGACAGAGCCTTTTGAAAACCAAACGCGATTGCTCACATTCGGTCTCCAGTAAACACCATTGTGAGCCAGTCGCCTAACGTCGCTCGCTCTCAGTCATGCCGTCAATTTGCTTTTGTCGTAGTACCCCAAACAGACGTATTTCATTGTCCTTCTGCTCCTTCTTCTACTCCGGATGGGAGCCAGCGGCAGAGCCCGCGCTGGCTCCCATCCTATAGTCACTACGGTGCATCTTCCGAAATCGCGGCGGCCAGACTATTCCGTTGTTCCCTTCGGGTCCGGGTAGAAAAGAAGCTCGCGCACCTCGCCCGCCGCATCGCATGAGATGGCACCCTTGCGCGCCCACGCTAGTGCCTCGTCCATATCGGCAGCTTCCAGTATCCAGAAACCGCCCATGTGTTCCTTGGTCTCGGTGTATGGCCCATCGGTGACGAGCACCGTACCATCAGGCTGCTTCCGCACTGTCTTTGCGTTGCTGGCCGGGGAAATTCCGCAAGCGAACTTCCTCACGCCGGCGGCGATCATTTCGCGGTTGAGCGCGTGGATCTCCTCGATCATCGCTTCGGTTGCGGCGGACGGGTCGAAGTCGTCGGGGAGGTAGTTAGCAACCAGATACTGTGGCATGATTTTTCTTTTCTCCTATAACGGTTTTATTTTTTATCTTTGGGCGGGCCGTTTGCCCTGCCTTCACCATATAGTCGAACGGCCGGACCGGAATTCGACAAATCGTCCAAAGAAAAATTTCTCTTCCACGCCATCATCACGCCGCCGGCGTGAAATTGAATAGCCGTGGGCAACGAGGTCAGAACCGGGAGCGGTAGCGACCGGGTATTCACGCTGCAGGCGTGACATTCAATAGCCGTGGGCAACGCCCACGGATCGAACGGCAAAAAATGTCTGCGACCCTGAAGCGGTCGAACATCAATCCGAACCTTACAGGCTGAGAATTAGATCGTAAATCGCAGGCCTGGACCCCCAAGTCATTTTGTTTAGTACCCTATTTGAGCGGTTGAGGTGGAACACCTCCGGGCGACTCTAAAACAACGCCGCAGAATAATCGAACAACGCATAGCGACGATAAAACAGGGTGAGGACAGGGCAAAATAGCCCGCAGAGAGGACAAGACAATCCGCAGGGGCGAGAAAACAACGTGCAGGGATCTCAAGACGACGTGCGGCGACAACAAAACAGCGTGCGGCGACAACAAAACAACGTGCGCCGACGACAAAACAGAGCGCGGCGACGACAAAACAACGCGCAGAAGTTACAAAATATTCAGCAAAATCAGAAAGTCAGCACTCAATGGGGTCAAAACCTGGGTCAGGCTTTCGATTCTCCGGGTTTCACACTTGGGATGGCCGTACGACTTTCCCTTTTTGATAGTCCACTGCTAAACCAGGGACCACCGCGAGGAACGATGGGTGACAGCCTCCTGATATACTAGGGACATGACGATCAAGAGATTGGACCACGTCAGCGTCGTCGTTGACGACCTTGCAGCCGCTATCGCTTTTTTCACCGCCTTGGGCATGAGGATCGAGGGCGAGGCGCCGGTCGAGGGCCCGTGGGTGGATCGCATCAACGGGCTCGAAGGTGTTCAAGTCGACATCGTTATGATGCGGACGCCAGATGGGCACGGGAAGCTTGAGCTGACGAAGTTTCGCAATCCTAAACTGGTCGAGATCGAACCGGCGATCGCACCGCCGAACACGCTGGGCCTCCGGAGCGTCATGTTTACAGTCGAAAGCGTCGACGACACTGTCGCTCGCCTGCGCGCCAACGGCGCCGAACTCGTCG
>JAWVDF010000057.1:0-5311 GCA_033857635.1 Blastocatellia bacterium
TTCTGCTGCATGATGAAAGAGTCCACCGTGGGTATGTTCACGTCGTTGCTGCCGTTCACTACGAGTGTTGGCTGCTTGATCGTCTTCAGATAGTTGGAGGCCCCCTTTTGCTGGACGCCCCAATTGCTGATCGCTTTGACCTGGGCGGGCGACACCTTGTCGTTCACTTCGGGATCGCGGCCCTCTTGCCGACGATGCGTACGCTTCAGGAACTCCCGTCCCGCCGCCTGGCCCGCCGCGGACGGACTGAATTTGACCGCGAGCCAGACGCTCTCGGGCGGATCGTGGGGGTGAGCACCAAAGAGCCGCCCTGTAGCCTGGGCTATCAACTCCATTCCCTGACCGCCGCGCGGACCTGCGCCGTCGATGATCAACCTGCGAACGAGATCGGGCGCCTGCAAAGTAATTTCCTGCACGACCAAGCCGCCGATCGAGAAGCCAAAGAGGTCAACTTGCTTCAGACCCAGCGCCTTGATGAAGGCGATGGCGTCGGCTCCCATCTGCTCGAACGTCGTCGGGACCTCGCCGGAGCTGCTGGAGACGCCCGCGTTGTCGAACAAGATCACCTCACGGTCGCGAGCCAAGCCATCCGTCACCGTCGGGTCCCAGTAGTCCATGGTGCCGATGTAGTGCTGGCAAAAGACGAGCGGCACTCCTCCGGCCTTGCCGAATCGGCGATAGGCGAAACGGATTCCGTTAGCCTCTACGAATTGGGTCGGCGCGGTCTGATGCGTGTAGTGATTCATAAGAATTCTCCTTTTGGCTTCTCGATTCTTAACGTCATCTTCGTTTTGTCTTATGGTTCCGCGCTTGAGCATGTGCACGCTGAGTGCCACTTGGAATTTCCTTGAATCACAGGCCTTTAGGGCTAGACTCAGAGCCGCTTTTTCGGCGTTTGCTGAAACTTCGGCTTGCAATGGCCGGTACCGGTCCGCGTTTAGTTGAAGCAATGTGATTAGTCAGAACCGCCTGCCGTAGCGGGCGGTTGATCTATCTGTAGTAACAGACTTTAAAAGCTAAGGGAGATTGGGGTGGGGTTGATTCGCGCTTGATGACACTCCTTCAACCGCCCGCTACCACAGGCGGTTCTGACTCGCCGCAGCCGAAGGGCGGGCTGCGTCCGACAGGTGACTGCGCTCGTGACACTGGGATTAGTAGGGCGCCGGCTTCTGTCGCGGCTCAGAGTCCGAACAGTTCCGTCACTCGCTTGGCGAGATCGTCCTCAGTCATCGTGGCGTCGACCTCAATGGCGGGCACTTCCAGGCGCGCCATTTCCTCGCGGAGGACGTCCGTGAACATCCGATCGCGCTCAAGAAGATTGCGCAAGGCTCTTTCCGGATCGGTAGTCTTGGCGAGAAATCCCGACTTCGATCCCTCCCGACTCTCGACCACTGCCTGACGGAACGTGGGCGTCGGAATGAGCCAGACGGCATGAGCAGGTACGGAGAGGAGAGGCTTGACCAGGCGTGGCAACAGTCGGAACCCCTCGACGACGACACCGGGCTCACGTGGGAGGCAGAGGAGGTCTTCGATGATCATGTTGAAGCCCTCGCCCTGAAACCAGTGGAATGTCTCGAACAGAGTTTTCGGGGGTCGGGTCACCCATCGTTCATCCATGTCCATGGCCATGAACCTGTGCAGCAACGGGGAGTCTTCGTGTGTGCTCCGGCGGGCGTGATCCGCCATCACGTCGTCAGTCGCGTAAACACCCAAACCGTGCTGAGCCGCTATGCGGCGAGCGATGGTCGATTTGCCTGCACCGCTCCCGCCGCCGATCCAGTAGACGTGTTGGAGTTGTTCCCGAAGCGCTGCACTCTCGGCAGTCTCTTCGTGCCAATTAGGTAACATACTGTAAGGAGAAAAACTAAGGGGTCTTAAAACGGTGCCGGTTAATACCAAGTTTCCTGATCTTTGATTCGAGCGTCTGCCGAGGGATGCCAAGCTTGGTGGCGGCGCCGGTCGGGCCGGAGACGAGCCCCTCCGCCTCTCGCAGTGCGGTCTCGATCATTTCTTTTTCGTGGTCTATAAGGTTCGCGACGAGACGAACACTCGACGCGGCAGTCTTGGGAGTAACCGGCGTTAGCCAGGTTTCATCTACAGAAAAGGTTTCCCCATCGCTCAGAATCACGGCCCGCTCGATTACGTTCTGCAACTCGCGAACGTTGCCGGGCCAGCTGTAAGTCTGGAACAGCTCCAGAGTTCCCTTATCTATGGTTCGAAACTTTTTCCCGGCTGCTTGTGCGTAACGATCGATCAGATATTCGACCAACAACGAAATGTCGTCAACGCGCTCACGCAGTGCCGGTATTCGAATCGGGAAGACATTGAGGCGGTAAAACAAGTCCTGTCGGAAGGTGCCTTCAGCCACGGCTGCACTCAAGTCCGCGTTTGTAGCCGCCAGTACTCGTACGTCCACTTGAACTGTTTGACTGCCACCGACTCGTTCGAATTCCCGCTCCTGGAGAACTCGTAACAACGCAATCTGGGTTTCGGGCGGGAGGTCACCCACTTCGTCCAGGAATATCGTTCCGCTATCAGCCGATTCAAAGCGTCCCACTCGCCGTTGCATGGCGCCGGTGAACGCTCCTTTCTCGTGCCCAAACAGTTCGGAAGCGATCAGCGAGGCCGGGATGGCGGCACAATTTACCCGAATAAAAGCACGGCCCGAGCGATTGGAGCGCTTATGTATGGCGCGGGCGATGAGTTCCTTTCCAGTTCCGGTTTCGCCCAAGATGAGGACGGTAGAATCAGTTGGCGCCACCTTTGCCACTTGCGACAACACGAGGCGAAGCGGTTCGGAAGATCCAACGATCTCTTCGAACATCGAAGAACGATCAATTTCTTCGCGCAAGACAAGATTTTCATTTTGCGTCCGTTCTTCATTGCGTTTGCGGTCGTCAATGTCGGTGCCGGTTGCATACCAGCGGATGATTTGTCCGTGTTCATCCCGCAGCGGGTTGTATTGGATAAGAAACCAACGATAGCGGCCGTCCTTCCGCAGCGCCCGTTGTTCGATTTCAAACGGCAGGCCGCGCAACAGAGCCGCTTCCCGCTCGGCTTGCAGCCGCTCGAGGTCTTCGGGATGGAAGATGCGCGCACGAAAGTCTGAAGCGATCACGTCGTCTATAGTGAGCCCGGTGTAGTCGAGAGTCGCCTGGTTTGCATAGATCGACACGCCGCTTGGATTTTGGACCACGATTGTCTGTGGGATGGCGTCGGTAATCCGGCGAATCTCGCGCTCGTCTTCGCGTAGCTTCTCTTCCGTGCGCTTTCGGTCCTCGATGTCGGTGTTGGTTCCATACCATCGGAGAATCTCGCCGGACTCTTCTTGCAAAGGTTCTACTCGGATGAGGAACCAGCGGTAGTCTCCATCGTGGCGACGAAGCCGCGCTTCGATCTCGCCTCTTGCGCCGGAAGCTAACAGCGACCGCCAGTGGTCCAGCCACCTGGGCAGGTCTTCTGGGTGAATCGCGACTTTACACCCCACGCGCTTCACCTCTTCTTGAGACAGACCCGTGTAGTTAGACCATCGCCGGTTAACAAAGTCGTTGGAGCCATCCGACAAGTTGCACCACGCCAGTGTTGGAATCGTGTCGATGATCTTTCGGAGCCGCGCCTCGGACTCCCTCGATTCTTGTAGCGCTCGCTGGAGGTCTTGCTTGGAGACATCGCCATTCTGTTTCTCTCCAGGCGTGACTACGAGCGTTTTCGAAAGCTCCTCCTTTTTCACAGGGGCGGTCGAGGCAGTTTCGTGATGAGACTTCGAAGCCTTCATGACTTTCCAATCCTCTTCTCTTGCTCCATAGATTCTCTCATCTGCATGCTCGTTTACAGATAGTCGTTACCTGCGTAGAGAAAGCCACTGCAATGAATTGTTAGCCCGCAGGTAGAATGACTTTATCAAAATACGAAAGAATAAGTGTTTCATTTTCTTTGTATCCTAATCTCTCGTAACTGTCTCTAATCATGATCATATCAACTAGCAATCGCGAAGAATGCAGCATGAGCTTTGCGGCTGCACGCCCTACTGGGAGTCGCGGATTGATGCTCAACCCAAAAGGATCATCGCGAAAATATCTCAGGCCGAAGAATCCACCGTGAGCTGCGGACGAGAAGGTCCGATAGAGCCATTGAAACTGGTCATTGCCAAACTTCTCAACAATCTCTGTCGGTCTTTTGAACTCAGGCTGGAACCAGTAAGCACCATCGCTCTCATTTAGTAGTTCTTTGGCCGCATTCTGAAGTTCAGGCGGCAGCATAGATATCCGAGCCTTCAAAAACTCTCGGGCACCCGCGCGCCATTCTTTTGAACTTATCATTGTTGCGTGTCTCACTTCTGTACCCAGCATGAAAGTAGCGAAACGCAGCAATGGGCGAACATGAGCTATGGCCAATCGCCAGCATTGATATTGTCAAATCTAGAATGGTGCGGAAGATTGGAGCGCCTGCACTCGACCAGCCCCGCAGGCACAAATCTCCTAATGCACGGTGAAGAATGACGGTTTCATGGGTAATCGAAACTAGCGCAGAACGCACTATGTCATCCCATTCTTTATCCTTGTTAATCTCAGCCGATTTCTTTTGGTATTCGTCTGCGATAAAGGTAGTGAACTCGTAGATGTCTTTAGGATGAATTTCGTCCGGTAACTCCATAACTTTGTTTCACTCAACTATGCGGGCTAACACACTAAGTATCTTTCAAAACAACTGAATAATACCTCCAAACGTGGTATTGACCATCATCCGAGGCCATCAAATCAGGACCACACATTTACACCACTACCCGATCTTTTCGGAATGAGTCAGGCCAAAGAGACGGACGTTGTAGATTCAGCATAAGGAGTGCAACGGACCGGGAAGTGAGTCGAGAGTCGATCGACGGCTGTAATGGAGTCAGTACCGGGAGCGGTAGCGACCGGGTAGAAAGCGGCGCTTCAGTCATCGTCAAAGTCCGGCAGTTCATCACCCTGCCCATAGAGCACATAGTCGATTGCGCGCGCGACGCTGCGTTCATTCCAAAGGCATCGCTTGCTGCCCTTGTCCGCCCATGGGCTGTGAGCGTGTCGCCAACAACTATCCTGCCGCATTTGCCTGGTGGCGTTTGCTTTGAGGGCGATGAGAGCGCGTTCCGCTTTCATTAGTCCGATTGAGACGACTACGTGGACATGGTTTGTCCTGACGTTCACGGCGTGCAAATACCATTTGCGAACGACGCAGGTTTCACGGATGGCGGCATCAATTGATTTGCGCTGCGACGCGTCCAACGTGACCGGCTCGCCCTCGAGAGTTTCGGTATTGTGCCTCTGCCATT
>JAWVDF010000058.1:0-46695 GCA_033857635.1 Blastocatellia bacterium
CCTTCGACGCGTAGCGTCGGTTGAGTTTAGCCCGGCCTTTCAAGGCCGGGATCGGTTGGTTACGGGTTCTCGTCGCGTAGCGACGATTGAATTCACCTTGGTTCAGGCGTCGCTACGCGACGCGAAGCCTTCGTGCACCTTTACCCGGCGTTGAAACGCGGGGATAAACTCATACCGACGCTACGCGTCGAAGACACTTAATCAGAGGTTCCTGAAGTTTGTCCTACGAGAGGAAAGCATCATGCAAAGGATTCCAATGGCAAAGATATCAAACATTCGCGGCCCAGCGCGGTTGCTGGTCGTGGACGACGACCCTATGACGGCGGACTTTCTGCGCACGGTGGGCGAGCGAGAGGGCTATGCGATCGTAAGCGTGACCGATGGACGCGAGGCTTATCGCATGCTGAAGTCGAATGCCGATTTCGTTGCCGCCGTCTTCAGCATGCCGATGCCGAACCTGAACGGAGTCGACCTCGTCCGTTATATGAAAACCGAGAAGAGATTAATGCGAATTCCTGTGGTCATCGTCGCCGGCGATCACGGATCGAAACTCATCACGGACAGCTTTAGCGCTGGGGCGCTGGCATTTCTGCCCAAACCATTCACGACTGACAAACTTGCGCGCACGATTCGCCTGGCCATTGGCAGCCAGGCCGTGCGAAAGCAAGTCGAGAAAGTTCGAAAACTGGCGGCTTGAGGAAGCGGCCTTTAGGTGCAAGTGACTACCCCCGAACCGCTCTTTTGATCTTGAGCGCTTGAGTGGTGACACAGTTGAGCCGAAGTTTAGAGTTCAGAAAGGTCTCATCACGTGAACGGTTTTGAAAGACCGCGAAGCGATTAGCTAACTTAGCCCAGGGTTGCCGCGGCTTTGCGCGGCTACCTTGGGATCGAGTCGCCGAAACGGTGCAACCCCGTTGGGGTTGCGTTCGCGAGACGCGTTACCCAGGGTAGCCGCGCAAGGCCGCGGCAACCCTGGGCTAGGTTACATAACCGCTTCGCGGTACAGTCCCCAAGTTGGCACTTAAACGGAGGGCCGTTCGGTTACTCGCTTTCGGCTCGGGAGCGGACGGGAGGTCCGCGCTCGTACCATGGCGGACTTCTTCAGGCTTTGGCTACGGATCTTACACAACAACGCTAACTAAAGTTTGAACTCTAGACTCGTTCAGTACCCGACGATAGTCGACACTCGCCCCACACTTCCAAAAGAAAAATCTTCATCAAGGCAGCGCGGCCCCCTAAGCTTTGGGTCCTGACTTCGAATGACTGTCGGTACGGCGATGCCCTGGATCTCGATCGGCTGCCCCTCGCGTGAAATGATTCGCGTGCTGACCTCGAGCGGAACGCGCCGCCCGTCCTTCGCAATTATGTCGACCTCATAGACACTGCCCACACTTTCCTTTGCACTACTGAGAAGCTCTTGTTGAAGTTGCCCGGCGATTTCCGGATCCAGCAGCTCGGCGATGTTCATGCGGCGAGCTTCTTCGCAGCTGTAGCCCGAAAGGCGCTCACCCTCCTCATTCAGGAACGTGAGGTTACCCTCGCGGTCGTACGCATAGGTGACATCGCCGGCGCGTTCGGTCAACTCTCGATCAGACGCTCGTGTTTTTTGGGGACGGTGCATTTATTTTGCTTCAATCCGGGGCGAATTTTTATTCAACTCTCGCTTCGGCGAAGCTGAATGAAGGTGTTAGGAAAACTTCCCTGCTGAATTCCTTCCCAGTCGATTAAGACTGGATGGGCGAAATGGAACATGCAGGTCGATTGGCCGGGGAGAGATGCCTGGTTACAGCCTCTACTTTGGCTCCAGCAGCTCTGGCGAACAATACCTGAGCACGGTTTGTGCCATAGAAATAAGGCCCAAGAACTCACCGTCAATGAATCCTCTTCACCTGTCAGGCTTGACGGCACAAAGCTTGCACTGCTAACACCCGAGCAAACGCCGCGAACATCCTTTTGTTCAAGGCCACGCTTAACAGAATCTATGGTGGCCATCTCGGGAGCAGCCCCGGATCCAAATCAAATCCAGCTCCATCATCACTCAACGGTTGCCGAATCATTGACGCAACCTCGCCACCCTCAAGCGTAAACCGGATTCCTGACCAGTGAAAGGATCACCGGTCTTGCCAGTCGATAAATCAAACCGCCGCTGACGCGAAAACGGCTCCGCCCCAAAGCACGCCAAATTTACACGGAGAATTTTACATGCCTTCCTATCCAGCATTAGTCATCAGAACACTTCGTCTCGCCGCGACAATCCTCTGCATCGCGAATATGGTAGCGGGCGCCACTTTCATTTCGCGGGCAAACATAGACACCGGCCGCAATCGTGCCAGGTTCGTCACCGGCAAGTCGGCGAGCACAACTCCTGTAGACGCAGCAGCGGCCCCAGCCTATCAATGGAACGTCAGCGATAAAGGACTGCCGCTGCTCGGTCTCGCGAATAATCAATTGAAGGCCGGGATCGATCAGTCGCTGAGCTACCCGTTGAACCAGTTTCGCTTTCCAATTTTTCAGGCCCTCAGTTACGACGACGAGCGGGCCCGGTATCTGCTGCCTTCACTCTCGTCCGAAAGCAAGGGTGTCCATTTCATCGAGTTTGCACCGGGCGAAAAAAAGAACACGTACATTTCAATCGACGGACAGGGCCTCAAGCTCATCGACAATGACAGTATGAAAGTGGTGGCAACGCCCAACGGCGCAAAATATATTTTCGTGCGCTATCCCGACGGTGAATTCAGGTGCTCCAGTATCAAGGATGCATCCGGCGCTTCTCTCAGCCTGCTGTACACCGCGAACGGCCTGATGCTGCACGGCGTGGTGGACTCTTCCGGCCGAACGATCACCTTCAACTATTCGAGTGATGGGATCAAATCAGTCACGCAGACATGGATGGCTGACTCGACCGGCTTAACCAAAACCTGGGTGGTGGGTGAAGAGCCGGAAGGTGCTTCCGATTCAGAAGTGAAGTACTCGCATGCCATCGCCTCTCCGCGTGTCGTCGCACCCTCGCGTGCATTTGTGTCCGTGTTCGCCAAAGCAGTGCCCAGCAATGCAACTGTGCGGCAATACACGATGACAATGGCCGACTCAGACAAGACTCTGGCCCACATTTTCGGCGGGCCCAATGCCGTGGCCGGAGCCAATGGATTCGAGCCCGCCGGCCTGGCGGCTGCGTATCCTTTCTATCGCGGAGACATTATTGGCGACGACGGGGTTGAGCGGAGAGGACACCTCTCGCATGCGATGCACATCTATGGCAACGCGGACGGGACCCGCGATTGTCCCTTGTATGTTCCGGCGGGGTTTACTCAACACAGCGACTCACCTTCGCCGACCGACGCGGTGATGACTTTTTATTATCCGCGGTTGGGAAACCTCACCGATGTTACCCTGGCTGTTTTTCATATCGCCGATTTCCAGATCACGAGTGAAGGTGATCGAGTTCGGATCGGCAGCATCGGCGGACCGGGCGGCTCGTCCGCATCTTACAAGCATTCGCACATCGAATTTTATCGCGGCAATACCGGATTGCTGCCGCTCGCAGAGCGTGCCAGCCACCGCATCGATCCGGCGACAATCTTCACCCTCCAGAGCGCTGCAAAATAAGTCAGCGCGCGGCCGCGGAATCGATCGCCGCAACGAACCTTTAATCTAACCCAAGTGCTAGACGAACAAATCAACACCGCCGCTAACTGCGTAGTAAGCAGCAAACCTCTCTCGATTTTCTTCGATCATGAGTATGCCGAGCCTCACGACAATCGCATCCTGATAGTCGACGACGAAAAAATCGTGCGAGACCTGTTTGCCGCCAGCCTGGGCGAAGTCTATTCCTGCGAAACGGCAGCCGATGCCCAGGAGGCTTTGGAAATTCTGGCGCGCGAACCGTTTGCCTTGGTCATCACTGACGTGCAGATGCCCGGGTTGAGCGGTATCGAACTGCTCCGCAAAATCACCGCGCAGTATCAGGACACGGCAGTGATCATCGTTTCCGGTATCGACCGTAGTCAGCGAGTCATGGATGCAATCAGAGTTGGCGCGTCCGACTACCTGGTCAAACCCTGCGATTTAGAGGTTCTGAACACCTCGGTAGAGCGAGCTTCAGAACGGCGAATGTTGCTGCGCAATGCGCGCAGGTATAAGCAGGACCTCGAGCTTCGTAACGCCAAACTGGCTCGGCAAAAGACCGAAATGGAACGGTTGCAAGCGCAGGTTTTGCAAGCGGAAAAGATGGCTTCGCTCGGTCAGATGGCCGCCGGCGTCGCTCACGAACTAAACAACCCGGCCGGCTTTATCTACAGCAACATCGATCTGCTCAAGGAGTACGTCGAGCGGCTTGAGAGCTGCCTGTCCGAGTATGACAAGTTGACGCTTTCGCCCCAGGACGTGGCGCGCATAAGCGAGATCAAGAAAGAAAATAATTACGACAACATCGTGGCCGACCTCGGGTCGGTCCTATCGGATTGTCATATTGGCGCCGAGCGGATTCGTGACGTGGTCCAGAACCTGCGGCTGTTTTCCAGTCTCGATGAAGCTGCGGTCAAGAGGGTGGATCTGATTGAAGGAATTGAATCGACCTTGCGTTTGCTCTCCCAATATTACCGGTCGGGACGCATTACTCTCGTTCGCGATTATGCCGAGATTCCCCAGGTCAACTGTCTGGCCGCGCAACTGAATCAAGTCTGGATGAATTTGCTGGCCAACGCCGCCCAGGCCATCGGCCCTGAGTCGGGCGAAGTGCGAATCGTGACGCGCTGTGAAGAACAAACGGTGACGGTTTCAATCACAGACTCTGGCCCGGGGATTTCAGCCGAGCAGCAGAAAAAGATATTCGATCCTTTCTTTACCACAAAGCCCATCGGCGAAGGTACTGGTCTGGGTCTTTCGATCTCGCACGGAATCATCGAGCGACACAAAGGTAAGATCGAAGTTGACAGCGCCCTCGGCCTGGGAACGACGTTCACCGTTTCTTTACCTATCGATGCGGTGCTGGATTTGGACGTATCAAACTGAAGATTTAACGAGGAGATAAAACATGCCCTATAAAATCATGATCGTCGACGACGAGCCAGCAAATCTCAGGACGCTCGAGCGATTATTCCGGCCCGATTATCAGGTGGTGACGGCGGCGTCCGGCCAGGAAGCGCTGGCGCTGCTCGAAAAACACGATGTGGCTTTACTAATTTCAGATCAACGCATGCCGGGGATGACGGGCATCGAGCTGATGCTCAAGACCGTGGCTATCCGTCCGCAAATGGTTAAGCTTCTGTTGACTGGCTACACGGACGTGGGCGCGTTGATTGAAGCGCTCAACTCCGGGCTGGTCTATCGCTACCTCACCAAGCCCTGGAACAATAATGATTTGCGCAACACGGTCAGCCGCGCGCTCGAACATTTCGAAGTCATGAAATCAAAGCACACTCTGGGAATGGAAAACCAAAGGTTAAAGGCGCGGCTCAAGGAAATCAGCAATCTCGCCTCCGAAGAGCTGGCTCCAGAAGCAACGGCCGAAGTCGCCGCCACCCGTTCGGAACCGGAAATCTACGAACTCCTCGGCTAGCCGCTGTCAGAAGCCCGACCATTAGGGAGGGCCGCCAACGCCTCCGTAACCGTTAATGAAGAGATGCACCGTCCTGCTGGGAGCGCGGACGTCCCGTCCGCTTACTTTCGCCGGATGAGCTCAGCAGTTTTCGCGCTTCGCGCTCAATGCGGACGGGCCGTCCGCGCTCCCCGAACGAGACTACTTTTAGGGTCAGCCTTGATCCAGATGAGCCAAGTCTTCGGAAGGATCCATCTGGCTCTGGCGCGCAACCGCGAAGCGGTTACGGCCTCCAGCCCAGGGTTGCCGCTTCGGCTACCCTGGGGAAAAAGAAAACGATTGATTCTGCAACCGCAACGCGGTTGCGCCTCCCGCTTTCTTTCCCTGCGATGCAATTGACGCAACCGCGTTGCGGTTGAAAATATTCTTTCACGCTTCCCAGGGTAGCCGAAGCGGCAACCCTGGGCTGTAGGTCGCAACCGCTTCGCGGTTGAGAAAAACCGCACCATTGTCTGCCTCTTTGGTCTGAGGCGTAGTCTCGCTAGTAACTCGGTTTCTTTTTCAAAGTTTTATTGCGCGTAGATCGCTTCTTCGATCCGCGCCACAGCCCTACCTGTTTGCCCGCTGACCCCAGGTTCGCGATCAGTCAAAACCGCCTTAACAAAATCTTCGATCAACGGCTCATGCAGATTTGCGTGTGGAGCGTGCACTTCATACCGCTCGCCTAATCTGCCGGTCACACGCATCTTCCCCTGGTTGAGAATTGAAACGCGTATCGAGCCTACCGAGCCGAATATGCGCAGCGAATCTTTCGGCTCAGCCGCGGCATGCGAAACCGAAAGGACCGCGCTGGCTCCTTGCTCAAAGCGAAACAGCGCCGACGCCGTATCTTCGACCTCGCGATCGAACACAGCGTTAGCGATCATTGCTTTGACCTCAGTAATTGGTCCGAAGATGTTGGTCAATACTTCAATCCGATGACAACCAAAGTCGAACATCGGTCCACCGCCGGCGATGTCTTTCTTCAGCAACCACGAGCGAGGATGATCGGCGGCGGGATCGAACCGCTCGAACGCGTTGACCTGGGCCAGCACGGGCGTACCGATTTCTCCCGATTTGAGAATCGCCTTGATGCGTTCGACTACGGGATAAAAGTGCCGGTAGTAGGCAACCCCAAGTTTCACCTTGTGTGCACGACAAGCATCAATCATTCGATCGCACTCGCACACATTCATGGCCATCGGCTTTTCGCAGAGCACGTGCTTTCCTGCTTCAGCCGCCGCGACAGCTTGTTCAGCATGCAAGTGCACAGGTGTCGCGATGTAAACGGCGTCGATGTCTTCATCGAGCAGAAGTTTCTTCCAGTCCAGATACCATCTCCTGGCGCCGAACTCTTTGGCGAAGGCCGGAGCTAACTCTGACTGCGCCCGGTTGACGGCGATTAACTCACACGACGGCAAATCACGAAGAGCGGGCGCGACGCGCCTTTGCGCGATGTCACCACATCCGATTAGTCCCCATCCAAGTTTTTTCATTCAATTGTCCCGGTCTGAAAAGCTTCCGCCCAATTTAGCACATCATCAAAGGTCTCCAGCGCCCAGTTGTTATTGAGGTCAGTACTGGGAGCGGTAATGGAGCGCGGACATCCTGTCCGCCTGAGCGCGAAGCGCGAACAGCCTCGTGAAATGGTCCTTTGTGAAGTTGAGCGTGCTGCGGACGCTGGCGGACAGGATGTCCGCACTCCGTTAAAGCATCGGCTGACCTCATACTTTGAATTTGCCAGTTCACGCATCATCAGAGACAATGCCGCCGATAATCGACAATCAAGGGAGTTCAGCAGCAGATGAAATTAGCGCAGTTCAAGACAAAGACTTCCAAACAGCAGCGGCTTGGTTTAGCGCTTGGTGACATCGTCTGCGACGTTGCCGAGCTGGCTCGATCACTTAAAGCAGCGGGAGGAACACCGGCGACTTGGCTGCTCGACATAGATAATACCCTGGCTGTGATCAGGGGCGGCGAACCGGCGCTCAATGACATCGGACTGCTCCTGGGTGATCCCAAATCTCGCGGCGATCACGGCGTTGCTGCTGTGGGTTATTCTCTGGATCAAATCCAATTTCTCCCGGCGACCTATCCTGGTAAGATTCTGGCTATCGGACGTAACTATTACGACCATGCGATCGAAGGCGGCGCGGCACCGCCCGAAGCGCCGCTCCTCTTCAACAAACTTCCGAATGCGCTGAACGCACATGAGTCGCCAATCGTTCTACCCGGCATCAGCGAGAAAGTCGATTACGAAGCCGAGCTGGGAGTGGTAATAGGTCGCCGAGCCAAACGAATCAGCGAGGCTGAAGCGCTCGCTCATGTCTTCGGCTACACCTTAATCAACGACGTCACTGCGCGCGATCTGCAGTACGGCGATGGGCAATGGACGCGCGGAAAAGGCCTGGATACTTTTGCGCCGCTGGGACCGTTTATCACAACGCGCGACGAGATAGCGGATGTCCAGGCGCTCCGGATTGAGGGGCGTTTGAATGGCCAGGTAATGCAGACATCCAACACCAGCAAGATGATTTTTCAGGTCGCCTATCTCGTCTCGTATCTGTCGCAAGGCATGACGCTCGAGCCGGGCGACGTGATTGCCACAGGCACGCCCGAGGGCGTGGGCGTCTTTCGGAAACCGCCAGTGTTACTAAAAGCGGGCGACGTTTTTGAAGTAGAGATCGAAGGCCTTGGCACGTTGCGAAACCCGGTGATCGCAACAGATTAAGTTTAGAGTTCAACTCTAGCTTGCACAAAAATCACTGTCGGGAAGTCAGAACGAACGGTAGCACGGTACAGAACCGCGAGCGGTAGCGAGCGGGATCAAAACGCTACTTTTCAAGCAGGGTTTTTATTTCGCCTAACCGCAGGAGAATGGCCTGGCGTGATTCCTTATCCCGCTCGCTACCGCTCGCGGTTCTGTAACTTCGCTGTCAGTACCACCTGCGTGAGCAGGTGGATCCAAGACTCAAGTCTGGCGCGCGTGCTGGCCCCCCACCCGCTGACGCAGGTGGTACTGACTTCATTGCAAACTAACTGGAGGTCCCTGATGAATCGTTTCCTTGCGATCCTTTGCCTGGTTGTTGGCTCGGCGGCAATCGCGTCTGCCCAAACCGCCGCGCCAACACCGGGTCCCGTCGATCCTTGCGCCGAGATAACGACACGAGCCACCAGAGCTGAAACCACTTTAAGGGACTGGCCGGAGCTGGCCCGTTATCGCGACGCCAATTCAACCACCAGCACTCCAGCCAAAGACGAGAACCGAGTCGTCTTTATGGGTGATTCGATCACTGACCTGTGGGACGACCCCAGGTACGGCGGATTCTTCCCGGGCAAGCCGTATATTGATCGCGGCATCAGCGGACAGACAACGCCGCAGATGCTGATACGCTTCCGCGCTGATGTGATCGCGCTCAAACCGAAGGTCGTCGTAATACTCGCCGGCACTAATGATCTCGCCGGCAACACCGGTCCGACAACTCTGCAAGCCATCGAAGACAATCTGACTTCGATGTTTGACTTGGCTCACTCGAATGGTATTCGAGTGGTGTTCGCGTCCGTGCTGCCGGTCAGCGATTACGAAAAGACCAGGGACGGGCGACAGATCATTCAAACGAAACGACGCCCGCCGGAGCAGATTACCGCGCTCAATGCCTGGATGAAAAAATACGCGGCCACACACGGCGGCATCTATCTCGACTATTTTTCCGCGATGGCCGATGACAAAGGCTTCCTGAAAGACGAGTTGAGCGACGACGGCTTGCACCCGAACCAGAAGGGTTATGACGTGATGGGTCCATTAGCCGAACAGGCCCTCACCGCAGCGCTCAAATCGCGGCAATAGCAGTGACGAACGGCCAACGGCTGGTTCCTTATTTTTGAGCGTTAGCGCTCTGCCGGTAAAACGATCGACGAAATACACGAAACGAAAATGGCCCTGCTCGCTGAGTTTGGTGTGATTTCGTGGATCGTTCTACCCCCGCTTACCGAGGCCCAAACAGTTTCAGCAGCCTGCTAACGCTGAAAGTGCTGGCAAACTTGCGGCACGATCGCGCAACGCTTTCAGCGTTTGTTGTTTCAGCTCGAACCGAAACCGCCAGAGAAAAGGTATCCCCTTGCGAGCAGGATTGCTTTGCAATTAACATGAGGCATCACCTTTTGACGGTTCGAGTTAGTAGGCGAATGACTTGCGCTCGCGAGCGGGCAGCTCGCGTTACAGTGGAGGACAACGATGTCAGACGATCACGAGCAAAACAAAAAGAGCTCCACCCACGATCCCAGCCGCAGAAAGTTTCTCAAAGGCGTTGGTGTCGCCGGCGCGGGCGCCGCCCTTGTAGACAACTTTCTGACGCACGACGCGGGCGCGGCTAAAGCGGCCGTCGTCGATCCGGGCGCTCCCGTTAGCGGCACCGTCAAAATCACGCTTGACGTCAACGGTCAGAAAAAGCCCGCGACGGTCGAGCCGCGCACGACGCTGCTCAACACTCTGCGCAATCACATCGAACCCGGCATCACCGGACCAAAGCTGGTCTGCGACGTCGGAACCTGCGGCGCTTGCACAGTGTTGATGGACGGCAAACCCGTGTACTCGTGTCTAGTGCTCGCGGTCGATGCGGTCAACCGGAAACTGACGACAGTCGAAGGCCTCGGCACACCCGAGCAGATGAACTCGGTGCAGCAGGCGTTCGTCGAGCACGACGCGACGATGTGCGGCTTTTGCACACCGGGATTTGTAACGACGATTTCAGCTTATCTAAAGAAGAATTCCAATCCGACGCTGGATGAAGTGCGCGAAGCCTGCAAGGGAAACTTCTGCCGCTGCGGAACCTATCCGCGAGTTTTCGAAGCCGCCCTTGCCGCTGCTAAAGCGGATCGTGGTTAGAACGAGATCTTTAAGTAGAGACAAACTTTAGATGCTCTGAACAAGTACTTTCGACGCGTAGCGTCGGTATGAGTTTAGCCCGGCCTTTCAAGGCCGGGATCGGTTGGTTACGGGATCTCGTCGCGTAGCGACGATTGAATTCACCTTGGTTCAGGCGTCGCTATGCGACGCGAAGACTTCGTGCACCTTTACCCGGCGTTGAAACGCCGGGCTAAATTCATCCCGACGCTACGCGTCGAAGACTTAATCAGAGGTTCCTAAAGTCTGTGCCACCTGGGCCCTACTTACTGAAGTCGACTTTGGGCGCCTGCTTCGCGCCCTCGTCCGCCTGGAAATAGGGCTGATCCTTAAAGCCCATCGGGCCGGCGATCAAGACCGTGGGAAACTTGCTGCGCGTGGTGTTGTAATCCTGAGCGGCCAGAGTGTAATCACGACGCGCCGTGGCCAGACGGTTTTCCGTGCCCGCCAACTCGTCCTGCAACTTCATGAAGCTTTCGTTGGATTTCAACTGCGGATAATTCTCGGTGATCGAAAGGAATCGTCCGCCCGTGCCGAGCAAGCCGCCGTCGCGCATCGCCTGGTTGAGCTTGTTGTCCGCGGCAATCTTGTCTTCGGTCGTGCTGTTCGGATTCTGCATCGTCGAGAGCAGCTGCGATCGCGCTTCAGCAATCTTAGTGAACACTCTCTCCTCGAGACCGGCGATCCCCTTGACCGTCCCGACGATGTTTGGGATCAGGTCCGCCCGCCGCTGCATCTGGTTCTCGACCAATGACCATTGAGATTTAACGGTCTGCTGCTTAGTCACCAGCCCGTTGTAGCTGATGAATGCAACGGCAGCAAAAATAACGACGATTAAGACGATCACGCCTAAAACTATTAAAGCTGTCTTCCCCATAAGTTTCTCCTTCGATTCATGTAGCGCAGACTGCCAGTCTGCGCTCAACCTGTATCTCCTGGCCCGCTACGCTAGCCGGCAGCTTGCGTTACTTCACCAACTGCCGCCTGCGCCGCCGCCGCCAAAATCTCCACCGCCGCCGAAACCACCAAAACCACCACCACTCGATCCGCCGCCGCCAAAGCCGCCGCCGCTCCAGCCGCTCCCCGATCCCCTGCCGCTATTCATCAGTGAACTGAGCACTAACCAGCCCAACCAGCCGCCACCGCCGCCACCTCGGCCGCCACGCCCACCGATCCTTAGCAAGAAAATAATGATGCCCGCGATGAAAACGAACGAGATGATAAGCGAGACCCAGGAACTTTTCTTTCCCCCGGTCGATCGCACCGGCGGTCGAGCCACACCGGCGGGAAAAATCGTGTCGGTACTAAAGCCATTCTTCTTCGCTACCGTCGTAATGTATTCATCGATGGTAGCAGCCAGTCCCTGACCATATTGTCCGGCCTTGAACGCCGACACGAGCTGTTCGCGTTGTATCTGTCCGACCAGCCCATCCGGAAGATCTCCCTCCAGATGTCGGCTGACCTGGGTAAAGTACTTGCGATCCTTGATCGCGACCAGCAGCAGCAAGCTTGGCTTGGTCGCGTCCTTTGCGCCCACGCCCCACCCGCGCGCAACGGCCATCGAGTAATCAAAAATATCCTGGCCCCCGGTCGTGTCGACTGTAACCACCGTGAACTGCATCTGCTGTTGCCGGTCGAGGTTGCCGAGGGTGGTCTCAAGTCGATCCTTCGTGGCGCTGTCGACGACGCCCGCGTTATCGTTGACATATCCGGTGGGTTTGGGCAGCGGCGACTGCGCGGTCTGTGCCGTCGCCCAGCCGCTCGCAATCGAAAGCAGAACAAATGCCGCGGTAAAAATAAGGAGGGCCCGAGTTCTTTTCATCTTCTGTAGCAGATTAACGAAGTTATTATGTTCTTGGTTCGGGAGAATAACAAAAGGCAGGGTTGGAGGGCTTTCAGCGCGCTGACCGGGGCCCTTCAAGTCGATCCTTAATATCTGCAGAGAACCGCCGCACCGAACATTGGCATTGAGGCTCTTTTCATTTACCAGAACCGGCGCTTACTTCTTAAGACTGAAAACGATCACCGAATCCAAAATCGCTGTCACCCTATCACCATGAGGCAGGCCTGGCCCTTCGCCCTCGTAGTATCCTTTCATGTTAGCTTCGCCGGACTCTTTGGCTACTATGAAATCCTCATTCAATAGCGTGAGCGTGACAGTCTTTTTGTCTGACTGCTTTTCCGACGGCAGGATGGGGTTGTGAACGATGAATTCATTCTCTGAGCCCACGCCCACCACGGCAACCCAGTGGCCTCCCTTTCGCTCGTAACTGTCTTCCGTCTGATGGTACCAGCCAAAGTTGAATATCATGACGGTGTCTTTGCTGCGCGCTGCGCTGCGCATCCAGGCCATGTCAGGCTTGGCGCCGGTTTTGAACTCTTTGTTTGCCGCACTAACTCCACGCCAGGTCTTCAACTCCAGACGGCTGAACTCGTAGCCCTTCGACGTCACATAGCTTTGCAGGCCGGTCAGAATTTTGTCCGGGTTCGTACCGCCAATGCTGGGATCGGTCCCAAACTCCTCGGCGAGTTCCTGAATCAGTTTGATCTGGGCTGCGTGCCCCGTGCCGGGCACAAGGTCCTTCATGCCATACGCTTTAGCCAGATAAATGAGTCCATCCGAGACGGATGTCGGTGCACAATGCATCCGCCCTTCGTCCTCAAAGTCAGCATCCGGATCTCTCTGCCAGAAGGTCGGAGTCAAGTCGTCCTTCGAGCCGGCTTGTTGCGCGAACACAACAGCTTTCGGCGCTGCCACACCAATAGCGAAGGCCAGAAACAAGATCGTATAGAAAAAGGTTGGAAGGAAAAGTTTGCGTTTCATGATGAGAACTCCATTGTCTGTCGGACTGAAAAATTAGAGCTGTATGAATCCCGCGTCCCAATCGCCGCGGGTTTTCGGTGTCGTTTGTTACCCGTAGGTTAGTGCCTCAAAAAATTTACGCGAGGTGATGATGATGATGACAGGCACAAGTCATCTGAAATATATTGGTAGCGCATACGGGACTCGAACCCGTGATCTCTGCCTTGAGAGGGCAGCGTGTTAACCAACTACACCAATGCGCCGGAAGTGACTTGGCGATTATAGAGGGCGCAACATGAGCCCGGCAAGTTCGGTTGTGGTCGAATAGTTCCACAGAGCAAGCTGCTGCATTTCTTCCAAAAGAATCCGATTCCCTATGTTTAGTGGTTTGGCGTGCGCGCCGGAGAGTATCCAAACGAACTGGTAATCTCACCTGCCCAAGTTATTGCCAGGTAGTCTAAGACGTTTGCTAAAGGAAGCTTGAAGGTCTCGTGACGTGATTTTCTGCTTGCAAGGTTGAAGTATTTATACTACTGTGCGCAGCTACCGGAATTCTATTCTTTTCAATACCGGAGCAACTCAATCGTATTTTACTAACTGCTCATCAAAACCGGTTACAAACTTCCATTAACCGATGACCTTTTCTCCACTCGACTGGTTGATATTCCTGCTCGTGCCGCTCGTAGCGTGGCTGTTAGCGCTATGGGCGAAAAGTCGCGCGAATATGTCCGGTACTTATCGTGGATACTTTCTGGCACAAGGACAGCTCGGAGTAGGGTCCCTTGGTGCAACATATATCGGCGCGAATCTAACTTTCACTTCCATATTTTTGATTCTCTCGCAGGAGAGTTACAAACGCGGTTGGTGGCTTTTGGTGGTGCCTATCTTTTGGATCGTGGGGACATTTCTTTTTGTTGCAGCTTATCCGAGGATTCGACCACATATTATTGCAGGACGTACCCTCCATCAAACCCTCGGCTATACCTTTAAGTCCAAAGGCCTTCAAGAATGGTCGGCGATCTGGACGATAATAGCTTTTACGGGAACTGTAGCTCTGGAGTTTTACGGTGGTATTCTGTTGGTTCGTTGGACTGGGCTACCTCTTGTCACTTCAATCACTGTTGTACTAAGTCTGGCCTTCGTTGTCTCAGCCTTCACAATATCGGGAGGTCTAAGAGGTGTCGCGGTCGCCGACGTTTTCTTAGATGTAGCCACCTTCGCTTCGGCGGCGATACTGCTTGTAAAGATTTGGCCATTCCCATTCATCGATAACCTTCAACGCGGATTAATAACCACCACAGCTCCAGCGACGTTTGATCAATTTGCCTTCGTTGCAAGTATGGCTGTGCTGTTCATTCCATTTCAGTTCTGTACCTTAGATTCATGGCAGCGCTTGTTGGCTTGGGATAAGAAGGGAAAATCGCCGAAATCTTGGCTTCTGTCCGCAGGAATACTACTTGCCATTGCATATTGTGTCCCAATAAGCGTTGGGGTTTTTGTTAAGCTCCACGGGATAAAGCTTGGGTCAAGCGGTCAACCGTTGGAGGTCGCTCTTGATTCGATGCACTTAGGCGCCGGTGTTCTCGGCTTGTCCATCGCTGGTCTTGCCGGAGCCGTACTCTCCACGGCAGACGAACTACTCAACTGTACCAGTCTATCTCTCCTGGCCGACTACTGGGGAATTCCCTTCTCGATGACTCGCGAATCGAAAGAGAGCGAACGACTTGCCGCAAGTGGCAAGTTTTACACGGCCGTTTTTGCATTTCTCGCAGCGGGATTGGCTCTATTAGCTTTAAGATTCACGCGGGAATTGAGTGATATGGCTTTGGCGATTTTCTCAGCCCAAGTTGTATTCGCATGGCCACTGGCTGCTGCCCTATTGTCCCCGGAGCTAGCCCCTAACTTGGCAAAATGGGCTGTTAGAGCCATGGTGACCTCAGGCATTGCAGCAATTCTGTTAGTAATGTGCGCGTGGATAATAAATATGCCCGACGTTGCGGCTGCAGCTCCTGTTTTGGCCTTCGTCCTGGCGGGTTTAATCTTTGGTCTACCTTGGGCGTTTGCTGCTAAAGCACACAAACGAACGGCACGATTATGAGTGTTGATACTCTTCTAAATACATCGTGGCAAGTTCTCATAGGTGTAGGGATCGCGTGGTGGACCATGTTCGCTGCTTTGCTACTACAGCAGCGTAGCGCAACCACATTTGCTACAAGGGAACGTCTCGAGGCGCTGGCTAAGCCGTTCTGTCGAATATCTCCGCCGTCGCTCCTCGTGGACAAATGGTTTGAACGATTGGGGCAAGCTGGTGTTACGTTCACTATCAAGCCAAATCACGAGATAAGACTCGTTAGTCTCAAGTGGTTCCTAGGTGGTTTAATGGTCACCGGCATCATTCTTCTGATTGCCCAATTAATGATGTTCGGTCCTACTCCAGAAGAATTAGAATCGGTTCGAATTCTATCAAAGGCATCTTTGGTTAACTCCGGCGTCATCTTTATTGCGACGGTGCTTACGGTTCTACTTAGTGGTGCTCAAGGCGCGATAATTGAACTTGCCATGCCCAAAGATGTTCTGAGTCGTACGGAGGGTGAGTAGCCTATGACACTTAAATGCATCGCGGATTTAGTTTCAGAGGCCTACCAGAAGACTCACGGTAACATCGCACTTGGTGGTGCCCTAAAGGCGCGTGGGTTGGTAAAGGCCAAAAATTTGCTTCTGAGTCGAGGAATTTTGGATTCGCTTCACAATCTGAATCTTTCTCGAGAACAAACTCACGACTATTGGAATGCGCTCTTAACACTTCAAGCGTCGATATTCGAACTCGATTACTACGGGGAGGAGAACTGGGCAATTGACGCGCAAGCTTTAAAGGAACATTGGAAGCAAATCGAGATGGCTGCTGACGCTTTGCACAGCAGCATACGGCCGGAACTGAAATCAATTAGGGCTTATCAAGAAGTTGAAATGGCTATACGGTCAGGCAATCCCGTAGCTCGGATGCCCATTCATGTTTTTTATGTATTGAAGTCCTGCGATGTTCGGTTAATAAAAGGCTTCTTAGCCAGAGTTGCCCTCAGCGCTGGGGTTCGGATTCCCGACTCTTCCGCGACCCAATTTTTGAGCGTGATCCACGAAGTAAAGGACGATCTTGATGATCTTTCAGAGGATATACTCACCTTTAATGGTAATCGAATCATGAGCGCATGCGCGGTCTACGGATCCAAGCATGCGCTGCGAGAATATGTTTACTTTCTTCATGGGGCGATTCGGGATGCGCAACAAAAATGTGCAGAACTACATTGGATTGATGAAGGTGAGAGTCATGAAGTATGGATGGACGTTGTCGAAACGACAGCCAATCTCATAAGGGCCTTCTCCGAATCCTATACATTAGATCACCTAGAGCACATTGAACGTCAATTAACAGGAACCCAGTCTGACAAGAAAGTAGCCTGACCCAGCTACAAAACGTCCGAAATCCCCACGCGTACTTCTACTCGGTCCTGTACGCCTCGTCATCCCCTTACCTCACATGCATGATATACTTCGCCTTCTCGAAATCAGTTCTTGATCTTTACTCTTTGGTTCTCGCCCGGGAAACAAAATGAACATCACGGTTTTGCGTGAAACTGGAGCAGACGAAGCGCGAGTTGCGCTGATGCCTGACTCAGTGCAGAAGCTCGTCGCGGCCAAAGCTTCCGTCACGATCGAAAGCGGCGCCGGCCTGGGCGCGGCGCGCACCGACGACGATTATCGCGAGGCGGGCGCAACTGTCGTCGACGATCGCAAAGCCGCGCTTGCAGCAGCAGACATCCTGGTCACAATTAACCGACCCGCTAAACAAGATTTCCTGGACCTGAAAGCCGGAGCAGTCGTGCTCGGGTTTCTTCGACCGCTCGATGAGCCGAAAGAATTGACACCCTGCCTGGAAGCCGGACTGACGACGTTCGCGATGGAGCTGGTTCCGCGCATCACCCGCGCGCAATCGATGGACGCTCTGTCTTCGATGGCCACGGTCGCCGGATACAAAGCAGTTCTGCTGGGCGCCAATCGAATCCCGCGCATGTTCCCAATGCTAATGACCGCGGCCGGCACCGTACCGCCAGCGCGCGTGCTCGTCCTGGGCGCCGGCGTGGCGGGCCTGCAGGCAATCGCCACCGCGCGGCGTTTGGGCGCGGTTGTCGAAGCGTATGACGTGCGCGCTGCCGCCGGCGAACAAGTGCGATCGCTCGGCGCGAAGTTTTTGGAAGTAGATCTGGGCGGACTGCAGACAGAAGACAAAGGCGGATACGCGGTTGAGTTAAGCGAAGAAGCTTTGGCCCGCGGCCGTGCCTTGATCGCTGAACACGCAAAGACGGCTGACGTGGTAATCACCACGGCGCAAGTGCCGGGCAGACCGGCGCCTCTGTTGATGGATGAAGACGCAGTCAATGGAATGAAGCGCGGATCGATAGTCATCGATCTCGCCGGGTCCACCGGGGGCAATGTCACGCTCAGCAAAGCTGATGAGGAAGTCGAACGCAACGGTGTCGTGATTCTGGCGCCGACAAATCTTCCCGGAACGGTTCCGGTGCACGCCAGCCAACTTTACTCGCGCAACGTCACGGCCTTTCTTAACCTGCTGATCAAAGACGGCGCACTGCACGTCGACATGGAAGACACAGTGGTTGGGCCGGCATGCGTGACGCATGAAGGTAAGTGGGTTAATCAACGCGTGGCCGCGGCGATAGAAGCAGTGGTAAAGTAGGCAAACCGCGAACGCGGAAACGGAGATTATCCAATGAACGACGAAGAGCTGCTCGCGAGGATTACTATTGATCCCAAGATAATGGTCGGCAAGCCCGTCATAATGGGTACGAGACTGACAGTTGATTACATTCTCAACCTGCTAGCTCATGGGGCCACGGCGGCGGAAATCACTCAAGAGTACGATGGTCTAAGGGAAGAGGACATCCAGGCATGCTTTCTGTTTGCTACGAAAGCCCTTGAAGACGCGTCGTTTGTTCCGCTTGAAACGGAGCATGCCTAGATGAAGCTTCTGGTTGATGAGTGCACCGGAGGACGAATTCTGATCACTAATGTTCGAGGCTTTGGAGAGAAATGCTTTCGCGAACGACGCCTGCATCATGGCGTCGTTTTTCTTCGGTTAGCTAACGAGCGGCCAGCGAACAAGATCCGTGTGCTCGATCAATTGATAAGCCTCCACGCTGATGCGATGGCGGATCATTTCGTCGTGGTAACCGACACTCGGATTCGTTTTAGTAAGGGCTGAGACACTGAAGGTTTAGCAACCGTGCTTATGTTGTGAGTACGGATCGGGAAACAATCAAAGCAAAGGCGCGCCAATCCCTTGCCGAAGTGTTGGAAGAATCTTAAGACGCGCGGAGTTTCTCAAAAACGAGGACGGGAATATGTCATCTGAAAGTCTAATCGCAGCGCTGTACGTCTTTGCGCTGGCAGCCTTTCTCGGCTACCAGGTCATCTCGCGGGTGCCGCCGCTTTTGCACACGCCTTTGATGTCGGCCACTAACGCGATCTCGGGCATCTCGCTGGTTGGGTCAATCGTGATTGCCGGGTCAGGCCACGGCACGGTGGCTACGATCCTGGGGTTTGTAGCGGTGGTGTGTTCGACGACGAACGTGGTCGGAGGATTTGTGATCACGGATCGGATGCTGCGCATGTTTAAGCGGAAGGAAGCGCCTAAGAAGTGAGCTGCGCCTGGGAAATGGTTCGGACCGATTTTCAACCAGCCGGCAAAGCCGGCGAAATATCAGTAGCCCACAGCGCAAGCTGTGGGTCACGCAAGGCCATCGTATTCAAAGCCCGCGTAGCGGCCGGATAAACGTATGCGATCTCACAAAGCGAGGGCGTTATTAGGTCGGGCTCAATATCTCTTTTCCAACTCGTACCCACAGCTGGCGCTGTGGGCTACTGATATTCCGCCAGCTTCACTGGCTGGCTGAGATCCAAGATGCAACTGCGAATCTACTTCATCGAATTCAGTTACCTGCTGGCGTCGATTCTTTTCGTCCTCGGGCTCAAGGGTCTGAGCCATCCGGAAACCGCCAAACGCGGCATGCACCTGGCTGAGTTCGGCATGACGATGGCCATCATCGGCGCCCTCATGCACTTCGAGATTGTCAGCTATACCTGGATCATCGTGGGACTGCTCGTGGGCTCAACACTGGGTGCGGCCATGGGCGTCTGGGTGCCGATGACCGCGATGCCGCAACGGACCGCACTGTCACACGCATTCGGCGCCTTTGCAGCAGCTTTAGTCGGAATCGCCGAGTACTATAGCTACACCCACGGCTTCAAACCCATAGTCCAACTCGGGCACCTGACGATGAGTGCGATGGGCTTCGAGATCATGCTCGGCGCTTTGACCACCACGGGCAGTTTGATCGCTTTCGGCAAGTTGCAGGGCATAGTTCCCGGGAAGCCTCTGGTGTATCGCGGGCAGAACATCTTCAACATGCTTCTGCTGGCGACGACCATCGGGCTCTTCATCTATTTGATCTTCGTGCCGACGGCAGTCATCCCTTTCTACCTGATGCTGACGTTCGCTTTTGTGTTCGGCATCCTGCTGGTGCTGCCGATTGGTTCGGCGGACATGCCGGTGGTGATGTCTCTGCTGAATTCCTATGCAGGGCTGGCTTCAGCGGCGACGGGTTTTGTGCTTTCGAATAACGTTCTGATTATTGCAGGCACTCTGGATGGATTCTCCGGATTCATTCTTTCGGTCCTGATGTGCCGCGCCATGAATCGTTCGATGACGAACGTGCTGTTTGGAGCGTTCGGCAGTGCCGCAACTGTGGCCGGCGGCGAAGGCGAGCATGGCGAGATGCGCGAAGTGAGCCTGGACGACGTCGCCGTTCAGCTCGCGTACGCACAGCAAGTCGTATTCGTTCCGGGCTACGGCATGGCTACGGCCCAGGCCCAGCACGTGGTGCGCGAACTTGGCGACACGCTGGAAAAACGAGGCGTCACAGTCAAGTACGGCATACACCCGGTCGCCGGACGCATGCCGGGACATATGAACGTCTTGCTGGCCGAAGCGAATGTGCCTTACTCATCGCTCTATGAACTCGAACAGATCAATCCGGAATTTCCAACGACCGACGTAGTGTTGGTGATTGGCGCCAACGACGTGGTCAATCCCGACGCTCGCGACAATCCCAACAGCCCGATTGCCGGCATGCCAATCCTGGAAGTCGATCACGCTAAATCAGTCGTGGTGCTCAAGCGCGGCCAGGGCAAAGGCTTTTCGGGACTTGAGAATCCGCTCTTCTTCAAACCGAACACGGGGATGCTCTACGGTGACGCGAAGGATACGCTGACAAAACTGGTGAGCGCCGTACAGCATGCTTAGCGAGAATTGTACGACAAGCTTTAGTTTGTCGAAGTTAAGTGGGAGCTACGAATCGACAAACTGAAGTTTGTCGTACCTTGGCCCACGTAACCTTTTCTCAATTTCTCACGTCTATTCTTTTGCGGTTGAACTCAGTCCGGCATACTCCACCTTCAAAAAAGGAATCATTAATGCGCAAACTTAAACTCTATTCCCTCGTAATCCTGCTCGCGCTGTCGTTCGCGCTGCCGAGTACATTCGCGCAGCGCAAAGCCGGCAAAGCGCCAGCCACTGGCGCGGCGGCAACCGCCAACGCACGCGGACTCGACATAATTACCACGGCCCAACTAAAAAACTATCTTTACTTCATAGCTTCGGACGAGATGGAAGGTCGCGACACGCCTTCGCGAGGGCTGGATACGACGGCAAAGTTCATCGCCATGAATCTGGAACGCTGGGGCTTCAAACCCGCGGGCGATGACGGCACTTACTTTCAAAAGATCGCACTGCGGCGCGACCAGGTCGACATGGCTCGCTCTTCAGCGGAGATCAACGGACAGAAATTCACGGCCGGCGAGGACTTCATTCCAAATGCCGTCGCCGCAAGCATTACCGGCCCGATGGTTTATGTCGGTCATGGGTGGGTGGTGAAGTCCAGGAACATCGATGCGTACCAGGGTATCGACGTGAAAGATAAAATCGTCGTCGTCTTTGGCGAAGGCCTGCCGGCGGGCGTTACACGCGCGGACCTGACCGGGAAGATGGGGGAAGATTGGAGCAACCCCGCGACCTACGCGCAACAGCACGGCGCGAAAGGCATCATCGCACTGCCCGATTATGGAATGTTACTGCGCTGGGATCAGACGCGCCAACGCCTCGCCGGTCCTACGCCGAGACCGCAGGTTGAAAAGTTCATGAACCAGGCCGGTCCGCCAGTGCCCTTGATCTGGCTCTCGCCGAAGATGGCCGCCGCTCTACTGCAGGCAGAGAAGTACTCCGCCGCTGCTTTGATGGCTTACGGCTCCGCTACCGGACCGATGCCGGTTTCGCTGCCGAACGGCCAGTCTGTCACGGTGACTCTGCCCTTTGAATTTGGTGCCGCCAAAGGCGTCACTTTCAACGTCACGGCGAAGAGTGACAAGCCGACGACGCAAAATGTCGTTGCGGTTTGGGAAGGCAGCGACCCGATCCTGAAGAACGAATACGTGGCCGTAGGCGCGCACTATGATCACATTGGCATCTGTGCGCCGGGCACGGCCGATCCGATTTGCAATGGCGCGGATGACGACGGTTCAGGGACAACCGCTCTGCTGGGTATGGCGGAAGCACTCGCGCACGCGAAGCAGCGGCCTAAACGCTCGGTGCTGTTTGTCTGGCATTGCGGCGAAGAGAAAGGGCTTTGGGGCTCGCGCTATTTCACTGACTATCCGACCATTCCGCTGGATCGCATCGTGGCTCAGCTGAACATCGACATGATTGGGCGCAGCAAGAAAGACGGCGACACGAATCCGCGCAACGCTAACCTTTCGGGCCCGAATCAAATCTATGTAATTGGGTCGACGATGATGAGCACAGACCTGGGCAAGCTGAGCGAGACCGTAAACAAATCATATCTGAATCTGCAATACGATCTCCGATACGACGATCCCAACGACACTAATCGTTTCTTTTTCCGCAGCGATCATTTCAACTATGCGCGCAAGGGCATTCCGATCATTTTCTTTTTCGACGGCGTGCACGAAGACTATCACCGCCCCGGCGACGAGCCGCAGAAGATCGACTACGAGAAGATGGAGAAAGTAACGCGCACGATTTATATGACCCTTTGGGAAGTCGGCAACCTCGCGGTGCGGCCGAAGGTTGATAAGCCTTTGCCGGCCCAGTTGACGCAGCGAGCGGGGTGAAAGCCCATCCATGTATCGGTGCCCGAAAGTAATCAGGTACGTAATTCAGCTCAACGTGCGCTGAATAACAAACCCGCACTTCTCCCCGAGACGACGATACGGCGCAAATGTCCTTGCTTGTCGGCGTATACCGCTTTATGGTCGCCTTTGGCTCACTGGCCTCACCTTAATCTGGGCACTGAATAGGGTTGACTTTTCGTACAGTCCAGCATACTCTCCGACTCAATAAAGAAGGCTGAATTCCCCAGAGCCTGCCGCGCGCAAACTCAACGAGTCCAGCCCCAGGAAAACAGCTGCAAACCGATTCAGATTCGGAGCGTTCTCCATGATGGCATCTGCCCCAACCATCAGTACGTGGCGACATGGTCCGCTCAGGACGAGCCTTTTCACTCTGTTTTGTATTCTACTTTGTGTCGTAATCGGATCGGCCTTGAAACGGAACGCCCAGGCAACGGAGATTGCCGGCCCGAATGAGGCCGAGTCGACGCAAGTTTCACTCGTCAATCCTGCTTCGCTCAAGAACGAAGCCACGCGAAACCCGGATGATTTTTGCAAGAAGCAAGCGAAGGACGGCGGCGCGATGCTTAATCGCACCGGTTTTTTTCATCAGCCGCAAAACCCGCAAACGAATCCCTCGCCGCAGAACTCTCGCGGAGATCAATTCAAGGCGGTTGAGCCAGTCGCAAAAGAAAGGTCTGCAAGCGGCCGAAGCACTATCGTACCGAAAATCTCTGTTGTCTCGTCACCACCTTTTTGGTCCGGCGAAAGCGTAGTAACGATTATCATTTCGCTGCAAGAAGTGAAGGACAATCAAAGATGGATTTACAGACCACAGCAAGCAATCTCGTTCGTCCTCGAACCGCGCAACGCCTCCTTCGCTCCTGCTATCATCCGGATACCGCGGGGTGAAGATCACTCTGAGCCAACCACCCTAACGTCAACTCAAACCGGCATAGTACAAGTGACCTGCATTCCTGACCGGGCATATGAAGGCCTCGCTATCCAAAATGCTGAACCCGCCCCGATTCAGTTCCTCGAGCCAATTGATCGGATTGGACTCGAACCAGTAGAAGGAAAGTCCCAGGTGAACATTGCAACACTCTTCGAGGTGTTCCTGTACAACCATAAGGATCCAAAGACAAAGCTGCGTCCCGCCAGCGCGATATCCGTGCAACTCGCATCAGAGAACGGAAATGGCTCTGTCGCTGAAGAGGTTGTTCAACTCACCAACCAGGACTTTTCAAAACTAGTCCATTACGTGGGCACCAAAACCGGACGAGACAGAGTAGTTGCACTCGCTCACTATGAGAACCGACCCCTGGGCGGAAAAAGCGAGAGACAAATTCTCTTTCCTTTGTGGATTTTTTTAAGTGGTCTGGTGGGTTCTGTTGTAGGGTCACTGGTTAGAAGTCTTATAAGTGACTCTCCCAAACGGGGCCGAGTATTCCTGGAGTCATTTGTGTTTGGACTTATTTTTTGCTTCATAGTAATTCTCTTTCCGCTGGGAACAAGGCTGCCCCATATAAGCAATTTCCTTCAACCACTCTTGATACTTGCTTTAGCAGCATTGGTAAGCAGCTTAGGACCGGAATTTCTGAAGTTGCTTCTCTCTTTCGTTCCTGCGAGGAGTTAGAAAGTAATGTCTAAGACTCAAACACGACCGAAAGAGATCAACGAGGAAGCCGCCCTGCGCCGGCTTGAGGGTCCGCCAAAGCGCGCTGAACTACCTGCCGCGACACTCTATATCGGGATCTTTCTACTGGTGATTGCCGCGGCAGCTTATTTTGTTTTCCCTTCACGATCTAATCAGCAAAGAATCGCGGGTCTCTATCTTGCTAAAGCAAAAGCGCTAATGCGTCATGACGAGTTTGCCGCCGCCGCCGATGAGCTAGCAAAGGTGCGGTTAACCGATCCTAAAAACATCCAGGCCCAAACAGAACAACTTAAGGCCACGATCCACCAAATCGCAAAGCAGTCCGATCCACTTGACCGGCTCCTGGACTTGGAAAAATTAGCCAAAGCAGAAGCAGACTGTATGCGTTTGTTGGAAGAGAATCCGGGCAGCGCGGAGATCACCGCTTTGCTCGGGATAGTGTATGCGCACAGGGACCAGCCGTCGCTTGCCTTCCAAACTTATCAGAGGGCCCAGGAGCTGGACCCCAGTTTTCCCAATGTGCACAACTATTGGGGCTATTCGGCCGTGCAATGGCAATTTCCTGACCAACGGTGGAATGAGTTAGCGGCCCAGAAATTCACTGAGGCCCAGAAACTGGATCCGACGTACGTAACACCTTTAATAAATATTGCTCTGCTCAAGTATTTCGAAGGAGACTTCGAGACTGCCAGTAACCTTCTTAGTCAGGCCGAGAAGATCGGAACGGAAAACGAAATCTTATACGCCTTATGGGGAGTCTCATTGGATTCGTGGGCCCGAAAAATCCGGCCCACTGACGAAGTAGGAGCATTCAGGAAGCTCTCCGAGGCACTGGATAAGTACCGAATAGCGGAAGCGCTCAACCCCAATCTAGCGGTGATCCATTTTAACAAGGCTAGAACACTGGATTACCTGGGAAGAGCCGATGCCGCCATAGAGGAGTACACAAAGGCCCTCCAACTGGAACCGGGTTTGGCCTTAGCTCAAGTGGGCCTTGCCGAGGTGTTGATTGATCGGAACTCCGAGCGCAAGGATATCGACGACGCACTCGCCCATCTAAACGAGGCCATTCGCGTTACGACTCAGACCATCGAACAATACAAGTATCGCAAAACGAAAACCACAGACCAGCACGCACAAGAGGTTTTGGATCGCTGGATTAAGAAACGTGAAGGAGATAAACGTGACTTTGAGGGTGAGGCGGTGAAGGCCAGCAGCTTGTTGATAGGAGCTGCCCGAACCGACGGAAATGCGAAAGCCAAGAAACAATGAGCCGAAGCATGGAACCGAGACGTACTTGTTCCTCTCCCAACCCTACTCCTAGGGATCGTTCCCTGGCTTCAAAGCTGCGCATTGAGTCGCGCGGCAATTGCCTGCTTCGGAACGGCGCCGACGATTTGGTCAACCATTTTTCCGTTCTTGAAAATTAGTAGAGTGGGAATGCTGCGAATTTGGAACTGGGCAGAGGTCTGCGGATTCTCGTCCACGTTGAGTTTGGCAATCTTGTAGCGGCCGTCTGACTCGGCGGCCAGTTCATCGAGCATGGGCGCAATCATCCGGCATGGGCCGCACCAGGGCGCCCAGCAATCCACCAGCACAGGCGCTGAGGCCGAGGCGCCGACAACATCGCTCGCGAAAGTCGCATCAGTCACGACCTGCGGCTTGCCGTTAACGCCGGCTGTAGCTGTGACCTCAGGGAGCTTCTCTCCGCACTTGCCGCACACGGCCTGATTGGTGGTGGCCGCGCGCTCATCAACTCGATTCTTCGTGCCGCATTTTGGACAGGATTGGATTGCCATCATCTTCCCTCTCTGTTTAGGGTCGGGCTACCGCCCGACCAAGCGGGCAGTAGCCCGCTTCTAAACTATCCCAGGTGTGTGCGGAAGTGTTCCAGCACGCGACGCCAGGCGTCGGCGGCAGCTTCGGCGTTATAGACCTGCGGCCGTGTGTCGTTGAAGAACGCGTGGTCTGCGTCATAGCTCACCACTTCGATAGGCAAGTTGTATTTCGCCGCGATCTCCTGCAACCGGCTGACCTTTGCTTCATTGATCCAGGCGTCTTGTTTGGCGGCTATGAAAAGCGTGGGCGCCTTCAGTTTGGCCAAAACATCTTCTTCGGGAATGTCTCCATAGAACGGAGCGGCCGCTTTGAATTCCGGGATCTCGCAGGCAGCTCTTAAAGCGAATGTTCCTCCCATGCAGTAACCCGTAATTGCAAATCGTTCGACCTTGTAAGTTTCCGTGGCGGTGTCCATTGCACTTTGAATCATCTCCATGCCGTCGTCGATGGCGAGCGCTTGCATCAAAGCGGATGCTTCTTTGGCGTCCCTGGCCACTCGACCGCGGTAAAGATCCGGCGCGACGCACAGATACCCTTCGTTGGCATACCGTCCAGCGAGGTCGCGAATGTGATCATCGATGCCCCAATATTCCTGAATCAGAATGACGGTGGGGACTACTTCCTTTGTTTGGGGACGCGCCACGTAGGCGGTCGTTTCGCCGCGCGTAGTACTGAGATTCAAGGATTCGACATTCATAGTTTGGCCCTTTGTCGATTGAGATGCGATTTACTGACTCGATTATAGGGATTTCTCTTCACGAAGGAATGGCAGGACGGATGAGTTTGTGTGGTTTGGCTATCATGGCTTGCCCCCGCGGCAACGCCCGCCTCTAAACAGGACCACTCCTTATGATATAAATCAGCTCGTTTCTTTTTAAGTCAGCGGTTGAGTGCGAAAGAGGACCAGATGAAAATCCTTTCTATCCTGCTTACCATTTTGCTTGTTGGTTTCAGTCCTGCCGGCAGCAGGATCGAACCAATCGAACCAGCCGACCTTATCTTCATCAACGGCAATATCTATACGGCGAATGATCAGCAACCTCATGTGGAAGCCGTAGCCGTAAAGGGCGATCGGATCGTTTTTGTCGGGAGCGGCGCCGGAGTCAAATCGTATCAGGGTCCGAAAACAAAAGTCGTCGACCTGCGCGGCGCAACCGTTTTGCCCGGAATGACCGACGCACATCATCATCTGGAGGGCGTCGGCTTTCGCGAGATGACTCTGAACCTGGAAGGCATCACCAACCTCCAGGACTTCCTCGCTAAAGTGAAGACCCGGGTGGACCAGGCAAAGCCCGGCGAGTGGGTGACCGGTCGCGGTTGGATTGAAACGTTCTGGACGCCGCCGGTGTTTCCCACGCGCTGGGATCTCGATAAAGTCTCGCCGAATAATCCGGTGGTCCTGCAACGCGCGGACGGTCACGGCACAGTCACAAACAGCGCCGCATTGAAAATCGCGGGAATAACCAAAGACACGCCCGCTCCTTTTGGCGGCGAAATCTCGAAAGCCAAAAATGGCGAGCCGAACGGCATGTTACTCGATGCGGCGCAGGGACTTGTTGAGCGCCACGTTCCGCCGACATCGCCTGCCGATGCAGAACGCGCAGTCGTGCTGGCAGTGCAGAGAGACATTGCTCTCGGCTGGACGCAGATCCAGAATCCCGGCGGAAGTTACCAGGACGTCGATATCTACCGAAAGCTCTACAGCAACGGAAAAATCAAGTTAAGAATTTACAAAGTCCTGTCGGCGCCAGGCATAGAAGCTCAAAGGCTTTTAGCTGAGGGACCAATCATCGGCGCCTACGGCAATCGTCTGACCGTGCGCGCGCTCAAGTTCTATGCTGATGGCTCGCTCGGTTCGCGCAGTGCGGCCCTGCTCGAACCTTACTCGGACGCTCCTGATACTTCCGGTTTCATGACCATTAAGGAAGAAGATTTTCTGCCCGTGCTGGAAGAGGCTTTGAGAAAAGGCATTCAGGCAGAGACGCATGCCATCGGCGATCGTGGTAATCGTTTTGTTCTCGATGAATACGAGAAGGCCCTCAAAGCTGTGCCGGCCTCTCAGCGAAAAATCGCGGATCCGCGTTGGCGCATTGAGCATTCACAGATCGTGAACCCGCTCGACATTCCTCGCTTCAAAAAACTTGGGATCATTCCATCCATGCAGGCGTCGCATGCGATCGGTGATTTGCATTTCGCGCCGGCGCGCCTGGGCATCAAGCGTCTGGAAGGCGCCTATGCGTGGAACAGTTTTGTTAAGTCGGGCGTAATCGTTGCCGGGGGTTCGGACGCGCCGGTGGAACGCGGCGAGCCGATGATCGAGTTCTACGCGGCCGTCGCGCGCAAGGACATCAAGGGTTGGTCAGGCGAAGGCTGGCATCCCGAAGAAGCCCTGTCACGCGATCAGGCTTTGAAGATGCTGACGATTTGGCCTGCGTATGCGGCGTTTGAAGAAAAGCTGCGCGGCACAATTGAAGTTGGCAAGCTGGCTGACCTGACGGTGCTGTCGGCTGATATCATGAAGATTCCGGAAATGGAGATTCTAAAGACGCATTGTTTGATGACGGTGATTGGCGGCGAGGTTGTGTACGAGGCCGCGCCGGGCACGGCAGCGTTCGAGACGAATTTCAGTCGGTTGCCCGCGACGGAACTTTGGTGGGCGAGCAGTGCGGATGACAAGTAGCGTCGATCCCCCAGGGGTTGTTTGATTAGACGAGACAACAAGCCTGCGCAGCAGGCGGTAGAGATCAACGCATGTCATGCAAGCGCACCCTGTCAGCCTCGATGAAACTCATTTATGGGGGGAATGATTCTATCGCCAGCTTCGCAGGCTCTGTTGTGTTCTACGCGCTGTCCCAAGGCTCGGCTGCGCCTCGCCAGGGGCTCTATTCTGGCGCCTGCCAGCGCAGGCTGGTCAGGAGTAACACCATCGATCCAATAGTCGCTGAAGAGCGGTTTAAGGCCGGCAACCGCATACCTTCTGGACGGCAGGCAACGAGACCGTGTTAGAATTTGACTATGTCGCAGAATCTCACAATTGAAGACGGTAAAATCACTCTTCCAAAAGATGTGGTCGGTCGATATCGACTTAACGACGATACTCCGCTCCGAATAGTTGAGACGCGCAGCGGTATCCTTCTAATACCACTCACGAAGGAGCCGATGAGTTCAGCTTTGAACGCGGAGATTGCAGAGTGGCAGACACTAGGTGCTGAAAGCTTCGAGTTGTTTCCTTACGAAAGCGACGAACAGTGACAGTCGGTGACGTGTTTTGGGTGGAGTTGGTTTCGACTGGGGGCCATGCTCAAAAGGGTCGTCGCCCCGCTATCATCTTGCAAAGCCAGAAAGTATCAACACGCGTTCCGACAGTTCTAGTTGTTCCCCTAACCTCTCAACTCGACGCCTTACGCTTTCCAGCGACCTTGCTCGTTGAGCCCCACTCCGAAAACGGTTTACGCCGAGCTTCTGTTGCTCTCGTCTTTCAGCTAACCACCATTGACCAACGGTACCTGCGCGAACGACTCGGCAGGGTCTCTCGAACTCTTATCAACGAGCTATTCTCGGCCTTAGACGAACTCGCCGGGCGAACGTGATTCGCGCGCGTCCCCCGAGGAAGGAGTGGTTACATCGATCCAACTACTTTCAAAATTCTAATCAGCGTAGCGATCATCGTCATTGCCACCTTGCACGGTTTCGGCGCGGCGTGGCTGGCGATCTGGATGCTATTTCATCCTTACAATCCGGTGAAATTTTTCGGCATCACCATCTGGCCGCAGGGAATGATTCCGCGCCACCGCGCCAAACTGGCGCAGTCAATCGGCAACGCCGTCGGCAACGAACTGGTCTCGCAGGAAACTGTTTTCGAAGCGCTCTTTGAAACCGGATTCTTCAGCGCCAAAGTCGAAGGCTTTGTTAACTCTTACACCAATGAATTGCTCTCGACCGTATATCCTTCTTTGGTTGAGGCTTTGCCGACCGGCGCGCGCGCCCCGGTGCTCGACACGATCGCTGCGCTGCAATATAAGCTTGCGGAACACATCGCCTCCGTTTTGAAAAGCCGGCAGACCGCCGAAGCGATCGAGCAGTTCGTCGATCGCCAGGTGGATAAGCTACTGGAAAAACAACTCGGCGAGACAGTCAGCCCAGAGACCTTTGATCTAATCCTGCACTTTGCCGAAGAACGCTTTACCGGTTTGGTTACTGAAGAAGTATTCGAAACCAAGGTGCGTGCGTTTGTCAGCGAACGCATCGACGACCTGGCCCACACCAACGCGTCTCTGTCAGAGATGTTTACGCCCGAGACCGTCACGCTCATCAAAGAACGGGTGGACGAGCAGGTCGGACCGATCGCACAACACCTGGCGGACCTCGCCTCAAGCCCCGGCACCCGGCAACAGATCGGCGCCTTGATCAAACGCGAAGTGGACGAGTACTACGAACAACTTTCGTTCGTGAAAAAGATTTTCATTTCGCGCGAGCGCATCTACCAGGAAGTCGATGACCTGGTCCACAGCACTCTGCCGCGACGAATCGACGAGTATCTGCGCGGGGCCGACTTTGTGCAGGAAGCGACCGGCTTCCTGAATTCCACGATCGACGATCTGATGCAGCGCCCTTTGAACGAAATGATCGGCCAGTTGCCGCCCGAGAAGTTCGCCACCATTAAGGCCGAGGCCGCGAAACGTCTGGTCGCCATTGTGCGCAGTCCCGAACTGGCGCACTCAGTCGTGACTTATTTCGCCAATGCGATCGAGCGCCTGCGGCCGCAAACATTGAGCGAACTCCTCGCCACAGTGAACCCTGAATCGACGCCGCGCTTAAAGGCATTTCTGACAAAAAGCCTGCTGAAGGTGCTGACGCGCGACGACACGGCCCGCACCATCAATGCGATCCTGAGCACGCAGATCGAAAGATTCATGGTGGCGCCAATCGGACGGCTGGCCGATCACATGCCCGCCGGCGCAATTGAAAAAGCGAGTGCCGCACTTACTGAAAAGATCACCGCCGCCGCGCGTGAGCGTCTGCCCGCGCTGATCGCCGAGTTTGATGTCGGCAGCGTGGTGCGCAAAAAAGTTTCCGAGTATCCGCTGGAAAAGCTGGAGGCTTTAGTATTGTCAGTTGCCCAGCATCACTTAAAAACGATCGAACTGTTTGGAGCTGTGATTGGTTTCTGGATCGGCGTCGGCCAGGCGATCTATTTCTGGTTCACGTACGTGCCGAAGCGATGAGGTGTCTTCTACACGTCAGCAAGAATTCGCTCTTTGACGCCATGATATATTTCGTTATGCTATGATCCAATTTCGTCAGATCCTTTCGCCAATCCGCGTCATTGACAACATTGCGGTCTCGCGAAGCATCAGGGACCTTAAGCGACTTAGACGTCTTTACGGCGGACGCGCTGGCGAAAAGTTAAAGGTACAGCGCGCGTTGAATTGCTTAACGGGGAAATTCGGCTAGCTGAGTTACATTGGTACGAAGCGCACGGAATCGGAAAGAAGGAAACAAAGATCAAGCGGCTGTTGGATTGAGACCATCGTTATGACATTTGCAATTTGCCTGGACAATGAAGGTTACGAAGCGTCGTTGGAGCTGCGCAAGATTTATCAGGTGCTTCCCGCAGAAGCCAACGACCCGAAGGATTATATTCGCATCGTCGACGAATCCGGCGAAGACTATTTATATATCAAGAAGGGTTTTGAATTAGTCGAACTTCCAGAACGAACAGAACGAAAACTGTTAGCGACTTTGTGATGATTCTTTTTGTTTTTTTATCGTTGAACCCGATCGCGCCGCAAACTTTTTTTGTTGACTTTCCGCTCGTGAAATAATAAACACTTGTCTTTAGTGAAAGGAGTCATTCGCGAATGACCTACGTTGTTGTAGAAATGTGCGTTGACTGTAAGTATACCGACTGTGCTGCGGTTTGCCCGGTCGAAGCTTTTCATGAATTGCCCGACCGCCTTTATATCAACGCCGACACTTGCATCGACTGTGATGCCTGCGTGCCGGAATGTCCGGTGGAAGCAATCTTCGCCGACAACGCAGTGCCTGAACAGTATGCGCACTGGACGCAGATCAATATCGACGAGGCGCCGAACTATCCGGTGATCAGTCAAAAGATTCCCGCGCTGCACGGACCAGGGTGCTCCGGCCCCGCAGAGTAAGTCACCGGTTCAGAGTTCAAGCTTCAGCTTGCAACTGCACAAAACAACCTGAAGGTTGAACTCTGAACGCAAATTGTCAGGGATGATTTGAAAGTTGGAGCCGGGTAGTTAATCCCACCACGACACTTCAAAAGTCTTCAGTACTGAAATCTTCAAACTCGCGCAAGGCCCGGTATGCTTCCTCGGAAGCATACTCGGTGGCTTGCCGTTCCAAAGCATGGCGGGCAACCAGAGCATCGACCGGGTCGCGCAGCAAAGCCAACAGTCGCGAAGCCGGCATCTGTGTTAACGCTTCCTGCGCCAGCGCGCGCACTACTACGTTGTTTGAACGCGCCAGCTCACAGACTTCGCTCGGCGCCAGCCGCCGGGACATGATTCCGGCCAGGGCATCCACGCGCGCATAGTCGTTGCGCTGGTGAGCACGCTTGATCAGCTGCGCGAATACTTCGGCTGATTGAGTTTGCTGGCTCAACACGCTGGCACAGGTGTCCGCCAACCGCAGCGCCTCGCGCGACGCATCGCTGGCCGGTGAGCCCAGTTCGATTGTATGTTCATCCAGGGCGGCCAGGAGTTGACTCAATTCGTGATCAGCGCGCGGGTCGTATGGCGTCGACTGCGGCAGCTGCATGACTGAACCACCGGCCGAGGATTTCCAGGCCCGCTCAACCAGGTTGCGGGTAGTCGTGCGCAAATGGTTCCAGACACTCGCGACGCGCGGACCAAACTCCTCAATCATCATCACCATAGTTCCTCGTTTTTCGGCGAAGCCGGCTGCCCCTTTTCCGCAAAGCGTCTTCGTACTGCGATTGTACTACATGCGCTACTACAAATTGTCTAATACTGCTAAGCTTACGTTTTTCGCGCCGCCCCGCACGACGCGATTTGGCTCAGTAAAGAGGATCTGACAATGCCTATTAGTGAACAATTGCTTGAGATTCTGGTTTGTCCAGCCTGCCGGGCCAAGGTTGAAATTAAGCCCGACAAGAGCGGCCTGAAATGCGTTGAGTGCAAACGCGTCTATCCGATTCGTGACGACATCCCGGTGATGCTGATTGACGAAGCCAAGATCGAAGATGAACAGCCTGCGGGAAATAATTGAGTCATCGCCCAGCGTTCGTCATCTCGCCCTCGCAAACAGACTGGAAGGCGACGGACCACAGGCACTGGCGCCCGCGCGCTGGGATTGGTCCAACGTGCGACGCGTTTTGGTCGTGCGACTTCGATCGATCGGCGATACGGTCTTGACCACGCCGGCCCTATTTGCCTTACGCCGTTTTCTGCCACAAGTACAATTAGACATCCTTCTGGAAGACTGGGTAGCGCCCGTGCTCGAGGGCTCGGCCCTTGTCGATCGAGTGATCGCGATCCCGCGTGACAGCAAATCTGCGCGCGCGCGTGTAGCGCGCGAACTGCGCTCCGCGCGTTACGACGTCGTTTACAACTTACATGGCGGCACGACGGCCACGCTGCTGACGCGGGCCACCGGCGCGAAACATCGCGTGGGCTTTGCGCATTACCAATACGCCCGATTGCATAATCATGCGGCGCCGTCGTCTTTGGATATCTGGCAACGGCCCAGTCTGCACTCTGTCGAACAACAACTGGCTTTGATCGGTTGGACCGGCGTGCCGGTAACGGACCGGCCTCCGACGCAACTGGCCGTGACCGAACGCTCGGTGTTGGCCGTAACGGAAAAACTTCGTGCCGCTGGTTTTGAAGATCAAGACAAACCTTTGGCCGTGATACACCCCGCCGCTGCGTTCGAGACTAAGCAATGGGCCACGGAAAACTTCGCGCGCATCGCCGAGGAACTGACAATTCGCGGGCTGACTCCGGTTGCCATTGTGTCGCCTAAAGAAAAACGGATCCTTGAATGGCTCAAACAGCAGACGTCTGCGCCAGTCATCGGCTTAAACGATCTGAGCTTGTCCGAAGTCACTGCGCTCGCGTCACGAGCGCAACTATTCCTCGGCAATGACAGCGGCATCGCGCATATTGCCGCAGCGGCAGGCGCGCCGTGCGTAGTTATCTTTGGTTCATCGAACGTTGCGCACTGGCGGCCCTGGACCATCAATCCAAACGAAGTGGTGCGCGAAGAAATGCCCTGTCAGCCTTGCCATGGTTATTTTTGTGGTGAGTTTGACAAGCCGGAGTGCATCCTGCAGGTTCCGGTTGAGCGAGTTTTAGGTGCGATTGATCGGATATTGGCTGAGGGTCGCGCGAGATAAACTTTGGAGTGCGGTGGCAAGCACAGCGCGACACGCTTTGGATGTACGACAAACTTCAGTTTGTCGTCTCAACTTGAATCGGAAGACTGGGCCATCGACAAACTGAAGTTTGTCGTACATCGCGCGCCTTCGACGCTTCGCTCTGCCGGTGCACTTCAAGTTTAAATTCATGACCACTATCGACAAACAACGCGCAGCTGAACTACTCGGCAAGATTAGCGATCGCAAGATCGTCGTGCTTGGCGATGTCATGCTGGACGAATTCATTTGGGGTGAAGTCACGCGCATCTCGCCCGAAGCCCCGGTGCCCGTCGTAGACATTCGCCGCGAATCGACGCACCTCGGCGGCGCCGCGAACGTGCTCGCTAACCTCGTCGCCCTGGGATCGACAGCCTGCGTGGTGGGAGTTGTCGGCGACGACTTTGCCGGCGAACGAATTCGCAGTTCGGTGCACGACAAAAGCTCCCTGCAAGGTGAAGGCTCCCTCGTTACTGACAAATCGCGTCCCACAACCATCAAGACGCGGATCATTGCACAGAACCAGATGGTGGTGCGGGCCGACCGCGAACATCGCACACCGGTGAATGGTCAAACGGAAGCACAGATCATAGCGGCTATAAAGGCCGCGCTCGAGAATGCACACGCGCTGATCGTCTCAGACTATGACAAAGGCGTCATCACTCGTCGCATTCTGAGCGAGGTCTTACCTGAGGCGTATCGACGAATGCCGGTCCTGATCGATCCAAAGCTGCGCAACTTTGAATCATATCGCCCCGCCACTTTGATTACGCCGAATCATCACGAAGCGCTGCGCATGGCCGGCCTTGAAGAAGAAACCGACGAAGGACTGGCCATGGTCGCGCACGCGATTCGAAAGCGTCTCAGTTGTGACGCAGTGCTGATTACGCGCGGCAATCGCGGCATGATGTTGATTGAGGGCGATCGGGATCCAATCAATGTTGAGACGGTGGCCCGCGAAGTGTTCGACGTCACCGGCGCCGGCGACACTGTAATTGCAGCGCTGGCCGCGGCGCTGGCGGCCGGCGCGTCAATGGCTGAAGCCGCTGTGCTGGCAAATCACGCGGCCGGAATCGTGGTTGGAAAACTCGGAACGGCTACGGCAACGGTTCAGGAAGTTCTCGATTCGATCAATTAAGTTATGACTAAAAGATCATCAGTTCTTAGGAGTGTCTTAATTTCGTTTCGTGGTTTGTTCGCAAGCCGACAACGATCCACTAAAGCACACGAAACTGCCCGAGCAAACGGTTTCCGGTTCGTGTATTTCGTGGATCGTCTTCACCTTCACAGCGGCAGGCACTATTCAATTCTCTTAGTTCTGGCGATCGGCCTGGGGAGCTTAACGTTCACTCCGGGGCAGGACCAACAACGCGCTCGAACGGTTGAACCCACGGGCTCAACTGCTTCGCCCCAACCCGGACCGCCGGGCGTTCAGCCGGCGCGCAACGGTCCGGCGCGCTCTGTTCCTCGCACCGCGGCCGAACTAAAATCGCGCATTGAAGAAATCGCGCGACAGCCGGCGCTCGAGCATGGATTCTTTGCGGTCAAGATCGTCTCGCTCGACACGGGCCAGGTGGTTTACGAGCAGAGCGCGAACAAGTTTTTTCGGCCGGCCTCAAACATGAAGCTTTACACGGTTGCCGCGGCGCTCGATCGGCTAACGCCGGACTATCACTTCATGACTTCGGTCTATGCGAAGGAAAAGCCCGAGGACGGAAAAATTAAGGGTGACCTGATCGTTTATGGCCGCGGCGATCCTTCGTTCGCGGCTCGCTTCAATCAGGGCGACTACTTCAAAGGCATGAACGATCTAGCCGATCGGATTGTGGCCGCCGGAGTGAAACGTATCAAAGGCGATCTGGTCGGCGACGAAAGCTGGTTCAATGGCGCGCCGCTGGGAAGCGGTTGGGCATGGGAAGACTTGCAGTGGTCTTATGGGGCAGAGGTCAGTGCCCTGACGGTCAATGACAACGCCATCGATCTTGTGATTAAGCCGGGCGACAAAGTTGGCGCGCCGGTTACGATTACCAGCGGACCTCCGGCTACGTTTATGACTATCGCTAACCGCGCCATCACCGGCGCGCGTGGATCGAAGAGCGATCTACAAATCTATCGCGGAGTTGGCGCGAACACTTTGGAGATCTCAGGCAGCCTACCGCTGGGCGACAAGGATTTCATGGGCGGCGCAGCCATTCCGAATCCTGCACTCGCTTTCGTCACCATGTTGCGAGACGCTTTGGTCAAACGCGGCGTAAGGATCGACGGTCGCATCCGCACCCTGGACGCGCGTTCGCTGACCAGCGTCGTCCCCAATGTTTCGAGTGCAGTACCACCGGCAACCAACGTGCCGGCTCAGTCGCCGCTGGTGGAAATCGCCAGCATGCAATCGCCGCCATTCAGCTTGATCGCGGCGCACACGCTGAAGCCAAGTCAGAACCTCTACACCGAAATAATTTTGCGCACGCTGGGCAAGCTGAACACGATTAGCCCGAGTCAAACAAACGAAGAAGCAGGGTTGATAGTTGTCCGAAACTTCTTGCGTCAAGCAGGAGCAAGCGAAAGTGATCTGGCGCTGAACGACGGCTCTGGTCTTTCGCGCAACGACATGATCACCGCGAATGCCACTGTGCAGTTGCTGACTTTCATGTCAAAGCATCGGTACTTTGCACAGTTTCGCGACGCGCTGCCGATAGCCGGCGTTGACGGCACTCTGCGCTCGCGAATGAAGGGCACGGCCGCGGAAGGCAACGTGCGGGCAAAAACTGGCAGCCTCAGTTCGGTGGCTTCGCTGTCGGGTTACGTGACTACCGCCGGCGGCGAGCATCTCGTGTTTTCCATGATGCTGAATAATTTTCCGGACGCCGGCGCAGTGCGCCGTGACTCGATAGACGCGATCGCGGTCCTGCTGGCTTCGTTTTCGGGAAAGACGCAGTAAACCGATCCATCGAATGCAAACGACATTGGATTGACCGGCCTATTGGGGACCGTTATAGTCTTGCCCTATGAGCGCAAACATCAAGGACGAAGCACGTCGACTGATCGAGGCGTTGCCAGATGATTCAACGTGGGAAGATCTGATGTATCAAATATACGTCAGGGAAACGATTGAAGCAGGGCTGGCTGACAGTGAAGCGGGCCGAGTAACCGACGTTGAAAAAGTTCGAGAAGAATTCGGATGGTCTGGATCGAGGCCCGAATTGCGGCCCTAATGAAATAGGTACTTGTGTAATGGAAAGTATAGTCTTGCGTGCTCATTTTGATGGCAAACAAATCCTATTGGACGATCCGGTGGAGCTTGAGCCTGACACGGAATTAATGGTAACCGTGTTACCCAAATCCGAGAACGGAGAAAGCTCTGACTGGGCGCGGCTGTCATTGGAAAGTTTGGCGCGCGCGTATAGCGACGAGGAACCTGAGTATCCTCTCGATCTAATCAAAGAGCCCAACCCCGACTATGAAGGAAGGTGACATAGTAATCGTGCCATTGCCGCAGGCTAATGGCATGGTTAAGAATCGACCTGCAGTTATCTTGCGGGAAATGCCTCCGTTCCGGGATCCACTGGTGTGTGGTCTGAGCACGCAATTGCGGCAAGGGACAGAGGGTTTTGACGAGGTGGTTTCCTCCAGAGACACCGACTTTCCTTCCAGCGGGTTGAAGAATGAATCCTTAATTCGACTCGGGTTTCTGGTGGTGATTCCTCGTAGTCAGATTGCAGGGTCAATTGGCTCAATTTCATCCGAACGGCACACACGTCTACTGCAACGGCTGAGCAAATACTTGCTGCATTAGGTTCTTTCCAGGAAGAACTTGCCTGTAATGCGGTGATGTCGGGAAGGCCTCGGCAAGACTCCTTCAAAAGACTTTGAAGACCCTACCATTCACAAAATTCCACGGCTACGGCAACGACTACCTCGTCTTCGAAGCCGATCAGCTCGCCGACGTCGACGACCTGGGAGAGTTTGCCCGGCGTATCTGTAATCGACATTACGGCGCGGGTGCGGACGGCATCGCCATCACGAAGCCCTCGGAAAAAGACAGCGCAGATTTTCAGGTCCGCATTTTCAATCCTGACGGCAGCGAAGCCGCCATGTCAGGCAACGGAACGCGGTGCGCCGCTTCATTCCTGCTCTATCATCAGCTTTGGTCGAGCGACCTGCTGCGCCTGCAAACTCGCAATGGCATCAAGCGCTACCACCTGCTCGATCGCACCGGCGAAGGATCCTTTCTATTTCAGTCTGAGCTGGGCCAGCCAAAGTTCGACAATGTTTCGATACCGATGCTCACCGACGCGCCGTTGGATCACGTCGTTAACTACCGCCTCCACGTCGGCGCCGAAATCCTGGACGTAACCGCGATGCAGATGGGCAATCCCAATTGCTGTATCTTTGTCGATGACTTTGATGCGCTTGACTGGCGACGTCTCGGTCCATTGATTGAGAACCATTCCAGCTTCCCTGACCGGACGAACGTTATCTTTGTGCGCGTGCGCGATCGCGCCAACATCGAAGAACGCATATGGGAACGTGGCGTCGGCGAAACCGAAAGCTCAGGCACCTGTTCGTGCGCGGCGGTGGTCGCGTCCGTGATTACCGGTCAGACGGATCGGCGGGTGAACGTGCATGCGCCGGGCGGACTGCTCCCGATTGAATGGCGAGACGACGGTGAGGTTGTGCTGACGGGTCGCGCCGAAGTAATTTATAGCGGTCAGTGGCTGCAAGAGTAGCCTGTTAGTAGTCATTTTTTTAGAAAAGGATCCCCCAGTGTTGAATGTTTCCGTGCCCCGCGGCGTCCGCCTCTTTGGCGGCGTCCTAATTACCATCTGTGCCAGCGCTCTCCTGGCCGGTTGTACCGGGAAAGCTGTGACCGAACCCCCGCCGCGTGTCATTGAAAAGCCCAAACCTCCGACGGCGGTGCCGATGTGGCTGGGTAATGCTGAACGGAACTTCTATGGCACCGGCCCATGGAAAGATGGTCAACTAAAAATCATCTGGGAGGTTGGAACCAAGGGGATTAGCGGCAGATTTCACAAGGATCCCTGGGGCGGAACGTCCTGGCCCGGTCAGCCTTCGATTCGCGACGATCGCGTCTTCTTCCCTTCCGCCGATGGCTATGTCTATTGCCTGAACAAAAACGACGGTACTGAGATCTGGAAGTTCCGCGGCACCGACAGCATGAAGGCCACGCCGGTGCTTATCGGCGACAAGGTCATCGCCAACGGCATCGATCATCACGTCTATTGTCTGAAGGCCGACGACGGGTCTGTCATCTGGGATTATCAGACCGGATTTGAAGTCGACGGTTCAGTAATTGTTGTCAAAGATCGTGTTTACTTCGGCGGAGAGGATCACAACTTTTACTGTCTGAACCTGGCGGATGGTTCACTCGTCTATAAAGTTCTGGTGGGTTCAGTCGAAGCCAGCATCACCATCAAAGACGGCCGCGTCTATCTGGGTACCGAGCAGGGCGATTTCTATTGCATTGATCCGGCGGACGGAAAGACGATTTGGAAAGCAAGAATTGGCGCCGACTCAGATTCCACGCCGGCCATCGTTAATGGCCTTATCTACACCGCGGCGGAAGACGGAGTGGTGCGCTGCTACAAACAGGAGACGGGTGAGCTCGTCTGGAAGTTCGTTACCCAAGGCGGGCACCTGGGCCAAGCCAGCGAGCACATCGGGATTTGGGCCAGCCCAACCTATTTCAAGGACCGAATTTATATCGGAGCCAGCAACGGTCACATGTACTGCTTGAGCGCGGACAAAGGCGAGGTCGTTTGGAAATTCAAAGCGCGCGGAGCGATCTGGGGCAGCGCGCCGGTGGTCGATGGCCGAGTCGTCTTTGGCGACAAAGCCGGATGGATACACATGCTCTCAGCCGAGGATGGAAAACAGATTTCAGAAATAAAGATCGGCGACAACGTCAATGCAACGCCGGCAATTTTGGATGGACGTATCTACATTGGAGCCTTCAATGGAAAGTTGTACTGTTTGGGACTTGAGGAACCGGTGAAGAAGGAAACCGCGAGTCCGCAAGCGTCGCCCAGCGCTCGAAAACGCTAGTCTCGCTGGTCTTTTCGTGTGGTTCCGTGGCTCGTCTTTGGCACTTACGGAACACGATCCACGAAATCACACGAAACGAAATCTGAAATTTGAGATCTGAAATTTGAAATTCCTGATCTGAAATGATTCTTCTTATCGACAACACGATTGAAGGCCAGGGCTCGAGCCCGCGCGAGATTCGTTCGGCGCTGCAACAGCTTGAACCTGACATGAGAGTAGTGACCGAGCCCTTTCTAAACATCACGCCGGAATTCGTGAAGACGCTCAGCCCTTCACACATCATCCTCAGCGGGCAAAGCCATCCATGGGATCGCTACTCACCTGAGTCTCTGGCCGGCATCTTCTATGTAATTCGCAGTGCGCCCAAACCGGTCCTGGGTGTCTGCGGCGGACAGCAACAAATAGCGCTCGCTTTCGGAGCGCCGGTGGATTTAATCGAACGCATAGCACCGGGTGAAGGCTATGAAGGAGCATTCCGGGAACGTGGATTTTGTGACGTGAACCTGAACACAGAAACTGACCAGGGAATTTTCAGCGGCTTGCCGGAAACGATCACCGTGTGGGAATCGCATTGCGATGAAGTCAAATCTCTGCCGGCGGATTTTGTCTGCACCGCGGCCAACCAGGTCTCGGACATTCAGGCGATGCAGCACACGTCACTGCCGCTTTTCGGTGTACAGTTTCATCCTGAATTATTCGATCTGGAACATCCCCACGGCCGCACCATCCTGGAAAATTTTCTCAAGCTGTAAGAAGTGGCACAGACTTCAGTCTGTGTTCCCAAAACCTCTCATCACAGACTGAAGTCTGTGCCACAGTTCATACCCGCACCGGGTGGTCCTTGGCGTATGAGTAAGCGCACCAGGCGGAGATCAGATGGAAGATCCAACCAAAGAAGCCCACCGATCCGATCCATGAGACACCGAAGACAATTATCCAGATGACTCCGATAATGACTCGCCCGTTATATATCTGACCTAATCCGGGAATAAGTAAGCTAAGAATTCCTGCTACAGCTGGGTTGCGCATAATTTAAGAACCTCCGCGCGAACCTATACGAGAGGCAGCGGGAATTTGTTCGATGGATGAGGGAGGGGAGTCAGTACCGGGAGCGATGATGGAGCGCGCGGACATCCCTGTTCGCCAGCGTGGGCAGTACGCTCAGCCCATCGTGCCTTCGTTCTGCGGATGTTCGCGCTCCATCACCACTCGTGGTCCTAACCTCAAAAACCAATCGTGCGTGACCCGGCTGAGATCTAACTGTGCGATGTTTCGATTCACGACGAACGGCCCTGTTCGAATCGGGTAATCTCACTCTCATGCTGCAGCGTCAGTCCGATGTCATCCAGCCCTTCGAGCAAACAATGTCTCTGAAAGTCATCGATCTCAAAGCTCGCGCTAAAATCGTGATCGTCTTTGACAGTCTTACTTTCCAGATCGACTGTCGCGGAATAGTCTTTGATCTGCCTGGCCCGACGCATTAACTCCGCCACTTCAGCTTCGTCGAGAGTGATAGGCAAGAGACCGTTCTTCAGGCAGTTGTTCGCGAAGATGTCCGCGAACGAAGGCGCAATGATCGCACGGAAACCATAATCCGCCAGCGACCACGGCGCGTGTTCGCGAGAAGAGCCACAGCCGAAATTTGTTCCGGCGATTAGGATGGACGCCCCCTGGTAGCGTGGTTCGTTCAACGGAAAGTTGGGATCAGGTTGGCCGTCGGGTAAAACGCGCCAGTCGTAGAAAAGAAATTCACCAAAGCCCGTCCGCTCGATGCGCTTGAGAAACTGCTTGGGAATGATCTGGTCCGTGTCGACGTTCGATCGATCGAGCGAAACTACCAGGCCGGTGTGATTTCTAAATGGATTCATAGCTGAAAGGGCGCCTACCCGAATGTTTGTAGGGGCAGGGCTTGTCCCTGCCCGCCTGCCTGGTAATACAGATCCGGGCAGGGACAAGCCCTGCCCCTACAAATATTCCCAATCACGCACGTCGACAAAGTGTCCGGTGATCGCCGCCGCGGCCGCCATCGCCGGACTCACCAGATGCGTGAGACCGCCGCGTCCCTGTCTTCCTTCAAAATTTCGGTTGCTGGTTGAAGCACAGCGCTCGCCGGGCTCCAGGATGTCAGGATTCATTCCCAGGCACATTGAGCAGCCTGCTTCGCGCCATTCGAATCCGGCTTTAAGAAAAATCTGATCGAGACCTTCCGCTTCAGCCGCGCGTTTGATGGTCTGTGAGCCGGGCACGACCATTGCGCGCACGGACTTGTGCACGTCGTGACCCTTAACGACACGCGCCGCGGCGCGCAGGTCTTCAATACGAGAGTTGGTGCACGACCCGATGAAAACACGATCGATCGTTACCTCCGCCATTCTTGTGCGCGGCTCGAGTTTCATGTATTCGAGAGCTCGCTGTGCTGCCTGGCGTTCCGCTTCATCTTTTGCTTGAGCCGGATCAGGAACGCTGCCGGTTACCGGCACGACCATGCCTGGGTTGGTGCCCCAGGTAACGCACGGAGCAATCGCGGCTGCGTCGATTTCGACCATCCGATCGAATTGAGCGTCAGAGTCCGACGACAATGTCCGCCAGTCTACGACCGCTGCCGCCCATTGATCACCAAGCGGCGCGTACCGCCGGCCTTCGAGGTAAGCGAACGTGGTCTCGTCCGGCGCAATTAATCCGGCGCGAGCGCCCCCTTCAATGCTCATGTTGCACAAGGTCATGCGGCCTTCCATCGTTAACGCGCGCACAGCTGCTCCCGCGTATTCGATTACATGACCCGATGCCCCATCAGTGCCGATCTGCCCGATGATTCCCAAAGCGAGATCCTTTGCCGTCACACCTTCGGATAGTAATCCATGGGTGCGCACCAGCATCGTCCTTGGTTTGTTTTGCGGCAGACATTGAGTGGCCAGAACGTGCTCGACTTCACTGGTGCCGATGCCAAACGCCAGCGCGCCAAAAGCCCCGTGGGTGCTGGTGTGGCTGTCACCGCACACGATAGTCATGCCCGGCCGCGTCAGACCCAGCTCTGGCCCAATCACGTGCACAATTCCCTGTTCACTCGAGTTGATGTCAAAAAGAGTGATGCCGTACCCGGCGCAGTTCTGCCTCAAAGCTTCTATCTGTTTCGCCGCGATCGGATCGGCGATTGGTTGGCTGCGATCAGTAGTCGGTACGTTGTGATCAATCGTCGCTATGGTTAGCTCGGGCCGGCGCACGCGGCGGTTTGCCACGCGCAAGCCATCGAACGCCTGGGGCGAGGTGACTTCGTGGACCAGATGAAGATCGATGTAAAGGAGTGCCGGTTCGTTCGGCGCCGCGCGCACTACATGCGCGTCCCAAACTTTTTCGAAGAGTGTGCGAGGCATAGACTTAAAACGAAAACACTAAAATCCGTTTAGAGGCGGGACTTGTCCCGCCGTGTAGCAAGCCGGACAAGTCCGGCTTCTAAACGATTTTATTCAGATTACTAAACCGCGTGATAGGCCTGGCGCATGTTAGCGATCTCGAAGACGGCTTCGGCTACAAGTTGCCCCATTTCTGCCGTGCTGATCAAGTGACCGCCGGTTCCCTGCGCGATGTCCCGCGTGCGATAGCCGGCATCGAGCACAATCTGGATCGCTGCTTCAATGTCCGCGGCCTCTTCCTCAAGTCGGGCCGTCTGCCGCAACAACATCGCGGCCGAGGCAATTGCCCCCAACGGATTTGCGATGCCCTGGCCGGCAATGTCGGGTGCTGATCCATGCACGGGTTCAAATAGATCGACTGCACCGCCAACGGTGGCGGACGCCAGCATACCCAACGATCCGGAGATTACCGACGCTTCGTCAGATAGGATGTCGCCAAATAAATTCTCGGTGAGTATTACGTCGAACCTTCTGGGGTTGGTCACAATGTGCATCGCGGCCGCGTCGACATACAAATGGTCAAGCTCAACCAAAGGGTAGTCCAGCGCCACGCGCGAAACTGTCTGCCGCCACAACTGTGAAGTCTCAAGCACGTTGGCCTTGTCAACCGAAGTTACTTTGAAGCGCCGTCCAGTTGCCGCCGCAAAGGCTACGCGCGCGACGCGCTCGATCTCCTCGACCGTGTAGCGCATGGTGTTGAAGGCGGAGGAACTACCATTTTGAGAAATCAGCCCGCGCGGCTCGCCGAAATAGAGGCCGCCGAGCAGCTCGCGGACAAACAGAATGTCCGCGCCCTCGATGACCTCGCTGCGCAGCGGAGATGCCGCGGCCAGGGCGGGAAACGAATTAATTGGCCGGAGATTGGCGAAGCCGCCCAGACTTTGCCTCAGCAGAAGTAATCCAGCCTCAGGTCTCTTATCAGCAGGAAGGTGATCGAAATCAGGCGAGCCGACTGCGCCGAGCAGCACCGCGTCGGCCCCCATGCACGCTTCAAGCGTCGCCGGTGGCAACGGCGCGCCCCAACGCTGAATCGCCACGCCGCCCGCGTCATGCTCCGAGAACTGAAAGTTGTGGCCGTGAATGTTTGCAATCTCACGCAAGACATTGACGGCCTGGGTTGCGACTTCCGGACCAATTCCATCTCCCGGAAGGACTACGATTTTCAACTGCATACTTTTGGAGTGCTGCGACTTGTCGCAGCTTTCAATTATCAAACGAATAGAGTCGGCCGGTCCGCTATAAAATCAAAGGCGGACAAGTCCGCCTGCTAAACGTTCGGAAGCAGCGGGGCCGCAACGCCCACCTCTAAACAGGACCCCCGAGTCTACTTTTCAAAACTACGCGGCCACGATCTGGGGCCACTGGTTCTCAGCGGCTGTTGTCGCCGCAGCTGGCATAGTCGCGTCGATCACCAGCAGCGAAAGTAGATCCTGATCGTAAATCCGCTTCTTGCGATCGGCCAGATCGGTAAATCGATGATAGGCCGCGTCCAATTCGGCGGCGTTAAGGACACAACCAAGCTCTTTGTATCGCAACCCGAGCGCATGCCGCCCGGAATGCTTGCCCAAAACCAGTTCGCTGGTAGGCGCGCCCACCGATTCCGGCGTCATAATCTCGTAACACAGTGGGTTGCTGATGACTCCGTGCTGGTGTATGCCGGCCTCGTGCGCAAAGGCGTTACGACCGACGATTGCCTTGTTTGGCTGCACGCCAAAACCAATAATTTGCGAAAGCAACTGGCTGGTCGAAAATAATTCGGTGGTGTCGATGCCGGTTTCAAATGGCAGCCGATCAGAGCGCACGCGCATGGCCATGGCTATCTCTTCCAACGAAGCGTTCCCGGCGCGCTCGCCGATCCCGTTGACCGTACACTCGATTTGTCTCGCCCCGGCGTCGATCGCCGCCAGGCTGTTCGCTACGGCCAAGCCGAGGTCGTTGTGACAGTGGACGCTGATCGTAATATCGCGATCACCTACAACCCGCTCTCGTACGGTGCGTACAAGTTGCGCAAATTCAGTGGGGAGAGTGTAGCCGACTGTGTCCGGCACATTTAAAATCGTCGCGCCTTCAGCCACCGCCGTCGCGAACACTTCGCAGAGATAATCCACGTCGCTGCGCGTCGCGTCCTCGGCTGAGAACTCAACCTCTTCGGCGAAGTTATGCGCCAGGCGCACAGCCTGCCGCGTCATCTCGATCACTTCCGCGCGAGTCTTTTTCAGTTTGTACTCGAGATGAATATCCGAAGTTGCCACAACGATGTGAATGCGCGGTCGGGCTGCGCCACGCAAGGCTTCTGCTGCCCGGCGCACATCCAACTCAATAGTTCGGCACAGGGCCGCGACCGTAACCTCCCGACACTCGGCGGCAACTGCCTGGACCGCCGCAAAGTCGCCGTCTGAGGCAATCGGGAACCCGGCTTCAATGATATCGACGCCGAGCGTTTGCAGTTTCCGCGCCAGGCGCACCTTCTCTTTAACGTCCATTGAGCACCCCGGCGATTGCTCGCCGTCGCGCAACGTCGTGTCGAATATTTTTACCCGCTCTGTCATTTACACTTCGCCTTCCGGTTTCCGTAGTGGAACTCCTGAATCCTAAAGCCGCAGGCACTGAAAGTCAAAGTTATAATTCCTATGACAAGATAATGCTTCGTGATACCATAACCACGGGCGCGGCCACTGATAACATTGGGGCCCGAGTGGAGCGCGGACATCCTGTCCGCCTGAGCGCGAAGCGCGAACAATCGTTAATACTGAGCGCCTGCGGCGCTGGCGGACAGGATGTCCGCG
>JAWVDF010000059.1:0-15265 GCA_033857635.1 Blastocatellia bacterium
CCCTTCGTTGTGGTGCCCTATACGATCCACACGAATGACATCGTCAACTATGAAGGGCGGCATTGGACGGCTGCACAGTTCGCCAGCGAATTGAAATACGAATTCGATCAGTTGTATGCCGAGGCCGCGACCCGTCGCCGCATGATGTCGGTCAGTGCGCATGACCGCATCACCGGTCGGCCTGCTCGAACCAAGGCATTAGAGGATTTCATTGTCTATGCTCAGAAGCAGCCAGGAGTTGTTTTTCTACGAAAGGACGAAATCGCGCGATTCGCTCTTGAGAGTTCAGCCACGCCCCGCGAGGGTTCGTTGACGCAGCCTCGGGGAGCGGCGTAGATGGTGAAATCGAGAAGTTCAAATGGAACAGTCCTGGAAATTCGCAGATTGAATTAGGAGTTCTCTTCCCTTTGAAAACTGACCAAGGCAATAGTTGTGGTGAATGGAGTCCAGTTGAGTTTCTGGCGTTGATTTCACACGAACTCCGAAGCCCGATTCAAGCCATCCTCGGTTGGGCTGAAATCGTCGAAAGCGGACCCATCGATCATGAAACTTCAGCACACGCTATCCAAGTCATCAAGCGCAACGCCAAACGACAAGTGGAAATGATCAGCCAACTCACGCATTTCTCCCGTCTCAATCTTGGAGGATTACGCCTTGGAGCTCAGCCGGTCGCTCTCGTTCCAACTGTCGAAGCAGCTATAGAAACCATGACGCCACAGGCGAGAACTAAGAACGTCATCTTGCGAGCAGAGATAGAGCGGTTCGAAGATGCGGTCATCGGCGACCCGGTTTGGCTACAACAAGTGTTTACGAATCTCCTCTCTAATGCGATCAAGTTCACATCATCAGGCGGTCGTGTCGAGCTTCGTTGCACGAAGAAAGAGAATGATGCGGAGGTCACCGTTACCGATACGGGTCACGGTATTAGCGAGGAGTTTCTGCCATGCGTCTTCGATCGTTTTCGGCGCGGGCCAATTAAGACCAGTGGAGACGATGGCCTTGGACTTGGTCTGGCAATAGCCCGTTATATTGTGGAAGCGCACGGCGGAAGTATTGGCGCCCACAGTAATGGGCTGGGATGTGGCTCAACATTCACTGTTCACCTCCCATTCGTGCTTGTTTGTCCTCCCTCCTCCAATAAAGGGAGATGGGGCCAAGAGGGTGACGGTACGTATTGATACTAAGCCAGCCGAAGCGATCCTTTGACGACCGCTAGTCGCATAAATACTGGCTCACAGCGTTTCGTCAGACTACGTGGTACCCTCTCCAACGTTCTTAAAATCCGTTGCGAGTGTTGTCTCTGAAGGCTGACATCTACGGCCTCTATTACCCGAACCAGTTGCTCGACGTTTGCGGACCGTTCTAGTGCAACTTTTGAAATTGAGTCTAAGAATTACTGAGGAAATTTGGAGCGGGTGACGGGGATCGAACCCGCAACATCCAGCTTGGGAAAGTAACTTAAGCGCTCTCTATTTTCAATACTTACAAAACCGCTCAGTAAAAATCTACGTGCATGCACTGCATACCGTGCATGCAATGCCTGATCGCGTATCGCTGCGGGACGTTTGCGGGACGGTTCTCGTAGGATATTTCGATCGCTCTGAGTCATTAGGTAATCGCCCTCTCTGGCAGCAGCGAAACCGTCAAAACGTTCTCGGTTTAGAGACGGTCGCAACACCTCAGGAGGGTTCGTAGCCAAGTCTTTCTCAATGGCGTCGGCACCATTCTGAGAGTCTTGCTGAGGACCGGGCGTTCCCGCAAACTATGATTGACCTAATTCAGCAAGACCACCCCTAATAGCAATAACTCTCGGTCAGTTTCCGAAAGTGATAGCCAAGTGCCGCCAGCATTAGACCATCGTCAATCTTGTCCCGGTGCTGGGAGACGACTCGTCCCATGAACCGCCAGAACTCGCCGCGCGCCTTATCGCGCACGCCCAGCGCAAAGACGATACGTGCAAAGGCGACGACGTCTTCTCGCTTTAGTCCACCTTCGCCAATCTGTGGCGAACGAGCACGCGTTACGCGGCCAAGGCTATCAAACGAGCGCGCGTAATACTCGCGCGGGCTGTAGATATTTCGTATGATGGATTTGTAACCTTCAATCAAACGCGTGGCGTCCATCTTAGGCACAAAGTTGAGCACGCAATCAGTATTGCTTCCCGTGTGCTCCTCTACTCCCATCAGCCGCCCTTCGCGTTCGAGCCGCCGCCAGAGTTGCGTATCCGGGATGGCAGCCAGCAAACCGACCATCGCGACCGGTATTGCGCTTTCACGAATGAAGTCCATCTGCCGTTCGAAGATGTCATCCGGGTCGTTGTCAAAGCCGACGATGAAACCTCCCAACACCTCCATACCATAACTCTGAACATGCCTTACGGAATCTATTAGATTGCGACGCGTGTTCTGGCCCTTCTGTGCCTCTTTCAAACTTTCCACAATCGGTGTTTCGATGCCGATAAAGACTTGCCTGAATCCGGCTGTTCGCATCTGCTCCAGCAACTCATCGTCGTCAGCGAGGTTCACGCTGGCCTCCGTCGTAAATGAAAACGGATATTTGTTTCGCGCCGACCATTCGGCCAGCACAGGCATCAGCAGTCGAACGTTTTTCTTGTTACCGATAAAATTGTCATCAACGATAAAGACCTCGCCGCGCCAGCCAATCCGCAGCAGTTCGTCCAACTCGGCAACCATCTGCTGATTGCTCTTCGTCCGCGGCACCCGACCGTAAATCTCTATGATGTCGCAGAATTCACAATTGAAAGGACAGCCGCGCGAATACTGCACCGACATATCGCTGTACTGACTGAGTTCAGCCAAAGCGAAATCCGGAATCGGCGTCAAAGCCAGCGCCGGCCGCTCTGGAGCCTGGTACACGGCTTTCGCTTCGCCACGCGCAAAATCTTCGAGGAACCCGGGGAACGTCGTCTCGACTTCACCGACGAAAACGTGATCCGCTTCAATCGCATCATTGAGACCCATCGAAGCATAGGGGCCACCCATGACAACTGTCTTCCCTTCATCCTTACAGAGTCTGATAACTGCTTTTAGCGACTCCTTCTGAACATACATCGCACTGGCAAAGACGACATCGGCCCACTTTAGATCGGCGCTCGTAAGCGGACGGACGTTCATATCCACCAGTCGGCGGCTCCATGCCTTAGGCAGCATCGACGAGATCGTGAGCAGGCCGAGCGGCGGGAAAGCAGATTTCTTGCCGATAAACTTCAGGGCATGACGAAAGCTCCAGAAGGTGTCGGGGAACTCAGGATAGATCAGTAATGCGTTCATACAAGTAATCCAAACCGACGCGATTCCTTATTACCAATACCGGAACAGTAAACCTGTTGCGACTGAGACCATAGTGGTCGCCAGCCAGGGAGACTCTAAATAAAATCCCATAGTGATCGCGATTAGCAACGCCGCACCGAACCGGATCAGGTAAGCCCTGAGTCCTGACAAACGTCTCCTGCCCGATAGTGCAAGCACCACAACCGAGGCGACAACAAACGGTAGCAGAAGATATTTAGTCCAGTAGGTAAATTCCAGTGAACGAATAAACACAAGAGGCATTTGTGTTGTCTTCCACCTTAAGAATGTACATTCAGAGTACCGGTGTTCGGTTTAAAACGGCGCGCGGCAGGCTCATTTCCCTCTGATCCACAACCCGCTTCAACTTCCTGCCATTCCTTAAGCTTCCGTACTCGCACGCAATAACACGAAACTCATAGAGCTTCATTTCATAATTCTTCCAGAAGTCCGAAAATCCTACCCGCAGGTTGTTGAGTACGGCACGTTCCACCTCAGGTTGGTGATGGGCGTGTGCGACCTCAACGCATAACTCGACGACGTCTCGCCTGCCGTCGTGTTTGATCACTGCCTGCCAGTCCGCACCGTGGCCATTCACATTGCGCAAGACTTCCTCAAACACCCAGGGACCTACATTTCCCATACCGCACACCACCATTTCATCGACACGCGATCGGACCTTCGCGATCCGCTTGGCAAACAAGCCGCAGGCGCATGGCTCGTCAACCAATCGAGTTAAGTCCGTTGATCGATAACGAATCAGAGGCATCACGTCGCGCACGAGCGTCGTATAAACAAGCTCGCCATATCCTTCCTCGTCGGTGTCGGTCGTTTCGAAGAAAAAGAAGAGATCGTTGCGGTGATAACCGTCTTTACGCGCGCACTCCGCGCCGAGAGTGCCGAACGATTCAGTCTGACCGTAGCTGAGATAGAGCGGCGCGCCCCACACACTTTCGACGACCTGCCGCGCGTCTTCAGTAATGTTCTCGCCGCCACCAAAAAGCAGCTTGACCGGCCACGCGCCTCGTTCGCGCGCCAACTCCGATAAGCGCATGAGCCATGAAGGCTCGCCGAAGATCACATTGGGTTTGTATTCGCGGGCCCGTTGGTAAAACTCCGGCGGCGGAATCTTGCCCGCTTCGACGTGGAAGCATTTCAAATATTGCAGGGCCACCCGCAAGACCACCGGTGAGACCCAGAACGAACAATCGTAAGCACTCAACACGCGATCTTCGGCGCGCACACCCAAATGATAAAGACCAATCGCGGAGGTGCGGCCCATCTCGTTAAGCTCACGCTGCGAGAAGAAGACCCGCTTGGGGGTGGCTGACGTTGTGCCGGTCGTTTCAAACGCCGTATCCGCGCGGCCGGTAAGAAAAGCTTCTGCACCGTGCTCACGCAGGTCTTCGCCGGTTGTGTAGAAGTCACCCAGCTCAGATGGATGTTCGATACGACGCACGTCAATGCCACGCTTGCGAAACTGCTCGCGATAAAACGACGAACGTTCCGCCGCCAGCCGGAGTGTCCGCCGGAAGCGCGCGCGCTGCATCGCTTCGATCGCCCACGGCGGGGATACATTCAGGAAACGCACGGAGCGGTGCGGCTCCATATGAAGCACCATCCGTTCGATCTGTTCGATTAGGTTTGCCAGCATGAACGTAACGTCAAATTCTTTCCGGTGCACAGCGGCGAATTAACTGCTCAAACAGTTCAACGGCAATATCAATTTCTTCCTCTGTCATATCGAAGCACGGTGCCAGGGTGAAGACGTTCTTATAGTAGCCTCCGATATCGAGGACCAGGCCGGTGCGGCGCCCGCGAGCGTCAAGATCGCCTTTCATACCCTCAGCAAAAATCTTATCGGTCAACTCACGATCCGGTTCGAAACCATCCGCTTGACAAAGCTCAATGCGCAGTGCCATACCCATGCCGTCCGTATTGCCGATCACTTTCGGATACCGCCGTTGAAGCTCTTTGATTTGAGCGAGAAAATAAGCGCCCTTGCGTTGAGTAATCTCTTCATAGTTTCCTTCTTCCATCATTCGCACGGCTTCCAGACCTACGGCGGTGCCGAGCGGATTTGAAGAGAAGGTCGAATGGGTCGAGCCTGGCGGAAATACCTCGGGCGAGATCAACTCCTCACGGGCCCACAGGCCGGAGAGCGGATTCAGACCATTCGTCAGGGCCTTACCAAAAACGATAATGTCCGGTTCAACGTCAAAGTTCTCCATGGCCCAAAACTTCCCGGCCCGATAAAAGCCCATTTGGATCTCGTCATCGACGAGCAGAATGTTACGTTCGTCGAGGACCTTCTTGAGCGCCGGAAAGTATTCGCGCGGCGGAATAACATAGCCACCCGTAGCCTGAATCGGCTCAGCATAGAAAGCCGCGAATTCTGATTCGCCCGCCTTCGGATCCCAGAACGAGTTGTATTCGGTGTCGAAGTTTTTCGCGAACTGATCGACGCAATAGAGGCCGCAATCTTCCGGCTTCTTCCCGTACGGACAGCGGAAGCAATAGGGGAAGGGTACGAAGTGCGCGCGGTCGGCGAAGTGCCCAAAGCGGCGGCGGTAGCGATAACTCGAAGTGATCGCCGAAGCGCCCAGGGTGCGTCCGTGATAGCCGCCCATGAATGCGAAGACCAGATTTTTTCCTGTCGAGTTGCGCACGATCTTAAGCGAGTCTTCGATCGCCTGCGCCCCGCCTACATTGAAATGCACCCGTCCTTCCAAGCCGAACTTCGATTCGTTCAGTCGCCCAATGGCGGCTGCCAACTCAACCTTTTCTGAGTGCAGATACTGACAGGCAAGCTGGGGCAGTTTATCTATCTGATCTTTCAGCGCGTTATTCAGCCGTTGATTGCCATAGCCGAAACTCGCGGCCGAGTACCACATCTGCAAGTCCAGGTACGGAGTCCCCTCGCGATCGTAGAGGTAATGGCCCTCGGCGCGCTCGAAGAATTTGGGCGGATCGAGATAGTGGACCGTGTCCCCCCAGGAGCAATACTTGCGCTCGAGCGCAAGCAGTTCCTGCTCGTCCAACGCGGGTGCTAATAACTCAAGTTCATTGATAGCTGTGCTCATGTTGCTGTCGGTCTCCTCAGGCGCTGACTCTGTCTTGAGTTTCTTCTCTTAAAAACACTCTTCCGGAAAGCCAGCGATGAATGTGGGCGGCCACGTCTCCGAGGTTCTGATATGGAGTGTGTTCGATTGACTGTTCAGTGCAGTATTCGGCCAGTCCATCTTTCGCGAAGACGAGGTCGGCGCTCTCAACCGCGTAGCGATCCGAGAAGCCGTCGCCCACGAAAATGGCCGGCGCATTAGTCTTATTGAGAAGACGCATCACCGCTGGTTTGCACGTCGCGCATCCATGTCCGCAGGTTTGATGAAAGTACGGGAACTCAGTGCGCCAGAGAATGCCTCGACTATCCAGGTGCGCGGCGCAAACGCGCCCGCCCCGCAGGAAAGCGGCGATTCTCTTGTTTGCTCCGGACAGAATGCGACGAATGCAATAGTCGAAGCCATCGCTGACAATGTGCGCGGGGATATCCTGCATGGCGCACATTTCAAGTAACGTCACTAGCTCTTCATCAATTCCTATCTCATCAAGTAATGCGTCGATCTGCTTTCGCGCCGCCCGCACCAGAGACATCTGTGCCCGTAAACAGTCGCGCGATCCAATTCGCCCCGCGCGCCACTCCTCCTCGAAGGTGAGCCACTTCGGATCGGCATACGCTTCAAGAATGGCGTCAACCGCGTCACGTCGCGAGATGGTGCCGTCGAAATCCAGAAACAGAATCGGTTTTTGCAGCTCAGTCATGAATGCGTTTTCCTTTAGTTTTCTCGTAAAGCTCCACCGGAAGCAACTGAGAGAGCGCGGCGATCTGAAGATCACGCTCCCCCAGTCCTCTAATTATTAATGGCAACGCCTCGACCGTATTCTTACGGGTGTTCTTTCCGGCACTATCGCCATCGTGAAGCAGAATGATCGAACCCGGCTGGGCCTTGCGCAGGACGTTGTCCGCGATTTGCCTCGGAGTGATTCGCTTCCAATCGAATCCGGCCACGTCCCACTGCACGGTTTGAAGACTGAGAGCACGAGTGGCGCGGAAGTAAGCGGGCGTGCGAACACCGTATGGCGGTCTGGCCATTTGCGGTGTAACTCCTATCGTCTCGGCGATTACACTTTGGGCACGTCTTATCTGAACATGCGTTTCCGAAGCTCTTTGGAAGAGATAAGACGGGTGCGAATACGAGTGGTTACCCACCTCATGCCCTTCGGCACGCACTCGCTGCGCGACGCCGGGGAAGCTCTCTACCTCGCGTCCGATCATAAAGAATGTCGCGCTGGCTTCATGCGCTCCCAGGACGTCGAGTATACGTTCGGTGTCGGGCGATGGGCCGTCATCAAATGTCAAAGCCACAGAGTTGGTGTCCGTGCGGCCGCGCCAACACGTGCGGCCCAACCACTGCGAACGCACCGCGCCAGTTGCGTAATAGACGCTCGCCGCGACTATCGCCACAGAGCCTGTCGCAAGTATAGGAAGTCCTAATCGCATCGTTCGTTGTGCTTCTCTGCTAAGAGCTTTTCAGGCAGTTCTCCTGCGCGCCGCTCCTGCAACCGGCTCTAAGAGAGCATGAGCCAGGGACGCAATCTCTCGTCGCGCATTGGGCCGCGCCATCGCTTGCGATCGCACAGCCATCGCATCAATCGATTTTTCGTCCTTCAATAAAGAGTTGATGGCTCGCGCCGTTTCTATCGGACCCTGCGTTATCACGGCGGCGCCGGCATCGACCATTCGCTTAGTATTTACGAACTCCGCTCCCGGAATCGGATCGAAGAAAACTACCGGCAGCGAGCACAACGCCGCTTCCGCTATCGTCAACCCACCGGGTTTCGTCACCAGGATCCGGGCGGCCTGCATCAACGCTGCTACTTCATTGGTCCAGCCAACAACTCGCAGCGATACAGGAGCTTTCACTTTCAAGCGCTCCAGTCGTCGAAGCGCGCGCTTGTCCTTTCCAGCCACCGCGACGATATGCATGGATGTGTTGCTTTCGCCCAGTTGCTCGACCACTTGATCCATTCGCGTCGGCCCCATGCCACCGCCCATTAACAGCACCAGCGGAGCGTTGTCGCTAATTCCATGACGGAGGCGCGTGGCCTTTGGATTGTGCAGAACATCGAACGCAGGATCGACGGGGATGCCGCAAATCGAAATACGATCCGCGGGCGCACCCCAGGAGATCATTTCCTTACGCACGTGCTCGTCAGGAACAGCGAATGAGGCAACCTCAGGCTGCACCCAGATCGATTCAGACTCGTAGTCTGTGATCACACTCAAGATCGGCGCTCGTGTTAGTCCCAGACGTCGCGCGATAGCGGCCATCTCGCAGGCGGCAACTTCGGCCGCCACCATCAGATCCGGATTGAAACTCTTGATCGTTGAAAACATTTTCGGACAACCCGCTCGAAAGGCCCACGCGGGCGCGGTGCCTTCATGCTTCTGATTTACACGCGCAGTCGAGAAACGATCCCACAAGCCAGGGGCGTGGCGGAGCATCAGCCAGTAGGGCCATTCGTAGCAGGCGCGAAACAGCAATCGGCACTCAGCCAGGGCATCGACAACCAGAACATTCGACGCCGGCTCTTGGCGTCGCAACTCCTTCGCAACCGCCTCCGCGGCGCAAACATGTCCTGAGCCGAATGACAACGTGAGCACCAGAATCTTCATAAGAGTAAATCGACGAGCCGCCGTAAGAAATAGCGACTTCAGTCCTCCCGCCACTTCATTAATCTAAAACCAAGCGCGAGCGTGACGACTGCCATTAAGCTGAGCGCCCACAAATCATTTCCAATCTCGTGGCCGCCCGCGAGTGTCGTTTGCATCGCTCGCGCGGCAAACGTTGTCGGGAGCAGTTGCGAAAAAACACGTAGCGCTCGCGGCATCATTTCAGGCGCGTAGTAAACGGGCGCAACGAAGATCAGCCCGGCGCCCAGCGTGTCGGTAAGCAGCGAACCCTGGCTAAAGCTTCGCGCACGCGCTGCGACGATTACTCCCAGTCCGCAAAGACACAGGATCGTCAACAGAATTACGATCATCAGCAGGAGAAAATTAGGCCTCATCTGAACCCCGAGCACACGTCCAAGTACCAGAAGCGTGGTTGTGCTCACCGCAGCTTGAGCCACAGCGAAAAGCAGCACGCCGAAAACATAAGAGGACGGCGCCAGTGGCAGTGTCGCAAAAAGCTTGAGTCGGCCGGTGAAACGATTTTCCAAAAGGAGATAGCCGAGCCAACTAATCGAACTCAATGAAAGCGAAAAGACGATCGAGCCGGCAAGAAAACGCAGGCGGCTCTGTTGCGATGCGCCGTCACCCCCGGCGACAGCGTTGGCGAACAGGTACATCGCCGCGGGAAAGACGAACGCCGCCAACAGAAACGGGCCAACCTCGCGGCGCGTGCCGGCATATTGAATGCGAAAAACGCAGACGATGTCGGTTGCCCGGCTCATTCAATGGTCTCCGTTTCGTCTTTATCGAAGGGCTCGCCCGTCAGCGTGAAGTAAACATCTTCGAGCGAAGCCCGGGCGATCGAATATTCGGACAACAGCTCACGCGCAATGTGCTGCTGCGCCTGGGCAAAGCTGGCAAAGTAACGAATTTTCAAGTCGCTGAGCGGATCGCTCGGATTGATCGCGTCGCGATAACTCACACGGTAGCTGCGGCCCATTCGGGCCAGCAGTTCGTCTAACGTGCCGAATGCAATGAGCCGCCCGTTTGCGATGACGCCGACGCGATCGCTTAAACGCTCCGCTTCTTCCATGTAATGGGTCGAAAGAATGACGGTTGTACCCGTATTGACTGCTCGAAGAATCACGCTCCACACGGCGCGCCGCGATGCCGGATCGAGTCCCGTTGTCGGCTCATCTAAAACCAGCAACGGCGGCCGGCCCAGCAGCGCCAAACCGATCAGGATACGCCGGCGCTGCCCCCCTGAAAGCGAGCCGACACTTTTGTTTGTCTCACCGATCAGTTCCAGTTCCGCGATCACTTTCCGCGCGGCTTCGCGAGCTTCGCGTTTCGACAGGTGCTTAAGGCGCGCGAACAATTCGAAGTGCTCCTGTACGGTCAGCCTTTCAAAGACCCCTGCTTCCTGCGGCGTTATGCCCATTGCGCGCTTTGCCTGCTGGGGCTCTGCGAGGGCATCAACGCCAAACACGCTGACTGAGCCTGAGGTTGGACGAAGTTCCGTCGTGAGCTGCCGCAGGAAGGTCGTTTTGCCCGCCCCATTCGGGCCGACGATAGCTACCACTTCACCCCGCTGAACTTCGAGACTAATACCTCGGTTCGCCTCTGTGCCGTCGCGGTAAGTCTTAACCAAATCCTGTACGCGCACAGCAATCTCGCGCGGCGCCGGCGCGAGCATCGCGCGCTCAACCTCAATGGGTGATAGGCTTTTGATCCTGGCGACCAAATTACCGTCCTTCGTTAACTCAATTGAAGAAAGTCGAGCCCTCCACGAATCGCCGTGAACGGGCTGTTCCGATAAGCTGAAACTTCGTAGGGGCAGCCAATCTTGCAACCCTTGCAGAAGTCCCACATTAGTGGTGACTGCTGAATGATCTTTCTCACTTCAGGGGACTCATAAATTTCGCGCAGACTCATCTCAGGCGCGCCGCGATGAAGCGAGACAAACGCGCAGGGAAACTGGATCGAGCCATCGGGCCGCATGTTGACCAGATGCGACGCCGAGCGGCAGGGAAACTTCTTTGTAAATCCGTCGTTGCGATAGAAGTTGAAATAGTCCTGATAGAAGCGGACGCATTTGTGCTGCCTCTTTAATTCAGTTACAAACGCCGCGACGCGATCGAGTTCCTCTGCTCGCATTTCAACGTCTTCTGTTTTCCAGGTTGTGCGCACGACGTTGTGGACGGCCTCAGTGTGCAGGAGAAAGCCACGCTCTTCGCAGTACTCAGCCAATGCCGGAAGATCGTCGAGGTTTTCAAGATCGACAGCCGCGTTGATCTGGATCGTGTTGTGCCGCAGATTCCCTTTGATGTAGTCGAGCGCATCGAGGATAGTGGGCAGACCGTCAATCCCGCGGCGCTGCGCAAACTTCTCGCGGTCGAGCGTGTCAATCGATACTTCCAACTGGTCCAGCTTCACGCAGGCTTCGGCGTATTTCTTGAGCGCCAAACCGTTGGTTGGCATTGAGGAGTAGAAGCCTTTGTGCGCAGCATACTCGATATAGTCGGGCATGTGCGGATTCATTAAGGGCTCGCCACCGGAAAAGCTCCAGGCGAAAACACCGAACTTCGCCGCCTCATCCATCCGCGCGAAGACCCGATCGCGTACGGCGCGATCCTCAGGCTGCTGGTTCTGCCAGATGGCGCAGTAGCCGCACTTCATATTGCAATGAAGAGTCGTCTCAAACATCACCATGAAGGGGCGGTTAAAACGGTGCCGCAACTGCCGCAGCGCGTTCCTGGCCATTAGGGTTTTTTTCAACGCTAGCTCATTCCCTGTTCAGCCGCGATATGTCGGCTACTTGCTATAACGAAAAAGTCTTGTCGCTGAGTTTCTGATTGGTGCTTACCTGTTTGAACCGGTGGCGTTCCAGCAATGTGTTCGCGGCGTCATAAAGCTCGACCTTGACCGGCAACTTCAATTCTCGATCAACCCAGATTAAGGATTTGCGCGCGGCTTCTAGTCCACCGACGGCCTCGTTACCAGTCGCCCGGAATTCGAACTTGTAGGAAGGTCTGCTGTCCAGCGTTTCTTCGCCTACGAAATGAGAACCGATACGAGAATTCGCAGCGTCCTTTAGCGCGCGCTCAGTAATCTTGCCAAGGCCCACTTCCGTAATTGGGTGCCGCGAATCGGACAGGGCAAGGGAGTCGTTTGGATCAAGCCGTAGCTTGCCTGCGAGCGCACCAAGCAGGCCGCTTTGGCGCGCGAGTACTTTGCCGTCGTTAAAGCCCTGCCGATAGACGGCCGTTTGATCGACTCGGCCCTGGTCGTTCAGCCACTCCAATCGAACGTCCAGAGGCTTCCGGAAGGATAGGCGGATTGTCTGCTTCTCTCCATCTGATATGGCTCGCTCTTCCTTCTCATAAAGACAAACATAGTCCAGCACCCGTTCATAGCTAGCGTTTACATCGTTCCAGGTGATCGGCGCGGACTCCGAAGCGATCCTGCTTGAACTGGCTATAGGCTTCTGAGTGAGATCGACGGCGCTGTCGGCGATGTGTTCGGATCGGCAACTGCTGCCGGAACCGCAGACCAGCACGAGTGCTATCAACCCGTGCGCGAGTTTCTTTCCCTTTGTTATCAACAACCAGCGTCCCTGCGGTCAACTAAATCTCTTGTGCGTAGAATTGGCAAACCGATTCGCTCGAACAGGTGCAAGGAGCGTGCCGCGGTGCGCGATAATTGAGATGATTGAAAAACCTCACTTAACCAGGGGGACATGGGTAACCGTAGAGCTTCGGAAGAGCGGTTGTGTGGCTCTACCTGTGAGGCATTTTGTATTAAGTGGGGCTTTTTAGAATTCAGCGGGTCAGAAGCCCGACCGTGAGGGAGGGCTACACTCGCGACGATCGTCTATTGCCTCAACCCATCCGGCCGCCGCCAATTTTCTTTAAGCGACTACACCTGCGGGTGTGGCCCTCCCTCACGGTCGGGCTTCTGACACTCTCTCTTCAAGGCCGGGGTCTCGACTACTAAGTCGAAACCTTTTCGGCTCCTCCCGGGAGATCGATCTCAAAGCGCGCCGCGATGCGATACAGCGTCTTGCGGTTGATGCCAAGAATCTCGGCCGCCTTCTTTCGGTTGCCGCCGGTCGCCTCCAACACGTGCAGCAGATAGCGTCGCTGCACCTCTTCGGCGGATGGTAAGCCAGCGAACAAGGGCGTGATTCCATCAGCAGCAGCCGGCGGCCCCGCGAGAAGCTTGAAGATTTTTCGGGGCAGATCTGCAGGCGTAACCGGTCCGCTTTGATTAAGAGTAATTGCGCGCTCCATTACGTTTTCTAGTTCCCGAACGTTACCGGGCCACGAATAGTTGATGAGATATGAAAGGGCGGCGTCATCTAGTTGCGGTGGCGTTCGATTGTTGGAAGTATGCTTCCGCAGAAAGTGGGCAGCGAGCAAAGAGATATCCTCCCGTCGCTCCCGGAGCGGCGGGAGCTGAATGTTTATCACATTAAGGCGGTAAAGTAGGTCGTGCCTAAAAGTCTCACTCGACATCAACGTCTCTGGATCCCGACTGCTCGCGGCTATGACCCGGGCATTCACAGTGATTGGTGAACTGCCGCCCACTGGCACTAACTCGCGCTCCTGCAAAACTCGCAGAAGCTTCACTTGCAACCCGGTGCTCATTTCACTGACCTCATCAAGGAACACTGTGCCGGCCTGCGCTTGTTCGAAGATCCCGGGTTTGTTTGCCACAGCGCCGGTAAAGGATCCTCTTACGTGTCCGAACAATTCTGATTCGAGCAGGGTTTCTGTGAGCGCGCCGCAGTTCACCGCAACGAACGGCGCCAGATGTCTTTCGCCATGCACATGGATCGCCCGCGCTACCAATTCTTTGCCGGTTCCTGATTCTCCAGTGATGAGCACCGACGCCGGCGAGTCAGTGACGCGCGCAATCATTTTGTACACCTCCAGCATTTCCGGCGTGCGTCCAACTAAACCCGGCGCGTATTGCTCATCGGCATCGATGGGACGCACCGGTGCTGCGATCGATTTCTCCAGCAGCGCCCGCCGCACGGTCGCCACCAGTGCGTCAATGTCGAAAGGTTTGCTTACATAATCGAACGCACCTTGTTTTACCGCGCGGACCGCTGTGTCAACTGACCCAAACGCCGTCATCAGAACCACCGGCAGGTGCGGGTATTGTTGCCGCACATGATCGAGCAAGGCCAAACCATCAAAGGGGGTCTTCATTCGGATGTCGCTCACGAGGACGTCCAGCGGCTCATCGGCAAGCAATGACACGGCGGCCTCGCCGCTCTGCACGAAACGCGAAGCAAAACCTTCTGCCGCAAAGACCTCGCACAACATTTCACACGTGACCGGATCGTCGTCAACGATCATCAGACGAGGCCGGTTCAGACGAGGCTCGTCAGGCAGCATCAGTTACAACCTCCAGACCGGAAACGGCCGCGACAGGAAGAGGAAGGGACAGGCGAAACGCGGCGCCGTCGTGTTGCTCAGGGACTATCTCGATTTTTCCACCATGTTCAATTGCGATCTCATGGGCGATGGCCAAACCGAAGCCGCTTCCCGCCTCTTTAGTCGTCCACATTAATTCGAACAGGTGTTCGGCCGCAGACGGCTCGATGCCCACACCACTATCGCAGAACAGCAGCTCCGCGCTACGGGAAATGCGATCGAATCGGGTCGTAATCTCCAGCTCGCCACCCTTTGGCATTGCGTCGATGCTGTTGTTTGTCAGATTAAGAAAGAGCTGTAAGAGACTATCGCGCGCACCCGGGATTAGTGGCAAATCGCTATCAAGTTTGACGGTGACCGATATGCCATGCGCGTCGAGTGTGGGTTGGACCAGCCACAGCAACTCCCGGATCAACGCATTAAGATCGAGTGGTTGAAGTTCGGGTCGCGGCCGTTGAGTGCGGGCCAGGAGACTCCTGATGCTCTTCACGACTGAATCGATTTGCGAGTTGATGATTTCCACACGCCGCCGTGTGTCCTGATCGTGCGGATGTTTGCGCGCGAGAAGTGCCAGATGGCCTGAGATCGCATTAAGCGGAGTACCGATTTCATGAGCCAAAGAAGCAGCAATCTGGCCCACGGCTGCCAGGCGTTCAGATCGCGACAGACGCTGCTGCGCTTCGAAGAGCGCTTCGTTTGAAGCACGCAATTCCGTGGTGGCGCGTTCAACTTCGAGTTGCAGTTCGTCATTGAAGCCACTGACCTGCGACAACAGTTTTTCA
>JAWVDF010000060.1:0-82759 GCA_033857635.1 Blastocatellia bacterium
TTAGTCTTCGCCGACCCATCGTTGACCAGGTCGTACCACTGAGAGATTCCCCAATTATCAGCCGCCTCGAAGACAAGACGAAATAATCCAACGGACTCGACGGTAACCTTCCGTTTCAGGCCCGATCGGGAGTCGATTAACCGCATGCCGCCAACCGGAGACCTCTGACCGTGTGCAGTGCCTGCAAGGCTGAGACTTAACAAGAGGGTAAAGAGTATCTTCTGCGTTAAGCTAGGGTTAGTCATTGGTTGAGGCAACACCGGGGTCAGGCCTTCGATTCTTCTTGGATTTCACACTTGAGCTGGCTGCACGTTATGGTCATGAACGCTCGCCGACAATCTAAGGTTAATTCATAACACCGACGAGTAGGTGGTGGATTACGAAATCTCCATCTTCTCTTACGTGGAACGTATCAGCGCTCCATTCGTGATTCGGGAGCAGTCTTGATGGCATGCTCAAAGCAATGCGCGAAGAGATTTTCAAGACCGCTTTTTTCGACTTAATTTCCTTTGTCACAGAACCGAAAGCATCAGCCACATTATTGTCTATCACGTAACCAATCATGCCTCCGCATGGCAGACCATGAGAATATTGTCCGTTCACGAACCTCATCATACCTTCGTCTACATATTCGATAGCGAGATGATAGAAGCCGGCATCTGTTTTCACGCGGAGACGCTTGCACTCAACAGTGAAGAAAATGGTCTGGCCGTGATGATTCGGCGGGTAAAACCGAAGATCGTTCCGTCCTAACTCCGTGCCGAATTCCGGGTCGTTAATTGGATCTTCTAAGGTTACAAACCATGAACGCTTTGCTGCGACATATGCTTCACACAGAGCGTTGCGAAAAAGCGCCGTGATGGGCGTTTCGTGACGCACCTTGTGCGCCAGCGTGAACCTGCTCCATGTTTCGAAGACAAGCACCATTACTTCTCCGGCAAACCCTATTGGAAAGAGCTGTCGGCGGAGCGCATCTGTTGAGCCCGACTGCCCTAAGCGCGCCATCCGCTTTCCTCCATCATTCGGGTCAGAATCTCGTCGGCGTCATTCAACGCCGCGGTGCGAGTCCAGTGGCGACGAGTAAGCGGCTTTAGAATGTTGACCTGGTTCGATTCATAGTGAACAAATCCGCGGATGTAATTCCACGTAGTTGATGTTTGGGTGATCGCGAGATCATTTAGTGTTTTAAGAATCGAAACCACAGGACCCTCGGCGGTTTCTTCAGTGTAGGGTGTGGATTGATCGGTTATTTGAAAAGTTAGGAGCCCTAAACCAAGATCATCAGCGACAGTACAATGTGCTTGTAGAGTTTTAGGTGATCGCGACCAGCCTTGGAACGTTTCGCTTAGGGTGTCGGCATATTCACGTCGGTTAAGCGGACTTGAGTATTGAATTGTGGTAAGCATCTCGGAGTCGAGTGAACCAGGCGTGGAACTTGGCCGAAACATGCCGACCGTGTCTTCAATCAGTTGACGTTCCCACCACGATACTTGGAAGTATTCATAGACCAATTCGGCAGCTTCGCTGTTGAAAAGATCGGTTCTACTAAACAAATTGTTCGAGTATTGGGAGTATTGCTGTCGAAGAATTTCCGCACATTTGGAAATAATGATTTCCTTTGAGTTCGAATCGCTGGCGTCATCAGGTAAAGGAAAGGGCAAGGCCAAAATCTCCTCCAGTCTAACGATATCCCTTTCAATTCCGATGTTCGCACTGGTGTGGAATATAAGGTATTGAGCTAAGTCTGAATTAAAATACGCAGTCAGAAACAATAGCAGGTCTTTATCCTCTTGCGCCCCGGCAAATGCTTGAAAATCGTCCTGGAAAACCGTTGGGTAATCGCAAAAGAACGCTTTTGTGAACGCTTTGTTTACAAGCACGAGCGGTGGTTTGCAAAGCTCTGGCGCTACGGTGCGTCGAAGAAACTCTGGCCGATCACCATACGCTACAGGCTTGCTAAGGATTAATGTCGGGCTGGAGTAGCTTGCCGAAAAGAATGAATGGGTTGCTGGCCACCATTTTTCCCAGCGAGTACTAACGTGATCTTCCTTCTCAAGATCGGCAGGGCTCAGTGGCTGGAATCCTTGACCTACCCACCAGCGTCGCGTTTTTTTGGTGGACCGATTCGCGAAACTATCCCTCGTCATCCTCGGCGGGCGTATTGCCAATCTATTAATGCGTGGCAACAGCAAGAGGCGGTCAAGCAGGCGTAAGTCCCGGGCAGTGCCCCAATGACGTCGCTTCCATTCCACAACTGCCTGTCCTTGCTTTGCCGCAACAATCAAGCTTGATTGTGATAAGGACTTTCGATCCTCTGGCAATACTGGGATTGTCCCTTCGCGGGGATCTAATTGCTCTACCTTTGGCGTAATAAACTCAAATGTCTTCGGCAGATCACCGTTGGTAGATGGATGGTAGCGGCCTATGAAACACGGGCAATCGGCGTTTGGAAAGAGAATGAAACGCCAATCAGCCAAGAGCCAGACTGACTCCAGCGTATGAGTTCGCAACCATAGACTCTGAAAACGGTCGGTATTGTTACTGAGAAACACGCGGGACGGCAGCACTTGGCACACCCGGCCATGAGGGCCCACGTGCAAACCAGCCTTCCACATAAATGCTGTGGCCCATTCTTTGGCAGGGAACAGAGTCTGATGCTGATGTTTAGTCTCCGCCTCATCTGCCCATGGATTGTGCTGTGATGAAAAAAGCCAGTGTTCAATCGAAGGTGCAGCCCTTCGGCTAACCCAAGGAGGGTTTCCTATGACTAAGTTAAATTCTTCTTGTTGTTGATATTCAAAAAAATCCCTTTCTCTAACAACCCAGGAGCTAGGAGGTCTTTTGTCCTTTTCCCAGAGAATTCGCGGTAACAGTTTCGTATTCCCTTCATGTTTCAAAGCGTCTCGGAGTTCCCTGATTTCTCTTGGTTTCATCTGGTCGAGGAATGCAAGATAAAGACTGAAACAGGAAACCAAGCATGCGGTGATATGTATATCGATTCCGCAGAGATTTTCAGAGAGGATCCGAAGCAACGCCTCGTAACGGGTTCGCGTTCGAGCATTGGGATTGCGCTTGCGCCACTCCTCAGCCATCCGAATGAACAGGATCACCAGGAAGATGCCAGAACCGCACGCGGGATCTAAACAGCGCTTATCAAGCAACGTGGACCAACCGTCTGTTGCTATATCCACCGCAAGTTCGGCTAATTGCGGAGGCGTATAATACGCACCTCTCATGCGTTGTCCATGAGCACGTGAACGCGTCGTGATCGGAATTCTCGTTTCGGCCTCTTCCTCCGTACCCAAAAAGTCTTCATAGATCGAACTGATCAACTCGATCGGAATGAAAGAGAAATCATACAGCTTGAAGAGCGCCAGCTGTCCCGTGCGCAAGTTCTCGCCCGACAAGAATCGTTGGAGGTAAAGAATGTCTTGTTGCCGAACTGTGTAATCATCGGCCAAGTCACCAAGTAGAGAACCATTGAACTCTCGTTGAAGCGAACCGAACAAAGTATCGAGGGCGCGTGGCGCTGAACTTAATTTCCCGAGCAAATCGAGCATATCGTCGGCTTCAGGTAGTCCAATCTTCCGAAGATACGGTGGCCCGACGATGCCACGATCGAGCAGATAACATGAAAAAAGAAATCTTCCGATGAAGGCATGAGCCCGCTGGTATCCAGCCTTCGTTTTGCTGCGGACAATTAAGTTCCGGAGACTCCTAAGATTCTCCAATAACTGTCGATTAACGGAATGATGGGACTTGAATAAAGCGGTGTACTCTCTGTAAATCGCTCCGGTCTCAACGCGCCTCACGAGGCGACAAATTTGGATTGCCAACGCAGCTCTCTCGATGTTTGAAATCGTCTCGTTTGAAAGGCGGCACGTGTTCCCTTCATGGTCTTTTCGATCAGGTTTAGCAACGGTGGAATATACCTGCACATCATTTCGCGTTTCGATAACTAACAACGTGGAGGCACCAAGATTCCACAGCCTACGGCGAAAGTCTTCCACCTCCGGAGGTGACAAGGCTCGCGCGTCCTTCACGCAGACGGTGAGTCGACCATCTACGAAAAGCACGGCATTAATAGCTAGATCCTCAGGTTCGGAATCCGCAAAGAGTCGCCGAAGAACGTGTCCGTGTGACGAAAACTGAGGGGACTCCTGCCAAGGCTCAGAAGCACGAAGCAAGTGGGCATCAACAGAGGAATTCCAACCCTCACTTTGAACTAGAAGCGACGGTTGAATGGGTTCTTGCGTCTTATTCATTTCTGATTACCCGGAACGAACGGCAACTGCTTCCGACTTAAACGCGACGTTATGCCAATGAGTTCGCATTCCAAAAGGTCATCTGACTCCAACCATACCTACAATCGCGAATGTGGCGAAAGGAGATTGGTGCAGAACTCGAGATGCACTCATCCTAACACGCTTGTCACGTACGATTCTTTGCAAGAACCTGCGTTATTCTTCTTGTTCATATCATAGCCGGGCAGACGAGTGCAACAGCGTTGCATGTGTGCAACGCCATGCGGGTGGGACTCTCCTGACATGCGACAAACTTTTCTCATTTCAACTGCCGAATCCGCTCCGGCAGGAATTGCCGCTCTGGTTCCTGTTGGGTCAGCGCCAGAGCTTTCTCATAAGACGAACGGGCCTCAGATGTCCTGCCAAGCCGGCGGTACATATCTGCGCGGGCTGAATGCGCCAGGTAATAATTTGCCAATTCGCCATGTTCCAACGCGCGTCGATAAAAGAACGCGCGACCATCGAGGTCGCGCGATGAAGTTCAACAACAACCTGATCCAAGGTGGCGCGCTTTGCGCTTACCCCTGGCTATTATCTTTCACGCTTTCAGCGTGATGACGCCTTCTGTCGTTTACGCGTTCGGCGTTGGCGACTTCGGTGGCGCTTCCGGTGTCGCCTTCTTCCTCTTCGGCGCCCGCTCGACGTGTCGTGCCGTTTCCCATTCAGCCAGCACTGCGGCGTTGTCTCGGTAGAAGTTGTTGACGACAACATCCATCGCGCGTGCGATCCGCACGCCGTGAGCGTCGGTTTCGTCGATTGAGACACCGGCTGACTTCACATCGGCCCGGCCTTCCGATTGATCGCCGATCGCTTCCTGCAGAGCGGCGATGTCGGCATTCAGGTCTTCCACGAAATCTGTTGGCATTGCGTGGCTGATGAATTCCGCTTTCACTGCGGCGTCAGCGACAAGCGCGGCGATTCCACGAGCGAGATCCAGCATGGCCTGATCGTTGTCGCCGCGCGGCATGCGGAACTTGTCGTCAAAGCCCGGCTGGGTCTCGCCGATGACGCGCGCGGTGCGCACGATGGCTTCAACGTCGTCGCGTAAGGCTTCACGCGCGACGCCGCGGGTGGCAGTGCCGGAGAGCTTCGCGCCTTTGCCCACCTCTTCGGACGAGACGTGGCCGTCGAGATCGGCGATCACCGAATTCAAATCTGTAAGCAGTTGTGGCCAGACGGTGGTGGCCGGAATGTCTGTGTGTGAAGCGCCGAAGGCTCTCAAGCGCAGAAACATTTCGCGATTGCGATGGTGACGGTCTTCCATGTTGAAACCTCCTCTATGAGAATTGGCTGACTGAGCCCTCCCTGACGGTCGGGCTAGCTGCCAAAAGGTTTCGCTGATCGATCTTTGTGGGATCGAGGAGCGTAAGGGCGCCGCAATTACGGGATGGCGCGTTTTTCAGGGGCGAGCCAAAAACGGGCGGATTCTAGCAGCGTTGTTTCCCAAGTCAAGCAAAAAATTAGGCTAAAGCCGCGGAAATTGGTGGGTTTCAGCGGCAAATTGCGAAGATTTGAGCGGTTTTGTTGGGGTTTTTGGCAATGTAGTTGGAGCGCACGCGCTTGCAGTTCGGCAACATTTGCATGCAGTTCGAGAGCGTGCACGTGCAGTTCGAGAGCGTGCGGATGCAGTTCAACGGCATGCTCGCGTAGTTGGTCAACGTGCTGCCGCAGGTGAGCGGCGTGCGGATGAAGTTGGAGAACATGCAGTCGTCGACGGGGAGGTTGAGCGGGTTGGTGGTCCGCGAACGGATGTCGGCGGGAACCATTGCGATTTGGGCGATTCTTACCGGTCAGGTTTTACTGAGCCGTAGAGGCGGGAGACCCTAGCGGACAGTCGCCAACGTCGGTAAACTGATTGATCTGCACCAAGACTGGCGGGAAGGGCGATTGTGGTGGTTCCTATCTTGAAGACGATCTTGGCCATTTTGTTCGTCACCGCGGTGACGGCGGCCTGTCACCTGGCAACCAAGGTTCCGAGCGGCGCGAGCGCTCGCACCTTTTCGTTCGGTGGCGCCTCGCGCACGTACGTCGTTTATGCGCCCAAGATCAAGCTGTCGAAGCCTGCGCTTGTGCTGGTGCTTCACGGCCTGTATGGCGATGGGGCAAGCTTCGAGTTGCGTACGAAGCGCACGTTCGACACGCTCGCCGACCGCGACGGTTTCGTGGTTGCATACCCTGACGCGTTGGCAGGGCAATGGAACACGGGCCATCCCGGAGAGACAAACAGTGACGACGTGGGCTTTCTCTCGGCGCTGATCGATACGCTTGCGGCCGAATTCGACGTCGACCCGAAACGCGTCTACGTGACCGGACTATCGAAAGGCGCGGCCATGACCTATCGACTCGCGTGCGAGCGTCCGAACAAGATCACCGCCATCGCTCCGGTCGCCGGCGGTCTCGCCGAGCGCCTCATGCGCCCCTGCGCCGAAGCGTCTCATCGGCCCATTCCGCTGCTGGTAATGCATGGGACCGCTGACCCGATCGTGCCGTTCGACAGTGGCGAGCTCGAAGGCAACGTTCAGTATTGGATCCGTCGAAACGGTTGCGCGTTGACCCCGGTGGTGACACGCCTGCCAGACGTCGACCCCACCGATGGCGCGCGCACTCGCGTCGAAAGCTACGGTAACTGCAAGGATGGTGCGGATGTCGCGCTGTACGCGATCGAGGGCGGCGGCCATCACTGGCCGGGCGGTGATCATCCGCTGAGGGGCATGGGCAACTTTAGCCGCGACTTTGACGCGGGCGTGGTGATCTGGGATTTCTTCAAGCAGCATCCTATGCCTTGAGATGAGCGGGGGACCGTGAAGGGCAGTTCCCGTCCCCGACAAGCTTTTCTTATTTCAACTGCCGAATCCGCTCTTGCAGGAATTGCCACTCCGGTTCCTGTTGGGTCAGCGCCAGAGCTTTCTCATAAGAGGGCCGAGCCTCAGCTGTGCTGCCGAGCCTGCGGTACATATCTGCACGGGCCGAGTGCGCCAGGTAGTAATTCGCCAATTCGCCGTGTTCCAACACCGCGTCGATCTGCGTCAGACCGGCCTCTGGACCATCGCACATGGCAATTGCCACGGCACGATTGAGCTGTACAACTGGCGAGGGGTGAATTCCCTCTTGAATGCCTCGATAAGTTCTTTTGTCGTCCGACGTGACAGACGCGGGATTCGGCAATGACGGTGAAAGTCCCTTTGACAATGCTATACTCTCCTGGCGCTGAGAGGACTTATTTATGACCCAAACCGTGAGTGTAGATGAGGCACAAACTAAGTTACCGGACTTGCTCGCAGACGCTTTGGCTGGTAACGAAGTGATAATCACAGAGCACGGCACGCCGGTGGCGCGCCTGGTTCCGGTTGTGGCTCACTCTAAAAAGAAGCGTGTTGCGGGTCTTAATCGAGGCACAATTTCGACAAGCGAAGATTTTGACGAACCCTTACCGGATGAGTTTTGGCTAGGCCAGGAATGAAGCTTCTGCTCGACACTCACATCTTCATCTGGTGGGCAGACCAGCCAGAAAGACTTTCACAAGCCGCGCTTTCCGCTCTACAGGATGAAGCAAACGAATTACTCCTGAATGTCGCCAGTGTTTGGGAAATGCAGATCAAGATTCAATTGGGTAAGTTGAAACTAAGCCTGCCGCTCAAAGAACTGATCAAGAACCAACAAGACACCAACGCCCTCTCAGTTTCGCCCGTGACATTGACGCAGGTTCTGGCACTGGACGCGTTACCTTTTCATCACAAAGATCCATTCGATCGTTTGCTGATTGCGCAAAGTATTGAAGAAGACCTTACTCTAGTCAGCGCAGATTCGCAGTTCTCAGCCTATTCGGTTAAGTTGCTCCAATGATCGCGGATGGCAGGACGCCAAAGCTTGGAGCGTCAGCCAGCTAGTGAACCTCGCTTGGAAGGTCAAACGTGATTTTCATCTCTAACGCGCCCGTCTCCGCCCTCTCCAATAAGCTTGCTCGCAAGAACTTCGTTGACACGCTCTATGGGGGCACTGCTAAGAACTTCCCCGAGTCTTCCGTCCAGTGAATGGAGGCCGTTAGCACGAAAAGCCATGTGCTATACTTTCGACCATGGAGCAGCAAGAACTAATCGAGAAAATCAAGCGACTTCCTCAGGATCGGGTCGCTGAAGTTGAGAGTTTTGTGGACTCCCTGGCGCGGCGCGACAACAGTAGCAATCGAGAGAATCTTCACCAGGCACTCACCGATTACGCCATTCAACACGCGGGGTCGGATGCCGACTTCGATCCCGAGCTTGAAGCCGCCGCGACTGAACACTTGCTCGAACAAGCTACCGAACAATGAAACGGGGCGAAGTTTACTGGGCCGATCTTGCTCCTCGTTCGGGATCTGAGCAGCAAGGCCGTCGTCCCGTTATCGTCATCTCGCACGACGCTTTTAATCAGACCCAAAGCTGGAGATCGATAATCGTGGTCCCGCTTTCCACTTCCGTGGCGCAAGCCGGCCGCGGTCCTTCTGCTGTGTTGCTGTCACAAGGTGCAGCAGGTCTCGGTAAAGAAAGTGTCGCGCTCTGTCATCAGGTGACCACTCTGGATCGCTCCAAGCTCTCCCAACGAATTGGCGAATTGAATTCAACGGAGTTGAGCCAGGTCGAAGTTGGCCTCAAGGCCGCAATGGACTTGCAGTAGGATCAGGTCGGTGAGCCGGATCAATCTCCAGGCAAGCCTCAAGTTACCCAAAGCTAGTAGAGGGCACTTCTTTCTCGCCGCAGAAGGTCAAACATATCCGCGCGGGCTGAATGCGCCAGGTAATAATTTGCCAATTCGCCATGTTCCAACAACGCGTCGCTTGTGGATCGAGTTTCCGCGAGCCTGGAGTTGAAGCGCCCTTGGAATTCACTGCCTCCTGAGATAGATTCTCTTCCGCAAAAGGAATCCGGCCGTTCACAAAGGTACGAATTCCTTTTCAATCCTTAGATCAAACCAACCGGGACTTAATAAATGAAAAAAATACTGCTGGTAGTTTTTGTGTTTTGCGCGGCTCTTAGCTTGCTCTTTTTTTGGCGCTTGAGCCGGCCGGGCGTGAGCGCCTTTCCGCATCGTGTATTTGGAATACCGCGCACCTCCGGACCTGAATTCAACAGCACTGAAGGTGCACCAAACGTCTATGTTGCTACCTACGGAACCAGTCTCCTTCATATGATTCAACCCCTTGGTTCGGCTGAGCAGGCAAAATCAAGGCTCCAGGAGATGCGCACAAGTGTTCAGAAAGAACAACAGAAGCTTGTCCAACGCGGGACTCCCGACTCAATTTCTTTTGGCAAGGAGGATCAACCGCAAAAGGATCTGCTGGTCTATAAAATGAATGATCGATGGCATGCTGCCTGGGTCAGCGGCACTTGGTTCTGTGCCGCCGATCAGACCGCCGCCTCACCGCCCGGCGAAGAAAGCGATCGTGACGCGAAGGAACTCGTGGCCTTTGCCGCCGGCCTGCCGTACGCTCCGGCCGGCTCAACTCCTCCCATAGACACCTATGGCGCGCGAGGGTTCACCTTATATGGTTTTTTCGTGCGGGATTTGCCTGTTCTGATTGGCTACTGGTATCCGGTGTTAATCCCGGGGTTGTTAGCCTTAATTATCTTGCCAATAATGTTTCTGGCCGGGCGCAAAAAGGCTATCGCAGCGACTCCAACCGCCTAGAGAACTATGCTTTGTCCCTGAATCTCAATATCCGATCGGCTTCTGATTTTTTTATTTCAGCTGCCGAATCCGCTCCTGGCTTTAAATGATGGATCGGAAGTCCAGGGTTGAACACCAGAACAAGACTAGGCCGCTCGCGAAGGAAATCTCAGATTGTTTACGATGGCGATTTCATGTCGCTTGATCATGCGGTCGAGCGTCTTTCGGTCAACAGCCAAAATGCGCGCCGCTGCTTGTTTATTCCCACGCGTGTGCATCAGCACTTTCTCAACATAGCGGCCTTCGACCATTGAGAGTGGGCACCATTCCTCCACGACCGGAACAGTTGTTTCAGATCCAGAAGCGGAAACAGTTTTTTCTTGTAGGCTGCCATATTGCTGTACGCGCTCGGGCAAGTCCTTAAGCCGAATGGTGCCATCGCAGATTGCCGTCCCTCGTACGACCGCATTCTCCAATTCGCGAATGTTCCCGGGCCAGGGATATTTTTCCAGCAGCCTGAGCACCTCCAGAGAAAACGTCACTTTGGGACTCAAGGAATACACCCGCTCCGCAAAACTTTTCGCAAGTAGCAGAATATCTTCCGGTCGCTCTCGCAACGGAGGCAACCTGATTGAGACCGCATTCAAACGATAGAATAGATCTTCGCGAAATCTACCTGCCTCTACTTCTTCTTCAACATTGCGGTTACTTGCGGCAATAACTCTTACATCGACACGTTGGGTGTGATTGGAGCCGACCCGACGAATCTCGCTCTGCTGTAACGCGCGCAAAAGTTTCACCTGGAAGGCAGGCGTTGTTTCGGTTATCTCGTCGAGAAAGATCGTTCCTTTATCAGCCTCTTCCCACAGTCCTCGCCGGTCGCGGTCGGCCCCGGTAAACGAGCCCTTAACATGACCGAACAACTCCGATTCGATCAGTTCAGCAGACAGGGCGCCACAGTTGACGGCAACGAACGGCCCTTCGGATCGACTGCTGTGATTGTGTAGCGACGAGGCAACGACTTCCTTGCCCGTACCGGATTCGCCGGTCAACAGCACCGGCAAATTGGTATTGGCGACGCGGCCCACCTGTTTCATTACTTCAATAAAAACTTCACTTCTTCCCAGCAGGCCAACGTCGGCCTGATAGCCTGAAGTTGCGTGGGGCGCTTGCACCCGACGCGACGCGCGGCTTGGTAACTGCTCACGCAGCGCTTGAGAAAGTGATCGCAATTCTTCAGGACCAAACGGCTTCAGCAAGTAGTCGAACGCCCCAAAGGATGTCGCATCCAAGGCCCCGGACGCATTGCCGTCCCCCGTCATTAATACGACCTTTGCTCGTGGCTGTTGCTCCTTAAAGCGCTTGAGCACGCTGAAACCGTCTGCCCCGCCCAATATAACGTCGCAGAAAACCACCGGCCATTCACGTTCCCGCATCAACTCGAATACTTCCTCGGCCGACGCAGCTTCAGTCAACTCCCAGTCTTCGTCTCGAAGGACCTCGCTGACAAATTTCCGTATCTGCGGGTCGTCATCTATTACTAGCGCTTGCATAAAACTTTCTCCAAAAGGTAATTATTTAAGAACCAGGGACTCAATCCCATTCATACTTGTAATGCAAAGGAGGACAGAAGCTCGGCAGGTTTTAATGCCAGCAACTGTTCCAATCCTTTTGCCGGTAGAGGTTTGCTGAATCGGTAGCCTTGTACTTCGTCACATCTGAGTAAATGCAAAAACCTCCATTGTTCGTCCGTCTCTACCCCTTCTGCGACGACCTGGAGTCGGAGATTGTGCGCCAACGTTACAATGGCCATCACCAGCGCGGCATCGTCTGGATCGGTGGTTAGGTCGTGGATGAAAGCCCGGTCGATTTTCAAAGCGTCAATCGGCAAACGTTTCAAGTAGGAGAGAGACGAAAAGCCGGTGCCGAAATCGTCGATTGAAATAGTGACGCCCATCGCTTTAAGTCTGGTAAGGACATCGATAGTCGCTTGCGCGTTGCTCATGATTGAGCTTTCGGTCAGTTCTAACTCCAGGTATTCGGGAGCGAGGCCGGTCTCTTCCAGGATCTGAAGGACGATATCCGCCAGGTGTTGCTGATGAAATTGTCGCGCTGAAACGTTGACGCTAACGCGCATCGCGGGAAAACCTCTCTCCTGCCATTCACGCGTCTGTCGGCAGGCGGTGCGCAGGACCCACTCCCCTATCGGCAGTATTAAGCCGTTGTCTTCCGCCAGCGGAATAAATTCACCGGGCGACAGCAGTCCCAGTTGGGGATGTTGCCAGCGCACCAGGGCCTCAACTCCAGTGATTGTCAGGGAGTCCACTGCCAGCCGCGGCTGGTAGTGCAGCACGAACTCTTCGCGGTCTATCGCGCGGCGCAGGCTGGTCTCAAGCTCAAACTGCTTTGATGCTCTTGAGTTCATGTCCTCAGTGTAGAAGCGATAATCATCCCCTCCGGACTTCCTGGCTCGATAAAGCGCGTTGCCGGCGTTCTTCAACAAGCTTTGGGTTTCCTTGCTGTCACACGGAAAGAGGCTGGCGCCAACGCTGATGGTGGCGAAGAGTTCCTGTCCGTCGAGATCGAATGGAGAACTGAGCGCAGCGCGTATTGAACCAATCATTTCAACGACGTCTTTGGCCCCGTCGATTCGCGTTAACATCACGGCAAACTCATTCCCGGTAAAACGCGCTACGGTATCTCCCTCCGTCACACAATTTCTTAAGCGTCCCGCTGCTTGTTTCATCAACTGGTCCGCGGGCATATGTCCCAGGTTGTCATTCACCTTTTTCAACTGATCGAGAGAGATGAAGAGAATGCCCAGCAACTTGCCGGCCCGTTGCGCCATCGCTACTGCCTGTTCGAGTCGATCCATGAAGAGCGTGCGATTAGGCAGTCCGGTGAGGGTGTCGTAATAGGCCAGACGGCTTACTTCGGCAGTTCGTTCGGTTAGCAGTTTCTCCAGTTGTTCCTTGTAACAACTTTTCTCTTTCAGCAGCGAAGAGTGATTCAGCGCCCTTTCCACTGCCGCCTCAACGGGCCGTGTGTCGAAAGGCTTCATGATGTAATCGAAGGCGCCGGCGCGCATTGCTTCAATAGCTGACTCAATATTGCCCTGACCGCTAATCATCAGGACTACTGTGTCCGCTGAAATCGAACGCACCCGCGGCACAAGTTCCAGCCCACTCATGCCGCCCATGTTTATGTCGCTGATCACCAGGTCGAAATTCTGCTGGGCCAAGACCAGCAAAGCCTCTTCGGCTGAGCCAACCTCCCAACAGTCGTAACGATCATCGAAGATATCGAGCAACAAGCGCCGGATTTGATCATCGTCGTCTATAACGAGGATTGTCGGTTTTTCCTGTTTGACTACTTCCATTTGCTGTGTGAGATACAAGGTATTGATAGTCCCCAATTCTGATTCTCTTCCTCTAGTTGCCGGCATCCAGCACCTCGCGCACTTTTCGCGCCAAAGCACTAGGCGCAAATGGCTTCTCAATAAAGTTCACCCCTTCATTCAAAACGCCATGCTGAACTATCGCGTCCTCTGTGTAGCCGGACATATAGAGAACGAGCATTTGAGGCCGGAGAGGGTGTAATCGATCTGCCACGGCACGCCCACTCATACCAGGCATGACCACATCGGTCAGCAACAGATGAATCGGCTCCGGATTCTGCTGACAAACGAGAATCGCCTCTACTCCGTTCGTCGCCTGAAGCACTCTGTAACCACTTGCTTCGAGAGTCGTTCGGGTTAGATCGCGGACCATTTCGTCATCTTCCACCAGCAGGATCGTTTCGCTGCCGCGCGCGATCAGTTGGCCCGGTTGACTGACTGGTTTACTGTCCGCCTCTCCATCAATTGACGGGAGATAAACTCTGAAAGTCGTCCCCAATCCCACCTCGCTGTAAACCCAGATGTATCCCATGCTCTGCTTGACGATTCCATAGACTGTCGAAAGTCCCAATCCAGTTCCCTTGCCCTGGTCCTTGGTGGTAAAAAAAGGCTCAAACAACCTGGCCTTCGTCTCATCGTTCATGCCTGATCCGTTGTCGCTGACTGCCACCATCACATAAGGACCCGGTTTCCCAGTGATATGTTGCCTGGCATACTCCTCAGTCAGGTAAGCATTCTCAGTCTCGATGGTCAGCTGGCCACCGTCGGGCATGGCATCACGAGCGTTGACTACCAGATTCATGATGACCTGTTCAATTTGTCCCGGATCAGCATCTACCCGCCCTAACTTCGGTTTAAGAACTGTTCGCAGATCTACGTCCTCGCCTATCACACGCCGGAGCATCTTTTCCAAATCGGATATGAGCACATTCAGATCAAGAACTTTTGGTTGCAAGACCTGCTTGCGGCTAAAGGCGAGCAGCTGCCGCGTCAGCGAGCCGGCACGGTTTCCAGCCCGTTTTATTTCTTCGAGGTTGCGGGTCAAGGTGTCTTCGGGTTGTAGCTGCTGGAGAGCCAGTTCGCTATAGCCATTGATGACCGTGAGCAGATTGTTGAAGTCATGGGCGATGCCGCCGGCCAGCCGCCCGACCGCTTCCATTTTTTGAGACTGGCGGAGCTGCGCTTCAAGGTGCTTACGCTCTGTGATATCTCGGGCAATACCCTCCACACCAACCGCAACGCCATCTCGATATATCAGCCTGGTGTTAACTTCTACGGCGATCCGACGGCCATCCTTTGCAATAATCTCGAGGTCATAAACGGTCTCTTCATTTTCGTTCAATTTTCTGCCGAGCATCTGGCGCGCCTTGTCCAGGAACTCAGGTGCAACTGTCTGCGAGACGTTCATTGTGCGCGCTTCTTCACGTGTGTAGCCGGTGATTTGCTCGCCCGCTTTGTTGACCGAGGTGTAGTTACCCCTCAGATCATGGGTATAGATAATGTCCCGGGCATTCTCTACCGTGTCACGATAGCGTTCCTCGCTCTCGCGAAGTTGTTCTTCGGCGCGTTTGCGTTCAGTGATGTCAGTGATCATCGATAGCGCCCCAACGAATCTGTTCTGCTTACCAAAAATCGGTGTGGCGCAAACGATAGTCCACAGGTCGGTGCCATCGGGTCTTTTTATATGAAGATCGTACTGTTCCTTCATCCCCTTCATGCGTCGGGGCCACCGTTGCTCTACATCAAGTCGCGCCTCGGCATCCAGGAAGTCCAGGGCCGACCGGCCCATCATCTCTTCAGGCTGCACCTGTAACATGTCGGCGAGATGCTGGTTGACACAGGTGGTTTTCAATTCAGCGTCGAACGCCCAGACGCCTTCATTGGTGGTTTCCAATAAGCGCCGATATTGCGCCTCGCTCTCTCGCAACTCTGCTTCAATTTGGCGATGAGCGCGGCGATTCTCGGCCTCGCGCAACTCCCGTTCAATGGTCGCACCCAGCCGCACCAGGTTGTCTTTCATCAGGTAGTCATGCGCCCCGGCGCGCATCGCTTCAACGGCTATTGCTTCGCCAACAGTGCCCGAGATAATGATGAAAGGAATGTCCACTTTCATTTCTTTCACCAAAGCAAGAGCACCCAGTGCATTGAAGTTAGGCATTGAGTAGTCGCAGAGAATGACATCCCACTCGTTTGATTCGAGCGCGGCTCTCATCGTTTCGCGCGTTTCAACACGGTCAGAGACGGGCTCATAACCGGCGCGTAACAGATAACGCGCCAGCAAGGTCACGTCTTGATGAGAGTCTTCGACGTGTAGTACTTGTAAAGCTCTATTCATTCTCACTCCGTGGGTAATGCCTCGTTCAGCACCAGCCAGTACAGTCCCAGCTGTTTAGTGGCCTCGAGAAACTGCTCGAACTCAATGGGCTTGCGAACGTAGCTATTGGCGCCCAGGCTATAACTGCTAATGATGTCTTCTTCTTCGCTCGAGGAGGTGAAGACCACCACCGGCAAACGTCGCGTGCGCGCGTCCCTGCGCAACCTTCGCAGTACCTCGAGCCCGTCAACTTTGGGTAATTTAAGATCCAGCAGCACGAGTTGCGGCAGAGCAGTCGTATCTCTGCCGATGTGCGTGCCCGTGCCGAACAAATAATCCAGCGCCTCCGCACCATCGCGCACGACAATGACATCGTTGAGAATGTTGCTCTTTTTGAGCGCGCGCATTGTCAACGCTTCATCTCTGGGGTTATCTTCCACCAGTAAGATCACTTTGTTGTCCATCTCCTGACTCCTCTGAATTGAGTAGAGTAAAATAGAAAGTCGCCCCCTTGTTCGTTTCTCCCTCGGCCCACACCCGTCCTCCATGCCGATGAATAATGCGCTGCACAGTTGCCAGTCCAATGCCGGTACCCTCGAATTCGCCGGCGGTGTGCAGACGCTGAAATGCTCCGAACAATTTATTGGCGTATGTCATGTCGAACCCGGCTCCGTTGTCGCGAACGAAATAAAACGTCTCACCGTTCTGCCGTGCTTCACCAAACGTGATTTCTGCATCCTTCCGCTGTGAGGTAAATTTCCACGCGTTTCCCAGCAGGTTCGCGAGAACGATACGTAACAGGCGCTTGTCGCCTTGTGCCGACAGCCCGGCTTCAATGTTGACGGTCAGGTGTGGCCGCCGTTCCATCTTTTGCAGATCAGCCACTACACCCCCAGCCAGTTCGCTCAGGTTGACGAACTCCTTACGCATTTCGCTGCGCGTTACGCGGGCCAGCTGCAAAACGTCGTCAATCAACTGCGCCATCTCCTGACTGGCATTGCGCACTTGTTGAAGATAGTTCTTGCCCGCATCGTCCAGTTTGTCCGAGTAGTCTTCGAGCAGCGCCTGACTGAAGCCATTGATGTGGCGCAGGGGCGCGCGCAGATCGTGCGAGACTGAGTAAGAAAACGCTTCCAATTCTTTATTGGCTGCTTGAAGTTGCGCAGTGCGATCAGCGACGCGATGTTCGAGGTCGCGCTGTGATTCCAGGGTCTTGATCACCATCGCATTGAAAGCGTTTGCCAGTGCGCCAAGCTCATCCTGCCGGCGAATGTCTACCTTGGCTGAATAGTCTCCGTTGCTGACCGCCGACGCAGCTTCTGTGAGCGACAGTAAAGGCCGAGTGAAACTGCGGCTCAAAACAAACGCACCCGCAACCCCCAGGGCGAGCAGGACAAATTTGATTAGCACCATGCGCCGAAGGAATAGCCGTGCCTGGCTGAAGAAGACGTGATCAGGAAACTCGACGACGACAGATGACGGCGTGCCATTAATCGGGCGGCCCAGGGCCATCACTGGATTTGCGTCGCGCGTGTAATGGATGATTTCCAGACTTGAGCCCAAGGGGACCGGCGGCCTGGGCACCGCCTTCTCCAGGTCGGTCCAAACATCTCCATCGGTGTTGCCGTAGTAGAGCACGGCCTGGCTACCCAGCAAGTCCGACAGTTGTTTGCGAACATTGGGACTAGGCGACACGCGTCGCCATCTGCTGAGATAGCCGATGAGTTTTCCTTGCTCATCTTTCACCGCGGCTGACACGGTGTAGACAACCGCGCCATTAACCACTCGCAGCGGGCCAATAGTCTTAAATGGATCGGAAGCGCAGTGCTTGAATTCATTTCCAAGATCGGCGGGTTCAGGTGATGAACCATCCGGCACGCTCAGAGCAATAGACTGATCGGCCCTCCACAACTCAACCTGCAAACTGTTCGGATCTTGCGCGACCGAGAATTGATGCAAAAGCGAAATTGCGTCGTTACGCGTGGCCGTTGAAGGAGAAAGAAGAAAGCGACGAATCGCAGGATCGTTCGCCGCGGTCGCCGTGCGGTTGAGAAGAATAGACAACGACTGTTGAGACTGGTTTGCCAACTGCTGGGTCAGACTTAACAATCGCTCGCGGCCAACTTCGAGGGCGGACTCTCTTACCGCGCGATATGACGCATATCCGGAGGCGCTCAGGATTACCATGAGCAAAGCGCCTATCAGCAGCGGCAGGCGGTGTTTGATAGACAGGTTAGAAAGAAAAAAGCGAGGTCGGCGGCCAGATGAAGGACTCACTTTTGTATCAGCTAAACCAAATTTTGAAGAACGACGTACAACCATAATCCTTTTCGTATATTTAAAGAGAGACGCCATGCTCGCCCCCGTGCTGGCGTCTCTCTTCCCGCGCCTTGCCTTCACCGATTAGGCAGTTGGGCGCGTTTCCTAAAACTTCAATAACCTGTTTCGGCCGGGCAGGGTCCGAATCACGAGGAGGCGAATCGGACTCGCTCTCGCTTAATCCACTCCCGAATATATCGAGGACAGTTTCGGAGTTTCGTGCCGTCCTCCTCGCATCGTGCCAAAAACATCACGGCGTCTCGATCTATCAAGCTGATTTCTGTCAAATCCAAAATCACTTTCTGCTCCCGTACCTCGAGCCCGAGGACTCTGAGTAGTTCTGCCACGTGCTCTCGATCCATTCGACCAATCAGATTCAGGACGACATGGTTCCCATCCTTCATCTTTTGAATTTTGAGTGTCATCAATTCTTTACTGACCGATACCCGGACTATCCCAGTGCAAAGGCCGGGCCAGTCGTAAACCTTTTAGATTAGGCAACCCTTGGAAAATAACATCCCGACACTTCGGGATTTCACGACTGGTCGTGAGCGTGAATTGGGTTTTTAGAAAGGAAATTCTGAGGCGCCAACTGGTAGGATCTTAACCGAGTGTTTCTAAGTCGAGGCTCGGCTCGGGGCATTAGCCCGATCGTCAGGAAGGGCTCACTCAGGGTAAGTTTCCGGTCGAACGGTCGAACCTTGACGCGGAAGGATTCGAGCAGGACTCCGAGTCCGCGAGAGCGGGCGGCAGCGGCCATGCTGGCTTCCCGCGTGGTGTACCGCAGAAGTCTCGGATGCAAGGCCGTCGCTCTGTCGCCCGCTCCCGCGGGCTGCTGATTTTTGCTGACTCAAACGTGGGGTTCCGCTGCGCTCCACCCCAGGCTTTACGCTGTCGCCTGCTCCGCAGGCTGAATACAAATCGCCTTTTTGTTTAGCGTACTTCAGAGTCAGGACACTAGTGTCCCAGCGTAGCAGCACTTTTATTGGGACAATACTTTGAAAGCGTGCTTGTTGATTTTCAATGCTTTGATCCTGGAGTCCAGAGTGGACGGCGGAATGCCGAGCTTGGCGGCGGCGCCCGCCGGCCCCGACACCTGGCCTCGGCTCTCAGCCAACGCAGCTTCGATCATATCTTTCTCGTGAGTCGCAAGGTTGTCTGAAAGCGCCTTTTCCCGAGGTGTCCGTTGAGCTTGGCGGGTAAGCCAGTTCTTATCGATTGTGAAGGTCTCCGTCTCATTCAAAATTACGGATCGTTCGATCACGTTTTGTAGCTCGCGAATGTTACCTGGCCAATCGGACGAAGCCAGCGCATCCATTGTTTTTTTGTCGATGCGCCGGATCCTCTTTCCCATTTTGCCGGCGTAGCGGTGGATAAAATACTCGACCAGCAACGGGATATCTTCCCTTCTCTCGCGCAGGGCAGGCATCTCAATCGGAAACACGTTGAGTCGGTAAAACAGGTCGCTGCGAAACGTGCCGGCATCAATGGCGGCGTGCAGGTTACGGTTAGTTGCAGCAATAACCCTGACGTCTACTCGAATCGATTTTGTTCCACCGACGCGCTCGAATTCATGCTCCTGCAAAACTCGCAATAGGGCAATCTGTGTGTCGGCCGGCAGCTCTCCAATCTCATCCAGAAAGATTGTCCCTCCCTCCGCCAACTCGAAGCGGCCCAGCCTCTGCTGTACAGCGCCCGTGAACGCTCCCTTCTCATGGCCGAACAATTCCGAAGCCACCAACGAGGGCGGGATGGCTGCACAATGCACCGTCACGAAGACGCGCTCGGACCGGTTGGATCTTTTGTGGATAGCCCGGGCGATGAGTTCTTTGCCCGTCCCTGTTTCACCGGTGATCAGAACGGTGGAGTCGGTAGGTGCGACCTTTGTGACAAGGACCAGCACCGCTTGCAAAGCAGACGAGGTGCCGACGATTTCCTCGAACATAGATGCGTTGATGACCTCTTCACGGAGCACGATGTTCTCTTTGTAGAGTTGGTCCTTCAACTTGTTGATTTCATTAAGAGCATCTTGCAGAGAGGCTTCGGTATGCTTTCGATCCTCGATGTCGATTGCTACTCCGTACCACTTAACCAGCTTTTCCTGGTCGTCTCGCAGCGGCGCAGTTCGAACCAGGAACCATCGATATTCCCCGTCAGCCCGCCGCAAGCGCATTTCATCCTCGGAAGGTTCGCCGGCGGCCATGGTCGCGAGCCACTTTTCCATGACACCTGGAAGGTCTTCGGGATGAATTGCGCCCGTCGGCTCCTGTATTGCTTCTTCCAGGGCAAGGCCGGTGTAGTCCAACCAACGCTGATTGGCAAAATCAACGACTCCATCAGCCCGAAGGCTCCAGGCCATGGTGGGGATTGTGTCGATGACAAGGCGAAGGCGATCTTCGCTTCTTCGCAAAGCATCTTCGGACAGCTTGCGTTCGGTTACGTCGTGTACCAACGATAGTATGGTGATTACATTTCCATGCTCGTCTCTTAAAACGGAGTTATACCATTCGCAATAAATTACGTTGCCGTCTTTGGTGTAATTACGATTAAGACTCAGGTTCCGGTCAACGGTTCCTTTGATCAATTGCTCGGCAAGTTTGGCTACTGCCTGTATATCTTCTTCATAAACGAGAGGAAGGTGAGGGTCGTACATATTTATTCCAAGTGCCTCTGACGCCTTCCAGCCAAAAATTTCTTCGGCGCGCTTGGACCATCTTTTAATAAACAGCTCCTTATCCCACTCGATTACAGCAAGTGGCGTATTTTCGACGTGATAAGATAAGCGTCGGTGAGCTGAACTCAATTCAGCTTCGGCTTGCTTGCGTTCAGCAATCTGATGATTTAATCGCTCGACGGCGTTTGCAAGCTGGCGGGTTCGATCAAGAACCCTTTGCTCGAGCTCTTCATTGAGCCTCTGTATTTCGGCCTTGGCTTGTTTGAGCTCAGGGCTTTCGACAACTTCCCAATTCCCACGTCGCCTTACCAGTGCAAACTGATGCGTATGCACTACATCAAAAATTTCAGCAGCTCCTGAGTCAGTGAGCGGATAGCTACACAGCACGATCATTCGTTGATTCGCGATTATTTCGTTAAGCTTCCGTTCGTACCGCGAAAACTCCTTCCACTGATCTTTCGTCAGCCACGCTTCGTTAGCATTGGCTCGCATTCCCTCGTAACCATTTCTCCGGGCGTCGGCCAGCTTTTCACTGAGGTAACTGACTACCGACTCAAGATCGAGTTCCCCGTCCTTGAGATACAACTCAGTATGGGGAACTATCTCGAGTTGGTCCGATGGGGGATTTTCTTTACGCGAGGACTGAAGGAAATGACTCTGAGAAACTATTTCGAGGCGGCCTGCCTCCAGATGCTGCTGGGCTTCAGGCAGAGCCAGTCTCAATGCCTCCCGAACGTCTTCTTCGCGGACCGGGTCGGAAACCACCCACATGCAAAATTCGTTGTTCTCCAATCCTGCCTTGAAATAGGGAGTCAAAATGTCGAGCAGGTCTTCTTTGGTCTCGTAGAAGTGGCAGAAGTGCGTGCCCCAGGACATGTCGCCGACGACGCTGATGCCGCTTTTCCGTAGCTCTGTCGCCATGGTGTGCACTTCCAACTTTCCAGAGTTGAACGGCCGGGGGGTCGAATCGCCCCGGGTTCGTAGTCTTCTGCTTACTCTGGGTCAGTGACAACAGAGGGTTTGCTCGGACGACTCGGGCGGATTGCTCCCACTTTAGAATGGTCTCAGGCGTTTGTCGATACCTTTTTGGCGGAATTCGACGGCCATGCCTGGGGAAGAGTTGAAGCTAGTTGGTAAGAGGATTCGCCTCCCAACAATTATCGCTGCAAGTGACTCAAAAGAATGTCCCGGCGAGGCTGCCTGGATGGACAAACGTCAGCTCGTGTTGATGTTGTTCTCACTTAACTGGCTCAACCTTGCGCGAACCGTTTTTCAGCCTGTTAACAGGCTGGTACATACATAAGGACACGGTCGCCAGTTTTGGAAGCACTCAGCAGACGCGATACTCCAGCTCGGCAGGGAAAACTTCGTCACATATTGCCATTCGGAAATTCAGACGTGAGTGGACTCGTACATCAGTAACTATCAACCGATGTTGGCTCAAAGAGTAAATCTCAGGTTAGGTCGGATTGGGTTTCCCCCTCTCAGAGGGGTTAAACTGCGACGGGTGCTAATACGATCGCAGCAATTAAGACTTTGGGCCTTTAGAAGAGAGATCGCCTAAATGAAAGTGTTATTTATTGGAGGTACTGGAAGGATCAGCTTGGCTGTGAGTCGGCAAGCTATCCTCAAGGGCATTGATCTGTATTTGCTTAATCGGGGCTCGCGCAATAAGGAGGTAGTGGGTTGTCACTATCTGACTGCGGATATTCGGCAACCAGACGATGTTCGTGAGGCACTCAAAGGGTTGGAGTTTGACATAGTGGTCGATTGGATCGCGTACGCGCCTGACGAAATCGAGCGCGACCTGGCGCTCTTCAATGGGAGAACCAGACAGTACATTTTCATTAGTTCCGCTTCGGTTTATCAGAAGCCTCCCGTTCGGTATCTCGTCACTGAATCAACGCGCCTCCACAATTCCTGCTCGGACTATTCGCAAAATAAGATTGCTTGCGAGGAGCGCTTGCTGCGCGCTTATCGCGAAGAAGCGTTTCCGGTGACGATCGTACGTCCTTCGCATACCTATGACAGGCACTTCCCTTTCGCGCTTGGTGGGTCCGCCGGCTACACGGTGGCCGACCGGATGAAGAAGGGTCAGCCCGTCGTCGTGCATGGAGATGGCTCATCTTTATGGGTTGTGACACATGCGGAAGATTTTGGACGTGGGCTGCTTGGACTCATGGGTAACGAACATGCGGTCGGAGAGGCGTTTCACATCACCTCGGATGAAGTGCTTACCTGGAATCAGATTTATCAGACGATTGGTGAAGCATTGGGAGTAGAGCCAAACATTGTGCACATAGCCTCAGATTTTATCGCAGGCCTTGAGCCAAGCCTTGCCGGCAGCCTACTAGGTGACAAGACCTGGAGCGTAGTTTTTGACAACAGCAAAATCAAAAAGTTTGTGCCTGGGTTTGAATCCGTCATACCCTTTCGCGAAGGGATTCGACGCACGGTGGAATGGTTTGACTACGACGAAGCGCGGCGAAACGTCGATAAAGATCTGAATGACTCAATGAACCGGATCCTCGCCGCTTATGTTGGGTCCGATGGATAAGCAATATGGGAAGCTCGCTGCGCTTCGTGTGATTTCGTGGATCGCATTACGCGTCAGGGCAATCTCTCAAAATAGGACCTTTTTTCATGGCTTGACACTCGTTTAAAGCGGCTGTTATCGTACGCGGTCTTTTGATTTCATGTTAGGGTTCGTTATAAGTACTCAAAGTTTTATTGGAGGAGTTTCAATTGGATAACAATCATCGCGGAGTTTTATTTACATCTGAATCAGTTACTGAGGGACATCCCGACAAGATTGCCGATCAGATATCTGACGCAGTCCTGGATGCGGTATTGACCCAGGACCCGAATTCCCGGGTGGCGTGCGAAACGCTGCTGACCACGGGGATGGTCATCGTGGCCGGCGAGATCACTACCAAAGCCATGGTCGATTATGCGGACATCGCCCGAGAGACCATTCGGGAGATTGGTTACGACCGGGCCAAGTACGGATTCGACTGTGACACCTGCAGCGTCCTTTCGGCCGTGCACCGGCAGTCGCCCGACATCGCCATGGGCGTCGACCCGGGCGGCGCCGGCGACCAGGGACTGATGTTTGGTTTCGCCTGTAACGAGACTCCCGAGCTGATGCCTTTGCCGATTCAACTGGCGCACCAACTAGCGCTCAGACTTTCTGAAGTAAGGAAAAACGGGCAGCTTCCCTACCTTCGTCCGGACGGCAAGTCCCAGGTCACGGTTGAGTATCGAGATGGTCGCCCCTTCCGAGTCGACGCCGTCGTTATCTCTTCTCAGCACGCGCCTGAGGTCGAAAACGATCAGCTTCGGGCTGAGATTCGCGAGCACGTCATCAAACACACTGTGTCGGGAGATCTGCTCGACGACGACACCAAGTATCACATCAATCCCACCGGGCGCTTTGTTACCGGCGGCCCGCAGGGTGACTCTGGCCTAACCGGCCGCAAGATCATCGTAGACACGTACGGCGGCTATGCACCTCACGGCGGCGGCGCTTTCTCTGGTAAAGATCCGACGAAGGTCGATCGTTCAGCGGCATACATGGCGCGCTACATTGCCAAGAACATCGTCGCGGCGGGCCTGGCGGAACAGTGCGAAGTGCAGCTTGCCTATGCCATCGGCGTCGCGGATCCGGTCTCAGTCCGTATAGAAACGAGAGGCACGGGCCGCATCAGCGAAGCTAAACTTTCGGATCTCGTTCGTTCACATTTTCCATTGACGCCTAACGAAATTATCGAAGGGCTGAACCTGCGCCGTCCGATCTACAAGGCCACTGCGTCGTATGGCCACTTCGGTCGCACCGGTGACGGATTCACCTGGGAACTGACCGACAAGGCTGAAGCTTTGCGCGCCGCGGCTGGCGTATAAAACATCTAACCGAAAGATCCGCCGAGGTGGTTCTTCTTTGCGAGTTGAGTTCTTCCTCAGCGCCTTTGCGTGAGACCTGCCTGGCGCGATTGGTTTCACGCAAAGGCGCAAGGAATGGACAAAGGCGCAAGAAAAGCGGAACTCGGAACTTCACTATCACAGAAGGAAAAAATTAAAACATGAGTACAGCAATGCCTGCCGGCGAACATGACATAAAGGATATTTCTCTTGCGCCCCAGGGAAAGAAGCGTATTGATTGGTCTGAGCGTGAAATGCCAGTCCTGCGTTTGATCAGGGAGAGATTCCGGAGCGAACAACCTTTAAAAGGTGTGCGGCTGGTTGCTTGCGCCCACATCACGACTGAGACGGCAAATCTCGCCCGCGCTCTGCAAGCTGGCGGAGCTGAATCACTTCTGATTGCTTCCAATCCCCTTTCCACCCAGGACGACGTAGCCGCTTCTCTGGTAGCTGACTATGGTATTCCAGTGTATGCGATGAAGGGTGAAACGACTGACACCTATCGCCGTCACGTGCAGACCGCGCTGGCCTTCGAACCGGACATCATCATCGATGACGGATCAGACGTCGTCGCTACTCTGATTAAGGAAAAGCCTGAACTCAAGAACAAGCTGATCGGCAGTACGGAAGAAACCACGACCGGCATCGTTCGTTTGCAGGCGATGCAGGCCGCCGGCGTACTGACGTTCCCCTCGATTGCGGTCAACGACGCGCAGACGAAGCACTTCTTTGATAATCGCTACGGGACTGGTCAGTCGACTTTGGACGGTATCATCCGCGCGACCAACATCCTGCTGGCGGGGCGCAACCTGGTGGTAGTGGGTTACGGCTGGTGCGGTAAAGGCGTGGCCCTGCGCGCGCGCGGCATGGGCTCAAACGTTATTGTTTGCGAAATCGATCCCATCAAAGCGGTCGAAGCCGTCATGGATGGATTCCGCGTCATGCCGATTGCGGCGGCCGCATCCATCGGCGACATCTTCGTTACCGTCACGGGCAACCGGCACGTAATCGACGGCGCTCATTTCAGCAAAATGAAAGACGGCGCAATCGTCTGTAACAGCGGCCACTTTGATCTGGAGCTCAACCTCGTGGCTTTGCGCGAGATGTCTGCGCCGGTCGAGCAGGTGCGGCCCTTCGTCGAAGAATACAAAATCGGCAACGGCAATCGCATCATCGTGCTCGGCGAAGGCCGGCTGATTAATCTGGCTGCCGCCGAAGGCCATCCGGCCAGCGTGATGGACATGAGCTTTGCGAACCAGGCACTCTCTGCCGAGTACCTGGTCAAGAACAAAGGCAAGCTCGAGCCCGGCGTTCACTTGTTGCCGAAGGAGGTCGATCAGGAAATCGCCAGCCTGAAACTGAAGTCGCTGGGCATGTCGATCGATACTTTGACTGCCGAGCAGATCGAATACATGACCAGCTGGGAGACAGGCACCTAAAACCCGGGAGCGCAGACATCCTGTCTGCATCTTGAGCAGCAGAGCCCCTCACTAACGGTCGGGCTTCTGACATAATACGGGCCGCGGAGTTCCCTGCTCCGCGGCTTTTCGTTTTGCCAATTCGAGTGAGGAATGAATGGAAGACCTGGATCGTCAGCTCGATTACTGGAACCGGATCGGGCCGGGCAAATTATTCAGTCATCCGATTAACTTCGAGCGCCTAAGCCAATGGCTAGCTCCTGACAGCCGGATAATCGATGTGGGCTGCGGCTATGGTCGTGCGCTCGGTCTCCTGTCTGAGCGTGGCTACAAGAATCTAATCGGCTTCGATCTTGCTTCAGCGATGATCGCCCTGGCGCGCGAGCGCTTTCCCGAAATTACGTTTGCCGAGCTTACCTCCCCGCCGGATCTTCCCCTGCCAGATCTCTCGGTGGACGCGGCGCTCTTGTTTGCGGTCCTTACTTGCGTGCCAACCAATCAGGGTCAACGCGCAATAATCGAAGAAGTCGGTCGGGTCCTGCGTCCCGGCGGTCTCTGCTACATCAGCGACCTTTGGCTGCAAACCGACGAGCGAAATAGTGAGCGATATGTTCGCGACCAGCCCAAGTATGGAACCTTCGGAGTATTCGACCTGCCGGAAGGCGTCACCGTTCGGCATCATGATCCTGCTTGGATCGAGACGCTCACCCGGGACTTTGAGACAGTGGCGCTGGACCACATAAGCATTGAGACCATGAACGGCAACACCGCGAAAGGTTTTCAATGGTTTGGATTGAAACGTCGCTAGTTTTCCTGAATCGAAGCGTGCTTGCGAGGCGGCCCTTCCTCACGGTCGGGCTTCCGATACACCGGCCCTAGGCAACGCCCAGGTGATCAGAGAAATCCTACCTCCGTTGTCGAATGGAGAGCGCGCGCCGCCGGACAGGATGTCCGTGCTCCTCCCAACCCACCCGTTCACACGGAGGTCCTGATGCTACGCCGAACCCTTTACCTAAATTGCATTGGCTTCACTCTACTTCTCTGCCTTACTTCAACTCAGGCCCAGACACTTTCGAACTGTCGGCCCCCGCCGCCGCTGCCACCGAACGTTAAGGCCGGAGTCGGTAACTTAAGTCTCAGCCGTGACGGCAAAACGCTCGTAGTGGCCGGAGGCGATGGCAAAGTCAGGTTTCTGGATATGGCCAGCGGCGAAGTACATAGGACTTTGATTGCGCACACGAATGCGATGTACCACGCGATCTTCAGCCCGGACGAAAAGCTACTCGCCTCTTCCAGCCGCGACCTGACCGCGAGGATCTGGGATGTCGCCACGGGCCGCGAGCTTCAGAAGCTCGACGGCTTTCGCTGTTCGGTCAAGGCCGTCGCCTTCAGTCCGGACGGGCGGACCATCGCCGCCGCGGGCAATGATGGAATGCTGAAGCTCTGGGACGTGAAGACTGGCGTCGAGCAGAAGTCGCTTGTGCACATCAATTCGGCCGACGTAGACATGTCAGTCTATTCCGTCGCCTTCAGCCGTGATGGCAAGAAGATTTATGCGGGCAATGGTGACGGCACCATCAGCGAGTGGGACGTTGCGTCAGGAAAAGAAACCTGGGTTTGGAAGGCGCACGCCAACACCGCTTTTAGATTGCTGTTCAGTCCCGACTACAAGCTTTTGGCATCATTGGGGGATTCGGTGGTTAAACTCTGGGACACTTCCGCCTGGCGCGAAGTGGGGACGATGTCGATGATCAGGATTGCGGGCGTGTCTACACATTCAGGTTCAATCGCCTTCAGCCACGATGGAAAACTGATCGCGGCCAGTGACATTGGACTCGATCCCAAAGAAAACAATTACGTGTACGTTCAGGCGCTGGTTTGGAACGTGAAGAATGGAGAAAAACTTTTCACGATCGAAGGGCACAAGTGGGACATCGACGGGCTGATCTTCACGCGCGACGATCACTTCCTGCTGACCGGCAGCGTCGACACCACGATCAAGTTCTGGGACATGAGGTCTGGAAAAAATATGCGAACCCTGACGATGCCGTCCGTGCAAAGAACAGATCACTGAGGTTGGATATCGGAAGCGGGGGCAAGCCCCCTTCCTGACCTTGAGGCTTTCCACGCTGACTCGTATTTTTCGAGATTGAAGGTGCCCGATCAACGGCACCAAGCACGGTAGTGCACCTCAAGGTAAGGAAGGTGGGCTTGCCCCCGCTCTCAAATAAAACAAGATCGTGACCAACAAGGTCACCTCGGTATAGTATTCACGTCGAAGAAAAAAGGCCTGCAATAGTGATTGATGTCCTACAGTGTGGTGCTAAAGCCCCGCGTCTCACGTCCGCACTCGCGAAACAAAGTACAACCCGCCGCAAGCAAAGATCACAATCGGAGTCCAGACCGCTGCCGCGGCGGGAAGCAAAGAATGTTCACCGAGTTGCTGAAAGCCACCTGATACCAACCAGAACGCCAGGCTCACCGCCACCGCGGAGCATAATGCGACCACAGTGCTCTTGCGGCCGAAAGAGATCGCCAGGGGCATTCCAATCAGGGCCATCACAATCACGCTGAAGGGCGCGGCATATTTTCGTTGCAGAGCGACGGCCAGAGCGGCCGTGTCGGCGCCCCGGTCTTTCAAAGTCTTGATGTAAACCGCTAACCGTTCGGCGCTCAACTGCGATGGACGATCCACTGTAGGCTTGAACACGGAAGGCGGATCCACGCCGCTAATCTTCAACAGCGCCGCGGACTGTCGCGTTACGCGGGGATTGTTGAGATCGACCCATTGAGCTCTGCTAATCTCAAGCTCATTGGGTCCGAGCCACTTCGCTTCTTCGCCCGTGGTCACGCGCCTTAATTCGATCTGTTGCGGGTCAAACTCGTAGATCGCCGGCTTAAGCAGTACCTGCCGGCGTTCATCGAAGTCATATGAATAAATGCGCGCGCCGTCTGTGCTGACCAACCAACGCCTTTCTGATCCAGCGGCCATCTGGGTTATGTTTCCGCGAATTCGTGCGCGTAAGCTGTCCTGCCGAACGTTAGCCTGCGGCATCACGCGCTCCTGAATAAACCAGGATCCGGTCGCAACCAAAATTGCGAAGGCCAGGCCGGGCAGCATTAACCTGTAGACGCTCTGGCCGCTGGCCCACCACGCCACTGCTTCCCTGCGCCTGGCGATCAGAGCATAGGTCATCAACGCGGCCACCAGAACGCTGCCGGGGAAGAGCTCAATGCTGACGAGCGGCAGCAGATAGAAAAGGTACTGGGCCACGAGTGTAACGCTCGCTTTGCTGGCCGCGATGAAGCGCCACAGCTCAAAGGTCGTAAAGACATTGAAGACTAATACCAGCGACACGAAACCAAAGAAGAAGCTCAAGGTCATCGTGCGCACGATACTCACGTCGAGCAACGTCGGAAAAGTTACCAGCCAGCGCCGCGCATTCTGCGAAATTAATCTGCGAGCGAAACGCTGATTTGCCGGAGCCGCGGCTTTCTCTTTTTCTGAGCGTCGAAAATGAAATCCTACTTGCCGTCTGACCGCGAGCAGGGTGACGCCCACTGCCAGAGTTAACACCGTTGCGGCCCATGCTCCGATAATCGGAGGCACAGATCCGGCGCGCGCCATCTGGTCTCCGCCCAGCATCACCAAATAGTAGACGAGCAGGATTAACAGCGACATGAGCACGCCAAAGCCGCGGCTTCCTCGGCGCATGCGCAGAGCCAGGGCGGCGCCAAACAGCGAGAAGACAAAAGGAGTAAGCGAGAACGCCAGACGCTTGTGAAGGATCATTGACGCTTCACGCTTTTTGGGACCGCTGCTTTCGGCGATGAACTGCCGCAGCTCAGTGAATCCCATTTCATCGGGGCCTGAGTCCTCCTTCTGCAGACTCTGCAACAAGCTACTTCGTCCGGTGTTAAAGACGATTCTGAGGAGGTCCAGTCGTTCTACTGTAAAAGATTGGTCGCGCGCGTCCGCGATCGGCAGCGTCGTCTGCATCGCGTCCTGCAACACAAGTTCGGATGTGTCCGCCGAGGAATCGATTCGGCCGGCGCGCGCTGTTACCAGCAGCGTAGGATGACCGGCCTGTTGCGACTGAATAAAAACGCGGCCCCACTGACCATGCGACTTATCACCGTCGCGAACATAGATAACGGAATTCGGAAGGGTGGTGGTAAAAGTGCGCGGCTCGACGGGTGAATCCAATTTGTAGAGCGCGCTGCGAATGGCCACCGACTTCAACTGCTGCTGCGCGCGCGGGGCTTCTTTCAGATTAAGTTCCGCGGTTGCGGCGGTCGCAAGCAGACCAAGCGCCAGGGCGGGCCAGATCATCCGCCAGGTGCTAACGCCGGCGGCGCGCATTGCCACCAGCTCGCTGTCGCTGCCCATTCGGCCCAGGCCAATGATAGTCCCTGACAACACCGCCATCGGAATTGTAAAGACCAGGACTGTCGGCAGCAGAGCCAGGGCCAGGCCCCAGACAAAGCTGGAAGGCATGACGCCGTGAAAGACTATTTCGAAGTAGCGGCCTGTCTGTTGAGCGAAAAGAATGGCGGTCAGGAGGATGAGCGAGGCGATAATATACGGAAATATCGTCCTCAGAACATACCGCTCGATTAATCTCCTGTTAGCCATGATGCAGACTTCTCGTAGTACTTGAAATATTTACCAGTCAGGCGGCAGTGCAACTTTGAACTCTATCGTGGTGCGGCAACCATGGTTCGCGGCCGTCGCTCGAGCGCGCGCACTATCAACCTATGCGTTAACTCTGCCAGTTGTCTCTCCGATTGCTCGGACAGCTCCTTGAACGTAACGGCAAATTCTACCGGCGGCAGACGTTGACTCGCCACAACCATCTGCTGAGTCTCAGGAAACAATCTGGTTGCCGGACCTCGGCTGCACCTCTGACAATGAGGATTTACTTCAACATCCAGGCATGCCGTGTCCGCTTCACCCAGGGGCGTTCCACAATCAGCGCAGGACCGCACGTCGGGAAAGAGCCCGGCCAGCCGGAGCAGCCACACCTCGAAATATCTAAGCACGAGACGCGAGGATTCCGGCGAACTCTCCAGCGCCTCGATACAAGCGGCCACCATTCTAAAAAGTTTTTCATTAACTTCGTGCGGCGGAGAAAAGTCGCCCACCAACTCGCCCATGTAGGCCAGAACCTCTGAAGCCTCAAGTTGTGCTGCAAGATCGAAGTGAGACTTCAGAATCTCGGCGTTGGAAATTGAAACGAGATCGCGGTTCTCTCTCTCATAGAAAGCCAGCCTGATTAGGGTGAAGGGTTCAAGGGCGGCGCCGAATCGGCTCTTCATCCGTCTGGCGCCTTTGGCTACGGCGCGCACGAGGCCCGCACTCCGCGTGAGGCAAACTGCTATCCGATCTGCTTCCGCCAGATTGTAGGTTCGGAGAACGATCGCATCTGTACTAACTAACGCCATGGCGGCCCCAATCGTTAAGACATCCCTTTAACGTAAGGGGAGAAAGTAGAGTATCCAACCGAGGATTAGAGCAATGAAGATAAACTCACCAAATACCTTGAGACCATACAGCAGCCGCTGGCGATCCGAACCTTTGGCGACCACCCCAAAAACGACAGCTGTTAACCCTGCGAACACCGCCATCCAGAAAACGTGCCTCATTGTTTCCTCCCGGCGGCGATATCAAAGGCATCCAGCATGGCGAGATAATTCAGCAGGCCGGCGACCAAGAGGAATGTGTTGCCATACTCATACGTCACCATCTGAGCGTGATCGGCAAAACCCGAGTTCGTGAGCCAGCAAAAGACATAGAGCAACCCCGCGCCTGCATTCGCGATCATCGGCAATATTTGGAGCAACGCCGCGATGCCCTGGTCGCTGGACGAAAGCCGGAAGAGGTGGCCTCCCATCCATAGCCCCGTGAAGAACATTCCCCACACGGCCCCGCCGAGGAGGACGGCCCGGCCCCAGCGTCTTTGGAGTAAGTGCCCCAGCCCCGGAACGGCCCAGGCTGCAATCCCGATTAACCACGCACTGCGCGGCGTATCAACCGGGGATGTTCGCGTTATCTGCTTTGCGACCAAGAATATTCTCCCTTCACAGATGACATGAAGTCATCGGGGTGATTGCGTCGGCCCTACAGCGGCGCCTCGCTCCACCCGTTTATTCTGAATAGATGCTTTAGCTGTCGGCTCAACCACTGCTTACCTATTGATAAAGGAGGAATTGCATTCGCTGTCGCCTGAATTCCTCTAGAGGTTCGGCCCAAGAGCCCTCGATCGTTCTTAACGAGTCGCCGCGCTCGATCGCCTCACGAGCATCCGACGTGCCTGCGATTAAATCGAATGGGTTGCGATCGTACTCGTACTCGTACGGAGGGTCCTTCCAGCGAAACTGATCGCCGTAGTTGTCGAAGGCCGTCTTTACGATCGCGATTCCGGCGATCACCGGCTCGAAGGTCTCCCGGTCTGTAACATGAATCTGAACTCCGCCGCACGCCTGGTTCGCGTGCTTCTGAAATGTTGGCATGAAGCCGCAGGCCCGGAAATACACGCCGGAGAAGTCGAACGCATTCAGGGCCGTGGCGAAGTCTTCGGCGTCTATATAGGGCGCGCCCGCGAACTCAAAAGGCTTGGTGGTTCCCCTCCCTTCGGACATCTGGGTTCCTTCCAAATGCACGGTTGCGGGAAAGACCACCGTCGTGTCGACAGTTGGCATGTTAGGCGACGGCAGAACCCAGGGGCCGTCGGTTTGGTCATACCAAAGCTCTCGGATCCAGCCCGACATCTCGACGGTCGCCAGATCGCAACCAATTCCGAATTGCTCATTGAACATGCGACCGAGCTCGCACAGCGTCATGCCATGACGCGTCGCGATTGGGAACTGGCCAACAAAGGACGAGCAAGCAGGATCGAGGACCACGCCGGCCATCAGTCTTCCGCCGATTGGATTCGGCCGATCGCACGCGATTACCTTCTTGCCAAACTTCTTTGCTGCTCGCATGCAGTTGGCCAGGGTGTAAACGAACGTATAGATGCGCGTGCCCACGTCCTGCAAATCAACCACGATGATGTCGACGTCGCGCAGCATTTCTTCGGTGGGCTCTCGCGTTTCGCTGTAGAGCGAATAGATAGGCAGGCCCGTCTTGCGATCGATTGCGTGGCCTGTCTCAATCATATTGTCCTGCACATCGCCGCGGATGCCGTGCTGTGGTCCGAACAAAGCCGTAAGATTAACATCCGGGTTTTGGTGAAAGAGGTCCGCCGTATGCCGAAAGCTGTGATCCACCGAAGCCTGGTTACACACCAGCCCAACTCGCGCCCCGCGCAGCAGGTCGATTTTCTCGTCGAGGAGTCGTTCAACCCCCAGCTTGATCCTGGTCTTAGTCATCCTAATCTACCCGCACAGTACCGAGCCGCCGTTCACATTAAGGATTTCACCGTTGATATGACGGGCCCACTCGGTACACAAAAAAACTATTGGCCACGCAATGTCTTCGGCTGCAGCCACGCGGCCAACCGGAATTGCATTCTCAATGGACTTGCGGAAGTTAGCATCCGCGAAAACCTCCGTGCACATGTCTGTATCCACCCAACCCGGCGCGACCGAGTTTACATTGATGCCCAGCGGTCCCAGTTCGGCTGCCAGCGATTTGGTAAAAGCAATCTGCCCACCCTTTGAAGCGGCATAGTTCGAAACGTTCGCTTCACCTCGTTGGCCGGCGGTTGAGCTGACGATGACTATACGGCCGAAACCGCGATCCTTCATGTGCGGTACCGCGGCACGGCAGGCCGTCCATGTTCCCTTAAGATTCAGATCGATCGTTCGGTCCCAGGAGTCTTCGCTCAAGACATCTACCGCGCCGCCCTCCCAGATTCCGGCGTTGCACACGAGAAAATCAACTCGGCCCAAGCCATCGACTGCCTCCTGAATCAACCGTTGCCCTTCCTCCAAGCGCGAGACGTCAGCTCGAATCGCGAGTGCCCGCACGCCAAACTCCTCGGCAGCTCTAACTGCTTCCAGCGCGGCACTATCATCGCTGACATAGTTGATGACAACATCGGCGCCGAGTTTGGCAAAGCAGTCGACAGCCGCTCGCCCAATTCCGCGCGAGCCGCCCGTTACCACGGCGACCCGGTTTTTCAAGTTTAGGGAGGAGATAAGTGCCGGCGACGATTCAAGAGTAGTTTCCTTCAAGCGGTTTGTTTGCCTTTGACTGGGTTTCGGTTTCTAAGAGCTTTGTTACAGCGTTACGGCTTTGCTGCGGTCGCCTTCGCGGGCGTGCCGTTCGGCATACAAGCGGGCCTCCAGCGTGAATCGACTGAAGAGAGATCGTGACAAGGCGTCGCGCTCCCAATCGAGTTCCGGGTGCCATTGAACTCCGATCACAAAGCGATCACTGCGTGGATCTTCAACAGCTTCGACAATGCCGTCCGCTGCCCAGGCGGTCGCCGCCAGTTCCCTGCCCAACGTTTCAATTGCCTGATGGTGGTGACTGTTGACCAGCGCGGTTTCCGCTTTAGCGAGTTGACCAAGCCGGCTGTCTTCCAACAGTCGCACGCGATGCGACTGCCGATTTCTCGGAGCCCCCTGATCGTGTTTAATTGCGTTCGGATGTTGACTCAAGATGTCCTGGATCAGAGTGCCGCCGCGCGAAACGTTCAAAGCCTGAATGCCGAAACAGATTCCGAACACAGGCATCGCAGAGTCCTCGGCCTCAGCCAGCGTGAGCAAGTCGGTCTCGTCCTTCTCCGGGTGCACCTCTCCGAGTTGCGGGTGTGGCTCTCGCCCATAGCGAAGAGGATCTATATCGGAATTGCTCCCAGGCAGCAACAGCCCGTCAAGTCCGCTCATCATCTGTTTGATAAAATCCTGGCGCGGGATCAGGGCGATGTGAACGGGCAACCCACCGGCGGCCTCAACGGCCTCGCTGTAATATCGCGCCAGGTAAAACCGATCAGTCTCGAGTTCGAGACGCATCGTGATGCCAATGCGGGGCCGTATCTGTGAATCCATCTGCTCGCTCTGTCCTTTGGAATATCGCGCCAATCATCTCGACGACAAGGGCCATGATAACGCAAAGGCATTGCCGCGTCCCAATCAGCTCATCATCACTACGAAACAAACCGAAGTATCGCACAGTATCAGGCGCATCGCTTGACTAATCTTCGCACAGGTTCCTATAGTGCTCTTTCACCGATGAGCAACAAAAGTTTCTTAAAAGTACGCAGCACAACCGTGTTGCTGGTGCGGCGTGACGGCCGGGTAGCAATGGCCGGCGATGGCCAGGTGACCGTTGGCGAAACCGTAATGAAGGCCAACGCCAAAAAAGTGCGACGCCTTTATAACGACAAGATACTGGCCGGATTTGCCGGAGCTACCGGGGACGCGTTTTCGTTGTTGACCAGGTTCGAGGGCAAGCTCGAACAATATCACGGCAACCTGGAGCGCGGCGCAATTGAACTGAGCAAAGAGTGGCGAACCGATAAGATTCTTCGTCACCTCGAGGCCCTGCTGGTGGTCGCCGACGAAAAGAGTTCGTTCCTGCTGTCCGGTAACGGCGATGTGATTTCACCCGACGACGGTGTCCTCGCAATCGGCTCGGGTGGCTCTTATGCTCTGGCCGCTGCGCGAGCCCTGGTGGCCAACACCAAACTCTCTGCGCGCGAGATAGCAGTCGAGGCGATGCGAATCGCCGGCGAGATCTGCATCTACAGTAACTCGAACATCGTCGTCGAAGAATTGTGAGTCAACCAGCATTCAAGGTGGTTGTGAGGAGTTGGCCGTCGACACTTCTAAAGCATCTCATCTCTTAGCAAGGTTTTGGTTTAGCGAATGGTTATCTATCTGGCAGGCGATCAGGAAGAGCAGGAAGCGCGTCTGGATGAAATGACGCCGCGGCAGATCGTTGCCGAACTCGACAAGCACGTGGTGGGACAGAATGCCGCCAAGCGCGCGGTCGCGATCGCCCTGCGCAACCGCGTGCGCCGTAAGAAGCTCCCCGCCGATCTGGCGGCCGACGTAATCCCCAAGAACATCATCATGATTGGCTCGACCGGTGTCGGCAAAACCGAAATCGCCCGTCGGCTTGCGCGCATGTCGAACTCGCCTTTTCTGAAAGTGGAAGCGTCAAAGTTCACCGAGGTTGGCTATGTCGGTCGCGACGTTGAAAGCATGATTCGCGACTTGACTGAGATCGCGGTGGAAATGACGCGCCAGGAAAAAATCGAAGAAATCGCGGACAAGGCCGAGCTGAACGTGGAAGAGCGTATCCTGGATATTCTCCTGCCGCCGCCCAAGTCTTCCTCTGCCAGTCCCCTTTTCGATTTCGACTCCGGCGAAACAACTGCGCCTGTTCTGGTTCCGGACTCGGAACCCAGGGACGAAAACTTTGCGCGCACGCGCGAGAAGCTGCGCACTCAACTTCGATCGGGCAAGCTCGACAATCGCCTGGTTGAAATGGAAGTCCGCGAGAAGAACTTCCCCACGATTGAATTTGCCGGGCCCATGGGCGTCGAAGAGATGGGCATCAACATGAAGGACATGCTCGGCAACATGTTTCAGGGTCGCAGCAAGCGCCGCAAGATGCGCGTCGATGAAGCGATGGAGTACCTGATGCAGGAAGAGGAGGAGCGGCTGATCGACATGGACACGGTGGCGCGCGCAGCCCTGGAACGTGTCGAATCCTCCGGCATCATTTTTCTCGACGAGATTGATAAGATTGCGGGCCGCGAGTCGGGCCACGGACCGGACGTCTCGCGCGAAGGAGTGCAAAGGGACATTCTGCCGATCGTCGAAGGCACAACCGTCAATACTCGCTATGGAATGGTGCGCACCGATCACATACTCTTTGTGGCCGCGGGAGCGTTTCATGTTTCCAAGCCATCGGATCTTATTCCGGAACTGCAGGGGCGCTTTCCGATTCGCGTTGAACTCGAGTCATTAACCATCGAAGACTTCAAACGCATTCTGGTAGAGCCGAAGAATTCTTTGGTGAAACAGTACCTGGCCCTGATGGAGACCGAGGGTGTAAAGCTCGACTTCACCAAAGATGCCATCGACGCCGTCGCCAATTTTGCCGCGCGCGTAAATCAGAACACCGAGGATATCGGCGCCCGGCGTTTACACACCATCATGGAGCGGCTGCTCGATGAAATCAGTTTCGAAGGGCCGGATTTGGAGCCGAAAGACAAGACCATCGATGCTGCCTACGTCGAGCTAATGCTTGCCGATACCGTAAAGGATCAGGACCTAAGTCGTTATATTCTTTAGTTGCTCTCATTAAATCTCCAGTGTCCGCACCTTCACAAAAATCAAACCCAACGGGTCAGCCAATAGTTCGTCACCTGCTGCTGATCCTGGCGGTCTGTGCTCTCTCGCTGGCGCCCACGTGCGGGAAGCGCCGGCCTCCGCAACCGCCGATCGAGAGAATTCCACAGCGCACCGAATTACTGTCCGGCGCGCAGCGCGGAAATCAGGTCATCCTCAGTTGGCCGGCCCCGCGGCGTAATGCAAGCGACGGCAGTGTGCAGAGCATTCGCAGCGTGGATGTCTATCGCGTAGCCGAGCGGCCCAATTCCCCTCTGCCGTTGACCGAAGAAGAATTCGCCGCCCGGGCCACGCTCATTGGTTCGATTACCTACGAAGAGATAAAGAAGGCGGGAGACAATCTGACCTATACAGACACTCTCGAGTTGGGCGGAGAGCCGGCACGGCTGCGCTACGCAGTTCGTTATGTGAACTCGGCTGGTCAAAGAGCGGCTTTCTCAAACTTCTTTCTTATGGAGCCCGCGGCCAAGGTTGCCGACCCGCCCACGATTATCAAAACCGGTAACGAGTATTCAGAGACGGCAAACACCATTACGTGGGAGGCGCCCAGGAAAAATACTGACGGGTCGACTCCGGTGAACCTGCTCGGCTACAACGTCTACCGAACGGACGCATCACAACCACAGACTAATCCAAATCCGCTGAATGCGCAGCCGATGACGGCGACCCAATACCAGGATCGCAACTTCAAGTTCGGCGAAAAGTATGTCTACGTCGTTAGGTCCGTCTCGCTGGGTACCGGAGGCAAGCCGGTGGAAAGTCTGAACTCAAATAGCATTCAGCTTACGCCGATTGACACCTACCCGCCGGCCGCGCCGGAAAAACCATCTATCGGCGCTTCGCCAGGAAAGCTTTCGATTTTCTGGGTGGCTAATTCCGAACTCGACCTCGCCGGCTATTATCTCTACCGTTCAACTGATCCAAACCAGCCGAAGGATAAATGGACCAGGCTGACGCCGAACCTCTACACCAAAACCACCTTCGCCGATGAAAACGTCGAAGCGGGCAAGACCTATTATTACTATGTCGTGGCCGTGGACAACGCCGGCAATACAAGTCCCCTTTCCGAAGTCGTCTCCGAGACGGTGCCGTAGTAATGCTTTGCACAAAAAGGAGCGCTCCCTGAGGTCAGCGTTAGGGACGATCGAAAATATCCCAGATATTCAGAGGTTGCGTCCAAACTCAGCATGTGCGATCTCAAAAAGGATCTTAACGCAGAGGGCGCAGAGGATTTCGCAGAGGTAAGCAAAGTAAGGCGCTTCTCTGCGCACCTTTGCGAAAACCTCTGCGTCCTCTGTGTTTAAGAAATGGTTACCTTAGGCGCACGTGCAACCCAGGGCCTTGCCTTGGGCTGAAATTGGCGCGCGCGCCTTCGGCGCTCTCTCTTAGGAGTGAACCGCAGGCCCCTTTCATTCGTTCGCCTGAAGGATTGAGTCACCCTCTGTGCACAGCCATTGGAAAACGTTGATGTCGCAGCGGCTGTCAAAATATTTCCAGCCATTAAAGAGAAGAGCCCGGTTCCACATTAGATAGTAGAACCGGGCTGAGTACCTGCCGTCGGCTGCGAGCGAACTCTAGAAACTCCTCAGGTCCAGGATCAAGTTCAGGATGTTGGCGAGGATAGCGAACTTGCCGCCCGAATAGCTTCCGTACTGAGAACGGCCGTAGTAACCGTCTTCATACCCTCGACGGAAACCTTCGCGAAAGTAGTACTGGTACTCGGCCACGTCCACATAGTAACCATCGTACCCATAGCTGGCATCCAGATACGCGTCGCTGTTGTCCGGATCGAACTGCCATCCGTCCTGCTGGTCGGCCTGCCCGGCGCGAAACCCTTCTTCGTAGCCCGAATTGACCGCTCGTCTCAGCAGGTCAGCACCGAACTGATTCACGTTGTAGTACTGGCCATTGCGATAGTAGCTATAGTCCGGATTGCCGTAGTTGTAATACGTGAAGCTTTGCAGTCTTAACTGGTCCTGCCGCAGCCTCTCCCAGTAGCGCTGCTGAAACCGCGATTGGTTCAGCCGCCGTTGTTGTTGCAGTTCTCTCTCGCGTTCCTGCCACCACTGTTGCCGGCCGGAGTCACGGCCGCGGAACTGGTTCTGACGTTGACGCCAGGACTGTTCCTCTCGACGACGCCATTCGTTGCGTTGCTGATCTGATAAGCGGCTCTGTTGATCCCAACGCCCGTTTTGATTGTCTCTGTTCCACTGGCGGTTCTGGTTGTCCCGACCCTGACGTAACTGCTCAGTATTCCGTCGCTGCTCCTCAGCCACGCGACGTTGTTCGTCACTCTGCCGCCGTTGAGACCGCCCCGCATCCTGATTTCGCTGATCGACATTACGGCGGTCGGCGGCTCTGCGTTGCTCTACAGCCTGACGCTCCTGATCGAATCGTCGCCCGTCTTCCTGAGTCTTATTGCGTCGCTGCAACTCGGCATTTCGCTGTTGCTCTTCAGCCTGACGTTCCTGGTCGAATCGTCGGCCGTCTTGCTGGTCTTTGTTTCGCCGCTCAACCTGAGCATTGCGTCGCTGCTCATCCAGCTGGCGTCTTTGCTCTTCATTCTGTCGCTGCTGATCCCCCTGGCGCCGCTGTTGTTCCTGAGCCTGGCGTTGCTGCTCCCATTGTCTCCGCTGCTCAGTTCGTTGCTGTTCCTGCTGCTGACGGGCGGCTTGGTTCTGCTGGTCTTGGCCTTGACGCCGCTGTTGTTCTTGCGCCTGTCTTTCGTTGTTCCGACGTTGCTCCTCAGCCTGGCGACGCTGCTGATCTTCTTCACCGCTACGACGTTCGGCCTGAGGCTGCGAAGGTTGCTGAGGCTTAGGCCGGTCCTCGTTCCGTTGCTGTCGTTTCTCTTCCCGCGCCCGTTGACGGTCTTCGCGGCTCTGCGACTCTTGAGCCCGCGCGCCGCCACCGGCGCCCGCCAACGAGATAACGCCGACGGCCGCCGCCAACGCAAAGCGACCAAAATATCTGTTGTTCATGACTACCTCCTGAAGGAAAGGGCTGAGGGGAAAGTGATTTCGAGGAGCGCAATTACTATTCCAGGCTAGCGGTCAACGAAAATCCTGGATGCGATCAACTCATGACCCGAACGCGGAATACGATATGGTTATTCGCTGAACGGTATCGGGCAGAAGGAGCAATCAACTCCCACTCGGCTGCTTGCGCGAATCAAAGGCAGCCACTAACACTGTATCGACTGTTAATCCCAACGCGTTTCGCTTATATTTGTCCGCAGCAGAAAATCAGGAGGCATCTATGAAGTTCTTTCTCGATACGGCGAATCTCGAAGAGATCCGCAAAGCCGCAGCCCTCGGCCTGGCCGACGGCGTGACGACCAACCCTTCGCTCATCGCCAAGGAAGGCAACGTCGATTTCAAAGATCACATTGCCGAGATTTGCAAGATTGTCTCGGGCCCGGTGTCAGCAGAAGTGACTAGTCCCGACAAGGACGAGATGCTGCGTGAGGGACGCGAGTACGTCAAGATTGCGCCCAACGTAGTCATCAAATGCCCCCTCACCGTCGATGGTCTTGAGGCCACCCGCATTCTGAATGAGGAAGGCATCAAGGTTAATGTGACGCTTTGCTTCTCAGCAGCGCAGGCAATCTGCGCAGCCAAGGCCGGCGCTTCATTCATCAGTCCCTTTCTCGGTCGGCTGGACGACATCGGTGACAACGGTCTACGTCTATTGGAAGAGATCATTGAGATCTACGACAACTACGGATGGAAGACTGAGGTGCTAGCGGCGAGCTTGCGTCATCCCATTCACGTGATCGAAGCAGCTCGCCTGGGAAGCGACATCGGCACCATGCCTTACAAAGTACTCGAGCAATTGCTAAAACATCCGCTCACTGACAAGGGCCAGGATCAGTTCCTTTCAGATTGGAAGAAGCGATCCGCCAAGGCTTAGGAGTGGGGTTTAGGGGGTAGGGCGTAGATGACAGAAAATTCTCGGGTCACGTCTTTGCCCCCAACGCCCGAACCCCAAACTCCAACCCCCTCCCCGGTCGTAGTCCAGGCGAATTGCCTCACAAAAATTTATGAGCAGCAGAGCGCGGTCGATGAGATCAGCTTTTCTGTAAGTCGCGGAGAGACCTTTGGCCTGCTCGGGCCGAACGGCGCCGGCAAGTCGACCACGATGCGAATGATTGCCTGCCGCACGCCGCTCACTGCTGGCGAACTCTTCGTCGAAGGCCGCGACGTTCGCACCCATGCTCGCGAAATTCGATCCCTCATCGGAGTGGTTCCCCAGGAAAACAACCTCGACCCCGATCTAAATGTGCTGCGTAATCTGATCATTTACGCGAGCTATTACGATATTCCTAAAAGCCGGGCCGCCCAACGCGCGGCAGAGTTGCTAGATTTCATAGGCCTGACCGAACGAGCGGACGCCCGCATCGATCACCTTTCGGGCGGTATGAAACGACGATTGATGATCGCCCGAGCGCTTTTGCATGAACCGCGACTCCTGGTTCTGGACGAACCAACCACTGGATTGGATCCTCAAGTCCGTCAGGAGATCTGGCAGAAGCTGGAAGAGTTGCGCCGGGTGAGCGGCGTCACGATTCTGCTCTCGACCCACTACATGGAAGAGGCTGAGAAGCTTTGTGAACGTCTGGTGGTAATAGATCACGGAAAGATTCTGGCAGCGGGAACGCCCAGCGATTTGGTTCTATCGCGGGTATCCCGTTTTGCGCTGGAAGTCCGCGACGTGGGTGACCTGCCGTTGCGCCCGACGCAAAATGGCATCAGCTCGGTAACCCGCAACAACGCGCATTTCTATTTCGCCGCTGATGCGGACCTGCTGACGCCACTGATGAAAGAGTATGAAGGCCGGCGCCGGATGATTCGTTTGTCGAACCTTGAGGACGTCTTCCTGCAACTCGTCAGCGACAACGAGCCCAGCCTGCCTGCATAAAGATGTCAGAAGCCCGACCGTCAGGGAGGGCCAACACAGCCCAATGTCATTCGTTAATGAACAGGTCTTGCTGTGAAGAGGTCACTACCACCTGCGTTAGCAGGCGGTTCATACCTGAACGTGCGTACGGGACTTCCTGATCCACACGATCACGCGGGTGGTACTGACCTCTTTACCTCGGGTGAGCCAGTATGGCGTCTCTCGCTATCAAAGATCTCGACTAGACAGCTTGAATGAACGAACCAGATCAAATCACAATTCGAGTCCTTAAGTACGATGGCGCCGAACATCGTCGCTGGCGCGCAACACTATCGCGGCGGGACAATTCTCTATTGATTCTCGACGCTCAGTTTGAAGACGAGGTGGAGCACGATCTGTTGGGAAGGATTGGCCGTGGAACGCGGACAGTTGAATACTACTGGCTCGATCGCTGGTACAACATCTTTCGCTTTCTCGAAACCGACGGAAGGACGAAACTGTTCTACTGCAACGTGAACATGCCGCCGGTCCTAAGCGATGCCACTCTCACCTACATCGATCTGGACATAGACATATTGGTGCAGCCGGACTTTTCTTATCAGGTGCTCGATCTGGAAGAGTTCCAAGCGAACGCAGTGCGGTTTGAGTATCCCGAGCGAGTTAAGGCAGAAACTCATGCAGCAGTCGATGAGTTGATTTCGCTGATCGAGACACGGCAGTTCCCTTTCTCCTGACGGCCGCGGACAGCATAGAGTCGGCCCTCCTTCTTAGCGCCTTGAGTTCTTTCTTTGCGCCTTTGCGTGAAATATTTCGGATTCGCTGTGGCCTCGCAAAGGCGCAAAGGCGCAAAACAAACTATGGAGTGCGCCGGCAGAGCGAAGCGGCGACGGCGCTTTGGATACTGTAACTGCGACGGATCCAAAGCGGTGTCGGGCTTCGCTTGCCACCGCACTCCAGAGTTTTTGACGAACACCCTGTCTGCGGGTTAGCCTGCTCCCTACCTTGTTATTGGCTGCCACTCAGATAAATCTACGCGACGCGCTTGCCGTTTGGCGGCGAGATGTCGAAGTTCATCTGCGTCTCTGGAAAATGAATCTGATCGCGCCCGCGATCGAACCGGTTTTTTCCGTGCTGGCTTTCGGCTGGGGCCTGGGCGCACTGGTCGCCGGCAAAGTGTCGGGCATTTCTTATTTGTCGTTCGTCGGCGCCGGAATACTCGGCCTGACCGTCCTGATGCGCGCCATGTTCGAGACGACTTACGCGGCCTACTTTCGCATGATCTATCAATCGACCTACGATGCAATCCTGGCCACACCAGTCGAAGCCGAGTCCCTCGCGTTCGCCGAAATTCTTTGGGCCATAACGCACGCGGCGTTCGATACGCTGATCATAATGATCGTGCTGGCGGTTTTCGGCGCAGCCACTTCGTGGTGGGCCGTACTTGCGCCGTTGCCACTTCTGGTCGGCAGCGTCTTCATCGCCGGGTTCTCGTTCGCCGTGACCGCGCACGTGCACGACATCGATGCTTTTAATGTCTACATGGCCGCGTTCTTTACCGTCATGCTGATCTGCGGCTGTTGGTTTCCGGTCGAGGTCCTCCCCTATTGGTTACAGATCGTCGCCTGGATCGTTCCGTTAACCGAATCGATTGATTTGACGCGCGCGTTTTTGACCGGACACTTTCACTCAAGGCACGTCTATGAGGCCGCTTATCTGGTAATATTTGCCGTCGTCGCCTGTGAATGGGCGATGAAGAGTCTGCGGAAAAGGATGGTCAGCTGAAGAAGGTGCGCAGGATGTCTTTGTAAAAGGTTCGATGCTAGAATTTCATCAATGGACTCTGACTGATGAGGGTGCTTATGACGCCTGACAATATTTCAATTCTTTCACAAATAAAAAGCCTGGAAGCGCAATTGGGTACGCTCAAGGCTCGGCTGTTGCAAACGAAGACTTGCGATGATGAAGCTTCTCATCCTTTTGCTGTACTGCATGGACGTTTGGCAGGACAGGCGGATAGCAGCCAGGAAGAGATCGATGCTCATCTGTATCGGATGCCGTATCAGCTTGAGGAATCTGGCTGATGATATACGTCCTGGATACGCATCCTCTCGTCTGGTTTCTGGAAAAATCGTCACGCCTGAGTTCACCTGCAAGAAATATCCTTTTGGATCCAGCGGCTGAGTTAGTAATTCCTGCGATTGCCTTGCTGGAAATCAAGTTCCTCTATGCAAAGGGCCGGATCGCGATCGATTATGAAACACTTAGACGCGATATCATCAATGCCAGAAACTGCGTCATTTATCCCTTAGATGAACAGGTTGCTTCTTTGGCCGCCGCTACACTCAACATCCACGATGCGGTTATTGTCGCGACGGCGTTGGTGTATAGAGACGTCCTCAATACTCCTTCAGCGCTGATTACAAAGGACAGTGCAATTCAGCTTTCAGGTCTGGTCGATTGTATCTGGTAAAGTTAATCCCGGGTCTGGTCAAGGCCCAGTTAGTCTCGCAACTATATATGACGACATCAAAGGCAACAAAGACTACGCTGCGGCATTCGGCATCGTCAAAACTCGATCACCTTCGCGAGCGCGAACAACGCGCTGAAGCAGGCGGCGGCTCCGCGCGCGTTGCCAAGCAGCACACCGCCGGCAAAATGACCGCGCGCGAGCGGGTTCGGTTCCTGCTCGATGAAGGCACGTTCCAGGAATTCGATAAGTTGGTCGAGCATCGCTCGCGCGACTTCGGCATGGAAAAAGAGATTTATCCCGGCGACGGCGTCGTCACCGGTCATGGTTTGATCGATGGCCGCAAGGTCTTTGTCTTCGCTCAGGACTTCACCGTGTTTGGCGGTTCCCTTTCGGAAACGCACGCTGCAAAAATTTGCAAGGTGATGGACCTGGCGATGAAAGTCGGCGCGCCCATTATTGGTCTGAACGATTCCGGCGGCGCGCGCATTCAGGAAGGCGTCGTCAGTCTCGGCGGCTATGCAGACATCTTTCTGCGCAACACTTTGGCCAGCGGCGTCGTGCCGCAAATCAGTTGCATCATGGGCCCGTGTGCCGGCGGCGCAGTTTACAGTCCGGCGATCACCGACTTTAATGTGATGGTCAAAGACACTTCGTACATGTTCATCACCGGACCCGACGTGATCAAGACCGTAACTCACGAGGATGTGACCAAAGAAGAACTGGGCGGAGCGTCGACGCACAACCGAATATCTGGCGTGGCGCACTTCGCCGCTGATTCAGACGAGCATGCGCTGCAAGTGGTGCGCGAACTTCTCTCGTTCCTGCCTTCAAACAATGTCGACGATCCGCCGCGAGTGACGCCGACAGATTCACCGGACAGAGCTGAAGCGAAACTCAATTCGATCGTTCCCGAAGCTTCCAATCAACCTTACGACATTCGCGAAGTGATCGACTTGATCGTCGATGATGGTTACTTCTTCGAGGTGCATCGCGAATACGCTCCAAACATCGTGGTTGGATTTGCCCGTCTTGATGGTAAGCCCATAGGCATCATCGCTAACCAACCTGCCTATCTCGCCGGCGTGCTCGACATCAATAGTTCATTGAAAGCCGCGCGCTTCGTGCGCTTCTGCGACTGCTTCAACACTCCCATTGTGACTTTCGAAGACGTACCCGGCTTCCTGCCAGGCATTTCGCAGGAGCACGGCGGCATCATCAAGCACGGTGCGAAGCTTCTCTATGCTTATGCTGAAGCGACGGTTCCCAAGGTCACCGTGATTACGCGCAAGGCCTATGGCGGAGCGTACTGTGTGATGGGTTCGAAGCATATTCGCACAGACATTAACTTCGCCTGGCCTACCGCGGAGATCGCCGTGATGGGAGCTGAGGGCGCCGTGGATATTCTCTATCGCCGCGACATCGGTGAAGCTTCAGACAAAGTTGCCGCGCGCCGAGCGAAAGTAACTGAGCTCGAAGACAAGTTCGCCAATCCCTATGTCGCCGCCGAACGAGGCTTCATCGACGAAGTAATCGAGCCCTCCCAGACCAGACCAAAACTCATCCGCGCTCTCGCGCTGCTTGAGAATAAGCGCGACACGAATCCGCCGCGGAAGCATGGAAATATTCCTTTGTGAGAAATGAGAAGTGATGTGATGAGTCAGTACCTGGCGCGGTAACGACCGCGTAACAAGGTGGACTCGCTGATCGTTAGAATGCCGCAGTTTATTGTTGAAGCGCCGAGGGCGCGCAATGTAATAGCCTGGGCAACGGCCCAGATAAGGCGGCGTTACAGATAAACGAGCGCTGAAGGCGACATGAGGTTGGACGCGTCCCCTCATGTCGAGCCTTCAGCGTGAAGAACGATCCGTTACAGAACCGCGAGCGGTAGCGAGCGGGATAAAGACGCAACCTTCTTAATTAGGCGTGAAGAATGCGGCTCAGCAGTCATCACGGAAGTAGCGTTTTTGTCCCGCTCGCTACCGCTCGCGGTTCTGTAACGAGCCCTCCTCCCGCCGCCCCTGACTATTTCATTTCACGACTTCAGCGTGAGGATTGAAAACCGTGCCCATGTACGACAGTCTTCAGATTGTCGCTCCGGCTTCTTTCGCGGTCCTTAACCGGCAAACTAAAGGAACTTCCGATTAAGTGTCTTCGACGCGTAGCGTCGGGATGAATTTAGCCCGGCGTTTCAACGCCGCGTAAAGGTGCACGAAGTCTTCGCGTCGCATAGCGACGCCTGAACCAAGGTGAATTCAATCGTTGCTACGCGACGAGATCCCGTAACCAACCGATCCCGGTCTTGAAAGGCCGGGCTAAACTCATACCGACGCTACGCGTCGAAAGTACTTGTTCAGAGCCTAAAGTTCGTCGTACTTCAGATGTTCGTGGCCCGTTTCCTATGACTGCGCAAGTTAACGACTTGCGCTACATCACTGACCTCGAATCGTGCGGTCTAATTGAAATGCCGCCTGAATGCAATCTCTTTGCAACTCGTCTCTGACTCGCGGCATCAATATATCTCCCGACAAATTGCTTCGAGTTGGAGAGCGGCCATGAGCCGAATCTAACGAGTAAGCAAACCCCGGCAGTCCTGAGATCCAAATAATCAAAGGCGGAAATTAGATGAGAAAAAGTTTTATCTTCCTCTTTACGGTATTCGTGTGTCTGCTGGGCTCGGCTGCCGCGCAGCCGGAAATTAACAGCCAGATTAATAGTGCAGCGTCATCTGATGTGACCATTGAAAACAGTTTGTCCGCCTCTGATATTGCCGGCCGAATTAGCGAGGCGCGTCAGTTATTGAGTTTGCGCCCCGCGTCGGATATTTCGCGCGAGGTCGTAAGAGTTGCAGCGTACGACATGGATGCATCGCAGACCATGATCTTCTCTTTGCCGAAAACCGAATTCCTGAAGAGGGATGCAGTGCTGCTCACAACCGCTAACTCAGGACGTCCTTTGCGTGTGCAGGTTGTGCGAGCCAACGGCGTCAATACGGCGGTGGTTGTTACCGACACCTCGAATGGCCACTCGCTGGTGCCGCTACTGGCTGAGTTTCCGATTGTGAAAGGCGGCGCGGTTACTGAGATGGCTTATTACACCTCGGCCCATCCGGCTCTGCTTTCTCCGTCGGTCACTGCGGCGGGCAAATCTTATGTGCGGACGATGCTGGAAGCGGCCGTTGCACGGTTGGCCAATGACGGTGTGGCAGTGCCTGCGGATATTGTGGACATCGCCGAGCACCTCTGTATCGTCGAGCACACGGACCACAAACGCTTCATGAACGAAGACCACACAGTTCTCTTCCCGGAGATTCTTTCACTCTATGCGTTGAACCAGGGGAACACTTACCGGTATTCGGTGAGCACGGCTGGAGCCGGGGGTATGATCCAGATGATTCCGCGCACCTACGAAGCGATTCGACAACAGCACCCGGGCGTTTCGCTGCACGCGGATTTTGTTCAGGGCATGCGCGATCACGCGAATGCTCTGGAAGCGATGTTGCTTTACATGAACGACACCTGGAACAATTTGGCGCAGAGCACAGAGGTGCAGGACGCGCTGCGCAATGGCATTGCCACGAAGCCGGAGCTTATGGCCGCGGGCTACAATTCAAATCCGATGCGTCTGCCGCTGTACTTAAAGAACGGCGCGGCCCAATGGCGCACGCTTATCCCGGCTGAAACGCAAATCTATTTGAGGATTTACAGTTCGGTCGATCAAACGCTTCAGTTGGGTGAGTCGAGTAAGGCCTCGACAAAGGCGCGAGTGGCCGCGGTGGTGGGCAGCCCTTCAAGCACCGCGACTGTGTTTTCGTGGTTTAGCCGGTCGCTGCCGGTGAGCGGATCGTTCCTGACGAATTTCTTGTACTAGGCTTGCGGTTGGTCGCGAGACCAGCGTCATGAAGTCAGTACCACCTGCGTGAGCAGGTGGGCCAAGCACACATCTCGCGAAGGTGATTGTTTGATCCACCTGCTCACGCAGGTGGTACTGACTTTTAGGCTAGGCTCACTCGTCGGGACTTCCAACAGCTTAAGCGCTTCGGCGAAACGTTCCCGGTTGAGATCGTCGTCGTAGTTCTTTGACCCCTCTGCTGCCACAGCTAAAGCCGTTCGGCATTTCTTGTCACTTATCGTTCGATCTGCGTTATGAGCGAGAAGGATTTTGATCTCCTCGATGTTCGCGCGATAAGCGGCCGACATCAAAGCTGTGCCGCCGACACTGTTTTGGGCATTTACGTCCGCACCCGCTTCAAGCAAAACAGTCACGATTCCCGGGTTGCTCTGACTCGCCGCAATCATCAACGCTGTCTCGCCTTCGTTATCTTTGGCGTTAACGTCTGCGCCTTTGGCGATTAGAAACTTCACCATTTCTGGATTGTCGCGCGCGGGAGCTACCCATAGCAGGGGCGTTCTGCCGGCCTCGTCGCGGGCATTCACGTTCGCGCCTTTCGCGAGTAACTCTTTGACGGCGGTCATCTGGCCGTCCTGCGCTGCCTGCCTTAAAGCTGCATCAGTGGGAGAAACCTGACCGGCGGCGATTATCGTAGCGCCGCACACGATTAGCATTGTTATTAAGTATCGCATCGCTGAATGCGTCCTCCTTATCACGAACGATTCTCTGAAAAGATAATACAGCCAACATCGACCCGGGATTAACCCGTCGTGCTAATCGTTTATTGAGCAACACGAGGAATGGAGTTCAGTACAGGGTGTCAGAAGCCCGACCGTAAGGGAGGGCAACCATCCCCGCACGCTTGATTCAAGAAATCGACGCCAACCAATGTGTTTGATGCGACAGACGATCGTCGCGAGCGTTGCCCTTGCTTACGCGCGGGCTTCTGATACAGACTCCAGGCATATCGATTCGCATTCGAGCGGGGCGCTAGCCCGACCGTTAGGGAGGGCTCATGCGTTAGAAGCGAGTAAAGTGAGCCCTCCCTAACGGTTGGGCTAGTGGCCCGAGACTCTTAAAGGAGAATGATGGAATGCGAGGAACTTTCCTCTTGCTCATGATCATAGTTGCGGCTGCCGCAACAGCATCAGCCCAACCGGATCCCAGAACGACGATCTACAAAGGGCCGGTCAGTATTGCCCCACCGTGCCGCGACGCCGATCTCTCGGTTCGTCATGTAACCGAAGACGCCGCGATGGGAGGGCACAATACGATCGACTATGCCTTCAAGAACAAGTCTCAGTCTTCATGCACTCTGTTTGGGTATCCGCGGTTTGAGTTAATGGATAAGTCAGGCAAGGTTCGGCCGCGCGGGCGAGCAATCAATTCCCGGCAGTTGCCAGGGGAAGAGACGAAACAGACGCCGCAACTGGTGACGATTCAACCGGGTGAAGAGGCAGCGTTCCGCGTGTATTACAATTCTGGAGGCGCGGGTTATATGGGAAAACCATGTCCGGTCTCATTGAAGGTGAGAATTGAAGCTCCCGGAACGACGCGGCGCTTCCTCTTGCGAGAGCAGATCACGTCGTGCCGTGCCGCTCTGGTCTCGGCCATAAGAGCCAAACTTCCCGACTAAGGTTTCAGTTTTGAAAACAACGGGAGAAGCCGGCGAGTCAAATATCACCCCCAGGGGCTCCTCCCGCCTGACCAAGGTCACCCCTGGACCGGAACCTTCAGTGCAAGGCCCGCTCCGTTCATTAATCCCTGAATGTCTTCGGGCTGTTCAAATAAGTGGGGCTAATGTGGGCACAGCGTGTGGGGCACTTTGGTTAGTATCGGAGTCCCGGCGCGATCTCGATCAGGCGGTGCAGCGGATCGAATTTCAATCTGAATGGACGGAGCGCGCTCAAGCCCAGCAGCACCGGCGCGTCCGCTTCAGTACCTGAAACGAGATCGGTTGGCACTCGTCTCAACGTGAGCGATCCAATCGAGACGGTGGTAGCGTCGATCCGCCGCGATGAGATTTGTCCCCCGCCGACATCGCGCACTGTATAACCTCGCGCGTCGCGATTCGACGCACCTGAATCTCGAATGGCCAGACCCAAACTCGACCCCGTATCAAGCAGAGCGCGATCTCCATTGTCGAGCAGCACGAATGGTCTGCGACTGCTTGCTTCGCGGATCCACTGCACGACTGTACCTGCCTCGGGCGGTTGGTTGATGCGGATAGGAGAGGTTTTTGGATCGAAAGCTGAAATTTCCTGTCGCGGTAAGTCGACAACGTAGCCCAGCGGCGAAAAGGCCTCAGTCGGATCAAGCACACCGTCCAGATCCGGTGGCAATCCAGTTATTACTATCGCGTCACCTTTAGCGGGCAGATAATTCGCGCTGTCGCCAATCGCCAGACTCTGCAAATTGGCTTGACGCGCTGAAATGGAATTACCGCTTAGCCCGGCAATGGATGTACGTCCCCTCGTCATCGCCACCCGCGCTTCGTCCGCGACTCTTTGCGACAAGAGAGTGGCGCCTGCCCCCGTATCAATGGCGAAGTCGAAAGGTCCAACCGAGTTGATCCAGGTTCTTACGATGAGGCCTCGCCCGCTCACCTCGCGAAACGAGACTGGCCCGGGCACACGCGGCATCGCGGTATCAACGTGCCTTTTGCCATTGCCCTGGGCAGACGAAAGGGCAGTTCCAAATGAAACTGCCCTTCCCACTGTCGCCAGGAACAATACCGCAAACAGAAGCTTAGTCCTGCCGTTCATGTTCCAGCTCCTTCGGACCTGATTAGTAACGACGGGCGCGCTTGCGAAGCTTATACGTGTATAGCGCGGAACTTCCCAAGCCCACCAGCGAACCAATGCCGGCGCCCTTCTTGCCGCCAATCAAACCGCCAACGAGCGCGCCGCCGCCTGTACCGATGGCCAGCGTCAACTTATCGCGGTGTTTTTGCCAGAATGAGCGACCGTGCCGAGTAGAACCATAATCGTAATAGACTCTCCGGCTGTTGCTGCCACTGTAATAACGGCGAGAAGGCGTCCGGTAAGTCGATGTGCGATAGGACGCGGGCGCGGCATAATTCGCGACAGTCCCGCGATTATTGGTGGCGGTCGTGGTGCAGGTTGAGTAACCTTCATCAAAGCCCTGGCGGTAAGCAGTCTGTTCTGAAGGACTGCTGAACTGCGAACTCCTGTCCGCCGCGATCTGTTCAGGACTCTTATCGTTCCGGTAAGCCGCCTGCGTATAAGTCGCGTCCGGATTAACATTCCGATTGGTGTCGTAGCTCGAGGTCGTCGCGCTGTTAGCGGACGTCCGAGTCATAAGAGAGCCAATGCCCGCACCAATCAGTGCGCCAACCAGCGTTAAAGCAAGTAGCATTTTCTTTGTAACAAGCATTTCTAATATTCTCCTTTTTGCCTGATGGCTGCGAAGCCGGATCTAAGATTCGTATGATCGAGGCGGCAAAATGCATGCCTCAAAGGAGGGGTACTCGTCGCTCTTCACGAACGAAAACGCAACTCCGCAAATTCTCGAATTAACTTTGCCGAATGCAATTGAATTGTAAGACGCGAGCATGTAAGGAGTAAGCGCTACGGCGGGTCAGGATTCAGATGAGCGGCGCTCAATGTCCCATATGGGATCGCGGATCATTCCAAATGATCAACTGCTCGGCGAATATTCAGTCAGGACGCTCGGCGCTGACGACGGCGCCGCGCGGTTTGGCGTTCCTGGCCGGTTCATTGAGGAGGCACTTGCGGAATGGTTGGTCCTGCGCGGAGGGAGCGTTCTCCCACGCACTGGTTTGCCAATTGTCGCTGGCGCGCTCTTTCGGCAACCAGTCCGGCAAAGACATCATGAGATAACGAGACAGCACATGTGTGTAAGGTTCGTACATCGCGCGCAATTCTTCGAGAGTGTCGTCGTCTCCCACCTCATTGCGAAGATCGACGCCAACCTCGGACAGGACCCGGCGCAGGATCTCCATATCTTTTCTTGTTAAGCGCGCGCCATCGTGCTTTACCGGCGAAGTGTTGAAGACTTGCGCGATATCGACGAGAGCGTGCCGGGCCATTTTGAATGTCAGTTGAGCCTGCCATTTCGGTATTCCATCGATGCCCACCATTACGAGGCTGCAGGTATCGAGCACAGTGTTCAGCGCGGCCAGCCATGATTGGTTGTCGTGCTGCGAGCGAAAGAAGCATAGAAGCGGATAGGACAAGTGGCTCTCCATCAAGTCGGCCGCCCACATTTCCCAGTCTCGAAGAAATTGATCGAGACTATCCAGACTCTGCCCTTCCCGGTGGCGCCGTAACAGTTCGGCGGCTGTCGGCGGCGTTCCCGCGCGCGCGTCCAGCATAGAGATGTTGACTTCCCGACGCGAGAACGCCTGGTAAAGAACTGGGAAGTAACCAATCACCAGCGCGAGCAGACCAAAACCCAGGCTGGCTTCGATTACGGTTATCGCCCTCGCGGCCGGTCCGTCCGGAGCAATGTCTCCGAGTCCGAGCGTAAAGAAAGTTGTCCCGCTGTAGTAGAGATCCGAAAAGAAGCCGGCTTGTCCGTGCGGTAGGCTGAGGTCAGATCCAAAGGCCCAGTGCAGCAACGCAAAACCAAACACCAGAGTCGCCCCCCAGAATACCAACAGTCCCAGGAGTGATAGTGGGCCAAACGCGCCGAGAAAGGTTTCGCGCTGTTTGCTCCTACGCAAGCGATGAGCAATCGCCGACCATGGAGCCCACACCGAACGATAATAGAGTCGCGTCAGACGGAACCGCCGGGTGACCCGACGCGGGAGCACGATGGTCTCGAAGACGTCCCAGAGAACGACTACGATTAATGATAAGCCAATGAGTCCTACCGCGATGAACATCGTTTCGGTTAACCAATGAAGGAAAAGAAAAAGGGCCGGGTAAACGAAAAACGTCGCTCCGGCCCTTAGGAACTAATTGTCAGCTGAGGGTCAGGCCGCGCGCTGCGCCGGAACTCCCTTGTCGCGCAAGAGTTCAATTGCCTTCTTCATCTGCGTATCTTCAGGTTGCGGCTTGGGCGCGACGGGTTCAGACGGCGGCGGTTTGGTGGTGCTTTGATTCGGCTTCTCATCACCATTGCCCAGATCCTCGACATCACCGGCATCCTGACTGTCCGGCCGTTTGACCTCTACTGACGGAGCTATGCCTGAGTGATTTCGATCTTCGCCCAGGAAAGGTTTGCCGCTGCCCGAAGCCCACTTCACGGTGGTGAGCAACAATCCGTCGCCATCGCGCAGGGTAAACAATTCCTGCTCGGCCCCGGCGCCGAAACTCTTTTCGCCTACTACGTCGCCGCGTTTATCTTCCAGAAAAGCCGAAGCTATAATTTCCGCCGCGCCCGCCGTGCCAGAGTCAATCAGGACCACGACCGGACCGTTAAATAGAGTAGTCTTGGGATCGGCCTCAAAACTTTTCAGAACCTTCTGTTCACGGCCGATGGTCTTGGCAATCTGTCCGTCGCGAATGAAAAAGTTCGCGACTGTAACGCCTTCCTGAATCTCGCCACCGGCGACGTTGCGCAGGTCCAGCACGATCTTCTGTGCGCCCTGCTTCGTCAGATCTTGCAGGCGCGCGCGCGCATCGGCCGCTTCGCCGGCGTCCAGACTATTAATTCGCAACACTCCGATTCTTCCCTGTTCCATCCGCGCTTCCGCGGCCGGGGCTCGGAAAGAACTGCGCTTCACGGCAAGCGTCAGCGGGCGGGAGTTCGCGCGCAGAATGCGCAGTTTCACTTCCGTCCCGGGCGCGCCGTTGAGCAACTGTCGCGCGTCGTATAACGAAACATCGCGCGTGGCCTTGCCGTCGATATATTCGATGATGTCGCCGGAGTGTACGCCGGCCTGATCGGCGGGTGAACCCTTGACCGGGGCCACGACGTAAAGAAATGAAGCGACTTGTGAGAGTTCAGCACCGACACCCACCTGATTGCTTTTGGCGCCCGCGCGATAGTCTTTTACCTGCTCTGGAGTTAGATAAGTAGAGTAGGGATCAAGACCATAGGCCAGCCCGCGCAAAGCTCCGGCGCGAACCTTTTCCATGTTTGGCTCATCAACATAATCGTTCTGAATATGCTGGAGCACGCTTTCGAAAATCTTTTGCTGGGCGCCGGGATCGTTTGCAGGCTGCTGGGCCCGAGTGGCGAGCCAGGCTCCGGCGATAGTGTAAACTGCGAGTGTCGCCGAAAGGACGATCAGTGTGAACTTGCTTTTAAATGACATCAATTGAACCTCAAATCATGGACCAGGCCTGGCTACACAGGGAAGACTTAAGCGATTAGCCAAACATCTGTATCATACCGTGGCTCTAAAACCCGCGCAAGCGAGTGAGCTAGTGGCACAGACTTCAGTCTGTGATCTTCAACGGACTAATCACAGATTAAAGTCTGTGCCACCAACTTGAACTTGAACCAACCAGAAACATTAGACGTAACCCGTGCTAACGTGCCCGACTTCAGCGGCCGTTTGCTGGCCCTTGACCTTGGCGCCAAGCGCGTCGGCGTGGCTCTGTCTGACGAACTGCGAATAACTGTGAATCCCCTGCCGGCTATTGAGCGTAGAAGTTGGAAAGACCTGTTGCGTCGGGTCGCGGCGATCATCGAATCGTACGATGCGCAGCGCCTCGTGATTGGTTTGCCGCTAAGTCTGGATGGCTCGGAGGGATCGGCGGCGCATGAGGTGCGCGCCGTGGCGGAAAAGTTTCGGAAGTCGCTCAGCGTTCCCGTCTGTTTGCATGATGAGCGCTTGACCACTGTGGCAGCGACGGAACGTTTGCAGGTAAGCGGGCGAAGCGCCCACGAAATTGAGCAGCAGGTGGACAGCGAATCGGCCGCCGAAATTTTACGCGACTTTATTGCACATGAGGCGCACTTGAACGGGCTGGACCAGGGATAAGATCGATTCAGGGTGGGTATCAAGAAAAGAACCAGGCGCCTTATCATCGCGATCGCGGCTCTCTTACTTGCCGTGCCCGCAGTCTTCTCTCTCTGGCTGTACCGTGAGTTGCATGCGCCGGTCACGCATGCGAAAACCAACGACTACATCGAGATTCCACGCCGGTCTACGCCGGACGCTATCGCCAACAAGCTTTTGCAGGAAGGCGTCATTCGACGCACCTGGCCTCTCCTCTTCTACATAAAACTCACCGGCAGCGCGAAGCTGATCAAGGCGGGTGACTATCGCTTCTCTTCTCCGATCTCGGCTTTGGGGGTTTTGAAAAAACTCGAAGAGGGGGAGCAACGGCTTAGTCGCTTCGCGGTGATCGAAGGTTGGACCCGCTGGGACATTGCCGAGTCTCTGGCTCACGTACCGGAATTGCATCTGCGCGATAAGGAAGAAGCGTTGGCATTGATGGACGATACCAGCGGGATTCGCGATCTCGATCCCGCGGCCACGAACCTGGAAGGTTATCTCTTTCCCGCGACGTATAGTTTTCCGGATGACACGAAAGCCCCGGCCATGATAGCCGCGATGATAAAACGCTTTCACCAGGTGTGGACGCCCGAGAGGGCCGACCGAGCACGCGCCCTGGGAATGTCGCCCCGGCAAATCGTTACGATTGCATCGCTAATCGAAACTGAAGCCAAGCTCAAGGAAGAGCGGCCCATGATCGCATCGGTTATTTACAATCGGCTAAAGCAACACATTGCCCTGGGTGTCGATTCGTCGCTCATTTATGCATCAAAGCTCGCCGGTAAATGGCGCGACGACGGCAAGGTTTACAAGAGCGACGTCGATCGCCGCTCGCCCTATAACACGCGTCTCTCTCCCGGGTTGCCGCCGGGACCAATCGGGTCGCCGGGCGAGAGTTCGATCGACGCCGCGCTCAACCCGGCACAGACTGATTATCTTTACTATGTTCGCGAGCCTTCGCGAAACGATGGGGCGCACAACTTCTATAGCAAATCAGCAGAATTCGAGAAAGGGGTTCGGGCCTTGCGAGATTGGGAGCGAACGCGCGATGCGCAACGCTAGCATCTGCGCTCTCTCCGTTTAGCGCGCGGACTTGTCCGCGCTGGCGGCACAAGTGCCGAGGCTAAACAGCACTGCACATTATTGGTGCTTGTAATTGCAGATCAGGTGCTCTATTCTCGGATTGTTTCTCCTCCGTCGGAGTTTTTCTCGTTTGAGGTGATCTCATGAAATATCCAACATTAATATTTGCTCTGCTCGTAACCATTCTCGCGGCGGCCTCGGCGTTCGGACAGGGCAAGGGCGTCGACGCGCAGAATCAGCGTGTCACCGACAACAGCAGTAACCGCGCTCCGGCCAACAACGGGACCAAACAGGATGTGGGTACTACCGGATCGGGGATCAATTTTGGCGCAGAAAAGTCGGCGCCGAAAATCGTCATTCCCAACCCTTACCGACTGACCGCGCGGCGCGATGCGATCGTGAAAGCAGTGGCCGACGTGATGCGCGACCGCAAGCTGATTATCGACGACGCCACTTCAAAGCCCGATGAAGGCATCATCGTGAGTCAACCTTACACCTTTATAAAGGGCGCGGTTGTCAGCCAGTCAGAGTTGTATCGCTATGCCAATATCGACAATTCGTATGCGCGCGGTTGGACTCGCGGCCGGTACACAATCACCGTCGAGGTGCAGCCGATTGACGGCGTCAGCGCCAACGTCTCAGTCAACGCGAAGATTGAAGGTCGCACTGATGGTCCCACCGGCGCTGAATGGACCACTCTGCAAAGTACCGGTTATGCCGAGCAGGAATTTCTCAGCGCACTGATCGAAAGCATGACCGGATCCGCTCCTGCGGCTAAACCGTAATTGCGGATCGACGTATATTCTCAAGAAGTAATGCAAATCCTGAATCAACTAGAAACCGAACCCATCCCGATTGAGGAAGAAGAAAAGCGACACGGGCGCCGCCTGTTAGTCGGATTGCTCTGCGCACTCGTTTTGACGGGCACGGTCCTTGGGGGCTACCTCTATCTCAGGAAGCGTCACGAGCGCCAGATGGCGGCGGCAAACGCGGTTGAGAACAAGAAGAAGGCCGCTAAAGTCGAAGTCTTTGTGGATGACGCGACGGTGAACGGAAAAACAACCGTGCTGAGTGGCACGCTGCACAACATTTCGAACGAATCGCTTCGAAACCTGGCTGTCGAACTGCAACTGCGGAGACGTTCAGGCAGCGGAATTGAAACGCGAGCCGTCGCTATCGATACGAAAGAGTTACTGCCAGACGGGCAAGGACGTTACAGCCTGGAACTGCCGGTGCAGGACTATATTAGTGCGACGTTTTTTAGGGTCATCGGGGGCGACGATCACGCTGCGGTGGCCTTCAAGGCTTTGCCGGGCGCGGCCCGCCCGCCGCTGGAGGCGCCGGCCTCAAAATCAGTCATCGTCAAGCGTCCCACGCCGCGCGGCGAAGAATTCATCAACACTCCCAACACGCCCGGACGCATTCCCTAAGTCAAGCCAGCGATCATTCTTCTGTTTAGTCAGCCAACGATCATAAGAGTTTGCTCGTCACAGCATCGCAGTTTAGCTTGAGCACCGTGTTGGCTTCAGCTAGGATTGCTCTCAAGAGTTCAAATGGCGTCCCGAAGTAATCAAGCACCCCCCTTCAATCACTTTCGTCCGCTGTTGTTTGCGGTAACTCTTTTGCTGCTGGCGTCGCTCTCGTCTTACGGCCAGGATAAACCGACTGCGAAACCGATGCCGACCGAACCACCCTCGGCTGAGCCAAACAAATCCGACCCTTCTCTGACTGTCTTTGGATCGCCGGAAAGTGAGATGAGGGCGCGCAGTGCCCTGAAGGCCGAAAAGAAACAGTACGACGAAAACGTGGCCCGCGCTCGCGAGGGTTCACAGCTTGCGAACCAGGTGGTCGAAGCCTACGAAGCGAAAAAGATGCTCGGTTCCGAAGACGGCAAAAAGCTGGAGCGTCTGGAAAAGCTAACCAAAAAGATCCGCAACGAAGCCGGTGGATCGGAAACCGATCCCGACGTGAAGGACATTCCGGAAGTCATGGCGGCCGCCGTGAAGCGGGTCGCCGAACTCGCCGACGGGCTGCGAACATTGGTCGAGAAGACGCCACGCCACGTCATCTCGGCATCGGTGATCGATCAGGCAAACAAGTTGCTCGGGCTGATTCAGCACGTGAAGACGGGCCGCTGATAGTCGGCGAAATTTGTAACCCAGGCTTTGATATTGCGAGTGGGCCTGATAGTTCGGTCCCGGAGGGACCAAGTATTTATAGAACAAAGCTTCGCAAAGAATCGTGAGCTACGAAGGAGCGGAACATTCGGATACGTAGGCAGATTGCGCTCCGTACGAAGCTTATAGGGTTTTTCGGGGAACTGAATTATAAACATTCGGCGGCTTTGCGGCCGGGCGGGATTTCGCCAACGTCAATACAATGAGGCACCCTCGGAACGATCTTAAACCCTTTTCATTTCTTCTGGCCAAGCCGTTCTTTGTGGCCCTTACGATCGCCCTCTCATCTGGACAAATTTCCCGTGTCGACGCACATCCGTCACCTCTAAAGCCCTCTGCCTCACAGGCCCAGGACGACGACGTTGTGCGCGTGACGACGGACCTGGTGGTTTTGAATGTCACGGTGCTGGACAAGGACGGCAAGTTTGTTCCGGGCCTGAAGCGATCCGACTTTCAAATTATCGAGGACGGCGTCGAACAGAAAGTCGGCGGCTTTACCGCCGAAGAAACCCCATTCGCCGCGGCCGTCCTGCTCGACATATCGGGCAGCATGGAGACACGTTTGACGCTGGGGCGATCGGCCGCAATTCGTTTCCTCGAAGGGCTGCGCGAAGAGGACGTCGCAGCCGTTTACAGCTTTGATAACCGGGTCGTGCAAATGCAGGATTTCGCGCCGGGCCGTGATTTGCCCGCGCGCGCATATGGTCTGCGCACCAAGATGTTGACGGCCCTCAACGACGCGGTCTTGCAGGCAGCGGACGATCTGGCCAAGCGCTCAGAAAAGCGTCGCGCGATCGTCGTGCTCTCTGACGGCGGCGAGAACTCCAGTCGCGCCAGCACCGGCAAAGCGCTGGACCATGCGCTGCAGGCCGGCGCCACAATTTATGCGGTCAACATGTCAGAGACAGGTCCGAAACGCGACGTTGTCGGCGAATCGATTCTGAAAAACCTGGCAGAGAAAAGCGGCGGCCTGTATGTCTCTTCACCGGGCGGCCAGGCACTCCGCGATTCGTTCGCAGCCATCGCGGAAGAGCTGGGCCATCAATACACTTTGGTTTATCGTCCCCTGAATCGCGCGCGCGATGGGAAGTGGCGCGCCATCCAAATCAAACTCGCCCCTTCGAATCTGACCGTGCGCACCCGCAGGGGTTATCGAGCGCCGAAGAGCTAGAGGAAAATCGAGTCCGTGCCTTGATAGGCTCAAGCACAGAGCGCGGACATCCTGTCCACCGGCGGCCAGCCCGCTCTGTTCTGAGCAAGAATTACTCTTCGAGGTTTGTTCGCGCTGCGCGCTCAGGCGGACAGGATGTCCGCGCTCCCGGTAAGCAACGTGTTTAGCCGCTCCTTAACCACCGGCCACTCTGATTCAATAATGCTGAAACAGAGCGAATCCCGGTACCGGCCATTTGGCATAATCATGTGATTGCGCAGAATGCCTTCCTGCTTCGCGCCGATGCGAAGAATGGCTGTGCGCGAACGCTCATTCAGAATGTCGGTGATCAGTTCCACGCGAATGCAATGAAGATCTTCAAAAGCATGTTTCAATAATAGGTACTTTGCTTCCGTATTGATCGCGGTTCGTTGCGCGCTGTGCGCGAGCCAGGTATACCCAATCTCCACTTTTCTGTTGGCCTGATCGATTACAGTATAGCGAGTGGATCCGACGATCTTATTGCGCGCTACATCCACAATCGTGAACGGCTGCTCGAGGCCGCGCTCCTGCGCTTCTAACGTCGTTCCGATGTACTCGGCGATCGTGTCCTGGGAAGGGACAATAGTGTAAGGCAGTGTCCACAGCTCACCTTCACTCGCCGCCTCAAGCAGCGCGTCCCGGTGAGCGAACGAGAGTGGTTCAAGGCGAACGCTCCGCCCTGTTAAGGTTATTGGTTCGATCATAGAAGTAAGTACTGCCAAGGCTTCGCCAGCGTCCGCGCGATCCCCGACAGAATAGCGTTACTGAAAGACTGGAGCCTCGGTGTCGGTCGTAGGATTTGGTGGATCGTCTTATTTATTTGCGGGAGATGATCCATGAAATCACACGAATTCCTACTGATGGCTAGCCCTTCGTCTTTCTCATCAACAACCTCAACAGAAGCCATGCGAGCACATACACAACTGCAATCGCTATCAGCGCGAAAAACGGGATAAAGATAAATACCAGTGCCGATGTGGATGATTCAGACTTGAAGATTGAAGCCCAATAAACGAACACTGACGAGACGGCTATTATTATTGAGGTGAGAAAAATCGCAACGCGCGAAGCAGGTGAACGCCCCTTCCGGTGAATATAGAAAGTCAGGGCGATTAGGACAGCGAAGGGCAGGACCACCCATAAGTAGAAGCCTAGTGTGATAAGGATGTCAGCGAGGGTACCGACAGCAGAGGTGGTGGAACCCATGATGACGAAGGTGGCAACGGCACATGTGATAGTGATGACAATTCCGATGGTTCGCAAGCTTTTCAAATGTTCTTCGAGTTTTCCTGTTCGCACCGTCCCTCGCCAATGCTACCTGACTAACTGCTCCTTCGTATTAGTCCTAGTCCTGCTGCCAGAACCAGCGCGACCACAAATGCCGGGACTCCGGTCAGCACAGGCCACCCGACGAGCGAAGGTGAGCAAGCGCTGATGGTTTGAACCCACCCACAACGCATCAACGTTCGCCGAAGCGGCCAGACCGAAGGCGCCCAGGGCCACCGCCAGGGACATGTGCAGCGCCGTTCTAAGAGCTGAGTTGCGGACCCGAAAGTGCTCGTACCAAAGGTGAGCCGCGAATGCTAGGGCGCTGACTACCCAGGCAGTCAATCGCCAGATTCTAACCTGGTCGGCCGGGGCCGAATTTGTGGGCGCAGCCAGGACGATGCCGATGACAGCATACACGGCCCCGAAGAGTATTGCTGTTCGGATCCATCTTTGGCGATTAGATGTATTCATGACTACGGTTATAACGATCGAGATTTCCTCGGCCGAGCTATTCGCGGCGCGCGCTCGATCCCGCTGTTAGACGTGGCGACCGGGCGCCGGCAAGCGCATCTTTATTTCAGTATCGTGAAACCCTTCAACGCTCGGTTTGAAAACTCCTGGCTGGCCTTATCATTTCCGGCGGCGGGGCCCGCGCTTGCGTCTTCAACGTATAGCAAAATGAACTCGTTGCGTTTAGCTTCATCTACGAGACGCACGAAACGCTGAAACCGTATTGACTCACCGGTACGATAGCCTTTGCTCTTCAGAAATGACGCGGCGCGAGCCACATCTGATTGTGGATCCTGCTTGAGGGCGGCTGAAACACTGGGAATGCTTTCAGCATTCGCCAGGTAAGTTTGCCCTGCAAGATGAACAGTTTTGGTAGCAGCGTAATCGTATGTAGCATTGACGTTCGGCAGGTAGCCTTCAAACTGCAACATGTACATGCCTTTGATACGCCCCTGCTTATCGGCGTCTACAAAGAAGTGCTGCTCAACCTGCGCTCTGCCATACAAAATAAATCTCTGCGATCCAACGTACTTGAATCTCTTATCAAACCTGATGCGAATAGACGGCAGATACGTCGAAGTCAAAACCTGACGCTTAACAGCCCGCACCTGATTGGATTTAGTTTTGGAAGGAGATTGAGCGGACGCAAAACTCGACGACAGCAAGCTGCTCGCAATGACATATATCGATAGTAGGGTTTTCTTCATGGCTACATTCTCCCTTTCAATGCGAGCCACCGAATGTAGTGTCCGAACAGTGTTGCTAGGCCGAGATTCGGAGTCTTGGGTGGCGCCTTGCATTCAAAACGCCGGCGTATGTGCTTGATCGACCTTCAGGAAGGATTCTTCAGTAACACCGCCGGGGACTATTTCAACGGTAAAATAGCTCTCGACACGAACCGGCTTTCCTGCCAACCGACGCAACATCACAATCTGCCCAACGTGTGTCAGGGCATCACCAATCGGGCCTTGAATAAGCTTCTCTACCGGACAGGCCAGCAGTGCGTCTGACTTCAAAAAGGCGTCGAACCCTTGCACCGCGGAGAAGAACCGCGACACCTCCTCGCTCCATGGCAAGGGAGAGGACGTTAGATAAACAAATTCACCCTTGACCAAATAGACTGACCCTTCGAGTAGGTCGCCGATGTGGGCCAGAATTTCGCCCGGGGTGCGCGCCGTCTGATCAACGCGAAACGCGGAGAAGTTCTCTGGTGCGTCGGAAACAGCGATGCCTCCGCGATACGCCACGGTTGCAACGAGGTGGCGTAATAGGTAACGCTTCACATCGAAGACCAAAATTATCGCGCCTCGCTTTTAGTCAATAGATTTACTCGCAACGGAAGCTGCCCAATGATTTGAATTGCAATAGGGTCCAACGAATTGTTGGGTTACGCCTCGCTAATAAAGGTTTCGGTACAGAACCCGGAGCGGTAGCGACGGGTCCCGCCACTTACTGCGTGGGTCGAACAGTTCTCGCGTTGAAATCTTCTGACATTGGTCGTGCGATTTGCGCGTCGTTGACGAAAGTTGAGTGTTGGACGCCCGGTCGCTACCGCTCCCGGTTCCGTACCACGAGCAACTCAACGGTTGAGTTGACGCGGCGGCGCGCAACTGCGTTACGGACAAGTTGTCGATAACAAGCGCGCTGATTCCCGCTAGCGTCCCACTAATTGTTGGGTTGCGCCTCGGCGATAAAGCGTTCGGTACAGAACCCGGAGCGGTAGCGAAGGGTCCCCCCACTTACTGCGTGGGTCGAACAAGTTCTCGCGTTGAAATCTTCCGACATTGAGGCGGGCGATCGTTGACGAAAGTTGAGTGTTGGACCCCGTCGCTACCGCTCCCGGTTCTGTACCACGAGCAACCAAACGTACTAATTATCTATCAAAACCGCCTCATAATACCCCTAGCTGCGTTATGCATCGCTATATTTACCGAAGGGATCGGGAAAGCTGAAGTTAATTTCGTCCGGCGCTTTAACCGATGCCTCTAAATACTTGTCTCGTTCCTCCCGCGTTCGCGATGGCGCTCGATGGCGAACTCGATTAGTTGATCGATGACGCGAGGGAAAGGAATGCCTGAGGCAGCCCACATCTTGGGAAAGCCGGAGACATCGGTCAGGCCGGGCAGAGTATTTATTTCGTTGAGCAGCAAACTGCCGTCGGAACGCAGAAAGAAATCGACCCGAGAAAGGCCCGAACCATCGATAGCCTGGAAAGCCTGGATGGCCATCTGCTGAATCTTCTTGACGGTGGCTTTCGGAATTCGGGCGGGCACGACAAATTCAACGTTGCCGGTGCCGGCGTACTTCTCGGTATAATCAAGAAAGCGCGCGGCCTCATCGTGGATCACATACTCGCCGGGCAGGCTTGCCTGCGGCTCGTCGTTTCCCATCACAGCGCATTCGATCTCACGTCCTTCGACGGCTGCCTCCACAATTATTTTGCGATCGTAACGCGCGGCCAAATCGATCGCGCGCGCCAGCGAAGCTTTGTCAGTCGCTTTTGAAATTCCAACTGAAGAGCCCAGGTTCGCGGGTTTCACGAATGCCGGAAAGCCTATGCTGCGCACGATGCGGCGAGAAATCATCTCCGGATCGCTGTCCCATTGCGTGCGCAGAAACCACTCGTAATCGCAAATAGGTAAGCCGGCATTTCGAAACAGGGCCTTCATCGTGACCTTGTCCATGCCGCATGCGGACGCGAGCGTGCCACAGCCGACGAAAGGGAGAGCAGCCATCTCGAGCAAGCCCTGGAGCGTGCCGTCCTCGCCGTAGGTCCCGTGCAAGACCGGAAACACGACGTCAATCTGTTCAGCTGCGCCACCGTCCTGATTCAGACGCATCAATCCTGACCGTGAAGGATCGCCCGCGATCATAACGTCTTCCTTTTTGCCCCGGAGCGTGCGCGCTGGAAGCAGGCGCTGGCTGGACTTCGGCAACAACTCCGCGGCTGCGGCAGGCGCCAGCCAGTTCCCTTCCTTGGTGATCGCAATCGGCACGACTTCGTATTTAGTCGTGTCGATTGCGTCGATCACCGCGCGCGCGGAACGCACAGAGACTTCGTGTTCTCCTGAACGCCCGCCAAAGATCACGCCGATACGAAGTTTCTTAGTCATAGCTTCAAATCTGTAGTGAGGTCAGTACCGCCCGCGTGAGCGGGTGGGTCGAGGAGTCGGCCCACACAGCGGGTGCTTGATCCACCCGCTCAGGCGGGTGGTGCGATTGCAACTTCCCGGTACCCCATCCAACGTTAAAACTTATCCGAACAAAGAGGCCTCTCTTCGCTGGGAGCGCGGACGTCCCGTCCGCTTCTTCCTCTGAGAGGTGCGCGCCTCGAGGCCCGCCGCGGACCGTTAAGGTACTAACCTAATATCTGGCGACGATCGACACGATCGACAAACTGAAGTTTGTCGTACTCCTACAGAATTGTTTTTCCCAAGGCCGAGAGCACCAGCTCGACACCAAGTTGAGCCGTGCGATTGTTCACGTCGAGGGCGGTATTGATCTCGACTACTTCCAAAGAACGAATGCGGCCGTCCTCGGCGATCTTTTCCATTGCCAGATGGGCCTCGCGGTAACTCAGGCCGCCCCGGACCAGTGTGCCGGACCTGGCGCGTCGCCGGGATCGAGCGCATCAACATCAAAGGTAACCGCATAACCGGCGCTTCCCTGCCCCGCGATCTCAATCGCCTCGTTCATGCAGACGGCGAGACCTCTCTCATCGATTTCGCGCATGGTAAAAAACCGCATGCCAAGGCGGCGAATCATTTCGCGCTCGCCGCTGTCGACGTCCCGCGCCCCGACATGGGCGCAAAGCCGCGGGTCGAATTTTGGCGCAAAGCCCGCGACATTAACCAACTCGGGCGCGCCGTAACCCAGTAGCGCCGCCAAAGGCATGCCGTGAATGTTACCAGATGGCGAAGAGTCCGGAGTATTCATATCAGCGTGCGCGTCAAAATAGATTAGTCCCAGCCGCTGATCACTTTTGCGGAATGATTTGACGACGCCCGAGAGTGATCCAATGGCGATTGAATGATCGCCGCCAATGGTGATGGGCAACTTGGCGGCGTCAGTTATCTTTTCAACTTCCGACGCCAGACTTTCACACGCTTTATGAATCTCGTGCAGGTACTTTGTCTTTTCGCCGGCTGCGGGCAGCGAACGCGGCCGTTCAATCGGCAGATCGCCCAGGTCTTCCACTTCATAGCCGAGCCGGGCGATGCGTTGCGCCAGACCGGCGACGCGCATGGCGCCGGGTCCGAGATCGACCCCGGCCATACTCTGTCCAAAGCTCAAAGGCACGCCGAGGATGCTGACACTCTTTCCAGCGCCCGGCAGATCGTGGTCATTCTGTTTCAGGATTGCTTCAACCATAAAAGTTCAATGACAGGCTTGGGGTAATGTGGAGTCCCTTAACTTGTTATCGCTTCAATTGTCGCGACCACCTATCGTAGCAGAGCGGCGACGAGTCGCCGCTTACTACAGCGCTGACAAGTCGGGCACTCCACGTCAATCCCATTCGAATGCGAGTTCAGATATAGCCGTATCGGGATCGGTGCCGTAGTAAACCGACTTGATTACGAGCTTTACCCACTTTGTCTTTACCGATCCGACATCGATCTTCTGGCTGTCCATCCGATCGCTGAAGGTCAGGTCGCGCGAGCTGCCGTCGGAAAAAGACGCGGTCAAGATTGCTATCCGATTGTTCTGTGCCCAGATGGCCGGGCTCTTGAAATAGCCGGGCTCGATCAGGATCCGGTGCAGGTTGATCTCGCGATCGAAGTCGAAGCGAATCCATTCGCCGATGCCCGGGCCATCCACGCCTTCAATCCAGGCGGTGCTGCGCTTGCCGTCAATCGCGTTCGCCGGATAGTAAGTGTTGGACTGCACCGCCAGGCGAACTGACGAAGAGCTCGCAGTGATCTTCAAAGGCGTGCCGGTTTGAGAATTAGATGAAGCGATTTCGGCAGTGTTACTCGATGAGCCCTCCCGAACGATCGGGCTAGTGCCCCGAACGGGTGTCGGGGAGCTAACTTCAACTTTCGCGGATTGATCTCCGTTGGATTGTTTGAAAACGAAGAACGCTGCGATTCCAACCAGGGCCAGCAATAGCAAAACAATCGCGATGACGCCGGCAGTTAGGACAGGGTTAGACGCGCGCACCTCGCTCTCGGGCGGGCGAAAGCTTCCGACATTCGGATACGAAGGAATAGTTGGATCAGCGGATGACTTGAGCGTTGGGCCACCGCGCGGCATGATTTCCGTCGCTGGAGGGTCAGCATCGCGCAGGTTGTCGAAGAGCGGCGTTCCGTCTTCGAGACAGAACTTCAGAGTGTTGTCTTCATACTTACGTTTGCATTTTGGACAACGTTTCATAGGAGTGATCCGCAGATTTCACAGATTACATAGCGCGGCCCTTAGCCGCAAACAAAGCCGGCAACGGTGGCTTCAGCTCCGTTACAGAACCGGGAGCGGTAGCGAGCGGGATAAGGAGTCGCGTTGGATATCCGCTGAATCAGTTTGCCGATAAATGAATTCGTGATTGAAAAGTAGCGTTTTGATTCCGCTCGCTACCGCTCGCGGTTCTGTACCGTGCTGCAGCAGCTGCCAGCTTGCTTCGCAGAAAACAAAATATCAGCTTTGAAGCATCCTTTCTTTCAGATGTCATCAAGGCCCTTTCCGCTTTTCAAATCTGCGCAATCCGCGGACTCTTCTCTTTGATTATGGCCACGGCCTCTTCAGGCGTGCCGGCGAAATCCAGGGTTTCGACGTCAGTATCACTAACCGCGAGGTTCTCCTGCCAGGCCTTAACCACCGGCGGCCAACAATCACCCAACAGGACCAGCGGCCGCGGATCGAGCACCCGCGTTTGCAGCTTATTCCAAACCAGAGAGATTTCCGTTACGGTGCCCATCCCACCACGCAAAGCTACATAACCCACGGACTGGGTAATCAATCTCTGCAGGCGCTCATAGAAATGTTGAGAAGGAACCTTCTCGGTGAGATAACGATTCGGCTCTGACTTAAACTGATTCATCGTGATGCCGATTACGCGGCCGCCGCGTTCGTGCGCGCCGCGGCTGGCTGCTTCCATCACGCCGGCGTAACCGCCCGTGCAGATTATGAAGCCCGAGTCGGCAAGCAATGCTCCGACCCGCACCGCTTCGGCGTATTCCGGATCTCCTTCGCGACACTTCGAGCCGCCAAAAATTGTGACGATCCGTTCCTGAGGCCGGCTCACTTGGGGACCTCGCCGCTTACCATTAACGAACCGGCGCGCCGATAGGCTTCGAAGTCTTTGCGGGTCTTGAAAGAGCCGCTGACATAGTCGTCGGGGATCGGAGTTGGATCGAACACGCGTTGGTCGCGGATGTTTACAAAGCCGGCGTCGACAAATATTCCACGGTAGTCTTCGACGCTCAGCAACTCGACCGGAACTTTCAACCCGTCAATCCACTGGTGCGTCGCTTCGCTCTCCCAATACAGGTCCACGACGGCCACAAACAATCCGCCTGACCGCAGCACCCGATGAATCTCCGCCACGGCCAGAGGGATATCGGCGTAGTAATAGAGCGACTCCATCGAGAAGGCGTGGGTGAATTCGCTATCGGTGAAGGGCAAATCCTCGGCACTGGCGACTTCAAAGTCGACATTAGGAAACGCGCTCGACGATTCACCCGCCACGCGAATCATCTCGTCTGAAATGTCTATGCCGGTGACCTGGCCGTTGATGGCGCTTTCGGCAAGCAGGCGGCTTGCCCATCCCGATCCACAGCCGACATCAAGCACCCGCGCGTCAGGCGGCACGCGCATGAATTGTATTGCCTGCTTGCCCACGGGGCTGTGGCCTCGTTCCATGCTCTCGCCTTTACCGGCGAGGGCCCATTCGTTGAATTCGGTTCGTAGTTGATCGTCCATCGTTATGTTCGACAAACTTTAGTTTGTCTTTATATTTGGTGATGAAGTCAGTACCACCTGCGTGAGCGGGTGGGCCAAGAGAAGACTCACGCGTCAATTCTTTGATCCACCCGCTCACGCGCGTGGTACTGACCTCGTGATCAAGCGACCCAAGACAAACTGAAGTTTGTCGTACTCTCAAGGTTTCAGTCGATACAGCATCCTTGGAAACGGAATCGTCTCGCGCACGTGTTCAATCCCGCACATCCAGGCGGTGCAGCGCTCGATGCCCATGCCGAATCCGGCGTGTGGGACGCTGCCATAGCGGCGCAAATCCAAATACCATTCAAACGCTGCCTTCGGCAGTTCGTGCGCGGCGATTTGTTGTTCGAGAAACTCCAGCGACGTCGAACGTTCACCGCCCCCGATTACTTCGCCATAACCTTCCGGCGCCAGCACGTCGACTCCCAGGGCATATTCTTCCTTCTCCGGATCGCGCTTCATATAAAAAGCTTTCACCGCGGCCGGGTAATGATGAACCATCACCGGCCGATCGAACTTGCTCGAAATATAAGTTTCATCCGGCGCGCCCAGGTCGCCGCCCCACTCGAATTTGTTTTCCAGCTCGCCCTTTTCAAAACCCTCGTGCAGCATCTTTACCGCATCATCATAATGCACGCGCGGAAACGGCGGCACGATCGCTTCCAGCTTTGAACGGTCGCGCTCGAGCGTCTTCAATTCTTCAGCGCGCTCTTCCAAAACTCTGGAAGCGATGTAAGCAAGAAATCTCTCCGCCAGGTTCATCGCGTCGTCGAGCGTGGCGTAGGCCATCTCGGGCTCGACCATCCAGAACTCAGTCAAGTGCCGGCGAGTCTTGGATTTCTCAGCCCGGAACGTGGGACCGAAACAATAGACTTTGCCAAAGGCCGCCGCGGTGGCCTCGTTATAAAGCTGGCCCGACTGTGTCAGGTAAGCCTTCTCGTCGCCAAAGTAGTCGACTTCGAACAGCGTGCTCGTGCCTTCGCATGCAGCCGGCGTGAAGATCGGGGTATCAGCCAGCGTGAAGCCGTCGTTGTCGAGAAAATCGCGCACTGCTTTTACTACCGTGTGCCGGACCTTCAGGATGGCATGCTGCTTTTTCGAACGCAGCCACAGATGCCGGTTGTCCAAAAGGAATTCCGGGCCGTGTTCTTTGGGCGTGATAGGAAAGTCGTGTGCGTTCTGGATGACCTCGGCGCCGGTGACGTCAATTTCAACGCCACCCGGCGCGCGACTGTCTTCGCGCACAGTGCCGGTGACGATTAAGGCTGACTCCTGGCCCAGAGGCTTCAGAGCTTCCCAAAGCTCCGGCGACACTGCGCTCTTAACTACGACACCCTGGACTATGCCCGTGCCGTCGCGCAGTTGCGGAAACATCAGTTTGCCGCTCGAACGCAGGTTGTAGAGCCAGCCCTTCAGAGTAACTTCTTCGCCGACATGCCGTGAAAGATCTTTTATGTAAGTTTGCATTTAGGTATTGAAATAGTGGCACAGACTTCAGTCTGTGATTAAGTGCCTTCAACGCATAGCGTCGGTATTAATTTAGCCCGGCCGTTGAAGAGAACATGTCAGAAGCCCGCGCGTAAGCAAGGGCGACGAACGAAACGGGCAGTATCGGCGTCAACAAAAGTTCCTCGTCAGTTTTCTTGAATCGAGAGAGCTTGCGAGGGTGGCCCTCCCTCACGGTCGGGCTTCTGACACCCTCTGAAAAACCTACGCTACGCGCCGAACGTTTTTACGCTTTACTTGCGATCCCAACGAGCAAATCACAGACTGAAGTCTGTGCCACTTATCCTATTCGTTCATTAATCATTCGGCGCAAAACCGGAAACCGTTCCAGCCAGTCAGCGGCCTGCAAGACTATCTGAAAGGTTGGTTGGATATGCTTCTGGTAAAACGCGCCGCGGCCGCAAACCGCGGTTTGAAAAGAAAAGGTGCCGATCGCTTTCAGCCCACGCTGAATTGTCATCAGTCGAAATTCTTTAACGAAGTCATCAGGATCAATCGCCTCCAGACCGAGGCGACGGCGCTCGTCCAGAAGAAATAGCCGGTGCCCTCTAACTTCAGCCAGCGAGGGCGGCTCCGGCTGTCGATCCATCAAGAGCGATACCAGATCATAACTGGCAGGTCCCATGCGAGCGTCCTGGTGATCCACGATCCGTAACTGGTTCTGGCGATCGACCAGCAAGTTGGCGGAATGGTAATCGCGATGACAAAGCACCCGCCGGCACGCGGACAATTCGGCGGCGACGTCATTCAGCTCAGCCTTCAACTCTGCTGCTTCACCATGTCGCAGAGTCTCGCCGCGCAAGCTGCCGAAGTAGTGCTCAAAAAAGAAGTTCAGTTCCCAGGCCAGCTTCGCTTCGTCAAAGGCGAGGCGGCTGGCGATCGAGTCGCGCTCAAAAGCTGTAGGCGTAGCGGCCTGGATGCGGGCGATCATCTGAATTGCCTGCTCGAGTAAGGTTTCGCATTCTTCATCGGAAGCACTCTCGAACACCTGACACAACTGACGATCACCGAGGTCCTCTTGCACGATTATTCCAACCGCTCCGGCAGCATCCAGGACCTTCGGGACGGGCAGCGAGCGCTCAAGGAACAGCTTCGTAACGTCGAGATACGGATGAACGTCCGGGTCGAACGGCTCCGGATAAACCGCGGCCACCGCCGTCCCGCGATCCCAGGGGATACGGAAGTATTCCCGAGTCGATGCGTCCGGAGTCAACGCGATAATCTCGGGTTCAGGCGCACTTTGACGCTTCACCAGATAGCTCGCCAGGCGATCGCGCGCGCTGGCAGTGAATGCGTTAGGGCTGATTTGAATGGCTGAACTCATCGAGGATCAGGCTTCTGAAAAGCGGTTAACGTCTCATCATTCTCTACAGCAGTGCTGGGCTGAATCAGCGAATCTTATCATTGCGATAATGACACAACAAAGTTGTCGCCCTGAACGTGACCCTTGAGAGCTTTGGCGGGAGGCGTCTTTCCGGAGACAAGTTCAGCCCGCACGACCACTGCATCTTCGATCCTCTCGCCGGATCTGATGCGCACTCCATCGCCTAAAACAGCCCGCCTGACGTGCGCGCGGCGCTCTACGATGACGTTGTCCCAGAGGATGGCGTCGTGCACTTCGGCATTCGGATCGATCGATGAATTGCACCCCGGGTACACTTCACTTCCCTGCCGGCGCAATAGCGCAAGACTGATATCCAGATATCTCTCGAGGGTCGATAACTCGTACCACATTCCTTCGGCGACGTGCGCCGCGATGCGTTCGCCGTTCACGATCGCGGGCAAATAGACATCGGTAATTGTATGTGAAAAGACGCCGCGGGGAATGTACTCGAAAATACGGGACTCGAGGATATGTATGCCCGTGAACATCAAGGGCGGTTCCTCGTCCGGCCGCGATGGTCCAGGCGCAGGCATGCGGCCAAAGCCGGTGACCAGACCATCCCTGGTTTCTACAATGCTGAAGCGCTCATACTTCGGATTGCGCAGCAACACCAGAGTGGCGAGGGCTTTCTTTTGCCGATGAGTTTCCAGCGCTGCTTTCAAATCCAGGTCTGTAATCAGCTTTCCATTCACCACCACAAACGTCTCGCCCTGCAAAAGCTCGCGGGCGTTATCCAGCGCGCCACCGGTGCCCAGGATCAGCGGCTCGTGGACGTACCGCAGTCTGACGCCGAACTTACTGCCGTCACCCAGCGCCGCACGCACGGAATCCGGTTGATGATGCAGGTTGACCACTATGTCTTCGAATCCAAACCGCGCCAGATACTCGGCCACAAAGCCGACCAGCGGCTTACCAAGAACTGGAAACGCGGGCTTGGTGCGATCACAGCTCAAAGGCCAAAGCCGCTCCCCGTATCCCGCCGCTAGTATCATCGCTTTCATCGCTAAACATATTAACAGTTCATACCCCACCCAGGTCAGCGAGAATGCCGCGCGGTTGCAGACTTTGATCTACGCAGGGAGTGTCCTCATTTTGTTGTAGTGTTTGTCGGCCCCGGCCAAGAGTATCCACGAATCACACGAAGCGTGGGGTCAGCACTATTTGTGCTTCGTGTGTTTCGTGGATCGCTTCACCGTACACCATGAAAACCCTGGATAAGGTCCCCACTTTTCGAGGCTGTAGTTGAATCGGCATCGTTCGGTATCGTAAGCTAGCGCATGTCTTCTGATTCCGCAGACCCGGCCATCATAATAAATGCCATCTAATCAACTCTACTCGCTGCCACTCGAACAACAGATCGGACAATTCTTCTTCATCGGTCTTCCAGGCCCCGACCTGGATGATGAGGCGCGAGCGCTGATCGAAGAGATCAATCCCGGCGGCATTATTCTGTTCGGACGCAATATCCAGTCGCCTGATCAGGTGCGCCGGCTACTCGATGGGGCGAGGGCGATGCTGCCGGCGCCTCCCCTGTGCGGCATCGATCAGGAGGGCGGCCTGGTGGATCGCCTGCGCGACATCTTCACGCCTATGCCGGCAGCTCGGGCCATTCGCCAGAACGGCGATCTCTCCGGAGCCAGAACCCTGGGGCGCGTCACGGGCCAAGTCCTGCGAATGCTCGGACTCAATATTAACTTCGCTCCGGTCATGTCGATTATCACCCAGGAGCGCAGCCAACTGACTAACGGTCTTTACTCGCGATCCTTTGGCCGTTCTCCCGGTGAAGTCCTGGGGTACACGACGGTGTACATGCGCGGGCTGCAGGCCACCGGATGTCTCGGTTGTCTGAAACACTTTCCCGGAATCGGCGCCGGCGACGTCGATTCGCATATCGAAATGCCTATGGTTCCGCTGTCTCGCGATGATCTACTCGCGCAGGATCTCGCTCCGTACATCGAATTGTTTCAGCGCGCCGACGATCGCGTTCGCGTCGTAATGGTAAGTCACGGCGGCTTTCCCAATATCGATATCAAGAAAGGTACTACTGGCGGCTTGCTCGAACCCGCCTCGATTAGCCCTCGAATCGTCTCAAACCTGTTGCGTCAGGAACTCGGCTATAAGCATTTGGTGGTTACTGACGATCTCGAAATGGGAGCTATCGCCAAGCACACTGAAATCGAAGACGCCGTGGTCCGGGCGTTCCAGGCCGGTGAGGATATGCTTTTGATTTGCGCCACGCCGGCAACGATTCGTCGCGGCTATCACGCCTTATTGGCAGCGGCCCGCGACGGCCGAATAAGTGAGAAGCGCATTCACACATCGCTCAAGCTGATCGCTGCTACTAAAGCTTTGGTGGAACCGTCGCCGCCGCTGGATATGGAGAAGTACAAAGGACTGGCAAAGGAAATCCAGGAATTAAATGAGACACTCGAATACCGTTATCCAGGAGAATCCAGTGCGCAGTAACGCTGACCTGAGGGCACATCGCCGCTCGCGCATGCGCTTCCTGAAATGTTTTAGCTTAAGCGCTTTGCTGTTGACAGCGATTCTTTTGCCGTCGGCCTGCAAGCGCTCGCAAAGCAACGTCTTTGTGATAGCGCTTTCGGACAACATCAAGACCATCGATCCGATTGGCTCGCCATCGGTAGACGCAGCTAGTGAACGCGTCCGCACCTTGATGTTTAATTCGCTGGTCAAGAAAGACGACAAGTTCGACTACGTTCCGGAACTGGCTTCGAACATTCAGCGCTCGGACGACGGCCTGTCTTTCACTTTCACTTTACGCGACGGTGTGACATTTCATGACGGGCGTCCGTTCACGTCCGCTGACGCCAAATACACACTGGACACGGTGCTGGCATCGACGTTCGCGAAGGCCACCAGTTTCTTTCAGGGTTCAGGCGCAAGCAAGATTGCCTTGGTCAAAAGCGTTGAAGCCCCGGATCCCCGCACACTGATCATTCGCCTGAACAAGCAATGGACGGGACTGCTGCCGAATCTGGTGCCAATCGCGATGATCCCGAAAGACAGTTATGAATCGCAGAAGGCGCATCCGCTTGGCACCGGACCTTTCAAATTCAAGAGCTACGATCAGGTGCAACAGGTCCTCGACCTCGAAGCCAATCAAAACTATTGGGACGGCCCATCCAAACTTCCGGCTCTTCGCGTACGCGCGATCAGCGAGTCAAACACCATGCAGGCCGAGCTGCAAAGTGGGCGGGTAGATATTGCCCCCTTGGCCACTAGTCTCTCTCCTGACGCGATCCAAGGGCTGAGTAAGAATCCTAATCTGTCGGTGCAGCAGTTTGGCGGATCGAATCTAAACCTGCTCACCTTTAATACTACCGAAGCGCCGCTTGATAACATCAAAGTTCGCCAGGCGCTCGCGTACGCGATTGATCGCGAAAGCATGATTCGCGATCTGGTTTTGAATCAGGGCGAAATTGCTCACTCGATTCTCCCGGAAGCGTCGTGGGCCTATCAGAGACCTCAGACTTACCAATTTGATCCAAATAAAGCGAAGCAGTTACTCGACGAAGCAGGCTTTCGCGATCCTGATGGCGACGGGCCGCAGATGCGATGGGCGACGCCTCTGCTGTTTCGTATTTCAGGCAGCAGCGCAGCCGCGCGTCAGTATTCAGGCGTAGTGCAGAACTACTTGAAGAACGTGGGCGTGCCGGTCGCGATTGAGACATCCGAATTCAACACGATGCGCCAGCAGGTTCAGAATGGTCAGTTCCAGATTAATTACAGTCAGTGGGTAGGCGGCAATCAGGATCCGATCTTCTATCACGACTTGTTCGCCACGTCTGAGATTGCGACACCGACGAAGGGTCTCAATCGCAGCCGTTACAGCAACCCCGAGCTGGATAAGATTCTCGACGAAGCGGCGAATACCTATGACCATGCGAAGGCTGCGCCGCTATATGCAAAGGCGCAGGAGATCATCGCCCGTGACGTGCCCGTGTTTCCGCTCTGGTATCAGGCGAACATGGTGATCGCGAAAAAGTCCGTGGGGAATATTAAAGTCAACGCAAGCGGCGATTGGGGATTCATCAAGGACCTGACCGTGACGAAGTAAGCAAGAGTGGCTCAGACTTTAGTCTGTGATTACTCGCTGACCCCAGTCACAGACTGGTCCATTAGAAATTATGTCCTCGGTTCGCGCCCTCCTTTGCGTCTTTGCGCCTTGGCGTGATTATAATTCTCACGCAAAGGCGCAACGCTCGCAAAGAACGTCTGTGCCACCTAGCGTTGCTTTTCCATCACCGCTTGAAGTTTCTTTGCGCTCTCGCTCGAGACGCCGACAAACTCAATCCCCGCGCCCGTCGGCGGCGCCCCTTCCATCACTCGTATTTGATAGCGAACCGCGCCCTTCACGCTAATCATGCCAACACTGTCGGCAGTCCATCTAATATAGATTTCCGTTCGCGGGCTTAACTCTCGCTTGGTAGCCAGAAAGCACCCACCCACGCTGAGACTCGTGATCCTGTCGTAGTGCTCGCATTCAGGTCCCCAACCCCAGTCGGCAAAAAAGTCTACGTTGACGCGCGGGTGTTTTCTTAAGTCGTTGAAGTCTTGGGGCATGACGTTTTCGGAGTGTCTGCTATTTGAAGCGCTCAAGTGCAGCTTGGATTTCAGACCAGGCGATCGCGCCCTCGCGAACTAACCGCGGCGCAGCGCCGGAAACATCCAACACCGTCGAAGGCTGCTCGGCTGTGACGTTGCCGCCGTCAACAATCAAATCGATCGCGGTACCAAAGTAGTTGAAGACTTCCTGTGCAGTCGTAGCGGGCTGCTGGTGTGAAGGATTCGCACTCGTCGCTGTCAAAGCACCGCCGCACGTCCGCACCAGAGCGCGCACTTTATCATCGTCAGGTAAGCGGACGCCAACGGTTTGCGTGCCTGCAGTGATTTCCTCGGGAACATCAGACGCTGCCTTGCCGATCAGGGTCAACGGGCCCGGCCAAAATGTTTTGGATAACAGATCGAATGCGGGCGTCGGCTCAACGATGAACTGAGCGACCGCCTCGAGATCGCTGACAATGATCAGGACCGGGTTTTGGCTGCCCTTTAGCTGCTTGAGTTTTTGAACGGCGGCGTGATTGAAGGGATCCGCTCCCAGACCGTAGAAGGTGTCGGTGCGAAACGCGATGGCGCCGCCGCGGGCGATTACCTCTGCTATTCCAAAGAAGGATTCCGCTGTTTGAGAAATGATCACGTGATCTCAGCGCCGTTAGGCGCGGAATGTTTATAGCTCCCGTTGGGCAGAATCCCAAGCTCCTTTAGGAGCGACATAACATCACGCTCCTAAAGGAGCTTAAGTGTTTTTTCTCGCAATGGGTACTATAAACATCTCGCTCCTATCGGAGCGAAACATCAAAACACGCCGGCAGAACTTCAAAGCTTTACGCCGTACCCGAGCCCATCCCCCACCGGCAAAACCTCTGCCCGCAGTTCGGGATGATTGACGAAGTATCGGTTGAACTCCCGCAGCGCTTCGGTCGACGTCTTCTGATCGGGCGAACGAATCTCACCGGCCACCTGGCCGCCCCAAAGAAGATTGTCGCAGAGCACTACCCCGCCCTGACGCAGCTTTGGCAAAGCCAGATCAAGATAGCCGCGATACTCTTCTTTCAAGGCGTCGAGGAAGATTAGATCGAAGGTTTCCGCGAGTCTCGGAATCACTTCCAAAGCATAGCCCTTTTCGATCCGGGCTCGTTCGCGGAGACCCGCGCGCTTAAGATAACCCTCCGCCGCTGCGATCATTTCGTCGTTGGGATCGATTGTGATGACCAACCCATCTTCGGTCATGCCGCGCGCCAGGTGAATGACGGAATAGCCAATCGCCATTCCACATTCGAGCGCCCGCCGCGCCTTGATCGCGCGCGCAGTAATCTCCAGAAACAAAGCGATCTCTCGATCGGCAATGGGCACGTTGTGCTCGGCAGCGTAAGCTTCCATTTCAGCGACCAGGGCGTCGCTGGGCGGCAGCAGTTTGTCCAGGTACTCTGCCTGGTCGCGTTGAATAATGGCGTCTATGCGGGCTTTCATGATTTGGATTCTCGCTGAAGTCCTGTGATAAAGCTAGTGTTTACAAAACCACATCAAGCGGTACCGACGGAGCGCGGACATCCTGTCCGCCAGCGGGCGAAGCACGCTCAGACTTACGCAGAGAATCATTTTGGAAGATTGTTCGCGCTGCGCGCTCAGGCGGACAGGATGTCCGCGCTCCGTGGCTCGGAGTTCTGTAACATTCCGCTTTCACTTGTCTGTGTTTTCCTGCGCTCCAGCACCCACCGCAACGTACCTTCGCCCCAGCCCCAGCTCTCTCAATTTATGCTGCAATGACTGTCGATGCATTCCCAAAACGGCAGCTGCCTTGGTCACATTGCCGCCGGATTCCTCCAGGCAACGGGCGATGTAACGTCGCTCAAACTCTTTCCGGTCGTCGCGAAAGTCAGAGGTGTAAGGGACGAGGAGGTTGCCATTCGAAGCAACTTCGATCGCCGGGGCAGGAGCCCGCGGCGCAGCTTCTTCGCTGAGATCGAGAGCGTTTAGTTCAGAGCCTTCGGACATGATCGCGGCGCGCTCGATCGCGTTGCGCAACTCGCGCACATTGCCGGGCCAGTCGTACTCGATCAGCTTCTTCAGAGCGTCGCGCCCGATCGGTCGCTCGGGCAAACGATGGCGTTCGGCGGCCTGACGCGCAAAGACTTCCGCCAGTAGCGGAATGTCTTCGCGCCGTTCGCGCAATGGAGCAATGTCGATAGTAACCACGCGCAGACGATAAAAGAGATCGGCGCGAAAATTTCCATCCGCGATCTCTTCTTCCAGAGCGCGATGCGTGGCGCTGATAATCCGCACGTCTACCGGGATCGATTCGTCGCCGCCGAGCCTTTCAACTCGCCGCTCTTCCAGCGCGCGCAGAAGCTTTGCCTGAACATTCGCGCTCATGTCGCCTATCTCATCGAGGAACAGTGTGCCCCCGTTGGCCTGCTCGAATTTCCCTCGCCGGCGAGCTGCGGCCCCTGTAAATGCGCCCTTTTCATGGCCAAACAGCTCGGACTCAATCAGCTCAGTCGGCAACGCCGCGCAGTTCACGGCGACAAAGGCGCCGCCGCTTCGGACGCTGCTTCGGTCGTGCAGCTCGCGGGCAACCAACTCTTTGCCAGTACCCGATTCGCCGCGCACGAGAACGGTTGCGTCGGTATCAGCCACCTTGTCGATCATCCCGCGCACGCTCTGCATGGCCGCGGAATTTCCCAGCAGAGCTCCGCGTTGCGACGTCTCGATTTCTATCCGCCGCCGCAGTGAACGATTCTCTTGCCTCAGCTTGATCGTTTCGAAAGCGTTCTTGACGACCAGGCGCAGATCGTCCAGCTCGAAAGGTTTTGAGATGTAGTCGTAGGCGCCGCTCTTCACGGCCTGCACGGCCAGCCGTTCGGATCCGTGCGCGGTGATGATAATGACCAGCGGCGCCTCGGTCTTACTGCTCTCATTTTCTTTTTGTAGTTCGTTGAGGAACTCGAGGCCGCTAATGCCGGGCAGATTCACATCGAGGAGCACCAGATCGAAGTTTTGATCGCGCATCAAAGCGCGCGCGGCTTCGGCGCTTTCGGCTTCGGCAATGGGTTGACCGAACGCCTCCAACGCGCGCCTGATGCCATAGCGCGCCGCCTCCTCGTCATCGACTACCAACAGTCGCAAGTCTTTCTTTTCCATGCTCACCCCCGGAGTTTAATACTTTTCCGAGGGTTTTGCTTGCGCTTGGCGTGCCAGAACCGGGGAGAGTCGGGTGGTCCTGTTAATGTTGCGTGTGCCGGGCGCAAAGGATCACGATGATCGCGTCGCCCGAGGGCCCCACGGTCAGCGTTCCGATTATGGTGGGCTGATCCGGACGAACGCTGAAGTCCGTGCTGAGGCCGACGTACTCATAGGCGAAGACCGGCGCAGAGTTCGTGCCCGCAGGCGCGATGTTTGTTCCCGTCTGGATCGGAACCCTGGCGCCAAAACTGAAACGCCCCAGCTCGACAGTAGGCCCGCCGGCGCTTTCGAAAACCTTTAGTCGCCCGATTGATAACTGGCTGAACGTCGGTGAAGGTGCGATTGAAGTAGCGGGCGCCAGACGTGGCCCGCCGATCCAGGTCAGACTCAACGAGCCGTTATTCTTCACGCGATTGATCAAGGTCGACGCCAGACTGTAATTCTTGAATGGCAGCGTCGCGCGCAACTGCTTTATGACCTGGTCCAGAGACGCGGGCAGTGGAATTTCGCCCGCTCGCTCGTTCGAGGCCATCACCAGATACAGCTCTGTATCGAAGTTTTCGAATGGCTGTGGCGAGGAATTCGAATCCTGGGCCAACGCTAGGGGGGCGGTCAGACTCAACAGCGCACAGCACAGCGCAAAAATGATCACACGATGTCCCTTGGTTAAGATCATCACTCGATTCTCCTTTGACTAAATAAATTAGCGATTGCTCGCAGGTAGGGAAAGTAGCTCGTTCGCTTGTGACACGCTGTTCGCTGTAGAAAGTTCCAGGTAGTAGCGCAAATTGTTAATTTGCGAATTGCGAGCAGGGATGCTCGCGAACCGCAGGCAAGGATGCCTGCGCTCCAGTCGCTGCGCAATTGACCGAGTTGTGGCGCAAATTGTTAATTTGCGATTGCGGAGCAGGGATGCTCGCGAACCGCAGGCAAGGATGCCTGCGCTCCAGTCGCTCACACGTGCAATTTACCAAATTGCGCCACGGGCAATCTCAATTCAAATCGAGCGCCTTGGCCATTCTGGGTTGGCGCCAGCCGTGCCATGCCGCCTGCCTCTTCCATGCGCTTGCGAACAATCGCCAGACCCAAACCAGTGCCGCGCTGTTTGGTAGTAAAGAAAGGCTCCCAAATTCTTTTTTCAACGTCGGCGGCGATCCCCGGCCCGCTGTCGGAAACCGCAAATACCATATCGTTTTTCTCGAGCAGGAAATCCAACGTCACCTTGCCTCCACTGGGCGTGGACTGCAAAGCATTCAAGACCAGATTCGAAAGCGCATCGCGAACCGCCGCTGTCTGCACGCCGTCCAATTCGACTGTCGCTTCGGCGTGACAGCTCAGTCTGATATTCCGCTCTTCTGCCTCGACTCGAAAAAGACTATTCACGCTCTTAATCAAATCGTCTGAGCGGCAGGGAGGCGCGGCCTGAGGTCGCTTACTGGCAAAGTTGAGCAACTGCGTCACGCTCTTGCTCAGACGATCAGTCTCGCCGACTATCAAGCTGAGATCGCGCGCATGTTGACTGTTCAGTCCTTCGTCCTCGCTCATCACCTGGGCGATCGATTTGATGGCTGACAAAGGGTTCTTCACTTCATGTGCGACGGTGGCGGCCATTTGGCCCAGCGCTGCCAAACGCTCACCTTCGGCCACCTTCCGTTCCAGTCGCAGATTTTCTTCAGCCAGCCGGCAATCCTCTATCGCGATTGCGACCTGGCCGGCGAGGACCTCGAGCACTGCGCGCACATCCGGAGTGAGCGCGCTGGGCGACGCTTCGATCAAAAGCAGCCCGCCATCTCGATCTTCGCGACGCAGAACGTAAGCGATGTTGTATTGCTGCGTCCCAAAAGCCACGTCGTCCTGGAGCTCCGTCACGCCGGCGATCTGTGCTCTGCTCAAGAGAGTTTCGATCCAACGCGACTCATCGGAATTGTCTCTGTGAAGTGTTTCATTGTCTTCGTTATCACGTAAGACAATCTTCGCGCGTCGCAGCGATAGCGCGCTGGCAGTTTGTGATTCGATATAGGCAAGCAGCTCAGGCAGGCGCCGGTATCGTCCCGCATGCGCGCCAACATTGGCCACAACTTCGCGGTAGAGCGCTGTCTCGCGTTCGAACAACGCGCGAAAACGCTTTTCCAGCCAGCCGCGCAGAGGTGCTGCCAGCAGAGTCAGCGCAAGGATCAGGATTGCTTCGACCACGCCGGCGCGCAGACCATAGCGCGAGTTGGCCCAATCACTGATGCGCCGAATCCCGTAGAGATAAACGGCCAGCACCATCGCCGCGAACGTCGCCACGATCAAACTCTCTTTGATAATGAGTTCGAGAAAACGATAGCGATAGATGTAGTAAGCCAACAGCGCCGAAGGAAGAAGCGAACCGAGGTTGGCGAAGATCTGCAGGTACTGACCTGCTTGAGTTCCCTTGCCCAATCCAAACCCAAGGGCCGCCAGGATCAAAACGCCAATCATGAAGAACGAACCGGCGAGAGTGCGCAGAATGCGGCGCTCGCTTGCCGAAGGAGCGCGCCGCGCGACCAACAATTCAGTGATGGCCACGACGGCCAGGCAGTAGACCACCCAGACTGCGAAGGGCAGCACGAACTGCGCCAGCTGGGCAATCATCGGCTGGTAAGGTCCCATCCAGAGGCGGGGCACGGTGACAATCAAAAACAGACACGGGATGTAAGAGAGGTAAACGCGAATACGTTCGGTTCGAGTCAGACTTCGACCCTGCGCACTCGCCCACAGGTGCAAATGCACGTGGAGCAAAAGCGAGTAACAAACGGTGATGCTGATGACGGCTATTGAATTGGCTAACCGCAGGACTACAACCCATCGCTCCAGGTCAAGGCCGAGCAGACTGCGCAGAGTAATAACCAAGTTGCTCGCGTGCCAAGCGGCCATGCACCATCCGAGACTTAGCAGCAGACGCTGAATGGGCACCATGCCCAGACGTTGCTTGAGCAGGAGATAGCCCATCCAGAGAGGCAGCACTGCGCCGAGGCTGTAGCCGATGAGCTGGAGGGCTTCGAGCAGAGTCACGTCAGGAGGATATCAGGAAGAGGTGCAGAACAAGGAGCTTTGCGGCTCCAGCGCGAGGACCCGGTCGCGACCGAGGTTGTGTCAAAACTCAAGATGTGCGATCTCAAAGAGGATCTTAACGCAGAGGACGCAGAGGTTTTCGCAAAGGCACGCAGAGAAGTGCCTCACTTTGCGTACCTCTGCGAGAACCTCTGCGGCCTCTGCGTTTAAGAAATGGTTACCTCAGGCGCATGTCCGAAGTTTTGACACAGACTCTGAATCGCTGGGCTATTTTCAATCGTCCGCTGAACGCGGACTCACACGGAGGCTTCAATGTTGTCTTTAGGAATAACGCGCGCGAAGTTTGTGGTGATCCTGGGCGGACTGTTGGCCCTCGTCTTCGCCGCCTGTAGCGGCAATAGCGGA
>JAWVDF010000061.1:0-123340 GCA_033857635.1 Blastocatellia bacterium
CGGACGTCCCGTCCGCACACGAGCCGAAGGCGAGTCAAGATGTTCGCGCTTCGCGCTCAATGCGGACGGGACGTCCGCGCTCCCAGCACCTACGAAAGAGGTGCGACGAGTCCCGCCTCTAAACGCGTTCTATTTTTGTGAATCCAAAACTTAAGGCTTCGGCGACTGAGTCTGCTCTGATGCCGGGATGCGCGAAGGATCGGGGCGATCAGGTGAGGTATGCAGATGAATTGCCTTCCAGTCTTTGCCGACTTTTCGAAACACGATCGTCATGCGCCCGCTGTCGGTTTCGGGCGTGCCGCGAAACGTCATTGATTGCGTCCAGACACAGGTAATCAACGCCGCATCGCGTCCCAGCATCGTTACGCGCACGTCTCGTACGTCCAGTTTGACGTCCTTCATCTCAGCATACGAAGCTTCGCGATTCTGCTTTAACTGGTCCCAGCCCTTGGTAACGCTGCCGTTGAAATTGAACAGCACCAGACGGGGCGTATTTTGATAAGCACCCGTCGCGGCCTTCACATCGGCATGCCTGATGCCGTCGAGCAGGTTATTGAAAGCGGTCAGCACGGAGTTAGACGGCGTGACCTGGCCGCCGGCTTGAGACGTCCTGGGCTTCGGCTTTGGGGTTGCCGCGGCTTCAGGGTCGGCCGGTTTTTTGACAGTCTTTGGCGTGGGTGTGGGTTTTGGCTCCACGGTACGCGTCCGCGTCGAGGGAGATACGGAACTTGAGTTAGTGTTCTGCGCCCACGTCAGCGACGCGGCGGCAAGAACAACTGAAACGATTATGAGAAATCTCTTCACCATAGTTATCTCCTCAAAGCGCGCGACTGAATTGTCGAGTCGCGCAAAAGAAGTGGCCGGGTTCTCAGGCTCCAAATTCGTGCCAGGGACGCTGGCTGCGCAGGCGCATCACCGAACGTTCGCGGCCCAGTATCTCAAAGACTTCAAACATTGACGGTCCCACCGCTTGTCCGGTCAACATGGTGCGCGAACCATTGATCAAAAGTCCAGCTTTAACCTCGGCCTCTTCGCTGAACGCCCGCAGGGCTTCCTCTGCGGTGGCGGCGCTAAACGCTTCGGTTGCAGCCATTCGATCCGCCAAAGCGGGGAGCAATTCCTTTAGCCGGGGTTCTTTCAGAATGTTCTTGCGCACGGCCGCTTCGTCGAAATCGAAATCTTCCGAAAAGTAAGCACGGCCCTGCGACGAAAAATCTTTCAACGTGAAGAAGCGTTGCCGGACCAGATTCACGGCCTGCTCAAACCAGGCGCTTTCGTCGTCGTCATATTCTTCACGCCAAAGTTTTTCAGCTCGCAGTTCAGCTTTGACCAACGGCAGCAACTCGGCGAGCGGCATCGTCCGGATGTACTCAGCGTTCATCCAGAGAGCTTTGTCGTCGGTCCAATGGCGCGGATCGTTCTCCTGAAAGTTGAAAACTGCCGGAGACTTGTGAATGCGGTCGAGCGAGAAGAGCTCAATTAACCTGTGCTGAGAAAAAATCTCATCTCCAGGCTCAAGGTTCGGCTGCATCTCAGAATCTCCGACGGTTATCTCGGCAGCATGCTGAGTGGTATCAGGCGACCAGCCCAGTAGTGCCAAAAAATTCCGAAACGCCGCCGGCACGAACCCCCGATCACGGTAAGTGGTAAGCGAGACTACTTCGCCGTGCTTGCGCTTTGAAAGTTTCCCCTTGTTGGGTGCGAGAATCAGCGGCAGGTGCGCGAACCGTGGAATCTCAGCGCCAAACGCCTGGTAAAGCAAAATCTGTTTGTGTGTGTTCGTCAGGTGATCCTGACCGCGAATGACATCCGTGATGCCCATCTCAATGTCGTCAAGCACCACGGACAGGTTGTAAAGCGGGTGACCATCAGAACGCAGAAGCACCAGGTCTTCGATCTCGGAATGCGCCCGCTCCTGCTCGCCGTAGACGATGTCCGTGAAATGCGAGACGCCTTCGGGCGCAACTTTCAAACGGATCGCGAACGGCTCGCCGGCGGCTGCACGGCGTTCTGATTCTTCGTTCGATAGGTCACGAAAGGGATTGCTGCGATGATCGATGCCTTCGGCAGCGTGGGCCCGGGCGCGATCGACTATGCCCTGCTTGACGGATTTGTCTTCGCGTTGCTCCCTGGGAGTAAAGTCGCGATAGGCCTTGCCCTCCTCGACCAGTTTTCGAGCGGCGGCTCGATGCTTGTCAGCATTGTCAGACTGAAACACCAGGTCTTCGTCATAGTCGAGTCCCAGCCACTCGAGTCCTTCAATAATCGAACGCGTCGATTCGTCGGTGGATCTTCGCAGGTCGGTGTCTTCGATGCGCAGCAGGAATTTGCCGCCGACTTTACGAGCGAACAACCAATTGAATAGCGCCGAACGCGCCGCGCCTATGTGCAGGTAACCCGTGGGTGATGGAGCAAAACGAACACGAATCATAGAATTAGAAGCCATAGTGATAGAGGTCAGAGGCCAGAAGTCAGAGGTCAGTAGAAAAGGAGTTGAACGCCTTTACTGACTTCCGACCTCTGACCTCTGACCTCTGATTTCTGGCGGAGATGACAGGATTCGAACCTGTGAAGGGCTTTTGACCCTTAACGGTTTAGCAAACCGCCGCCTTCAGCCACTCGGCCACATCTCCGCGAGTGTCGAGAGGTTATTCTAAGCTGCGAACGGGGATTGTCAAGACAGGTGTAGCGCAAGCTGCTAACTTGCGGCTCTATTTCGGGCAATCCGGAAATCGCAAGTTAACAACTTGCGCTACTTATGCCGCCAGATCCAACGGCCGCGGCGCACGGCGTAGCTGCACCGGAAGATTGGGAGCGCAACACACCGCCGAGAGCTTCTCGCGGTCACGTTGAAACTCTGGATGTTCCGCCAGAGAGGCGCGGACTTCGCGAAAGATGCGCGTGGCGTGCTCGTCGGGTGGGTCGGCCAGCCGGTAGTGCATCCACTTGCCTTCGCGTCGGGCTGAGACGATGCCGGCGCGGCGCAGGTAAGCCAAATGCCGCGAAATCTTAGGCTGACTGATTTTCAGAATCACGACGAAGAAGCAGACACAAACTTCCGTATCTCCGATCAGGGAAATCAGCCGCAGCCGCGTGCGATCAGCCAGGGCCTTGAAAAGAAATTCAATGTTGTAGTTTTTCTTTGTCATGTTCTAATCAATTCCAATCTGCCGGCTGCGTCTCTCGAGCAACATTGTATCGCGCCACACGCCGTCCAGCCGGCCAATACGTTCGCGCCGACCCACTTCGCGAAAGCCGCATCGCTGGTGCACGGCTACGCTGGCAGCATTGTCGGAAAACGTTACCGCCTGCAAAGTCCAAATGCCGCTCGCCTCGGACGCGGCGACAAGCGCATCGAGTAAGCGCCGTCCCAACCCAGAGCCTCTCTGCCGCTCGGCGACATAGACGCTGACTTCGGCAACCCCTGCATAAACCTTCCGCGACGAGACGGGGCTGAGAGCTGCCCACCCGACCACCTCTTGATCATCGCGCGCAACGAGACGGGCGAAAGGGAAATGTGTTGCGTCCCAGGTTTCCCACGAAGGCGCTAGGGTTTCGAATGTCGCCTGTCGGGTCGCGATACCCTCCAGATAAATCTCGCGCACGGCCGGCCAGTCAGACGGTAGCAACGGATCGATTCGCAGAGGCATTGGTGGCTTTGTTCCTAATGCAGAGTTCGTGATTCCTTCGGCTTGGAAGAACGATCCACGAAATCACACGAAAGGTGGCTGAACTGTTCTGCTATTCGTGTGTTTTCGTGGATCCGCTTTAGCCGGCATGGCAACTCCCACAGGCACCCGCCCCGTTCTCTGTCATATATGCCTTGACGCATGTGAAGCCTGTTGCTATGCTGCGGGTTCATATTCGTCTTAGCGTATTTGAGTCTAAAGGAGGATTGGTATGGAAGGCAAGATTAACCTAAGTGAAAATCCCAACCCAACGGTGAATGCTTTGAAGGCTCATCTGTCGCTCAATGTGCGAAACGTTGATCAGAGCATTCAGTTTTACCGGAAAATGCTGGGCATTGAGCCGAGCAAGGTGCGCACGGGCTATGCGAAGTTTGATGTGCATAATCCACCCCTGAACCTGTCGCTGAATGAGTCATCTGTGAGCGGCGGTGGCGGTGCGCTGTCACATCTTGGTATTCAAGTGAGTTCAACCGAAGACGTTCTGGCTACCAGGCAGAAATGGAATGACGCGGGCCTGCTGACGCGCGACGAGATGCAGACCAGTTGTTGTTACGCGGTTCAGGACAAGACCTGGGTGAGCGATCCGGACGGCAACGAGTGGGAAGTTTTCGTCGTGCTCCAGGATAACCTGGCCGAATCGACTTCTTGTTGTGGAGTTACCGAAGAGACCTGCGCGACGCCGTTGACTCGGATACAGATGGTTGAGTAGGCGAAAATGGTCTAAGAAAAGGTTCTTGACTGTCGGTGCGTATCTAGGGTACAAACTACTTTGCTTGGCAAAGCCGCGAGCCGTTGATTGGGCCGGCAAGGTTACGCCGGGCGATAGAGCGCTCGAAAGTATATCTTTTGTGAGATAGCAAAAGCCCGCTTCAGGGTTTACAATTCCGCCCGCATGACACTGCTGCAAAATATCAACTCGCCCATGGATTTGCGGAACCTGCAACTCGATCAGTTGCAGGAAGTCGCCGAGGACATTAGACAATACATCCTGGAAACAATGTCCCGCGTAGGCGGGCACACGGGTGCTTCGCTCGGCGCGGTTGAATTGGCCGTGGCGCTGCATTACGCCTTTGATACGCCGCACGACCGTTTGGTCTGGGACGTAGGGCATCAGGCGTACGCCCATAAAATCCTGACCGGGCGGCGCGATCTGCTGCCCACGGTCAAGCAGTACGGCGGCATCAGCGGCTTTTTGCGCCGGGACGAATCGGAATACGACGCGTTTGGCGCCGGCCATGCCTCGACTTCGTTGTCCGCGGCATTGGGTATGGCGATCGCTCGGGATCGCAAAGGCGAGGATCACAACGTGGTGGCTCTGATCGGCGATGCGTCGCTCGCCGGCGGGATGGCCATGGAAGCCATCAACCAGGCCGGACACTTGAAGACGCGTCTGATAGTCGTGCTTAACGATAACGAAATGTCGATTGCACCCGCCGTCGGAGCGCTGACCGGCTATCTCAATCGCATTCGCGAAGCGCACGGTTATCATCGCTTTAAAGATGAAGTGGAAGAGAAGCTGCTGGCAATTCCTTCCGTGGGAGAGCGTCTGCATCACGCAGCCAAGACCGTGAAGGACGCGATTGCCGCGGCAGTTTTACCGGGCGCTTTGGTAAACGAGCTCGGCTTCAAATACATCGGTTACGTCGATGGTCACAATGTGCGGGCGCTGGTGGCCGCCCTGCGTGAAGCTCAACAGGTAAAGGACGGGCCGGTGATTGTGCACGCTCTGACGACCAAGGGCAAAGGCCATCCGGCTGCGGAAAAAGACTATTACAAGTGGCATGCTACGGGACCGTTTGATTTGAAAACCGGAGTGCCGGTGAAGTCGCCGGCCAAGGCTCCTACCTACACCCAGGTTTTCGGCGAGACCATGTGCGAGTTAATGGAGCGGGATGAAAAGGTCGTAGCCCTGACCGCTGCCATGCCCGATGGCACAGGGGTTTGCCTGCCGCTGGAGAGATTTCCTGAACGCTCTTTCGACGTAGGCATTGCTGAACAGCACTGCGTCACGTTTGCCGCCGGTCTGTCCTGTGAAGGATTGAAGCCGGTCTGCGCGATTTACTCGACCTTCCTGCAACGAGCGTTCGATCAACTGGTTCACGACGTTTGTCTGCAAAACCTCAACGTCAAATTCTGTCTCGATCGAGGCGGCATCGCCGGCGGCGACGGACCGACGCATCATGGTCTGTTGGACATTGCTTACCTGCGCGGCGTGCCCAACCTGGTGTTGATGGCGCCGAAAGACGAAGGCGAAATGCGCGACATGATGTTCACCATGATCGAACACACGGGGCCAGTGGCCATGCGCTATCCTCGCGGCAACGGAATTGGCGTCGCGATGGATGGTCAACCGCAAATCCTGGAGATCGGCAAAGCTGAACTGCTGCGAGACGGCGGCGAGATCGCCATCGTGGCTTATGGCTCAATGGTTCATCCGTCTCTGCAGGCCGCCGAGAACCTGGCTAAGGAAGGCATCGAAGCGACGGTCATCAACGCGCGGTTCGTAAAACCTCTCGACAGTGCCCTGCTGTTGGCGTTGGCGCGAACGAAGCGCCTGATCGTCACCGTGGAAGAGGCTTATCTCGCCGGTGGTTTCGGCGCGGCTATTCTCGAGTTGTTGGAAGAGAACGGATTGCAGGATAAGGTTCGTGTCGTGCGCATGGGTGTGCCGGATCGAATAGTCACCCACGGCGATGCAAAACTTCTGCTGGCGAAATATGGCCTGGATGCCGATGGGATTTACACGCGCGTAAAGGAAGCGGTTGAGGTTCTGGAAGATCGGCGCGCAAAACCTCAAAAGGTGTCGGCCTAGAACCGGAGCATTTCTCATCTTTCATTTTTCATTGCCGGCCTATGACGGCAGGACTTCTTCCGCTGGCAGATGGGAAATGAAAATGACAAATGGATAATGGTCTTGACTCTCTCCCGCCATTGAACCCAAACTCTGAAAACTGCATCTAAGGGGCTGGTATAAGACCGACTCTCCTCCTCGCTACCAGAGAACATTGTTTCCGAAATGAAATGAGAAGAATGCGATTTGAAATTGAGACAACTGCTCCCAACCTGTCCTCTCCACACTTCGATGATGAGGCGACGATCGTTTCGGCCCGGCCGGTGGTGCCGATAGCAAAAGCCCGCGCTGTAGAAAGAGCGCGGGCGGCGTTTTGGATTTGCCTGGCCGTAGTCGGCTGTGTGGCTTTAGGCGCGCTGGGCGCCATTGGCGTGAGCTACTTCGGCAACGCGCGACGAGCCGCAGCCGTGTCGACTCCTCCTCAATCAGAGATCGTCGAGCCTAAGATTAATCAGGCTCCCGCTTCATCAAAACCCGGCAATTCCGATTTGAATTCGCAGTCTGAAACCGAACGGACACTATCAGCCGCTGCAACTCAGTCGAAAGCCGAGCCGCAACTTCAGAGCCCGAATAAAAAAGATTCAGCGACCACGGCACGTGAGTCCTGGGATCAGAGCACATTAACCCAGTCGTCGATCCCAAAGCGGGACAACGCGCCAGAGCTCGGCCGGCTGGTGCGAAAACGAAGAGTCCAACCGGTGAGTCAAAATGACGAGTATTCCTCGGTTGCCAAAAAGCCTGCGAAGAAAAAGAGGGGCGCGAGTCTAATACAGGAAATATTCGAAGGTCTGGGTCCGCCATAAATGAAAAGCTTGTTGACCTCTCGCTGCTGCCATGGCATTATGCGCCTGAGGCGTTCGAGCGAATAAAAATTATCTTGATTCGCCTTGCCCCGTTTTTCTCCTCCAACATAATCAGCACCCGACATACATAAAGGATCCAATTTCGATCTTAATATCGAAGCTCGCGCGGTGCGGCGCGAGGGGAAGGGCCTCCATGAAGAAAGTATTTATGTTTGAACGAGAATGCATACATAGAGACGGTGGCGTAGACGGAGACGTTTACAACGGAATGTTTTTTATCCAGTCATTGCAGCGGTTGCAGAGCGCCGAAGCTTTGAAAATGGCCGCAAAGGTTTCCCCCTTTTACTGGGTAGACGCGCCTCGGGTAATAGTTTGGCTGTGCCGCGAGTGTGCGGCAGAGTTGCACATCAGTGACGCTCCCCGCGCTGTGCTGCAGGGCGCGCGAAGATAATTTCAGAGGCCCGACCGTCAGGGAGGCCGACTAACGACGGGAGCCCTCCCTGACGGTCGGGCTTCTGACACGTGCGGGCTTGCGGTAGAGTGTCGTCGATGAAGCGCGAGCGCATCGACAAACTGCTCATGGACCGCGGGCTGGCGCTGTCCCGCACCAAGGCCCAGGCGCTGGTGATGGCCGGCGTCGTCCTGGTCGACGAGCAGCTAGTCAACAAGCCTTCCGAACTATTTAATCCAAACTCCAACATCCGGATCAAGACCGATGGCAATCCAGCGTCTCGCTATGTCAGTCGAGGTGGGCTGAAACTGGAAGCTGCCCTCCGCGAATTTCAAATCAAGACCGACGGATTGATCTGCATTGACGTTGGCTCGTCGACCGGCGGGTTTACGGATTGCCTTTTGCAGCAAGGCGCCCAAAGGGTCGTGGCCATCGACGTGGGTCATAATCAATTCGAGTGGCGGCTGCGCAACGATCCGCGAGTCGAAGTGCGCGAAGGCGTGAATGCTCGCTATCTAAAGCCCGAAGACTTTGAAGCGAAGTTCGATCTGGCGACAATCGACGTCGCCTTCATCTCGGCGACTAAAATCCTGCCGGCGATCGTGCCCTTGCTCGTCGAGCAAGGAAAAATAATTACTCTTATCAAACCTCAGTTCGAAGTGGGCAAAGGCGAAGTCGGCAAGGGCGGCATCGTCAAAGACCCTTTGCAGCACCAATGTGTCATCGCTGAAGTAAATGCTGTCGCGGAAGCTTTAGGTCTCGAGGTTAGCGGCGTAATCGAATCTCCAATTCACGGCGCCGATGGCAACAAAGAATTCCTGGCGCTGTATACCCGTTAATATTCTTAAGGGGCGCGCTCGGTCTCTGTATTGCGACGACAGATGTCTAAAGAATCACTTTGGTAGCATCCTGTGTTTGTTTCTGCGTTTGCTTACCGCTCGGAGAAGAACGATCCACGAAATCACACGAATCGTAAAAACAACAAAAGTGCTTCGTGTATTTCGTGGATCGTTTTGCCTGGGGGAAAACAGTAGATTCCAAAGTGAAACGCCGACGGGGTCAGCGAAACTCGTTGACACCTCGTTGACACTAAGATCCGCGCCCGGATATCATCCGCGCGTTCCCGCATTACCCCGCAAACAATGGAGCGAGCTTCCATCAAACGCATTGGCGTCGTCGTCAAACCGCATCAGCCCGATGTGCTGGAGAATCTGTGCCGGCTTGCCGAGTGGTTGGCCCAGAGGGAAATTCAGCTGGTTGGACCTGCCGAGATCGCTCACGAACAGATCAAGCAAAAAACAGGCTGTACGGTCGAAATTGTAAAAGACGAACAGCTTGCGCAGTCAGTTGACCTAATGCTTGTGCTCGGCGGTGACGGCACAATGATCGCCACGGCGCGTATGATCGGTGACGCCGAAGTTCCGGTCATTGGCGTTAACTACGGCGGTTTGGGTTATCTCGCCGAGTTTCCGATTGAAGAATTATTTTCGGCGCTGGAAGCGATTCTCTCCGGTCAATACAAAGTTCAAAAGCGGGTCATGCTGGCGGTTGAACTGTGGCGCGGCGAAGGGTTGGTCACCCGCAGTCGCGTGCTTAACGATGTCGTGGTGAACAAGTCGGCACTAGCGCGCATAATCGATATCGAAGCCTATCTTGACTCGCAATTCGTGAATCTATTTCGCGCCGACGGCTTGATTGTCGCGACGCCCACGGGTTCGACCGCGTACAACCTTTCGGCGGGCGGTCCGGTCATTTACCCTTCGATGAACGCGGTCGTGATCACGCCAATCTGTCCCTTCACTTTGTCGAACCGGCCTATCGTCGTGCCTGACGAGTCGACGATTGAAGTGCGGTTGATGACTGACAAAGAGGATGTGGCATTGACCCTGGATGGACAGGTTGGCTTCCCAATGCGAGTCAACGATCGGATCCTGATTAGCAAGAGCAACACGACTTTCAATCTGGTCCAGCCGCCGCATCGAAATTATTTCGACGTGCTGCGAGATAAACTCAAGTGGGGGAGATAGCGGCCGCAAAAAGGCACAAAAGGCGCAAACCGAACGAGAAGTAGGAGCGGTCTCGCGACCTAATGGATGTAATCCGGTCTGTGCCTTTTGCGCCTTTTCGCGGCTGAATAGTTTTAATGTCAAAAAAAAATTCGATAAAGACTAACCGCCCCTGGTACGTGCCTTCGCTGACTACTCAGATTCTTATCGGTTTGGTTCTCGGCGGAGTGCTCGGATATCTCAGCCCCAGGTGGGGCAACAATATTTATTTCCTGCGCGACATCTTTCTCAATCTCATCAAATCGATTATCGCGCCACTGATCTTCGCGACGCTGGTGGTTGGGATTGCCGGCGGCGGCGATCTAAAGCAAGTCGGGCGCATGGGCGCAAAGGCCCTGCTCTATTTCGAGATCATCACCACGCTGGCGCTGTTCATCGGTTTGGGCGTGGTGAATCTCGTCCAACCCGGCAAGGGTGTCATTCTCAGCGGCGGCGGCGACATCACTTCACTGGTTAAGACCCAACCCCAGGGCTTTCGCGATTTGCTGGTGCACATCTTTCCTTCCAGCGTCATCGATTCGATGGTGCGCGGTGACGTGCTGCAGATTGTTGCCTTCACGGTTTTGTTTGCCATGGCCGTCTCAGCCATGGGTCAAAAGGCCGCTCCGATTGTGCGCGGTTGTGAAGCGCTGTCGCAGGTGATGTTCAAATTCACGAACTACGTGATGATGTTCGCGCCGATAGGGGTGGGCGCGGCGATGGCCCACACGATCGCCACCAACGGGCTTGGCGTGCTATGGAACCTGAGCAAGTTGATCGGCTCTCTTTATTTGGCCCTGTTCATCCTGGTAGTTTTTGTTTTCGGCGCGGTCATGATCATCGCCCGCGTCCCGATAAAACAATTTTTCAAGGCCGTGCGCGAACCGTTCACGATTGCTTTTGCGACGACCAGCAGCGAATCTGCTCTGCCCAAGGCCATGGAAAACATGGAGCGTCTCGGCGTGCCGCGCCGCATCGTTGGGTTCGTGATGCCGACCGGCTACAGCTTCAATCTGGACGGGACGACGCTTTACCTGGCGATGGCTTCAGTTTTTGTCGCGCAGGCGGCCGAGCCCGTGATTGGTCATATGAGTTTCGGCCGCCAGATCGTAATGATGCTCACCCTGATGATCACGTCCAAGGGCGTCGCCGGTGTCCCGCGCGCGGCCCTGGTGATTTTGCTGGCCACGCTGAACAGCTTTATGCCTGGCGGGCTGGGTCCCATCGGAGTCGCAGTGATTTTCGGGGTTGATGAATTAATGGACATGGGCCGCACTTCCGTGAACGTTTTGGGAAACTGCCTGGCTACTGTGGTCGTCGCACGCTGGGAAGGTGAGTTTGATGATGAGCGGGCGCGAGTGTTCGGTACGGCGGAAGAAGTGCGGCGGGACCTCGCCGCCGGAGAGTTAGCGTTTGCTGAGGCGGCGGCCGAAGGTGATTAAAAGAGACGTTACGATTGCTGAACAATTGGTTTCCCTAGAGCGATGACATGAATCGAGAAGCGAATCTGAAAGCGATCTTTGACAAGACGCGAGGCGTTTGCCATTTCTGTGGAGATTCAGTCGTATTTGCGAAGTACGATCTGAGAGGAGAGATCGGCTCATGGAATATCGATCATGTGAACCAGAAATCAAAGGGCGGCTCAAAGGATGTTGAAAATTGCCTGCCCGCGTGCGCGAGCTGCAATCGCTTGCGGTGGGGTTACCAGGGAAATCGGTTGCGAGAACTCTTGTCTCTCGGTCAGATAGCAGACGATCAGATTAGAAAGAATTCTCCGTTGGGAAAGCAGATCAAATCTCTGAGGTCTCGGAGGGTTGAACAAACGCTGAAACGCCGAAAACCAAAATGAGCTGATAATAGTAGTTGGAAAACCTCTCGAATCCAGAACGCTCACGCAGCCTCAGCCGAGTCTTTAGCTTCAGCTATGGCAGATGCGATTATTTCGTCCTTTACGCCGTGCCGGCGCAGACTCTGCACCAAGCTCGTCAGCTTCGGGTTGTCGTTGAGACGTTCCGTATCGGCTCGCAGACCTTGCCCGATGTAAGCTCGAATCAACGGTTGGTATCCGGAGAACCCGAGACGTGGAGCAATATCCTTCAAATCATCGACGATGTCTTCGGGAATCCGCAAACTGATAGTTGTCATGGTGCGGTCTTTTTGCAATCGGCTCTTCAACTTACTGATCTTCATATGATTGTCTCTCGGCTTTCTCAACGGTGCGAGCAGAAACGATACGAATTACGTCGTCTTGCTCAACAAATACCACGTAGAGCAAACGCCAGTTTACCGTCATTCCGATAACCGCTTGCCGTCGCTCGCCCTTCATGACGCCAGCGTCGGCAACGCAAATAAAGGGATCGAAAAACACTTCGCAGGCCGCCTCAAATGGCACCTTGTGCTTGCGCAGATTTGTCTCAGCCTTTCGCCTATCCCACTCAAATCTGATTTCGTGTAAGGTGTAGGCGACATCCACTAGCGGAAGATAACACCGGCCGTATATACGATGTCAATACGTAATCGGTTTGGGCCCGATCGCCCACTACATAGATGATGCTTTTTCCAATTGCAGATGAAAACTACGATAGGCGGTCGACGCCGTGGGTGAACTACGCGCTGATTCTCGTCAACATCTTCGTCTTTGTGTTCCTGCAGGGACTGGGGACGAACGATAGGTTCACTTACGCGTTTTCTACTGTTCCCGCCGAAATCATTACCGGCCGCGACATCGTCACGCCCGATCGGATCCTGGTCGAGCCAATCACGGGCCAGCGCGTGGCTATTCCCGGATTGCAGCCCACGCTGATTCCGGTCTGGCTTACCCTGATTACTTCGATGTTCATGCACGGCGGGATCGCGCACATTTTCGGCAACATGCTTTTCCTGTTCATCTTTGGCGACAACATCGAAGATCGTGTGGGCCACATTCGCTATCTGATCTTTTACTTTGTCTGCGGAGTACTGGCGGGGTTGGCCCACGTCTTCAGCACGGTGATCTTTGCGGGTGACAACGCTAGCAGTTTGCTAATGCCGAGCCTGGGCGCCTCGGGTGCGATCTCGGGTGTCCTCGGCGCTTACATCCTGTTATTTCCAACGAAGCGAGTGACCGTGCTGCTGTCGTGGTTTGTCACGCAGGTGCCTGCTTTCGTTGCGATTGGTTTGTGGTTTGTGTTCCAGTTGATCAGCGGCTTGGGCGTGCTCGGCAGCGGTTCGCAGCAAGGCGGCGTCGCGTACGCGGCGCACATCGGCGGCTTCATAGCGGGTCTGGCCTTGATCAAGATTTTCGAGATCGGGCGGCCGCGCGGAAACGAATAAATACCGCGCGATTATTAGTAGCGAGCATCGAAAGTTTAGGGGCGGGCTACTGCCCGCTTAAACACTCGCTGGAGACAGGCGGGCAGTAGCCCGCCTCTAAACAATTGAAATTACCCAAAGATGGCAACTCAACTATCACCACCAAATCAACAAGGCCTGGACATTCAATCGACGTCGCGCGCGGAGATGAAGCTGTATCCGCTCGACACCTTCCCCTATGAATTTCCCGGCCGCGAGATCAAGATCAAGTTCGCCATACCCGAGTTCACTTGCATATGTCCGTTCTCGGATTTTCCCGACTTTGCCACCATTCGTCTGACGTACTCGCCCAACGAGCGCTGCGTCGAATTGAAGAGTCTGAAGCTGTACATCAACTCGTGGCGCGAGGTGAAGGTTTTTCACGAGCACGTCATCAACATGATCCTCGAAGATTTCGTTAAGGCCTGTGATCCCACGAGCGTCGAGATCGAAGGGGATTTCAACGTTCGCGGGAATATTAAGACGACGGTCAGCGCGAGCTACGCGAAACAGTAAAGCAGGAGGCAGTCAAACATGTTCACGGCCGTCGGAAGCGGGTTAGTTGTTCTTGTTGTCGTCGCGGTGTTCTTGTTCGTGGCACGCAAGGTCTTTCGTCTGGCGCTTAAGCTTGCTCTCGTCGGAGCGCTGGTCGTCCTCTTGGTTTGCGCCGCGGCCTTTGGTTGGTGGCGCGGATGGTTTGGTTCGTCTTCAGAAACCCTACACCCGCCTGTGCAATCGAATCAGCGTCCAAATTCAAATCGTCGCTCGCGTTAATGGAGCGCGGACATCCCTGTCCGCCTGAGCGCGAAGCGCGAACCCCCGGTGAACAAAGACGATGCGGCTCAGCGTGCTGCGCACGTTGGCGGACAGGGATGTCCGCGCTCGATCAGCGCTGACCTGATAAGCGGCGCCCGCCATTCCGAGCGTTCTCTGCTTGTGCGTTTTGGGCTTTTTTGTGGCTAAATCAAATCATTCATGAATTACCAGTTGATTACTAACGCGGCCGAACTTCGTCGCGCGGTCGACGTGCTTTCGCAAAAGCACGCCATCGGTCTCGATACGGAAACGACCGAGCTCGATCCTTATTTAGGTCGCCTGCGTTTGATTCAGTTGGCGGCGCCGGATGCGGTCTACATTATCGATCTCAATCGTTTCGCGGATGGCGATGTGAAAGCGGGTGAAGACCTCGCGCCTCTGCGACAACTGCTGACTTCGCCGCGGCCGATCAAGATCGCTCACAACGCTAAGTTCGACGCGAAGTTTCTCAAGTACAACCTCGGTGTAGATCTCATTGGAGTGTTCGACACGCTGCTCGCCAGCCAGCTCGTCTCTGCCGGCGACATCGAAGAGCGCCACGGGCTGGCGGCGATCACTGAACGTTACCTCAACGAAAATGTCGATAAGACCGAACGGCTCAGTAACTGGGAATTCGAACTTTCGGAAGCGCAGTTGGAATACGCCGCGCGCGATGCGGCGGTGTTGCTGCCTTTGCGTGACAAGCTGATCGAGAAAATCAGATCGCTCGATTTGATCCAGGTCGCCCAGCTCGAGTTTGAATGTGTGATGCCGGTAGTCGATATCGAACTCAACGGCTTTTACATGGACAAGCATCGCTGGCTCGAACAACTTTCGGTTGTCGAAAAGACGCGCGGCGAACTTGCGAACGAGTTGCAGGAAATGTTGGGTGAAGGAGTGGCACAGGCATCTCTGTTTGGCCCACCACGCGCGAACATCAATCTGGATTCGCAGCAGCAGGTGACTGAGTCTTTGACGCGTTTGGGCATTCCACTGCCTGACTCAACTCGGAACTGGAAGTTGCAGCCGTTGGCCGCGGAGTATCCGGTGGTGGCTAAGCTGCTCGAATACCGCACGATGCAGAAAGCCCTGACGAGCTATGGCCAGAACATGGTTGAGCTGATCAATCCAAAGACAGGCCGGCTGCACGCGGACTTTCGCCAGATTGGTGCGCCGACCGGGCGCTTTGCCTGCACCAATCCAAACATTCAACAAGTGCCGCACGCGGTCGAGTATCGCCGCTGTTTCACCGGCCATCCCGAAGGACGACGGCTGGTGATTGCCGACTATTCGCAGATCGAGCTGCGCATTCTGGCGGAGTTCTCGGGCGATCAAGCTTTTGTCGAAGCCTTTCGATCGGGCGCTGACCTGCATCGCGTTACTGCTGCGCAGGTGTTCGGGATTGAGCAGGATCAGGTGACGCCGGATCAGAGATCGTTTGCGAAGGGTCTGAATTTTGGTGTCGTGTACGGCATCGGTGCGCAGCGCTTTTCCATGATGACGGGACTGAGTGTGACTGAAGCGGAGAATGTTTTGCGGCGCTACTTCGCAACGTATCGCAGGCTGGACAGCTATCTGCGCGAATCAGCCACCCGCGCGGTGAACGACAAGCAGGCGCGCACGGCTTCCGGTCGTCTGGTCAAGTTCAATTTCGATCCAGCGGATCGCCAACAGGTTTCGATGACGCAACGTAACGGGAAGAACGCGCCCATCCAGGGCACAAGCGCGGACATTCTGAAGCGGGCCCTGCGGCTATTGAATGATGACTTACGCGGCACCTCAGGACGAATCGTGAACATCATTCACGACGAGATCGTAGTTGAAGTAGATGCGGGCGAAGCCGAGGACGTCGCGAAGAAGGTTGAGCGCGCAATGTGCGCCGCCGGTGAAGAGTTCGTGCAAAGCGTCCCAGTGAAAGTTGAGTTTCACATCGCGACCGAGTGGTCGAAGTAGGAGTGGCAGGGGCGTCCCGCCCGTGATTCAATTACGCGCAGTGTGCGCGTGCCACGATTCAACCACGGGCGGGACGCCCGTGCCACATTAATCATGCTAATCGATTCATTCGCACCGAAGCCCGACGAGGTCGAAGTACACAGCATCCTGATCGACGCTTCTCCTGAAAATGTGCATCGCGCGCTTTGGACTGCCGACCTGGGCGGCTCGCTCGTCATCAAGTTGTTGATGGGACTCCGTACTCTGCCTGAGTTCATTTTGCATGGTGGAGGCAAGCTGCCACGCGATCTCAGGATCACCCTCAAGACTATTACTAGTTCCGGGTTCGGTCTGCTGGCTGACGAGCCGGAAGAGATTGTGCTAGGCGTCAATGGAAAGTTCTGGCGGCCGACTGGTAATCTCGCGCCGTTCAATCGCGCAGATTTCGATCGGGCGGTTCCGGCGGGCAGCGCGCGGGGTGTCTGGAATTTCAGCCTCAAGCCTAGCCGTGGCGGCACGATCCTATCGACGGAGACCCGCGTAACCTGCGGTGATCCTACAAGCCTCAAGAAATTTCGGACCTACTGGATCTTTGTGAGACCTTTCAGTGGCTTGATCCGTCTGGTCATGCTGAGAGCAGTGAAGCGAGCGTGCAGGAATGGTGGAGCGCGGACATCCTGTCCGCCTGAGCGCGAAGCGCGAACAGCCGCTGACCAAAGACAAGATGCGGTTGAGCGTGCTGCGCACGCTGGCGGACAGGATGTCCGCGCTCCGTCACAGTGATTGCGATCTTTTCCGGCATCCGAGTCATATAATCCGCGCGCCCGCGCGACTAATACTCTGAACACGGACCGAGTCCGTGAGAATAGATCGAATAAACGGAATGGACATAGCGGAGCTTAAGGATGAACTTGAATCGCTCCACAGCGCCAGTTTCGGCTGGGCCTTGAATTGTTGTCGCCGTGACCGGGCCGAAGCCGAAGAAGTTTTGCAGACGGTCTATTTGAAGATCCTTGAAGGCAAAGCGTGTTTTCGCGGCGAGGCCAGCTTGAAGACCTGGTTGTTCGCGGTGATTCGCAAGACGGCTATCGGCGAACATCGCAAGAACCTTTTGCGCAAGCTGAGGTGGTCGGATAGTTCAGAGCAAGTCGAGGTGGCTTCTCCTTTGGAACAGCCTGGCGTGGCTTTCGAAAAGTCAGAAACACAGGCGCTGTTTCAAAACGCTTTGAAGACTTTGCCGAGCCGGCAACGTGAGGCTCTGCATCTGGTGTTTTATCAAGACCTCAGTTTAAGTGAAGCCGCCGTGGTAATGGGAGTATCAATCGGAAGTGCGCGCCAGCATTACGAACGCGGCAAGAAGCGCGTGCGCGAATTTTTAGGACAAACGGAAAGTGCTTATGGAATTGGTTGGAGAGGAAAAGAAAATCCACGCGCTGTTTAGCGAGTCGAGGCTCGCTGACGGACAAACCACGCCGAGCTTTGCGGGAGTGTGGAACCGCGCGCAGGCAGAGAGCTATCGGCCGCGAAAGGCATTCAACCTGTCGTTCGTTGCGGCTACGGCGTTGCTGGTCTGCGCTTTGGTTTCGCTGGCCTGGTGGTCGTCCAGACAACGCAGCCCTCAGGTAATCGCGAGTGCTCCGGCGGTGATCGGGACTGTCCCGGTTACTCCCGCAGGAGGAAATCCCGAGAGCGGGAATAGAGATGTGAATCCGCGCCGGCTAAAGCGCGTCGCCTTCAACTCGAGATTAAGGGTCATTAGGTTGGCGGCACGCCGCGAAGCGTTGCTGTTGGCGGCCAATAAGAAGGCCGCGCGCGACGCGCAAGCTATCGCGAGTTGGAAATCGCCAACGGCCACGCTGCTCGATTCGTTGAGCGATGGCTTGCTCAAGTCTCTGCCGGAAATGAATCAAACGGTTGATGAGATGAAATCATTTTTACCGAGCCAGCCTAAGTAGGCGGCTTGATCAGTAAGGAGAAAATAATGAGAAAGAGAATTGGACCATTGGTCGCAGTGTTCGCCGCCGCGCTGCTTTTTAGCGTGGTGCTGGTGTCAGCGCAACAGCCGCAACAACCGCCGCCGCCACAGCAACAACCGCCGCCGCCACCTCCGCCGCGGGATCCGATGGGAGATGTCATCTTTCCCCCGGAGCTGGTCATGCAGCATCAGCGCGAACTCGGGTTGACGGATGAGCAGAAGACGTTCATGCGCGGGGAGATCAATCGCACCACAACGCGCTTCAACGAGTTGCAGTGGCAGCTGCAGGACGCAATGGAAACTCTGCATGAAACGATGAAGGCCAGTTCGGTCAACGAGCAGTTGGCGCTGTCTCAGCTCGACAAGATTTTGGACAGTGAGCGCGAGGTCAAGCGCGCACACATGGAACTGGCAATTCGCATCAAGAACAAACTGACGCCGGAACAACAAGCAAAGCTGCAATCAATAAAGAGGGATCGGGGGCCAGATCCGGATGGACCAGGGGGACCCGGTGGCCCCGGCCGAGGTCCCGGTGGACCCGGACCGGGTGGGCCCGGACAGCGACCACCCGATGCCCCGCTGGATTTTTAGATCGTGCACGGTAAACGATTTCGAAGAGGGCAGCCCGTCGCTGGGAGCGCAGACATCCTGTCTGCACCGAGCGCGTAAGCGCGAAAAGGTTTGAGCGTGCTGCGCACGCTATGCGGGGCAGGATGCCCGCGCTCCCGGCTGCAGGCCTACACAGTCTTAGCCTGCCTTCTCCATAAGAAATAAACGGGTATGCCGGTGAGCACCAGCAAATAACCAATGCCCGAAGTCGCCGGTGTCAGGTAGGCCAGGTCAACTACCAGTAACAACGCAATGGCGATGTAGATCAAAGGAACCACCGGGTAGCCGAAGGTGCGATAAGGCCGCTCTATCTGTGGAGCTTTGCGACGCATCACCATCACGGCCCCTACCATCAACGCATAAAAAACCAGATCAGCTGAGATCACATAATCGAGCAACTGTCCGTAGACGTTGCCATACTTGAACTCTCCCGCTTTCGCGCCGGCCGTCACCGTCCGCGGCAAAGTCAGCAGAGAGGCCCAGATGCCCTGCGCTATCAGCGCGACTACCGGGACGTGACGCGCGCTGAGATTGCCGGCCCGCTTAAAGAAAAGACCATCGCGCGCCATCGCGTAGTAGATGCGCGCGCCCGCCAAAATCAAACCGTTGTTGCATCCGAAAGTCGAGATCATGATGGCGATGGCAATTAAGATCATGCCCGGCTGACCGAGCGCGGTTTTCATCGTTTCAGTAGCTACGGTGTTGGGCGGTTTCTGCAGACTCGGAAAGACGTTGAGCGGCAACGTAACGATATAGGCAAAATTTGCTAGTAGGTAAAGCGCGACCACTGTGCCACAGCCGATGAGAAGTGCGCGCGGCAAGTTGCGTCCGGGATCGCGCACCTCGCTGCCGGTAAAGGTGACGTTGTTCCAGGCTGATTGAGCGAACAACGGACCGACCATCGCCAGTCCCAGTAGCATCACCAACCACAGTCCGTTGGTCGTCGCGAGTCCGGGTTGCACGGCGCCCGGGTTCCAGCCGGCATTGGCCCAGGGGTTCCACCACGAAGCTGTCTGGGCCGCACCGCCGCTATTCCAACCGAGCACGAGACCAATCACGATCAGACCAACGAGAGCGGCAGTCTTGGTAAAAGTGAAAGTGTTTTGGATCAGTTTGCCCGTCTTCAATCCGCGCGTGTTCGTGAAAGTGAGCAGCAGGATGAGAAGGATGGCGACGAATTGCTGAGTCGAGAGACTGAGCGCGTAGATTCCGAGGTGGATGGGCCGAACAATGTAAACGTTTTCTGACACGCGGTTGGTCAGAACCCCCATGAAGTTAGCGAAAGCCACCGCCACGGCGGCGATCGTCCCTGTTTGTACGACGAAGAAGAGTGACCAGCCGAAAAGGAAGCCGGTCGCCGGACCGTAGGCTTCACGGAGGAAAACATATTGGCCGCCGGCGCGCGGCATCATCGCGGCTAACTCGGCACAACAAAGCGCGCCCGTAATCGTCAGCACTCCGGCGATGGCCCAGGCGGCCAGCAACCATCCAGGCGCGCCGACCAGGGCCGCGGACTTTGCCGACACGATGAAGATGCCGGAGCCAATCATCGACCCGATCACGATCATTGTGGCGTCGAGCAGACTGAGGCCGCGGACCAGATGAACGGGTTCAGCAGGTTTCTGCCTGGTAGAGTCCATAAGCGATGTGGATTGAAGTCAGTACCACCCGCGTGAGCGGGTGGGCTCAAGCGTCAAGTGGCGGGCTGAGTGTTTGACCCACCCGCTCACGCGGGTGGTACTGACCTCATACCCCGTTCTCCAAGACGCGCGGGACGATATGCCAATCTATGCGAAAGATCAATAGCTCGATACAGCGGCGGTAACCTTGGCGACGGAGCGCGGACATCCTGTCCGCCAGCGGGCAAAGCCCGCTCAGACTCACGAAGAGAATCACCGAAAGGTTGTTCGCGCTGCGCGCTCAGGCGGACAGGATGTCCGCGCTCCGGCCGCTCGCGGTTCTGTGGCGACACTTTACGCAACTAAACCGTACGACCGGCGTGTTGGCAACCTCGGGTCGTGTGACGCGTTCTAACCAATCCCGTCGACTGATCACCGCGTGATATACTCCGATTCGAAATATGGCTGAGTTTATTGTTCGTTTAGGAACGCCCGCGGGCGAGATTGTGACGCGCACAGTCGAGGCGATGGCCGCGAATGAAGCGCGCGCGCGGCTCGAGCGTGAAGGCTTCAAGGTATTTGCGATCACGCCGCCAAAGGTCGAGGGCATTACCTCGTTCACCAGGACCGGGAACACTGCGCGAGCCCGGGTCAAGGCGAACGATTTCCTGCTTTTCAATCAACAGCTCGCTGCGTTGCTGCGCGCGGGCATCCCCATTCTGCAGGCGATAACCATGTTGCGGAAGCGAGCCACTTCGGTTCGTTTGCGTACCGTCCTGGAGGAAGTCGAAACGGCGATTCGCGGCGGCTCCGCATTGTCGCAAGCTTTCGCTGCGCAGGGCGCGACATTCCCGCGCATCTATACGGCTTCGATTCTGGCGGGCGAGCGTTCGGGCGCGCTCGACGAAGTGCTTTCAAGATATGTGAACTACATGCGGCGATCGGTTGGTTTGCGACGAAAGATCCGCGGTGCTCTCGCCTATCCGGCATTTTTGCTTATGGCTTGTTTCGGGATGGTGATCTTTCTGACGACGTTCGTGGTGCCGCGAATGTCGGATCTGTTCGCCGGCTTTGGTAACGATCTCCCGACCGTGACCCAGATCGTTTTGGGACTTTCAAATTGGATGACTGGCAATGCATTCTGGTTTGGACCGCTGGTGATCGTGGGCGCGGTTGCCGCTTTCATTTGGGCACGGACGCCGTCGGGGCGTTTGCTGATTGACGCGACCCTGCTGAGACTGCCGTTGGCTGGGAAGCTTTTGACGCAGATGTCGACGGCCCAGGCGGCGCGCTCGCTGGCGACGCTTCTGGCAGGTGGTATTCCTCTCGTCGAGTCCTGGGAGATTGCCGCCGAATCGATCACGAATCTTGAATTGCGGCGTCGCAGCTCGGCGATTCTGCCTTTGATTCGTGAAGGCCGATCATTTACTGAAAGCTTGGAGACGGCGAATTGGATGCCCGAGTTGGCCATCGACATGATCGGTATCGGCGAGCGCTCAGGCAGTTTGCGTGAGATGTTGGATGAGGTCGCTACCTTTTACGATGCGGAATCAGAGGTGCGTTTAGAGCAGTTGACGACCACGCTTGAGCCTGCGATTCTGGTGGTGATGGGGGGCGTCGTGGTCGTGATTCTGCTGGCTATTTACTTGCCGATCATCCAATCGATCTCGCACGGACCAATGATGAATCATTGACGGTGTAGCGCAAGTTGTTAACTTGCGCCTGATTTAGAAATAAGGAACGCAAATTAACAATTTGCGGTACATGATGAAGCAATTCACTGAAGAAGAGGTTGACGGCCCCGCGGCTGATGCGATTAAAGGCGCGATGCCGGGCGATACTCTGGCGTCGTTACCCGCGGCGGGTGATCCACCGGAAATTCGACAGGCCAAAGAACTCGCGAGTCGTTACCGCCTGCCGTTTGTCAATCTGTTACCGGCCGACGGCGAATCACCGATCGACTATTCCTTACTCGGCGAACTGCCGGTTGATTTGATGGTGCGGCATCAGTTTGTGCCGCTGCGTCGCGAGAACGGAAAACTGCACATTGCGATGGCTGATCCGACTGATCTGGATCTGCTGGACGATTTATCGGGCGCGTTGCGCACGCGCCTGGTGCCGCACGTGGCTACCGCCGGCGCCATCGACCTGGTACTGCGCAAAGGCGACGCCACGCAGCGCGTTCTGCAGGAGGCCGCCTCGGGCTTTCGCATTTCGCTGGTCCGCGAGACGGAAGCCGGCGAGGAAGTCCTCGACCTCGATCGTTTGGCGACTGACAGCGAGATGTCGCCGATCATCAAACTGGTCGACACGATCATCTACAACGCGATGGAATCGCGCGCCTCGGACATTCACATCGAAACCCGCGACACCGAAGTGCAGGTCAAGTATCGCATTGACGGCGCGCTCTATCAGAAAGTCGATCCGATCGATCTGGCTTATCACCAGACGTTGATCTCCCGCATCAAGGTGATGTCGGAGCTCGACATTGCCGAGCGTCGCGTGCCGCAGGACGGCCGCTTTCGCGTGCGCTACAAAGGACGCAATGTTGATTTCCGCGTTTCGATCATGCCGACGGTGCACGGCGAAGACGCGGTGATTCGTATTCTCGACAAAGAACAAATTAACGAAGAATTCAAGAACCTCGATCTCAACGTGGTCGGCTTTGATCCGGACGACTTGAGAAAGTTTCGCCGCTATATCGCCGAGCCTTACGGCATGGTCCTGGTGACCGGGCCGACCGGTTCGGGTAAAACAACCACGCTGTATGCCGCGCTCAACGAGATCCGAAACGAAGAAGACAAAATCATCACGATCGAAGACCCGGTCGAGTATCAGCTGCACGGCATTACGCAGATTCCGGTGAACGAAAAGAAAGGTCTGACCTTCGCGCGCGGGTTGCGCTCAATTCTGCGTCACGATCCGGACAAGATCATGGTCGGTGAAATTCGTGACGAAGAGACTGCGCAGATTGCGATTCAGTCCGCCCTGACCGGACACCTCGTGTTCACCACCGTGCACGCCAACAACGTCATCGACGTGATCGGCCGCTTCCTGAATATGGGCGTCGAGCCTTACAACTTTGTTTCGTCTTTGAATTGTGTGCTGGCCCAACGCCTGGTGCGAATCCTTTGTCCGGTGTGCCGCCGGCCTTTCCGGCCGACCGATACCGAATTGCTCGAGTCCGGTCTGCGACCCGAGGAGCATGCGGAAACGGTCTTTTATGGGATTGCCGGTTGCGATGCCTGTAATCACACGGGCTATCGTGGCCGCACGGCGATTCACGAGTTGCTGGATCTCAGCGACAACATTCGCGAAATGATCGTGGAAAGAAGACCGGGCTCAGAAGTCCGCCGCGCGGCCGAGGCCGAAGGGCTGACGTCTCTGCGCGAATCAGCGCTGAAAAAAGTCTTTACAGGTGTCTCGACCCTGCACGAAATCAATCGCGTCACCTTTGTCGAGGAAATTACCGGCCGGCGTTAGGCGCACATCGCAGGTGTCAGGCTAGCGATCTTGACAGTCTTCGGGGCTTGATTCGTGTCTGGTTTTGAGAGATTGCCTGCTTGCCAGGTAAGACCATCCACGAAACCACACGAAATCGGCCAAGCGGCTCGTGGGATTTCGGGTTCGTTGTTGTCGAAGCGGAAACAGAACACGAAGCGTAATTAGAACACTCCCCAGTCTTCTGTCCCCTTAAAATAGGCCTGCTTTTCTGTTAGACTGCTTGAGTTTTGGCATTGCGGAACTCGTTCCGGCTCTCCGCGTGTAATGAGCAAGATACCCGATTTTCCGGGTCAACCTTTCCAAAGCTGTGGTCCCTGAGGGTTAATTATGAAATCAATAAACCGTTGGCACTCGATTGTCGCGCTTGTCGTAGTCACCTGCATGCTGGTCGTGCCGGTGAGCGCCTTTGGCAAGAAAGGCGGAGACAACTTCAATCGCGGAATGAAGTACGAACACCAGCTGCAATGGGAGAAGGCCGCGCAGGAGTTCACCCTCGCCCTCGCTGCCGACCCGTCGAATGTCGACTATCAACTCCACTATCGCCGCGCGATCTTCAACGCCTCGCAGATGTTCATGCAGCAGGGCCGTTCGCTGGCGGAAGCACGCGACTATGTCGGAGCTTACAACGCGTTTCGCCAGGCCTTTGGTTACGATCCGGTGAACCAACTCGCGGTTTCCGAAATGGAACGAATGGTGCGCCTGCAGGAGGTCAAGGAAGGGAAGCCGCGGCCCGTTACCAGCGACGGAACTTCAAAATCAAACCAATCTGAAGGAGCGGGCACCCCGGGCACGACTTCCAACGGGAGATCGCAGGACGCCTTGCCGCCCTCGAGGACTGAACAAGTGCGCGTGGTTACCTGGAACGGCGACCTGAAGCAATTCATCCGCAAGATGGCGGACGAACTGAACCTCAACGTAATTTTTGATCGGCAGACATTTGCTCAACCGCGAAACATCGATGTCAGTCTGCGCGACGTGACTACGGCCAAGGCGCTCGATTACATCTTCCTGCAGGAGAACCTGTTCTTTCAAAAGCTGGATCGACGGACCATCCTGGTTGCCGATCAAGCTCGCCGCCAACAGTACCAGCAACTGGTCGTCCGCACTTTCTATATTTCAAATTCAGATCCCGACAAGGCGAAGCAGTTAATCACTCAGGCCCTGCCGGCGTCCGTTGGCCGGCCCCAGTCGATCGTGGTTGCTGACAAAGACACGAACAGTTTGACGGTGCGCGACACGGCTGAAAACGTAAAGCTGATCGGCGATCTGCTGGAAAGCATCGACAAAGACCGCGCCGAAGTCGTCATGGACGTGAATATTTATGAAGTGAACCGATCGTCGCTATTACAGATCGGAAATCAGATGGGGGCCGGAACCTTCAATCTGGGCGGGTCTCCGGGTTTGGCAGTACTCACCTCCAATGGCACAACTAATAATAGTCAGAGTGCGGGGGTGGCCTTGAACAGCATCGTTGGCCTGAGCCCTACGGCAGCGGCGGCGGCCCTGGTTATTCCGCCCTCAGTGCTCACTGCTTTTCAGAGCCGGAACAATTCACGTCTGTTGGCCTCGACTCAAATCCACGCATTCAATAATGAAGAGTCGACTGCTCGCATCGGCCAACGCGTGCCTGTGCAAACAGCGCAAGCGTATCCATTCGGTGTGCAAACCGGCACGACCAATAATACTCAGACGGGATTTCCCTCGGGTGGATTTCCGGTAATCAATTACGAGCCGACCGGTCTGACCCTGAACTTCACGCCACAGGTTTTTCCAAACCTCGACGTGCAGGTCAAGATGAAGATCGAATCGAAGGACGTTAGCGGCGCCAACACGCTGACACCGACCTTCACTGAGCGCACCATTACCGGCACGGCGCGCGTGCAGAACAATCGCACGATGATGCTGGCCAGCGTGACCCAGGACATTCAGTCGAATGGACGTGCGGGACTGCCGTTCATCAGTGGTCTACCTATTATCGGCAGGTTTTTCTCCTCGCCGACCAAGGACAATCGCCAGGTTGATATCGTTATCGCCGTGACGCCGCGAGTGCTTCGCGCTCCTGCGGTTACTCCGCGTGATGAAGAGATGAGGCCCAGCGGAACCTTGACGTCGCCGACGACCGGCTCCCTCGAAGCCATGATGCGCGAAACGGAACGTGAAGAGCAGTATGCCGCAGCGCGCAAAATTCCGAAGGACGCGACGCTGCAACTTGTTGACGCAAACGCAAACGCGACCTATCAACCGGCGCCGCTCGCCACGGCTCAGACCAGTGCGAGTGCCGAGAAGACTGGAAATCCCGCGGTCGCCGTCGTGCCGGTTTCGCAAACCAGTAACGCAGCACCGCCACAGACTGCGGCCCTGACTACTCCGGCTAAACAGGACAGAGTTGCGACGGATACGGCGATGCCGCAACCAAAAGCTCTGACTGGCGCCGCTTCGACTGAACCGCCTGCTGTACAGAAGCTGGACGTTGCCAGCGCACTCAAGAGCATCGTGTCGCCAACGACCGAAGTGTCGGGAACCGCGGCCAGTAATAAACAGGACGCGACCCTGAGCCCGGTCGTCGAAGACCTTGCACCCAAGAGTGAAAAGACTGCGACCACTGCAAGGCTCACTGATTCCATTGTTGAGTTGGGTCTCGCTACCGGCCAGGGCGACATGCGAGTGGGCGAGAAACGCCAACTCGCTTTATCGGTCAAGACCGGTGCGCCCCTGGGCCTCGCGGTTTTGACTCTACGTTTCGATCCACACGTGATCAAAGTCAACTCAGTTACCGCGGGCGGCATCTTCGCGAATGCGAAGACTGCGCCGGCTTTGTCTCAGTCGATAGATCCGACCGGCATGCTGCTGGTCTCGATCGCGCCGGCTGCCGGCTCGCCGCTGGGCGGCGAAGGTGTTTTACTCAACATCGAGTTTGAAGCCATCGCCGGCGGCGACAGTCTGTTGGCTTTTGACCTGGCGAACGTGCACCTGGTCGCCAGCGATGGACGTAATCTGCTGCTGCAGGTCGAGCCGGTTAAGTTAACGGTGAAGTAGTGAAACAGAAGGCGGAAGGCAGAAGGCAGAAGGCAGAAGGCACAAGGCAGCGGGCGGAGCGCCGGGTTCGCGAGCTGCCTACTGTCTTCTGCTTACTGCCTACTGGTATGCGCGGCTTCTCGCTGATCGAGTTGGTGATCACGATCACGGTGCTCGCCATCCTGACTCTCGGCACGGTTCCTCTCGCCCAAGTAGCAGTCAAGCGACAGAAAGAACAGGAACTACACGAGGCCCTGCGCACGATGCGCGAGGCGATCGATCAGTTTCATCGGGAAGCGCTGGCCGGGGCGCAGTTGCAGGTTAATCAACAAAACGGTCAGAACAACAACAACAATAACAACAATAATAATAACAACAACAATAGACCGAATATTTTCGCCGATTCGCGCATCCGGGTCGCGATTACCGACCAAACGATCTTTACTACGGAAAACCCTGACCGCTTTCCTCCGGATCTGGAAACACTCGTTAAGGGGGTGAATGTCATTCCGCTTGCCTCGACGGTGCAGCCAATGGGGGGTGGTGGTCTAAATGGTACGAAGGGGCCGCTTGAGCAGAACGACTCACTTATTCCCAAGACAAAGATTTATCTGCGCGCGATCCCAGTGGATCCGATGACCGGCAAAGCTGAGTGGGACCTGCGCTCTTGTTACGACACCGCGGATTCAAACTCCTGGGGCGGTGAAAATGTTTTTGACGTCCGCTCGAAATCAAAAGGGACGTCGCTGAACGGAGAGAAGTACAGTGACTGGTAATAACGGCAGGCATAAGGCAGTAAGCAGTAAGCAGTTAAGCGAGTTCATCGTGAAGAGGCCTGGACTGCTCGCCGCCGCTGGATTTACCTTGCTGGAATTGATGATTGTTATTTCGATCATCATCATTCTGGCGTCCATTGCTTTGCCGCAGTATCAAAAGACAATCATGCACGCGCGCGAGACGGTCCTGCGTGATGATCTTTTCAAGATGCGTTCGCTGCTGGATCAATACGCGGCGGACAAAGGCAAGTTGCCGCAATCGCTGGATGATCTGGCCACCGAGCATTACCTGCGCGAGGTCCCGAAAGATCCAATCACCGATAATAAGGACTGGAACGTGGTGACCGGCGAAGACCCTTTCTCAACTCAGGGAAATAGCGGAGTGATTGACTTACATAGTTCATCGCCGGACACTTCGACTGAAGGGACGCCTTATAGTGAATGGTAGACCGTGAATTTTGATTTCAGATTTTCCATTTGTCATTTTCCATTTCTCATTGCCTTCGGACGTTCCAGCATTCCGACCCAACAACAGCTCGCGGATGAAATGAAAAATGAGAAATGACAAAGGGAAAATGGAAAATGATCTGAAAGCCTGATGCCAGCAAATCCCCTCGATAAACTCTTAAAGCCTCGTTTCCCGCCCTATGCCGTCGGCATCGATAGCGACCAGGCTTCAGTCGTGCAGCTCGACCGCTCGCGCGGCGGATTCCAAATCAAGCGCGCAGCCGAGATCAACCTGCCGCCCGGTCTGGTGCGCGCCGGCTTCGATGAAAGCAATATCGAGGACCCGGCGGAATTGACCCGAGCTCTTTCAGATCTGCTCGCCGGCGCGGGCCTGCTGCGCCAGCGAAAGTGGTCGGTGACTTTGCCGGAAACTTCTATTCGCGCAGCCGTGCTGGCCCTCGAAGGCACGCCTGCTTCACGCCGCGAGTTGGAAGAAGTGCTCGAGTGGAAAATAGAGCGCAGCTTTGGCGCGCCCTCGTCTGAACTTCGCATCTCGCGCGAGCAGTTGGCGCCCGACGACAAGCGGCAGGCCCGCTACTTGATCACGGCGGTAAGGCTTTCCGTGCTGGCCGAATACGAAGCGGTTTTCGCCGCCCTTAGATGGCAGGCCGGCCTAATCCTGCCCCGTCACGCGGGTGAAGAGCAGTGGCTGCGCAGCGGCCAACAGGGTGACGGCTTGCTGCTGACCGCGCACGCGGAAGGCTTCACTGCGGTGTTGATGCGCAACAATCGCCCCGTAACTTTGCGCGCGGTGTTTTGTGAAGCCGAGGAGTGCGACGATGAACTTCATCGAGTGCTATTGTTCTATCGCGAACGCTCAGGCACGAATGGACAGGGCGGGCAGGCCGCAGTCGACAAGTTGTTGATCGTGGGCGATTGGCTGGACAAGCAGAGGGTCGTCGCTATCGCAGAAGAGACGTTGGGAGTCCGACTGAAGCCGCTGAATGCAGCGGATGTCGGATTGATTATTCCCGAGGGCGATTTGAGCTTCGACACCATTGCCGCGCCCGCCGGCCTGGCGAGGCTGGCCTGGTGAAGGAAATATAGGACCGATAGGACCTCCGACCTATTTCACTTTGAAACTTTGAGCCTTCCGGCAGCGTAAAACCGGAGCGATTGCAAACATGAGTTCAGCTATCTCAGCAAAACCGGGTGTCCTGGCTGATGGCGAGTTGGTGCAGAGCGCCCTCGCCGGACGCGAAACCTCGTTTGAAGAACTGGTGCGCCGATACCAGCGACCTATCGCTGCCTACGTGTATCGAATGGTTGGAGACTATGATTCGGCGCTGGATTTGACGCAGGAAGTTTTTATCAAAGTCTATAACTCGCTCGTGCGTTATCGACCGGAGTTCAAGTTCTCGACGTGGATTTATCGGATTGCCCATAATGCCGCCATCGATCACCTGCGCCGCCACCACGTCCGTGAGCAGTCTTTGATTACTGGAGTTGACGGTGAGCGACGCGAGATTTCGATTGAGAGTCGCCGGCTGACGCCGGAGCAGGAGAGTGAGAAAAAGGAGCAGCGCTCTGAGATCGAATCCGTGGTGCAACTGCTGCCGGATGCTTATCGAGAACTGATCGTGCTGCGACATTCGCAGGACTTGAGCTATGACGAAATCGCCGAAGTCACAGGTCTCCCGCTCGGCACGGTTAAGAACCGTCTGTTCCGCGCGCGCGAGGCGATGCGCGATCATCTGCTGCAGCGGGGTATCACCAGGCCTTAGCAGGTGCGAGGAACTCTAGCTGGCGTTGAGCGGCGCCAGTCTTATACCGCGAAGCGGTAGCGGCCTTCAGCCCAACGTTGCCGCTCGGCGGCTACGTTGGGTATGCGAAACACGTAAGAGGGCGCAACCCCATCGGGGTTGAGGCGCGTTGGAATTTCGTCACCCAGGGTAGCCGGGCGGCAACCCTGGGCTGGAGGTCGGTACCGCTTCGCGGTACTTATTCAGAGGCTCCTTCAGTTTGTCGCGTCAGCTTCGAACACCAAGTCGGAAGAGAGAGAGAGACAAACTGAAGTTTGTCTTACAGCTTAAAAACTCTATGAAGTCTCAGCCCGTTGAAAATCAGGAATGCCCGCTCGAAGAGGTCGCTGCTTATCTGGACGGCGAGTTGGATGGCGCGGCGCTGGAGACTTTCGAGGCGCATCTCGAAACGTGTGCGCATTGCGCCACCGAACTGAGAGCGCAGCGCCAGCTTCTTTGCACCCTGAACTTTGCCTTTAATGAGTCGCGAGCTTTCGAGTTGCCGCATGATTTTACCCGAGTCGTCGCGGCGCATGCTGAGCATGATCTGAGTGGAATGCGCCGCCAGAGCGAGCGCCGTCGCGCAATTCAACTGTGCGCAATTCTGGCGCTGGTTTCGTTTGGCTTGCTGGGCGCTGCCTCGCGAGCTTTGGTCTTTGATCCGGTTCGATCTTTCTTTCGGGCCGCGGGCAGCCTGTTCGGACTGCTGTGGCAGACGGTATTCGATGCCGGCACCGGTGTCGCGGTCATCATCCGCGTAGTGGGACGCGCGGCCGTTTTTGGCCCCCGTGGTTTGTGGTTGTTCGTCGCCCTAGCCTTAATAATCTCGCTTTTCCTCCTGCCTTTTCTGATCGCCAAATATCATCGCGCGCAAATCATTGAATAGGAGATCTGAATTCTATTCAAATGACGGCGAACGGCCTCTCTCGAGAGAATCAAATCACCGCCTGCGCCGCGCAGGCATTCTGCAAAACGATCGCGCTACTGGCAGCGTTGTTGGTCTGGATGATTGTGGCCCAGGCGCAGGTCGTGTCTGACGAGCATCCGGGCGACCCACAGGCAAAGGTGATCGATGGGATTGTTAATTCGACCGTCTTTGGCATGGGCCAGTCCATTCGCATCACGGGTACGGTTAAGGAAGGCGCGATAGCTTTCGGGGGCGACGTGATTGTCGAAGGGACAATCGAGGGAGACGTGGCGGCGATCGGCGGTTCGGTAATTCAGCGCGAAGGCTCACGAATCGGCGGCGATGTGATCGTGCTGGGTGGGGTTTATCATCATGGCAAAGCCGCGCCGGGACGCGATCCAAAAAGCGTCACGATCATGTATGCCGGTTACGAAGATCAATTGCGACACCTGATGCGCGAACCCTTCAGCGTCTTGCGTCCGCAATTATCGGCAGTGTTTTTTGGCACTCGCTTTCTGGCGATCTTGTTATGGTTCATTATTGCGCTGGCGCTGACTGCTGTAATGCCCAACACGGTCAGCCGGGCGGTGGCGCGTTTGCAACTGACCAGCCTGCGCGTAGCTCTGATCGGATTGCTGGGCGCGGTCGTCGTTACCCTCGGCGTGTTTGGGAGCTTGTTGATATTGCCTCCGATTATTGGGGCCGTCATCTCGATCATGGCGCTGTTGCTGGTAGTAGTCTCGACCTTGTTTGGCCGGGTGGTAATCTTTGTCGCCACTGGACGATGGTTGCAGCGCCGCTTTCTGCCGCGCCTGCAATCTGAATCGGTGACGTTGCTAATCGGTGTGATCTTCTGGGGAGCGCTGGCCTCTCTGCCATACGTTTGGCCGATAGTTATCGCGGGTCTGCTGGTGATCAGTTTGGGACTGGCGCTGACGGCTCGCTATCGCATTGGTTGGAAAAAGCCGCGGCCCGCTAATTAGTTCTTGGCCGCGGAATGAATTGCATATTTCGTCTTGTGCAGATAGGTAGAGGCTTGTGCCTTCATTTGCAGAGTGGACAGATGACGCCCTGGTCGCTGCTGCCGGCGCCGGAGAGGAAGCGGCGTTCGAACAACTGTTCGAGCGTCACCGCCGCCAGGTGGCCCGCATCGCCGGGCGGTTTTTTTCTCAACGTGAACAGATGGAAGAGATTATCCAGGACAGTTTTACTAAAGCCTACTTTGCGCTTGGCACTTATCACGGCACCCACGAAGCATCTTTCAGAGCCTGGCTGACGCAGATCGCCGTTAACACTTGCTATGATCACTTGCGCAGGGCTCGTCGCCGGCCCGAACACACCGTTGAAGAGTTCAACGATCACGAAGCGCATGAATTTGCCGGCCAGCTTCGGGCCGCCGGCAGTGACGTCGAAAGCGCGCTGGTTTCGCGAGACCTGGCGGTGAAACTTCTGGCGCGGTTGAGCGCCGAGGATCGACTAGTGCTGACGCTGCTGGACGTCGAGGGTTTCTCGGTTGCTGAAATCGCTGAAATGATCCAGTGGTCGGTGTCCAAAGTTAAGGTGCGGGCGCATCGGGCCCGGGCTCACCTGCGGCGGGTGGTGCAGCGGTTCCTGTAAGACACTTGCGCCGGGTAGTCGATCAGTTTGAGTCTGATTGGGTAGGTCTACTTGTTACTGGGAACGCGGGCGCCCTCGCCCGCAGAGCTTGACCGGGATACCTTCGAAAGAAAAACGCGTTCGCGCTGCGCGCCAAATGCGGGCGAGGGCGCCCGCGGTTCCCAGTAGTAAGTGGTCCGTTAAACTCAAACTGACCCGTTGCCTTGCGCCGTTTTTTAGATGACGAAGGGCAAGAATTCTTGTAACTTTCAGAGGGTTGATGTCGTCTTTGTTGACGAACGCGCCGATACTGCGGGCGCCGGTGGATCGCAAATGTTCAAAGCAAATAGCCAAAACAAAGAACAATCTGACCGAGCAGGCCGTTTGGTGCTACTCGCCGCTGCCGGAAATGAGGACGAGGTTCAAGCTTCCGCGGGTTCACCGTTCCTTTACCAGCGGCTGAGAGCGCGCATTAAAGATGAAGAGCGGCGGCGAGAAGAGTCTGGCGGTTGGCTGTCTCTGCTTTTGGTTGCCCGCAGGGCGATCCCGGCGATGGCTTTGGTTGCGATGCTGGCCGCCATCCTGACGGTATGGTCGATGCAGTCAAGTACTCCACTGTCGGGTTACGGAATTGAGGACGAAGCGCTGACTGACACGAGAGACCCTGGAGTTGAACAGGCGATACTTACCAGAAACGCGCTGTCTCCTGATGAAGTTTTCAGTCTGGTGGTTGATCGTAACGGCGTTGATCGAGAGAAGCGATAGATGACTTTGACTGGTCGCACAACCTTAAAGATCTGGCTCGTACTGCTGGTTGTATTTGTGCTTGGCAGCGTGACGGGCGCGGCGTTGACCGGACTAGTCTACCGATCGCGCGCGGGTAGCGGCGCTGAAACGCGCGAGCGCGCCATGCACGAACGCTTTGAAAAGATGCGCACTGAGCTGAGCCTGACTGATCAGCAGACCGCCGCCGTCCGCGCCATCCTCGACGAGACCCGTAACGAATACCGGGCCGTGCGCAAAGAACTAAGACCCCGCTTTGAAGAGCCGCGCTTGAAGGCGCGGGCCCGAATCCGCGCCTTGCTGACTCCCGAACAACAGCAGAAGTTTGACGCGATGGTAGCTCAACAGGACGCGCAGCGCGACGAAGAGCAGAAATCGCGTCGCTGAAAGTTTCTCTCGCGGCTCCTCCGTTCCCGGCATCCAATTCTTTGCTTCCAAATCTACGATTTTGGAGATTGGATCACAAAACTTTTGCAACTAACAGTCTGTGTGAGGCGTAAATAATGGATAACTTCCGAACCAGCGAGCGAAGCTTCGTGAAACGACTATCGATATTTATTTTTGCAGTGACCGCGGTGTTGAGCCTCGGCGCGGCCGCGCTGGCGCAAACGCCGGCCCCGACTCCTGCGGTTGTAAGCGTCATCGGCGAGGTCAAGGCCATCGAGGCGAACCAGATGGTAGTACGAGCCGACAGTGGCGTCCTTTTCACCGTCACTCTCAGCGATAGAACGCAGTACAAGCGAGTCGCGCCGGGCGAGACCTCTCTGGCAAAGGCGGCCACGATCACTCTGGCCGATGTTGGCTCGGGGGATCGAGTGCTGGCCCGCGGCCGCGGTTCAGCCGAACAGAAAACAGTGCCGGCTCTGCAAGTGGTGGTGATGAGCAAAGCGGATCTGGCGAAAAAGCAGGAGCAGGATCGCGCCGAGTGGCGTCGTCGCGGGGTCAGCGGCATCGTCGCTTCGGTCAATCCCTCGACGCAGGAGATCACTGTCTCGAGTCGGACGATGGCGGGAGTGCCACAGTCGGTAATCATTCCTGTGACTGAGAAGGTAATGATGCGACGTTACCCTCCGGACACCATTCCCAAGTATAGCGAAGCCAAGGCCAGCAAGTTTGCCGAAGTTAAAGTCGGAGATCAGTTGCGAGCTCTGGGAGATAAGAGCACCGACGGTAGTCGCCTGACTGCCGAGGAAGTTGTCTTCGGCACGTTTAGAATTGCCGGCGGAACCGTAACCGCGATCGACCCGGCGACTAATCAGATCAAGATTAACGATCTGCAGACGAAGAAACCTCTGACGATCATTCTTAAACCAGAGTCGGTACTGCGCCGCTTCCCTGAGGGTGGCGGTATGTTTGCCGGCGGCGGTATGGGCCCGGGCGCTGCCAGACCGGCGCCGCCACAGGGACAAGGACAGGCACAACAGCAGCGACCACAAGGCCCGGGGGCCGGTGGCCCGCCGCAAGGTAATGGACCACCTCGAGGCGGCGGCGGAAACATGGCCGACCTGCTCGAGAGATTACCGATCATTTCAATCAAGGATCTGAAAGTCGGCGACACTATTATCATGTCGAGCCTGCCAGGTTCGGATCCAACTCAATTGACCGCGATCTCGCTGGTGACCGGTGTCGAACCGCTCTTAACGATGATGGCCGCAAGGCAGCAGACCGGCGGCCAGACCGGCGGCCAGACCGGACGCCCACAGGGCGTTGATCTCAATGGTAGTTTTGGCGGCATGTTCGGCGGCGCAGGCGCGCCGTAATCCAACCCTCTGATCTCGCGTTTTGATATCAGAGACAACCGCGGCTGGCGCAGTGTTCCAACCAACACGCCCGCGGTTGCTTTGCTTTAAGAGCGTTCCCATCATGAATATTCGAAGATTAATAATTTGTCTGGCGTCTCTGGTTTTAATCGCCGCTTTTTCAACCGCTGCATTGGCCCAGGGAAGAGCAACCTTGCGCGGTCAAATAAGCGACGAGTTCGGTGCGTCAATCGTTGGTGCGACGGTGAGCTTAACCGATGCAGCCGGCGCGTCGAAAACCGCCACGACTAATGCGGATGGGAGCTTCAGCTTTGCCGGACTGGCCCCGGGCAAATATAAGATTCACGCGACTGCGCCGGGCTTCGCGACCTCTGAAGACGCCGAAGTGGATGTAACTACCGCGCGCCGTGATCCATTTAATATCAGTTTGAAAATCGCGGCGATCGAGTCGCAGGTTAAGATCAACTCTGAGGCGCCGCTCAGTACGGACTCGTCAAACAACGCCAACCAGACAGTAATATCTGGTCGCGATCTCGACGCTTTGCCGGACGATCCGGCTGAGTTGGCCGCGGCTTTACAGGCGCTCGCCGGACCATCGATCGGGCCCAATGGCGGTCAAATTTTCATTGACGGATTTTCCAACGGCAACATGCCGCCCAAGGAATCAATTCGCGAAATTCGCATCAATCAAAATCTGTTCGCGGCTGAAAACGATCAACCTTCTGCCCGCATTGAGATCTTGACCAGACCCGGCTCTGACAAACTTCGTGGCAGCGCTTCGCTTAATTTTAATGACGAGAGCCTTAACTCGCGTAACCCCTTCCAAGTCAACTCGAGCAAGCGCACTCCGTTTCAAGTTCGGCAATTCGGTGGCAATCTTAGCGGACCCATCAAGAAGGGGAAGGCTTCATTCTTCCTGGAGGTCAATCGCAACGAAGTCGACGACAACGGTATCGTTAGGGCGACCTTGCTGGATCCCGCTTACAACATCGTACAGATCGGCCAGGGTGTCGTGTTGCCGACTAGATTCACGGGATTCAGTCCCCGCATCGATTACGCAATTAATCCGCGCAACACTTTAATAACCAGATACAACTTCAATCACAGCGTTTCAAAGAACAGCGGCGTGAATGGCTTCTCATTACCTGAACGCGCATTCGACGCGAGTTTTACCTCGCAGGTTTTTCAGGTCACTGAGACTGCAGTGCTCAACCCGACCATGATCAATGAGACGCGATTTCAGTTCTCTCATAATCGCTCAGAGCAGTTGGGCAACAGCACCATCCCGGTGCTGAACGTTAGCGGCGCATTCATTGGGGGCGGTTCGCAGGTTGGACACTTCATCAATACAACCAACCGTTGGGAGTTGCAGAATTTCACTCAAATCCAGAAGGGCATGCACACCATTAAGTTTGGTGGGCGGATCCGTGGCGTCAGCACGACTGAGAGCAATCCGAATAACTTTGGCGGACAATGGGTCTTTACCGGAGGCGCCACGGGCCTGGACAGTATCGAGCGGTATCGCCGAACTTTGCAGCTGATGCAACAGGGAAAGAGCGCGGATGAGATTCGCGCCGCCGGCGGAGGAGCCGCGCAGTTCAGCATCAATAAGGGGAATCCCCTGGCAACTGTCAGCCAATACGATATTGAACCCTACATTCAGGACGATTGGCGTTACAAACCTAATCTGACTTTTAATTTTGGTTTGCGCTATGAGATTCAAAACAACGCCGACACTAAGCTTGGATTCGCCCCGAGATTTGCCGTGGCCTGGTCGCCCGGAGCTGCCAATAGTACGCGCCCGCCAAAGACCGTCATTCGCGCCGGCGCCGGAGTCTTCTACAACCGTTTCAATGAAGGCTCAACCCTGACTGCAAACCGCTTTAACGGAATAAACGTACAGCAATTCACTTTTGCTGAGTCGACTAACCCGCTGGTGCCTACACCTGCGGCGACGTTGGCGATTCTCAACTCTTTCCATTGCGCTGACGGATCATTCACGCCCGACTGTATCAGCAGCGTACCTTCTGTAGCCGGCGCCTCTCCGTTGCAGCAAACCGTTTGGCGGGTGCAGCCTCAGCTGCGTGTGCCCACGGTCTATGTTGCTGGGACTCAGGTAGAGCGCCAGCTGCCGCATAATTTCACCATGAGCGTTGGTGCCTATGCGATTCGCATCCTGCACGTGATCCGCGCGCGCGATATCAACGCTCCGATACCCGGAACGATTACCGCGGCTAATCCCGGCGGCACGCGGCCAAATCCGGGCGGTGAAATCTATCAGTTCGAAGCGACCGGCCGTTTTAACCAGGAACAAATGTTCGTGGGATTCAATAGCCGGCTCAACCCGCAGTTCTCGCTCAGCGGCAATTATGTTTTGAGCAGGACGACCAACGACACTGACGGGCAGGGCGGCGGTTTGTTTCCCCGAGACTCCTATGACCTCTCTGGAGAATGGGGCCGGGGCGGCTTTGATGTCCGGCACCGCTTTTCACTATTAGGAACTTACAATAACCCGAAGCTTTGGAAGCTCACTTTCAGTCCCTTCATCGTGGCCAGTTCAGCGCTGCCTTTCAATATCACGACGGGCTTCGACGCAAATCTGGATCGACAGTTTACCGATCGGCCCAGCTTTGCCGGCGCCAATGCCAATTGCGCTTCACCGTTTATTAAGTGCACCCGCTTTGGCAACTTCAACTTGCAGCCATTGCCGGGCGAAGCGATCATCCCGAGAAATTACGGCCACGCGACTGGTTCTTTCACCGCGAATTTACGCATCAGCCGGACCTTTGGCTTTGTCCCTGTGCATAAGGCCGCTGCCTCAAATCAAAAGAGCGGATCGGATCAGGGGCGTGGTCCAAGTGGCCCGACCGGGCGCGGACCCGTGATGATCGCTGGCGGAGGAGGAGGCGGCGAAGTGCGCGGCCCCGGCGGCATGGGAATGGGTGGAATGGGAATGGGCGGCGGCGGCTCAACTGAAAAGAAATACAATTTGACGGTCTCGCTGTTCGTGCAGAACATTTTCAATAACGTTAACTTTGGACCACCGATCGGCAATCTGTCTTCGCCGCTGTTCGGCCAACCGGTAAGTGTCGCCGGCAGCTTCGGCGGCTTTGGTGGGGGCGTCGGCAGCGCTAACGCCGGCAACCGGCGCGTCTTCGTAAACATGAGACTTAATTTCTGAAACTTCGCAGAGGCAGGTCGTATGAGAAGGAGACTGCCATCTCGCTAGTACTTCTCGGAAGGACTCATCCGCTATGAAGAGATTTGCACCCACGCTCGTTTTACTTCTGATGGGCTCGTCGGCCCTGGCCCAGGGGCCTGAAGCAACCAGGACAAAGGGCGCCACCAGCGCGACGACCAGCGCGATTCCGGCGCCGGCGGTGATTACCGCCAACACTACGCCGCTCGAACTCGCACGCGCCGCTTTGGTCGCGCAGGGCGGCGACAAATTCAAGAATCTTAAGAGCATGATCCTTTTCGGGTCAGCCGATCTCTATGCTCCCAACAGCACGAATTCGATTCCCGGCAAGTTCTACATGGTGACGGTGGGTGACAAGGTTCGCATTGAGATTGACGCTCGTCCGATATTTAATTTCAAACAGATCTATGACGGTCAGCAGTCCTTCAGTTCAATGCCCGGCGTGCAAATGCCGCCGGCGAGCAAGTTCGGTTTGCCGGTGCTCAAAAACTATGACCAGCCGGGTTATGCGGTCTCGGCACTTCCGGACAAGAAAAAACTCCGGGGCTTTCGCATAGTCGACGCTGAAGGTAACACGACGGATTTCTTCATCGATCCGGTGACGGCCCGGGTCATGCAATACCTGACTCCTTACAACGGCTACACGTTTGGGACCGAGAACTTAAAGTTCAGGGAAGTCGAAGGCGTGCTGATTCCGATTAATTTCTCACAGCGACTTGAAATGACCCAGGGCGCCTTCTTTGCTGAATACAAAGTTAAAGAGGTGAAGCTGAATCAACCGGTGGGCGACGATGTGTTCGTGATGCAGTAGGAACAAAGAATAGTTGAGCCGGACTAAGGCTGCCTCGAGTAAAGAGGAGGCCTTTTAAGGAGCCCGAACATCCTGTCCGCCCGCGCGTAGAGCGAAAACTTTCCCAGACGATTCTTTTGGAGAAGATGAGCGGGCTGCGCCCGCTGGCGGACAGGCTGTCCGCGATCCACCTCCCGTCGGTCCTAGGATTTCACCTGTCTAAGGTCGACTTTAAGAAGTCGAGCTATCGTTGAAGGCAGTTCATTGACCTGCGCGGGCTTTTTCAGAAAAGCATCGACGCCGGCGCGCCAGGCTTCAGTCTCACAATCATTCCCCGAAAGCATCACGATAGGCGTGCGCCGGCGGTGGGTCATTTTCCGGGTGCGCTTTACCAGATCCAGGCCATTCACCCCCGGCAGTTCGTTGTCCAGCAGCAACAGATCCACCCGTTCGTCGCTGGTGAGTTTTCTCAGCGCCGCATCACCATCCGTGCAAAGCTCAATTCGCCATCCTTCGGCTGAAAACATATCGCTGACCAGATTGGCAACCTGCATGCTGTCTTCGGCATGCAGGATCGAGATTGGCGACGCACCCAGATCAGGGCCGACCGGCCGGTACTTGATTTTGCGGGGTTTGGAAAAGATGTGACGGCGTCGCTTTCGCACCGCCGTGCGGGTCTTGAGCAGTTCCTTGTGCCGGCTGTTGATTAAAGAGATCAGGCTCTGATGATGTCTGAAGCCCAACAGTCGGGCGGCGCGAGTAACCGATCCGTTGGAGTCTCTCAGCGCCCGCTCGATCAGCGATCGTTCGCACTCGAGGACTTTATCTTTGAAGGAAAAACCTTCCCATGAATGCTCGGCAGCCCCTCGCTCGGCGTCAGAATCACCCAACGCTTCGATTACCTTCCAGGCGCACACGATCAATCTTTTGCCGACAGAAGGATCTTGAGAGCGTTGCAGCAGGTTGGCCGCTGACTGATAGATCGAAGCCAATTCGGTTGGAGACGTTTGCTCTCCCATCTCTTCGATAAGACTAAGGTGCGCTCGGCCCGCGCCTTCCAGGTCACCCGCACGTTCAGCAACTTCGATCGCCCGCTGGAGTAAAACTCTCGAACGCGCATGATTACCGAGCCGCGCGAGCGCGATTCCATTGGTAGTCAGCGCCTCAGCCAACAGAGCCTGCTCGTCACCCTTCTCCAACGTCTGAACCGCCGACCGCGCAAACCGCTCCGCCTCGCGGGTACGGCCTTCAGCAAGGAGCGTACGGGCACGCGTGTCGTCGACTTGAGCTGCCGTTTCTAAATCTTTGAGTTCGAGGAATAGATGACGAGCTCGATCGAGATGGGTGTGGGCTTCCTTATATCGTCCGACCTTAAAGAACAAATAACCCAGATTGTTCTCCACCCGGGCGTGGTAGTGACGATTCCCGGCTTGTTCGAAGTGAAAACTGGCCGCCGCGTATTCAATTAAGGCCCGATCCAAGTAGTCTTCTTTGTTGTCTGCGTCGGCTAATCGCCTAAGGGCGAGTCCCAAGCTGTTGTGAAAGGTCCCTTTAAGGGCATGATCCGCGCTGTGCTCCACAATATCTGAAGCCTCAGAGTAAAGTCGCAATGCCTCGCTCAATCGCCGTGCATCTACTTCTATAATGCCAGCGCGAATTAACACGCAAGCTCTCAAATCACTAGGCTCACTCCCCAGGCTGTTCAAGGCGCTTGCTAAGTGGATTCGCGCCTCATCATAGGATCCTTCACGCCAGTAGCACAGTGCGAGATCGCCATGTGCCTCAGCTACTCTTTCAGCCTGACCAAGCCTGTTGAATATCTCAATGCTCTTTGTGATTAAGTTCTTAGCGGTCTCCTGACTGCCGTCTGCCTGACGTACACTTCCCAACCATCCTGATAGAGCCCCGATACGAAGCATTACTTCGGCTCTGGTCTCGTCGTTGAGGCCGTCAAGGTTTACGGAAGTGCCCCGCGCTGGCCAAAACTGTGATAGCGCATCGCAGGCTGCTTCGTACTCGCCTGTCTTCTCAAGCTGTTTGGCCGCGTGGCAGCATAGGGCCGCGCGCTCTGGCAATGTGAGATCGCGACTTTGTTCTTGAAGTGATCCTAGCCGAGACTGTAAATTCATGTGAGGCATCCCTTTCTGTGTACTTGATAAAAAGATTGCGTGCTGATCAGGGGATTTTTTGATCGGTCTCTGCCGGAGACCGATGACCGCCGCTGAAACATGCCTTGCTTTCCAACTTTCAAGAAAGAACCATCCAAGAGAAAAGTTAAGGAGAAACCATGAAGATCTTAAAAAACCTAAGCGCTAGCTTGTTGCTAACCTCTGTCCTGACAATATCCGCTTTCGGAGGTGAAACCCAAACCCCGCCCTGTGCGCAGGGGGAAACCCAGACCCCTCCATGTGCGGTCGCTCCTGGAGACATCGACACTCCCGGATTTACTTCAACGGCTCCCGCCAGCCTGGCCACGCCAAGGGTGGAAAGTGGCAGAGCTGCGTTCGCTGAACTTGCGGCAGATATACTTTTGAATTTCCTGCCGCTCTACTAGTTAGTTCTGCTAATTAGTTAGTACTGCGCAACAAAATATTTGCTCACTCTGCCGGTGAGCTCCCTCACTGGCAGAACGCCATTAGTGTGCGAGCTTCCCAGTGCTACTGCTATCAAATAATACCTGTCGGAAGGGCGCAAGCCGTTGCGTAGCTTAACCTCGACTTTAGCGGATTGCAAGCAACTTCTTCATATTGTTGTAACGGTCTGACTGATAGTCGGTTGCCTTCAATTGCAAGCCTCTCCGCAAATTGGCGTCACGTCGATTTGACCCTGCCGGGGACCTTTTACGCGGGATGATCTTATAACTGCTCGGTAAGATGCATCGCGGGATCGTGCCGGCCCTGAGTGATCACGGCTTTGCACAAAAGGGGAGATCGATGCTGCTTGAAGGCTTCCAATGGTGGACGCCGAGGTCGCCCGCTACCGCGGGCTAACTGCACTTTGTGGAGTGCGCTGACTTGTCAGCGCTCTGGTGGCCGGCGACGAGTCGCCGCACGCCACATTAGACGGCCGACATCGTCACTGAATCCTGGCGGTGAAACCGACGCTGCCTGAATTGTTTGGAGAGGTCTGGCTTAGATTGCCGGTGAAAGTCCAACGGATGTTTGTGACGTTTCGGTCATAGCCGGCTGCCGCTCCGCCGCCGCCGCTCGCCGGACTGTATGTCCACGTGCTTCCGCTGTCGTTTGAATATGCCACCGCAACTGTCAGTCCGGTGGTGCCCATGTTGGTTGTGACTGACCCGACTTTGAAATCCGTATTTGCCGGAGTCGGATCGGTGATCACGAGGCTTTGCGCAATCGCGGCGCCCGAATTAGTAAAGCTGACGGAGTAAATCAAATCCGTGCCGGGAGACTGAGTACCAGAAGGGGTAACTGTCTTAGTTAGAGCAACGGTTGGTGCTCCTTCCCCGAGTTGAAAATCGCCGAACGCGGTTAGCCCCGTCGCCTGCGTGCTGGCACCAGTTCGCGTGCCTACCGTGGGATAGGTCCACGCTGCGCCGCTATACTCGGCGACGATAAGTGCAGCGGTATTCACTCCCGCGTCAAGATCGCCGCCAACAAAATTGAAAGTGCCACTATAGTTGGTGAAGACTATCCCGGAGTTGATCAGGGTCCAGTACCGGTTCACTGTTTTCGAAGGAACAAGGGTCGAGCTCGCGACATTCGGATGGTCGCCGCTAGTCGTGACGACGGTTAGATTGCCGGCGGTCGAGACACTCGCAAACGAAATATTGACCGGGGCGTAATTGCTCGCGTCGCCAACTTCGAAGGTTCTGCTGGTAGCCCCCGTTGCTACGTTTTTCTTCAGGTTACCAACCACGTGACCACTGGTTCGCGACACGGTACCACTCGCGGGGATGATCACAAGATTGCTGCCGGTAACAATCTTTCCCGAGGTGAACGTGAGCGTGCCGCCAACTGTTATGTCGACGCTGCTGAGGGATATTCCGTTCGAGTTGTTGAGCGTAAGTGAGTTGAACGTGGTCGAGTTCGAGCCGCCGATGCTCTGCGTGCTCGCGCCATTGAATGTGAAGGTGCTGGTACTGGCGTTGAAGGTACCGCTGTTACTAAAGTTGCCTTTTACGACGTGGCTAAAGGAGGCAGCGCCGAATGTCGTGCCTGACCCCACCGTAAAATTTCCGTTCACGGTGAGCGCCTGAGCCGCGGTGGCCGAGACCGTGCCCGCCGTGCTGAAGTTACCGGCGATGGTAATTGCGCTGCCGGGCATCGTCTTAATCCCGCTTCCGCTCAAGGTCAGATGGCCATAGGACTCGGTGGTCACGGTCTGCGCGGCGCCACCGAACTCGACCGTGCTGGTCGCACCGAGACTATGAGTCACATAGTTGGTTGGGAAAGTGTTCGTTCCACCAATCTTCAGAGTCGCGCCATTTGAAACGCTCAACGTGCCTCCGCTGGCCGACCGGTTCATTGTGAACGACGATAGGTCGAGGGTCCCGGCGGAGATCGAAAGGTTGCCGCCGGTAAGGGTTTCCAAGCGGGCGAGGGTCGTGGTTCCCGAACTCTTGTTGATGGTGACGTTGGCGAACGTCGTCGTAGCCGAGCCGCCAATCGTCTGCGCGCCCGTGCCGTTGAACGTGACCGTGGTGGCCTTGGCGGACATGTTCACCGCGGCGTTGGCTGTCCAATTGCCGGCCACGCTAAAACTGATGGCAGCGTTGCTGGTGAACACCGGATCCACGTCGAGCTGGACGTTGAAGAACTGCGTCGAGCCAGTAGTGGCTGGCCAGCTAGCAACAGTGCCCGCGGCAGCGAACTGAATAGTGCCGCCGGTCGAGTTGAACGTGCCACTGCTTTTAAAGTCACGATAAATCTTGAATGTGCCATTGGACTGATTGTAGGTTCCGGCGGGGGCTCCGGCAGTTGTGGTGAAGTCGAATACATCAACGGCTCCGCCGGATTGCGTGAAGGTATCGCCGACTCCAATGATAATGGCCGCAGTCGGTGTAGTCGCCAATGCGCTCGCCATATGAATTGTCCCCGACGAAATATTTACGCTGCCGTTATCTGTCAGAGTCACAGAGCTAAGAACGGTTCCGCCGTTAACGACCAGCGTCCCGTTGGCGTTTACGGTCAACGCCGTGGTCACAGTCAAAGTGCCGCCGGTACTCACCGTCACGCTGGCGCCGGAACTGGCGCTGTTGATGCTGATCGTCGCGATCGTTACCGAAGTAATGATTGTCGGATAGCGGGCCAGGCCGCCGGGAATGTTCGCAGTGTCCGCAGCAACAGGGGCAGTGCCTCCCCAATTCGAGGCCTTGGTCCAGTCGGTGTCGGTGGCGCCGGTCCAGGTCCGGGTGGCAGCTCGCGCCTCGGGAATATGCCACACGCTGCACACCAGCACGAGGAATGCCAGTTTGATCCAATGTTTAGTTTTGAGGTGCGGCATCGTGGGTCTTAGCGAACATGGCGGTTCGGCAATGATTCATTCCTGCACTGCCTTAGTCGCGTTGTCGCGAACCTCGCTCTCGGATATCAGACCGTGCTTCGAAGTCCCGAAAAGATCGAACAGGTTCGAGAGCTTTGAAGAGATGGTGAAGTAGAAGCCACTGCGCGTCGGCAGAACTTGTGAACCCGCAGGTTCTTTCGCCGCGGTGAAATTATAGCCAAGGCCCAAACGCATGTCGGGGAGCAGCCAAAATCCAGCTTCGGTTGCGTACACTGAGCGCATCGTGCTGGATGATGGTTGAAACAGGAGGCGGGTTTCAACTGCCCAATCCAAACGCCGCGTGACCAGATACTGTGCGCGAGCTTGCGCCAAAAGCGAAAGCGTAGAGACAAAAGGAATCTGCGGCTGGCCGTTAGCGCTAAGGCGCAGCGCGAATCGTCCGTAGATTTCCAGGCGCTTCGTCAACTGGTTGTAGCCGTCGACTGAAAGCGAGTCGAGGCGATCTCTGGTTGGTGTCGCCGAGGTCGAATCCTGAATCAACGAACGATGGGTATAACTAAAGAGCACACCCAAGCGATCGGATTTCAGCGGGCGAATCGCCAGCGCAGCAGATCCTTCGAGCGACGAGTTGCTCTTGCCTCCGGATGCGCCGCGCGACCATTGAATCCGTGATAACGCAGTAATGCCTTCGCGCAGTTTTCCGGCGGCGCCCGCGGCAATCAATTGTCCGGAGCCATCGCGATCGCGGTACTCGTAACGCGCCGACGCCCTGAAATCCGAGTTTGGCTGCCAGCTGAAACCAAGCGCTGCGCTGTTAAAGCTTTTATTCGGACCCGTCAGATGAAAACCGCGTTCGAAGCCGAGATCGAGCGAAAGCTGCTTGGTTAACGGCAGACGATCCTGCAGACCAATGACCGCGAAGCTGTCCGTGCCGTTGATTCCATTTTCGAGTTGATAGCGCCCGGTCATCGACGTGTATTTGCCAAAGCGCGTTTCGACCCCAAAGGCGGTTTCGCGCTTTGAAGAAACCGCGGCAAAGCCGGTGCCCGAATAATCACCAATCGGTTTGATAGGCGCAGCCGCCAGTCTTTGCGTGAAGAATATCTTGGTCAGCGCGTTGATTTGGTAAGTCGCACCAAGCGTCGTCTGCGTCGGATAGGTGGGATCGGCAGCGTTCAGATTCTGCTCGCGCTTGACTGAGAATTGAAGCTTATCGGTGACTTGCACATCGGCGCCCGCGGTGATCAGATTCGAATCAGTCCGCGTGCTATTGAGGTCATCAGTGAAAGCCCGATGATCAAAACCGAGATGAAACTTGATGCGCTCGTTTAGAATCTGGTCCCACGCCGCCGAGAAAGTCAGCCGCCCATTGTCGACATTCGCCGTATGATTGCTTTCCGTAGTAACACCGAAATGCAGGGTCGAGTTGGCCCGCGGCTTAATTTCCAAAGTTACTTCGCCGCGTCGCGAGCCCGGCGTTACAGTTCCGCCGAATGGATTGAAGAAGCCGGCCGATGCATTCAGATAGCGGGCCCGTAAGGTCGAGCCATAGAACGGCAACGGCTGGTTCAGCGTCAGCTGATAGGCCATGCCGTCATGTTTCGTATCATCCGTCCCCAAGCCGTTACCGCTTCCCATTACTTCGCCCTGACTTCCGGCCCAGGCAAGTTGCAGAGAACCACCTCGCGGGAGCGTCTTCTCGGCATCAAAGCCCCCCAGAAGAAAGTCTCGCTGGTCGGTTTGCTTTTGCAGCACGGCCGACAGACCGAGCTTAAGTCCGATGCCCTTGAAATTCTTTCGCGCGCGGGCAGTGTAGACCCCCGAGTTCATGCCGGCTGCGCGATGTTCGTAAGTCACGACCACCTGGGTCAGATTCAGCGCGCTGTCGAAAGTCGAAATGTAACGCATGAAGAACATGCGGCCCGTAGCCGCGTCGAGGTTGTAGTCAACCGACCGCGCCAACGTCTCCCGCGAAGTGATCACCTCCGGATTGCGCCGGTCGCGAATTTCGAGGACGACGGTTTCCGAGCCAGGCAAAATCTCGCCGTTGGAAAGCTGCAAAATCCCCAGCGACCCGGCCGGGAAAACATCGCGCGCAAACGCAGTGTCCGGCCGCGCGCCGGTCACAGTAACAGAATCTCCCTGCGAGTTTTCCAGATGGAGTTTGACGCCGGTGAGCTTGCGTGAATAGCCGGCGAGCGGAGCTTCCATGTCTGCTTCAAAGTCTCCGAACATCGCATATGACCGTTTGTGATCGATACGAGCATAGAGCTTTGAGTTTGACTGGGCCGCTTCGTAGCGCGTCGAAGAATCGCCAAACAACGGATACACCCGATCGAGTGGATCCATCTGGAATATTCGATCGCGGCCGGCGGTGCGATTGATCGGCCGCTGCGAATCGTAGGAAAGCGTCAGCATGTTGTTCCCGGGAATCTGGCCGCTGTAGAAGAAGCTCAGACGGCGCCGGAACTGGCCTTGCTCGCCCCTTAATCCGACTTCGGGAATCCCCTTGCCAAAACTCATCTCAGCAAAGCCAACCAGAATCGTCGGGCGCATTTCCGAGGTTACGCGCACCTGTTCGTTGGCTTCAATCGATCCGGTCTCCGCATGCAAACGGGCTTCGCCGGGCGTGCCGGAGCTGGTTAGCTTTAGCAATGCCTCGCCGCCCTCAAGCTGGACTACGACCTGTCCGCCGGTCTGGCTTTCCTGGTTCGTCGACGGAGTGGATAGCGATGATCGCAGGCTTGAGAGTTGTGCTTCCGACTGCTCGGTTTTGTCATTCGATCTCATCAACTGGCCCAGCGAGGTCTCAACGCCAACTTGTCCATCGAGCGCGGGATTGCCCCATTGATCGAAAGCCTTGACGCGCACGATCGTTGAGTCGCTGCCACCGGATTGAATTTCAGATTTTTCCGAAACAATTTGGAGACGACGCGCAGGACCACGGCCCACGACTACGATCTCCGCGGTACGACCGGTTGCTCCTTCCGCGCTGACTGCCGTGCAGCGAACTCGATTCGGGCCTGGCTTCAAGTTGAGTCCGACGAAGGTGAAGGTCGACACCTGGTTCTTGTGGTCCAACTTGCGCACGCCGATGTTCTGCTCTGAAACCTGCTCGCCGTTCACTTCCAGCTTTACAGTCCAATTCAAAGCCACGCGAACTTCGGCTTGCATGGCAGCGGACAGGGAAACTGAATTCGGCGCCGGCGAGAGGATCAGCACTTCACCGGGCGCGACCGCTGAAACTGTTTCGGTGGCGGTCATCTCATAAGTGCCGGGCGAAGTGAAGGGATGCGTCCGGGCCTTTGCCGTTGATCCCGAAACAGGTGTTGGCGCCGGCTTCGCGGACCCAGTCGCTTCGCTTGTCTTGCTGGAAGACGGCGAACTCTGCGTCGGTACTTCTTCCGCTAAATTCCCCGCGCTCGTTGAACTCAGCTTATGGGTATCGACGAGCGCAAAGTTCTGACGCAGCAGCGCGCCGCCGCCGATTGGCGTACGCAGTAGACGCGCCCAGCTCTTACCGGAGATGCGACCACCATCGGTCAAAGCATAATGCTTCGGTACGCTGACAGGATCCAGCGAGATCACCTGTGGCCCATCGCCGAGCGACGGGAAGTTATAGAGCCCAGCCGAATCCGTAATCACTGATTGACCGTTGCTTAGATAAAGCCGGACGCCGGGAACCGGGCGATCACTTTCGTCAAACTGTCCGTTGCCGTTAGTGTCGACAAAGACTCGCCCAACCAGAACCTGGCGCGTGGAAAAAACTCCCGCGGATACATAGACCACCGCTCGCGCCGGCGCACTTTGAATGTGTTCTCCCGAAGGGAAGACAGCGAAAGCGGTTGCCAGGTTTTCCTGGTCGCCTTCACGAGCGTTTGCCCCCACGCGGACGCGATACAAGATCCGCGCGGTCGCGCCGTGAGGGATTCCGCTGATCCGGAACAGTAGTTCGTTGCCCAGGGTTTCCGGCTCGATCAACGCTTCGGAAGCGGCGCCGACACTGAGCAGCGCCGATCCGTTGGCGTAATGAAAAGATGCCGGCAAAAGATCTTTGACAACCACCTCGCTCAGATCAGCGGCAGTCGGATTGTGCACCTCAACGCGGTAGGTGATCGTATCGCCAATCTCAGCACGGGAGCGATCGGCGGACTTCAGAATCTGCAATCCCGCGGGCTCGAACATGGGGACGTTCAAAACCAGCGCGGCCAGATCGTCCATCCGCACATCTTCGCGGACCAGATCGAATCCGCCGGCCACCGCCAACGGTTGGCTGTCCGCTGCATGAACAGTAAGTGAAAAGAGTCCAGCGTGAGTTGGACGCAGGCCCAGCTGTAACATGCGTGTGATGCAACCCTGGGCAGTGACCTTGAGGAAGTACACGGCCGCTGAATTCTCGTTGCCGATTGTTTCGGGACCCACCGCGAAACTGAAATGTCCCTGGGCGTCGCTGGAGAAAGGGTTTTCGTTTTTCTCATTGGGAGCAAATCCGGCGTCGGCAGGCAGGCGCACAAAGTTTTCGCCGTTTTGATCGGAAGCAATCTCGACCCGCGCCCCGGCGATGGGCGCCGAACTGCCGGCCCGACCGGCGAAGACAAGCCCGAACGGATTGATCACGATAATGGAACTGCCGGTTTTCAGCGGCGCCAGATTGTCGGCGGTAATCACGGCGCTGCTCACCAAACCGCTCCCGCTTGAAAACTTTCCGGTTATGCGCAGGCGAAACGAAAGACGTACAACTTCGCCGGGCTCAATCCGAAGCAAGCGGATGACGACGTTATTGCTGAGTGCAGAAGGCTGCGCGCTGTTATCTTTGGCTGAGACTTTCAGTTCGGGGGTTTGCAGCGAATCAGGAACATATTCAACGCCACTGGGCAGCGCTTGAGTAATCACGACGCCCCGCGCGGCGGTGTCGCCGGTGTTTTTGAAAGCGATCGATACTGTGATCGCAGCGCCGACATCAATGACTGCCTGGCCCTTTCCGTTGATCAGATTGACAGGCGGAAGGTTGGCATTGTCAGGGTCAGTGAGTCGCGGTCCAATGCCGACCGTATTGATAATCATGCCGGCGTCTTCGCCGCGGCCGTTAACCGCATTCAACGTGTTCGAGCGCGCTACGAGGTTTATGGTGAGCTGACTCTGCGCCGCAGTATCGTTGGTGTCGATTACCGCGAGTATGCCAAGGCAACCGCCTGGCGGCAGCTGCGGCGAAACGGATTCATTGAGCTGAACCAGGGCATCGCCGTCGGTCAGCGTTCCGCTGCCGTCGTTGTCGAAGTAAAGCGAGTTGAGGGTCGCCGGCGCGGTGACATCGGCGCGAATCAGCTTGAATGTGTCTGCATTGTTGCCCGTGTTGCAGACACGAAAAATCCGCGTGACACGCTCGCGGGGTGCGATCGTTTCCGATGGCGCAGTTTCGTCGGGCGTGACTGCGATCCCTGCCACCGTTGAAATAGTAATCGTGACGGTTGGCGAGACAGTGCTGAAGCTCTCGCCGGCTTCGTCGCGGTAAACCGCCTCGGCGCGACTGACAATAACGGTGCCGGCGCCGGTGGTGTCTCCCAGGACGCGAACATCGGCTGATGCTCCCAGCAGGAACGCAATCAAGCCCGCCACGACTACCAGGTTTTTGAGTTGAGGTTTCACGTTTTGGTTTGGTGGGAAGGAAGACCGGAAAAAGTGGGAAGCTCCAGGCTGTGAGGGCGAACGGGCAATGTCGCCATTCACTCACAGACTGGAGCCCGTGCCACTTGTCAGACGTTCTTAGTTAATAGAACGTTTGAAGGTGAACACTCCCGAAGCGGCGGCCGCGACTGAAGCGATGGTGTCGGTGTACTTGGTCGCGCTGACGGTGGCAACTGTGCCCGAACCCGAATCGCTGGGCGATCCGCTGTTGGTCGTGTACGTCCCCCAGTTATTTGGCGCAGCCAGTCCGTCTTCAGTGATGACCAGATTGTTGGCCGTCAACTTAACGCAGTTGGCATCGCCGTTCGAGGTGGAGACGTTCGTGTAGGTAACGGTGTAGGTCACGACCGCACCCGGAACCGGATCCGTTGCCGCGCCGACGCCGGTCGCGTTAGCCACCGAGGATGCCTTGTCCAAACGTATGAACCCGGTGTACAGGCGATCGATGGTCTTGTTGAATGATGCCGGGGTCGCTACGGAGGTCGCACGAATGACCGTGTCGTATCCTGTCAGAACCGTTTGACCCAACGGCGCGAGGATGCGGACGTTGATATTCCCTGAAGAAGCGAAAGCAATAGCCAGCGAAACCGAACCACCACCCGACACAGTGGTATAGCTGGCGCCGCCGTTGGTCGATACGTCGACTGTGAAGCCGGCTGGTACTGTGGGCGCATCAATGGTGAACGTATCACTGGTGTTACCCGTGTTCTGAATCGTATTGACGTAGATGAGTGTACCCGGAGCGTTGGTTGCGCCGCCCGGCGGTATGGTGGCAATACCGGTGTTGACGCTCTTGTTGCTGTAATCGTCGTTAGTGTCGGTGGGCCCTACGGCGCTAGGCGCACCACTGGGACCGACCAGGACCGCGCCAACCTTCTTCAAGGACTTTTGCTGAATGACACCGTGACCGGGTGCAGGGGCATAGGTTTCGTTGAAGTTGGCGTTGCTGTCGCCGTTGTTCGACGTGTTATCGCCAGACTGGTCAGTGATTATCTGGCTCAGGCTGTTTTGGCCGAATACATCGCCAATTTCGTCGATCGGCACTGAGGCATCGATGCCTGTATTTACAGTTACGATCATGTTGGTCGGTAAGGTCGAAGCGCCGCCGCCGGCCAACGACCCGCCGATAGGAAAGGCGATGCGCGACGTGTCAGAAAGCGGCGACGGGGGCGTAGTGCTCCAGGTCGCGGATAACGGCGCAGTCGTCAGCGGACTGACCAACTTGTTGGCATAAAGCGTGCCGCCAGGGAATGTCTGCCCTGACTTCAAAACTGTTCTATTCGGAATCGGCACAATTATGTAAAGCTGCGGCGAGCCGTTCAGCGTCACGCCAGTAGCGGGACGCAGTCCGTTATTCGTGACCGTCCAGGTGTAGGTGATGTCGGCGCCGAGGTCGACGGACCCTGCGGGAGCATCGGTAAGCGTCAGCTGCAATAACGCGTCGTTCACTACACTCGCGGAGATGTCGCCGCGCGCTTCGCTTTGGCCGCCAACGAAACCTGTGGAGACAGTTCGCACTTCATTTGTGTTAGGCGTAGTTATCGGTTGGTTGTCGAACGGACTGGAACCGCTCGCGTCGCCGAGCAGGACCTGAACACTTTGGCCGGCTGTGGCGCCGGCGCCAACGGTTACTTCTACCAAAACGTGAATCGATCCGTTCTGAGCAACGTCTGCTGAATCCGCCGTCGCGTTAGTAATATCAGTGTCGCCGGTGTTGATAGTTCCGCTACTGTCCAGGTCTATGAAGGTGCGCGTGATCGTCGCCGATGCGGTCCCGCCGAGGTGAGCACTGCCGGGTACAAAATGCACCTTGTCGGTGAAGTTCCCGGTGTTGGTCAAGGTGAAGTTGAACAGCACGGCGGTTTGTCCGGCAACCACCGTTGGATTGCTGGCGCCGTCGGGCGTTATCGCCAAACCGGCAACCTTCGAAACAATTACGGTCACCGTATTCGACACGGTGTTGTAGGTGTTCGTGCCGTCCGTATATGACGCGCTGGCCTGGTTGGAGATGGTTGTGCCGCCGGGCGTCTGTGCCGTGGCTGGGGTGGAGAGCGCAAAAGCGATCGCCAGGGCAATCAACAGGCGAAGGATCGTGCCGGTCGTCACCGATGTTCGATTTATGACAAGGGGGTTCTTCATATCAGTCCTCATTCTGGGAAGGGGGCAGGGATGTTTTGGTGAGTGTAGAGAGTTCAACCTTCAGGCTGTTGTCTTCTGAGAAGGCGCCAACCGCTGATTTACTTAACTCGCACTTTGTACGAAGCAGAGAGTTTTCCGCCCTGGGCCAGCGGGTCGGCCCACTCATAGCGAATCTCTGTGTACATGGAAGCAGGAGCCGGCACTTGCTTGACGGATCCATCGGCCTGCTTCACTTCGATCATTGGCTGCGCCGAATAGGATTTACCGTTATCGATACTGTAGGCGGGTTTGGCGCCGTCAGCTTTGGCACTGTCAGCAACAAAGGTTGTGCCGACGGGAATGTGACCGACGGCTTTGTAATCGTGCGCCGCGCCGTTGCCGCTGTTCTCAGACACGATGGTCCAATCCAGGATCTCACCCGGATTTACCACCGTAGCTTTGTCCAGAGGCACCAGGGCCGAGTCACGCTCGACCGCCGCCGAAAGCTGAATCTTAACTTCCGGGCGGTTGATAAGACGCGCTGCGCTGGCTGCGATCAGATGTCTCTGCGCAAACCCGGCAGCGCCGGCAACCATCAAGGTCAACACGGCCATCGCGAGCGGGCTAAATCTTTTCTTTGACTTCATCATCAGTTTTTTCGCCTCCTGGCGTTTCGGGCAAGTTGAGGATCGCGTATGCGCAGGTTCAGCATGGAACTCTGCGCGAAACTTCTTCCCATTCCTTGTTCTAGAATTTATTGCCTGGTCGGGTTTCCTGGATCTTCCGCAGCTGGGCGGAGACAATCAGGCGAACTCACTTTACAATCGCCGTGCCGCCGCGAGTCAAGGTTGCCGAGTTCGGGTTAAAGCAAACGCGTGAAGACACTTGCTTGAGTTAGATAAGGATTTGCGCAAGAGGCAGGGACTAAGGAAATGGATGACAAAGCCGGTGACGTTTTGTCAGTGGCCTGACAGAATGTCATGTCGAGGAGAGCAATCTGCGCACGCGGAGCCCTGTGTTCAACGCTTGCTAGCGTGTAGGATCGTCAAGCCGACCACCTCTCCATCCTCGTAACGCACAATCACATCATCATCCGTGAGTTCGCTGTCGGTGGCATGGCTTGGTTTCTTGAAATTGATGTAGAGCGTGTCAGCCTCGGGATCATATGAGGACCAGAGCAAATGACTCGGCGCCTCTCTGAGCGTTGGGACCAGCTTCAGATATTCTTCAATGTTCGCTATGGCCATAACTGCTTCCTTCTTTCCAGCCAACGGATACGGCGGGTGAGGAACCCGGTAATTACAAATCCATCACTTGGTGCTTCACGATACACCACGACAATGTATTTGCCCACTTCCAACTCTCTAACTGCCAGGAGGGCCTGATCACCGCCTGCGAAAACGCGGTCGGGTGCGGCAACAGTCTCCAGTACACGCATGCGCAGTCCGGCCATCTCGCTGTGCTCCTCGACAATATGGGCCCAGCGCTCGTTGTTAAGACGAATTGGAATACCATTCTTTGACGCGACTGTTTCCCGCACGCTTTTACCGCCTCGGAACGGTTCGAAGTCTCCATCAAGTCTGTAGAAAGCGTGAGGGAATACTAGCACCCCAGTCTAGTAATGATTCTTGCTGGGATTTCGCTGAGGCTCGCAGTTTGGACGCAGCTGAAACTCGCCACTGCGTGCGTGCTGACTCAATCCTTCGTATCCCGATTTGCGCGCGCCCTGGCCTCTCAGCCTGGTTTGAGCTCTAACGTTTGGTGGGTCTTCGGTGCTCGTCTCAACCGTCGGTGGCCAATTCGCCGGAGGTGGTCTGGGTTTCGTACTCGCGCAGCTTGCGATACAGGGTCCGTGAAGAGATGCCGAGAATAGCCGCCGTGCGTTCGCGGTTGCCATCGCTCTCGTTGAGTACGCGCAGGATGTGTTCCCTTTCGAGTTCTTCCAGAGTAACCGGAACTGTTTGCGGGGCAGCAGACACAGCCTGAGCCGAACTGCTGACAACGACTGGGCTGGATTCTGAGTTGAGGAAAGGGATTTGACTAACTTCGATGGTATCGCTCTGAGAGATCGCGGCTGCGCGTTCGAGGCAGTTGCGCAACTCGCGCACGTTGCCCGGCCAGGAGTAGGCGAAGAGGCGCCGACGAACCTCTTCGGACAGATCAAGCCGGGGACGAACGAAACGCTTGCGGTAGATGTCCAGAAAATATTCCATGAGTGCCGGAATGTCTTCGGGCCGATCGCGCAAAGGCGGGACATGCAAGGAAACTACGTTCAGCCGGTAGAAGAGATCCGCGCGAAACCGCTGGCGCTCAACCTCCTCCGGCAGATTTCGATTGGTCGCGGCGATCACGCGCACGTCGGCGTTTTGGTCGCGCGTCGATCCCACGCGACGAAAACGGCCCTGCTCGAGAAAATGCAGGAGCTTGACCTGCATCACCAGGGGCAGGTCGCCGATCTCATCAAGAAACAGCGTCGATCCATCCGCGGCTTCCAGCAAACCGCGCCGTAATGAGCTGGCGCCGGTGAAAGCGCCACGTTCGTGGCCAAAGAACTCTGATTCAAAAAGCGTCTCGGGCAGGGCTCCGCAATTGACGGTAATCAGCGGCATGTTCTGGCGCGTGCTCTGCGAATGAATGTAGCGTGCCAGCACATCTTTGCCGGTCCCTGATTCGCCGGTAAGCAGCACGGTCGAATCAGTACGCGCGGCCGTCTTTCCCTGGGCCACCAGTCCCGCCATGACTGGGTTCTCACAGACTATTGGCAAAACTTCGTCAACGCCGACAGCTGGCCGCGCGACTGATCGCAGCGATGCGTTCTGCTTGAGCAGCCGCCGCTTTTCGTCAGCCTTGCGAATAACTGTTTCCATTTCGTCGAGCGTGGCGGGCTTGGTCAGGTAGTCATAAGCGCCGTGACGCATCGCCTCGACTCCGGTGGTCAGGGAAGTATCGGCGGTGAGCATGACGACTTCAGGTGGATCGTCAAACTGGCGAATTTGACGCAGGGCCTCGAGGCCGGAGAGATCGGGCATCATGATGTCGAGCAGGACCACATCATAATCCGTCTCGCGCAGGATATCGACGGCTTCTTTGCCGCTGCCAGCGGGCACGGCGTCAAACTCGGCCCGCGCCAGTTGATCGGCAACGAGTTTGCGCAAGAGGTTGTCGTCATCGACGACCAGAACTCGGATTTTTCGATTCATCTTTCTATTTGGCGAGCATCTACAAAATGAAGTCAGTACCACCCGCGTGAGCGGGTGGGTCAAAGCTCGACAAACGCGGTGACTCTTAGTACCACCCGCTCACGCAGGTGGTACTGACCTCGCCTCGCCGGGATGCGGACGGGACGTCCGCGCTCCCAGCAATTGACGCGCTAAACTCTAAGCGACTCATTCTTCAGGACCGCGTCGGGGGATCCAGAGTCGAAAGCGGCTGCCGGCGCCGGCTTTCGATTCCACGGTCAGCGCGCCGCTGAGAGACTCAGCCAGCGACAAGCTGATGGCCAGGCCCAGCCCGTAACCTTTGCCCGGCCCTTTGGTGCTGAAGAAAGGATCAAAAATCCTCGACATCAGCTCAACGGGAATTCCCGCGCCGGTATCGGAAACTTCAATTACGATTCGATCACTATCACGGCTGGTTGAAAGACCGACTTTTCCCTGGCCATCGTTCAAAGCATCAATGGCGTTGCTAAGCAGGTTGTCCAGGATCTGCCGCACCAGGGATACATCGGTGGCGACTTCGCCGAGGTTCTCGTCGAGATTGATCTGAAATTCCACGCCCGAGCCGGCCCGTTGCACTGCCGCCTTGGCGCACTGTGTGGCAATCACATTGACATTGGTCATGACGCGCCGGGCTTTTCGCTGATGCGTCAGATCCAGAAGGCCGCGAGTGATCTCTTTACAACGCAGAGACTGGCGCACGATTTCTTCCAGGTAGTAAGTCCATTGATGAGCGTCGGCCATCTCCTGAATTTCGCTGGTCCGGCGCATGTCGCGCATAGTTGCCTCAGCACAGGTAGTGATCGCCGCCAGCGGATTATTGATTTCATGCGCAACGCCGGCAGCCAACTGGCCCACGCTGGCCAGCCTGCGCGTGCGGGCTAACTGCTCCTGCATTTCCGACATGCGGGTCACGTCGTTCCAGGTGACGACGCTCACCGACTCGCCGTCGGGTTTCAAAATGGGAAAGATGGAAACGAGAAAGCGTCGTTCGTGTTCCGTTTGCACTTCAAAAGCAGAAGCCGGACCACGAACTTCAGCGAGATAATAATCCGCCGCGCGCTTGCCAAACAAAAGTCCGAACGCATCTCTAAACGAAAGCCCAATCACTTCGGCCGGCTGGAGGTTCATCATTTCGGCGGCCAGAGCATTGCACCGAACGATGCGCATGCCCGAGTCATGCACGATGATACCTTCGCCAATCGCATCGAAAGTCTGTTCCCATATTTTTTCGGCTGCGCCCACGGTCTCCAGCAGCCGAGTGTTTTCCATAGCGAGTGAGGCCATTTCCGCCAGGTCTTCGAGCAGCCGTGTTTCTTCTTCGCTAAAGGGATGGGGCGAGCGATAGCCGGCGACCAGCGCGCCCAGAACCTCACCTCGCGATCTGAGCGGCGTCAGGGCCATGTCGCGAATGCCTTCGGCTGTATGAACGGGAAATCCGGCGGCGGAAAGCTCCGGGCGCAGACCAATGCCTTCCAGGATCACAGTTTTATTCGCAGTGATCGAACGTCGAAAGAGTTCATTTGTCAGCGGCAGCACCAGCGAATGCGCGTCGTCGATTACGTGGGCACGCAGACCGCTGGCAGCTTTCCAGGTGATCGTTTCTTCGGTCAGAGAGAAATGAACGACGCTGACAACGTCCGCGTGCATGATGCGGCGGACCAATTCGACGAGGGTGCGTAGCGTGGTGGCGCTTTCAGTCTGGCTCGGAGCGTGGATCACTTCAGCAGCGGAGATCATTAAGCTCGGGGTGTTGGAAGCAAGTGCGCCTAAGAACCGCAGAGTTATCGGGTGCTGCGCAATTTTCACGCGCAAACGGCCTGCGGTCAAGTGCTAATGGGAGCGCAGGCATCCCTGCCGGTGATTGAATGCGGGTAGGATGCCCGCGCACCGCCGACAAGATGTCGGCGCTCCCTTTGTGCTAACTTCAGATCCGTCATGCCCCAAATAAAGATCTCAACCCGCGGCGCCAAACGCATTCGTCAGGGGCACCTGTGGGTCTATCGCAGCGACGTGCGCGATCCAGGCGATGCAGCCGGCGGGGCCATCGTGCGCACGGTTGATGACGCGGGAAATTTTGTCGGGCAAGCCTTTTACAGCGATCGGTCAGAGATCACCCTGCGCTTTCTCACCACCCATGAAGAGGAGATCGATCGTGAATGGTGGCGCGCGCGTCTGCGCCGGTGCGCCGCCAGTCGCGAGGTCGTCGCGCGCGAGACGAATGCTTACCGTTTGGTTTATTCCGAAGGCGACCTGCTGCCGTCTCTGATTGTCGATCTCTATGACGAAGTGCTGGTAATGCAGACGCTCTCCCAGGGAACGGAAAAACTAAAGAGCCTGCTGACGGACGTGTTGACGGAAGAATTCCATCCGCGCGCAATTGTCGAACGCAACGATGCGCGCGTCAGACAGTTCGAAGGACTCGAGCTGCAATCAGGTTTGCTCTATGGCGAAGCGGCCGGTGAAATCGAGATCAACCAGCATGGTGTGCGCTTCATCGTGTCGCCGCTCGGCGGCCAAAAGACCGGAGCGTTTTTGGATCAGCGAGAGAACTACCTGGCCGCGCGCAAGGTGGCGCATGGCCGGGCGCTGGATTGCTTCACCTTCAACGGGGGTTTTGCTTTGCACATAGCACCGGCCTGCGACAGCGTCATCGCAATAGACATTTCCGAGGAGGCAATCGCGGGCGCCGGGCGCAATGCCGAATTGAACGATACGCACAATATTGAATTCCGCACGGCGAACGTCTTCGACGCTTTGCGAGAGATGGAGTCGGCCGGCGAACGATTCGATACGATCGTCCTCGACCCTCCCGCGTTCGCCAAGAGCCGGGCGACGGTGAAGTCTGCTGCGCGCGGCTACAAAGAAATCAATCTCCGCGCGCTCAAGCTGCTGAATCCGGGCGGCGTGCTGATTACCTGTTCGTGTTCTTATCACATGAGCGAGGACCTATTTCTTGAACTCATCGCCGAGGCCGCCGTGGATGCGCGTAGGCGAGTCCAGATTGTCGAGCGACGCAGCCAGTCGAGCGACCATCCGGTCCTGTTGGGAGTGCCGGAGACTCGTTACTTGAAATGCGTGATTGCGCGGGTGGTTGAATGAGCGAGCAGCGGCTTGTTAATGAAGTGGGAGCGCCTTATTTGAAATTAAAGCCAACCCGACAAGGCGATCCACGAAATACACGAAGCTGAAATGGTTTCGTTAGTTCGCTTTCGTGTGATTTCGTGGATCGCATTTCTGGGATCGGAAAGAGCACTAAACCAAACAAGACACTACTGTACCTACCTCCCTTGATTCACCGGGATTATATTCCCGGATCGATTTCAATCACGATCTTCGTCGTATAGTCCTTGCCGTTAACCGACAACTTCAGGAAATAAGTTCCCGGGTCAATCGCGGGACCGATGTTGAAGAAGCCGCCAAAGCCGCCGCCTCCGCCACCACCGCCGCCGCCGAACCCGGGCAGGTTGGCAGGCCGGGGCGGAGGATCGCCGCGCAGGTTCCATTGAATACGATTGATGCCGATTTCTTTAGTGCCGACGATGTTGCGAATCACTTTGCCGGCATAGTCAGAGATGGTGATCTTGACGTCGGTGGTGGGCATGGCTTTCAGGTAATAACTGATCGCAGTGCCCGGCGCCGGATTGTTTCCGCGAAATAGTTTCGCGCCGCCGCTGTAACGGTTCAGCCGCACGTCATTCAACCATTGGGTTCCGGGCCGGACGTCAAAAAGAAATACATCCTTGTCCAGGACCTTCGCTGAAGTCAGTTGTTGCAGCGGACTGATGTCGTCGAGGATGTAAATGCCGCGCCCATGCGTGCCGATGATCAAATCGTTCTCGCGGGGATGGACCAGAATATCATCCACGCGCACCGTCGGGAGTCCCGACATGAACGCCTTCCACTCGCGGCCGCCATCGACTGATATGTAGAGACCAAACTCTGTGCCGGCGTAGAGCAGGTCCTTATTCTTCGGGTCTTCACGAGCGACATTGACTGTGCCCCAACTCGGCAGATTGCCGACGACCGAACTCCAGGTCGCGCCGTAATCGCGAGTGACGAACAAGTACGGCTTCAGATCGTCAAACCTGTGACCGTCGACCGCTATGTAACAGGTGGCTGCGTCAAAGTGCGAAGGCTCGACGCGGTTGATGTGATACATCTCGCCGATGCCCGAAATATTCTTAGAGACGTTAGTCCATTCGACGCCGCCGTCTTTGCTCAGCTGAACATTTCCGTCGTCGGTGCCGACCCACAAGATTCCCGGTACGACTGGAGATTCAGCGATAGTTACGATGTAACTAAAGCCGGTGTAACCATCGTGCTTGGAAGCCATCGGTTCGGTGCCTTTGACGCCCATGATTGAAAGCGTATTGCGATCGACGTGCTTGGTCAGATCGGCGGAAGCGGTCCAGGTGTCGCCGCGATCGAGTGACTTAAAGAACCTGTCGCCGCCGACGTATAGAATCCGCGAGTTGTGCGGCGACATAACGATTGGCGTGTTCCAATAAAAGCGGAACTGTTGGCCCGGCGATGGCGCGGGAACGATGTTGGACGTAGCCCCTCCGCCGAACCCACCGAATCCCTGTTGGGCAGCGAATGCCGCCAGCGCCGCCTGTGGATCCTCAGGTGTGGGGGAAGGCGACGCACCGGGTTGACCCGCGGCTCCTGCGGGCCGACGACCGCCGCCACCAGCACCACCAGCGCCACGACGCGCGGCTGCGCGCGGTCGAATGCTGACACTTCGACCGGTACGCATGTCGATCCGCTGCATGGAACCGTTCTGAGATTCTGAATAGATGATGTTCGGATCGTTCGGATCGGCCTGCGAGTAGAAGCCGTCGCCGCCGCCGGTGCGGAACCAATCCGCGTTAGTGATGCCCGCGCCGCTGCGCGTCTGGCTGGGTCCGCCCCACGATCCGTTGTCCTGCAAACCGCCATAGACGTAATACGGTTTACGCATGTCGGCAGCGATCGCATAAAACTGGGCCGCGGGAATTGTGTTAATGAATTCCCAGGTGGCGCCTTGATCGTAACTGACATCAAGACCGCCATCGTTGCCGATCAGAATGTGATTGCCGTTCTTCGGATCAATCCAAATCGCGTGATGATCGCTATGCGCGATTCCGGGCTGCAGCGAGACGAACTTCTTCCCACCGTCCGTTGACTTACTAAAGTTCAGGCCGCCGACGAAAACATTTTCCGGATTGCTGGGATCGATCCGAAGCTGGCTGTAATACATCGAACGATTATTTTCGGGACAGCCGCCCGCGTTAAAGCAAGTAGCCACCACGCGCCACGTCTTGCCCTTGTCATCTGATCGCCAGACGCCGGGTTTTTTCGGATCAAGAGGAGTGGGTGTCGGCGATGCGGCCGGACTCGCGGTCGGCACGGGCGAGGCGGTCGCCGTCGGTGTCGGACTGGGGCTGGCGCCACCTGGAGGAGCTTGCTCTTCACCACCGGTTCCCACACTCGCTCCAACTTCCATCTGCGCATAGAGCACGTTCGGATTCGATCGCGAGACGTCAATTCCAATTCGTCCCAACAAGCCTTCAGGCAAACCATTGCCCTGCAGTTTGGTCCAGGTCTTTCCCGCGTCGGTGGTCTTCCAGATTCCAGAACCCGGTCCGCCGCCATTGAAGCCCCATGAAGTTCTGCGTCGCTGATAAGAAGCCGCATAGAGGGTCTTGCTGTCGGACGCGTCCATCACCAGATCGGTAAAGCCCGTGTCCTCGTTGATGAACTTAACGTTGTTCCAGGTCTTCCCGCCGTCGGTTGTTTTGTAAACTCCGCGTTCCTTGTTCGGCCCGAAGAGATGCCCGAGTACGGCGACATAAACCGTGTTCGGATCCCTTGGATCGATGACAATGCGGGCAATGGTCTGCGACTTTTCGAGACCCATTTTCGCAAAGGTCTTGCCGGCATCCGTCGATTTATAAATCCCGTCGCCGAAGCTGGAACTTTGCCGGTTGTTCGGCTCGCCGGTGCCGACCCAGACGATGTCCGGGTTCGACGGCGCCACAGCGATGTCCCCAATAGAAGCTGTCGAGTAAGTATCGAAAACCGGAGTGAAGGTTGTGCCGTTATTGGTAGTCTTCCAGACCCCGCCAGTCGCAAAGCCCACGTAATAAATGTATGGATTGCTGTCGACCACGGCGATGTCGTCAATGCGTCCACCCATGCTGGCGGGACCAATGCCGCGCCAAACGAAACGCTTCAGCATGGGATCGGTCGACCAATTAATCGGCGTCGGCGTGGGACTCGGAATTGGAGTGGGGGTCGCGCTTTGCGACGGCGCGGGACTTTGAGCGGCGGCCGGAGACGGAGAAGGAGTTGGGTTTTGCGCGTGCGCGCCCAACGCTCCCAACGCCCCCAAAGCCATTGTCCCGAACAGCAGTGCGCAGATTACAACCAAAAGCCCGCCCAGGTCGCGAGCAGAACGACACTTCTCTTTCATTTGGGGAAACTTCCTTTCAATCGATTTGTGGTAAAGAAACAGCAGGTAGCGAACTATTGAAGAAACGATTACAAACGTAAGAACGCCCGAACAGTCAAGCCGGTTACACCCTCAGTTACTGAACCCTCTTGTCAGGGCGAGAACATTTATCCGATCAGCCGAGCTTAGTCAAATAGATTTCTTTGCGGCTAGGGTTACTGAAAAAGAAATCTGCATCGGAGTTTGATTTGAGCTTCTCGGCATGACCCAGGCAGAAGTATGACCGAGTATGCGCCTGGCTCTGGTTTAGAGTTCGAGCTTCAGCTTGCGTCTGGGGCTTGGCAACCTGAAGGTTGAACTCTAAACAAAAACTGAATCACTGCTTACAACACAGATCGCTTGACCATTTAGATTTGCGCGACTAGAATTCGAATCGTCCTCAAGACTGAAAATCAAATGCTGCCACGTACTCAACGTCAGAAGGAAGTTCTCGATTACATCACCCGCTTTCTGGCGAAGCACGGACACGAACCCTCTTATGCACAGATCGCGCGTTACTTTGGAGTTAGTTCCAAAGCGACGATTGCGAAACATATCTCGGCGCTGGAAAAGCGCGGTCTGATCAAACGCGATCACCAACCCGGACGATTTACCCTCGCGGTCAAGGTTGAAGAAGTCGCGGCGGACGCAGTTTGTGAAGTTGCTTTGCTCGGCCGCATCGCCGCCGGTGTTCCGATCGATGCGATTGAAGACATCGAAATGATCTGTGTGCCGCGCTTCCTGTTTGGCCGCGTGCGTCCCGAACGCATTTACGCCCTGCGCGTCAAAGGCGATTCGATGATTGACGAGCACATCTGTGACGGCGATATCGCGCTCATCGAAAACCGCACCGACGCCCGCGACGGCGAAATCGTGGTGGCCCTGATCGATCGCGCTCGCGCGACCCTGAAGCGCTTGTTCCGCTTCGGCGATGAAGTGGAACTGAGACCTGCGAACTCGCAGCTGGAACCCCTCAGGGTGCATGCCTCGCGGGTCGAGATCCAGGGAATCTTCCGTGGCTTGATGCGACCCAACGCCTAGGCCAAAACTCTTAAAATCCTAATATTTCTTAGCGTCTTTGCGCCTTTGCGTGAATTAAATAAGAAGTCTCACGCAAAGGCGCCAAGGCGCAAAGAGACGCAAATCCAATTTCAGCGCTTACGACCGCGCTTGTGCACGACCTTGTCGGTATCGCGTTCAAGCTCGAACCGGCAATCCTCGGGTTTCTTGTCTTCGCGCAGACCGATAAAGACCGGATGCCTGAGGCGGTGCTCTGCGGTCCACTCTGAGAACTTCACTTCACCTACCAGCTTTGGCTTGATCCATTGCACCGGCTCATTAGTTTTCGGAGCATCGACGAAAGGACTCGCTTTTGTTTTCAACGGCAGCATCAGCTTGTAAATCTCTGCCAGACTGCGCTGATTGAATCCACCGCCGACGTGCGCGACATAGTGCAAGTCCTGGCCGCGATAGAGTCCCACCACCAACGCCCCAAAATGCGATCGCGATCCGCGCGGTTGGGTGTAGCCTCCAATCACTACTTCCGATCGTTTCACGGTCTTGACCTTTAACCAGTCGCGGCTGCGCCGCGGTACGTAAGGACTAGCGGCTCGTTTGGCGATCATGCCTTCCAACTCAAACTTCTCGATCTGTTTGAAGAAGGCTTTGCCATCGCCGACGATGTGCTCAGACAGTTTGATAAAGTTGGCCGGCTTCAGAATTCTTTCCAGCACTTCTTTGCGTTCGACAACGGGGCATGATGTCAGATCGCAGCCGTCGACGTAGAGACAATCGAAGACGTAGTAGACGATGTGACCCTGGCCGCGCAGTGCTTCGATTCCGCTCTTGCGTCCGACCCGCGGCTGCAAAAGTTGAAATCGCGGCATGCCGTCCTTGTCGAGCGCGACGATCTCACCGTCGAGGATTGCTTCCTCGGCATCAAGCTGTTCAGCGACGCCGGCGAGTTCGGGGTACTGCGGAGTCATCTCGATCTGACTACGCGAAACGAACCGCGACTTTCCGTTCTTAACAAAACAGATCGAACGAAAGCCGTCCCACTTCGTCTCGAAGATCCATTCAGGATCTGAAAAGGGCTCGTCAACCAGCGTGGCCAGCATCGGGTGAATGATCTCAGGCATGCGGGCGGCGCGGGCAGTTGAGCAAAGGCCGGCTTGAACGCTTTTGTCCGAATGCGCTCGGGGTTTCTTTGGTGTGGGCCGTTTCCTGGTTGCCATATCAATCTCGACTATTGGTACTCAGTACCGGGCGCTGATGGAGCGCGGACATCCTGTCCGCCAGCGTGCGCAGCACGCTCACCCGCATTTCTTCCTTCAACGCTGTTCGCGCTCCGCGCTCCATTACCGCTCCTGGTATTGATCTCATCACCGGCTTTGCCTTCGTTGCGTTTGCCTTTTAGTCTATGAGCAACTCATGAGCACCAGCCAGCTTATTAGAAATCCACAGCCTTTCAAGCCGACGAAGCAACAGCTAATCGAGGCCGAGGGCAAAACCGTTCCCGACGTGATCGCGCCCGGGCTGCGAGTGCTTTTCTGCGGCATCAATCCGGGACTTTACACCGCCGCCGTGGGGCATCATTTTGCTCGGCCGGGTAATCGCTTTTGGCCGGCGCTTCACGCTTCGGGATTTACCGATCGCTTGTTGTCGCCATTTGCAGAACGCGAACTCCTGGGGGCGGGCCTCGGAGTTACAAATGTCGTGGCCCGAGCTACCGCGACAGCGGCAGAGCTGAACCGAGATGACTTCATCAGAGGCGGAAGATCTTTAAGAGCGAAAGTGCTACGTTACCGCCCGCGCATTGTCGCAGTCCTCGGCGTCGGCGCCTATCGCTCGGCGTTCGCCCAACCCAAAGCCGTGATCGGTGAACAAGCTGAAGGTATCGGCGAGGCGCGTGTCTGGGTGCTGCCGAATCCAAGCGGGCTGAATGCAAATTATCAACTGAATGATCTGGCGGAGTTGTTTGAGGAACTGCGACGTGCTGGGGGGAAGTAGAATCGCGAAGAGTGTTCCCACAGTTTGAGCGAGGGGTTAGGCCCGAAGGGCCGGCATGCAATAGCCACGACCGTCAGGTCGTGGTTGGGAATGTTCGAAATGAATGGCGAGGTCCGAAGGACGACAGGTTTTCCTTGCGTGCCGGCCCTTCGGGCCTCAATTGTTTTTGTTGACGGCTGTCACCCCGACCTGACGGTCGGGGCTATTGAATGGCGGCCCTTCGGGCCTGACACCTTTGCCATGCAACACTCCCCGTCGCTGGTACTAGCGCCGCAACAACTTAGTAACTTTCAAACTCCACCCTCTCGTGCTTAAATGAACTGTAAGCAAACGTGAGGACAGCAGCGCGGTGATCAGAAAGCTGAAGTCGGGTAAGTATCGTCTCTACTCCCGCAAGAAAAATCCAAAGACAGGGAAGCGTCGAAACCTCGGCACGTTCGAGACGCTTGCAGCCGCCAAAAAACACGAGCGCGCCGTGCAGTTCTTCAAACGTAAAGGATAAGTCTTGGATTTTCTTTCTCAACTCAACGAACCACAACGCGAAGCAGTTGCCTCAAGCGACGGGCCGCTGCTGATTCTGGCCGGCGCAGGTTCCGGCAAGACGCGAGTAATTGCGCATCGGATCGCTTACATCATTGCGGAGCGCGGTGTTTGGCCGCGCAACATCCTCGCCGTGACTTTTACCAACAAGGCCGCCGAAGAGATGCGCAATCGCGTCAGCAAACTTCTGGAAGGACTCGAGCTCGGCAGTGCGCCGCTGATCTCCACCTTTCACAGTTTGTGCGTGCGGATTCTGAGGCGAGACATCGAAGCCCTACAGGCGGGCTATACCCGCTCATTCACAATTTACGATCAGGACGACGCCGTTCGGCTGACCAGAAACTGCCTGCGCGACCTTGGTCTGGATGACAAGCAGTTGGCTCCGCGTTCGGTGCAGTCGGCGATCAGCGCAGCCAAGAATCGTGGTGAAGACGCCGAGGCTTTCACCGCGCGGGCGCAGTTCGCGGATGAACGCCGTGCTTCGATTGCGCGCGTCTTTCAGCAATACGAAGAGCGTTTGCAGAAGAACAACGCGCTCGACTTTGACGACTTGCTGATCAAAGCGGTCCGCTTGCTCCGCGATGTAACGGAGGTCCGCAGTCGCTATAACGATCAGTTTCGTTATCTGCTGGTAGATGAGTATCAGGACACTAACTCTCTGCAATTCGCTCTGATTCGTTTGCTCACCCAAAAGCAGCAGAACATTTGCGTAGTCGGCGATCCGGATCAGTCGATCTATCGCTGGCGCGGCGCCGATATTACCAACATCTTGAAGTTTGAAGAGCATTTTCCTTCAGCGAAAGTGATCCGTCTGGAAGAGAATTATCGTTCGACGCAGAACATCCTGGACGTTGCGAGCGGGGTCATTCGTCACAACGTCGAGCGGAAAGAAAAAGCACTGTGGACCCAGAACCCTGCGGGCGAAAAGATTCGCTACTACCAGGCGATGGATGCGGAATCCGAAGCACGTTTTGTCTCGGGCAAGATTCAGGAACACCTGCGCAACGACAGGGACATTCGCGCGGCCGTGCTCTATCGCACCAACTCGCAATCACGCGTGTTTGAAGAAGCAATGCGCCGAGCGGGCCTGTCATACAACATCGTGGGCGGGTTTTCGTTTTACGAGCGAATGGAAGTGCGCGACATCATCGCCTACCTAAAGCTCGCGCTGAACCCGAACGATTCGATCGCCCTGCAGCGCGTCATCAATACGCCAACACGCGGCATCGGCAAGATGACTCTTGACGAGATCGATCTGCGAGCCCGGGAGCTGGGTGTTTCGTATTGGGAAGCGATCGATGATCTACTCGCGGACGAACGTCGACTTTCGCCGCGGGCCGGCGCCGCACTCGCGAACTTTCAAAAGATCATCAAAGGCCTGGCAGCTCAAGCCCAGCGCACAATTTCCCGCGCGGATGAACGCGACGGAGTCGAACCGCGGGGCACCAGCCCGACCGTCAGGGAGGGTTCCGCTGCGCAGACCGTCGAATCGGCTTCTCCAGTTTCGGATTTGGTTAAAGCCGCCATCCTCGATACCGGTTACGAAAATTCTTTAAAGGCCGAGAACAACGAAGAGGCCGAAGCCCGTTTGGAAAATTTGCAGGAACTGGTAAACGCTGCGGTCGATTACGACGAGCAGGGCGCCGAGGGCTTGCGGGATTTTATCGATCACTCCGCTTTGGTCGCGGACACAGATCAGTATAAGAGCGACGTCCCTGTGACGTTGATGACCGCGCACTCGGCGAAAGGCCTCGAGTTCCCTCTGGTCTTCATCGTCGGTCTGGAAGACGGCCTGTTTCCCCACTCGCGTTCGCTGAGCGATGCTTCCGACATCGAAGAAGAGCGGCGCCTGGCTTATGTGGCGATGACCCGTGCTGAGAAGTACCTGTACGTGACTCACGCCGTGAAGCGACGCGTCTATGGCGAAGAGCTGGCGTCAGAGCCTTCGCAGTTCCTGAACGAAATGCCGCTTGAACTAATCGACGATATTTCGCGTGGCAGATCCTGGTTGTCATTCGCTCGCAGCTCGAAAACTCTGGAGCAAGCCGCTGGTTCTCTTCAATATGAGTACGACGAATCTTCACAGCCTGCGGCCAGGCTTTCAGAGTCTGGTGGTTCCGATCGTTTGAGCGCGCGGCGCCCCGGGGCAAAGTTTCCCGGCAAGACTTATGACAGCGTCGAGTCGATCGAAGAGTATTTCCGCAAGCGGGCCGCGAAAATGGGCGGGTATGGGACGGGCGGCGGGGCGGCCCACAGCCGCGGATCCTCCAAGGCAGATTTAGCCAGCCGGTCGACACCCGCAAGTCCCGGAAGCGAACGACAAGGTTCGCGTTCAGTGCTCAGTGCGGACAAGGATGTCCGCGCTCCGGCCGCCGACATCGTGCCCGGGTCTTACGTCCGCCATGCCAAGTATGGCCGCGGCCTGGTCCTGCGCCGCGAGGGCACTGGGGACCAAACGAAATTCACCGTCAGCTTTCCGGGTTATGGACAGAAGAAGCTCATCGAAAAGTACGCCAACCTTGAAAAAGGTTAAGAAAAATTAGAGTCATTGTGACCTGATAGACACGCTCCTTCCGACTCTGGGTCGTCCCTTGAAGCTCTTATAAAGTCAGGACGTGGGAGCCCGTGTATCGTTTCCAAAGGCCAAAATATGGCCGGAAATCAATACAGTTTGGGCGAGATCGACCGGTAGACACCCTCAAACTCCCTGTGCTAGCCTCCCTCAGTTCGACGAGTGAACCCGTTAGGTTTACTTATCTTTCTTTGGTCTTTTCAGCGATGCGCCTTAGGATTTGAGCCCTCTAACTTCGGCTGACTACCTTCAGTCTCCTAGAGCCGAGGGTCGAGTTACGAGCAATAAGTAACTCGCGCGCACCGTCTCTGAAAAGCAGGCAAACAACATCGGATAGGAGAAACCCGATTCATGAAATCCACTGCCCTTGGAAGCGCCGTAAGTGTGCTTCTCGCTTTTTCCGCAATTTCCTACGCAAAGAACTACACCCAGGACCCGAAGCCGCTTCAGACCGCCACGCAGGTTCAAGGTTCAAATCAGCAAACCAGATCTCGGTCCGTAACTCCTGACGCCCAAACTGAGGCGGCAATCGTCGGGCCCTCCGCGCCTTTAGAGACGGTGGTGTCTTCTGAGAGTAAAGACGATTTTGAGCTTGCGCCGGAGACTTACATGGCCACGGCCTATAGCCTGCGCGGGCGGACTGCCAGCGGCAAGCCTGTCAGCCGTGGGTTGATCGCCGCCGACACATCCGTACTACCCCTCGGCACTAGAGTCCGAGTTGACGCCGGGACTTTCAGCGGAGAATACGTCGTGGCGGACACCGGCGGCGCAGTCAAAGGACGCCGCATCGATATCTGGACACCGACATCCGGTGAAGCGCTTCGATTCGGACGGCGGGCCGTGAAGCTCACGGTGCTGTCGTTCGGCGGCAAGCGACCGAAGTCTCGCTCCGTTCGTCCTCGATTAGTAAACCCAGTCCTAGTACCTTCCTCCTCCACTTCCCAGTCAAAGTAAGCGAGATTAGACCAGATTTGCTTGATGCCTCAGTGAGCCTATTTTTGTCGCTAAGAAAATAGGACGATCCACGAGATCACACGAAGAAGATCTAAGTCCGTTTCGTGTGGTTTCGTGGATCGCTTTTTCTTGAGCGAACCAAAACTCTCAAGACATGGCGCCACCCTCTTGAGTATCTGTGTTTTCTTTTTTTTCCGCGAAGCAGTTAAGATGATCGGCGATGCCCAAACAGATTGATGTCGCGCCGCCGGCCTCTTTGGTGGAAGTTTGGCGCGGCCCGATTATCGAATCCCGCCATCGGGGACACTTAACAGCAGTCGACAGCCTTGGCCAAACGATCGCAGCTTTGGGTTCGCCTGAAACTGTGACTTATGTGCGATCTTCGGGAAAGCCATTTCAGGCGCTCCCGGTCATTGTTTCCGGCGCTGCGGATCGCTTTGCTTTCACTGAGCAGGAAATTGCGATTGCTTGTGGGTCGCATAGCGGCGAGCCAATTCACGTCGATACGGTCCGATCGATGCTCGACAAGATTGGTCTGGATGAAACGTCTCTGAAGTGCGGCGTACATGAACCGTTTAGCGCGGAAGTCGCGCGCGAGTTGGCGCGAAATCAAACATCGCCGAGCGTGCTGCAAAACAATTGTTCGGGAAAGCACGCAGCCATGCTGGCGTTGGCGCGACATCTCGGCGCGCCGGTAGAAAGCTACGACGAACTCGGTCATCCCGTGCAGCAGGCCATTGCAAACACAGTGTCTCAGTATTCAGATGTTCCGCTTGCTCAGATCGTCTTCGGTGTCGACGGGTGTGGCGCTCCAGTCTTTGGGATTCCCGTGCGGGCTATGGCGCTGATGTATGTGCGGCTGGTCGCTCCGCCCGAGGATTTCGACGCCGCCACGCGCGCTGCAAGCCAGCGCATCATTAAAGCGATGATTGATTTTCCCGAGATGGTGGGCGGCACCAGGGATCGTTTGGATACCGAACTAATCAAGGCCGGCAACGGTCGCCTGATTTCTAAAATTGGAGCTGAAGGCGTCTATACCGTTGGAGTTCTGCCTTGCGCCGAATGGCCCAACGGACTCGGGCTGGCGCTCAAGATCGAAGACGGCGACGACCATCGGGCCAGGCCTCCGGCGGTTATCGAGGCCCTGCGACAATTGAACGTCCTGGCCGCGAACGAGCTGGCGGCACTGTCCTCGTACGCGCCGGCCATCATCAGGAATCGACGAGGTGACCGAGTGGGAGAGGCGCGGGCTGCATTCACGCTGGAGATCAGCACTAACTGATTGCTGGGAGCGCGGACGTCCCGTCCGCCCGCGCGGCAAAGTCAGCCCTTCGGGGACAAATCCTTTCCCGCTATCGCCGGGTGCGGACGAGACGTCCGCGCTCCCAGCAACGAGAACGTGGTGTTTGCGCAGCCATGGAATTTTTGTAGGCAATCATATGAATCAAAAAAGTGCAGAGTCAGATTCTAACCAGTCCGCGGCCACGGCTTCAGGCGCAACGGAGCCCGCCCTTCTCCGCGATCAATTCGGCGGGGTGGATTATGATTCGTTGCCAGACGTTATTCAGTGGTTTCTCGACTATGACCAGCGGGTGGGTATCGTCAAGCACGCTAAAGTCGAGGAGCTGTTTCAATGGAAGCAGGAACAAAGCCGGCTCGCGGGCGAAGATGTCTTTAACTTCAATCGAGCGGAAGACCGCCTCGCTATTGGCATCCTCCAATCAGTTGCCCACAACCCCACAGAAAGGGAACTGCACGCCTGGATTGCTCAGTTATTGAACGCGCTCGAGCGGGCTTCGAAAGCCACCGAAGACGTTTCCGCCGCATACGATCTCGACATGAGCGCTGCCAAATCGGTAGTTGGTGAAGCGGAAAAAATTCCTGCCGCAACTACTCGGAGCGATTTCCTCTTTAATTGTTGGCTGGAAACTCTGTGCACGGCTGAGATTCGCGTCCTGGGTTGGCTCTATCGCGAACTCTACTCCCGTCCTTTTCGTCCCGAAAACTTTTAGATCCACACGTGTCAGAAGCCCGCGCGTAAGCAAGGGCACGCCAAGGCACTTGTCTGTTTTCAGAGATAAGGTCCCCCTGTTCTTAGTGGCCCTCCCTCACGGTCGGGCTTCTGACACTAATCCGTCAACTGAAATTCCTGCGAGCGGTTTTGATTCAGAATTGCAATCTTCCTGTATTGAAGAATTACAAGTTCTCTTGAAGCTCGCACCAAGGTTCGCACCATCAACTCGCGCCGTGGAATTGCGAACTCCGAATTTTATTGAAGAAATTAGAACCGTTGGGTTGGACTGCGGGCGAGGCAACACAATGGCACACTCATTGCTAAAGTTCAGATCGCAAAAAGCAATAGGGCATAAGGGTAGAAAGCAATTCGGTTGGGTCAGGCTCGGAGACAACAGTTGCAAGGCGCTTTGGGGGAGGTGCTTTACATCTGAAGGATGGTAGCTCTTTCGGGGGAACGGAGTTACCACAGAGTCGAAGAGCTAAAGAGGCAGGGCTGCTGATAGACGGCCTGCAGAGGCTAGGGGGAGCCTCGCAGGATTTATCAGCAGCCCGCAAGCCTGATCAGACTCGCCCGCAATCGTCGTTACCGTTCAAGGAAGTTCAAGGGGGAAGAAAGCGCGGCCGATTCAATTGAGTCGGTCGCGCTTTTGTTTTTGGAGCGTTTAATGGAGTGCGGACATCCTGTCCGCCTGAGCGCGAAGCGCGAACAGCCGTTGAACGTAGTCGATCCGGCTGAGCGTGCTGCGCACGCTGGCCAGGATGTCCGCGCTCCATCAGCCGGTACTGACCCGTATACGCTTTTGAACTGCCCAGCCTCGCCTGCTACACTCCTATCCCGCTCTCTTAATTTCGATTCACGAATCGGCTTCCGAAACTAAAGTGTCAGCACCAAGTATTGAAACGATTGTATCTTTGGCCAAACGGCGTGGCTTTGTTTATCCATCTTCAGAGATTTATGGAGGGCTCGGCAGCGCCTGGGATTACGGTCCGCTCGGCGTCGAACTTGCCAACAACGTGCGGCAGGCATGGTGGCGCTGGATGGTTTACGAACGCGACGATATCGAGGGACTCGACTCTTCCATCATCCTCAATCGCCGAGTTTGGAAATATTCCGGCCACGAAGAGACGTTTACCGATCCACTGGTGGATTGCCGCGAATGCCAGACACGTCTGCGCGCCGATAAGCTCGAGGACGGTAAGTGTCCCAGTTGTGGTTCAAAGAACCTGACCGAACCTCGCCCTTTTAACCTGATGTTTCAAACTCATGTTGGGGCAACGGCTGAAGACGATCCGGATGCGGTCGTCTACCTGCGTCCTGAAACTGCTCAGGGGATCTTCATCAATTTTCATAACGTGCTCAACACCAGCCGGCGCAAGTTGCCGTTCGGCGTTGCGCAAATCGGCAAGTCGTTTCGCAATGAAGTTACGCCAGGCAACTTCATTTTTCGGACGCGCGAGTTCGAACAGATGGAGATGGAGTATTTCGTGCGCCCGGGCGAGGACGAACAGGCGCATCAGGAATGGATCGATGCCTGTCATCAATGGTTCATCAACATCGGCATCTTGCCAGACAACCTGCGTCTTTACGAACAACCGAAAGAAGAGCTGGCGCATTACGCCAAGCGCACGGTCGACATTCAGTATCGATTTTTTCCGGAACGCGAGGACCAGGAACGCAGTTGGGACGAGCTGATGGGGATTGCCAATCGCACCGACTTCGATCTGCGAACGCATTCGAAAAAGCCGGAGGACGCGGAAGGGAAACGCCTCAATCCGGATTCGACAGAGGACCTGTCATACTTTGACGAGCAAGCCAAACAGCGATTCTATCCTTACGTGATCGAACCAGCGGCCGGAGTTAATCGCACGGTGCTCGCGCTCCTGATGGATGCGTACACGGAAAAAACCAACGACAAGGGCGAGACCCGCGTGATCTTAAAGCTTCATCATTCGATGGCGCCGATAAAAGTGGCCGTGCTGCCCCTGGCCAAAAACAAGCCTGAGATCGTCGGCATGGCCAAAGCCATCAAGCGTTCACTGCAACCCACGGTGCGCGCGGTTTACGATGACACCGGCGGGATTGGAAAGTTGTACGCGCGGCAGGACGAGATTGGAACGCCCTTCTGCGTCACGGTCGATCATCAATCGCTGGAAGACGAAGCCGTTACCGTGCGCGACCGCGACACCTGGGAGCAGGAGCGCGTCAAGGTCAGCGACCTGCCTGTTTACATCCGCGAACGACTTGCCACTTAGGGTTGCCGCATGAGAAAGAGCACTCTCGCAAGCGTCTGTTCGGTACTGGCACTGCTGATTGTTCTGGCCACGGGCTTCTTTCACGTTAAGACGCCTCACAACATTCCATTCTTTGTTATCTACCTTGTCCTGATGCCGCTGTTGTCGGTCGCCATGGCGCCGCTGAATAAGCGTTTATTGGCTTGGCGGAAGGCGCGAGGTCGCGACCTTAAGGACGAAGGGAAGTACGAAATCGAAGAAGCCGACATCATCAGTCTGCGACCGCAGAGGGAATCTCTCTCTCGGAAGAACTGAAACGCAAAGGGCGCAAAGATAATCGCAAAGGAACGCTAAGAAATTCTCTGCGTCCCTGTGCGCAAAACTCCGCGTCCTTTTGCGTTTAGATCTTCCAACGCGAAAGTCCTGATCAGTTTCCCACGATCCTAAGCAGGTGATAGTTCTTCGCGCCCTTACGCAAGACCAGAACCTGACCATCGATTAAGTCTGAATCAGAAATGGTTTGCCGTGGATCGTTTGCGCAACGATTGTTTACGGCTACGCCGCCGCCCTGGACCAACCGTCTGGCCTCGCCTTTGGAGGGCGCCAAACCGGAGATCACTAAAGCATCGGTAAGAGTAAAACCTTCCAGCTTTGATTTTTCCAGATTCGTCGAAGGCACGTCTGCGAAGATATCGAACAACTCCTGGACGGTCAGGCCTTCGATCTCTTTGCCGAAGAGAACCTCGGAAGCGCGCAGAGCTTTCTCAAGCTCGGTTTCGCCATGAACCAAAGCAGTCACGTGGCGCGCCAACTCTCTTTGAGCATGGCGCTTCTCCGGCGCTAACTTAAGACTCTCCGCTAACTCCGCAATCTCTTCCTGCGACAGCCAGGTAAAGAATTTGAGATAAGTGATCGCATCGCGGTCATCTGTGTTCAGCCAGAACTGATAGAAGCGGTATGGCGAAGTCAGGTTGGGATCTAACCAAACCGCGCCGGCTTCGGTTTTGCCGAATTTGACTCCTGCCGAGGTGGTTACGAGCGGAAACACCAGACCGTGCGCGCGCGCGCTTCGCAAACGGCGAATCAGATCGATCCCGGCGACGATGTTGCCCCATTGATCGCTGCCGCCCAACTGCAGGGTGCAGCCATGCCGATCATGCAGAACCAGGTAATCGTAGGCTTGCAATAACGGATAGCTGAACTCAGTAAAGGAAATGCCTTCTTCCGTTTCCAGCCGGCGCTTAATAGCTTCTTTGGAGAGGAGGTTGTTCACGGTGAAGTACTTTCCGACGTCGCGGAGGAACTCCATCATCGAAATTGGAGCGAGCCAGTCGGCGTTGTTAATGATGCGCGCCGGATTAGGCGAGGCGTCAAAATCGAGAAAGCGCGCGAGCTGCGCCTTAATACCGGCCAGATTTTCCTCGACCTGCTGGGCGGTCAGGAGCTGGCGCTCCTTGGTCTTGCCGCTGGGATCGCCGATCAGTCCGGTGCCGCCGCCCGCGATAGCAATCGGGGTGTGCCCGAATTTCTGTAACCGCGCCAGACCCATCACCGGCAAAAGCGATCCGACATGCAGACTTGCCGCCGAAGGATCAAAGCCAATGTAAGCCGTCAGCTTTTCTTCGCCGAGGATCTTTTGTAAGTCGGGCGTGGCTTCGTGGAGCATTCCACGCCACTGGAATTCGTCGTAGAGGGTCATGATCGAAAATGTGCTTGAGCAGCGAAAGATAATAGCACGGGCGGGTTTTGGAGTGCGGCGACTGGTCGCGGCTACCCAAACCGCCGACAAGTCAGCGCACTCCAAATTCAAATTCCTATCGCACCAATCGCGATCTGCCAGGGCCGGCGTGTTTAGTTCACAGCGATGGACAGCGACTGATTATCTTTTTTGCTATCGGCTGAGTTTCTTCAATTGCTTGTTCAGCGTCGGCCGGGCTCAAATTCTGATAATCCTCGTAAAACTTGACCCATTGATCATGGGTTGCGCCCCGCGCCTGCCACAACGCTAGTTGGATCACTCCGCGCCTCTCGTCTTCGTCCAGTTCGCCACGTGCTTTTAGATCGGTGGCAGCTTCACTTGCGCAACGGATAAACTGACTTAGATTGTTTGAGCTTTCGAGGCGCCACTTGGTATTCGTGCGCGACGGCGCCGCCTTGCTGATATCCAGACAATCCACCTCGAGTTCCAACCTCTTTTCATCGTGCGGTTCAAGGTGGACGTCGACCTCCTTAGTGACAACCATTTGCTGGACGCCGCTTTCACTGGGCTCAAGCTTGGTCCCGACCTCAACCTTAACTTCCCAAACTCGCTCCGTTTTGTTTCGTACCTTTAGATTCATTTTTGTTGAGTCACCGAGTTCGTATCCGGTCAGCTCATAACCAATATCCCCTGTGGCAGTGGCGTCAACTAGATTACCGGACCCGGGTTGGTTGGGGGTTGGGGTACTAGAGGGCGAAGACAAAGATTCCACCCTCGGGGTCGGAGTGGGTGCCTGGCTGGTATCGGATTTAGGGTTACAAGCTAGATTGAAACCGGCAAGAATTAAGACTAAGAGCGCGAGGCCTATCATCGTGTGTTTCATTGTGAGACTCCTATGGCAAACAAAAGGTTTAGGGAAATGCGAGGAGTGCGACGGGCTCTTAATACACCTTCTGCCATTCGGGCGCAACCAGGAAACTCACCTCCCGGAAGATAGGTTTAATAGTTTAATACTTAAGAAGGAGCGCCGGAGTGTGGCTCCGCTAACGCCAATCGCACCAATCTCGGTCCGCGCGATTCCACCAATCCATGCCAATCGGCTGACCGTCGGGAGGTTGCCAGTTGGCGGCAACTCCACAAACGAGATGTGCTCGCGAACGGTGATGGCCTGGGGCAGCGGCGTCACCTGTCGCACCCAAGGTCCCGGCTCTCCTTCACTGGTGAATGTGAGCGTGGTCTCGACTTCCGTATTCTTAGGAAAATTTTTTGTGTTCGCGAGATACACAGCACAGCGTGTCGGGTCCAAACGAAAGTTTCCCTGTTGACTGCGCTGCAGCGCGCCCGGAACCTGATGCGCGTCGCGCAAGTAAAAACTGGTGGCGTCGACCAGCGCCCGCCCGCCTTCTTCCGCGGCGACTTCAAAATCCCTATAGAGTCGATTCAGCGAAGGCCTCCTTCACCGCGCGCCTTTCATCGACATCATCGCTATTGGCGCGAAATCCATAGTTGGAAGCGATCAGCAGCACCTTTGGTCCGGTACGTTCAAAACGGACGACGAAGCTTCGACCAAGCTGACCTCGATCCAAAGCGATATCGTTTGAACCAATGCCGGCGGGTAAGGATGCGACATAGAGAAACTCAGAATTCCATTTATCAATCTCGAGCCAGACTTTGCCGGCTTTGGCGTCCCAATAGAGAGGGAAGTAGCCGGGAGAGAGGGAAGTAGCCGGGGAATTTTTCCATGCTGGTGGTTTTTTCGGCGATGGTAGCCGTCTTCACTTGATCGGAGGTGTTTCGGCTTTGGGGGAAAAGCCCCGAATTCAATAAAAGTAAAAAGGACAGCAGGGGAATAAGACGCTTCTGGATTCTCTCCGTTCGCTGTGGGTATTCTGCGAGCCACGGTTTACGCTTTTCATATGTTTACGCTTTTCATATTGACGCCGGGGAAGAGTTCTACTATCATTCGCGCACCTCGCAAGTCAATTATTGAATTTCAAGTCGACTCGGTTAGTCAGGCTGGTCCCAGAGCCTGCGACTCAATTGCCGCATCCCTCTCGTTTCCAGTCATGAGCGTTCATCTCCGGGTGCTTGATTTCGGGTTCCAGGCTTCAGTCTGCTCTTGAAGCTTGATTCCGCGTCAATTGGATTTTAGGAGGTACGACATGTCTTTGTGGCGCATTCTGATAAATAAACTGACGAGGCATTCACTCTATCACCTGTTTATTCCTCTCGCTGTGGGTCTGATCATCGAGCGACTTAGCGATCCACTTTTTGGCGGAGATACGCGCTGGTTAGGCTTCTTCTCGGGCGTATTTCTTTCTTACGCCGTAATAATGTATTTCCTGATCAAGAAGGAAACAAGAAATCGAATTGATGAGGGTGCGCTGGCAAGGCTCCAGGATACTCTGGATCACGCCCAAAACTATTACGGCCTTAGCATCATACCTTTGGCAGAATGGTTTGATCCCACCATTCAGGTGTACCTCGCGAAACTGCTGAACCGAAAATTGGAGCGAGACGATTTTGAGCTCGAACGAACTCTGCTGTTCTTCTCAAACAGGGAATACAGGAGCGCGAGGGCAGAACTGGTGGATGAGAATCACTATGGCAGGTGTCTGGCACACATGCATAGAGACTGTAAGATTCCTCTCTCGTTTCTCCAGCGAAAGGAAATTTTCGCGCTGCTGGAAAAATTGGAACCTCAAGAAAAGGAAGCGCTTGGCTGCTACCCGCGTTGGACGAATTGGCGTCCTTTGCGCCGTTCGCGCAAGATTCCGCTGCGGTGGCTGCGCCGGCGAATTTCCCAATTGGATTGTGCGGTGGTTACCAAGGAAAACGGTGAAGTAATTGTCTTGCGAGTTTCAAAACGGGGAGGAGAGGTGCGCATTGCCGAGCAACTCAGAGGTGATGAGGTGCGACCCTATACGAAACTAATCCAACTTATCAGGGATAAGGTCTACGATTCGCGATCCAGAGAACTCCTGGCAGAGTACGACTTCGTCAGGAACTACGGCTACGACAAGGTTCGAAACAAGAGAGCCCAGAAATTAGTCCCCAAAACTGTAGAAGCCTCGACAAAGCTCTCGTCGGTTTCACGGCTCGTTGGCTAGACAAATAACGGGCCGGTCATAGCTTGAGACTAAACCGCGCGTCTTGAGGCTGGGCGCAATCACGTCTGCAACAGCTGGTCGATCAGTCTCTGAGCCCGCTCTGAATTGCGAATGCGGTTTCAGGCCACTGAGCCTCGCGGCCAGTGCATTACTCCACCCAGTAACCGTGTCGACCGAACCCACACCTCCTACTTCTCATCCGGCTTCCGCCCTGCGTTCAAATTATCGAAATTCAAAATCGCGTTGAAGACCAGGAAGTAACTGCCCTTGGTCTGGCCGCGCCAGAACGGGTTGGTGGAAAAGAGCACCACGTGGCCGTTGCCGTAGGGCGCGTCGATCACGGCTGCGTGCTGGGCGATTTCGTCGCCGCCGTCGAGCAGGCCTGAGACAAACAAGTCGCGCGAATCGGCGTAGCGCAGCACCACGCGTGGGCGCAGGTTAGGCGGAATGATGCCGCCGTTGTTGCGGCGTTGCTCGTCGGTCAAAGGCAGCGCCTGCCAGACTTCAGCTTTGGGCATTTCGGGAGCTTCAACCGGCGGTCGGCCCTGAACTGTATCCGGATCGTCCGGCGTACCGCGTCCCGTCGTGCGTGGTTGTCCACCGCCGCCGCGTCGGCCGCCGCCGCCGAAAACGGTGTCGCTGAGGTTGAAGATCGGCCCGTTCGAGCAATACATCGCCAGCGAATCACCGTAGCCATAGGCAATCGGACTGGCGGAGTCAACCGCCTTCATGCGCAGGATATCGCCGATGGCGCGCAGACGGTTTGCCCGGCCAGTGGAGACGCCGGGGGTAAGGTTTGCTGAAACCGCGAAATCGGAAGTGTCCATCGCGGTGATTAGAACGCCGCCGTTCTGGATAAACTTCTGCAGGTTGATCAGCCCGGTCCAACCCAGGCCCGGCCGCATGTCGTCCGTCTCGTCGGTCTTTCCAAGATTTGGTGTCAGCGTCGTCGGCTTCCACGGCAAAGCGTTCCCGTACATCGGCAGGCCGTTGATGATTGCGGCTGAGCCACGGCCGACGGGAGCAAAGACGATGACGTCGTATTTTCTTCTCAGGTCCGCATCCTGGGCTGCGTCCTGCGTGCTGATGTAGGCGAACGGCACCTGCAATTGATCGAAAGCTACTCGCCACCAACCTTCGTCCTGCGTGCTTAACCAGGTGTGCATGACGGCGATCCGCGCAGCCTTCACTGGATGCGTTTTCACAGTCGGCGCCGTTGCCACGGCCAGCACGGGGATCCCGAGATCGTTTGCGACGCGCTGCAATTCGTCCGCCGGGGCTTTGCGGATAATGAAAGAGCCGCGATTGAATTTACGGCCGCCGGCTTCGAACGATTCTTCGGCCGCTTCCATCGCAACGTCTTTCAAACGATAGCGCAGCGTCGCCAGCGTATTGTCTGCGTTGTGATTGATCAGATAAATACTGCCGCTGCTGTTGACGCCTCCCGGCGAATGCGCCTCGCCGCTGACACGTTCCATCGCGGCCTCCAGCACCTTTGGATCAGTCACGCGAATGACTTCAACGTTGGCCAGCTCGCCCATGGTCCAGGCGGTGTCGTCGTAGATGTCGGTCTGCGGATCGTTCGGCGCCCAGTATTGATAATCAAGCAGCGCGTCGGCGATCCGACTGTAAGGCTGGTCCATGCGGACGACGTACGAGCCGGCGGGGAACGTGCGAGTTTCAGTTTCGGCAGGCTTGGCCTGCGATGAAGATGGCGTAGGCGATCCAGCCGCTCGCGGCTCCGCCCCGCGACGTGCAGCCTTCTTCTTCACCGTTACCGTAAACGGCGCGGTGGCGCGATGAATTTCGCAGCCCTGACTCTGTAACGTACGCAGCAGTTCAGCCTGGTTTCCCAACCTCGGATCATCGCCCGGCAGAACGTATGCCGCCGGGCCTTCGTTCTTCGGCTTATCAATCGATCGCTTGCTCTTCAAATAAAAGTTCTTAAGAAAAAGCTTGCTGTTCTTATTGAAATAGTTCAGCGAGATCAGCAGAGCCGTCTGCTGATAGTTGTTGTTGTTGCGCTGAGACCAACGGGCTTTCGGCAGCGGCGGGTTCTGCTTGTACCAGGTGCGCTGATACTCGCTGGGTGACAAGGTCCGCTCGACCGTGTCTGCGCCAGCATTGCCAAAAGTTTCGTACAGCCGGCTGATGCCGTTGTGCGTGGCGGCGATGAACATCAGATAGCCGGGCGACCAGGTGTCGAAGTTGCCGTGGGCGAACACGCCGGGCATGCCGAACTTAGTCATCTCGGAAACATTGTTCCAGCCGATCATCTGCCATTCGTCGGTCAGAATCGGATCGACCCAGGCGTTGTAGGGTCCATCGCCAACCGTATTGTCATAAAGATAGGGAACCGATTCGTGTAGATCATGGAGCACCTGCGGCTTCCAGGTGAGATAGGTGTTGAGCACGTTGCGAGTGAGTTTCAGCGAGAGCCCAATCGCGTCACGATTGTTGTCGTGCGCCACATAGTGGCCCCAATAGACTAACCCCGGCCAGTTCTGTCCCGGATGGGCCAGGTGCCAGTTATAGATGTCGACCATGCGATTGCGTCCGTCGACTTCGACCACGGGCGTAATGAGCGTGACCATGCCTTCGCGAATCGACTTGATGTACGGACTCTCATCGACGGCCAGACGATAAGCGAGTTCCATCAGGGCAGTCGGCGAGCCCGTCTCAGTCGAGTGGATCGTGCCGGTGATGTAGTAGATGGGAAACGATTGATCGACCAGGCGATCTGCTTCGGCTTCATTGAAATTAATCGTGCGCGGGTCGGCGAGCTTGGTCAGGCGCGCGCGGTTCTCATCCAGTTTGGCCAGTAACGATTCGGAAGCCACCGCCACCGCGATCATCTCGCGCCCTTCTTCAGTTGTGCCGATGGAAAACACCTTCACGCGCGGGCTGGATTTTTCCAGCAGGCGCATGTAGCGATAGACCTCTTCAGCATAGGGCAACTTGCCGGGCGCACCGGCTACGTCGCCCAGCACAGCTTTCGGAGTGGGCACGTTCGGCGACGCGGGCAAGTAATCAGTCAGCGGCGAATTGAAGAAAGTTTCGGTCGTGTACTCGTGAATCTTCTTCGAGTATTCCTCGTCAATCGGCTGATTGGGATCGCGAGCGAGCTTGCTCTGCGCCGAAACTGTGAACGCGGCCGTGCTGATAAAAAGAGCGCTCGCGACGAGCAAGCGCGCCAATCTTTTGAAGGTCATTTGGGTTCCTCGCACTGTTGGCTTGATGCCCTTGTTCTTAGTGACTGACTGATAGAAGAGAAGAAGATGCTTTTAAGCTAAATGAGGAAGCAAGTCAATGATCAAGGTGCTGAGCGAGAGGGCGTAGCGACCGTGTGGCAAGTCCGGAAGCGCCAAAGGTGCGAAATGTAATAGCCTGCGCCATCGGCCCAGGTTGGAACCAGTTGAACCTTCCCAGCGCTGAAAGCGCGAAATAATGTTGGACATGAAATAATCACGAATATGTCTGCGCGACACTTCACATTTTCGCGCCCTCAGCTTTTCCAAAGGATTTTGACGAGGGATCCTCCATGAGCCTCACAACTAACGAGCGATTGCCATCCAACGGCCAGCGACTCTAATCTTTCCGTACATACTTAATAAATTTAAAAAAGGGAAGCAGAAGAATTGCTCCAGCCACAAAGCCCCCCAGAGCGCCGCCACCAATGGCTGCAAATTGTTCGTCAGTGTGCATAGGCCGCCCCGGGGAAGCATTAAGCCCGATAATTACCCCTACCAGTATCCCCGGCAATATTCCTATCAAGCCGAATTTGAACATCGCCCGGATCATTCTCCTAAACCATGAGGGTCTCTTAAACTCTGGTTCGCGAGAAGGCTTCGTAGATTGGGACATAACATCCGGTAATGGCGGGGGTGATGCAGACGCCGGCAAAGTTGAGGGTAACGAAAACTTGCCGGGTAAAACCTCGGTAGTTGGTGGATCGGTTTCGGATCCTCCAGGAATGCGTTGCGTCGCTTGAGGATCATATGGAGCGGATAATACCGCCCCATCAATCAAGCAGAAGGTAAATGCATCTTCAAAAGTGCGGTTGCAAGTGGGGCAAGTCTTCATCCAATACCCTCTCTTGAAGGTTGTCAGTTCGGCAGCAAAGCAAACGCCTAACGAGTTAACCGGAAGCGGAGATTACATCTAATCTTCGATTCAATCAATCAAGTTGCGAAACACCCTCCCAGGGACCGACTTCTTCTGGCGCGGGCGAACATCATCGAGCAACAATCTCACGAACAAGTTTAAGAAACACGCTGTCCGCACTCTCGTGCCATGAGTTACACGCGTGTGATTTTGCTCTCTCAACTTAACATTTCTTTCGCTTTACTCTTCAATGTCAGAAACGGGAGGCGCGCCGGTACGGAATCGCGGCGGGTGAACTCCTCCACTCTCATAAACTCTACGCCCTTTCCATGTCACGCCTTCTCCTGTCGTGATTCTGATACTCGAATCAAACAACATCGCGTAGAGCAAGCCTAAACCCAGTGGTGCAGTCAGAGCATAGGCAGGAGAGACTGAGGAACGAACGCTGACCATCGCCAGGACCAGGACCTGCAGCAACCATGACAACACGGCAGGAATGAACAATAGCCAAAGATCCGCACTCACGCCTAACGCAATCCCAATCCCAGACGCTAAAGCGATGAGAGGTGGCACGACAGACATCAAATACATCGAGAAGACGCCCGCTAGAGCAAAGGGCAACGAGAACTTCATCCCCGAGAACCAGTTCTTGGTGCTGCACTCCCACATCTCGGCGAAATTTCGATACATGCGTGTCTTGAGCAGGTTCGGCGCATGCTCAGTAAACAGACGTGCGCCCGAACGCTTGATCATCTCGGCCAGTCGCACGTCTTCCATTACTTCATCCTTCAACGCTTCGTAACCGCCGACGCGCTCGAGCACTGTGCGGCGCATCAGAAAGAACCCGCCGATGCCGACAGCGCCCGGTGTCTTTGGATTACTGGTGCGGTAAAACAGAGTGAACATCAGCAGCACCCAAACCCAGGTCGGGATCATCACGCGCTCCCAAAATGAACCGGCTTCAAAGTGCGGAATTAGCGACATCGCATCACCCTTTTCTTCCAGGGTACGAGCTAATGCCGTGCGCAACGCTGCCTTGTCAAAGATCATGTCTGCGTCCGTCGCCAGTATCCACTCGCCGCGGGCGTGTCTGAACGCCTGCTGCATCGCGTAGGGTTTGCCAAGCCATCCCGCAGGCGGCTCTTCGCCTTCAATGACATGCAAGCGATCATCGCTTTTGGCGATCGCATTCAGAATTGCTCCCGTTCCATCCGTCGAGCGGTCATTGACCGCAATGACCTCAAACCTTCCGTAATCCTGGGCCAGAATTGAGCGAATACATTCTGAGAGGACACGATGTTCTTCATTGCGAGCAGGAACCAGAACCGATACCAGCGGCGCAATGCTTTCGGTCATGCGCAAATGATTAGTTGGCAGGAGAGTTTTTTGACGAGCCAGACCATACAGCGTGATCACAAAACTGATGAGCCAGGCAAAGGCAATCAACCAAAGACAGATTTTCAGAATTGCCAGGGGCATAACGGGTGCGGCGGTTAGAAACAACATCGCAGCCAGGGAATGAGTTCAAGAACGCGCTGCCCGCGCGACTACGCAACGGGGTTCTTTCTTGCTTTAACAAAAGCCCGACTGAAGTCGGTACTCTGAACACCGCTTGTCAAAGTAACGAAATGAACCGGAGGCAGACCTGCGATTTTGCGGTTTCTCGTTCGTTGCCGCTCGGTTGTTTTCCACTGGGATCGGCTGCGAGATCACGAGTTTTCTAAAACTTCAGGCCTGACCCCGATCTTTGCCCGTTTAATTTGGTACGCGACCCTTTACTGCGTTAGCCCGGGCACTATAGGTGATGCGTCCAGTGGCACCCGCTGGCAGGCGCTCGCGCATCCGCGCTTTGAGAATTGCGAGATCCTCGGACGCCATCGCTGCGAGCCTTGGGCCGACGCTTGGCCCGCCGAAGATGGTCGTCCAGTAGTCTTCGAAATCGGCGAACGTCCGCTGCACGGTGATCTCCCGCGTTTCGACGGCATCCAGACCGGCACCAGTCCACAAGTCCCGCATTGCGTCTATTCGAGACGCATCAGGACTCGGCGGTACCGGAACTGCAACGCCCAGCGCACGCATTTCAACATGCAACGCCTCGTAAGGAAATCCACCGCCCTCCATGTCCCACGCATAGGCTGTGACGGCGCCGCCCGGGCAGACGACTCGCGCCATTTCGGCCACGCCGTTAGCCGGATCGGGAACAAAGAAAATCACCAGCGGCATGACAGCCCCGTCGAACGCGTCGTCGGTGAAAGGTAATGCCATTGCATCGCCCTGTCGAAACTGCGCGACACGCGACGCGGATCGTGTGCGAGCAAAGGCGAGCTGGGCCTCAGATGGATCTATCCCCTCTGCCGAAACGGGTGCACACCGCTCGACGATCATTTCGGTAAAGGCGCCGTTGCCGCAGCCAACGTCGAGCCATCGCAAACCTGATTTTGGAGCAAGCCAGTCGAGGAAGGCTTCACCTACAAGCTGGCTCCATTTCCCCATGTATCGTTCGTAAGCAGCCCCGTCATCGAAACGGATTGATTGATCAGCCATCAGTGTTTTTACCAAGACCCATGACATTCGGGGATATTGTTCCCGGATTGATATTAACTGACAACGCCATGCCTATAAGGAGTAATTCATCATGCTGTAGTCAGGCCGCGTAAAGGAATCGCAAAGTCGCAGGCCTGACTCGATTCGATCGACAGTCTCTTCGGTGAGGTTACGACAAAGTAAGAAAGGATGCGTAACTGTCCTCGGCAAACGCTTCAACGGCTATGAAGTGTTTACGCAACAGCATCTCTACGTCAGATGTTGAGCAGTTTCCCAACCGCACCCACACAACCTTCGGAGGAAATCCCAATAGAAAGCTACGCTGATGCATATCGGAATCTTTCGAGCAAATGATCAGAGAGTTGTCCTGGGCATACTTCCAAACCAACAGGATCATTTGCCGCCTTCAGCGCAACGTCGCGGATATGCAGCGAATCAGGAAAGAGATCGTGGAGTAAGCGCACCAGCTTCGGAGACAGGTTCTCATCGAAAAGCAGTTTCATGCGGCGGGTACAGTGATGAGTCTGCGCTCACGATCGGCGGCAAAGGCGATACATGCCTTCAGGTCCTCGCGAGTGAGGTCGGGGAAATCTTCGAGGATTTGTGCTTCAGTCATATCGGAAGCGAGATACTCCAGGACCTCATATACAGTAATCCGCAAGCCGCGCACACAGGGTTTCCCGCCCCGTTTGTTTGGGTCAATCGTGATGTAATCCCGATAATTCATGGTCTGAGATTATGGCCGAACGTTTAGCAAGGTCAAGAGTAACAAGCCAACGCCTCCAAAACGTCAGAGTTCATGGTCACGGCAATCACAACGAGTACCGGGAGTGACGGGTCCCGATTTAAGACAGGGGCTACTGGCGCTCCGTTGCAACGCCGTCTTGGGCGGCGGGGCCTGGAGGAAACCTTCTTTCTCCCTCCAACTTCAACTCGCGGTTGTAGAAGAATAGAACCCCAAACCCGACGATAAAGACGAACGTCGCGCCACATCCGGCTGGAACTCGAGACGGCGAGAGCGCCAAAGCTATAAAGGTCCAGGCAGCTAAAACTGCCGGATAGATTACGCCGGCAGCGAGCGGCTCATTAATAAAACCAGCGACTCCGTCAGGACGGTCTGTAAATTGCCCGGCCGTGACCTTCATTTCTGTTTCAAGCTTTCTTCCGGCCCAGATGAGATGGGTACATTTCTTAATTCCGTACCACTCATAAAAGAACAGTCCGAGCGTTATCACAAACCCAAACGCCCCCATAGACCGAAAGTACGGCTGAACAGAATCTATCTTCGCCTTATCCACCAGAAAGAAGATTCCGGTTCCGGTCGCTAAGGGAAGAAATCCCAACAGCTTCGTCCGAAAGTCATCGATTGCCCGATAGCTGGTACAGAGTTCTGTGTAGGTAGTCAAGAGATTCCCCGATTTCTGAGACTCCGAATTTCCACTCGACATAGAATTACCTCCGTCAATACAGACAACTTAATTAAGGGCGAGGGTTCATCATCTATGCATCAATCATGAACCGGGTCAGGCCAGTGGTTTTTGCCACTTCTCGTTCGTTGCCCGCTCCCCTATGTTCGACCGAGATCGGCTGCGAGACACGAGTTTCTAAAATCGCAAAAAATCGCAGGCCTGACCCCGATTCATCCTTTACAACGATTCGTTATGCCGCGTCATCGCCTGGGAACCATGTTCCAAAAAACCAGCCCGACGGTGAGCAAGGAACTGAAGAGAAACAATATATTAGCCCGAAGCAACCACCAATGTTTGTTCTTAGCAAGGGTATCAATTTCCACGCACCAATTATGAACGGCAGTCGTCAACTCTTCGTCAGACACCCCCGAAGTGCCAACTTTTCTGAACAGAGCATAGGAGCCTCTCGCTTCCGCTGCAGGTGGCAACGTACAGATGACCCTGGCTGCGCAGAACATGAATGCCAATAGAACAACGACGATCAAAGGAATCCCCCAAACTGGTATCCTCGACGCCGCGTTGCTGAAGGCGAAGACAGCTATCAGTAGCCCCTGTAATGTGCCGCCAATAGCGATAAGCTGCTTCGCGGCATCATCGAAGCGAGTGATTAGTTGGAGTGATGTGTCAATTCGAGCTTTGCCCCAATGTTGAAGCACCGCTTCGAACGATTCAGGACTTCTGAATGTGGATTCTATTTGAGACTGTGGTTTCATGAGGATGATCTCCTTGGAATTTAAGATAACGGCATAACGCCGGTGTACAGCAACGCGCCGTTCGAGCTTGCGAGCGCGGGAACCCGAGCAACGCGAGGGCGTCCGCTAGAGCGCCTGGTTAGGCCTGTCACGCCCCAACGCCCGTGCAGGCGCTTCAAGATCGAAGATATACAATGACGATTATGATTACGATCACAACGACAATGTAGGGCCACACGGAGTGGGAGGTGCCTGGCACCCGTATACGGATTGCGCCCCCACAGGCAGGACACGCCATGACCCGGCTTGCCTTGCCCTTGGGGACCGCAAAGCGTGGGTCGCCCGGTAGATACGCATACGTGCAGTGAGGGCAGTTGAAGTGTGTTGGCTCTGTCATCGCAGAATCACCTCGTGGAGTTTGGTATGTCGGCCTAATGTGTGAGTTGACGCGGCGGCGCTAATCAAAGCACCCTTCGCCGGATCATTCCAGTTTCGAAACACGCTCCCGGCGCTTGTCCAATGAATTGGCGGGGCGCGTCAGTATTCAATGCCAAGCTGGTCTTCCAAGTGGCCGCCCTCAGCATACGCACTCCACGGCCCGTCAGCTTCAAAGAATGAGACAACGGCGGCAGCCCGAACGATTTTTGGGCCACCAGCAAACCGAGAAGGCTCAGCCGGGTTGACTGGTAGTAGTTCAAGTGTTCCGGGACTTACGGCGACGACCTTGTAGAGTCGGGCGCTGCCGTCGGTAAGAGTAATTGAATAGATTTTGCCCTTTTGAATTAGGGTAGAGGGCTCAGTGTTACGTTTCTTTTTCTGAACGATTGTCAGTAGATTCTGAACGCCGGCATCAGTAGGGTTGAGATGCAACGCCGTCGCGAGCGAATGTTCAGCTGCGTCAATGTTGCCCAGGAAATTTTGAGCCGTACCAAGTAACGCCCATGACTCTTGCTTGTCTGGTTTAGCACTAACAGCCGCCTGTAAGCAGGCAACGGCTTCTGCAAGGTCCGAGCAATTTTGATACTGTGATCTCATTAAGAGCGCGCGACCCATGTTATGCCACGCAATTGCATAATCAGGTTTGCCGGCTACGGCCCGACGCCAACATTCGATAGCAGCGTTGCGATCACCGATATCGTTATGCGCGTTCGCCATGTTGTTCCAGGCGGGATAGTTTTCCGGGTCAAGATCTATGACACGTTGAAAATTGGCGATCGCTTCGCGGTTTCGTCCTTGTCGACGACACGCCAACCCGAACTCAAAACGACTTGATGCTTCTTCTCTGTGTTCAGGTCTGGCTACCATGATTTAATTGAAGCGCCCCAACGTTGGAATAGACCGGGCGCGGCGATTACATTCAAGTTTCGAATCAATCAATCAAGTTGCGAAACACGCGACCCGCGCCCCGGGTCCAACGATTGTTGGATCGCGCTCCAATCATGGGGGGTGATTCGGATCACGCTTCTCAAGTGTAACGGTTCAACCAGTAGGCGAAGCCAACGAAATATCATTAGCCCACAGCGCAAGCTGTGGGTAATACCCAACAATCCGATGCGAGCCCCAGAGGGGCGGCATAAGATTTACAAATCGTGGCCACCGAGTCGCGATTTATGTCGCTCGCATTCGCGAGCTTGGTTTCGGATTACCGACTGAACCCACAGCTTGCGCTGTGGGCTACTAATAGGCCGCCCGCAAATGCGGGCTTCGGATGATTGATGCCGATCTACAAAAGAATCGCAAAATCGCAGGCCTGACCCCCATTCATCTTCTCGGTCTCTCTTATTTCTCCAGGAGTTTCCTTAAGAGGTCGTTGGTCAACCTGGTATTACCTTCTATATCAATGAACACCTTAATAGCTTCCGATGCGGCGAACATGTAAATACAAAGCAGGCCGCCATAAATCAGCGACACCAAAACTATCAACCCTCCGGCATAAGCTGCTCCATAGGTATTTCCGGCCATTTGAACCAATCCGATCAACGCGCCGATCAGTCCAAAAACAGCCGCAAGGATTGCGAGTACCTTAAAAATAACTGAGATAACTCGCAAAGCCGGATACCTATTTTCAGTGGTGTAGCCTGAAGCGTCTAACATGATTCATATCCTCCTAGGGAAAAGGTAAATGGACAATTACAGAAAACGCGGCCGTGTTCTCGTCTGGCCAAGCAAATCCGGGTCAGGACTGCGATTTTCGCGCTTTTTCAATCATTGTGAATCCGGTATTGTTCGACCGAGGTCGGCTGCGAGATTACGAGTTTCTAGAAATCGCAACATTGCACGCCTGACCTCGGCTCATCTTTTCGAAGTCCCCCTATGTTTTCGGCTAAAAGTGAAGTTTTCTAATCGACTACCGAGTCTAACCAGGTATTAGACAAATCGTGTAGCATCAATCGCAAATTCGCAGGCCTGACTCCGATTCTCGATAACGATCGATACACCGTCTTTTAGGAACAGGCCTGCACTAATTGAGAATTCTCTCTACTCTCCAGCCGTCGTCATACAGCCTCAATAATACCTTTTGAATTTCCGGTCTCGTATCTGGCCGAGGAGCGTCAAAAGCGCCACTATACCTGCTGAATGTTTTCAGACCAGGAGTATCTTCAAAGCCTAGAACCACGTCTACTACGGCTGAGGTTTGGTCGACTCGAGAAATCCCGGAGACTTCAGTCGGTGTTTTCTTCAATGTAATAATTAGAGTGCCACCATAACCGCCGCTTACCCGTCTGAAGAAAGCGCTATTCGGCCCCTGAATACAGTTGTTCCAACGATCCCCGCTCCATTGGCAAGAAATTACCTTATCGTTCACCATCTGGCTGTAGATTGGAGTTCGATTATAGATATAATTGGAGCCATCAGGCATACGGGTTTCGAAGACCTTTTCTACTCTCCCGCGCACCAAAGAGAGAGCAGTCTGCCGGTTAAGCTCACTGGGATTCTGTTGTGTTTGAGGCACAACAGGCTGACTGGAAGGAGCCGAATTGCTCGAATCGACGGAACGATTGGTGGAAGCTACCTCATTGCTACTGCCATTTGCTTTTAGGGAGAAGGACATTGACTTGTCACCGTTGGGCTTTGACCAGGTACCTTCCATTTCGCTGTTTGAGGTTAGTCTCCCTTTGAAAACACCTGTTTGGTTTCCTTTGCTATCAAACTCATTGATGATCAGATTGTCCTGACCATCGATTGTCCCTTTGATTGGAATGTCGACTTTGTACTTGGTGTAAACGTAAGTTCCCACCAGGTTCTCTCCATTTCTTTGAAGGTTCATCTTAATCGGGTACTGACTATTTAATGTTCCCTCAAATACCTTTGAGAAGTTCGGCGCATTCGTGATTGACACTGCCTGAGCTGAACTGCTGGAGTTGCCGCCTGTGTTATTACTGTTCTGTGGTTTAGAACAACCGTTCAGAGAGGCAATAATCAAGAGTAACAAACCGAGGGTGTGCAAGAGTTTCATCGCTTCTCCTTTTGAAGTGAAAGGGTTGGCTGTATCAATTCGTTTTAGTAATGACGTGAAGCGCCAACTAAGTGTCAGACGACACCACGTGGCCGAACTCCGTTAGGCTGAGCGCTATCCTCCGGCAAATCCGGAGTTGTGTTTACAATCGGCAAGGCGCCGTTTGTGATGCGTCAATCAAAACATCACAAAAACAATAGCTTCCGCGATGGAGGTTCCTCGTTGGCCTCCATCGCACGAGGAAGCGCGGGCGATTATTTCGATGGTGGCGGGGTTGAGCCGCCGCTACCGGGTTTACGTGTTGGGCGTTTGCGTTCGCTCTTGCGCGTGCCGCCCAGCAGTTCGTATTCGCTGCTGTCGGGGCCGTAAGTCGCCTCGCCGGCGGAGAGAATGCGACGGTTCAGGTCGTTGAGTTCGGCTTCTTCGGCCTGGAACTCGTTTTGTAACTGATCAGAGACATCCAGCGAGCGGTTGTAGGCTTCGAGTTTGTCGCTGACGGATTTTGATTTTGCTTCATAATCCGGGACGGTCAGATTAGGACCAAAGTTGGGTGCGGTCTTGAACGATTGCATGGCCGCGAGACGTTGGAGTGCCGTTTCCAGCACATTGGAAGTCTTCTTTAATCGTGCCATTGAATTGGCTCCTTTGTTGAGGCCCAAAAGGCCGTGAGTTAACCAGACGAGGTTGGGACGGGCGGCAGTATATGCCTTTCCTCTCGAAAATCAAGAGTTTATTGAGGTTTCAGGGAAATGCACTTAAGTTTGCAAGTTCCTCTGAAGCGTCTTGAGGTTCCTTCAATAAGATTGGAGGTACCTTTGATGAGTTTTGAGGTACCGCTAATTAGTTTCGAGGAACCTGTAATCAATTGGGAGGAACCTCCAAACAACTAGGCACTACTGTTGATTAACTCCAAGGTGCCTGGAAATTGATTTGAGGTTCCGAAAGATTCATTAGCGGGTCCGTCGAATTGATGCGAGCAACCGGCAAATCAAATTTATGTGGGGTTGAGTTGTCTCGAGGTACCCGCCGGGCTTGCACAAGAAGTGCTGAGCCCTCGTCCGCGCCAGTGTGGTGTCTCTAAAGTTCTAAACACAAATCCCGTCCTCGCCGCAGAGCGGCGAAATGTTTATAGACACGCTACTGATAAGAACTGCCGCGCTCCAGAGGAGCGAAATGTGCCTTTCAGCTACCAAATGTTTCGCTCCTGCGGAGCTTGGAAGTTCTGAGTCCTTCGGGTCTATAAACATTTGGTCCCGCTGGGACCCAAGACTACCGCAACAAAAAGTACAGACTGGTTTGATTACCCGGTCGCTATCTCTCGCAGTACTGACTTCACCGCGCCGCATTGAGATAAACACATACCGTTTGTGCCGCCGCTAATCTTTATTATGTCGCCCCGCTGGGGCTCACTTGCAGGTTGTCGGTTGCTTACCCACAGCTTGCGCTGTGGGCTACTAATAGGCCGCCCGCAAACGCGGGCTTCGGATGATTGATGGGGTGACGAACATCCCAATTGACCGGGCGCGGCGAATATCATTCAACCTTCGGTTCCACTTGTTGGGTTGTGCTAACGAGAAAGCATTCGGTACAGAACCCGGAGCGGTAGCGACGGGATCCCGCCACTTACTGCGTGGGTCGAACAAATTCTCGCGTGGAAATCTTTTGAGCATTGGTGCGTGCGATTTGCGCATCGCAACGAAAGTTGGTTGTTTGGCCCGGTCGCTACCACCACCCCACGCGGGCTGCCCGCGCGGGGACCCCGGTCCGCTCCCGGTTCTGACTTCATCGCGGCGTTGATTCCCGGCGGTCTTTGGATCATCACTACTCAAGGATTTAGAATTAGCATCTCGATCGAGTTAAATCCAATGGCAGACACCAAAGACAGCTTGGCCCCCGTTCAGGCTCAGCCTCCGGAAGAAGCGACAGCTCCGGTCGTCACTCCAATTAGAAGAGTCGCGGGCGGCCTTCCCGCCGTGCTCAGCACCGCGAGATACACTTTCAAAGAGATGGGCGCGGTGCGTGGGACCCGCACGTTGCTGCAACTTAATCAGAAGCAGGGCATCGATTGTCCGGGATGCGCCTGGCCTGAACCTGACGGCGAGCGATCGCATTTCGAATTTTGCGAAGAAGGCGCCAAGCATGTCGCCGACGAAGCCACGACCAAGCGAATCACGCCTGAGTTTTTCAAACAGTGGAGTGTTGCGGCGCTGGCGCAGCAATCTGATCAATGGCTGAACGCGCAAGGGCGCATCACGCATCCGATGGTCCTGCGCGAGGGCGCGAATCATTACGAGGCTATTGAATGGAAGGACGCGTTTGCGCTGCTAGCGAATGAACTAAACGCTTTGACTTCGCCGGATGAAGCGATCTTTTACACTTCGGGCCGGACCAGTAACGAAGCGGCTTTCCTCTATCAACTTTTTGTCCGCCAGTTTGGCACCAACAATTTGCCTGACTGTTCGAACATGTGTCACGAATCCAGCGGCGCCGGAATGAAAGAGACGCTTGGGTTCGGCAAAGGCACGGTGACCCTGGCCGACTTTGATCTAGCCGACTCCATCTTTGTCATAGGTCAGAACCCCGGCACCAATCATCCGCGCATGCTGACGTCGCTGCAGCATGCGAAAAGACGCGGCTGTAAGATCGTGCACATTAATCCGCTGCCTGAGACGGGATTGAATCGATTCAAACATCCTCAGGAGTTCTGGACCTGGCTGGGTAAAGGAACGCAGCTGGCTGATCTGTTTCTGCAAGTGCGCATCAATGGCGATGTCGCTCTGCTAAAAGGGATCATGAAAGAGGTGTTAGACGCGGAAGAGCGTCGGCCGAGTCAGGTACTCGATCAAAAATTTATAGATGCACACACGACCGGCTTGGAAGAATTCAAAGCTGGACTGCGCATGGTTCATTGGGGCGACATCCTCGAGCAGTCGGGAGTCTCGAAGGTCAAGATCGAAGATGCGGCGCGCATCTTTATTGAATCCGAGCGGGTGATCTTTTGTTGGGCCATGGGCCTGACGCAGCACAAGAACGCCGTCGGCAACATCCAGGAGATCGTCAACCTAATGCTCTTGCGGGGACAACTGGGAAAGCCGGGCGCAGGCTTGTGTCCAGTGCGCGGGCACAGCAATGTGCAAGGCGATCGCACCATGGGTATCTGGGAACAGCCGACCAGGGATTTTTTGGATAAGCTCGGCAAAGAATTTGGTTTTGATCCTCCGCGAGAACATGGCGTCGATACGGTGCACGCGATTCAGGCAATGCATTCGGGCGAGGCAAAAGTATTCTTTGGCTTAGGCGGGAACTTTCTTTCGGCGACTCCGGACACCGAATACACGGCTGAAGCTCTGCGCAGTTGTCGTTTGACGGCGCACGTCTCGACGAAACTTAATCGAGGGCATTTGATCACCGGGCAAAGGGCGCTGATCCTGCCGTGTCTGGGGCGCACTGAAATTGATCTGCAGCGGGGCGGGCCACAAATGGTGACTACGGAAAACTCTATGGCCGTGGTTGAGAGCTGGCAAGGACGACTGCAACCGGCGTCAAAAGACTTGTTAAGCGAGCCGGCAATTGTCGTGGGATTGGCGAAGGCGGTGCTGGGCCAACGCTCGACGGTTGATTGGGATGGGTTGCTGGCGGACTATGACGGCATCCGTGAACACATCGAACACGTCGTGCCCGGCTTTGACGATTACAACCAGCGCGCGCGACAGCCCGGCGGTTTCTATCTGCCCAATCCCATTCGCAAACTAGAATTCAATACGAAAGACCAGCGGGCGCATTTCACCGTCAATGAAATGCCGCGGCACGATCTAAAAGAAGGTCAGTTCCTGATGATGACCATGCGCAGTCACGATCAATTCAACACGACGATCTATGGCGCGGACGATCGTTATCGAGGGATCCATAACGGGCGTCGCGTTGTGTTTCTTAATCCGGACGACATTCGGATTGGCGGATTGCATGACGGGCAGATGGTGGATTTGATTAGCCACTTTGAAGGTGAGGAGCGCGTCGCTCGCAATTTCAGAATTGTGCCATACAGCATACCGCGTCGCTGCGCCGCGACTTACTTTCCGGAAACGAATGTGCTGGTGGCCGTGCGGAACTTTGCTGATAAGAGTCATACGCCGGTGTCGAAGTCTGTGGTGATTAGTATCAAGGCTGCTGAAGTGGCCTAACCAGAGCGCGCAGTTTATCGCAGCGATCTTCGAGCGCTGTAGGTGCGGCAGAGAGTAGCCCCGGGCGTAAGCCCGGGGATCAGGCCATTAGATTTGGGCGAGCCCCGGAGGGGCGACAGACATGGAACCGGTCGCGGTATCGCACTGCTCATATCGCTCGTGAAAGACGCGCTTGCTACTGCAAGGGGTCCGTACCGAGGCTGCGCCTTGGAGCGGAGGCGTAGCCTCATTCTCTATTTAACAACTTGACGGTAAGGCAGAGCCTACCGCACTGGGCGGAGGCAGAGCCTCAAGAACGCCAAATTCATCTCTCGGAATCAAAGCGACCGATGGCAACCTCCAAGACCGAACTCTACGACCAACTGGCGTCGCAGCTTTCCAGCATGCTCGCCGGTGAACGCGACTTGATCGCCAACGCGGCCAACTTCTCTTCGCTGATCTTTCATTCGCTGCCCGACTTGAACTGGGCCGGGTTCTACTTTTTACAGAACGACGAACTCGTGCTCGGGCCGTTTCAGGGGCGGCCTGCATGCGTGCGAATCGGGATGGGTAAGGGCGTGTGCGGCACGGCGGCGCAATCGCGCGCCACGACCATTGTGCCCGACGTGCAGGAATTCCCCGGGCACATCGCCTGCGACAGCGCTTCGAATTCGGAAATCGTGTTACCGTTAATTAAAGGCGAACAGTTGATAGGTGTGCTCGATCTCGACAGCCCGCTCCTGGGAAGGTTCGACGATCAGGACGCGGCCGGCCTTGAAACTTTAGTACGCATTCTCCTGTCTTCGGTAACTATTGCAGTATTCTCTTAATGCTGCTTCGTGTAATTTCGTGGATCGAGTCTTTGCTCAGGACAGACGATCCACGAAATCACACGAAAAACGGAAAACCAAATACATTCGTTCGTTCAGGGGCCCCGAATATCCTGTTGGAAAAGAAAGCTGTCGCTTGATGAATCGCCAGAGACCAACAATCATCGCCGTCTGCGGCTTGTCGTCGAACACCGGCAAGACGACGCTGATGTGCGATCTATTGGAGCGTCTGCCGGGGTGGGAGGCGATCAAGCTGACCCGCGGGCATTATCGTTCGTGCGGCAAAGACCCCAACGCTTGTTGTGTGAGCGATCTGATTAGTGACAAGCCCATCGTGCGCACCGGCCGCGCAGAGAATTATGAAATTGGAAAAGACACCGGGCGTTTCTGGGACGCCGGAGCGGCTAGAGTACATTGGGTGATCGCCGGCGAAGACCAGGTTGAAGAGGGAATCAAGCAGGCGCTGTCACGAGTGGAATCCCCGGGCGTACTCATCGAAGGCAACAGTTTCCTGGATTTCGTCGAGGCAGATTTCGCGATCGTTTGCGCCCGTGCGGGCGAGAACCGCATCAAGACTTCAGCGCGTCGAACGGTCGCAAAGGCCGACGCGATTTATCTTTCGACGATCGATAATTGCGACGGCGCCACGGCTCAAATGCGATTTGACGAATGGCGCGGAGGATTGACCATCGGTTTGGACCTAAATGATCTTCTGGTGCTCACGCAGAAAGATATTCCCCGGGTGGCTAAACGTCTCAAGACTCTTTGCGATAAACTAAATTGTTCGCGGCTGGCGGCGCTCAGTGCGGACGGGACGTCCGCGTTCCCAGCATCATGATCACGATTCGCAAATCAGAGGATCGCGGCCACTTTGATCTCGGGTGGCTGAATACTTATCACACGTTCTCGTTCGACCAATATTACGATCCGGCGCACATGCACTTTCGCAGCCTGCGCGTAATCAACGAAGATCGCGTGCACCCAGCCAAAGGGTTTCCCACTCACTCGCACCGCGACATGGAAATCATTACTTACATTCTGGCGGGCGCCCTCGAACATCGCGACAGCATGGGCAACGGATCGGTGATTCGTCCCGGCGATGTGCAACGAATGAGCGCGGGCACCGGCGTGTCGCACAGCGAGTTCAATCCTTCCTCATCTGAATCAGTTCATCTGCTGCAAATTTGGATTCTGCCTCAAACTCAAAACCTGGCGCCGAGCTATGAAGAGAAACACTTCAGCGACGAAGAGCGGCGCGGCCGGCTGCGGCTTATTGCTTCAACTGACGGACACGACGGTTCTGTCGAGATACATCAGGATGCGCAGTTGTTTGCGAGCATCCTCGACGCCGGCCAATCTGTAAGTCACATTTTTGAGAAGGATCGCTACGGTTGGTTGCAGGTCGCTCGCGGAACGATTCGTTTGAATGAAGTGGAACTTAAGCAGGGCGACGGAGCAGCGATAAGCAATGAAAGAGAAGCCAAAATAACTGCTCACGACCAGGCCGAGTTTCTGCTGTTCGATCTCGCCTGACTCTCAAGCGATCGAGTATTCCTTAAACTGACCCGGCTCAATGAACGAGCCGCCGTGGCTTCGTCATTCCCCACATACCTTGGAAATTAATTAACGGTGTCATGCAGGGAGCGCGGACGTCCCGTCCGCTCTGGTCTCTAACCGCGAACAGTCACCGAGTAAGCGCTCCATAATCGATCGTGCCTTCCACGATTTCGCTCCCGGGAGGAACGGCGCAGCCTTCGACAAACCAGCTTAAAGCGATGGAAAGCTCCAGGCTTTCAGCTGTCTGCTTCCGCACAGCGCACCGAACTTATGTGCCAGCTATTCTTCCGCGCGATTGACCGCGGCGACGGGCGTCTGCACGTCACGCAACTCCGCGACGGTTTCCTTGATCCTAATCGCCAGTTTCTCGATGGTCTCGGCTCGCCGGCGAGCTTTATCGCCCGGGTCTTCGCGCAACATCAGTTGCGCCTGTCCGAGCAGGGCTGCGAGCGGGTTGTTAATTTCATGTCTGATGTGCGCGACCAACGCCGCGGCGTCGGTAAGCTTGGTTTCATACTCGGCGACCAGCGCGCGTAGACGTGCTAATTCGTTTGACTCTGGGGGCGTTTGTGATTCGGTCATTGTCTCCCGGTGGCTTTGGGTTGGACTCAAAAGCACGACCGTGAAGTAACAGCAAGAAGCGAGGATGCTGTCAGCGCATCCATTTTGCTTTTATGAAGCAACAAGCGCAAGTACTATTTTCCGAAAAGTTAATTTGGCATCGCAAGACATTATCCGTGCGATAAGAGCGGAAGATGCAAACCCCCACAGATTTGCTTGAACGTTCGGTTGCGTCAGTTGCGAAAGATGCAGCCATCATCAACACTGACCAATCAGCAGCATCTGTTTATTGAGGGATTAACGCACCGAGTAATACGATCCAGGAAGACCTGCGAAGGGAAATGGTTTTGTTGGTCCAGTTTCGTGTGATTTCGTGGATCGTTCCGGGTTGGAGCGGAAAAATCACGAAACGAAACTAAGAAGTACCGACCAGTACGCGCGGTTGACTTGACCGGCGGACTTTCGTAAATTCGATTTCGCTGCTGGGAGGTCGTCCAATGGTAGGACTCCAGACTCTGAATCTGGCTATCGGGGTTCGAGTCCCTGCCTCCCAGCCAAAAAATTTCCTGACCGCAGTGCAGCCACTGTAACTCGAACCATCAATTTTCCGCCCCGGCAACTTATTAGTTCCAATAGAGTCCGGCAGTTACGCTTCAAGCTCTCCTTGGGTGTTTGTGCCAACGAGGAAGAATCATTCGTTACTTTTCCGCCTGCTCCTCATTCTATGGCAGCTGGGTGCCGTACCATCGCGGCAAGGGCTGGCTCCTCCAGCGCTTGCTACGCTTCTTCAATCTGTACGTGGACGAGGAATTCGATCTTGTGCGTGAAGGGCTTCGCTGGCGCCTGAACCCCGCAGATCTTGTCCATGCGGACGTCTTCTGGCTCGGTCGAAAGAACTACTATGACGTCTAATGGGACATACTTATTGCTAAGGTTGGGGCCGCAAGCCTAACTTTGAGACCCGACCGTGCCAGTGAGCGAGATAGGGAGAGTCGTTCTTGTTGAAAACCTCAATAGAAGGCATACCCTGCGGTAACTTAATCAAACACGGCTGACTTCTCGACTTACGTGGTTGACAGTAGCGTCATCCGTTGGAATCGTGCTCGTTACTGTCAGCTTCCAACCGAATCATGTTGCATCTGCAATTTGTTCTTGACCGTTGCAAGGTTTTCTCCTATGATGCGCGCCTTCAGGTTTGGAAGTCTCGATCTCAGCAGGAGGATGCGTTATGAAGAGTCTGAAACTGCGGTTGGCCTTGCTTTTTATAGGGACAATTCTGGCACTGGGCCTTTCTCATGCAAGTGCGCGAGCCCAGGGCTGTGCGGACATAGATGCCGGCAGCAATGTATACGGAGAGTATGACTGTAGACTAACAAATGCATGTGGAGGCTGGTGCTACTACAGTTGCACCTGCAGCAATGTCTTTCCGGGGTACACATGTGACAACGTACTGGACGAGGCGGGTTTTGAGGTAGTTCAGGGTCCCCAATGTTAGACAGTCGGCTGAAGAGAGTAATGTCAGCGGCGCTCGTTTAGCCGCGTCGCTGACTAACCTCTCGTTTTGGCATCCGTTAAAGAATCAAGAAATGATTACAGGCCTTCTTACGATTGTCTTGCAGTTGTCTGCCTTCGGTTTGTTTTTGCCGCCGCCAATAGCAGTGTCATCGTTCGCCGCGCAAACGGGACGTGGCGGATTCACGGTACGTGAGCCAAACGTATACGCCCCAAACCTTTATGCCGACAAGATCGATTTTGTAGCGACACTCGTGGATCTCCCGGGCGCAAGCAAGAAGCAGAGCTACTGGGAACTTTCCTATCAACTTTATTTTATCCCTGAGGACAAGTACTACGAGGCCGTGCGACGTCTGCCGAGGGGCGGTTCTAATCCTACGCCAGAGCAGTTTCCTGGGAGAATACTGCTTGCAGAAGGGCACACAAAGAAAACGCCCTTAGACACACTAAAGGAGCGGACTCTTATCTTAAACCGAGTGGCACTCAAGCAAAAGGTTCCGGATAGTCAGCGGACAAAATTTGCGTTTCTGATGACAGGCTATTCGGTGAAGATTTTTGATGCCGAGTTGAAGACGACAGTTTATCGTTCAGGAATCTTTCTGACAGAGCCGTATGAAGCGAATCCTCAGGAGCAAAAAGAGGCCATCGCGCGCAAGACGATCTACTTGAATTTTATGGTTAGACAGGACGGCACGCTCAACCGCTCCCAAACGGCTCGTACGACCAGCGACACGACCTGGCGATAGAACGTTATTATGTCAAGGCGATGGATCTCGATTGCAGGAGTCATCTTCTTTCTGGCTGCGGTCTCTTGCGTTGGCTTCGTCTTTTTCTACAACAGGATTCAGCGCTCACAGGCGGTACCATCCGACACATCCAAATCCCTAATCAATAAGCCGCTTCCCCATGCGCAGTTAGTTGACGTCTACGGTTCAAAGGTTGACGAACAGGTCCTCAGGAGCGGAAGAGTGGTCCTTGTTTTTGTTACTACGGACTGCGATGCTTGCGGAGCTGAGGCTAAGTTCCTTCAAACACTTTTAGGTAGGCGAAAGGACGTCGCCTTCTATGGGCTTGTCCCGTTCGGATCACACCCGGACTCTCCGGATACTGCCAAGAAGATGTTTCCTTTTAGAATTTTTTACGACGAGGATAACTCATTCGTACACACCATGGGACTAAATCGCGTTCCAGTCAAGGTGTTTCTTGAAGATGGAATCATAAAGAAGGGGTGGATTGGAGCAGCCCTGACCGATAAGGCCAAACAATCGTTTGTGGAGTGGTTGGATGGTCTCCCGTAAGAGACTTCGTTACGGGCTGGCATATCTGTTTGTGAGTAGTCTTTGAATAAGTATGAGACTGGTTTTCAATTGTTTGACGGTTGCGATTGTCCTGGTTTGCATCAACCTTGGCGCAGGCCGCTTCTTATTGCGCGCCCAAGCGCCAAATATTTCGAATTCCCAAAGAATCAATAATCCAGGAGTCCGGTCCACGGAGATCACGCCCAGTCAGCTGCAGTTGCTAACGAGAATAATTGATGTGCTCAACTCGACTGCCGATGAGGCCAAGAAATGGGATGACAGAGGAATTGCAGCTCGAACTCAAGCGCAGATTGCAGATCTTGTCTGGGATGTGAATCACGAGAACGCAACCAATTATTTGAGAGCCGCCTGGAGCGCGTCGGCTAGAGTTGCGGAGCCAAAGCGTGATCGCTCAACTTTTGTGAATCCAGCTCTGCGCAACGCGGTACGGCGTGATGTGTTGTTGGTCGCCAGGAAACGGGCCCCGGAATTGTCAGCGATGTGGCTCCAGGAAATGGTGGAAGAGAGCAAGTCCGCAAAGGAAGAGAAGCGAGGGACGTTCGATGATAGAAGCGCACGCAGCGCTGTGCTTCTTCAGATGGCGAACGAACTTGTTGAAGATAATCCACACGAGGCAGCAGATTTACTCATTGAGAGCTTGCGCGACGGCATATCTTTTAATTTTCAGACCACTCTCCTTCGAATTCAACAGAAGGACTCGGCCCTGGCAGAAACCGTTTTTCGGGCTGCGCTCACACGCTTGAGAGCGGCGGGAACCAGCGATCCAAACGAACTTCTCACTCTTTATGCTTACCTCTATACGCCGGGACGTGTTTACGGCGCCAACATTTCCGACAATCGCAATCAAGTGCAGTTGGCTGTAGGCGGACCGCGCGTGTCTATCACAGCGGCCAGTCAAAACCCGGCCATGGCGCTCGAGTTCCTGGAGCTCGCGTCCGACTTATTGCTGACTGCACCATTGTCGGAGGCAAATGATTCTCAAGTCGCTGCGCGCTCAATAGTGAGCGTTATTGGCATCTTGCTGAAAGAGGTCACACCACGCTTGCCGGAAAAGGCCGCCTTGCTCCGGGCGCGCGCACAACAACTAGATTCTGAAGCTCAATTTTCGAATGAGCCATTTCAGCGGAGAGCGGATATACCTGAGATCCGACCTGGGGAGAGTAAGGAAAGTTTCGCCGAGCGCAGAGTGGATCTGCTTGAAGAGATGGCAGCAAAGGGCCGTGATGTTCTGACTCGTGACATCGGCTACGCAACGGCAGCGGTGGCCACTACGGTTGCGCGTTATGAACGCGGTTTACAGTTAGCCGGAAAGATTGATGACGAGACCTTACGCGATGGAGTGCGAAGTTGGCTCCTCTCTCGTGCGGTGCTGCACTTTGTTGCTTCTGGTAACCTGGATGAGGCTCATAGACTGAATTTGAAAAATGATGACGCGGTCCAACGAGCGGTTTGCTTCGTCGTAGGCGCCCAAAGGTTGGTTAAGGATAAAGACCCCGATCGCGCAAGTGAGTGGCTGCGCGAAGCTGTAGCATTACTCAAGAGAAGCGAGCAAAATGAAAGCGTGGCACGCACGGCACTTGGTATCGTAGCGACTTATGGTGGTTTCGATACTCAGGCAGCACTCGATTCGTTGCTGTACGCTGTGAAGCTAATGCGAAAAACCCCGCCAGATTCTTTAAACGATGACAAAGCGCCGACACTTAAACGGATCAGTGGCGTCACACCGATTAGCGATTTCACCAGTGCCACGACGGGATTCAGTCTGCAGGCAGCAGTTGCTGTCTTCCCGCCGGATCAATTTGAGCAAGTTCTGTACGTACTCAATGACATAACGCCTCAAGAAACACGTGGGATGGCACTCCTCACGCTCTGCCGCAACTTTCTTAAGACAATGCCGAATGCGACGAAGAAACTCTCGCAAGCCCGGTCCTCTGTTCCCGCCCATCAGTGAGCGGCGATTCGTTCTTGAGCCATGCAGTTCTCCGCGCCTAATGAGGTGTGCGCCCCCTACGAATTTGTCATCATTCATCGGAAGTGAGCAGACTCCAAGCAGCCGCTATTTTCACTGGTCCGGTTTTTGGGGAGGGTTACAGTCTTATTTGAATCCCTGCCAGTAGGACAGAACCTGAAGAGTCGATTAGATTGACTCTTGGACTTCCGGCAAGACTTAGCTTCCAGTTTGCACTTCCGGCGATAAGCTTCCAGAGTCTCAGAATCGTGTGCATTGAGCGAGTAGAATTTCCGAGCCTTTCAAACTAACGGTAAGCAATTGCTTCGCACGGTGGCAAGGTTATCCTTCAAGTGACAGCCGCAGCAGCAGCAGCAGCACAGCAGCAGCAGCACCTCGATCCCCACAGAAAACAACGGAGCCACTTAAAGGCAAAAAAGGCGCAGCAGCGATGACCAGAAACCTGGTTGTGCTGCCGCGCCTTTTTCGTGATCGGCGGGAATGTTGTCCGCGCCTGTAGTTTTTTACCGGACCAACTCCCCACTCTTCGCAGGGGTTTGGTTTATTTATTCTGACCTTCGATAAAGTTCTTCAGCACGCGCGCGCGCGAAGGATGTCGAAGTTTCCTTAAAGCTTTGACTTCTATCTGCCGAATACGCTCGCGGGTAACCTGAAAGTCCTCGCCCACTTCCTCCAACGTGCGTTCGCGGCCCTCGTTGTCCAAACCAAATCTCAAGCGGATGACCTTTTCCTCTCGAGGGCTTAGGGTTTGCAGCACGTCGCCGGCAACGTCGCGCAGGTTCGCCGTGATTACTCGCTCGGCCGGGCTGGCGGTTGACTTGTCTTCGATAAGATCTCCGAACTGCGAATCTCCGGCCTCGCCGATCGGCGTCTCCAGCGAGATAGGTTGTTGGGTAAGCTTTAGGGCCTTGTTCACTTTCTCGACTGAGGTCCCCATCCCTTTCGCGATTTCTTCCGTTGTCGGTTCACGTCCCAGGTCCCGCACCAATTCCCGCGAGACTGTCTTGACCTTGTTGAGTACTTCGATCATGTGAACCGGAACGCGAATGGTTCGCGCCTGGTCGGCAATCGCTCTCGTAATCGCCTGGCGAATCCACCAGGTCGCATAGGTTGAGAACTTGTAGCCACGGCGCCAGTCGAACTTATCGACGCCCTTCATCAGGCCGAGATTTCCTTCCTGGATCAGGTCGAGGAAATTCAAGCCGCGATTCTGGTACTTCTTGGCAATCGAGACGACCAGCCGCAGGTTGGCTTCAGTCAGTTCATGCTTGGCCTGGGCAGCCTGCGCTTCGCCTATCGCGATCATCCTTTGAGAACGCTTAATCTCCAAGGGTGACACGTGATGTTCAGCCTCGATCTTCTTGAGCCGGCTCCTGGCCTCACGAATGTGCAAAGTGAAGTCTTTTTTGTCCTGCAGTTTGATGCGTTTGCCGCCGAGCTTCTCTGTCCAGTTCTGAATCTGGAGCTCGAGTGAACGAGTCTCTTTTTGGACTCCGGCGACCGCGTCAACGAGTCGTTGCCGGGCAGGCTCTTTAAGACTAAGGACGCCTATCTCCCGCGCTACTTCAAGACGCGTCCGCGCGAGTTTGCGTTTCAGCCGCAGCAGTTTTTTGGACTTCCTGCCGCGATTCAACTTGTGCTCGACGCGGAGCTGATCGGATTCTTTGAGTCCGCGCTGGTAGAGCTTGCCGATGCTTTGAATACTCGCAATGGTCCGCTGGAGATATTCCGCGGCCCTATCTTCCTGCTCCTCGGGCTCTGTCTCGTCTGAGAAGTTAACGATCTCGCGGATACCAACCTTATTGGCGCTCAGTTCGACACCGATCTTCAATAGTTCGGCGACCGCGATCGGAGAACGCGTGAGTGCCCGCTGGGCGCGCTTTTGTCCCCATTCGATCCGTTTGGCGATCGAGACTTCCTGTTCCCGCTTCAAAAGCGGCACGGTACCCATCTCACGCATGTACAGCCTGACCGGGTCCGACGCCTTGTCCAAAACACCCGCTGAGAGATCCAGTTCTGAATCGTCAGTCAGGCCCTCACCATCCTGATCCGCGGACAAAGACACGTCTTCATCCAGATCCTCTGCGCTACCGGCCGGAGTCTCAAGTTGCTGCAGAACCTCGTTAACGTCCTCCGGCAGGATTGAATCTTCCAGCAGCTCACCCGAATATCCGGGCGTGCCTGCATCCATCAACATAAATCCCCTTTGTTCCTGCTCAATCCTAATCAATTAACACCCTCCAGTTTTCGTATCAATTCCTGTTTCAATCCAAACGTTTCGCGCACCTCTGAAATACTATTTGCCGGTTCGACTCCGTGATTCCTCGGGAATTACTTCGAGGTTCAGTTTGTCCGTCCGCCTAATGACTATCAGCGTCGATTTGCGTCCGATGCGCTCCTCGGTCAAAAGCTTATGAAGATCATCGATACCGGCAATCGGATGATCGTCCAGGCCAACTATCACGTCACCCATGAGGAGCCCGGCGTTTCTGGCGGGGCTGCTCTCCTCAAAGGAGACGACTAGGATTCCACTTTCCACGGCAAGGTTGTAGTAGCGCACGATCCGGCGCGGAAGCGGCACGTTTTGCCCCGCCAAACCGATATAGCTGCGACTGACGCGGCCGTCGCGAATCAAACGGCTGGCGACAAACTTGGCGGTATCAATCGAAGTAGCAAAGCAAATTCCCTGGGCGGGCAGAATCATCGCCGTATTGACGCCGATAACTTCGCCGCGAGAGTTTACCAGCGGTCCGCCTGAATTGCCCGGATTAAGGGCGGCGTCAGTCTGAATCACATCGTCCATCAAGCGACCCGACTGTGCGCGCAGCGAACGGCCCAAAGCGCTGACGACTCCAGCAGTAACCGTGTACTGAAAGCCATACGGATTGCCGATAGCCACGACCAATTGTCCCACCCGAATTTCCTGGGCACTCCCGAGATGAGCCGGCGCCAGATTAGGCGCGTTGATTCTGATGACTGCCAGGTCCGTGTCCGGATCGTCTCCGACAAGATCAGCCTGATACGTGCGCGAATCCGAGAGAGTAACCTCAATCCGTTTAGCTCCGTGCACCACGTGACTGTTAGTCAAAATGAAGCCGTCCGGAGTAAAGATGAAGCCAGAACCGCTGCCTCGCGTCTCTTTCGGCATCCGCGCAGCGCTTGCGCTCCTGGTCCGGATAGCTTGATGGACCTCTATAAAGACAACCGACGGACTGATTTTCTCCGCGGCATGGATGACTGCACGGGAGTAAGCATCCATCAGGTCGTCCGGTTCCGGATGTCCTGACTGAGATGTCGTGGTTCGTCCTGCCTCAGGCCGAAACATTTCATTATTGAGCAATTCAATATGTGACTGCATGGGATCTAAACCTCGAAAAACTCCTTCCCTTATACGACGGCCGACGCTTTGTTGTTTGCAGAATCACGACTGCCTCGCTTCTTAACCTCAGGCCTGCGGCCAGATGGTTTCAAGCGCAGCACCACGTCTCTAATCGTGATACCGGCCAGTACATGTTCGATCGCCAAGTCGATTTCTGTCCTGACCTCTTCCAACACGGGCCCAATACTTGAGCCGACCGGACAATCGCGGTCCGGACGTTTCGGATGGAGGGAAAATACCTCCGCCGTTTCAACAGCTCGGTAAACATCCAGCAGAGTGATTCGGTCGGGGTCATTAGCCAGACGCGAACCGCCGGTTGAACCCGTCTGCGAAATCACCAGATTGTCCTCCGCTAACTCGCACAACATCCTTCTTATGACCACAGGGTTAGTGTTGACGCTCACAGCCAGCTGGTCCGACTTGAGACACTCTTCGTCAGACCAGGCCATCAGCGTCAAAACATGCACCGCGACCGCAAAGCGGCTACTAGTCGACATTCAGCCTAGCACTCCCCGGATTTCAGTTGGTTCATTTGTAACAATTCTAGTTACAATAGCAGGGTTTGTCAAGGTCGTAACGATGGTAAGTAGTGCCCCGTTAACCACCGGGCCAGGATTAGAGGTTTAGAAGCGAGCTAATGCCCGCTTGGGGTCGGGCGGTATCCCGACTCTAAACGGACAGCCGACAGTGGTAGAATGCTAACAAAACCGCAGGCTTGGAGGACCATACGACAACAACTCAGCAGAGCCGGAAGTCACAGAAAGAGCCACTCGAGTCAAAGCTCGAGCGTGAAAAGAACCCTATCAAGCGCGCCTTGATGGTGCTCGGTCCGGGCCTGGTTACCGGCGCCTCGGACGACGACCCCTCGGGCATCGGCACCTACACCCAGGCGGGGGCCGCGTTTGGTTTCGCTACCTTGTGGATGGCGCCGGTGACGCTGCCAATGATGGCAGCGGTGCAATTCATCTGCGCCAAGATCGGCATGGTCAGCGGCATGGGGTTGGCCGATGTATTGCGAAAGCACTACGCGCGCTGGGTAGTCTACGGGGCCGTTTCGTTGTTGGTGATTGCCAACACGATTAATGCTGGTACCGATATCGGGGCGATTGCCGCCGCCGTCAATTTGCTGTTGCCGGTTCCGGCGCTGGCCCTGGTCGTACCTACTGCGGTCGTGATCCTGACGGTTCAGATCTTTGGCTCGTACGCGCTGATATCGCGGATCTTCAAATGGCTGACGCTGACCCTCTTCGCTTACATAGTGGCGGCGTTTCTAGCCCGGCCCCACTGGCGCGAGGTCCTGGTGGCCACCGTAATTCCCACGATCCACTTCGACCATCAGTACCTGATGACAATGGTCGCTATTCTGGGCACGACCATCTCTCCCTATTTGTTTTTCTGGCAGGCCAGCCAGGAAGTTGAAGAAGAATTGAGCATGGGACGTGAGACGCTGGAGCAGAGGGAAGGCGCCACCGACAAGGAGATGAAAATCGCCAAGATAGACGTGAATGCCGGGATGATCTTTGCCAGCGTCGTCTTCTATTTTGTGATTCTGGCGTCGGCGGCAACCCTGCATGTCGCGGGCAAGACAGACATTCAAACTGCGACTGAAGCAGCCGAGGCGCTCAAGCCTTTGTCCAGCGGTTTGGCGACCTACCTGTTTGCTTTCGGGTTGATCGGTTCCGGCTTTCTGGCAGTGCCGGTGCTGACGGGAGCAAGCGCGTACGCAATCGGCGAGGCCTTCGGCTGGAAGTGCGGATTGGATGAGAAGCTGCACACCGCGCCGCGTTTTTATGCGGTGATCATAGCTTCCACTCTGGTGGGAATGCTGATCAACTTTCTGAAAATCGCGCCTGTCACCGCGCTGTTTTGGACGGCCGTGATCAATGGCGTACTGGCCCCGCCGCTGCTCATCATGATTATGCTGGTATCCAACAATCCGAAGATCATGGGCCAGCGGGTCAACGGCAAGCTGACGAATTTTATTGGCTGGACTACGGCGGCGGTAATGTCGGCTGCGGCTTTGGGAATGTTTCTCACCTGGGGAAATTAGGAGTGGCACGGGCGTCCCGCCCGTGAATCACGCGTAAGATGCGCGTGCTACATTATTTCTTCTCAGTCGCTTCCATAACCCGCAGCATATTTCCGCCCAGGATCTTATCGATATCACTTTCAGAATAACCTCGGCGCAACAGCTCGCTCGTCAGGTTCGGCAGATCGGCAACTGATTTCAGGTCCGCCGGCACTGCCTGGATCCCATCAAAGTCCGATCCGATTCCCACGTGATCGATGCCGGCGAGCTTCACGACGTGGTCGATGTGATCGACGATGCGCGTCACGGAAACCGGCGGCAGGCGTTTCAGGAATTCCCGGCTGCGGACACGATCTCGCGCCAGCTTCTTATGCGCGGCGTCGCCCTGCTCCGCTGCTGATGCCTGTTGCACCATCGAATCAATTTCGGCATCGACCTGCTTCTTCTTTTCGGAGTAACCCGGTTCGATGTGTTCGGGATAGAAGATCACGTTGACCACGCCTCCGGTCTTGGCCAAAGCGACAATCATTTCGTCGGTGAGATTGCGCGGCACGTTGGCGATAGCTCGGCAACCTGAATGCGTGGCGATCACCGGCCGAGTCGAAGTGTTGACGATGTCCCAGAAAGCCCGATCGGAAAGATGCGAAACGTCGACCATAATCCCGAGGCGATTCATTTCGCGAATTACCTGCTTACCAAAATCAGTCAAGCCGCGCGTCTTGCCGATCTCGTCGCCGGATGATCCGGCCCAGCTCGTGCTCACCGTCCACGCCGGCGACAGGTAACGCACGCCCATCCGGTAATAGCGCTCGACGTTCTCGATCTTTTCGTCTATGGCATAGCCGCCTTCCATGCCTATCAATGCGGCAATCTTTCCTGAGCCGGATATGCGCCGCACGTCCGCCGCGGTCGTTGCTACTTCCCACGTCTCGGGATGCTTCGCGGCGAGATCGTGCACGGCCTGGATTTGCGCGTCGGCGCGCTTCATTGCCCCCGCGCCGCCGCCGCCAAAGAGCTGCGGGTCAACCCAGATTGAGAAGAACTGGGCGTCTAGCCCGCCTTCCTTCGCCCGCACCGTGTCGAAGTGTCCGTCCGACAGTCGCTGCATCAGATCGACGTTCTCGTCTACCAATCGCTGGGTCGTGTCAGCATGCATGTCGACAACGATTGCTCGCCGGTGAATCGCCAGCGGATCGTTTCGGTCAACTTTATTTTCAGAAGTATTGTTCATGGAGTTCACGTTCTGGGACTGGGGCGCGTTACGACAATTCAAAGTTAGCAAGGCGACCGCAACGATCGCTAGTAAGGCCTTCTGACGGCGTTGCTTTTGAAGCCCGCGAAAAATCAATCCAATAATCTTCTGATTGGAATACAAGTCCATCGCGAATCCTACGAAGGTGGCGCTCGAGAATCAAGCACGCATTCAGGTACCGACTTCAGCCGGGCATGAAGTCAATAGCCCTCCGTGACGGAGCGCGGACATCCTGTCCGCCTGAGCGCGCAGCGCGAACCGTACTGTCCCACAAAGTTTCACACATGGTCAGAGCGGGCTTTGCACGCTGGCGGACAGGATGTCCGCGCTCCGTCGTAGACCTCATCGTACCGAAAAAACCCATCTAAAAGTGATGCTCTAAGCCCCGCGGAAGTCGTCTTGACCGCATCTTGCAAAGCGGCGCACGTTTAGAGTATCGTGCTTTGTCAATCAGCCCAAAACATATCTCGCGGTTCGAACTGTTCGTCTCCAAAGGAGAGATAAATTCATGTTTTCAAAAAGCGGGAAGGACATACCTAGTCCGCGCATTTGTGACGTAGTCTGGCACGATGGAGAGTTCATCAAGTGGAACGACGCCCGCGTGCATGTGATGTCGCACGTTCTGCACTACGGCTCGAGTGTCTTTGAAGGTATCAGGTGTTATGCGACCAAGAAGGGGCCGGCGGTTTTTCGTCTGCGCGAGCACATGCAGCGCTTTCTAAACTCCGCCAAGATCTATCGCATGGATCACAAGTGGAAGATCGACGACTTCTGCGAAGCCTCAATCGAACTGGTGCGTCGCAGCGGATTGGATCAGTGCTATATCCGCCCCATTCTGTTTCGCAGCCTGGACGAAGAGCATCCCGCATTTGGCGTAAACCCGTTTCCAAATCCGCTGGCCTGCTATATCGGCGCCTGGGACTGGGGCAAGTATCTCGGCGACGAAGCGATTGAAAAAGGCGTTGACGTCGGCGTCGCGACCTGGAGCCGTCTGACTCCAAACTCGATGCCGGCGATGGCCAAGAGCGGCGCCAACTACATGAACTCGCAGTTGATCAAGATGGAAGCGCTGCTCAACGGATACTCGGAAGGAATCGCGCTCGACGATCGTGGTTATGTCTCGGAAGGTTCAGGCGAGAACATTTTTATCGTCAGTGGCGGGATCGTAAACACGCCGCCGCTTTCTTCGTCGATTCTGCCGGGCATCACGCGCGACAGCGTGATCCAGATTTGCGGGGAACTCGGGATCACGGTTAAGGAGCGGACGATTCAACGCGCGGCGTTGTACGTCGCCGACGAACTTTTCTTCAGCGGCACCGCCGCCGAGATTACCCCGATCCGTTCCGTGGATCGCATCGCTATCGGCAACGGCGGCCGCGGCGAGATCACCGAAAAGATTCAAAAAGTCTTCTTCGAAATCACTTCCGGCGAACGCCCGGCGCCGGGTCCCTGGCTCACTTACGTTAACGAACAGAAAGCCGCCGCTTCTCAGCCGGCGCAGAGCACTTCCGACAATGGCTACGCCGAGGCAAAGAAAGCCGGCTCAGGTTCAACTCCCGTCGAGCCGGAACTCGTCGCCCGGGCTCACGCGATCGCGGCGGACTAAGACAGCGCGATTTTTTTAGCAAGAAGGCGGAGCAAGCGCTCCGCCTTTTTGTTTTGCCGGCGCCAAATTTAGAACAGCTTCTATAAGTCAACTCTGGGCCATAACATACTTGGCTCACCCAGTGCGGCTTCGGCAGCCCGAAAGGCTGCAAGATAGTAGCCGGTGGTCGCAGACCACCGGAAAGCGATTTTATTTGATCGTCAGCACCCTGAAGGGGTGCGAGACTTTTATGGTTCCGCCCCCTCCAGAAGCTGGCACCCCTTCAGGGTGCAAGCCCGAATCATTCGCTACCGGAGGTCTCCGCTTCGCTTCGACCTCCGGCTACTTTCTCCCAACCCTTCGGGTTGGGAAGAAGTCTGCTTCCTTCGATTGAGGGAGTAATGTCACCGTTGGTGAGCCAAGTATGTGAATGCCCAACTCTGCCTTAGCTACGGATTCGCCGGAGACGGCGGACTCGCGACTGGCTTCGTCGAATGAGTGGCCGCCCGATCGACAACCACGCGCGCGCCGCGATAGCCGGACACAAACTCCGGGTTCGAGCGGCGAAACAGATTCACCAGACGATCGATCTGGTTGCGCAGCGCGCCGCCTGCATCGCGTATGAGCTGTGCCAGTGATTCCGTCTTAGTCATCCGGTCCACCGTAGCCTGGCGCGGCTGTTCTTTCACCGCGCTGAAGTCCTGCAGCGCCTGGGCAAGCTCATCAAGATTCGCCTGCGTTATCTGCATCGTCGCCAGCTCCGTCTTTCTGGCATTGGCCCGCGCCAATATTAGAGTCGCACGGTTAATCAATTCGTCCGCGGGGATCTTGTCCAGCAGAGAGGCATGCACGTCCGTGAGGGCCCGCAGGTCGTGGTCGTTGCTCGCATGCGCGAGTACCCCTAACGCCTCGGAGGTCAGAAACAAAACATCTTCCAGGGCATCTCTTGCCCCCGCTTTTGAATCGCTCGCGCCGCTCGGCGCCTCTTGCTGTTGTGCCGCGTCATCAATCGCAGCGATTTTGTCTTTGAAATCCTGGACGGCGGCGGCGAAGGGCGCCATGCCATTCCAGACAGAATTCTGGCTGTCGAGATAAGCCGCCACGGCTTTATACATCGTAACCCGATTTGTTTGTGCCTGATTCATATGAACCTCCTGGAGTGTGAGTTTTGACCTGGCAGTTATGAGCGCCGAGAGCGCTCTGTGGAGCGCGACGACTCGTCCCGCTTTTCAAGGTCGCGACTAGTCGCGGCCAAACTTTGTTTAGAGGTCAGGGAACGTGTGCGCTCACCTGACGTTCCTCAAGTGATCCGGTCAGATTAGTTTGGAGCGCCAACGGCGCGAAAATGTAAGAGCCTGGGGCAGCGCCCCAGGAAATGCGCGCACACTTCTTAAGCGCTGAAAGCGCGAAATAGCTCGAACCGGAAACAATCGGGAATATTTCATGTCGCTCCTTCAGCGCTTTTGAATCCTGGGAGCCCAGACCTGAGGCGATGCCCCCAGGCTTTCCTCATTTTCGCGCCCTTGGCGCTCAACAGTGCGGTTCGTTATCCGACTACGTTCCGCGCCCGTGCGCTCATGTCTCGTTTCCGGTCTTGCGCGACTGGGCTCCTTATAATGATGACGTGCTTCCGCGACGCGACGACTTGGTTCCGCACCGCAATGACCGGCGTCTGCGACATGCTGACCCGCTTCCCCGCCACGCTGGTTTGGCTCCCGGCGGTAATGACTTGCTTCCGCACATCGATGACTTGGCTCCGCGCCACGAGGACCTGTCTCCGCGCGACAATGACTGGCCTCTGAACGCCTATGACTTTCTTCCGCACGCCGATGACTTGGCTCCGCGCGACGATGACTTGCGTTCGCGGGATGATGACCTAACTCGCGGAAGCGGTAACCCGCAGTAAATAGACCAGATACCGCCTTTGAGCACGAGGTCAGTACCGGGAGCGCTAGCGACCTGGTCACCCGGGCAGGCCTGCTGAAAAAACTGTTTCGGCCTCGGTAAGCCGGGGTAGAACAATCCACGAAATCACACGAAATGGGGCAAATTGAAGATCTTCTTCGTGCTTTGTTTCGTGTGAATTCGTGGATATCTTTTTTTCTCAGCAGCCTGCTAGCGGTTTCCGGCATCTCGCACGGCGACCCGGTCGCTAGCGCTTCCGGTACTGACTCCAGGTGGTCCGCAGAGAGTCTCTCCTGCACATTAGGGCACAAGCCGAGATCACCTATGCTGCCATGAGCGGTATGATCGAAAGACCTCAGGCAGGAAAGCACCCTGACCGTCGGAGGCCTGTCCTCTCTATGATTGATTGCGGGAGAAAATAGGAATCGGGAAGTCAAAGGGAACTTCATGAGACAACCTCAACGCCAGAATAGAAAGCGTCGTTGGGACGGTTGGCAGGCACCTCTTGATTAAATCAAGCGCTACCTAAATCACCAAAATTCAATGAACCAGAAGCTTTGCAACATTGCTTGCGAACGCCGCGCACTATACGCCCAGACAACGCCCGCGTCAACGATATTTTTACCCTAAGGTCCTATCCGCGGATTACGCAGATTACACAGAGAGGCAAATGCCGTTTGCCTCCCCCTGCTTTGAATCGGCGAAATCTGCCTAAAATCCGTCTGCTCACTGCTTACTGCTTACTGCTCCCTATCCATAAGCCAGCTCATCCATCATCGCCGCGAACCGGCTCCACGGAATGCGCTTCGTAATCTGCCGCTTCCCACCCTTCCACGAAAGCGACCCCTGCCCAATAATCATCGTCCCAATCTTTTCCTGGTCAGCATAAATCTCGAGATCGAGCGACGACCCCGCCCGCGTCAACTCCACTACCTGCAGGTTCGCTTTGACTGAGTGTTTCTTGATTGGTTTTTTCTTCGGCATAATTCCACCTGTCTCAGTGATCCCGATCCTATTAGCTGATCCATCCTTGCTGCGAACCTACTCCACGGAGTGTTCCACGGCTTAGCGAACTCTGTAGTGACAATCGCAAGAGTCGCAGGCCTGCTGCGACGTAAGGCTCCCATCAGCAACTGCACGTGTCACCGACTCGTTTTCGATTTAGTCCGTAGGTGCTTTGATAGCTTGCGAAAAGAACCTCACATCCGCAAACAGCGCATTGATAAGCCTCGTACTTCGGACTCATCATGCCCTCAAAGACTCCCATAAGGAGTCCAATTGCAATCTTGCCGCCGAGACCCTTCTCCTTTGCCATTTCACGTCTTCGAAATGAATGTGGCATGGAATCGCCAGAATAAGATTGATAACATTCTGGTGGCCCACTATATTGACTAGCGCCTCTACACTTCGTGCCACATGGACACAAAACATGTGGCATCGGTCCAGATAATTGGCCCATCTGCTCAGACGTCCTCATGCCTATTTCGTCACCGACAACAAAGTTCTGGACGAAGACGGCGTACTCTTCAATTTCTCTGCGCGTACCTGTGAATTCTTCGCCATGGGCGAACCTTTGACGCATTCCATTGAACCTCAGGATTCTCTGCCGGTCGATCGCTGCAAGCCCGTCATATTGTTCAGTCCAATCCAATAGCTGCATCCATTGCGTTTTCTGTTTGTCGGTTGCTGAAGTTCGTTGGGCCGAGGATAAACGCGAGTTATTAGCGAGCTTGCCCCGTATATAATCTTCCAATGCGCCGTGAATACTCACTAGGGCTGAGCCCAGTAATGAGGGATTGTTACCTGCTTCTGAGAGCCGATTCATCCCGATCCTCAGCTTTTCGTTTACGTTGTAAGGGTTCATAAACTAGAGTCAAAATATCGTGCGTACTTCTTGATGCTTTTAACGGTTCGGACTAAGGTTCGCCTTGATTTCGTTTTGCGTATTTCACTCTCTCAGCTGAGTAGACGTGCTACACAGTTTCGACCAGGGTTAGCGATGACCAAAAAAGGGGCTCATTCTGGTTAATACTCCCAACTGTCATGTCGCACCGGAAGCCGATTTAGAGTATCCCTGTAGAACTCCCACTTCGGCATGAATTGATCCATCAGAGCCAGGAAGCGTTGGTTATGCTTCCGCTCAATAAGGTGAACCAGTTCATGGACGACTACGTACTCCAGGCACTCCAATGGTTTCTTGGCTAGCTCTGAATTCAAACGAATCGTGCACCGACGTGTGTTACAGCTACCCCACTTCGTCTTCATTCTTTGGACAAAGAAACCCTCAGCTTCGACGCCCATCAGACGATGCCACTTTTCGAGCATCGGCGGAACTGCGCTCTTAACCTGCTGGCGATACCACCAGTGAAGAATGGCCTCTTTCGTCGCTTTGTTCGACCCTGCGCGGGTTCGAAGAAGCATCTTGTTGTGTCTTAGTTCAACCCCTGGCGATCTGTCTTGCTCGATGACTTCGAGAAGATAACGCTTGCCCCAAACGTAGTGACTTTCCCGATCCAGATACTCTCGTGGGGTTTCGCGTTCCTGCTCTTGAACCCGCTTCTGCTGTTTCTTTATCCAGCCAAGCTTAGAGATCGCGAAGACCCGGAGGGTGTCCAGCTTCATGCGTTCGGGCGCGGAAATTCGGACTCGACCCGTCGGCGGATGCACGCTTAGGTGGACATTCTTAATGTCTTTGCGAACCACATCAACTGCGATTTCGCCTAAGTGAATTTGGCTTGTCATCAATATTCGGTTTGGGCCGCTATGATAAGAAATATTCGCTCCACCGCTGGTTCGTCATTACCAAGCAGCGGCAACAACGCGCTCTTAATAACGTTCTCTTTAGCTTGAACGCCACGAAAACCGTTCGGCCGGACGCGCTTTACTGTCTCATCTATCTTAAGGGCCAATTCTTCGTCCATGTTCAGGTTGTTGTAAAGAGCCCGCTTCCCAGGAGTGTTCAGACGTTCGGGCGTGTCATCTGTCTTACCCTCTAGCAATTGCCTGGCAATTACAGCAACGCTTCTTAAGAATTCTTCATAACTGATCCGCTTCGCTTTCAGATCCGCCAATACTTCATTGAGCAACGCGGACATTTTCTCGTAGAACGCGGGGTCGCTAAGATGCTCCCTTAGGATCTTGCTGCGTACGTTGTTGGTAATGGTTTCCGCAACTGCTTGCCGATTGCCTCTGATTCCCGTGGGCAGAGATGCAATCGCATCCGCGATACCCGTCTTTACGATCAATTCCAGCAAACCAATTTCGCCAAAGTCTGAGATTACTCGCGAAGCATCAGCCTCAATATAAGTGTCGATCAGATGGCGCATGTCTGCTTCATAGGCCTTGAGGTCGATGGTCTCACCGCTTGCCTGCCGGATAATCTGACGCAGCTTCACAAAGTCGTTGACATCCTGCTTGATCGCGGCAACCTGGGCCAACGTGTACCCAGCCTCAGGCAAGTCATCCGCAATGTTTGCGTACGCGCGAACTAATCCGGCAGTCGACTTATAAAGGTTGACTCGTTGCGGCTCGTGCTCTTTAAGGTCGTCTGGAATCTCAGTGTTGCCGCAGAAGTAATGGATATGAGCCAGGTCACGATCAGGTTCAACGGAGGCTGGCTCGACGGGCTCGCATAACAATTTGATTGTCTCAAGGGCCTGATCGAGCCTTTCTTTTCCCTTCTTAAGCCGGTCCTCCAACATGATCTCAGGATCTTCCCCGGGCGCGCTGTGATCCAACTCAGAAGTGTATACAGCGAGCGCGCCTTGCACCTTCTTAAACAAGTCCTTGTAATCAACGATGTAGCCGAACATCTTGTCGTCGCCATCGAGGCGGTTTGTGCGACAAATCGCCTGAAAGAGATTGTGATCCTCCATCTTCTTATCGATATAGAGGTAGGTACAGTGCGGAGCGTCGAAGCCAGTCAGCAGCTTTTGCACCACGATAAGCAAGCGCATGTTCGCCGGTTGCTTCTTAAATAACTCTTTCGCCCGATCCTCGTAGGTTTCGGTTTTTGTCTTGCCGGGATCAGGTTTTACATTCTTAAGAAGGTCATTGTAGGAGTTGTAAAGAAACTGCTTCTCAGTTTCTGTATTGGCGCCGGTTTCCTCCATCGTTACATCCTTAGCCTGCGGATTGTATGAAGTGACCAAAGCGCACTTGCCTTTGAAGACCGTCTTCTCGAATAACTCGAAATATCTACTTGCTTCGTAGATGCTGGAAGCAACGAGCATCGCATTGCCACGCTCGCTCTTGAGACGCGACTTCACGCTAAAATCTAAAATAATATCCTGGACCACGCGTTCCATCCGCGAACGCGAACTCAGGACCTTCTGCATCGTCCCCCACTGTTCGCGCAGGGCGTCCTTCTGCCAATCGTTCAATCCCTCCGTCTTGGCTTCGAACCAGGCATCAACTCTGTCTTCCGAGCCTAACTCCTGCGGAATGTCTCGCGCTTCATAGACCAGATCCAGAATGACCTCATCGTCCACCGCTTCGCCAAATTTGTAAGTGTGAATGTAGCTCCCAAAAACTTCGAGACTAGTTTTCTTGTCCTGCTTGAGCAGAGGCGTCCCTGTAAAGCCGATGAACACAGCGCCAGGAAGCAACGCTTTCATGGTCTTATGTAGCTTGCCGCTCTGGGTGCGATGACACTCGTCAACGAATATGAATAACTCGCCGACCGCCGGGCTCGGCTGTTTCCGGAGCTCCTCGATCATTGCTTCAAAGTCCTCTACGCCCTTCTTGCCAAACTTATGAACCAATGAGCACAAGAGGCGCGGCGTATGCGCCCCCAGCTTATTCATCAAATCCTGTCCGCTCTTTGCGCGACATTCTTCGGGATCGCTAACTACACCCGCTTCGAAGAGAGTCTGAGCAATCTGCTTGTCCAGTTCATCGCGGTCGGTAAGGACTAAGACGCGAGCCTTTGGATTGTTCTCGAGGATCCATTTCGCCAGCAGCACCATCACGATGCTCTTGCCGCTGCCCTGGGTGTGCCAGATGATGCCGCCTTTGTAGCCTCGCACATGTTTTTGTGCCTCTTTGACGCCAAAGTATTGATGAACGCGCGGCAGCTTTTTGATCCCGCCATCAAAGAGGACGAAGTCGTGGAGCAATTCGATCAGCCGATCCTTGCGGCACATCTTGATCAGGTACTTGTCGAGCTTTGAGCGCGAGTCGTCCTGCTCGTCTTCTTTCCACTTGAGGAAATACTTCTCAGGCGTGCCGATCGAACCGTAGCGCAACCCTTCGGAATCATTTCCCGCAAAGACGATTTGCACCGTGCTGAAAAAACCAGCGTGAAATTCCTTCTGTTGGTTGGAGAGTAATTGCCGGATGCCGTCTCCGGCGGATTTGTAACTGTTCTTTAGCTCGATGACTGCTACAGCGATACCGTTGATGTAAAGCACCAGGTCGGGGCGGCGTTCAAGATCACCTCTCAAAGTCACTTCTTCGGCCACCGCGAAATCGTTGGTTTCCGGATGCTGCCAGTCTATTAGCTTGACGGTGTCAGTAACCTTGCCCGCTTCCGTTTTTGCTTGCGCGCCATAGTGAAGGATGGAGTAGACGGCTTTGTTGTTGTCATAGAGACTGCGGTTAGGGTTGTCCGCTTCGGTTCGGAGCAGATAGACGGCGCGGCTGATTTGTTCTGGTGAATAGCCGGTGCGAGTCAGGTAAAGAGTGAGGTGGTCTTCCTCGATATTGGTGTTGTTCGGCCGGTCACCCCAAAACCCCAGAAATCGATATCCGAGCTCGTCGCGGAACAGCTTGATTAGGCGGTTCTGCGTTTCCCTTTCTGGTTTGCCGATTCTGCTCATCGCTTAGTCTCTAATGCTCGTTCGATCCAAAAAGTCTCTAATCCGCGAATTCGAGTATCGATCGGCTTCAGCATATACATGTTCGGTGGTGATGTAATCGACGATCTCGTCGTCAAAGACAGGGTAGTCTTCGCGACTTTCCAGATCATCAGAGTCCCAATCGATTCCGCTTTTGGTCTGTAGCCAAATCGCTTCACGTTCGTATGGTACGAGCTCGCCCGCGTAGGTGCTTACTACGGAGCGAACCGTTTTTTCGTATGCATCCCAATAGACAGAATGCTCGTCCTGCACTTGCACGCAGATCTCGTCCCAGGTCGTTTTCAAGTCAGAGTCGTCGCCAGACAGCGTATGCTTCATGCGCTTCAAGTCAGCGATCGTCTTGCGAGCAATGCGCGCGCAGGCCACCCCCGCGACTTCCCGAACAATGGTCGATTCGCTGAGGGATCTACTCATATCAATCGAGTCCTTCCAGTGAGCAATTCCTGCATCATGGCCTGCTTGAGTGCGCGAGTCTTCTCGCGTCGCTGTTCCAATGCCGCGAGTTCCGCATCCATGTCCGAAAGCACCTCGGCGATGGTGGATTGCTCGGCGCTCGATGACGGCGGAACTCGAACAAGAAATTCATGAACATCATTTCGATTGAGGGTAGGTACTCCTGATCCTGTGCCAAACCTCTCCAGACCGATCCTAGTGAGAAAATAATAAACGAACCGCCGATCATTGCCTTTGAAATCGGTGACCCAGAGAGTCGTGTTATGCGGCCAGAAATCCTGTTCTACGAAGTGAACTTTTCCGATTGTGCCGGACCGTCCTGTAACAACGCCTGGACCCCTCACCATGAAGGTCGCATGGTGATTTTGTACGCCATTGGAATAGACAACCGGGTGGTGTCCTTTTTGAAGTTTCGAGGTCGGCAGATCAAAACCGCGCTGGAAAGAGGCTAACTTGTCGATGCGCTTCACCTCCCAACTACCATGGAATTCAGGGAGGCGGGTTCGGCCGCTGAGGAGTTGCTGCATGGCGGCTTGTTTGAGGTCGCGCTTTTTGGCGATTAGCCGGTCCAGCCCTCTCAGCAGCGCATCCGCATCGCTCAACGCCTCCGCTATGGCGCGTTGTTCGGGTTCTGATGGACGAGCAAGCTTAAGCCGCTCGAATTTCTTTCGTTGAATGCCCTTGGCAGTCGAGCCGCTTGAGTGATCCGCGAGGAGTTTCTGGAACCGTGCGGACATCATCTGTTGAAAGAAGAAGCGACTCGAAGCTTCCCTAGAGTCCACCTGAATCAGAATCGTGCGCTGACTGAGAATGTATTTCCGGTTGTCAGGTACTAGCGCTACGTTTCCGAGGGGCGCTTCCGTCGTGAAGACGATGTCATCCTTTGCAATGTCTCCTTTGGTCATCCATCGTTTGTAGAGGGCCTCGGAGCCGAAATAACATTGTTCGGAGAGGTCGATATAACCCATCTTCACGTTTCCGGCCGATAGGGCCGGAATGTCGCCACCACCCCATTCCATTCCAAGTTTCCTAGGGGTTCGTCCACGGAAGTCGATGATCTGCCGAGCTAGCTCCAGAATTGTCGGCGTCTCCCAATCCTCCGGAATGGTGCCCAACTCAGTTTGCTTGTATCCGGGCTTCAGTTCCATACCGCTCCCATTTTCTTGAGGCGTCCATCAACTCGGGCAGCAAGCGTCGCCACTTCATCGATGAGGCTCGGCAATGGCGTGGCGTACCGTTCAGCCAATTGACGGATTCGACCTGTGAGCGTTCGCGACACGCGGTCCAACTCGCCCTGCACGGCGGCGGCAATCGTGCAGAGCCATTTGTCGTCCACCGCGAGCGTCTTGATTTCGTCCTCGGTCAGCGCGGAATACTTCGAATCTACTTTCGCGTCCAAATCCTCTTTTGCTTCTTTCAATCTCTTCTTCGCTTCGGATTGTTTGTCGAGCAGATCTGCGTACTCCTCAAGCGACTCTCGCTCATCGGCAAACTCGGCGTCGTTTCCAATTTCTTTCAGCCGTTCTTTCACCGACTTCGTGGTAATCTTCTGCTTTTCGCCTTCACCTTCGATGACTTCAGACAGCAGTCCTTCCTCACCGCCTTGCTCTTCTTTCTTGGTTTCAAGCTCGTGCTCAATTGCAGCGAGTTCTGCTTCGATTTCCTCAATCGCGTCTCGTTCAGGTACAAAGTATCGAGCGACCAAAACCTCAGCAGGAATTAGGTCTGACTTGAACCGTCGCTTGCCCTTGAGATAGTCATGTGGCCCAGACCAAACGAGTTTTCCATCCTTGTTTTTTATCTTCGTGAGTTCGCGAGGTCGTGCGCCACCTTTCCATCCCTCCGCAGAGATCAGATAGCAATCGTCCTGCATAGTCTCGGCCCAGTAATCCATGAGGTGTTGATATACATCGTACGCATCGAGTAGCGGCGCAGACCGTAAGGTAGCGAGCAAATCCTCGGCGATAGTTTCGATAAGCACCTTGGGACGGCCGTCTTTAGAAAAGCCTTTGAGCAAAGGCGTATTCTTCCGCTTCCAGTTAGCAAAGAGTTCGCTCACTGAGTCATTGAATATAGTGAACTCATCGTGACTAAAGATTGCGGACTTTACTTCTGTGATCGGCACTGTTAGCTGATAGTACCCGGGACGGTCGAAGTTCTTGAACACGGCCGCGCGCACGCCTGGAATGACGTGCCAATAAGATTGCAGCGCGTCGATGTCGCGCTCGGGAATTCCGCCGCGCAGATGGCCGTCGATGTCCTGCAAGTCTTCCGGCTCGGTAGTGTCAATGTAACGCGGAAGATTTAGGTTGTAGTCGTTCCGTTGATCACTTATCTCCGTAACCGGCACCAGGCGCGAGTAGCGCGGCGTTTCGGCTTGCTTCAAGAAAGTGTCGACGATCTTGTGTAGGTCCTGTTCGCGGAGGCGGTTTTTCGGTCCGTCCTTGCGGAAACCTTTCGAGGCATCAATCATGAAGATGCCTTTGCGAGCGCTGGCGCCTTCTTTGTCTAGCACGATGATGCAGGCGGGAATGCCCGTACCATAAAATAGGTTGGGCGGCAGACCGATAATCCCTTTGACGTACCCGTATTGGATTAGATTCCGCCGGATTGCCCCTTCGGCGCCACCGCGAAACAAAACACCGTGCGGCAGGATGCACGCGCCTTTGCCGCCGGGCTTCATTGAACGAAGAATGTGCAGCAGGTAAGCGTAGTCGCCCTGCTTTTTTGGCGGCACGCCGTAGTGCTGGAAGCGTTCGTATTCATCCTTCTCGGCGTCGAGGCCAGTGCTCCAACGCTTGTCGCTGAACGGTGGATTGGCAACGACGTAGTCAAAAGTCTCCAGCACTTCGCCATTCTTAAACAGCGGGGTTGTGAGAGTATTCCCCTGTTTGATCTCGGCGGTCGCATAGTCGTGCAGGATCATGTTCATGCGCGCGAGACCGGCAGTGGCGTTGTCTTTCTCCTGTCCGTAGAGAGTTACTCGCACCTCTTTCTCGTGGCTGGCCTCGTCGCCCACCTTGAGGAGCAGTGAGCCGGAACCACATGTTGGGTCATAAACGGTCGTTTTGTTCGTAGTGTCGGCGTAACGGATTCCCAGTACCTGCGCGATGACGCGACTGACTTCAGCCGGTGTATAGAACTGCCCTTTGCTCTTGCCGCTTTCGGTCGCGAAGTGCCGCATGAGGTATTCGTAAGCATCGCCGAGCAGGTCATCGCCTTCAGCGCGATTCTTTGAGAAGTCGAGCGCAGGGTTTTCGAAAATCGCGATTAGATTCGTGAGACGCTCAACCAACTCCTTGCCGCTACCCAGTTTCGCTGCATCATTGAAGTCGACGCCGCCGAACGAAAGGTTGTTAGCCTGCTCAAGCGGGGCAATGATTTTCTTGTTGATCTGATCCCCGATGTCAGAGCTTCCCTTTAAGGCAATCATGTCCTTAAAGCTCGCGCCTGCCGGAACTTTGATCTGCGCGAAGGGAACTCCGGCGTACTTGTCGCTAACGTATTTGATAAACAGCATCGCGAGGACATAGTCCTTGTACTGGCCGGCATCCATGCCGCCGCGCAGCTCGTCGCAACTGGACCAGAGCGATGAATAGAGTTCGGATTTCTTAACTGCCATAGTATTTCTTCAAGAGTTCCTTGTTCCTTAACAGGAGCTTTGACACGATGAATGCCACGTCATTCTCATAGCCTTGCTCTGAAGCGTTCTTTAAATGGCAGAAGACCCACTCGGGATCAAACAGCCGCCAATTCTTTCTATCAAAATGCTGCTTCAATTCGCTCTGGTTCGTAACGCTCGCCATCTTTCCGACGGCAAGGCATAGGGTCGGTTTCGGCATTGCGGAACACGCTCCGGACTTCTTGAGCTGTTGCGCCAATCTCTTTAGCACTACCGACCGAAGTGTCGCGTCCGAAAACAATTTGTATTGCTTCTCGGTTTCGAACTTCCCGTTGCGGAACATCACGCCGCGAGAATCCAGGAAAGATTTGCATTCAACCGCCAGGACTTCATTCGTCGCACCTTTATATGCGACAAGATCGATTTCCCAACGCGGCGAACTGAATCTTCCAATCCGGCGCTTCTCTTCTGGAGTCAGTTCAACCTTAAAGTTGGGCGTAGTCCAATAGCCGTCGTGACGCAGTAGCATTGATACTAAAGATTCAAACGCGTCCATAGGCTCGTTGATTTCAGACCGGCTATTGACCAATAGATTCGGGTAAGTCTGAGACGGTGCTGAGGTGGGGGTTATATTGCCTTAAAGTAATGGGTTTTGCCAACGCGAAGCTTAACATGGCCGTCGCGCATGTCGGCCCTTTGGGCCTCGCGGTTTTTCCTGGATGATTGACCCCGACCTGACGGTCGGGGCTATTACATGGCGGGCCTTCGGGCCTAGTACGTGAGCGATCCACGAAATCATACGAACTGGACTAAGAGAAATATTGCGGCTTCGTGTGGTTTCGTGGATCGCCTTTTTCGGAGAATTGTCTGCGACCCTTTAAGTTTCGAACTCCCAGCCGAGAACGTCACGGAGATAGGTAACTAGTAGCGGAAAGCTGTTGATGGAGCGGAGGCGTTCGAGGTCCTGGTTCATGATGTGAGAATCGCTTTGTGCTCCCGGTTAGGTCTTGAGTTTCTTTTCAACTCGAAGAAGTTCTCCTGGGTTGATGGTAGCGAGCGCTGCCAGAACCTCGGGAACGAGCGGTTTTAGATCGGAGTAAGTGGTGCCTTGAGCCATCATTATCAATACTGCGATGTGATGTGTACCGATATTCTGCTGAAAGGGAAGATTGCGGTCGACTGTTATGAGTTCCCAGAGGCAGCATGCAACAGCTCTCCGTTTTCCAGACCGCCGAAACCGGCCTCGACGACCGTAGCGACCTCGTGGCTATTCAGATCTCGCTTGAGATCATGTGCGACACATTCATCAAGCAG
>JAWVDF010000062.1:0-3667 GCA_033857635.1 Blastocatellia bacterium
TGACTCCTGCCGCTCTGCGGCAAACGAGAATCCATATGTCAGAGGTTAGAGGTCAACTCACCGCTGATCGGCAACCTGTTCGGGAGCTAATGAGGTCGCGCAAACGGGACCCGACGAGTCTTTCGCTGATATTCATCGCGTCCTCGAACAGCGACTAACTGATTTGACTCACTCAGCAGCTGCTTAATAGCTGGGGTAGCACCGCGTTATTTGCCCGCCTCCTTTGCCTGGCGAGCCGTAGCATCGCGCGAAGGTTGCTTCGCACTTGCGAGGCGCTCATGTTTCTGCCGGCGTTTGGCACGTTTCCTAGCGTTGTCTCTGCCTTTGTTGTGTCCCATAAGGCGGACCTTCGCCCGCTTCTCGAGTAAGAGCAAAGCAAGCGACTGGGATAAGCCAACATGCCCGTCAAGCCGACAAGGACAAGGGTCGAAGGTGGTGGGCGCTACCAAAATCAGCCGGATTCTTTACTGGCGCCAAGTTGTCTCAGCTCTGGTGCTAATCACCTTCGCGCAAGAAGGTTACTACCTCTTGGAGGCTATACCGCTGACGGCGATTGAAGCAAGTCGGAGAGATATCCTGCCGGGATTTGGGTGAACCATGAGATAGTATTAGATGAGAGACATTAGGAGAGCGTTCCAACGCAAACCATTTCACCTTTGGATTCCCGGGAGAGCAGTGGCCCGAGACAAACGCCGCGGCGTTTTCTCCGGCGGTGGAAAGGCGATCACCAAACTGAACCGCTGCCAGCACAAGGTAGTGGGATCCGCTGACGTTTGAGGGTTGCCAAGTGAACCTTCAATTGACTTCAACACTCAGTGAAGTTCCGAATCTAAACACCACCCGCACTTTGTTTCGGGCGAAACCGAGGCTGGCGCCTGGGCTGTTGGTGCGTTCGATGAAGCGATATCTGCGCCGGCGCATCCTGAACTTTGGTCCCTCGCGCATCACCCGCTCGCGCCGGCGACCTGGCTGCTTGGCCGTCTAGTGGCGTGCGTCCCGGTTCGCGTGTGTTGATTATCTCGAATGTTCGAAAGAGACCGCTCAGATCGATCACGTCGTTCGCAGCTGATCTCAATGTGTGCCCGAGATTCGCGGCGACTGACGCGACCTCCACGCGGATCCCGTGCCGGCGCAGCTTGATAACGAGATACGCAAAATCGGCGTCGCCTGTCACGAGGATCACAACATCGGGCCGCATCTCGATGGAAAGCTCGAGCGCGTCGATGGCCATCATCACGTCCACATTTGCCTTGTAATGACCTTCTTCGGCGGGCGCGCCATCTTTGGTCACAACCATGAATCCATTGGAGCGCAGCCAATGAACGAACTTGTTTTTTCTGTCCCGTTCTTCCTGCCAGGTTGAAATGGCGGGGGGCAATCCGGCATAGACCACCATCTCGATCAGATCCCGTGCAGTGTTTGGCCCCGCCAGGAAATCACGGAGCTTTAACCAATCGAGCCCGCGTCCCACGGTCCGCACAGAACTGCTGACATTCGACTCGTCCACCAGCACCAACACTCGGGAACGAGCCCCGCTTTCTTGATTTTTCTTTCGCATATATCCGACCGCGCGAAGCAGATCGTCGATCGCAGCGGCGGTGCAAACCAAGACTTGTTAGGCGGCTTTTTTCTTCGGCTTCTTGACAACGACTGCAGGAAACTCGAGCACCTGCGGCGCTGCATCTTTCCTGCTCTGATTCGGGGTCAATTCAAAGCTCAACTTCCCCGCAGCGATCTCTGATAGCGCGATATCAGCGTGACCCAGTCCCGGAACAAATTCGACCATCGGTCGATGACCGAGAATAAGTTGTCGAACGCGTTGGGAGACCATGTTCACAAGGATTTTCGGATTAGGAATAACTTCGGCGGCGGCTTTGACTAGATTTGCATTCATAATTTACCTCACGATGATGATCAGGCTGACGGAGTTAAATTCCGAAACGGAGTGGGACCCTGATCGCGCTTCGGGGAAATCGCAGCCGAGACGCTAAGTATCGTCCATTATTGCCGAAACACAATTGGCTATTCTTCGTGATCCCCGACCTCTCGCTTCCGTTCATTGCTGCTAATTGCCAGGCGGTCTCGGAGCTTTCTTTTTCTGCCTGTCGGCAAGGCGCTCCGCCTCTGTGCGGCGAACTATGCGCTTATTAACGGAATGGGCGCGAGCACATGAGCCAACGATCTTCGGAATTCGAACACAAGCGTTTGCTTCTGATCTCGCAGCTGGTCTTTGGCCTTTGACGTCCGGCTCGCCGTATTCGAGTCTCACCACTCTGCAACGCAAGCGCTATCTCTTTGTCTGCATCAATCGTCGGGCCGAGGACAACCCGAAAGGATGCTGCGCGGCCAAGGACTCGGAAGAAGTGTACAGAGCGTTGAAAGGGGAGGTTGCCGCGCGGGGACTGGCAAAGCTGGAGGCGCGTGTGTGTACATCGAGCTGTCTCGATCAATGCGCAACCGGCGTGACGGTCTTAGTCGAACCCGATCACTTCTTTTACGAACACGTCACGGTCGCGGATGTCCCGGAGATTGTGGACGGACTCGTTAAAGGCCAGCCTGTTAAACGTCTCGTACTTACCTAGGATCAACACAATGGAGCTAGATGAGATGAGCGACATAGAAGGTAAAACTGTGAGGGAAGCAGCGAGCGAGTTTCAAAGCATAGATAAATCCTTCGTCTCTGGGTGGCGGCCGTGTCGCCTGCGGACCCTGTAGCCACGGCTCTATGGACGCTGACAGCATTCGCAGTTTTTCCGCAGCACAACGCTAATCACAACGTGCGTGGTGACGCCACTCTGCTAGCGTGCACTAATATGCGACAACTGGTTTTTGGGTTGGTTCTTGGGTTGGCGTGCTCTGCTTTTGGGCAAACGGTGGCGGATGGGGTAGCAAAGCAGAACGCGCTTTTCGAAGAGTATTATCAAGCCGGGCTGAAGAATTTTCCGGAACGGGCCACTTCGTACGGCGATTACCGTTACAACTCGCAGCTTGCACAGGTTTCGCTCGCGGAAATCGCCCGGCAACATGCGGAAGCCGATGACTTTCTCGCTCGATTAAAAGCGATCCCGACCGATGGCATGAGCGACAAGGACCTCTTAAGTCATCGGATACTCGAAAAGCAGCTGGAGCGCGCAGACGTGAACTACGCACTAAAGAATTACGAGATGCCGGTGAACCAGCAGAACGGAGTGCATACTCAGCTGGCCGATTTGCCGAACGCGGTGCCGTTTGATTCAGTCCCGCATTACCAGGATTACATCTCCCGGTTACACCAGATCCCGCGGGTGCTGGAACAGACGAAAGAGGTAATGCGGCAGGGCGAGAAGGATCACCTGATGCCGCCCAACCTCGTTCTCGAAAAATTGCCCGGCCAATGCGACGGCATCATCGCCGCGAACCCGTTCCTTGGACCGACAAAAAAATTTCCGGCGGAATTTTCCGAGCAAGACAAGAAACGCCTTACCGACGACATCACCAAGGCCGTTAACGACGATGTGCTTCCCGCTTATCGAAAGTTCGCTGAGTTCTTGCGCACCGAGTACGATCCGAAAGGACGAACCGAGCTTACGATCGAAAGCCTCGCTGACGGGAAACGGCGTTACGCCGAAGCGGTGAAAACGATGACCACCGTCAACGTGCCGCCCGCCGACGTCCATGACATCGGGCT
>JAWVDF010000063.1:0-3569 GCA_033857635.1 Blastocatellia bacterium
TCATTTTCATCACCGATAACTCACTGAATCGTCTCGTTTGTTTGGGTTGGATTTCCTAAGCCTGAAAGAAAAGAAAATTTTTCCTTCGAGACGCGGGTACCACTCAGAACCCAGCCCAAACTCCAACCGCGCTTCTTGACACTGTCACCGATGCGGCTGTCACACAATGGTTACTTGGAACTAATTCTGCGCGCACAACGAAACGCGTTCCACCGCGCTGGGTGTCCGCAATCCAGATTGTTCGCGGAATTGTCGTTTTCATGTGCGCGAGATTCTGCCTTTTTTGTTTTCCACCCCGCAATGACAAAATCATATGAACGGCGCGCGTATCACGTCATGTTTGCAGAATCCCACATCGGCAGAACACGAAGTTTTCCGTACGCGCCCTTCTGCCAGCCCTTTTACACTCAAATTCACTGTGAACTCATGAAGGCGTACGATGAACCGCTTTCCGTCGGGATGTACGGCTTGCTCGCATTGTTGGCTTTCGTCGAGAACGGATATGACCCATAACAAGCGCGACGCCGGCGATGATAGAAGCGCCGAAAGCGATGATTTTTGCCAGAGCAGCCGGATCTTCGGCTGCAACTGCCCACCGGCTGTAGAAAGGCTCGCGAGGCGGTTCTGGTTTTGCCCAACGAAACCGTTCCTGAACCTCTTGAGGGAGTTCGGCGAAATAGACCTTAGAAATTCCCGTTTTAGTTTTAAGCTCAATCCCATCCGCTTCTATGCGGCTCACCGTCGCGTCTTTGTAGACCTTCCCCCTGACAGTTTTGAAGTCTTCAGCGAGCGCTACCGACGCCGACAGCGTGGCCGAGATTGCCAGCATTGCGTGCCAAGACTTCAGTTTGCCTGGCAAGAAACGCGATCTCTCCCGCCAAAGAATTACCCACTGCGACATTGCCAATACCGCGAACTCGTCGGCTGCGCTTATGAGTGCAGAAATCATTTTACCTGCTTGTCATCATTTCAACGCCGAACCAGCGCTTCAAGCTCCAAAAACGTCGTCAGCTTTTCAGCCGCGCGCGACCGTCAAGAGATTAACGTCACCACAAACTGGTGAATCGCCCGTTCCACTCCAGAATTCAGTCAGTATTTTATCGGCACGCGGCCGCTCTGCGGTCCTTTCCGTCGTTTGTAAATTTGCTTCGACTACTCGCAATGCGCCAGACGTTCAGAACATCTTTTCGATAGGCGATTTACGCGTTGCTGACTACAGTTCACAGGCGCGAACTTTACGGCGGGAGGCCGCGAGTCTTTTCGCGGTCTAGGGAAGCCGGTGACTCGGTTTTGGTGAAGATCGAGCGGGAAATATTCGGTTAGCTGTGGCCGAAATCGCTCTAACGGCTTCCTGTCTTCGTGCTGCAGTTCAAATGTTGAATGTTTCGTACCACCTCTGGCATTCGTCGTGTCAATACTTAGCCTATTTTCCCTCTTTGCCGCCGCGCTCTTCGTATATTAGTAGATCAATCTTTTTAAATGCCGAACGGCTTGGGGAATCTCCCTCGCCTTCGCATTCCCAAACCCCAGAACAAAACCGGGACGTGGCCCCCTTCCGGCATACGACGACGATAGCGCGGAGAGCCAGAGCGATTGTCGGGCGGCCGTCGCCGCGATTTTCCGATCGTCCCGGCCGGGAGGGAGGAAGATTGCCAGGTGCATCCCTGCTTGATCTCCCATGATCGTTAGGTTATCTCCAAACTGACGCTCGAGTTCTGCGATCAGCACGCGCCGTCTTTCAGCGTAGATTGGCCGCATCCTCCGGACGTGTCGAGCAAAGTGCCCTTCGCGGATAAAATCTGACATCACGGCCTGGGTGATGTGCGGCGGGCATATGTCCATTCCTTGCCGCATCGCTGCGAAGCGTTCTATCAGGTCAAATGGAATGACCACGTATCCCAGTCGCATCGACGGGAACATCACCTTGCTGAAGGTGCCGATGTAAACAACGCGAGCATTGCTATCGAGTCCCTGGAGCGAGGCAATTGGCAGGCTGCCATATCGGTACTCGCTGTCGTAGTCGTCCTCGATAATCCATGCCCTCGATCGCTGCGCCCACTCAAGTAATTGCAGGCGACGCGACGCGCTCATCGTGACCCCGAGCGGATATTGGTGAGACGGTGCGACGAAGGCCGCTCGCGCAATTCTGCTTAGCTTGATACCGGCGGTCACGTTTAGACCCTCCGCATCCACAGGCACGGGAACGATCCGGCACCGAGCAGCCTTCAAAACGTGATGCACAAGCCAGTAGCCAGGTTCTTCGACCCAGGTCGCATTTCCGGCCTGAAGCAGCACGCGAGTCGCAAGATCGAGCGCCTGCTGCGATCCACTCACAATCATGATTTGCTGTGCCTCGCAGCGCACGCCACGCGAGGTCCTGAGATAAGTGGCGATAGCTTCGCGAAGCTCTGGCAATCCCATCGCATCGCCGTATTGCAATGCTTTCAGACGCATGCGGCGCGAATAGCGCGCGATAAGCTTTAACCAAATCTCGATTGGAAATTTCTGGAGCTCGGGCTGCCCGACTTGGAATGGGCCCAAGATTTCCGCCCACGAAGGCCGCTCATATTTCGGAAGAGCTGCCACCTGCGCGGAGAGCAGGCGCTGTCCACGAGGAGCGCTCGGCGAAGACCTTGTTAATCGACTCGGAAGCGAACTGGAAATGAACGTCCCTGCGCCGACCCGGCTCTCGAAATATCCCTCAGCCAGAAGTTGCGCATACGCGGTCAGGACCGGCAGACGTGAGATGCGCGACTCACGCGCGAGCTCGCGCGACGATGGAACGAGGTCGCCGGCGCGAAGCTCGCCGCGAATGATCCTACTGCGGAACGAATCGTAGATCTGCTGATAAAGCGGCTTCGACGCACGGCGATCAATGGTAATGAGGTTCGAAATACCGCGGAATTGAGATTTCAAAGTGGTTATACAGAATTCAGCAAGACCGGTCATTTACCGTAACCACCACTGTGGTATCAAAGCAACCATGAAAACCTGCATCTCGATCACCATCCTAACCGTGTCACTATTGAGCTTCAGTCCGCATCTGGCGAGGGCGACGGACGCGGAGCAGACGAAAGCGAACACCACACAACGCGATGGACAGCATGACTTCGATTTTGCCGTCGGAACATGGAAGACTCGCGTGCGTCGTCTGCTAAAGCCGCTTTCCGGATCGAACGACTGGGTCGAAGGCACAGGGACAGTATCAACGAGAAAAGTTTGGGCCGGGCGCGCCCAACTCGAAGAACTCACCATGGATACGGGCAGCACTCATCTGGAAGGTCTGGCTCTGCGGCTTTACAATCCGAAAACGCATCAATGGCGTCTTCACTGGGCCAACGCAAAGAAAGGTGTGCTGTCAGACGCACCCGCCTTCGGTGCCTTTCAGAATGGGCGCGGCGGGTTCTACGACCAGGAGGTTATCAACGGTAAGAGCGTTTTTGTTAGAGAGATCTTCTCCGATATCACACCAAACTCGCATCATTTTGAGCAGGCATTCTCGGAAGATCAGGGAAAGACTTGGGAGCCGAATATCATTGTTGATCTTACCCGCACCGGCGCTGGGCCGG
>JAWVDF010000064.1:0-86517 GCA_033857635.1 Blastocatellia bacterium
ACACAGCGGCCGGTACAGAACCCGGAGCGGTAGCGACGGGGTCCCGCCACTTACTGGGTGGGTCGAACAGTTCTCGTGTTGAAATCCTCTGAGCATTGGTCCGAGCGACGTGCGTGTCGTTGACGAAAGTTGAGTGTTTGACCCGGTCGCTACCGCTCCCGGTTCTGTACCAGGAGCAACCCAACGTTTGTTAGGCCGGCGCTTCGTGGCCCCTCAGCTCCAGCGAAGAGAACGCACTAATCGTCACGTAGTATCCGTCCGGATCCCGGAGCGAGAACTCGTCTGTTCCAGTACTCGGGTTCGCATTCGGCTCCTCCTCGAGGCTGGCAACGAGCGCGCGCGCCCTTTTCAGCGCCATATCGAAATCGTCGACGCGGAAGAACAAGAGGAGCCCGTTGCCAGGTGTCGCGTTGTCCCGGCTCGTCAATGACGGATGCTCGTGCGCGCCCCACTGGTGGACGCAGAGCAGGACAGTTCCATCCGAATCGAGGATCTGACCAAAGTAGTCATGGCCCGGTTGTGTCTCGGGCTGGCCGAAGAGCGACTGGTACCATTTGAAGCTACTCGGCACATCGCTTACGCCGATGATCGTCCAAGTGCGTTTCATAACATTTCTCCCCTCGACCCAACTACTAATTTCCCATCAAGTCCGTCCCATAATACTCCCGGTTACGGTGTTATGTATCACCTCACGAAACGAAAGCGGCGACGTCCTCACTCCGTCGCCGCTCTCCTGCGCAGCCAATTAAGGCGCGCGGGGGGAAGCATTCAGCCTCGCCCCAGTTCTCTCTATCATACACCACTAGTCAACCAGCTGGTCTCGCCGTGGCGCCGGCCGCGCTGATTTTCAAAAGCACGCTGAAGCGCGCTAGCCCGATAACTCCGCGACTGGCCCCAGCGCTAAAGCGCCGGTCTAGTAACCCTTCGGGCAAGGCGGCTGAAGACGCTATCTTCGCTCTGGCTTGATGAACTTCAAACTGCATCAGTACCCTCATGTATGGATGAGCAGTGCTGAATAAAGACTTTTCAAGTTGGACAACTGCTCTCCTTACCTGACTCTTTCCGCAGACAACAACGAATGGTAGATGGGTTTTTCTATCACATGCTGACGGCGGCACTCTTAAAACTCCTCTCGCTGCCGATCTACATTATGGGAGCATTTAGATTATGGAATGCGAATTTCTTTGAAGTCGAAGTCCCCGTTTTCTCTTCACGTTAAGCCCGCGTTCTTGCTAGTGACGATCTCTAAGGGTTCCCCCTAGACTGCGGTTAAGGATTTACCCAATTGCAGAAGTTGTGGCAAGAGCATAGGGTGGAAAAGAACGAAACTGGTTTGCCCCAACCATATCAGCCGTACTGTAGTGTTCCTTCGGTGGCCCCAAACTCGGAAAGTTTCAAGCGGCCCCAGGGCAGTTACGGGCGATGGACTGGTAGAGCGATGGCACGGGACCTTACTCAATTGGTAGTACCTTTCGAGACCTCGCTCAACCCAACAGTGCACGATTAGCGAATTATCGTTTCCCTGAAAGTTAGCTCTTCAGGGAACAAGATCGCGGTAGCCCGTCGGAACGGTACCCGCGTAAGGAGAGAGACGCCGTTTCGGGGGCGAGCACGGCGTCTCTCTTTATTTCTCCAATTCGATCGGATGACACCTTGCATGATTACCAACTTCACCATAAGCACCAACCATGAAGAAGTGCGATTTCTTTCGGAATGCGTATGGTTGAAGGCGTCTGCCCAAGTCGGGCTCCAACGAAGAAACTATTTCCCGCTTGCTGTTCTGCTAATCAAGCCGCCTCGCTGACGTCGCGGCTTTACCTGATCTTCGTTTCCTTTACGATACCTGGTCGGGCAGACTCGTAGCCCAATTGCGTCTTCTGAGGAAAGGGCAACCTGGCGCCTCGCCCCTTCTGTCGCCAGTCAAACATATCTCTTTCAGGCTCCAGCGAAATGAATTCAATCAGGGATTCTTCTCGACGGGCATGAGGGTTGCGAAGTGGAGCGGGTGATTCGCCCCGCGGCCTGTCATTTCTCCCCTGGCACGTGAAATCCTTCCGCTTTGAGAAAAGTTGGCGAGGAGAAGGTTTTGTAGCCCCCGCATGTATGTGGCGATACGCCTGACCATTTTGCCCCGACCATGGTTCAGTTTATCCCGACAACTCATCTCGGTTCAGTTGGAGTAAAAGAAGATGCCTGACCTGCTCAGTACTGAAATTCTCGTCAACCTTCCAGAGTCTCTGGGCCAGCAAGCCGTAGAGGAATTGCGGGAGAGCGAGCGGCGATTCCGCGAGATGCTGGGCAACCTTGCGCTGGTTTCGATGATGCTCGATCGAAAAGGGCGCATCACCTATTGCAATGATTACCTGCTGCTGATGACTGGCTGGCAGCGCGACGAGGTGATTGGCCGCGACTGGTTTGAACTGTTCCTGCCGTTAGAGGTGGTTGATGAGTTGCGAGGTGTCTACGCGTCCTTGCTCGCAGACGAGCCGGTTGCCTGGCATCACGAAAACGAAATCGTCGCCCGATCTGGAGAGCGGCGGCTCATCCGTTGGAACAACTCGCTGCTGCGCTCGGTCGCCGGCGATGTGATCGGCACCGCCAGCATCGGAGAGGACATCACCGAGCGGAAGCATTCGGAAGCCGCGCTGGCGAGAACGCACAACGAATTGAGCGGCACCCATAACAGTGCGCGCAAGCAGGCAGAGGACGAGCGCAACCGGTTCTTCGCGCTCTCACGAGACATGCTCTGTATCCTCGGCTTTGACGGCTACTACAAGGATCTGAATCCTGCCTGGGAGGCCACGCTCGGCTATACGGATGCCGAGATTCTCGCCAAGCCCTTCATCGAGTTCGTCCACCCCGACGATCGGCAAGCCACGCTGGTCGAGGCTGAGAAGCTCGCCGGTGGAAATGCGCTGATCACTTTTGAGAACCGCTACCGTTGCAAAGACGGCTCGTACCGAGACTTTTTATGGAGCGCCACGCCGGTCGTCGAGGACGGGCTAATCTATGGAGCCGCCCGCGACGTCACCGACCGCAAGCACGCGGAAGAAGCGCTGCTCAAAGCTGGCGCTCTGCAGAGTGCCATTTTCAACAGCGCCAACTTCTCGAGCATTGCGACTGACGCGAAGGGCGTCATTCAGATCTTCAATGTCGGCGCGGAGCGGATGCTGGGCTACACGGCCGCCGAAGTGGTGAACAAGATCACGCCGGCTGATATTTCCGATCCGCAGGAAGTAATAGCGCGAGCCACGGCGCTCAGCGTCGAGCTGGAAACGCCGATTACTCCAGGGTTTGAGGCGTTGGTGTTCAAGGCTTCGCGCGGGATCGAAGACATCTACGAGCTGACCTATATCCGCAAGGATGGAAGCCGTTTCCCGGCCGTGGTGTCGGTCACGGCACTGCGCGACCAGCAGGACGCCATCATCGGCTATCTGCTGATTGGTACGGATAATACCGCCCGTAAGCAGGCGGAAGAATCGCTGCGCGACAACTACGCCCTGCTGCGCACGATCCACCTCCACTCCATTGTTTCGGTCACCGACCAGGCGGGCCGCATCGTCGACGCCAACGAAGGCTTCTGCGAGATATCAGGCTACAGCCGGGACGAACTGATCGGTCAGACCCACCGCATCGTCAACTCTGGTGTCCAATCCCGCGCGTTCTGGACTGAAATGTGGCAGACCATTACCGCTGGTCAGCCCTGGCGCGGTGAGATATGCAATCGCACCAAGGAGGGCGCGCTTTATTGGGTGGACAGCATCATCGCGCCTTACATGGGTGAGGATGGGCATACGAAGAGGTACATCTCTGTCCGCACTGACATAACGGCACGCAAGCAGGCGGAAGAGGGGCTGATCAAGGCGGGCGCGTTGCAGAACGCGATTTTCAACAGCGCCAACTTCTCGAGCATCGCCACGGATGCGAAGGGCGTCATTCAGATTTTCAACGTCGGCGCTGAGCGGATGCTGGGCTACACGGCCGACGAGGTGGTGAACAAGATCACGCCGGCTGACATCTCCGATCCGCAGGAAGTGATCATCCGCGCCGAGGCCCTCAGCGTCGAGCTGGGCACTCCAATCGCGCCCGGCTTTGAGGCTCTGGTGTTCAAGGCCTCGCGCGGCATCGAAGATATCTACGAACTAACTTACTTCCGCAAAGATGGCAGCCGCTTCCCCGCTGTAGTTTCGGTCACGGCGTTGCGCGACGCGCAGGACGCCATCATCGGTTACCTCCTGATTGGGACTGACAACACGGCGCGCAAGCAGGCGGAAGAAGCTCTACTGAAGGCGGGCGCGTTGCAGAACGCAATTTTCAACAGCGCCAACTTCTCGAGCATCGCCACAGATGCGAAGGGCGTCATTCAGATTTTCAACGTCGGTGCTGAACGGATGCTGGGTTACACGGCCGACGAGGTGGTGAACAAGATCACGCCGGCTGATATTTCCGATCCGCAGGAAGTGATCATCCGCGCCGAAGCCCTCAGCGTCGAGCTGGGCACTCCAATCGCGCCCGGCTTTGAGGCTCTGGTGTTCAAGGCCTCGCGCGGCATCGAAGATATCTACGAGCTTACTTACTTCCGCAAAGATGGCAGCCGGTTCCCGGCTGTCGTCTCTGTCACGGCTCTGCGCGACGCTCAGGATGGAATCATCGGCTATCTGCTGATTGGCACTGACAACACGGCGCGCAAACAGGCGGAAGAGGCGCTACTCAAGGCGGGCGCGTTGCAGAACGCAATTTTCAACAGCGCCAACTTCTCCAGTATCGCCACGGACGCAAAGGGCGTCATCCAGATCTTCAACGTAGGCGCCGAGCGAATGCTGGGTTACACGGCCGCCGAGGTGATGAATAAGATTACGCCGGCCGACATTTCCGATCCGCAGGAAGTGATCGCGCGGGCCAAGGCGCTGAGCGTCGAAGCTGGCACTCCGATTACACCCGGCTTTGAGGCGCTGGTGTTCAAGGCCTCGCGCGGGATCGAAGACATCTATGAACTAACTTACTTCCGCAAGGATGGCAGCCGCTTTCCAGCAGTGGTTTCGGTCACCGCGCTGCGCGATGACCAGGATGGAATCATTGGTTACCTGTTGATAGGTACCGACAATACCGCGCGTCAGGAGGTCGAAGCGGAACGGAAGAAGCTCGATCAGCGTTTGCGCGACCAGCAGTTCTATACCCGCTCTCTTATCGAATCGCACATCGATGCGCTGATGACTACTGATCCGCTCGGGATCATCACCGACGTCAACAAGCAAATGGAAGCGCTCACCGGTTGCACGCGCGACGAATTGATTGGGGCTCCGTTTAAGAACTACTTCACCGATCCGGAGCGGGCCGAAGCAGGCATCAAGCTGGTGCTGGGCGAAAAGAAGGTCACCAACTACGAACTCACCGCGCGCGCCAGAGACGGCAAGAAAACAGTCGTGTCCTATAACGCGACCACCTTCTACGACCGGGATCGGAAACTCCAGGGTGTGTTTGCCGCCGCGCGCGACGTGACTGAGCGCAAACTTTTCGAGCAGACGCTGCAAGAGAAGAACCTCGAACTCGAGAAGGCGAACCTCTCCAAAGATCGTTTCCTGGCCAGCATGAGCCACGAGTTGCGCACGCCGTTGAATGCCGTCATCGGCTTTACCGGCACGCTGCTGATGAAACTTCCCGGACCCCTGAATGGTGATCAGGAGCAGCAACTTTCGACGGTGCAGGGCAGCGCCAAACACCTGTTGTCGCTGATCAATGATCTGCTCGACCTTGCAAAGATTGAATCCGGCAAGGTCGAAATCAAATACGAACCAATCGTTTGTCAGAGCGTGGTTGAAGAAGTCGCGGCGGCGCTCAGGCCTTTGGCCCAAATCAAGGGACTCGACTTTCAAGTGTTGGCGCCAAAGGGTAGCGTGCGGGTCGAATCTGACCGGCGCATTCTGAGTCAGATTCTGATTAACCTCGCCAACAACGCAATCAAGTTTACCGACCAGGGAAAGGTACAGATCGAGCTTGGTACCCGGGAGGTGAATGGGAACTCGCTCGTCACGATTGATGTAATCGACACCGGAGTAGGTATCCGGCCCGAGGACAAAGAAAAACTGTTTCAGGCATTTCAGCAGGTGGACATCGATCGCCGCGCGGAAGGCACGGGCCTCGGCCTGTATCTCAGCCAGAAGCTGGCGGTCCTGATCAAGGGACGGATTGAGCTGGAGAGTGAGTTTGGCAAGGGCAGTCTGTTTCGACTGCTGATTCCGAAAGATTAGCAAGGACTAGCATTGCTACAGAGACACGCAGAAGGAACAGCCACAAAGAGGCACAAAATGCGCAAGAGAGGAAATCAAAACCCTGTCGATCCAAACGAGCTTTTCTCTATTGTGCCTTTTGCGCCTTGTCGTGGCGATGACTCTTCTCTGTGTAGCTGGATCGTTACTGGATCGTTAGGAGAATGAAATGGCGCGTGTGCTGGTGGTTGAGGACAATTCCGCGAGCCTCGACTTAATGGTTTATCTCTTGAAGGCTTTTGGCCACACTCCTCTTTCTGCCCGCGATGGGCTGGAAGGAATTGCCGCGGCGCGGCGCGAGCACCCGGATCTAATCCTCTGCGACATTCAATTGCCGGGCGCCAACGGGGTCGAAGTTTGTCGTCAGCTCAAGCTGGATCCTGCGTTGCGAAGTATTCCGCTGGTCGCGGTGACTGCCTATGCAATGGTCGGCGATCGCGAGAAGCTGCTGGCTGAAGGCTTCAATGGTTATCTCAGTAAGCCGATCAATCCCCAAACATTCATCGCCGACATGGCCCCTTATCTTCCGTCCACGAGGGTTGAGCGCCGCGTGTCCGCGACGACAACTAACCGGGCGCCGGCCAAGGGCAATGGAGCAACCGTGCTGGTGGTCGACAACTCGCCGTCAAATATCAAACTATCGCGCAGCATACTCGAGTCGTTTGGCTATCGAATTATCGCGGCCAACGGAGTCGACGAAGCGATGAGGTTGCTGCGCGCGCAACCCCCCGATGTGATTCTTTCGGACCTTCATATGCCGGTGAAGGATGGATTTGATTTCATTCAATTGGTCAAGGCCGATGTCGAACTTAGAAAGATCCCGTTCGTTTTGATCTCGTCAACGGTGTGGGGCGCCAGGGAGCGAGTTCATGGTCTTTCGCTGGGGGCCGCTGAGTTCATCATTCGACCTATCGAGCCGCAGGCCCTGATTGACCAGATCGAATCCTGCCGGAAAGCTAAACCGAAAGTCTAATAAATTATGTCTTGCATTCTCACCATCGACGATCGCCCCATCAACCGCCAATTCCTCGTGTCGCTATTGGGTTACGGCGGTCATACCGTGCTGGAAGCAGCGGGAGGGGAAGAAGGCCTGGAGATTGTTCGCCGCTCGCATCCCGATCTGGTCATCGCCGACATCAAGATGCCGAAGATGGATGGTTACCAGTTCGTCGAGCGACTGCGTGAGGAAGAAGCAATCGCCGCGACGCCGGTAATTTTCTATACGGCTTCCTATCATGAAGGCGAAGCCCGCGGCGTTGCCGAGTTTTACGGGGTCCTGGACATAATCACGAAACCTTCCGAGCCGGAAGCGATACTCGAGAAGGTTAGTAAAGCCCTCGGTATTCGAGGTCCCCTAATCCCACCAGCACCGGTTCAGACGGATGCGGCCGATCGTGAAATGCAGATACTGCAAGCCACCGGATTGAAACTCTCAGCATTGGTCGAGTTGGGAATGGAATTTGGTTCGGATCGCGATCCGCAACGTCTGTTGAGTCGTTTCTGCTCGACTGCCCGGCACATCATCGGCTCGCGCAAATCCATGCTGGGAATTCTTTCGGACAGCGGGGATGACCTTGAGTACTTTCTTATTAACGGTCTCAAGGACGCTCACCCGGTCGTATGGGAGCGACCACCGCTTCACCATTCGGTGTTGGAAACGATCGTAAAGACAAAGAAGGCAGTACGAATCAATCATGCCGGGGTGGACGCGCATCTCGAGCAACTTTCTCCTTATAAGTCTCCCATCAAATCGTTTCTGGGCGTGCCCTTAATGTCGGCCACCGAGGTGTACGGCTGGCTGGTGCTGCTGGAAAAGCAGAACGATGAGGAGTTCAGCCCCGAAGACGAACGAATGGCAACGACGCTGGCGGCGCAGGCGGCCATTGCCTTCGAGAACGCACTCCTTTCCACGCGCCTCCAGCGAAATGCTGACGAGTTGGACAGAACCCGGCTCGAGCAACTCGAGATGAAAGACGAGTTCATATCGCATGTCTCCCATGAACTGCGTTCGCCGCTGGCCGCGGTTCATCAATTCACGACCATCCTGCTGGATGGGCTGGCCGGAGAGCTCAACGGCGAACAACGGGAATATTTGGAAATCGTTTCAAGGAATTCGCTGCAGCTGCGGGACATGATTGCTGATTTGCTGGAGGTAACCCGGGCGCAATCCGGCAAGCTTACGATTAAGCCCGAGCCAACTTCAATTCACGATCTTTTCCGGCACCTGATTCAAACCTACGAGCGGCGTGCGGCAGAGAAGGGGATCGGTTTTAGAATCAGTTCCCAGCCGAATCTGCCGCTGGTCCATGCCGATCCAAGTCGTCTCGTCCAGGTCCTTTCAAATCTGCTGGAAAATGCTTTGAAATTCACCAGCCGGGGAGAAGTCTTTCTCAGCGCCTGTCTGGACGAGGACGATAAGTTCGTCAGCATCGCCGTGACCGACACTGGCTGCGGCATCACTGCTGACGCTTTACCGCAGATCTTCGACCGCCTCTATCAATCACCGAACACAGTTGTTCTAAGCCGGAAAGGTTTGGGCCTGGGGCTGCACATCTGCCAGCACCTGGTTGAGTTACACGGTGGCAGGATTTGGGCTGACAGCAAGGAAGGCCAGGGTACTACGATCTTTTTCACGGTGCCGGTGAGCACCGCGGAAGAAATGGTGGCGGCAGGATGAGGAGAACCAATCGGCGCGCACCAGGTTTCGCTTCTGCGGACCAAACTGAATCTCCCTCTCCCTCTCGGAGACAGAGAAGAACGAAGTACCTTCGCCGACGCGAGGCTATAAACATTTTGTCCCAACGGGACTAGAGACCGCTAAATGCGAACTCGACGAAAGGAAGAACCAATCTTGGATCGAAACAAAATCTTAATCATCGAGGATGACCCGGATCTGCGCCGCGGCCTGAACATCAGGCTGAGAGCGAGTAACTATGACACCGCCTTTGCCGCCGACGCCGTAATGGCCCTGAGTATTGCCAAGAAGGAATCGCCGGATCTGATCCTGCTGGATCTCGGCCTTCCCGGCGGCGACGGATTTATGGTGCTGGATCGAATGAAGAACATCGCATCCCTGGCTTGCACCCCGGTAATTGTGGTCAGCGCCCGCGATCCGAAGGCCAATGAAAAACGCGCGTTGGATGCCGGCGCTGAGGCGTTTTTTCAAAAGCCAGTCGATAACGATCAACTGATGAAGGCAATTCAGCGCGCCCTGATGAGATAGCATGGCCAAAATTCTCATAATCGACGATCGCCCGATTAACCGGCAGTTTCTTACCACCCTGCTCGGTTATCAGCACCATGAATTGCGCGAGGCTTCGGATGGGGTCGAGGGTTTACGCGTGGCGCGCGACCAGCGTCCCGATTTGATCATCAGCGACGTACTGATGCCGACGATGGACGGCTACGAATTCGTGCGCCATCTGCGTGAGGATCCTGATATCGGCGCGACGCCCGTCATCTTCAGCACTGCTCACTATCTGGGGCGTGAATCGCAGGCGTTGGCCGAAAAGTGCGGCGTCACCTCGATCATCTACAAGCCGTGCGAACCCCAAACTGTGCTGGAGATTGTGGCTGCGGGTTTGAGTGGACCACCGGAGTCTGAACCGCCGACCCCGGTACAGCCCAAAGAGTTCGATCGCGCGCATCAACAACTCCTGACAAACAAACTCGCGGATAAGACCAATCAGCTACGTGATGCGCACGGAAAGCTAACCGCGCTGATGGAGTTCAGCACCGACCTGGCCAACGAGCGCGATCCGGTGGAGTTGCTTGACCGTTACTGCTCGGTTGCCCGCGAAGTTATCGGAGCGCGCTGGACGCTGGTGGTATTGCTGGATCGAACACAAAAAACAGTCCGGCACCTGGGGATTGTCGGACTGGCGGTGGAAGACTCGCCGGCCCTGCGAGCGGCTTTGCTCGAGACCGGCGTGTTCAGGACGCTGATGGACGAGGGCCGGACAATCTGTCTCAGCGATGTGACCTCAACTACGGCCGCGCTAAAACTTCCCGCCAGACTGCCGCGCGCTTCATCACTGCTGGTTGCGCCTCTCTCTGTTCGCGGACAGATTGATGGCTGGATTTGTTTAGCGGACAAGCTGGGTTTTGATGCCTTCAGCGAGCAGGAGGAGCAGTTGACCGAGGCCCTGGCGGCGAAGATGGCCGTCGCCTACGACAACGCGTGCCTTTATAGCGATAGCCTGGTGTATGCCGGCAAGCTGGAGCTGGAGATTTCTGAGCGCGCCAGGGCAGAAGAGCAGCTCAAGCTACAGGGCGCCGCCCTCGAATCAGCGGCTAACGCGATCATAATCACCGACCGTGAAGGAAAGATCATTTGGGTGAACCCGGCGTTCACTCGCACTTCAGGCTATTCCTCCGAAGAAGCAGTGGGAAACAACCCGCGTCTGCTGAAGTCCGGTACACAGAAACCCGGTCTTTATCAGGAGATGTGGGAGACGATTCTGGCAGGCGACGTTTGGCACGGTCCAATCGTCAATCGTCGCAAGGACGGAAGTCTGATCAACGCAGATCTAACCATTACGCCGATTCGTAACGGGTCCGGGATCGTAAGTCGCTTTGTAGGAATTCAGCAGGACACCACCGAGAAAACTCGCGCGGAAGAAGCCCTGTTGGCGTCTGAGCTTCGTTACCGTCGGCTGTTTGAGTCCGGGAAGGACGGCATTCTGATCCTTGATGCCGGTAGCGGAGAGATTCTTGACGTCAACCCGTTCCTCATGGACATGCTGGCTTACACCAAGGAAGAGCTGGTCGGCAGGGAGCTCTGGGAAATAGGCTCGTTCAAAGACATTGTCGCTTCAAAGGAAGCCTTCGACCAATTGCAAGTGCAGGGTTACATCCGCTACGAAGATATCCCACTAGAGACCAAGGGCGGAGTTGTCAGGGAAGTCGAGTTTATCAGCAACAGCTACATCGCCGGCAGTACTCGCGTGATCCAGTGCAACATCCGCGACATCGCCGAGCGCAAGCGGGCGGACGAAGCGAGGCGGGAGAGCGAGACGCGTTATCGCACGCTGTTCGAATATGCGCCCGACGGGATCGTTATCTCAGATCCCGAAGGTTACTACCTGGACGCGAATGCCAGCATGTGTCGGATGCTTGGTTATACCCGCGACGAACTGGTTGGGCTAAACAGTTCAGACATCGTTGCTCCGGACGAGATCCGGCACATTGGGGCGGCGTTAAGGACGCTTAATGCGAGGGATGATTATCACCGGGAATGGCAGTTCCGCCGCAAGGACGGTTCGATCTTTTCGGCGGATGTAATTGTGACCACGATGCCCGACGGAAATTTTCTGGGGATGATCCGGGACATAAGCGAGCGCAAGCGCGCCGAGGAAGCCATTCGCGGCAAGAACGAAGAGTTGACGACCATGACCCAGCAACTGTGGCAGGCGTCAAAGCTGGCCACCATGGGTGAACTGGCGGCCAGTATCGCGCACGAGCTGAACAACCCGCTCGCGACCGTCGGCTTGCGCACCGAAAACCTTCTGCTGCAGTTGGCCGCGGACTCGGACCAGCGTAGGCCTTTGGAGATCATCGCGCAGGAGGTCGATCGAATGGCGACGTTGGTCAGTGACCTGCTGCTGTTCAGCCGGCGCGGCCATCGGCAGGTCTCAACGGTCAACGTGTGCGAAGAAGTTGTGAACTCGGTTGAGTTCGTCCATTACCATTTGCGGAATCGCAAAATTGACGTGGCGCGTGAGTTCGTCGACAAGCTGCCAACAATTCAGGCCGACCGCCAGCAGTTACGCCAACTGTTCCTGAACCTCTTAACCAACGCCAGCGATGCGATGCCAAGGGGAGGTAAGCTGACCGTGCGCGTGACCTCCGAAGGTTCGGCCGAAGGAACGGTAGCGATTGATTTCACCGACAGCGGTGAAGGCATTACTCCTGAGAATATGGAAAAGATTTGGGAGGCGTTTTATACGACCAAGCCGGAAGGCAAAGGCACCGGATTGGGCCTCGCCATCTGTCGTCGCATTGTTGAAGAGCATGGTGGAACGATCGATATTCGAAGCGAGATGGGACAGGGAACTACCGTGAGGATCGTCCTGCCGGCGACGGACTCTAAAGAGGATTTCCTCCCGGTAGAATTGGTAGCGGAAAACGACGGTTCGCCCGGCTTTTCATCATGAACACCGTTCGCAAGAATTTGATGCCGGAGCTGCCGGCGCAACGTGCTGAATTTTCGCTCGTTAACATGCCGATCAAATATCGTCTGCCGCTGCTGATCGGAACGTTGTTATTAGGCCTTATCCTCGCCTGTGTCTGGGCATCGTACCGCGCGGTGAAAGACTCGGCGCTTCAGGTTGGGCGAGACCGTTTGCTAAGCCTGACGCAGCAACTTGCAGCGCAAACGCAGCAGGGGCTCCCTCTTATTCTTGGCCGGACCGCAACTGCCGCAAACGATACGGCCGTTCGTCAATTGCTACTCGCTCCATCGATTGCGACACACAACGCTGCGCTTGCGTCCCTACAACAATTCAGCGTGGCCCAGGACCCCAACAGCTTGCAGGTTGAGTTATGGAATGCCAACCGGTCCCTTGCGCTGACCGTGCCGGATGGCTCGTCGGCAGAGCCGGGCGATCTCGGAGTTGAATTCAAGCAGTGCGCAATCGATCCGTTCAGGGCCGTCGGATCGATTCGCGTGGTTAACGGCGTCGTGGCCTATACCGTGGCCGCCGCTGTGAAAGACGATGCCGGTAAGTTGATCGGCTATCTCGTCAGATGGCGGCGCGTTGCACAAAGGCAGAATGTTCGCCAGCAGCTTGGGGAATTGCTTGGCAGTCAGGCCACCGTCTATTACGGCAACACCCAGGGAGATCTTTGGACGGACCTGGAAAAGGCCGTTCCCAAACCATCTGTTAGCAGCAGCTCGCCGGTGGAGATAAGCCACTACACTCGCCGAGACGGAACCTCAGTCATGGGTTTACAGCGCGTGATGCCTGGTACTCCCTGGTCCATCATTGTTGAGTTCCCCGATCAGGCGTTCTTAAGTCAGGCAAACCGATTCCTCAGCCGCATGCTCATGATCAGTCTGGCCTTGATCGCACTTGGCCTGGCCGGTGCTTTAGTGCTGAGTCGCAGTATTACTCGTCCGCTGCAATCGTTTGCGAAAGCTGCGTCAGCAGTCAGCGAGGGGGATTATTCGCGTACTGTGGATCTGCGCCGCGCCGACGAGTTGGGCACGTTGGCCACGCTCTTCAATGCCATGGTCGTCAAGGTGCGAGACTCGCAGCGCGAGCTTCGGCGAAAGGCCCTGCTGTTTGAAGACAGTCCGCTGCCGATGTGGGTTTTCGATCGCAAGACGCTTGCTTTTCTGGCCGTCAATGAAGCGGCGATACGGACCTATGGCTTCTCGCGGCAGGAATTTCTGAGCATGACGATCACGGACATCCGGCCCGCGGAAGAAGTGCCAAGGCTGCTGGGAGAGCTGGCTCGGCTCGACGACGAACCGGAAAGCAATGGCTGTTGGAAACACCGGAAGAAAGACGGCGACCTGATTGACGTTCAGACTTCATCTCACTCAATCGATTTCAACGGCAGTTCAGCGCAACTCGTCCTGGCCAACGACGTGACGAACCGAATCCGGGCTCAAGAGGCTTTGCAAAGCAAGAGCGACGAACTGGCGGCCATGACTCAGCAACTTTGGCAGGCTTCGAAGCTGGCGACGATGGGAGAACTCGCGGCCAGCATCGCGCACGAACTGAACAATCCATTGGCAACTGTTTCCCTGCGGGCAGAGACGTTGCTGGAGCAACTTTCAGGTGATGAACCCAAGCAACGCTCGCTAGAGATCATAATCAGCGAGGTCGATCGAATGGCCAGCCTGGTAACGAATCTGCTGCAGTTCACTCGACGCAGTCACCGGCAGATTTCGACGGTCGAGGTGGGGTCTGAGATTGCCAACTCGATCGACTTCGTAAGTTATTACTTGCGCAATCTCAAGATTGCAGTGGTAAAGCAATTTGAAGATTCGTTGCCGGCCATCCATGCAGACCGGCAACAACTGCGGCAGCTCTTCTTGAATCTGGTCACCAACGCCTGTGACGCAATGCCCACTGGAGGCACTCTAACCGTGCGCGCCGGCAACTCTCCGGAGGCCGGCGTTGTAATTGAGTTTGCCGATACCGGCAATGGCATCAGCGCGGAGGAACTGGAAAAGATCTGGGAGCCCTTCTACACCTCCAAACCCGAGGGCAAGGGGACAGGCCTGGGCCTTTCCATTTGTCGTCGGATCGTCGAAGAGCATGGCGGCACTATTGATTTCGAAAGCGAGGTCGGCAAAGGCACAACTGTGCGGGTCCTCTTGCCCACAGCCAGCCAGGAGGAAGGGGTTGAGACAACAACCGGCGCGCTGCAATATTTCGGTTAGCGCCAACGGGTCCAGGCCCAGGACGTGGTTTGTTATTTTTTTCTTACTTGAGCTTATGGCAGGCAAAATAGGGAAAATCCTGATTGTCGACGACGAAGTCGAGTTGAAGAATATTCTGGTTGAAGCATTGACTTCCCAGGGTTACGAAACAACGGGCTTCACTTCCGGCGAAGCCGCGCTGGCGGCTTTGCGCGTCGAGGCTTTCGATGTGCTGCTTACCGATCTGATGATGCCGGGAATGGACGGCATCACCCTGGTCCGAGAGAGTTTGCAGATCGATCCGCATCTCGTTTGTATGATGATGACCGGCCAGGGCACGATTCAAACAGCGGTCGACGCTATGAAAGAGGGCGCGTTCGACTATGTCCTCAAGCCCTTCCGCTTGCAGACCGTTCTGCCCGTGCTCACCCGGGCCATGAACGCGCGCCACATGCGGCTCGAGAATTTGCAGTTGCGCGAGACGGTTGCGATTTACGAGATGGGCCAGACAATCGCCTTCACCCTCGATCCGCAGAGGGTGATTAGCAAGCTCGCCGACGCTGCGCTGCAACAGACCGACGCCGATGAGGTGTCAATACTCTTGCCCGTGGGCGACGGCGGCAGCGAACTATATGTAGCCGCGGTGCGCGGCGAAAACCGAGAGCGCTTGTTGGGAGAGCGAGTATCGCTGGATCAGAGTATCTCCGGTTGGGTGGCGCGCGAGCGCGAGCCGCTGATCCTTGACGGCGAAATTAACGACAAACGATTTCGCTCGTTGTGTCCGCATCCCGAGATTCGTTCCGCGATTTCCATTCCCATGCAGGTGGCCGGGAAGCTGGTCGGCACTATCAACATCAATGCCCTAAGCCGGCCGCGGCCTTTCACTCTTGGTCAAATGAAAGCGCTGACGATTCTAGCCGGCACCGCGGCCGCGGCGCTGGAAAGCGCTTCTCTGCACGCGCAAGTGCAGAAAGCTGAAGAGAACTATCGCTCGATCTTTGAGCATGCCGTAGAAGGTATTTTTCAGGCTACGCCGGCCGGGCGATTCCTGACTGTGAACCCAGCCATGGCCCGCATTCTGGGGTACGACTCGCCTGAGGAAGTGATCGAGAAGATTACCGATGTCGAACATCAACTCTATGTGAACCCGGCGGACCGAATACTGGCGGCTCGGATACAGGATGAGCGCTCAATCGTGCAGGGGCTTGAATTCGAGGCCTATCGCAAAGGTGGCGAGAAGATTTGGTTGTCTCTGAACCGGCGTTCTGTTTCCGATGAAAACGGCACGGAGCTGTTTCGGGAAGGAAGCGTCGAAGACGTGACCGACCGGAAACGCGCGGAGCAGATGCAGGCCCGGCGCGAAGCACACGCCCTGTTTCGCGCCGATGTCAGCGCCGCGCTGGGCACGAGCAGCGCGCCACTGCGAGTAACGCTCGAGTCGTGTGCAGAGGCGATGGTGAAACATCTTGGAGCTGCATTTGGACGGGTTTGGACGCTCAATCGCAAAGAGAACGTACTCGAGCTGCAAGCCAGCGCGGGAGTCGACACGCACATTGACGGCGCCCACGCGCGCGTGCCGGTAGGCCAACTAAACATCGGTAAGATTGCTGAAGAGCGAATACCTCACGTGACCAACGACGTGCAATCCGATCCGCGCGTAAGCGACAAAGAGTGGGCCAGGCGAGAGGAAATCGTGGCCTTTGCCGGCTTCCCTTTGCTGGTCGAAGACCGGCTGCTGGGCGTGATGGCGATGTTCTCGCGCGAGACCCTAACCGAGGATACCCTCGATGCGTTGTCGTCTGTGGCCGAGATCATCTCACAGGGCATCGATCGCAAACGCGCCGAGCAGGAGTTAAGCAAGAGCGAAGAGCGCTATCGTGACCTGGTAGAGAATGCCCAGGACATCATCTATTCCCACGACCTTCGGGGTAACTATACCTCCAGCAATAAGGCAGCAGAGGAGATTACGGGGTATACGCAAGAGGAGTCGCTCAAGCTAAATCTTACGCAGACTATAGCGCCGCACTGCGTCGAGCGAGCGCGCGAAATGGTGGCCCGCAAGCTTCGCGGCGAAAAAGTTACGGCATACGAACTGGAGTTGATCGCCAAGGACGGCCATCACGTTGCGGTAGAAGTAAACACGCGCCTGATGCTCCAGGACGGCGTGCCTGTGGGCGTGACCGGCATTGCTCGCGACATAACCGAACGCAAACTCGCTGAAGCGGAATTGAGACGCCTGGCGGCGGCGGTTGAAGAGACGGCCGACAGCGTGGTGATCACGGACAAGGAAGGCAACATCCAGTACGTGAACCCGGCGTTCGAGCGTGTCACAGGATATACGAAGGAAGAGGTGCTGAATCAGAACCCGCGAATTTTGAAGAGCGGCAAGACGCCCGCGGCAGTCTTCAAAGAGATGTGGGAGACGATCGCGCGGGGAGAAGTATGGACAGGGCAGCTTATCAACCGTAAGAAAGACGGGACGCTATTTGACGAACGCGTGACCATCTCGGCCATTAATGACGAATCGGGCCGGATCGTTAACTACGTGGCCGTCAAGCAGGACATCTCGAGCCTGATTCAGCTCGAAGAACAACTGCGCCAATCTCAGAAGATGGAAGCGATTGGCCAGCTCGCGGGTGGGGTAGCCCACGACTTTAACAATTTGCTCACGGCCATTAACGGATACAGCAGTCTGGCGCTGCAGCGCGTTGAGGCCAATCATCCGCTGCGCAGCTACCTGGAAGAAATCAAGAAGGCCGGAGATCGCGCAGCCAACCTTACTCGACAATTGCTGGCTTTTGGGCGCAAGCAGATCCTGCAGCCGCTGCCGATCGACTTGAACGACGTCGTCATGGATATGAATAAGATGCTGCGACGCTTGATTGGCGAAGATATCCAGCTGACGGCCAAGCTCCATCCCCAACTAAAGAAAATCAAAGCCGATCCGGGACAGATCGAACAAGTACTGGTCAACCTGGTGGTGAACGCCAGAGACGCAATGCCGCAAGGCGGCACACTCACTATCGAGACGACCATGGTCGAGTTGGACCATGAATACAGCGGCCGGCATTTGGGAGCAGCGCCGGGCCACTACACGATGCTGGCGGTGAGCGATACAGGCATCGGCATGGACGATGCCACGCAGGCACGAATCTTCGATCCTTTCTTTACGACCAAGGAAAAGGGCAAGGGCACCGGCCTCGGTTTGTCGACCGTCTACGGAATTGTGAAACAGAGCGGCGGCAACATCCTCGTCTATAGCGAGCCGGGACACGGAACAACCTTCAAGCTGTATCTGCCGCAACTGACGACCGAAGTGCAACCGGCGCCGGCGGTCGTTCCGGAACCCGCGATCCAGGGAGGAACGGAGACCATTCTGTTGGTTGAAGACGAGGACGTGGTGCGCGGTTTGGCGCAAAAAATCCTGGAGCAATCGGGATACAAAGTGATCGCCGCCGCGCGCGGCGAGGAAGCAATTCGTTTCGGCGAAGAACACTCGGAACCAATTAATCTTTTACTGACCGATGTCGTGATGCCCGTGACCAGCGGCAAGGAAGTCGCAGATCGTTTGCGCCCGCTGTTGCCTGGATTGAGAGTGATATTCATGTCCGGCTATACCGATGAAGCGATTGTTCACCACGGAGTCCTGGACTCGGACATTGAGTTCATCCAAAAGCCGTTCACGCCGAACGCTCTGATCAAGAAGGTCCGCGAGGTTTTGGACGCCGAGGCTGTTGGTTAAGGACGGAGACTCCTTTCGTCGCCGCTGCGCGAATGGGGTCGAGAACTGAACGAGAGTAACTAATGACCCATGATCAATCGGAACTGCCCAATATTCTGATCATCGACGACGATGAACAGATTCGTGGCCTGCTCAAAGACCTGTTGAGTCCGAAATACAACTGCACAACTGTGGGCTCGGCCGAAGACGCGCTCGCGATCCTGGAGAGCGTCACTTTCAATCTCGTGATCAGCGACATAAACATGGGAGGGATTAGCGGTCTGGACCTGGTCCCACGGGTTTTGCAGCTAGCGCCTGACACCGTGGTAGTTATGATCAGCGGGCAGCAAACCATCGACTTCGCCATTGAAGCCATGCGCGCGGGCGCCTTTGATTACATCACCAAGCCCCTTGATCTTCGCCACGTTGAGTCCGCGGTCGACCGCGCCCTGTCTCATAATTCTTTGCTGACGCAGAAGCGGCGCTATGAAAACCAGCTGCAGGAACTGGTCAAAGAGCGCACCGCCGAGATCGAACATCTGGCCTATCATGACGTACTCACCGACCTTCCCAACCGAGTCCTGTTTGCCGATCGTTGCAACCAGGCGCTGGTGCTGGCCCAGCGCAAGCAGCACCTGGTGGCAGTGATGCTGGTCTCGATCGATCGATTGAAGAAGATCACCCAGAGTCTGGGGCACGCAGCCGGCGATGTCGTTTTGAGCGAGTCCGCGGCCCGACTGCAGTGTTGCGTCTCTCCGGGCGACACGGTGGCGCGGTTTGAAGGGGACGAGTTTGCCTTGTTAATAACCAGCGTTACTGAAACCTCGGACCTGGACGACATTACGCGTGCCATCAGCGAAGGGTTCAAGGCGCCTTTCAATCTCGACGGACAGCAGGTGTACATGACCACCAGCACCGGGATCAGTCTGTTTCCGTTCAACGGTACTGACAGCAACACGATCATGAGGAACGCCGTAGCCGCACTGTATCGAGCGAAAAAGCGGGGCGGCGACAACTACCAATTCTATGCCGCCGACATGAATTCTCTGGCGCTAAGGCGCCTGGAGATGGAGACCAGCATGCGCCGGGCGATCGAAAATAACGAGTTCGTTGTTTATTACCAACCGGTAGTGAATTTGGTGTCGGGCGAAGTCGTCGGTTCGGAAGCGCTGGTTCGTTGGCAGCACCCGGAGTTGGGTCTGCTTCCGCCAGGCAGGTTCATCGGCCTGGCTGAAGACACCGGCTTGATCATGGACATTGGATGGTTCGTGATGCGCGCCGCCTGTGCCTCTACACGCGCCTGGCAAGACCAGGGATTTAGCCGGCTGCGCATCGCGGTGAACGTTTCGGCCAGACATTTTCAGCAGAAAGATTTTCTCGATCGGCTGGTCGAAGTCCTGGGAGAGACCAGGCTGGATCCTACCAGTCTTGAACTTGAACTGACTGAGACTTCAATCATGGAGAATACCGAGCAGGCAGCGAAACTGCTGGGACGAATCAGGAATTTGGGAGTCAAGGTTGCGATCGATGATTTTGGCACCGGCTATTCGTCGCTCAGTTATCTGAAACGTTTGCCGATCGACACGGTCAAACTGGATCGCTCGTTTGTAATGGGAGCGACGACCGATCCCGACGACGCGGCCCTGGTAATGGCCATCATCACGTTGGCCCACAACCTGCACCTCAGGGTGATTGCGGAAGGAATCGAGCGAGACGATCAGGTCGCTTTCCTGCGGCTGTTGCGATGCGACGAGGCCCAGGGCTTCCTGTTTGGAAAGCCCATGCCGCCGGAACTCTTCGAGGCCTCGATGGGACTGGACCCCAAACGGAAGTTACACGTGCTCGCGACCTCATCGCGGGGAATTACCGAAAATCTTATGAACGCAGTGAATGAATGAAATGATGGAAAGAATTTTAAATGCATTGGTGATTGACGACGAGCGATCGGTACGAGATTTTGTCTGTACTGTGCTGGAAGAGGACGGCTGGACAGTTACTCGGGTAGCGTCAGCCGAAGAGGCCTTTGAACTGTTAACGCAGGCCGACTGGCCGGTTGTTTTCTGCGACGTCATGCTGGGCGGGGCCGATGGCTTTGCCGTGCTGCGGCGCTTTAAAGCAGACCTTCCGGACACGAAAGTCGTACTGATGACGGGTCACGGGAATGCCGCGGGTGCTTTGGATGCTACCAGCTTCGGCGCCTACGACTATCTGCTGAAACCTTTTGGAGTTGAAGAGCTGCAGTCGCTCTCCGCCACCTTGCGCGATCAGCTGACCAGCCGGCCGCATCGCCTTTCGGTCGGGGCCCTGACCCCGAGCAGTCGATCCGACATCGACCTCGTCGGACGCAGTCATGCGTTCATTGAAGTGATGAAACAAGTCGGCCGAGTGGCGGCGACAAACTTGCCCGTGTTTTTGACCGGCGAATCCGGCACGGGAAAAGAATTGGTGGCGGCGACCCTGCATCAACGCAGCGGCCGTGCCGATAAAACTTTCGTCGCGGTGAACTGTGGCGCGATACCGGCCGAATTGATCGAGTCCGAGTTGTTCGGCCACGTGAAGGGATCGTTTACCGGCGCCGATCGTGATCGACGTGGTCTGTGGGAAGAGGCCGACCAGGGCACGGTTTTTCTTGATGAGATAACTGAAACCAGCCTGTCTTTTCAGGTCAAACTCCTGCGGGTGTTGCAGGAGGGGGAAATTCGACGGGTCGGTTCAAATCAGACTCAGCGCGTCAGCGCCCGCGTAATCGCATCGAGCAATCGCGACGTCGAAGCGGAAGTAAGAGCCGGGCGTTTTCGCGAAGACCTCTACTATCGTCTGAATGCGGTATCGATCGTGCTGCCTCCGTTGCGCGAGCGCCGCGACGACATTCCGCCGCTGGCGCAAACGTTCGCGGACCGCGTCTATTCGCTCAGTCCTGCCGTTCGGTTCGCCTCGGAGGCCATGGAAGTACTGCAAAAATATCCCTGGCCCGGTAACATTCGCGAACTCGAGAATGCTGTAGTGCGCGCGGCGGCGATGTGCAACGGCTTGATCAGGGTTCAGGATCTTCCCGAACGAATCCGCAATTTTCAGAAACAGGCCGACGCTCGCAAAAGAGCGGCTTCGGAAGATTCGGCCGCGCCACAGGAGTGGCCCGGCCTGGGTGAGATCGAGGGCCGCTATGTAGCGCGCGTGTTGGATCACACGCGCGGGAACAAGCAGGCAGCGGCGCGAGTGCTGGGCGTCGATCGCAAAACCCTGGACCGCATGATCAAGCGCCACAACATCAGCTTTGAGAAAGGCTCAATCACGAAGTCAAACGGTTTCCCTTCGAAGCTGGCCACGCAGATTTAGTCTGCACCCTCCACGTCATGAACGGTGGTACGGCGAAGTGGATGGTCCCGGGTGGTTTCGCCGCAGCCAAATGCCACAACCTCAATTTGCCGGCGCCGTTGGTGACTGGCTGAAATTATTTTCTTTAGTTGTCCCAGCGGTTCACAGTTTGTATCAGAAGCCCGACCGTGAGGGAGGGCAGCCCTCGCCGCCATGCTTGATTGAAGAAAATTGGCCACTTGTGTTGATGCGGTCAAGGGTTTCTTGCGAATGTCGCCCTTGCTTACGCGCGGGCTTCTGACACGGACTCCCAACCGTCGTGCAGACTTCATCGGTCTTCATCCCGCACTTCTAAGACGACGGCACAACGCTTGCCATAGCAGTTCAGTGACAAGGGCCGCGATGTTTTATTCGCGGCAGGGTAGGAGCAAAAACTGCCGGCGCGGATATCTTTTCTTCATTCACTCCACGCCGGCACTTTTGCTACCTCTCTTAATCCCCAACCTTCCGCTTTGCTCCTGTTTCTCAGCTGCCCCTCCAAACGACCGAGGAAGTCCCCAATGTCTACCCACGACGAAAAATCCGCCGCCGGCAGCGCCCTGCTCGCGCTCGATACAATTTTGCAAAGCCGCTATCGCGTGACCGGCCACCTGGGAAAAGGTGGAATGGGCGCGGTCTATGAAGCGATCGACCTTCGCCTCGGACACACGGTGGCGTTGAAGCAGACGCTGACCAATGCTGAGCATCAATGGAAACAATTCGAGCGGGAAGCACGACTGCTGGCCGGGCTCAATCATCCGGCCTTGCCGCGAGTCAGCGATTACTTTACCGAAGGCCACCGCGCATTTTTTGTGATGCAGTTTGTCGAGGGCAATGATCTCGCCGAAATAATTACGGAACAGTCCGGACCGCTGCCGCGCACCGCAGTGGTCGCCTGGGCCGATCAACTGCTCGACGCGCTCATCTACCTGCATACGCACGAACGACAAATCATTCATCGCGACATCAAACCGCACAATCTTAAAATCAACGCGAGAGGTCAAATAGTTTTGCTCGACTTTGGCTTGGCCAAGACCCAGACGGCAGATCCTTCGGGAGATATTTCCTGCACCAGCGTGTTTGGCTACACACCGCGCTACGCACCGCTCGAACAAATTCAGGATTTGGGTACCAGCCCGCAGAGCGACATCTATGCTTTGGGCGCGACGCTCTATCACTTGCTCACCGGAGTAAAGCCACCCGATGCGCTGGCCCGCGCCACCGCGCTGGTGAGTGCCCGGCCTAACCCGCTTAAGCCGGCCAACGAAATTATTGCCGCTGTCGGTGAGGAACTAGCCGCAATCCTGACCCAGGCAATGGCCCAAAATCCTAGTGACCGTTACGCGACGGCGGCCGAATTTCGTGAGGCCCTCCGCCAAATTGGCCGGGTTGAGGTCCCGGATATCGAGTATGTGATTCACCAGGCCGAGGTTGAAACGACGGTAGTAGTAAACGAAGACGCGGCCATCGTAGGGTCCGCCGAAGTAGTTTCAACCAGCAGGCGTGGATCGCATGCGCTCACCGCGGTGTTCGTGATTCTGCTGGCCGCCTTCGCAGTTTTCTGCAGTTACTATCCATGGAAGATTCCGGCATCAGCGCCGCAAGAAATAGTTTCCACCGTCACCGCTGCTGTGTCTTCAGTTGAGCCCCTGCCCGTGAATGACCATCGCCCACGAAAGAGCGTGAGGCCCCTGGCATCGGCTCAGGGACAATTTACGCAACGCCTTAGAAAATCCCTCGGACGAGGTTAGGCGGTCGATCAGAGGAGACTTGAATGGACCCGGTTGGAAAGCACCATAGCGGTCGGTCGGCGCTGAAAGATCTTTTGATCATTTTCTTCGCGGCTGTAATGACTTATGTTGCGGCGAGCAGGTTTGATCTCTTTGAGCGGTTCGCTGAGCGGGTGTCCAAACACGACGCGTGGCAACTGGATGAAATCGCCTTTGTGTTCATTGTCCTGTCTTTGGCGTCTGCTGTTTTCGCCTTGCGAAGATGGATTGAACTTCGTTCTGAAACAGCTCTCAGGCAGCGCGCAGAGGAATCGCTTCGCCATAGTGAGACATCCTACAGGCAGATCGTTGAGCAGGCGAATGACCTCATTTATAAAACGGACGATAAGGGGCACTTCACGTTTTGCAACCCCAACACCAGGAAGGTCCTCAAGTGTTCCGAACAGGAAATCATTGGCCGGCATTTTCTCGATGTGATTAAGCCTGAAGATCGTTTCGAGATGGCAAGGTTTTACCGCAAACAAACTAAAAACCTTACTCCCGCAACCTACAAAGAATTTTCGATCGTGACCAAAGACGGCGACGAGCGCATTGTCGGACAGAATGTGCAACTCCTGACCGAAGGCGGCCGCATCACGGGTCTTCAGGCAGTAGCGCGAGATATCACCGACCAGCGGCGCACAGAAAACTCTTTGCGTCAGATGGAGGAATATCGAAACCTTTTCAAGATGGCGAACGATGCCATTCTTATCTTCAATGCCGGCGACGGTGAAGTGCTTGACGTCAACAACAAGGCCTGTGAGATATATGGCATTTCGCGTGAAGAATTTGTGGGCCGCAACCTGCGGGATATCGCCCCGGACAGCGTCAGTACAACGCTCGGCCTGAATGGCCTGGATGATGGAAAGCTAGAAGAATTTGAAGCAGTGCATGTTCGCCCGGACAGTTCAGTCATTCACTTTGTAATCAATCCTACGCTCATCGAGTATCGAGGTCAGCAGGCAGTCCTCAGCATCAATCGTGACATCACTGCCCGCAAGCAGGCAGAGCAAGCCGGGGAGATGCTACAGCGCGAACGCGATCAGTTGCTGGAACAACTCCAGTTGCAGATGGAGGTAATGCCCCTGGCCTTCACGCTTTCAGACGCTAACTTTCGTACCACGTCGTGGAATCCAGCTGCGGAAAGAATCTTTGGCTTCACCAAAGAAGAAATAGTGGGCACCCAGGGCCACAAGTTGATCGTGCCCGCCAACTCGCAGCCATTTGTTGAAGGACTCTTCGAACGAATCGCCGCCGGCGAGTCCTTGTCTAGTTCCTTCAGCGAGAACGTAACGAAAGATGGACGCGTTATCAACTGCGATTGGTACACCGTTCCGCTCAAGAAGGCCGATGGTACTTTCATCGGCATCATGGCCATGGCCCAGGATGTTACTGATCGCAAGCAGGCGGAGTTAATTCGGAACAAACTGGAATCTCAGTTGCGGCAGGCGCAGAAGATGGAAGCGATTGGAACCCTGGCCGGCGGGATTGCGCACGACTTCAACAATGTGCTGGCCGCGATCATGGGCAACTGCGAGTTGGCCCTGATGAATTTACGCGGCGATGAGAAGGCTGTAGCCCGTCTTAATCAAATTCTCAAGGCCAGTAACCGTGCCAAAGAGTTGGTGCGACAGATTCTGACTTTCAGTCGTCAGGAGGAAAGCGAACGTAAGCCGCTCAAACTGCAACCCATCATCGACGAGACAGTGAACCTGTTGCGGGCTTCACTTCCGTCGTCGATCGCAATTCGGCGGGACATCGATCCGGCCGCTTCCGCAATACTCGGTGACCCTACGCAAATCCAACGCATGCTGATGAATCTGGGCACGAACGCCGGACACGCGATGGATGAACACGGTGGCCTGCTGGAAATTACTTTGGCCTCGGCCGAAATCGATGAGCGTTTTGCCGGGACTCATCCAGGACTCAAAACAGGCCCGCACATTCGGCTGGTTGTGAGCGATTCCGGTTGCGGCATGGATGGCGCGACCAGGGAGCGCATTTTCGAGCCCTTCTTTACAACGAAAGCCCCGGGATCGGGCACCGGGCTGGGATTGGCAGTGGTTCACGGGATAGTTAAAAAACTTGGAGGTGTGATTTCAGTCTATAGCGAGGTTGGAAGTGGGACGGCCTTTACTTTGTATTTACCCGCGCACGACGGCGAGGCGACAGTGGCCCGTCAAGAGGTGGATGTCGTGCCCGCGGGTAGCGGCGAGCACATCCTCCTGGTTGATGACGAAGAGTCTTTGGCGTCTCTCGGAAAATCGATGCTCGAGCACCTGGGATATCGGGTTACCACCGAAGTCGACAGCCTCCAGGCACTAAAGACATTTAGTAATCACCCGCACGACTTTGATCTGGTAATCACCGATCAGACCATGCCGCACATGAGCGGGGTTGACCTCGCCAAGGTGCTCCTCGAAATTCGTCCCCGGATGCCCATCATCCTGGCCACCGGTTACAGCACAGCGATAAACGCCGAGAAAGCTCGGGCCCTGGGAATCCAGGAGTTTCTCTTGAAGCCACACACGGCCCAGTCACTGGGCGAAGCCATTAGGCGCGGACTAGCAGCTAAGTAGAAAGGTGTCAGCAATGGCCAGCATTCTTCTCGTCGAGGACGACGAGCAATTTCGCAGCATGTTCGCTGAATCGTTGAGCCTGGCGGGTTATGACGTGCAAGCTGCCGGCGACGGGCTGCAGGGTATAAAGTCGTATCGCGACCGGCCCGCCGATCTAATCATCACAGATCTGATCATGCCAGAGAAAGAAGGACTGGAGATGATTCAATACCTGCGACAGAATCATCCCGAGGCAAAGATCATCGCGATGTCGGGCGGTGGCCGTTACGCGAATTACGATGTCCTCAAGATTGCTAAGGCCTTCGGCGCACTTGGCGTGTTAGAGAAACCATTCGCACGCGACGAAATGTTAGAACTGGTCAGGCGGGTACTTGGTGCGTGATCTTAAGGTGGCGAAGCTTAACTCTATGCTTGAATAGTTCTCTGGATTCATGAACGCAAGCTGCTTAGACGAGCAACAATCTTTCTCATCGAAGCTTTTGCGCTGCGGGAGACCCTTCCGAGAGGGCTTGTTCAATCGTCTGACGCAGGCGGTCGCCGCCCTGTGCACGTGAATAGCCGGTCCAGTGGCTGATGATGTGGCCGGTGGAAGCGATGACCAGCGTTTGCGGAATGGCGTGTCTGCCATTCATCAGCGTTTGCGCCGTCTCGTGATCGGCCCAGCCCAGGCGGAAACCAAACTTGAAATCGCGCACGAATTGATTCACGCGGGCGGAAGACGTGCGTGGGTCTTCAGTCGTCAGGCCGATGAACTCCACGGCGCGCCCCGCGTACTCCTTGCGCACCTTCTCATACTCCGGAACTTCGTTACGACACGGCCCGCACCAGGACGCCCAAATATTCACGACGACGATCTTGCCGGGAAAGTCCCCGAGGGTGAAGCTGCCCTTGTCGAGCGACTTTAGCTCGCGGGTGAGAATCTGTTCCGGCAGAGCGCCTAACTCAGCCATGGAGGCTGCCCCGCGTTCCGGCTGGGCCACGATGGGTGGTTCGCTTAAGCGCTCAGGCGGCGGTGGCGGAAGCGGCTGGATGCCTCTTCTGCCTGACTGGGCCCCGGCGTTCGCTGCCAAAGCTGCGAGCACGAGGACAAGGAAGAGTCTTTTCTTTGAGAACCTGGTGAAGGAAGTATGGGGAACTTGCATCGATTTCACCTAGCCGGAAAGGGCGCGATGGCGTTGCCCTAACCTGTTAAATTAGTGGTGCACCCGGCACGACTCGAACGTGCGACCCCCTGATTCGTAGTCAGGTACTCTATCCAGCTGAGCTACGGGTGCTGATTGGTTTTAGTGAGCGGCTAAATCGGAGTTCAGTTTAAGGTTTAAGGTTTTAAGTTTCAAGTTGAGAGTATGTTTGCGGTAAGACTAACGTCCTTAGCGCGCGTAGTATCCCGGCTTGGTGCTGGCAACTAAATCGGCGCGCGCGATCTCGACCCGAATCTCGCGCCATTTGCCGTCGTGGGTTCCGGGATTTTGAGGTTGGTAAGCGATCGTGTACAGGGTTCGCAGATCAGCCGCGACCTGTGCGTACAGTCGAGCTAGATCGTCCAGCCGTCGAATCTCATGCAAACGCCCGCCGGTGCGCGTCGCCAGCAACTGCATACGCGTATGCGCCGCCTCGTACATCGCGTTGATTGCAGGGTCGGGAAGTGGCAGGCGTTTCGGATCGCCCGACGGAAGAGCCAGAGGAAAAATCGTCACGCCTTCGCGGTCCGCCTGGTTCAGCAATGAGACTACTTGTGAATTTGTTTCCGCCTTGATTGCGGTGCTGACTTGAGCGTCCGAAGCTTTCGATACGATGGCGCGATCTCCGTTGCGCACCTCAGTGTCCAGCCCGTCAGTCAAAACAATGACAGCCTTGCGCCGCTTGCCTTCGCGCGCCAATTCTTTCACCGAGAATTGTAGTGCGTCATACAACGGCGTGTTGCCCGCGCCGTTGGCCAAATCGGTGATGGCATAGGCGATTCTGTGCCGGTCGGTGCTGAATCCCAGCAACGATTTGACACCCTTGCCATTGAACTGAATAACGGCGACACGGTCTGCCGGACTCAACGCATCCAGGAAGCGAATCGCGGCGCCGCGGATCTGTTGCCGGAAGTTCACAGTTGAGCCCGACATGTCGAGCAGTAACACCAGACTGAACGGCGCCTCCGTCGGCTCGAAACTCACGATTTGCCGGCGCACTCCATCTTCATAAATCGCGAAGTCATTACGCGACAATGACGTGATTGAGTTCCCCTGCTTATCCACGACACCAACGTTCAATTGCACCAGCGATGTATCTGTGGTGATGACATCGTCGCGTTGTTGGGCCCGAAGACCGGCGGGCATGACGACAAGAAGGAGCGCGAACGACAAAAGCAAAGTCGCTCGTCGGGCCAGATTAGAGACTGAAGCGGGAACAGAGAATGAATTCATTCCGTCTTTGACTCACCAAATCAATTGGGTCGCTGGGGGTAACTGAGTATGCCTGCGGCTCGGTTTGGTTTGCAACTTGGCAAGCGCAAAGCAGTTTCTTGGTTTTCCTTTGCGCCTTTCGTATTCCCTTTGCGCCTTTGCGTGAAATCTATTTGAGATAGAGTTTGGTCTCACGCAAAGGCGCAAAGGAAACGCAAAAGGCGCTAAGAATTGGAAGCTAAACCGCAGGAGCCGATTTGCTATTGAGCCTAAGTAACAGTCAGTCAACACCATGCTTTAGCAAGTAAACTGATCATGTTTTCGGCTCGGCTAATCGATATAATTAGCTTGAATTATCACCCGAGGCTCCCGCGATGTATCGTCCGAACTTTTGCGTTGACTGTGGCGATCGCATGACGCGCCGAGGCTGGCGCGCCTGGCTCAACCCACGCTTCTGCGGCGACTGCGCCAGGCGCCTGGGCAACACTGGTTGGGTGAGGCCGACGGTTGTAATCGTGTTGGTCGCAGCCTCGGCCTTTGCCGCGGGAAGATTTTTGCGTCCACCGGCTCCATCATTGGTCATTCAGCGCGCCGCGAATTCACCGCTCTCGGATTTGCCGGTGAGCTTGACTGCCGCTGCCCACACAACGCCGCGCAAAGAGGACACGGCCCCCCCACAAAATTTGAATAGCCCGACGGTTGACGAGCCCGGCTACATCTGCGGCGCCCGGACAAAGAAGGGCACCCCCTGTCATCGCCGCGTTCATGTGGCCGGTGAGCGCTGCTTCCAACACAAAGGAATGCCCGCGATGGTGGCTTTGGAAAAGTTAGTTGTGAAAAGCAAATGAGATTTACGCCGCCCGATCAGAGTGCTACGATTGATGGCAAGTTAGGAGGCAGCAATCATGTCGACTGTAGCTACAGAAGTCGAAGTCAACTTCTCGCCTTTGGTCCATCGATACACGCTCGAGGAGTTTTGGGAATTACCCGATCCGGGCGATCTCTCTCACTACGAATTGATCGGAGGGTATCTTTACATGGTCCCGCCTCCTGACGAGCCCCACGGAAGCGTCGACGCTCGACTTGTCAAATCGCTTGTTTTGTATTTAGCGGCAAACAACCTGGAGGGCGAGGTGCGTCACCCGCGAGAACCAATTTACAGGTCCGACGGTACGTACCTCGAACCCGATATGATGTACATTTCTAAGGCGCTGCGAGAGCGGCTGGGCAAGAAGCGGACTTCGGCGGACATTGTCTTCGAATACATCTCCCGAAGCAACGCAACTTATGACCGCACCACAAAGGCAGATACTTATCTTGCTTTGGGCGTGCGCGAGTTGTGGTTGATCGATCCCTTCACGGTTACGATTGAAGTTCGCAATTCAACTGAGCATAAAGGAAAGCCGGCCTGGGAGCGGCGGAGCTATTCAAGAAGCGAAGTCGCCGAGTCCAGGGTGCTTAACGGCTGGCGCGTCTCGGTTGATGAGTTGTTTGAAGGATTGGTCTGACCTCAAGGGACCAACAAAAGCTAAAAGCCCGCGTGGATCATCCGACTCACGCAGGGCCCTGTACGACAAACTTCAGTTTGTCGTTTTCTTGAACACCCGCGAAAGGTGAATCGACAAACTAAAGGAACCTCTGATTAAGTGTCTTCGACGCGTAGCGTCGGGATGAATTTAGCGCGGCGTTTCAACGCCGGGTAAAGGTGCACGAAGTCTTCGCGTCGCATAGCGACGCCTGAACCAAGGTGAATTCAATCGTCGCTACGCGACGAGGACCTTAACCAACCGATCCCGGCCTTGAAAGGGCGGGCTAAACTCATACCGACGCTACGCGTCGAAAGTACTGGTTCAAAGCATCCTAAAGTTTGTCGTACAAGACTGACTTTCAATCACAGACCGAAAGTCTGTGCCACTTATTTCGGTGTCTTAATCGGAGCCGGCGGACGCGGCGGCAGCTTCACTGGATTTTTCAGTTTCGTCATCACCTCGGCAATGCCGCGCTCGAGTTGCGGATCGCGGCCCGCGATTACTGACGCTGGATCGTTATCGACTTCGATGTCCGGGTCGACGCCATGGCCTTCGATGATCCACTGGCCGTCCTTACTGGCGAAGGCCGAGCCCGGCACAAAGACGAGGCCGCCGTCGATCAGGTTGCCGCGGTTGCCGATGCCAATCACACCGCCCCACGAACGTTTGCCGATTAACGGTCCCAAGCCCGCTTCGCGAAACATCGCCGGAAAGATATCGCCGTCGGATGCCGAGTTGCCGTCGAGCAAAGCCACCATCGGACCGAGGAAAACTCCGTCCGGGTAGGTGGTCGGTTCGTCGTCGGTGCGCACATAATTAAGCGCCAGGACCTTTCGTCGCAGACGTTCGATCAGCATGCGCGAGACGTTGCCGCCGCCATTAGCGCGCACGTCAACGACGAGTCCTTCCTTAGTAAGCTGCGGATAGTACCACTTGATAAATTCGCGAATACCAGCTGCGCCCATGTCGGGAACATGGATATATCCGACGCGTCCATTCGTCGCTTCTTCGACCTTGCGGCGATTGCGGGTCACCCAGTCGAGATAAATCAAATTGCCTTCGTCGGTGATTGGCCGATAAGAAACGGTCCGCGCGCCGACCATCGTCGGTTTAGTGTTGACGGTAAGCTGGACGGGATTGTCCGCCTTGTTGCGCAACATGCGATACGGATCGTCTGTGCCCTTCAACTCTTCGCCGTCAATGGCCAGGACATAGTCGCCGACGTTAACGTTGACGCCGATCTCTTTCAGCGGCGAACGATAGATGTCTTCTTCGTTCTCGCCTTCGAAAATCTTCGAGATGCGATAGCGACCCGATTGCTTGTCGAGTTCGAACCGCGCTCCCGGCAACCCGACGCGCGGCCGGGGCGGAATCTGAAAATCGCCGCCTTCGATGTAAGCATGCTGCACCGTCAGCTCGGAAATCATTTCAGCAATCACATAATTAAGATCCGAACGGTGCGCAACGTATTGCAGCAGCGGCTTGTATTGTTCGCGCAGCGCCACCCAGTCATAGCCGTGCATGTTGGACACATAGAACCAGTCACGATAGCGCCGCCACACCTCGTTGAAAATCTGGTTCCACTCTTCGGCCGGCACGCGATCAACCACCAGCCCGGCGACTGAAACAGGTTTGCGAGTTTTGTCGCCCACCGGAGTTGCGTCGTAAAGACTGAAAGCCGGACCCTGTCGCACCAGGACTTTCGAGCCGTCTCCCGACATCGCAAAACCGTTGACGTCATCGGCGATGGTCGTCTCTTTGCGATCCTTGAATGCGAAGATGCGCAACTGGGCCGGGCGATCACCCTGGCGACCGTAGTAGAAAGCCGGACCGACGAAGTAGAGCAGATGACCCGCCTTGGCGGCGAGCCCGCCATAGTTGTCGGCCCCTACCGGCACGCGCGCGACCCGGGTAGCTATGTCTTCAAAGTTGATCACCAGATCGGCGGGAGGTTTAGGCGTGCTTTCCGGCTTCGGCTCGGCAGGCTTTGGTTGTTCGGCCGTCGCGCCTTCCGCCGGCTTATCAGGTTGTTTACTAACCGTGACTTCGTCGCTTTCAGGCGGGAAGGGATGCTTGACGTCTTTGCGCAGCGCCATCGCGTAAAGGTAAGCGTCGCGGTTCGTCGCATAATTAAATTCGACATTCGAAATCTGCGGCGCGAACTCACGATTGCTGATGTAGTAAAGATAATTGCCCTGCGGGTCCCAGACAGGATTGAACGAGTTGAAAGTGCCTTCGGTGACGCGGCGTACCTTGTTGTCGCCGGCGCTCCATACATACACAGACAGGTTGCCGTTGGGACTGACCGGCATGCTGAATGCGAGATAGTTCCCGCGCGGTGACCAGGCGTAATCGCGAATCTGACCTCGGGGCGAATCCATGATCTCGATCGTTTTTCGATCGGCAAGCGTCACCACCCAAATCTTCCCGTCCTTATCGCCGAAAGCGATCCGTTTTCCGTCGGCTGACCATTCCGGCTGATAGCGCATCGCGCTCCCGCCGCTGGTGATCTGTTGGGCCGGTTTCGAGCCATCCTGCGGCGCCAGGTAAAGTTCTTCTTCGCCGCTCAAGTCTGAAATGAAAGCGATCTGCGAACCATCAGGCGACCAGGTCGGCCACTTGTCATGCGCGCCGGATGAATGCGTCAGGTTGCGGGTCGGACCCTTCTCGATCGGCGCAGTGAAAATGTCACCCCGAGCAGAGAACAGGGCCCGCTCGCCCTTGGGACTCAGCTCATACGACTCGATGTTGTTGGCGGCTGAGATGCGGCTCGGGCGGCGCGCGAGTCCATCGTCAGGCACGGTGATCGAGATGGGCGTAGTCTTGCCACTCTTCATTTCGAGCACTTGCAACTCGCCATTCATTTCATAAACGATGCGGCCTTCATGATCGGAACTGGGCCAGCGCACGTCCCATTGCTTGCTGCGCGTGACCTGCGCCGTCTTGTTGCTGGAAACGTTATAGCCGTAGATATTGAAATGCCCGTCTCGATCCGAGTTGTAATAGATTGTGTCGCCAACCCACATCGCGTCGCGCGCGGGCCGCGGCCCCTCGCTGATGCGTTTCGCGTCGTTAGTCTTCAAATCATAGATGTAGAGAACGTTCGCCTGACCGCCGCCATAGCGCTTCTCGGATCTGAAGTCGCGAAATTGGGGCGAGTAAACCATGCGCGCGCCATCCGGCGAATAATCACCGGAACCAGCTTCAGGCATTGGCAACGGTTCGGTCGGTCCGCCGTCTATTGAAACGCTGTAAAGACGCGCGATGGGCGTTGACCAGGAATCCCGCAGCGAGCGGAAAAAGACTCGCTTGCCGTCCTTGCTCCAACCGTCGATCTGATTGTCCCAGCCCCAGCGTGGCGCCAGGGGCCCCTTGGCCGGATAGAAAGTCAGTTGTCTGGGAACGCCGCCCGTGGATGGGATGACATAGACCTGCTCATCGCCGTCGTATTGTCCGGTGAACGCGATCCATTTGCCATCCGGAGAAAACTTGGCAAAGACTTCCACGCCCGGATGCGCCGTCAGGCGAATCGCGGATCCTCCGGTCACGGGCGCGGTCCAAATGTCGCCCGCGTAAGTAAAAGCAACTTGGTCACCGTGAATGTCCGGAAAGCGCAGCAGCTTTGTATCAGCCAGAACCGCACTGCAGGCGAGCAATAAAAAAGCGACCGCGGTCGCTGTGACAAAAAGACGTGCAAAGATAATTCTCTTGAACAAGGGGAAGTCCTCCTCGGTGAATCCAGGGATCTGGATTCTGAAATGCTTAAGTGGATTGGGAACAATTATCGGCGTAGCGACACCGAGCTATATTACGCGTGTCAGTATTGATTGTTTCAGAAAATCCGGTGTGTCAGAAGCCCGCGCGTAAGCAAGGGCAACCCTTGAGACAGTCGCGTGTTGGCATCAACACAACGAGTGCAGGGCCAGTTTTCGTGAATCAAGCGAGGTCGCGAGCGTGGCCCTCCCTCATGGTCGGGCTTCTGACACACCCGCTGAGTATCATTCGCCCGCTTTGCGGACCGATTGACTATCTTTTGCGGTAGGCCACCCACCGGGGGATCAAGCAACTGGGGACTTGCCTGTGTGACCCGTCACTACCCCGACTCGTCCCCGTTCCGTACCGCTCACCATTTGATTGAGCCCTCTTTCGAGGTATCAATCTGGGCCAACTCAGTCGAGCCGTAGAAAAACCCTTTCATGTTGTCCATCAGAAAGCCCTGCGCCTCTGGATTGGTGAGGTCAAGACCGTAGTGATTAATGATCCGGGTCTGCGCCTGGAGCCATTCAGCCCAGCACGGTTGGCAAACTTCGGTGGCGATTTTCTGGCCCAGCTCGGTAGGCAGCGGTGCGTAGCCGAGGGGCGGGCGCTTCTGTCCACAGCGGGGACACTTGATTTCAGACATTGATTCATTTTACCTCGCGAGGATTATAGCCACAGGTATGAGGTCAGTACCACCCGCGTGAGCGGGTGGGATCGAGAGGCTCGTTTGGGGCCGCCCGCTAACGCAGGCGGTACTGACTTCATTGCGCAGACGTCGTACTGAGTTAAGGCTGAGCTTTCCGGATCGCCGCAATAGTGTCGTCGTCACTGGGCCGGAACAGACCAAGCGGCCGCACGTCCCGGTATCGAATAACCCCATCTGCGTCGATGACGAAAACCGAACGCGCAACCTTGCCCGGAATCAGAGACTGCGCGCCGTAGAGATCCGCGACCTTTCGATCGACGTCCGCCAGCAGCCGCAGCGGCAATTCGTGATGCGCGGCAAATTTCTTGTGAGAGTCGACCGTGTTTGTTGAAAGGCCGACAACTTCAGCGCCGGTCGCGACATAATCCTGCCAGCGATCGCGGACCGAACACATCTGGCGCGTGCAGACAGGCGTCTCGTCGCCGGGATAGAAAAGGAGCACGACCACTTGCCCGCGATGATCCGACAGACGCCACTCCGCGCCTTCGCCATCTTGCAGAGCAAAGTCCGGCGCCGTCTCTCCCTCGTGTGGCTTGCTGGGATTCGCCAAAAGTTATTTTATGACTGAGGCAAGATTCGCCGCCGCGACCTGGGTGCTGATTTCCAGCTCGTTGCCGCGCGTCGTTATTTTTAGATTGTCCAGAGCGGTTTGGGCCAGGGCCTTTCGCGCCGGCGCCATCCGTCCGATAAAGAAGCTGCCGAGCTGCTTCAACCCCGTCACGGTGTCGCTTAAGTTATTTGCCGCTTCCGCAGAATCCGTGCGGGCGGTGAGCACTAACGAGACATCGGTCTCAGTCGATCCGATAGATCCATAAACCTGTCTGATCGCATTTGCATCTTTAGCAATCGTATCATTGCCGACATTCAAACCGGCCATCAATTCGCGCGGGACGTTGGCGCCAAAGCCCATCACGGCTTTCGGATCGCGAGTGGCCAGCGCCGCCAGGTCTGAATTAGCGCGACCTTTTGGGCCTGCGTCGATGGCTGCGCGCACACTCGACATCGTCCCGATCGCCAGCGAATGCGGATCGAGCGCGCACACTGCCAGGTCGTTAATCTTCAAGTCCCAAACGCCGAACAGCCTCATATGATCGTTGATGTTGATGATCAGGATCGTGGCGCCACGATATTTTTCTTCGCGGTACTTTCCCTTCGCAGCGATTCGCGCGGCGGCGGCCAGGGCCTTTGCATCGAACGTTCCGCGCGCGATGGCTACAGTTTCAAGCTTGGTAACCTTGGACGAGGGGTAAGTGTAGCGCGTCCCGAGGACCACACTATCGAATGAACGCGGATCGATACCCGTGCGAGTCTTGAACTTGTCGACCTCCGCAGTGGCCTGTGCCAGCTTGGCAGGATCCGAAGCCAGGATGCGCGGCAGAGTCTCGTTGAGTAACCGGCGCACATCAATTAGCGCGATGCCGTCGGACGCGGGCAGGTAACTCAAAGCGGTGGCGGGAGGGGCCGGATTATTAGCCGGCTTACGCTGCGCCGAGCCTGAACCGAAACCCGAGCATAGGGTGATCAAAACGAAAACTAATGCGACTGACGATCTCAGAAACTTCTTATTCACTATCGAAACCTCTTTCTAGTCTTCTCTTTAAACTACACCGGTATGATAAGACGGCGCAGCAATCCGATGCGTTAGCGACGCGGCAAGGTTGGCCAGGGCAGCGGTTTGGAGTTCCGACTTCAGTCGGCCCTTACTTGCAATACTCTGCGGTCTCAAGGGAGCGCGCTCCTTGTTACTGGGAACGCGGACGCCCTCGTCCGCACTGCCCCGAAGGCTTCGTCTAATCTCCGGGAATACTTTTCGCGCTTCGCGCTCAATGCGGGCGGGGGCGCCCGCGTTCCCAGTTACGAGGTTGAGCTTCCGTCACTCTAAACCCTCTCAACCAACAAAGCGATGCCCATCCCGCCGCTGATACAAAGGGTCGCCAGGCCGCGTTGCGACCGCCGCTTCTTCATTTCGTGAAGCAAAGTCGCGGTGATCCGAACGCCGGTGCAACCAATGGGATGCCCCAGAGCGATCGCGCCGCCATTTACGTTCAAGCGTTCGGGATCGAATTGCAGATCGCGATCGCACGCGATGACCTGCGCTGCAAATGCCTCGTTGATTTCGATCAAATCGATGTCGTCGAGTGCAAGATTCTGTCTGGCCAGAATCGCGCGAACAGCAGGGACGGGGCCGATCCCCATAATCTCTGGTGGCACGCCAACAATATCGTAATCAACAATCCGTGCCAGTGGCACAGCGTCTGACGCTTTCAAAGCCGCTTCGCTTAAGACAGTGACTGCCGCGGCGCCGTCGGTAATTCCCGAAGAGTTGCCGGCAGTCACCGAACCATCTGGCGCGAACACTGGAGTCAGCTTTTGCAAATCTTCGATCGATGTCCTGCCGCGCACGTGCTCGTCGGTCGTAAACATTGTGACGTTGCCTTTTCGATCTTTAACTTCCAACGCTAGTCGTTCGTCATCAAATCGTCCGGCCGCAATCGCAGCGGCGGCGCGCTGCTGCGAACGCAAAGCAAACTCGTCCTGCTCGTCGCGCGAGATTTCGTAATGCCGCGCCAGGACTTCGGCCGTCGCGCCCATGATTAATCCCGAAAGTGGATCGTTAAAGCCGTCGCGGTACATGCCGTCGACCAACTCGCTGTGCCCCATGCGCATGCCAAATCGCGCGCCTTCGGCGAAGTAGGGGACGCGCGACATGCTTTCAGTGCCGCCGGCAAGAATAATGTTGGCGCGCCCGATCATGATCTGTTCAGCGGCCAGAATGATCGCGCGCAGTCCGGAACCGCAGGCCTGGTTGACGGTGAACGCCGGCACTCGATCAGGCACACCGGCGCGAAAAGTGATCTGCCGCGCGACGTTTGGCCCGCCGCCCGCCTGACGCGCACAACCCCAGATTGAATCGTCTACGTGGTCCGGCTGGATCTGAGCTCTTCGCAAACTTTCCTTGGCGACCGCAGTTCCCAGATCCGCGGCGGTCCAGCTTTGCAGCGAGCCGCCAAAGCGTCCAATCGGTGTGCGCACTGCGCCTGCAAGAAAGACCGGTTTCATTGATAAAAATCTTTACGTATCGGAAAAGTTTGTTCGCTGCTAAGCTCTTTCGCCACTTGTTTAGAGTCGGGCTACTGCCCGACGATCCAAGCGGGCAGTAGCCCGCTTCTAAACATTAACGAAGCAACCTGAATTCTTCGAACCACGATGTTAGCAACGCCCGACGGCTCCCGCAAATGCTGCTGAAACTCCAAGACGCGGCCACGGTGCAAAGCGCCAAGCGCTCAATTGATGAACTGCTCGGCCTTCACACTGAGTGGTTCCTGACACAGGATGGCGCCGCGCCGTTCCCTATAGGTTCTGCTGAATTTGATTTTTCCGTTGACCATCAGCGTTTAATTTTTTCCGGTTGGCTGGAGACCGGTTTTCGAAGCTGGCGAATTACCGCGTGGAATTGGAGTGGTCAAAAGCTGTCGCTGGAAGCCAGGCGGCGCATGGGGGCCGAAGTGGCGACGCTCGAGCTGGTGCCGCGAGAATCCGCGAGAGCGATCGTGGCCGGGATAACCGCCGCTCGCCAGGCACGATGCGTCAGGCTCGCGCAGATCGCCGTCGAGGCTTTAGTGGCACAGACTTCAGTCTGTGACTCCTCCTTTGAAGATCACACACTGAAGTCTGGCCCACTAAAGATCGAAAGCGCTACCTTGAGTCCCGGCATGCGTCGCGATCAGCCCGGACGTTACGCCCGCGTAATCCTGCGCCGCCCAAACGAGCGCATCGCCGTGACCGCGATTGTAGCCGGCAGCGACGCGCGGAACATCGACTCGCTGTTTTCATCGGCTCTGCTCTGGTTCACTCGGCTGCAACAGCGTCCCAAGCAACCTCTCGTAGAGAAGCTCCTGATTGCAGTTGAAAAAAATATTCTGGAAGCCGCGCGACAAAGGCACGTGCTCCTGCGCGAATCGCTGCGTCAGCGAATTGAGTTGTGGCAGATACATGGCAGCGACCCTAAGATCATTGAGGGCTCGACAACTCTCAACGCCGAACGTAGTGCGCCCGAGCTCGTCCGGGGCGGTAGCCCGACCGTAAGGGAGAGCGTGCGACTCACCACTGACGGAGGCTGGCAATACATAGAGCCCGTCCGTGCCTGGGAAAGAAAGAATCTCTGGCGCCAGCGCCTGAAACAGTTTCGGGCGACGGACGCGCATGAGACGATCGAGCGGGTGGAGCAGATCGTCTCCCTCGCGCCCCAAGCGGTCGACGTGGTTGCCGCACGTCATGGGCAGACACTTCGTTACCATGGCCTGCCGTTCGCCCGCGTGCGCCGCGTCATGGATCGCGATCGCATCTGGTTTGGGATTGAAGGTTCGCGACGGCGCTTGCTCGACGATTACCACGAACCGGATTGGCAAAAGCTCTGGCGTGATCTGGAAGACTATCGTGAGGCGAACTGTCTCGATCGGCGCCACTGGTTTTATCGCGCGGCGGGGGAGGCCTGGTTGGAATCAATCCTGCGACGAGACATTTCAAAGCTCGATCCTGGACTGATCATCGCTCCTTTGCATGCACAGTTCCGCACCTCGCACGGCGGTCCAACCTCAGCCCGGCCCATCGATCTTCTGGCCCTGCGTCACGACGGCCGTCTGGCCGTGATCGAACTAAAGGTCAACGAAGATCGCGAGCATGTTTTTCAAGGCGTCGATTATTGGCGCCGAGTCGAAGCCCACCGCCGCCGCGGCCACATCAGCACCGCCAAACTGTTCGGCGACCGCGAGATCAGCGACGAATCACCCCTGGTCTATCTGGTCGCGCCCACTCTCCGCTTTCATCCATCCTTCGCCACTCTCGCCCGAACCATCGCGCCGGACATTGAGGTTTATCGGTTTGATATTAATGAGGACTGGCGGACCGGGGTGCGCGTGGTTCGGAGGGAGCGAGTCAACGCCTGACGTTCTTAGGCATCATTCGTCACAAAGGTAACGTGCGGATGGAGTTGATATATTCCTCTGCGTCTGAAGCAAACCATATCAGGATCAGATCTTCAATTATTCTCAACAACTCAGCCTTCTGAGAAACAACGAAGACGCCCGGGCTGCTGTGTGTCTGGATAAACCTGCCGAAATGAAATGGCACAGTTTTTCGATCGTGGGTAATCAGAATCCGACCTTCGGCGGCTGCTTTAGCGAGGACTTCAAAATCGGAGAGCCTTGCCAGTTTAGCCTCACTTGCGGTTTGAAAGTCTATCTCCGGCAGTCGTCGGAGAGCACCGGCAACAATGTCTTCGTTAAAATCTGCATCGGCCTGAAAGCGAATTCTCACGATTGGGAGGTTAATGCCTCGTCACGCGCTCGCCGAAGCCTTTCGTACCAATCGGCGTGTGTCTCGTGAGAGGTTTCTTGTAGCTCTTCAAATTCCTTTTCACCTTGAACCAGGTAATCATCTACTTCCGTCTGGTGAGACAAATAAAAAGCGAGCGCACCGTGAACTTGCTCCAGCGTGAGGGAAGGGAAGGAACGTTGAATGCTCTCCGGCGAAGCGCCACGTCGGTAGGCATACACGACTGAGTCAAGCGACACTCGGGTACCGCCGATTCTAAACGTGCCATCCTGTTGTTCAACGTATTCTGTGCTCATCTCGTAACACCTTAATTGGTCGTCCTCATGTTATCACCCCAGTGAAGAAGATAGAAGATTAAGAAAGCTCTGGTAGTGGTCTAATTTTGGCCGACACTTCTGAAGGACTGATGTTGTAAGGAAAGCGCCGCAGAGTACAACGGCGGATCGCCTCGAAATCGGTGACCACGCATTCGGGAATTAAAGGACGAACGCAATTGCGTGGTTCAGCTCATCGATAAACTGGAAACCAAGTCCTGCCTCTTTAGACTCATAATAATCGGCGGCTGTTTGGATTTCCTTCTCGGCAGCAATCGAGAACGTGAGGTTCATGAGTACCTTTGTCTCAGGCGGGCAAGCACCTCTTCTCCTGGTATTGTTTCAAGCTCTCCACGCTCGATTGCATCGAGTCGCGATTCCGTCTCAGCGGCCCACCTCTTCAGCCTTTCCTTATCAGGGGCTTCCCCAAGACTATCGAGAATGCGTTCCACTAACTCGGCCCGTTCGTGAACCGGAAGCGCAAGAACCTCATTTAAAATCCGAGAACCTTCGGTCGACATATTAACCTCCTTAACAAGGCGTGAATTGTACCGCGAAGAGAGCGACGATGCATCCAATATTGCTTCCCCGATGGTGACGAAGAAGCGAACGCCATTGTGATTGTTGAAGGTTTCGTCGCGGCGAGGCGCAGCATCACTCATTCGTGCCGGATCGTCCAAATATGACCGAGTCAAGCGAGACACTCGTCCCGCTAACACGAAGGACTCCTGCGTGATCCATTGAAAGAGGAACGGCTGCGACAGCTTGATTCATCGCCAAAGAGTATAGAACAACTCGGGCACGAGCTGGAGCCTTTATCTCTATTTCTGTCGCCCGCTAAAGCGGGTTTGAGTTCCAGTTGATGCTGCATCCCCGGGCTTACGCCCGGGGTAAATTCTGCCGCCATCTTCGATCGCTCGTCGACTGATTCATCCTGCGCGGCAACTGGGGTATCTATCCAGGGACGCCAGTAAGGGGTCTGTGGACATACGCGACCCACAAGCGTTATGTTAAAGGAAGCTTGCGGACCCTGATTGTTCGCTGCAGCCGCCCCTTACCCCGACTATAATCTTCATGATTAGCTCCGAATAATTTTGAATCCTGATCTTTAGTGAACTGGAAGCCCCTTTAGATGATCGAACAGACCGATGGCATGGGCCAGCACCAGAAAGTACTGGAAGCCTTGCAGCATTCTGAACTTCGCTACCGGCGGCTCTTTGAATCTGCACGGGAGGGCATTCTTATTTTTGATGCCGCCGATCAAAAAATCACCGATGCAAATCCAGCTATGGTCGAGCTGTTGGGTTATTCTCGCGATGAACTCCTGGGTAAGGATCTCTGGGAGCTTGGGCTGTTCAAGGATCGGGTTAAAGGCCACGCTGCAATTCAACAGTTGTTGGCGACGGGCCATTTGACTTACGAAGACCTGAGCCTGGAAACGAAGGCCGGTGAAAATCGTGACGTCGAGTTTACGGCGAGCGTCTATGAGGAAGGGACGCGCAGGATAATCCAATGCGATGTTCGGGATGTCACCGAACACAAAAACATAGAGACCGTGCAGCGTGAACAAGCTGCCCTACTCACGGTGGCCCAACGCATCGGACGCATGGGTAATTGGAGCTTGGATCTAATCAGCGGCGGGCTGGTCTGGTCTGAAGCCACTTGTGAATTGTTCGGGATTACGCGCGCCGAGTTCGCCCATACCTACGATCATTTCTACAGCTTTATCCTGGCCGAGGATCGGACGCTCTACAATGCCGCTCATGCTTTGGTTAACGCTGCCGCCCCCGTTTTCGAAGTGGAATATCGCATTCGCCGCTCCGACGGCACGGTTCGCTGGTTGTATGAACGCGGCCAAATGGAGTTCGATGAGATCGGCGTCCGCATTGGTGGAGCGGGCATTGTCATGGACATCACCGAGCGCCACGCGACTAGAGAAAAATTGGCGCAGAACGCAGCGCTGCTGGCGCAGATCGCCGGCAAGGCCGCGCGGTTGGGTGGCTGGTCGATTCAGTTACCGGAACGCACGCTTACCTGGTCGGATGAGAATTGTGCGATTCACGATCTGCCACCCGGCTACATACCGACTTTGGAAGAGGGCATCGGCTATTTTCCGATCGAGCATCGGGCGGAAGTGCTGCGGTATGTAGCGGCGTGCGCGCAGGATGGCACTCCCTACGACTTTGAGCTGCCGAAGTACACCGCTAAGGGCCGGCTAATCTGGGTGCGCTCAATCGGCGAGGCGGTGCGCGATGCCGATGGCAAAATCATCCGTCTGCAGGGGGCCTTCCAGGACATCACGCGGCGCAAGCTTGCCGAAGCTGAGAGGGAAAAACTAATTAAGGAGTTACAGGATGCGCTCATGGAGGTTAAGACTCTGCGGGAGTTCCTGCCGATCTGCTCGTACTGCAAGAAGGTGCGTGATGACCAGAACTATTGGTCGCAGATCGAGAGCTATATCTCGAAGCACACCGGCACAAGATTCAGCCACGGCATCTGCCCGGACTGTTACGAGATGGAAGTAAGTCCGCAATTAGAAGAACTGAGGCGGCGAGCGAACGCCGATCGACAAGGAGCGTAGCCGGTTTCGTGTGACTTCGTGAATCGTCATCGAACGATAATGATTAATCCACGAAATCTCCCTAACCGTTGCTCACGTTGTAGGGGCAGGGCTTGTCCCTGCCCGCTCGCCCGCAACACACGTTGTAGGGACAAGCAACACACGGGCAGGGACAAGCCCTGCCCCTACATCTAAGTCGTCAGTCTTCGATAGATCCCCGGCAGACGCTCCGGCAAAGTCAGCACGTCATCAATAATCGTATAGCCAACGTCGCCGTAGAGATCGCGCAGCTCGGCTTCCGACTCGCGATCGATGGTGATGCAGAAAGGCGTGATGCCCAGGGTCTTGGCCTGGCGCAGTGCTTCACGCGTATCTTCACGAGCATAGCGGGCATCGCCGTAGTCGTGATCGTAAGGACGGCCGTCTGACAAAACGATCAGCAGACGCGTGCGCGCATCCTGCTTGCTCAACTTCGCGGCTGCGTGGCGAATCGCTGCGCCCAAACGCGTGTTGTTCTGATAAGTGATCCCGCCAATTCGCTGCATCACTTCATCCGAATAGTGCTCGCCAAAATCTTTCAGCACGTAAAACTTTACATTGCGTCGACCTTCGGAAGTGAAGCCGTTGATGGCATAGCGATCGCCGACAGCTTCCAAGGCCTCGCTCATCAGCACCAGACCTTCCTTCTCAATTTCAATGATGCGGCGGCCCGGATGGGTGTAGGGTTGCAGCGGATGACGCCCGATGGTACGCGCGGTTGAAGACGATTGATCCAGCAGGAAAGAGACGGCTACATCACGACGACGGCGCAGACGCCGGGTGTAGATGCGATCGGACTGTTGGCCATCGGCACGGCGATCGATGAAGAAATCTACGACGGCGTTCAAATCGTAATCGTCACCGTCGATTTCATTGGTGACTCGGGCCAGGTCTTCCGGCTTCATCAATTGAAACTGATGACGAATTGAAGAGACGATGCCTTTGTAGCGTTCGCGCGTGTCGTCCACGAACGCGCGTTCGCCGCGCTTAACTTTCTTTTCGACTACGCGACACCAGCCGACTCGGTGATCGACCAGCTCGCGGTCCCACTCGTCATAGTTGTAAGCGACCTCGCCGGCTTCCAGGCCCTGTTCCGGAACTTCGCCTTCGCTCCAAGCCTCGCTGCCTTCCAACTCATCGAATTCACCGTCCGCTTCTGTGTTCCAGGCGTTGAAGAGTTCGCGCGCATCACGCCTCCGCGGCTGCCGGTTCGCTTCGCGTTCGGCGAGCATCTCTTCGGACATCTTGCTATCGTCTTCCTGATCCAGTTCGTCCGGCACTTCAACTTTTTGCTCTGAATCTTCGAGTGCGATCGATTGAAACAGGGAGTACACGCGGCTGGTTGCCATTAAAGTATCCGCCACAGTGGTGGTGAGCGGATTCGACAAATACTCAGCCACGATCGTTTCCAGTTCCGAAACAATCTGGCCGTAGAAGTCTCGAGCGTCGTCGCGTGCGCCGGCGAGCAGGGTGATTTGAAAGAGCAACTCAAATGGCACCAGCGTCGCGGGTAGATCGACAATATTTGGACGGCGAGCGCGAAGATGATCCCGGATCAAATCGAGATCGCGTGCCAGTCCGCGGTACGCCTTCCGCAGACGTCGATCGACGCGGCCGTTCTCGAGTGTGCCAAAAATCCTGCGGGCCAGAGGCGGAATAGGAAACAGGCTCAACGCATGACGATAGTCGACTGCGGCTGGGAGCGCGGGCATCCCTGCCTGCGGTTCACCGGCATCCCTGCCGGTTATATCTTCGATGTAACCACCCAGCGCAAACGCACCCTGATTTGCTGGATCATAAATCTCACTCAGCGCCGAGTACGCAGCTCGCAACTCAACCGTGTCACGGGCATAAGTTTCAAACTCAATCTGCCCGGCCGCGTGCGCAGCCAGTACTTTGTAAAGTCGAAAATCAAGTTCTTCGTCGCCAAATTCGGTGACCACAGCAGGCAGATGAATCGTGCGGCCATCCCCAATGCGCGATTCGACCGGCACGGCCGCCAAAGGCGCAATCTCGACCGAGCGCCCGGTCAGGCCCTCGACATAGAGTCTTAACAAAAGCTGCACAGATTCCAGAGACACGCCCGCGCCGCCTTCACGCAGGGCTTCGTTGCTGCTGCGCGTTTCCAGCGCATAGTAGCTGCGCCGCGCGCGCATGTCTCCGACAATCAAACCAGCCCGGGCCCAGCTCTCGAACTGTTCGATCGAAACTGTGTGCAGCGCTTTCGCGCTCGAACGCAAGCATGCCAGGGCTGCCTCCGAATCTATCTGAGCAACTTCGCGAGTCAGGCTGATCACGCGATGCGCGAGAGCGTTAGCGTTGAGGGGATCTTTTCGGTTCGCGATAGTTTGAAAAAACGCAGGGCTGGATCGAACAAAAGCGACGAGGCCGGCATTGCCGTGCGATGCCACTGCCCAAAGCAGATCGATCCAATCGTCAAAGCACTCCGGCAAGGTTCGCAGAATCTCACCGCCGGCGATCAGCACGTGAAGAGAGGCCGCACCGCCGCGTTCCAGAAAGCTGGTGGCGCGCTGCATTAACTTCAGGGCGGCCTCAACGTTAAGCCGATCAATCGCGGCGGGAAGAGCGGCCCAGGCATCAGCGGCGATGCCTCCGGCGCGCTCGGCAAACGCCGACGCCATGTTAATGGCGGCTCTGGTTATCTCCCCGTTTAGAGGCGGGCTACTGCCCGCCTGCGATTGAGAATCGGCGGGCAGTAGCCCGCCGCTAAACGTATTGAGGTGGTGTATGACTACGGGCGTCGCGCGCAGAAAATCCGCGCTGTGCTTGGCTGAACGCCGCGAAATCTCTGCGGCCACTTCGTAGACGGATCGAAGCAACTCGCCGTCCTTAATCTTCTCGGCGAGCATGGGCGCGTCCCGAAACGTTTCCGCGGCCGTCTGGGCCGACAGGATCATCTGTCGAGCGCAAACCTGGAACACAAACGGCCGCGCGGTCGCAGGCACGTTCGCAAACTCGCCGCTGCCGGCGGTAAAAAAGCTGACTCCGTTTTCGACGTCGCTCATCGTCAAACGGCGACCGAGTTCGGCCCAGGCCCGCAGTTCCGTTGGCCCAAGTACCTGCGCGACGCTGGGTGCAGTGCGCAGAAACTCGATGCTCGCGCGCAGGGATACTGCAGCGATTGCCGCGCTCGATTCCAATGCGGCGCGCGTATGCTCGATTGGTAGACGAACGATCTCTCGGAGGAGACCTGCAAGCGTGCGCCGCTCAGCCGGACTCTTGATCGAGCGCAGCCGCTCGTCGATCTCTGCCGCGAAAGGATCGCTCAGGTTTTCGTTTTGAAGTTCGTCGGACATTGGATCGGTCGTTGATTGTGCGGTCAGTACCACCTGCGTTAGCGCGTGGGATAGTCGGTTAACCCGCGCGTTGACCTTTGAATCCACCTGCTCACCCACGTGGTACTGACCTCAGTATGCTCGGTGCCCGTTTCGAGTATACGGGCTGGCTTAACCCAGCTACCAGTCGGCGAAGCCGACGATATATCTGTAGCCCACAGCGCGAGCTGTGGGTCAGAGATTAACAACCGCTCCGAGCCCCAGCGGGGCGACATAATTCGAGTCCGGTCTGGCCCGTCTCGTTCACATTATGCCGCCCGCGTTCGCGGGCTGGTATCATGGAACCGCGCGTACTCGCAGCTGGCGCTGTGGGCTATTAATATGCCGCCCGCCGAGCGGGCTTCGCTTAATTCCATTCGAAGCGATCAAACAAGGAGATGGTTCAAATGAAACGGAAAACTCTAATCGTGATGTCGACGCTCTTCTTGCTCTCCTTCAGCAGCCCAGTTGTTGCCCAGTCAAATCTCAATCACTTGAAAAGTTGGGTGGGCAAGTATCCCACCGAAAGGAAGGGGAGAGTTACGACCAGGTTTTTCGGCTTGCCGGAAATCCGCACGCCTCTGTCCCGCCTGCTGAGCCGCGCGGACTTCAATCTGCTGACAAAGGAATACTCCGTCGAGTCTCCCATCAAACAGGTCGGCGATTATTTGGTGGCCAAAGTGTGCATGCCGCATAACTGCGGCGAGGAACAGGCAGGCTTCGCTATAAATCTGCGCACCGGGGTCATCTATGTGAGGATGCAGAACGCAGAGAAAGAGCGATGGTTCGCCGCGAAGGGAAGCGACAAAGATATTCCTCGAGCGGTCCGGGATTTCATGGGCGATTTCTCCGGGACTTAGCTGCCGGGCACTAGTTTAGATGCCGGACTTGTCCGGCAATTCGAGCAGCGGCGGACAAGTCCGCCTTCTAAACGGTGAGCCAACTCTAGAGTGGAATAAATTAGCGAGCGAGATTCTAGATCACCGTCGTCACGATCTCTCGAATACTCCGCTGCAAGTCGCGGTCGTCGGTAATCGGCGAGCACATCGCCACTTCGGCGGCGCGGGTTGGTGGGATGCCCTGGGCGATCATTTGCGCGGCGTAAATCAGCAGGCGCGTCGAAACTCCTTCTTCCAAACCATGGCCGCGCAGGTTGCGCACCTTCTGTCCAATCAAAACCAGATCGCGCGCGGTGCCTTCATCGATGCCGCCTTCGCGCGCGACGATCGTGGCTTCCGTGTCCGGCGGCGGATAATCAAAGTCCAGCGCGACAAAGCGTTGCCGCGTCGATTGTTTCAAATCTTTCAGGATCGATTGATAGCCGGGATTGTAAGAGACGACCAGCATGAAATCGGCCGGCGCTTCCAGAATCGTGCCGCGCTTTTCGATCGGCAGGCGGCGGCGATGGTCGGTCAGCGGGTGAATGATGACGACGGTGTCTTTGCGCGCTTCGACTATTTCATCGAGATAACAAATCGCACCGTGCCGCACAGCCGAAGTGAGCGGCCCGTCATGCCAGACGGTCTCTTCGCCTTCGATCAAAAATCTTCCAACCAGATCCGTGGCTGACAGATCTTCATGACAGGCGACAGTGATCAGCGGCCGTTCGAGGCGCCAGGCCATATGTTCGACAAAGCGCGTCTTGCCACACCCGGTCGGGCCTTTGAGGATGACGGGCAGGTGCGCGGCGTGCGCGGCGGTGAACAGATCGACCTCATGATCGACGGGCAAGTAATAGGGCTCTTCAGCGATTCTGTATTCTTCGATGGCGCGTTCAGGCATAACTTCTGTTTCGGCTTTAGCTTTCAAGTTGGTGAAGCGAAATCTTAGCACTCGCTTGTCTGTGTCAGAAGCCCGCGCGTAAGTAAGGGCAACCATCGCGCCTTGTTTTCTTATCGTAATCGCCTGCGAAAGCGGCCCTCCCTGACGGTCGGGCTTCTGACACGCCCTTGTCGATCGCTCATCAATGGAAACCGTTTCAAACGGTTTCCGAGTGTGGGTCGATCCTAATTACCGGGCTAAAGTCACGGTGCTAATGAGAATAGCAGGGAAATCAACAGGACTGAGCGAGACCCATACCGATTGTCTACTTGAAACTTTAAACCTGAAACCTGAAACTAGAGTCGCATGAAGATAGCAGTAGCAATGTCTGGCGGTGTGGACTCGTCCGCGGCCGCCGCGATTCTGAAAGAGCAGGGCCACGAACTGGTCGGCTTTACGATGCAGTTGTGGAACCAGAACCGCGGCATCAGTGTCGACGAGCACGGCGAGTCGCTGCCTTCGCGATGCTGCTCGCTGGATGACGTTTACGATGCGCGGCGAGTGGCCGAAGAACTCGGGTTCCCATTCTATGTGCTCAATCTCGAACGCGAATTCGAACGCGACGTAGTGCAACCCTTTGTGGCCAGCTATCTGAATGGCGAGACACCGATACCCTGCGTAGCCTGCAACAGTCGTTTGAAGTTTGCTTCGCTGGATCGCCTGGCGCTTGGTCTGGGATGCGAGAAAGTTGCCACGGGCCATTACGCCCGGGTTGAATTCGATCAGACCACTAGTCGTTACAGGCTGTTGCGCGGGCGCGATCCGCAAAAGGATCAGTCCTACTTTCTTTGGGAGCTGACTCAGGATCAGCTTTCACGTTCGATGTTTCCCCTTGGCGAAATGTCCAAGCCCGAAGCGCGTGACGCTGCGCGCCGCAGCGAGCTTGCCGTAGCTGAGAAAGCCGAGTCGCAGGAAATTTGTTTTGTTCCCGACGGCGACTATGCGGGATTTATCGATCGCTACCTGGCGGCCGAAGATCAATCCGCACGCTTGCCGGGGGCAGGAGAAATTGTGAGCACGAGCGGCGAAGTCCTGGGAGCGCACACAGGCATCCACCATTACACCGTCGGGCAGCGCCGCGGCATTGGTATATCCAGCGCGCAGCCTTTGTACGTGACAGCAATCGATTCCGTAAAGAACCGCATCGTCGTTGGTAATCCGGAAGAACTTTTACGAGATGAATTCCGGGCCGCCGGGGTTAACTGGATTGCTTTCGCGAACCCGACCGAACCCGTGCGCGCCGAAGTGCGCGTGCGTTATCGTCACATGGCTGAACCGGCGACAATTACTCCCTTGCCTGACAACCGAGTGCAGGTAAAGTTCGATGAACCGCAACGCGCGATCACCCCGGGGCAGGCGACTGTGTTCTATCGAGGCGACGAAGTTGTCGGCGGGGGATGGATCGTGAAGTGACACCGCGCGTTGAGATGGATGACTGGATAATGAAACGGAGTTGCCAACGGCTGAGTTCGTCGATCACCTGTTTGTCATCCGGCGAGAGTGGAGTAATAATGATCTGCGGATGAGGAGGGATCAAAGTTGTGAAGATTGAATTTACGAGCCAAGTGTTCAAAGAGGGAAAGATGTACGTTGCGTACACGCCGGAACTTGATCTCTCATCCTGTGCTACGACCCAAACCAAGGCTCAGAAGAATCTCATAGAGGCGGTGCGGCTGTTTTTGGAGGAGTCAGAAAAGAAAGGTTCGCTTTCTCAGATTCTGCGAGAAGCAGGATTTATCCTTCGCAAGCGCACTCTCGTGGGACCACGGATTGTTTTGTCGCAGCGAATCACCTTGCCTCTATCTCCCATGAATGCCAAAGCTTAGTCCTGTCTCATACAAGCTGCTTGGCTGCGTCTTCGAACGCGACGGTTTCAAGTGCGTGCGTGAGGAGGGAGATCACATGATCTTCACAAAACGAGGTGCTCTGCGTCCCGTTGTGATTCCAAAATACCGTAGTATCCCTATGTTCATTATCAAGAACAATCTGCGAACCGCTGGGATCACTCGCGATCGATATTTTGAACTTCTAGCGAAGTGCCTCTCCAGGGGCTGAAAGGTAGAATCCGACAACTCCTTATCATCATTGTCACTTCGTTTCTGAGTTCTGTGTTACCTCAGTACAGGACTAGAGTCTCTGCCACTCGAAAACCTTTTCTACACTCCGCTCGTACTCACAATCGGCCAAACTTCTTAGAAAAATAACAGGTAAATCGCTTATGGCAATGTCTACAACTCGCAAGGTCGTCCTCATCATTGGGGGCATCCTGCTCGGGCTGGCGCTTATCGTCGTCGTCTGTGCCGCCATTCTCGTTTCCGCTCTGCGCGGGAACCGGCCATCCATTCGTGACAACAGCGTCCTCGCGCTGAAAATCTCCGGCTCAATGCCTGACTATGTCCCGGACGATCCATTTCGCAGGCTCTTCGGCGCCCCGCCTCAGTCTCTGAGCAGTCTGATGACGCAGTTTCGCAAAGCGAAATCCGATAAACGAATCTCGGCAGTGATGCTCGACATCGACATGTCCGACGCCGGTTGGGCCAAGTCAGAAGAAATTCGCAGCGCGATTGCAGACTTTCGATCGTCGGGCAAACCTGTCTACGCGTACATGGAGACAGGGCTCAACAAGGACTACTACATTGCCACGGCCTGCGACAAGATTTTCGTGCCGCCGCCGGGCGAGTTGTTCACGATTGGCCTGGCTGCCGATGTGATGTTCTTCCGCGGCTCGCTCGATAAGCTGGGAATCTATCCGGACATTTATCAGATTGGAAAGTACAAAAGCGCCGGAGACATGTTCACCCAGAAAGAGATGACGCCGGCCCATCGCGAATACGTTAACGCGCTGCTCGATGATCTGTACGGACGCTTCATTGATGAGATTGCCAAGGCGCGCGCCAAGACGCCCGACGCCATGAAGGCGCTTATCGATAACGCGCCCTACACCGCGGCCCAGGCGAAAGACGCCGGGCTGATTGACGGCGCTCTTTATCACGACGACGTCGAAAAGGAGTTGAAGAAACGACTCGGGTACAAAGACAGCGACGACCTGGCGATCACCAAGGCCGGCGACTATCGCCAGATTTCGCAGGAGTCTTTGGGGCTTAACAAAGGCGAGCGGATAGCCGTCGTGTATGCGTCAGGTGACATCGTTTCCGGCCGCTCAACTTTTGGCGGTTCGGGCCAGGAGACGATTGGTTCGGAATCGCTGGTGAAGACGATCAATGAAGCTCGCGATGACAAGACGGTCAAGGCAATCGTCCTGCGCGTCGATAGCCCGGGAGGATCCGGTCTCGCGTCCGATATCATCTGGCGTGCGATTGAAGCAGCCAAGGCGAAAAAGCCTGTCGTAGTTTCCATGAGCGACGTGGCCGCGTCCGGCGGCTACTACATCGCCTGCAATGCAAATAAGATCGTGGCCGAGCCTTCGACGATCACCGGTTCGATCGGAGTGGTGGGTGGCAAGCCCGTGCTCAAAGGATTCTATGATTGGATCGGCGTGACTAACGAGTATGTGTTGCGCGGCAAGAACGCCGGCATGTTCCGCGAGACCGAGAAGTTCAGCGATAGCGAACGCCAAAAATTTCAGGAATACCTCAGCACCACCTACGACGACTTCATTTCGAAAGTGGCGAAGGGTCGATCGAAAGATAAGGCTTTCATCGACACGATTGGCCAGGGTCGCGTGTGGACCGGCAGCCAGGGGAAGGAAAGAGGATTGGTGGACGAGTACGGTGGTTTAGATAAGGCGATCGAGATCGCCAAGCAACTCGCCAAGATTCCCGCTGAACAAGGAATTCAGCGCGTGATCCTGCCAAAGCCGCCCAGCTTCTTCGACGAACTAATGAACAGTAGTAGTGACAGTGATGGCGACGAGGCCACCGTTCAGGCCAAGCAACAGGCAGCGTTGATAGGCGCGATGCCGGTGGATATCAGGCGGGCTCTGCGTTATGCACAGTTGCTCGATCGCTCGCGCAGCGGCGAAGCGATCTACATGCTGCCGTACGATCTGCGAATTAGGTAGAAGGCCCGCAGGGCCGCCATAAAATAGCCGCGCCCGTAAGGGCGTGGATCAAGACTCCCGCGATCCATGCGCACCGGCGCCTTTAAGGCCTAAAGAATAATCCAGGTCTCACGACCTCACCGGCGTGGCTAATTGAATGCCAGCCCTATTTCTTAAACACTATCGAGATCCACGTCAACCGGCTGCGCAACAAGATCGACGATCAGCATTCAGTCAAACAAATCCACAGTTGGCGCGGTGAAGGGTATATCCTCGAATCTCGTTAATAAATCAGTAGATGGAATGACGTCAGTACCGGGAAGCGGTAGCGACCGGGTATCGCCTTACCAAAGTCGACGTTCCCGTGAATCGAGACCCGGTCGCTACCGAGGTTTCGTCAAGAGTCGATGACTCACGTGAAGGTGCGACCTCCATACGCCGAAGGCGTTCTCTAACTCAGCCCAGGATAACACCCTGGGATCAAAGATCCCGAAAGGATTTAAGAATTCATTCTCTTGCTTGTTTTGCATCCGGTCATTGTTCAACGCCTTCAGCGTACGCTTAAGCCCAAGTCCCAAGGTGTTACCCTGGGCTGAGTTATGAAACGCCTTCGGCGTTAAGAATCAACTTTTGACACGGTCGCTACCGCTCACGGTTGTGACTCCATCACCGCGATGGGCGGCAAAGTAAGACACGACTGGGATTTCTCTTTACCTTGGTTTCCCATTACCATTGCGCAAATTCAGGAGTGAGAAGTCAGAGAGATGTCTGATAACAAACCAACTGATTTGGCGCCGGGTAAAGGCGCTCCAGTTATTCCACACTCTGATCCCGCGGGCGGCACTGGCTCGCTCGAAGCGGCCATGATGCTGGAAAGAAATCCGATCAAACGTTTTCTGAAGGTGCTTGGGCCAGGACTTATTACTGGAGCCTCCGACGATGATCCTTCGGGCATTGGCACGTATGCAGTGGCCGGAGCTTCTCTGGGTTTCACTACTCTCTGGACCGCTCTGTTCACGTGGCCCCTGATGGCTTCGGTACAACTCACCTGCGCGCGAATTGGAATGGTCAGCGGCATGGGCCTGGCGTCAGTCCTGCGACGGCACTATGCGCGAAACTTGCTCTACCTCACGGTGTTTGGACTAGTCATTGCGAACACCATCAATGCCGGAGCGGACATTGGGGCCATCGCCGCGGCGATCAATCTGCTGCTGCCAATCCCGATCACCGTTTTGGTTTTGCCGATTGCCCTAATCATTATGGCGCTGCAAATCTGGGGCTCGTACCGGTTGATTGCCAGAACGTTCAAGTGGTTGACGCTCGCTTTGTTCGCTTACATTGGCTCGGCTTTTTTTTCCAAGCCGGACTTGGTTTCTGTGCTGAAGGCGACGTTCATTCCGACCCTGAGGTTCGACGCGACTTTCCTGGCGACCCTGGTTGCCATCCTGGGTACTACGATCTCGCCTTATCTCTTCTTCTGGCAGGCGGACCAGGAAGTCGAGGAAGAAATCAGTTTCGGCCGCGTGACCAGGAGCCAGCGGCGCGGCGCGACGGACGCCGAAATGAAATACGCCGGCTGGGACGTAGGTATAGGCATGCTGCTGTCGAATGCGGTGATGTACTTCATCATTCTCGCGACCGCGGCAACACTCTTCAAAGCGGGCAACACAAATATCCAGACAGCGACTGAGGCCGCGAAGGCACTTGAACCTCTCGCCGGAAAAGGCGCGTCCGTGCTCCTCGCCCTGGGTTTAATTGGCAGCGGGTTGCTGGCGGTGCCCGTGCTGACGGGATCAAGTGCGTACGCTGTGACCGGGGCCATGGGAGGGAGATATGGTTTCAATCAGAAACCATCTCGAGCCAAATTGTTCTATGGCGTGATTATCGTTTCTACTTTGATCGGAGTGCTGCTTAACTTCATCGGCATCAATCCAATTCGCGCGCTCTTCCTGGCGGCAATCATCAACGGCTTTTTGGCGCCCCCGCTGTTGGTAGTGATCATGCTGGTTGGCAGCAACAAGCAAATCATGGGAGACAGAGTAAACAGCCGCTGGTCCAATCTCCTCGGATGGACGACGACTGTGGTAATGTTCGTCGCAGCGGTGGCGTTGGTTTTGACGTGGGGTCAATAGGGAACGACAGCACATCGCTCCGTAGGAGCGTAATGTTTATAGTGCAACCAAGCCAGTAAGACGTTGAGCTCTGTAGGAGCGGCATGTTCGGTCAACTGACAAATTGCGCGCACGGCACATTGCGCTCCTACGGAGCTCGCTCCGTCTGTCGGAGCTCTATAAACATTTCGTCCCTACGGGACTGGCTGAAGCGTTGCGCAACAACACAGGTACTGGTCTTGTTGCCGCGTAGTCGGACGATTCTCCTGCTGCTTGTTATTTGTCTGGTTGGTCTCCCAGCTCGGGCCCAATCAGGAACAACTAAACCTGAGCCATCACCAAGTCCAACTCCCCAATCCGACCAGACGAAAAAAGCAGACCGTGACCCGATCGAGAAAGCCGATGAACATAAATCCAAGCTAACGTTCAGCACTTATTTTACCCGCGGCAACCGGGCCTTTGATCTGAACCTACGCCATCAGTTCGGACCGGTTACTGTCTGGATCGCAGGTTTTTATGATCCGCAGACCAATAAACTCATACGCACAGGCATCCAGTACGATTACCGGAAAGCTTGGTTTCATTTCGTTCCCACCATCGAGGTCGCGACAACCAAAGCCGTATCGGGCTCGCTCTCCTTCGAGCTGGGTTCGGGAAAAACTCTCGCCCTGGTCGGGTATTCGCGCACAAACCTGAAGCCTTTCTTCGATCTGTTTTGGGATCCCGGCGACTCGGTGCAGCTGGGAATCGCTCACAAGCTCAGTAGCTACGATCGGATTCAGGCTTACACGATCTTTGACGTGCGTCTGCACACGGGGCAACAGAACACTCATGTGGTTTGGCGGCGTAAGCTGAACCGAAACAACGGCATTACCTTCGATGGCATCTTCAAGTCGGGACATGAGGACTCAGGTAAGTATATTCGTTCCGTAAGTATGGGAATTTACTATGACCGTCCGCATTGGTTCTGGAAGGTCTATTATGATCCACACGTAAACTTCACCAACCATACAATGGTGCGGACGGGGATTGGTTTGAAGTTCTGAAGCAACGATCAACCTGGCACTTTGAGAACCCAGTCAAACAAAAAAATCGGAACCAAAGGGAGGATCTCCTCGGCTCTCGAGGCACTGAAGTATCGAGACTTCAGACTCTTCCTTGGCGGCCAGCTAATCTCGCTGATCGGCAACTATGTCCAAACAATAGCCCAGGCGTGGCTCGTCTACCGCCTGACGGGTTCGGCTGCTCTACTCGGTCTGGTGGCCTTCTCCGGACAGATTTCAATCTTCGTGTTGGCGCCTGTCAGCGGCGTCGTCGCCGATTCAAAATCACGCAAGCATATTCTTTTCGTCACGCAGTTCGCTCCAATGCTGTTCAGCTTTTTGCTAGCCGCGCTCACCCTCACCGGACATGTCCAGGTCTGGCATGTCTTTACGGTTGCGGCTTTGATGGGTGTAGTTAACGCCTTCGATTTTCCCGTTCGCCAGGCATTCGTGGCCGAGCTAGTGCCGAGAGAACATTTGATCAGCGCGGTCACCCTGAACTCTTCGATGATCAATAGCGCCCGCACCATCGGACCAGGTGTCGGTGGGCTGCTGGTTGCCGCCGTCGGTGAAGGCTGGTGCTTTCTGGGAAACGCTTTGAGCTTTGTCGCGGTCATTGTCGGCTTGCTGATGATGAAGCCAACTGCTGTCCGGAAACGAACACCGCAGCGCTTTCGGGCCGGCGTGGCTGAGGCTTTCAATTTTGTTCGTCACACTGGACCTGTCGGGGCGCTGCTGGTGCTTCTCGGCTTAATCAGTTTCACGGGTTTGCGCTATGAAATTCTGATGCCGGTTTACGTGAAAGAAATGTTACATGGCGGACCGACACAATTCGGCCTGCTAATGGGAGCGTCCGGCGTTGGAGCCGTGTTTGGCTCTTTGATCCTGGCCATGTTTAGCAACGTGCGTACGCTTGGTGATTGGGCGGCGCTGGCCGCCGCCGGCTTTGGCGGCAGCCTGGTCCTCTTATCATTCTCGCACTCATTCGCTTTGTCGGTGCTCGTCATGTTGTTAATCGGATTTACGATGGTGACTGGATTGGATGCCTCGAACACTCTCGTGCAGCGAATCGTGCCCGACGAATTACGGGGACGGGTCATGGCAATCTGGACGATGATGCTGTCCGGCCTGGCGCCATTCGGTTCGCTTGTGGTCGGCTTGCTGGCGCAGCAATTTACCGCGCGCAGAACGTTTGCGGCCGGCGGTATGGCATGCATTATGGGAGCTATGGGCTTTGGTTTTTCTTTACCAATTCTTCAACGAGAAGCACGGAAACTCATCTTCAAGCGCGAAAACACAGACGCTGGCGCCGTCCCGGTCAACAAAGACTGAGGTCTGGAGCGAGCGCTAGCCCGATTATCTCCCTGCCCGCATCTGCTTGATTAAATTTCAAGGACTTTTTAATCTTCCATTAGTAAATAACCGTATGGTCACCCCGACAGTCCATACTCTGCTTAGACGAAGCAATCGAACGAAAAATGAAACGGGGACTCGGAAACATGAGAAGTAACAGAACATCGCATTGCCTCTTCGCCATGATTATTCTCGTAACTACTTTTTCAGTCACGCCGAATACGCCGGGACAAACGCCGAGTCCCAGCCCGACACCCTCAGCGACACCTTCGCTCGAGAAGCAGTTCTTCAAAAATGTCTTGCGTGATCAGAAAGCGATCTGGACCGCGCCTTTCCATCTACGAGGTCGCGACGCGCGCTGGCTCGCGCCGCTTGGGATCGGAACCGCAGCGCTGATCGCGACTGATCGGAGCACCGGAGATGAAATCGCCGAGTCTCGCAAGCAACTGAATGCCAGCCGCATCGTGAGCTACGCCGGTTCGGGTTATGGAGCGGGAGGCGTCGCCTTAACGTTTTATTTGTTCGGGCGGGCAAAGCATAACGAGCGCGCCCGAGAGACTGGCCTGCTCGGCGCTGAAGCGCTGGTTGACAGCGCGCTGGTGGTAACGGCGCTTAAAGAAATCACTCAGCGCAGTCGGCCGCTCGCCGGCAAAGATCGCGGTGACTTCTTTGACGGCGGATCTTCCTTTCCATCCGGACACAGCATCGAAGCCTGGTCGCTGGCAACCGTGATAGCGAACGAATACCATGACCGTCGGTTGGTGCAGGTGGTGGCTTACGGAATTGCCGGCGCGGTCAGCGTCGCGCGCTTCACGGGGCAGAATCATTACCTCTCGGATGTTCTGGTTGGCAGCGCGATGGGGTATGGCATTGGGCGGTACGTCTATCACGCGCATCACCGCAAAGCTCCTGTGGGTTCAGGCCCAGAAGAGGAATCGCGCGGCAGATCAAGCGCATGGCCGCTGATTGCTCCCCAGTATAATCGGCACGCACGCGACTATGGCGTCACTCTCGCGTGGAGTTTCTAGTGTTTCTGATTCCACGGCCTTCGTTCGCGTGGCTTCGTGGATCGCGTTTCTGCGGCGGCCCATGGAGGCTGGATTAGTGTTTGTTTGGCGAGTAATGAGGTCCAGAGCGGGAGCGCGCTTCCGGCGCAGCTTTAGCGCGTTTACCCTGGAGTTACCTTTGAAGTGTTAGTGGTAAGGCCACGAATCTGACGGTGATTAATACTGAGGGAGTAAAGCGAGTGACTCGGTCTGTTTTCTTCTTAGCCATAATTTTGACTGGCGCCGTAGCGAGTTTTTCTCAGGCCACTGGCGGCCGTTCTTCGGTTGTCGGCACTGTCCAGGACCAGGCCGGCGCAACCATCGTGGGCGCGGCTGTTCAATTGACTGACGCCGCCAACAAACAGCAGTCAACCACAACAGATCAAACCGGCCGTTTTGAATTCAAGCGAATCGCGCCTGGAAAATATCAGGTTCAAGTCACTTCACCCGGCTTCGAATCAAACTCGGTCGAAGTAGTCGTCGGTACGCAGCCCAGCGCGCCCCTTCAGATTTCGTTGGCTATTGCCAGCCTGCGGCAGGAGACGACGGTCACCAATGCGCCTGCGCAGATCACGACTGAGGCGAGCGACAATAAAGACACCGTCGTGTTGAGTGAGCAGTCGTTGAGCAACCTGCCGGTATTTGATCAGGACTACATCGGGGCCATGTCGCGCTTCCTCGATCCAGGCAGCGTGGGTACCGGCGGAGTCACGCTGATAGTGAACGGCATGGAGGTCAATAATCTGGGCGTCTCTCCATCCGCGATCAAAGACATCAAAATCAATCAGGATCCTTATTCGGCGGAGTTCGCTCGGCCCGGACGCGGCCGAATCGAAGTAACAACCAAGCCTGGCTCGCCTGAGTACCATGGCGCCTTCAACTTCATCTTTCGCGACGCGCGCCTGAACGCGCGCGATCCGTTTGCCTTAACCCGTCCTCCCGAGCAGCGACGTATTTACGAAGGCATCTTCACCGGGCCAATCAGGAATAGTAAGAAGACGTCGTTCCTGCTCTCGGCCAGTCGCAAAGAAGAAGACCTGCAATCGATCGTCTTTGCCGCGGGAGCAACCGGAAGCATCAGGGAGAACGTAGCCGCTCCTTCACGGATCTTGCAGGTGGCGGCTCAAATCAGTCATTCACTCAGTGCGACAAACACTTTTTCGGTGCGCTATTCCTACCTTGGCGAAGACTTTAAGAACCAGGGCGTGGGCGGCACTATTCTGGCTGAGGCCGGCAGCAACTCGCACAACATGGAACAGGAGATCAACTATAGCCAGCAGACCGTTTTCTCGCCGAGACTGGTTAATAACTTCCGGCTGCTGCTCGGCTATGAGAGGCAGACCAACGTCAGCGTTACCAACGGTCGCAGGATTGTCGTGCAAGATGCTTTCACCAGCGGCGGCGCTCAAGCCGACTACTTGCGCACGGAATACCATGCACAGTTGATGGAGATGATTTCCTATGCGAAGGGCAAGCACCTGATCAAGGGAGGAATCAATATTCCGGACTTGAGCCGCCGCGGGTTTAATAACAATCTCAATTCGCTGGGCACGTTTTACTTTTCGAGTATCGGTGATTATCTGCAGCGCCGGCCCTATTCGTTTACTCAGCAACAGGGGAACGGGCATCTGGTGTTTCTGGAAAAGCAGCTCGGGTTGTTTGTGCAGGATGAATATCACCCGCGCCACAACCTGATGCTCTCGGTTGGCGTGCGCTATGACTGGCAGAATTACTTCCACGATAAGAACAATTTCGTGCCGCGGTTTTCGTTTGCTTATGCTCCCGGAAAAACGCAGAAGACCGTCCTGCGTGGAGGCGCCGGCGTCTTCTACGATCGATCCGGGGCCCGGCCCATCCAGGATATTCTGCTCTTCAATGGATCGAGACTTCGTCAATATGTGTTGCTTAATCCGGGATACCCTGATCCGCTTAACTCGGGAGCATCGTTGACGGCGCAACCCGCCGGCATCACGCGACTGGACCCGAACATAAACCTGCCATACACAATCCAATACAGCACCGGCATAGAACGGCAACTGCGGAAATCAACGAGCCTGGCTGTCACCTATCTGGGATCTCGTGGCCGGGATCAATTTCGCTCACGTAATATCAATGCACCGCTGCCGCCTCTTTATGCAGCTCGTCCCGATGCAGCCATCGGCGTCCTACGCGAAATCGAAGCGGCCGGACGCAGGTCGAGTGATTCTCTGGAAGTTACCCTGCGCGGCAACGTGACTCGTTTCTTCAACGGCATGGCCCAGTACCGTCTGGCCTCAGCCCACGACGATACCAGCGGCATCAATTATTTTCCGCCCAATGCTTATGATCTATCGGGGGAATGGGGACGCTCCGATTTTGATCGTCGTCATCGTTTTGAACTGCTCGGCACGATCAACCCCGGCAAGCTTTTCAATCTTGGTGTCTCGGTATCACTTTACTCCGGACTGCCGTATACGCTGACGACTGGTCTCGATGCATTTCATACGGGCACGGCTAACGCCCGCCCCGCCGGAGTTCCAAGGAATAGTCTCAACGGCCCGGGCTATGCCGATGTGGATCTGCGTTGGTCAAGAGATTTTGCTTTGACTAAAAGCAAACAGAACGAGGGTGGCGTAAAGGCTACTCTGGCGGTTGATGCCTTCAATGTTCTCAACCAGGTAAACTACGCCGGCTTTGTGGGAAACCTCAGTTCACCCTTCTTCGGCCGAGCGGTGGCGGCGCAGCCTGCGCGAAGAATGCAACTTTCATTTCGATTGAAGTTTTAGGAGTCGACTGCTCACCGTGATCCCTGCATCATGCGGAGCTCCTCAATAAATTTCCCATCAGTGAACTTCGCCGCGCCCGCTTTGGTAAGCTGTTTCAGTTCCTTGAACAACTTCTCATCCACCTGCTTGAAGTTAAAGCACGACTTGCCCTGCATGCGCTTCTTCAATTCAGGCGACATGTCTTCCAATAGATCGGGGCTGGCGTAAACCGACATCAGATAGAAACTGACATACGCTTTGCCGCGGCGCACGCCGCCAAAGCAGAGCGGCTGTTTGTTCTTCATGATGTACCGCGTGTTGAGTAGATAGTAGACCTCGCTGTCAGAAGCGACATCCATCTTCTTGGCGTAGGGTTGGAAGATCGCTTTGAGCCGGGCGAAGATGGTGTCGAAGTCTTTGGTATCGGGCATGCTCAATCCTCGTCGCCCAATATTAGCAAAACTACGAAACAAGGTTAACCGATTCCCGGAACCGCGGAGCGGCGAAAGGATCTGTAGCCCCGTCGCTCCGACTCCGATGTATCCCGCACCGAGAAAACCGATCCTGATTCTAGACAAAGGTTCGTTCCCCTCTTCCTCTGGGAGAGGAGAATTCAAGAACCGCTGCGAATACCCTCAGCACCTCTCTCCCGTCCCATAGCAAAGTTCTGGCAAAGCCGCCGCAAATTTCTTGCAAGGCATTGCAAAGTTCTGGCGAGCTTCGCTATGCTTTGCGCGTTCTTGCGTTTGAAAAGCGCGGATAACGGTTCGGTTCCATTCTCTCGCCCCTAGCCTCGGGGAGGCTTGCCATGAAACGCACATACTCAATTGTTGTTCTGATTCTGGTAGCGACGTCTCTGTTTGCAACGGGAGATCAAAGACCGGCTGACCGGCCGAACGCGGTCGGAGTGTTATCTTCAGCGCCGGCGGCCGTACCTTTTCTGACACCGCCTTGTGCCGACGTGATCGCATCTCTGGACGATTGTCCTGTGACTGGGTGCGGCGAGTTGGGAGATGCCGCCCTGAATACAGCCAAGAACCGCACGGGGAATCCGTCGACGGTTAAGCGTTTGACGCTCGACGAAATTCGGCGAATGCCGCAACCTTCCAGTTGGAATACAGGTGCGGATAGAGCTTCGATCCGGGGTCCCGGTAGAGAGGGCGCGGCGGTTTCAGTGATGGGGTTTTTGCTGAAGGCCAAAGCGGAGGGCAAGGAATCCTGTAATTGTGGTTTGAGCCACCGCGCCGATACCGACGTCCATTTGGTTTTGGTCTCAAAGATGCCGGAGGCAAAAACCAAAGAAGCCATTGCTGAGGTTGAAAAGGATTCTGTGACGGCGGAGATCACACCCCGCGTTCGCGGCAAGAACGAAAAGTGGCTGTACCGAAACGTCAACGATTTGGAAGGGTCATATATTCGGGTCACGGGATATCTAATGCTCGACTCGAAACATTTTCCGCAGGCTCAGGTGCTTCAGGGCGAGCGACTCAATCGTGGTTTAAGTCGGGCGACGAATTGGGAAGTACATCCAATTACGAAACTCGAAGTGTGCACCAAGTCTCGCGACGCGTGTGAGAGCGGCAAGGGGTGGCAGAATTACTAGCAGGCTGCCGAAAGTTTTTAAGTCGCGGTAGAACGATCCACGAAATCACACGAAACGCGATCGAAGTGAATATTTTTCTTCGTGCTTGTTTCGTGTGAATTCGTGGATCGGATTATTTTTCAGGCTGAAAGAAACTATCTACAGCAAAGCCGCGTTGGCTGTCAGTTATTGAGGTGTCGACTCACGATGTCATCTCCCCTTAATCTTCAGGAATGGTTCGGCGGCATCGACATCTATTTGTTCGATCAACTGCTGAAGGAGCGAATTGTCCCGGGGATGCGGATACTCGATGCAGGGTGCGGCACTGGTCGAAACCTTGTTTATTTTCTCAAGAGCGGTTGTGAAATCTTCGGGGTAGACGAATCACCTTTGGCGCTGGCCCACGCCCGGCAGTTGGTGACTCAGTTGGCTCCGCATCTCCCGGCGGACAATTTTCGGGAAGAGCCCGTCGAGCGGATGTCATTTAGTGACGCGGGCTTTGATGTTGTATTAAGCAGCGCCGTTCTCCACTTTGCGCGCGATGAAGATCAGTGGCAGCGGATGCTCGATGAAATGTGGCGAGTGCTGAAGCCCGGTGGTATTTTCTTTGCTCGTCTGGCTTCGAGCATCGGGATTGAGGACCGGATCATTCGGGTTAACGACCGGCGGTATAAACTTCCCGACGGCAGCGAGCGCTTTCTGGTGGACGAGGCGATGTTGCTCGACGTCACCGCCGCGATAAACGGAGAGTTTCTCGATCCAATCAAAACCACTGTCGTGCAGAACATGCGATCCATGACCACATGGTGTGTAAGAAAGCGGTAGTCAGTGGCAAGGGAAGAGGAGAGTGTCGTTTTCGCGTTTCGTGGGAATTGGTGGATCGAGCCTTTCACAGCCTACGGACGATCCACGAAATTACACGAACCGGCATGAACAAAACCATATCCGCTTCGTGTGAATTCGTGGATCGTAGTACCTCATGAACACGATGTTTCAAACAAGAATCACAGACTGTCTGTGCCACGAATGACTCAAGCCGCCTTAATCTGTTCCAACCCGCCCATGTATGGACGCAGGACCTCGGGGATAACCACTGCGCCATCCGCCTGCTGAAAGTTTTCCAGAACCGCAATCCAGGTGCGGCCTACGGCCAGCCCAGAGCCGTTCAGAGTGTGCACAAATTCCGGCTTGGCGCCGCCGGCGCGGCGGAAACGGATATTCGCCCGGCGCGCTTGAAACGCTTCGTAGTTCGAGCAGGACGAAATTTCACGAAAAGCATTCTGCGAAGGCAGCCAGACTTCGATGTCGTAAGTCTTGGCGCTGCCGAAACCGAGATCACCAGTTGAGAGCGCGACCACTCGATAATGAATCCCGAGCCGCTGCAAGATAGTCTCGGCGTTGTGGGTCAGCGCTTCGAGTTCATCGTAAGAATTTTCCGGCAGCGCATATTTTACCAGCTCTACTTTTTCGAACTGATGCTGGCGAATAACGCCGCGAGTGTCCTTGCCGTAGCTGCCGGCTTCGGAACGAAAGCAAGGCGTGTACGCGGCCCACTTCATCGGCAACTGGGACGCGTCGAGAATCTCGTCGCGATAGTAATTGGTCACCGGAACTTCGGCCGTCGGGATGAGATAGAATCCGCGCTCGTCTTCGAGTTTGAAGAGCTCCTGTTCGAACTTTGGCAAATTACCGGTGCCGAATAGCGAGTCGCGATTGACGATGAATGGCGGCAGAGTCTCTTGATAGCCATGTTCGCTCGTGTGCAGGTTGAGCATGAAGTCAATCAGGGCGCGGCTGAGACGGGCTCCGGCGCCGTTGAGAATCGCGAAGCGTGCGCCGGTGATTTTTGTCGCGCGCTCGAGATCGAGAATGCCGAGCGCGTTACCCAGATCGACGTGATCTTTCGGTTCGAAATCAAACTCGGGCTTGGCTCCCCAGCGGCGAACTTCCACGTTCGCGGATTCATCACGGCCCACCGGAACACTTTCGTGCGGGATGTTCGGCAGCGTCGAAAGCAGCTCGCGCATGCGCGTTTCCGACTGTTCACGCTGCTGATCGAGTTCAGCGATGCGCTCCTTTAATTCGTTAACTGCTTTGCGACGGGCGTCGGCCTCTTCGCGCTTGCCGTCCTTCATGAGCGCGCCAATCTCGTGGCTGGCTGTGTTGCGTTCGGCGTTGAGTTGATCGGATTCGGCTATTATTCGCCGGCGCTCTGCGTCGGTCCGGGCAAAATCATCGAGCACACCGGCGGGCAAGCCGCGCTTGGCGAGCGCCTCGCGCACGCTTTCAAGATTTTCCCTGACATAGTTGAGATCGAGCATTTGCTGCTGGCCTTTTGCGTGTGATAGAAGTTTATGCCGTTGCGTTCCCGCAACGAAGTTTCTGACGCTAGCTGAGCGTTGTCTAAGTGTCAAGACGTGCCGTCAGACGGTGTGTCCTTTTGAGGATGAGGTCGCTACCGGGAGCGGTAGCGACCGGGCTCGTTGTGTAGCAGGGCTGAAATCGTGAGCGAGACCCGGTCGCTACCGCTCTCGGCACTGACTCATGCTGTCTGCGGGAATATCCTCTGCAAACTTAGGACGCTACCTGTCTGAGTGGTGTTTGTTCGGGGGTCGTTGGTTGAGCTTAATTTGAGATCTTAAACCTGAAATGGCAAAGAGAGTACGCAAAGCAGTTTTTCCCGCCGCCGGACTGGGCACGCGTTTTCTGCCGGCGACTAAGGCATCGCCGAAAGAGATGCTGCCGCTGGTCGACAAACCTCTAATCCAGTATGTCGTGGAGGAAGCGGTCGCGTCAGGGATCGAGTCAGTGATCATAGTCACGGGTCGCGGCAAGAGCGCCATCGAAGACCATTTCGATGTTTCGTTTGAGCTGGAAGCGCTGCTGCGGGAACGCGGCAAGGAAGACAGCCTGCGTCTGGTGCGACAGATTACCGACATGGTCCGGGTGAGTTATGTGCGCCAGCGAGAGGCCCTCGGACTGGGCCACGCAATTCTGCAGGCGCGCGACCTGGTTGGCGACGAGCCGTTTGCCGTGATGTTGAGCGACGATGTTATCGATTCCAGGACGCCCGCCCTCCGTCAATTGCTGGACGTTTACGAGAAGTATGACGCGCCGGTGCTGGCGACGATGGAAGTCGAAGGTGAAGCGATTTCGCGGTTTGGGGTAGTTGACGGCGAAGAAGTTGGCGACGGCGTCTATCGCATCAAGGACATGGTTGAGAAGCCGCCGCTGGCCGAAGCGCCTTCGAACCTGGCGATTATTGGCCGGTACATTTTAACGCCCGACATCTTCGCGGAGATCGAAGCAACGAAAGCGGGCGCAATCGGCGAGATTCAGATCACCGACGCCATGCGGGCACTTTTACGTAAACGTGATTTCTACGCGGTTCGTTTCGAGGGTACACGTTACGATGCTGGCGACAAGCTGGGCTTCCTGATAGCCACGGTCGAGTTTGGCTTGAAACACGACGATCTGGCGCCGGCGTTTCGAGAGTATTTGAAAGGGTTAGAATTCTAAGTAGCAAAGGCTGCCAGCCTGTGCTCTGTGCGAACATCGCAGGCCGGCAGCCTGCTGTACATTATGGCTGAACAAAAACAATTCGCAGGCCGCAGTGCAATCGTTACCGGCGCAACTCGCGGCATTGGGCGCGCCATTGCGTTGGAGCTGGCGCGGCGCGGCGCGGATGTATCGTTCAATTATGCGCAGAGCGCCGGAGCTGCTGAAACTCTGAAATCAGAAATTGAAGCTTTGGGTGTGCGCGCTCTGGCATCGCAGATTGACGTAGCCGATACCTCCGCTGCCGCGGAGATGGTCAAGCAAACGAAGGACGCATTCGGTCGCATCGATTTCCTGGTGAACAATGCCGGCATCGTCCGCGACACTTTGATTCTGAGGATGAAGGAAGAGGACTGGGACGCAGTCATCGATACGAATTTGAAAGGCGCCTGGAACTTTGCCAAAGCGGCTCTGCGAGTAATGTTAAGACAGGATGGCGGCGGCTCAATCTTAAATATTACTTCGATCAGTGGCGTTATCGGCATGGCCGGGCAGTCGAACTATTCCGCCTCGAAAGCCGGGATGATTGGCTTGACGAAAGCGCTGGCACGCGAAGTCGCCAGCCGCAAAGTCACCGTCAATGCGCTGGCGCTGGGGATGGTAGCGACCGACATGGCGACGGCGCTTAACGAAGAGTATCGGGAGAAGGTCTTGGCACAGATCCCGCTGGGCCGGTTTGGCGAGACTGACGAAGTCGCGCGCATCGCGGCTTTCCTCTTATCTGAAGACGCGCGTTATATCACCGGCCAGGTGATTCAGGTTGACGGCGGACTGGCGATGTAGGCATTTCCGATTGCCAATTTGAGTCGCGGAGCCGTGAGTAATTGTGGGCTTGGTTATGGAGTCAGTACCACCCGCGTGAGCGGGTGGATCAACCACATAATCTCACTTGAATGCTGGGTCCACCTGCTCACGCAGGTGGTACTGACCTCATGACCCACATGCACACCACGCCCTCAAATCGGCAATTTGAAATCGGAAATAAAAAGAGAAGCGCCCCGTCATTCTTACGAACGGCGGGGCGAAACATCAGGGGTAGGTTCGGGTGTTACAAGGGTGGCTAGGCACAGACTAGAGAATCGTCTCATATGGCCGATTCCGTACTTCAAAGGTGGTGCTTTCTATTGACGGCGGTATAAAGTCTGCGGGTCAAAAAATATATCAAGCTGCCGCACAGCTTTCTGAAAACTCCGCTCCGTCTTTGAAGGCGCCTGCCTCGAGCAACCCTTCTTCAAACAGCTTTGGTTCTTGCAAGCTCGAATTATACTCAGTTGACGGGTTCCGTCAAGCTAAATTTGACGAAATCGTAACAAGTCTGTGACAAACGGCTCCCGTAGCATAGGATGACAGCCTGTGCTCCCTGCTCAACCTGGCAGCTTGCGTCTACTAATCAGCTGTTAGGCGATCTCATCTCAGAGAGCCGGTAAGCCTGTCGTCTCACCGCCTCGGAGACATTGCGGCTCATCCCGATAGCTTTCAAATCTTTCGTGCGAATTCGCGGCAGAATGTGAACCGCAGTGGCCATCGGTGTGCGAGGATTGCGGGCCAGGTTGTGGATGATTGGATAAGAGCGGGCCCATTGGCGATTCATGCCGATCAAACGCAAAACCTCTTCGGCGATCGTGCGCATGGCGGCAATGTTTTCAACTTCGTGATCGGTCAATCGCGGGTTATGGATGACCGCGGTGGCAACGATTTTATTCGCGTCCCGAACGAGGATCCCACGCGCCTCGCGGTCTCCCTTGATGCCCAGCTTAACTCGATCCTTCACCGTCATAAACATGATGCGCTTGATTAGCGAGATGCGTTCGGGGGAAGCGTTGCCTTCCAGACGCTCGGCATTGATTACGGCCTGAGCATTGGCGGCGATCTGTTCCGGCGTCTCGACCAGCAGCTCTTCGATGAACTCGCGCGCCAGCCACGAGTCATCAATGTCGGCATCCGATACTTCAATGTGTTGAGCAATCAGCCAGGCATCGTCGACAGTTAGTTCGCCCGTCAGGCTTGCCAACTCGGCGGATTCAAAGAACTCCGCCGCGGCGCTGTTTCCACGGGCGCGCAACTCCTGGGCAATCTGGCGCGCGCCTCTCTCCTTCTCGAAAAACTCCCTGCGCGTTTCCTTCACGCGGCGTTCAGCTTCCGCCGTTCGCGCAGGGTTCAGCAGGATGGCATCGATGATCTCCGGTGCGCGGATCAGACGTTGTTGATTCAAGGTGATGAATTCAATCAGAGAGGCGTCCGCCGTAATGCGAGCCAGCAAAGCGATTGCTTCGTCGGGCGTGTTGCTGTTCCCGGTGACGGCTTCGTGCAAGTCGCGGGTGGCATTGGGAAGGGAAGCGAGATGTCCCAGTACGGCGGGCGCGGCCTCGGTTGATTTCGCCACGCTTAACAAGTCATCCGGCTGTTGGGACTTGAGCGTGGACTGCGCCGCACCGGACACGTTCGGATCATTGTCGGCGCTGAGATGGACCAGCGCCTCGAGCAGATCAGTCTGCGGCAGGGGCAGCAATCCGCGCGCGGCCGCCAGGCGCGCAGCCGCCGGTGCTTTGCCCGAAATGATTGATTTGACGACGGGGTTGGTTGATGTGATTTCGGTGCTCACCAAAGACAGTGTAGCCTAAATCCAAACTGCGTTAGTTTCTTTTTGTTTAGAGTCGGGCTACTGCCCGACCAAGCGGGCGGTAGCCCGCTTCTAAACCACACTAGGGAATTACTAATACAAATTGAGTTGTATTGCAGCTCCATCTGCATCGAGATCGGGCGGCCATCTTCAGTCGCTGGAATAAATTTGATCTGACGCCGCCAGTATTCGTTGAGGGGTTAGCAGACTGCTGAAGACCTTGTGAGCAGGGAAGCGGGGTGAGCGATTTACGAAATCACCAGGCAGCTGAAGTGCACTCTTTCTTTGTGCTGGTTTCGTGTGGCTTCGTGATCGTATTCATTTTAAGGTCAACAGCCCACTACCGCAGGCGGTTCTAACAAGAGCCCGTTAATGCAGTGGCCCGGACTACGCGACACCGTGGCACTTCTTATATTTCTTTCCTGAACCGCAGGGGCAGGGATCGTTGCGGCCGACCTTGGGTTCGCTGCGCGTGACCGTCTTTACTTTGCCGGCTTCCTCACCCGCCGGGGCCGCGCCCTGATTCGGCCCGGTGAAGTTCATTGAACGCGGACGCGCGGCCCGGCGACGTTGCAGTTCATCAGGCGCCTGCTCTGCGACTACCTGGAGGTTAAAGAGCGATCGAATCGTAGTCGTGTCGATGCGATCGAGCATCGCCTGGAACATGTCAAAGCTTTCTTTCTTATACTCAACCAGCGGATCCTTCTGACCGTAGCCCACCAGGCCGATGCCCTGCTTCAAGTGATCAAGCGCCAGCAGGTGGTCCTTCCACTGAGCGTCGATGATGTTGAGCATGATGATGCGCTCGTAGGTGCGCATCGCTTCCTCGCCGATCTGTTTTTCCTTTTCGGCGTACTTGGCTTTCAGCTTCTCCCAGATCTGTTCGTCGATCTCTTCCGAGCTCGCGTGCCCGAAATCGATTGCCTCGGCATCCGCGTCAAAGGCATAGATCGAGTGGATCTTGACCTTGTAATTCTCAATGTCCCAGGTGTCTTCAGACGCTGCTGGATTCAGATACTGCTTGGTGGTGTCGGCGAGCAGGTCACGCGCGACCCCTGTGTCGCCAACCAGGTATTCGCGCTGATCGGGTTCTTCCATCAACTGGCGGCGCAGACCATAGATGGTCTCGCGCTGCTTGTTCATGACGTCGTCGTATTCCAGCAGGTGTTTGCGCGTTTCAAAGTTGCGGCCTTCGACCGATTTTTGCGCGGCGGCGATGCGCTTGGAAACCATCTTGGATTCGATGGCGACGCCTTTCTCCATGCCGAGGCGCTGCATCAACGCCTTAACCTTGTCGCCGGCAAAGATGCGCATCAGATCGTCTTCTAAAGAAAGAAAGAACCTTGACGATCCAGGATCACCCTGACGGCCGGCGCGACCACGCAACTGATTATCGATGCGGCGCGATTCGTGACGTTCGGTGCCGAGGATGTGCAACCCGCCCCGTGCGACAACTTCCTTGTGTTCAGATTCAACGATCCGCTTGGCCTTAAGCAGAGCGTCCTGCCACTGCTCGTCAGTCGCGTCGTCCGGATCGATCTCTTCTTCTTTCAAAAACTCGCGGGCCATGAAGTCAGGATTGCCGCCGAGCAGAATGTCTGTCCCGCGGCCGGCCATATTGGTGGCGATGGTGATGGCGCCTTTGCGTCCCGCCTGGGCGACGATCTCGGCCTCGCGCTCGTGATACTTCGCGTTGAGCACGTTGTGTGGAACGCCCACGCGCTGCAAGCGGCGCGCAATCAGCTCCGAATTTTCGACCGACACCGTGCCGACCAGAACCGGCTGGCCATGTTCGTAGCGTTCCTGAATCTCTTCGACCACCGCATCCCATTTTTCGGGCAGGGTGCGATAAATCATGTCCGGGTTGTCTTTGCGAACCATCGGCATATGCGTTGGAATCACGATCACTTCGAGCTTGTAAGTCGAGTGGAACTCGCCGGCTTCCGTCTCCGCCGTGCCCGTCATGCCCGAAAGCTTTTCGTAAAGGCGGAAATAATTTTGCAGAGTGATCGTCGCCAGGGTCTGGTTTTCGCGCTCGATCTTCACCTGCTCCTTAGCTTCGACGGCCTGGTGCAAACCATCGGACCAACGACGGCCTTTCATTAAGCGGCCGGTGAAGTCGTCGACGATAATCACCTCGCCGTCCTGCACCACGTACTGATGATCCAGCCGGTAAAGCGTGTGCGCCTTCAGGGCTTGCTCGACACAGTGCAGCAGTTCCATGTTGCCCGGGTCGTAAAGATTGCCGACACCCAGGAGTCGCTCGGCTTTGTCCACACCTTCTTCAGTCAGTACGGCCGAATGGTTCTTCTCGTCGACGATGTAGTCGCCGGTCTTCTTTCCTTCTTCGAGTTCTTCGCCGCGGGTAAGCTGCGGGATGATCGCGTTGGCCTGGTAATACTTGTCAGTCGATTCTTCTGAAGGTCCGGAGATGATTAGAGGCGTGCGAGCTTCATCGATTAGGATCGAATCGACTTCGTCGACGACCGCGTGATAGTGACCGCGCTGGACGCAAGTTCCGAGATCGAACTTCATGTTGTCGCGCAGATAGTCAAAACCGAACTCGTTGTTGGTGCCGTAAGTAATGTCTGCGGCGTACGCGGCCTGCCGCTCAAAGTCGTCCATATCGTTCTGGATGCAGCCGACAGTCAAACCGAGGAAGCGATAAATCTGGCCCATCCATTCCGCGTCGCGAGCGGCGAGATAGTCGTTCACCGTGATGACATGCACGCCGCGTCCGGTCAGCGCGTTGAGATAGGTCGGCAAAGTCGCAACCAGGGTCTTGCCTTCGCCGGTGCGCATCTCGGAAATCTTGCCCTGATGCAAGACGATGCCGCCGATCATCTGCACGTCAAAGTGCCGCATGCCCGTGGTGCGCTTGCTGGCTTCGCGAACTACGGCAAAGGCCTCCGGCAGAATCTCGTCCAGGGCTTCCCGCTCGAGACGCGTTCGCTCCAGTTTGTTGGACGCATCCTTAACCGCATCGGCGACGAAGTCTTTGAACTTTTCGGTCCGCTCGCGCAATTGGTCGTCCGAAAGCGCCTGAATTTCCGGCTCCCACTCATTGATCGCGACAATCGTCGGCCCAGTGGTCTTGAGAAAGCGCTCGTTGCTGCTGCCGAAAACTTTGGTTAATACTTTATCGAAACTCATAATGGTTCTAGTTACTCTTTACAGTCCGCTCTTGTTCCAATTTACCGCGTTTGTGCAATTGGAGATTGTACGAGAGGGGGAAGTTGAGGGGCAAGCGGTGGGCATCCGAGGAGGAACGCCCAGGCCTAGTGATAAGAAGTCCGCGCAGCGGACGAATGAAAATAGCCCACCGATTTATCGGTGGGATCAGGCGTGATTAGGAGGAGGAGTCCGTGAAGCGGACGGCTGAACAATTGACGCCTGAACATTCCTAATGGCACCTTGAATCTTCGTTGCGATTGATCGATCTCCGTTCTGCAATTCAGTCGTCCGCTACACGGACTCCATTTCTTTTGCAAACTCATTCCCAGCGATAAATCGCTGGGCTATTTTCGATCGTCCGCTGTGCGGACTCATTCATACAATGCGGCGATGGAGTTATGTCGCCCGCGACGCGGGCTTTCATTGTCGAGTCCTTCATTTACCCACAGTTGGCGCTGTGGGCTACTGGTATACCATCGGCTGCGCCGACTGGTTGGGACCTAAGCTGGTTGGGACCCGAGCTTGGTGGGACCTAGGCTTGACAAAAGATCATGCCGCCAGCTAGTTTCGTTTTCGCGTTAGGTGTTCTTTGCAAATCTAAGTATGTAGAGGCGCGGCTTTCAAGAGTAGTCGAGTTATTGAACGTGAAGGGTTCGATAATAACTCGGGCGAAAGGGAAGGTCGCCGAAGCTCGTCCATGCGTCTTCAGGCAGGGGCGAGTTGGTTGCTGTGGCTAAATCCGCAGGACTGTCACCGAGAGTGGCACAGACTTCAGTCTGTGATTAAATCTATCCCAGACTAAAGTCTGGGCCACTGGTGGAGAGCTACGACAAGCGCGCCGATGTTTTCCGGCGCGAAAAGTTTCTCGGGATTGAGGGGCCAGTCGTATGCTTTGCGATTGGCCCTTTTTGTTTTTCTCCGTGTCCTCTGTGGTTAGAACTCTTTACCACAGAGGACACAGAGAAGAATTAATAAATGCTCTTATGAATCCAACGATCATGAAATTTGGCGGCACGTCCGTTGAGGACGCGAACGCTTTTCGAAACGTCGCGGAAATCGTAAAGGCGGCCGTGCCTTTGCGGCCGACTGTCGTCGTGTCGGCCATTAGCGGATTAACCAATGCCTTGCTGGCCAGTGTGCAGAAAGCAATCGAGGGCGACGCGCGCGGCGCCACCCGTATGCTGGACAACGATCTGAAGCGGCATATCGCAATCGCGCGCGAATTACTCAACGCCGAATCCAGCGCCGCCTTTGAACTAACGATTGCGGTCACCCGGCGCGAGATTCGCCAGTTGCACAAGATCATCGCCGTGCATCCGGTGACTCATCCTCCGCTTCAGGATGAAATCGTCGCCTACGGTGAACAGCTTTCCTCTCAATTGCTGGCCGCGGTGTTGCGCGAGAATAATCTTAACGCGCGGTACGTCGATGCGCGGCGCTGCGTGACGACTGACGATAATTACGGCAGCGCGATTCCGCTTCCTGAGACTGAAACCGCGACGCGATCCGAACTGATGCCGCTACTCGAGTCGTCAAAAATTCCGGTCCTCGGCGGCTTCATCGGCAGCACCAGCAAGGGAGTCACTACCACTCTGGGCCGCGGCGGTTCGGATTATTCGGCGGCGATTGTGGGCGCAGCGCTCGATGCTCGCGAGATTCAAATTTGGACTGACGTCAGCGGTGTGCTGACGGCCGACCCGCGCATTGTTGGAGAGGCCAGGACGATTCCGGTGCTGTCGTATCAGGAAGCCGCCGAGCTCGCTTACTTTGGGGCCAAGGTCCTGCACCCTAAGACAATTCAGCCGGCCATCGATCGCCGGATCCCTGTGCGCGTTTGCAACTCGCGCGCGCCCGGTGATGCGGGGACACTGATCGTAGCGGAGTCCGAAGCAACGCCGCAAACGGTCAAGGCCATTGCTCATAAGAATGGGATCACGACGGTGCAGGTGAGTTCGGCGCGGATGCTCGGGGCATATGGTTTCCTGCGCGCTCTGTTTGAAGTGTTCGATCGCCATCGCACCGCCGTGGACGTGGTTACGACTTCCGAGGTTAGTGTTTCGCTTTCGATTGACGACGCGAGCGCGCTGCCGGAACTGGTTCCCGATCTGGAACAGCTGGGCACCGTTGAAGTCGAAGAGCATCGCACGATTATCTCGATCATCGGCGACGGTTTACGCAATACTCCGGGGATCGCTGCTAGGATATTTTCCGAGATTAGCGACATCAATGTATCGATGATTTCAGTGGGAGCTTCCAGCGTTAACCTTACTTTCATGGTCGAGGAATCTCGCGCGGTTGAAGTGATCAGGCGACTTCACTGCGTCTGTTTTGAAGGTGAGGGTGCGGAGCGCGCGAGTAAGGTGGATGTTGTTGAGGGAGTCGTGGCGTAGAGTACGCGAGCCGTGTGGCGTTGTCTAAAAAGGAAAAGAAGCTGGAGGATTTATAGTCCGTGAAACGGACGGCTGAATGATCGCCATCAGATCTTCAAATCTTTTCAGTCGTCCGCTTCACGGACTTCGTCTCGGCTTCGGCCGATCCCAGCGATAAATCGCTGGGCTATTTTCAACCGTCCGCTGAACGCGATCTCGTTGAGCAAACCAATGGATTTCAGTAGCCCAATGGATGTTTTTAAGCTGACGCGCGAGCTGATCGATATCCCCTCGGTCACGGGCGAAGAATTTCATATCGGCACGTCGCTCGCCGAATTGCTTAACCGGCTGGGCTATAAGGTTGACCTGCAGGAGATCGAGCCTGATCGGGCCAACCTGATCGCGACTACAGGCGAACCACCGACGGTCGTGCTCTCGACGCACATGGACACAGTGCCGCCGTACATCGCGGCCAGTGAGGACGAAGAATTTATCTATGGTCGCGGCGCGTGTGACGCGAAGGGAATAATCGCGGCGCAGATTGCTGCTGCTCAAAAGCTGCGTGCAGACGGCGTTAATAGAATTGGCTTGGTGCTTACGGTTGACGAAGAGGTCACGAGTGCCGGTGCAAAAGCTTTGAACGACCTTCCGCTGGCTGCTTCATGTCGTTATTTGATCAATGGAGAGCCGACTGACAATCGTCTGGCGGTGGGGACGAAGGGATCGCTACAGGTAACACTGAAAACCGGAGGGCGCGCGGCGCACTCCGCTTATCCGGAGCAGGGTGTTTCGGCGATTGAAAAATTGCTCGACGTTCTGGCGGACGTGCGCAGGATCAAATGGCCGTCAGACGCGATCTTTGGTGAAACGACCTGCAACATCGGTGTGATTTCCGGGGGGAAGCGCGCGAACGTCGTGCCCGACGAAGCGCAAACAGCGCTGCTCATCCGGCTGGCCACCGGCGCCCATTTGGTGAAAGACTTACTAGAGCGCGCCGTGGGCGATCGAGCTCAACTTGAATACAAGTCCGTTCACGATCCGATTAGATTGCTCGCGCTCGAGGATTTTGAACCCACAATGGTGCGTTTCACGACGGACATTCCGTACCTGACCAATTGGGGGACGCCGCTGCTGATTGGACCGGGGTCGATTCTGGATGCGCATACTGAGCATGAGCGGGTGGCGAAGAGCGAGTTGATCCAGGCGGTTGAGATTTATTTTAATTTGGTAAAAAGGCTCTTAGCTGGTAATTGAAATGGCGGGCTCGAAAGAGCCGGTGGGTGAGTTAGCTAACGGCGCTTTGGTTCCCTGGTCGAGCTAATTCGAGATGTGGCGAAGTGGCGCAACAGTCCGCATAGCGGACGGCAGAATTTAGCCCAGGGCGTAGTGAGCGCAGCGAACGGAACCCTGGGTACCATGCCCACATCGGTCAAAGCCCGCTTGAGCGGGCGACAGAATCTTTCGCCCGCCCAAGCGGGCTCGGGAGTTAGATGGGCGTGAACCCGGGTTCCGCTTCGCTCCACCCGGGGCTACTATCCGTCATCCGCTGCGTGGATTTGTTGAATGGTTGAATTCAACTGCGCATAAACAATGGGGACTTAATTTTGAGACTCGCACTGATCGGATACGGCGCCATGGGCCAGCTTGTTGCCAGGCTGGCTCAAGCGCAGGCCCATGAAATCGCGCTTACCTTAACCTCGCGTGATGTAAGTCGCAGCATCGATGAACTCGCGGCGGAATTGCGCAGGTGCGACGTGGCGATCGATTTCTCCGTCGCCGCCGTTGTGCAGAGAAACGTCGAGGTCTGTGCGCGGGCCGGCGTGCCCCTGGTCGAAGGAACGACCGGCTGGAACGCTGAATTGGATGAAATCAAGAACATCGTGGCCCAATACGAGGGTGCGCTGATTTATGGCGCGAACTTTTCGGTAGGCGTGCAGGTCTTCTATCGTATCGCCGCTCGCGCCGCTGAGTTGTTTCGCGATCTCGAATCGTATGACGCGTTCATTGAAGAGGCCCATCACAAACGGAAGCGTGACGCTCCATCCGGTACGGCGGCGCAACTGCGTGACATCGTCGCGGAAATCTTGGGTCGCGATGTTCCGGTGACCTCAACCCGCGCGGGTTACATTCCCGGCACGCACCGGCTGGGATTTGATTCCGCGGCGGATCAAATTACCCTGACGCATACGGCGCGCTCGCGGGAAGGATTTGCCGCGGGAGCGCTGGTGGCCGCGCGCTGGATTGTTGGGCGCAAGGGTGTCTATGAATTTTCAGAAGTGTTCGATGAGATTATCAAATCACCGACAATCGTTTAGAGGCGGGCTACCGCTCGCCGGATCAGAAAATGGGGCGGGCAGTAGCCCGCCTCTAAACGGCATGACGGTGTTTAGAAGAGGAAGGACTCAACATCATGACGATGAAAGTTGATTGGATGCGCGGTTGTGCGACAGCGCTGGTAACTCCCTTCAAAGCCGACGGAGCTATTGACGAAGACCGACTGCGGGCACTCGTCGACCGCCAAATCAAGGCCGGCGTCCGACTGCTGGTGCCCTGCGGTACGACCGGCGAGAGCGCAACCATGAGTGAAGCCGAAGACCAACGCGTCATTGCCATCACTGTTGAGGTCGCGCGCGGACGCGCCCGGGTGATTGCCGGGACGGGCAGCAACTCGACCTCGGCTGCGATTGACTATTCGCAACGCGCGCGTGATCTTGGCGCTGACGCGATGCTGCAAGTTGCTCCTTACTACAACAAGCCGACGCAGGAAGGTATGTACGCGCACTTCCGGGCCATCGCCGAAGCTGTTCCGGAAACGCCGGTCATGCTCTACAACGTTCCGGGGCGCACGTCTTCGAACATTTCTGCGCAGACAGTCCTGCGCCTGGCGCGGGATTACGAAAACATCGTGGCGGTTAAAGAAGCATCAGGAGACCTGACGCAGATTATGCAGATCTTGCGTGAGCGTCCGGAAAACTTTCGTGTGCTGTCAGGCGACGACGCGGTCACGCTACCGCTGATCGCCCTGGGCGCCGATGGAATCGTTTCCGTAGCTTCCAACGAAATTCCTGATCTGATGTCGCGCATGACCGAGTTGGCTCTTGAAGGGAATTGGTCAGAGGCGCGAGCTCTGCATTACCGCCTGTTGCCGCTGATGGAAATCAACTTCATCGAATCAAGCCCCGGACCGGTGAAGGCCGCTATGGCCATGATGGGTCTGTTGGAAGAAAACTTCCGGCTGCCGCTGGTGCCGATTCAGGAGCAGAGCCGTAAGCGAATTCGCGAAGTGATCGCCGAACTCGGGCTGTTGGAAAGTGTGCATGCTGCTGCATGAGGTCAGAACCGCCTGCGGTAGCGGGCGGTTACTCTCGTCCTTTTAATTAATTCAAGATTAACCTCCGCTACCGCAGACGGTTCTGACTCTATGTCTTTACGTGAACAGATTGAACAGCTAGCCGGGCGCGCGAGCGGCGAATATTCCAAGGCAGACTTTACTGTCTTCGCCGAGTTCAAAGCGGCGCTCAATCGCGGTGAGATTCGGGCCGCGGAACGCGACGCCGACTTGAACTGGCGGACAAATGCCTGGGTCAAGCGCGGCATCCTGCTCGGCTTTCGCATGGGATCGATCGTTGAAATGACACCGGACGGCGCCGGGCTGCAATTCCTCGACAAGAATACTTATCCCATCAGAAGGTTTTCACTCGACGACCGGGTGCGGATTGTGCCCGGCGGATCGAGCATCCGCGACGGCGCCTACATTGCGCCGGGGGTGGTTTGCATGCCGCCGATGTTCGTCAACGCCGGCGCGTACGTGGACGAGGGCACAATGATAGATAGCCATGCCTTGGTCGGCTCGTGCGCTCAGATAGGCAAGCGCGTGCATCTTTCGGCGGCAGCGCAGATTGGCGGCGTGCTTGAACCCGCCGGCGCGATGCCTGTGATCATCGAAGACGACGTCATAGTGGGTGGCAACTGCGGTGTCTATGAAGGCGCGATTGTGCGCGAGCGGGCGGTGCTGGCTTCCGGCGTGATCATTACCGGCTCAACTCCCGTATTCGATCTGGTGCGTGAACAAATGTACCGGCGGACAGACGATGCCCCCCTCGAGATTCCCGCCGGCGCGGTCGTAGTGCCCGGCGCGCGCGCAGTGCAAAGCGCGAAGGGACGTGAGTGGGGCCTGTCGCTCTACACGCCGGTGATTGTGAAGTATCGCGACGAGAAGACAGATGCGGCGACGCAGTTGGAGGATTTGTTGCGGTGAGCGATGCAAATTTGATTACTTGACCGGCCTTGCAGGAGCTTCTAACATCTTCAGCGGATCACATCAGAGGAGAGCTTATGGTTATCGAAGCGAAATATGAAGACGGCGTATTCAGACCCCTTCGGGAAGTAAAACTCAAGGAAGGAACAGTCGTGGAGATTCACGTCAACCGTGAAGACACGCCCAGAAGGATACAGTCTGTTCGGGAGCTTGGCTTTGCTGGAATGTGGGCAAACCGGGCGGATATCCAAGACGGTTTGAGTTACGTGAACACGCTGAGGGCTGGCGGCATATGACCAATAAACAGATTGTTGAAGATTTGCTTCAGCGTATTCCAGAGGGCGCTTCGCTGAATGACATTGCTCGGGAGATCGAGTTTGTCGCCGCAGTGCGTCAGGGGTTGGACGAGCTTGATCGTGGTGAGCGGATCCCGATTGAAGGAGTTGAGCGGGAGCTTCCCTCATGGGTTGTCACGTAGTACTTTCGCCGTCGGGCCTTATCGAAGGAGGAACTAAATCGACTTCAGGTTCACCCGACGAATCCTGTCAGAGGCGCGAGTCATCGCCAAAGGCAAGCGCATTCATGATGTTCGTCGTTTGGTTGCGCAGTATGGTGGCAGGACATCAAAATGGGTGAAGAAAAGCAGTTCGCGAATCGAAGTTGCTGGGGAGCATTTTGAATTTCACTGGTACGAGCATCCCGGAATCGGCAGATTCGAAGTGAAGCAAGTTCGAGTGAATTAATCATGATCGTCAAACTGAAGAAAAAGAGTGCGCGCTACCGAGACCTGACGTTTGGGCAGCCTTATGTTGTGATTGGCATCGAAGCCGACGAACTCCGCCTCTTGAATGACGCTGGCCGTCCTTTCCTGTATCGACCCAATCTCTTTTCATTAGTCGATCCGTTAGAACCCATTGATTGGGTTACTGAGTTCGGCGATGATGGAGAGCGATATTCATATCCCCCACCGCTTAACAAGTCCGGTTTCTTTGAAGACTTCTTCGACCAAAAGGCCAAGGCCGTCTCAACGTTTTGGCGCGTGGTGAATCAGCGGCTCGCGGCCAGCCAGCGGAGAGTTGCGTAGAGCAGGGCAAGAATAACGTAACCGACGGCCGGCAGAAAAGGTATGACCGAATTAAACAAGGATGTGTACGCCGCAGCCGGTCTTGCGCTGTACTGGGCGCAGCTCTTCGAGGCTGAAATCGTCACAGTCGTCCTAATATACGGCGTGAGTCGCGGCAGATTCCGAGCGCGGTCAGAAGCCGAGGCCTTTATCCAAAAGGCTGAAAAGCAACCGCTACGTCAGTTACTACGCGATACGCTCGTTCGTGTAAAGTTCGAGCCTGATGTGTCTGGAACATTTGAGGCAGCCATCAACGCAAGGAACTCCTTCGTGCATCGCTTCTTTTGGGATCAAGCGGAGGCCTTTGCGGACGAAGGGCGTCATCCAGAGCTGCTCAAAGAACTACATGACCTGGCTCAACTCTTCTTTTCAGCGCATAAGTTTTCGGAAATGCTGCGGGACCTATACATCCAACAGCTTGGCAACGACGTCGGAGCCTCCGAGCCATCGAACCAAGCAGGGACGCCGCTTGAAGCATGAAATTCGGATTAAACAGCTGCGTCACCTCTACAATCTTAGCGAAATAGACTACCCGTCGGATCACCCTAATTGAAACCATTCCAGCCACCCGCCTTCCTGCGCGGGATCGAAAAGAGCATGATCCGGAAAATCTCGGATCGAGCGAAGCCGGGCAGCATCAGTCTCGGCCTCGGTGAACCTGACCTGCCGACACCTGAGGTGGTCCGACGCGAAGCCGTGCGCATCATCGAGGAAGAGAAGAGCGGGTACACTTTGCAGGCAGGCATTCTGCCGCTGCGTGAACGGATCGCCTCGGACTATCCACACCTGAACCTTTCGCCGGATCAAGTAGTAGTGACGGCGGGATCGCAGGAAGCTCTCTATCTAATCCTGATGACTTTAATAGAGCCCGGCGACGAAGTGCTGATGCCCAACCCGGGCTTCATTGCTTACCCGATGATTACGCGGATGGCGGGCGGCCGTGCCGTGCTGTACGCATTACCGGCAAAGAACGATTTCGGTTTTGACCTGGACGATTTCAAGCGTCAGCTTTCTCCGCGGACCAAGGTAGTGATTTGCATCAGCCCATCAAATCCCACCGGACGCGCGTTGACCAGAGATGAGTTGAGCGCGATGGCGGACGCGGTGTCGGCGAGCGGGTCGGATGCTTTTATCGTTAGCGATGAAATCTATCGCGAGGTTTATTACACGCCGGAACGACCGGCATCGGTCTCGGAATTCTACCCACGCACAATCGTTGTCAGCGGACTTTCGAAGTCGATGCGGATGACTGGATGGCGAATAGGTTGGCTGGCAGGCGAGGAAGCTGTGATACGCGCGGCGCTGGTGCTGCATGGTTACATTGTCACCTGTGCTTCCAGCATCTCGCAAAAGGCGGGGCTGGCAGCCTGGACCGCGGAAGCAGCGCTCGCTCGCCAGGAGATGCGCGAAATATTTCATCGACGGCGCGATCATCTTCTGGGACTGCTGCGTAACGAACTCGGTTTGCGCTGCGTGACGCCTGAAGGGGCCTTCTACACGATGGTCGATGTCGGTCGTTATGGTGATTCTATGCGCGTGGCCGAGGCTGGTCTGGAACATGGCGTCGTGACCATTCCGGCCGCGGCGTTTGGCAGCGAGGGTGAAGGCTTTCTGCGCATCTCCTATTGCGCGGATGAAGCGAAGCTTTCGGAAGGCGTGCGGCGTTTGGGAGAGGCGCTGAAATCGTTGGGATAAGATCGTGGCACAGACTTCAGTCTGTGATTGACTGGACTGGAACACAGACTGAAGTCTGTGCTGAACAAGTACTTTCGACGCGTAGCGTCGATATGAGTTTAGCCCGGCCTTTCAAGGCCGGGATCGGTTGGTTACGGGATCTCGTCGCGTAGCGACGATTGAATTCACGTTGGTTCAGGCGTCGCTATGCGACGCGAAGACTTTGTGCACCTTTACCCGGCGTTGAAACGCCGGGCTAAATTCATCCGACGCTACGCGTCGAAGACAGTTAATCAGAGGTTCCTGAAGTCTGTGCCACTAAAGAAATCAATGAACAAGAAACTTCGTGTAGGCATTCTGGGTGCGACCGGCGTCGTGGGCCAGCGGTTTATTAAATTGCTCGAGGGTCATCCGCAGTTTGAGATTAGCGCGCTCGCGGCGTCTGACCGTTCACAAGGGAAGACTTATGCCGACGCTTGCACGTGGCGTTTGCCGGGAGAGATGCCGGAGCAGGTGAAAAAGATTGTCGTGCTGCCGCCGGCACCGCCGCTCGATTGCGATTTCGTGTTCTCGAGTCTGCCGGGTGAGATTGCCGGAGAGGCGGAAGAAAGTTTTGCGCGCGCGGGCTTTCCTGTGATCACGAATTCATCTGCGCACCGCATGGACGCGGACGTGCCGCTCTTAATTCCGGAAGTAAATCCTGATCATCTTGATCTAATATCCGCCCAGCGCGCGGCGCGTGGTTACGATCGCGGCTACCTGGTGACAAACCCGAACTGTTCGACCATCGTGATCGCGATGGCTCTGGCGCCGCTGCATCGTGTGTTCGACGTCGAGGTGTGTGTCGCTACGACGATGCAGGCGATTTCAGGGGCGGGTTATCCAGGCGTGTCATCAATGGATATTACGGACAACGTGCTTCCCTTCATCGGCGGCGAAGAGGAAAAGATCGAGGCGGAGACTGTGAAGATTTTGGGCCTTGTTGATGGGACCTCGATTAGGGAAGCGCAAATGAAAGTCAGCGCGCAATGCAACCGGGTGAACGTGGTTGACGGCCACCTGGCCGCGATTCGAGTGAAGCTGGCGCGCCCAGCCTCTGTCGAACAAATTCGCGAAGCACTGGCGTCGTTCTCTTCTTTGCCACAACAGTTGAAGCTTCATTCAGCGCCCGCGACGCCCATCATTGTGCGTAATGAAATTGATCGTCCCCAGCCGCGCCTCGATCGCGACGCTGGAGCGGGGATGAGCGTCAGCGTGGGCCGCATCTTAGCCGACAACGTGCTCGATTTTCGGTTTGTGGCCCTGGGTCACAACACGATTCGCGGGGCCGCGGGCGCAGCGATCCTGAATGCCGAGTTGCTCATGGCCAAGGGGTATCTGTAACTTATAGTTCGGCTGCAAGTTTAGCGCGAGACGCCTTTGGGTTCACCTGATTGCCCGCAAGCACGAACCAGTTTCGATGGCGCCCTAAATTTTTCTTTGCGCCTTTCGATTCAACTCTGCGCCTTTGCGTGAAATTCATTCTTACTCACTTTGTTTCACGCAAAGGCGCAAAGCAAATGCGAAGGCGCTAAGGAAAACATCACTAATCGGTTCCACCCCGCGGCGCAGAGATTTTGATCAATTCGTATGTCGTCCACACCAGGGAAAGCTGAGATGCGCTGCCTCATCGTCCTACCCACATACAACGAGCAGGAAAACCTCCGAGCGATTGTCGGGAGTATTCAGCAGCACGCTCCGGCTGCTGACATCGTCGTCGTTGACGATGAATCAGAAGACGGAACGGGCGCGCTGGCCGACGAGTTAAGTCAGGAACATCCGGGGAAAGTCTTCGTTATTCATCGCCCCACCAAAGATGGATTGGGACGCGCCTACGTGGCCGGCTTCAAGTTTGCGCTGGAGCGCGACTATGAACTGGTAATGCAGATGGATGCGGACTTCTCGCACGACCCAAGTTACTTGCCCCAATTCCTCGACGAGATTCGCGATCACGATCTGGTTGTCGGCTCGCGCTACCTCAACGGCATCAGCGTCGTCAACTGGGACCTGAAGCGTTTGATACTTAGCCGCGCCGCGACGGGCTATGTGCATTTCATTACGCGTCTGCCGCTGACTGATGCGACCAGCGGTTTCAAGTGTTGGCGGCGTGAAGTGCTCGAGGCGATTGATCTGGAAAAGATTTTCTCCAGCGGCTATCTGTTTCAGGTTGAGATGTCCTACCGGGCTTACCAGCAGAAGTTCAGGATCGCGGAAATTCCAATCATATTTGTCGAGCGGCGGCTGGGACGTTCCAAGATGGATTGGGGCATTATCGCTGAAGCTATCCTGGGCGTGATTCGCCTGCGCCTGCGGCGCGGGTGACTGCGCGTCAAGGATCATGAGGTCAGTACCACCTGCGTGAGCAGGTGGATCCAGCATTCAAGTCAGAATATGTGTTGATCCACCCGCTCACGCGGGTGGTACTGACTCCATATCAAGCGGCAACCTAAATGAACGAGTCATCCCAGAGCCAGACCAGAGAAGGCGTTGAAAGTTGGACGGCCGCTGCGCTGACCGAACGCCTGGCATTATTGAAGCACTCGATCATTGCCTACCGGATCGAGATAGTCGCTGCCTTTCTCCTTTTCTTGCTGGCCCTAAACATGTTCGCCGCCATCTCTCACAAAGGGATCACCAACGACGAGATCGTTCACATCCCGGCCGGTTACTATCACCTGGTCGCCGGTGATTTCCAACTCAACAACGAACACCCTCCGCTCATCAAGATGTGGGCGGCCTTGCCGCTGCTGTTTATTCAGCCGCAGGAAGCACCCCCGACCGCCGCTGAAAAAGAAGGAGTCTTTAACGGACTGACGTGGAGTTACGAACACCGCTTCTGGCAAGCCAATGTGACGCAATCCGGAAGAATTCTGTTCTGGACGCGAGCGATGATGATTGTGCTGACGCTTGGTCTGGGCGTGCTGATCTTTGCCTATGCACGCTCCCTCTTTGGCTCACGCGCCGGCCTGTTTGCCGTCGCGCTGTACACGCTCGAGCCGACAGTGCTGGCTCACGGGCGTCTGGTTCATACCGATCTCCCGGCTGCGTTTGCGTTCCTGTTATTTTTTTTCGTGCTGAAAATTTATTTGCAGACGAGGACGCCACGGAACGCTTTGCTACTGGGACTGGCCGCTGGCCTCGCCTTGCTGACAAAGTTTTCGATGATCGTGCTCTTGCCGGTGCTCGCCTGTCTGGCGTTGCTGGGCTTTGGCTTTGCCCCGCGCTTTAAGGAAAGTCGCCGCCGGATTCTGCTGCACGCGGCCATCGTTGTGTGTCTTGTCTGGGTGATGGTCAACGCGGCCTACCGGTTCCAGGGGCCGGCGGTCGTTCCGGGCGACGTGCAGTGGGTGGAAGCGAGATCGCCCGACGCATTCAACGGTTGGATGACGTTCTTCAATCTCGGTTCGCGGATCGTGCCGACGTATTACCTGTTCGGCCAGTACAACGTCATGCTCCACAATCGCGATGGACATGCCGCTTCGTTGCTGGGCCAATACAGCACGCAAGGCTGGTGGTATTACTTTCCGGTCGCCTTTGCCCTGAAAACGTCGCTGCCATTCCTGATTATCACGCTTGCGGCGCTCGCCTGGATACTGTGGCGACTGTTTAGGAAAAGGGACAAACGCATGTTCTGGCTGCTTGTCCCGATTGTGATTTATACAGCGCTCTCGATAAGCAGTCACATCAACATCGGCATCAGGCATTTTCTTCCCGTGTACCCGTTTCTTTTCATCGCCGCCGGGGCCTTGCTCGATCGTCTGAGCAGGGTGCGGTATCCGCGGCATCTGGCGATTGCCGTGTTTGTGTTGGCCTTTGGCTGGATGTCCGTTGAAGCTTTGCGGGCTTATCCGAATTATCTTCCTTACATGAATCAACTCGCATCGTCTCACCCGCATTGGTGGTATCTATCGGATTCCAATATCGAGTGGGGAGAGGACAACGCCGCCCTGGCGGAATATCTTCACGCGCGCGGCGAGACCGAAGTCGTCGGCGCGCTGTCGGGTGGGTGGGGTTCGCTGCAGCAGCAGGGAATTACTTATCACGAGATTTTTCCGAAGCCCGGCGTCCCCGTGCCCGATACTCGTTACGTGGCTATCGGCGCGAGTTTCCTCAACGGGTCAACGATCTATGTGAGCGCTGACGAAAATGGAAAGACGATTTCGGATGAGCAGCGAGTCAACTACCTTGCCGCCTATCGCACTCGTCAACCGGAAGCTATTTTAGGCAATACGATCTATGTCTTTCGAGTGAGATGATATTGAATTACGGAGCGCGGACATCCTGTCCGCCAGCGGGCGCAGCCCGCTCAGCTCTGTGTTAGAAAGGTTTGTTCGCGCTGTGCGCTCAGGCGGACAGGATGTCCGCGCTCCGTTCCCGCACCAGACTCCAAACAAATAGCGCCAAGCAAATCACCAGCGGAAAGACCAGCCACGGCGCCAGCGGAAATGAATGCATTTCGCCGCGGACCAGCCGGCCCAATTGATCGCGCAAAGCATTCCGACCGTCGGGACAATTCATAGCCCCCTGCACGGCGCCTATCAAATTGATCCCGAACGACAGCAGGCTAATCATCAGCACCAACAGGCCGGCGAAGCGCCGCTCTTTCACGGTCGAAAGATAGCTGTACCCGACTATTCCCAGGCACGCAAAAGGCATCGCGGGCATCAGATAGCGAGGCCCGAATTGGCAATCACCCGCAGTCTGGATATTCAGGATATAGACGGCGAGCAGAGACAGCATTCCCACCAGCGTCACAAACAACGGAGTGCGCTTCAAGGTACGCGGATAATACGAAAGACCAAATACTCCCGCTGCGAAAACCGGCACGTAGACGACCACCATCGTCGAATACCAAACGAGCTTATCTCCAAAATTCTTTGCGCTGAAGTGAAAGAAGGTATCGGCGAACAGTTGCGCGCCGGCGACATTCGGCAACAGGAAAGGGTTGCCAAAGCTGACCGCGTCATAAACAAAAAGCGGAAGCACCCCGGCCAGGAATGCCCCGAGAAAGAATGGGATCAACTTCCCGCGGCGTAACCAAAGAAAGTACAGCGCGCAGACAATCGCCATAAACGAAACGAGCATCGACGTGGTAATTGCCAGCCCCAGCAGCAAGCCTGCGCCTGCGGCCTGAACTATTTCACGGCGCCCATCCCACCCTCCGCGCGGGAGATCGAAGATCAGATAAAAGGCCACGACCAGATATCCGGCGGCCAGCGCATCGTGATGAGCTATACCTGAGTACGCAAAGATCGTTGTGCCCAGGGCATAGGCGAACGTCGTCAGCAGCGGCCAGAACATTTCGGCCGGATGCCTTGTCAGCCGGCGCGAGATCCTGAAGACCGCGATCGCGGATGCCGCCAGCCAGAGCGAAGTGGTGAAGAAAGTGACCAGCGCAGATGTCAGCAGATAGGCGTTCGCGTATCGCAAACCGAAAGCTCGCAGAACCCAGTACACGCCGGCGCCCGCCATCGACTGACCGGGCTGCTTCGCGGCGAACTTGTGACCTTGATAAAAGAACACATCTCCGCCCGGCCACAACTCGGGAACCTCTGAACCTTCCAGGTAGAATTGATGACGCTCGACAATCGCTTCGACGCCGATCTGCTGCAGGTTGAACTTAACCAAATTGTCGGAGTTGATCGCTCCGCCATAGCCGAGCCAGAGGAAGAGGAAAAGTAGGATCTCAAGGCGCGCGATTGGGCCCAAGCGCAGACGTTGGCGCAGGCTGATCGAGTTTTCATTTTGTGCTCGCTTCATTTTCTTTGCTCAACTCTGAACGACGGACATTGAGGCTAACTGAACAACGAAGGACGTTCGGCGTCAAGCCTTAAGTGCGATCCAAAGAGGATCTTAACGCAGAGGACGCAGAGGTTTTCGCAAAGGCGCGCAGAGAAGTGCCTTACTTTGCGTACCTCTGCGAAAACCTCTGCGCCCTCTGCGTTTAAGAAATGGTTACCTTAGGCGCAC
>JAWVDF010000065.1:0-3031 GCA_033857635.1 Blastocatellia bacterium
CAGGCGAATGCGGTGAGCAGGCTGGCGATAATGATTGAACTTAGCAGGATGCGCTTCATAGTGTTCCTTTCAGATTGTTAAGGTTCGGACCTTACGCTGTCACTCTCGGTTTTGGTGGACAGCATGATAGCGGCGAGCCTTGGAATTAAGCAAACATTGGGAGAGATTTTGCCGAGCCCCGGCATTATAGCGATTTGTTCGCCACTGTCGAGTATCAGAAGCCCGGCCGTAAGGGAGCGCTATTCAGTTATTCACGCGCGGCGTTCCGATTGGACTACTCGGCATTCAAGCCGGTCCTCCCTAGCGCGGGGCCTCTGACATACATCTGTGGGTAGCACTTAAGCCGAGCGTGGCGGACCGCCTGGTCGATCGCGACCCCAGCGAATCTAATTGGACATTATGAATCCGAAACTGAAACGCGCACTTGTAATCGTAACCCTGGGGCTGCTCCTGTCCGGATGTAAGCCCCGCACCGAAGCCCAAAAGCTTGAAGCCACACCGAATCCACTTCTTCCCGTCGCAGCGGAAACGGCCATTCCGATGGCTCGCAACCGCTGGAATAAAGGAGGCGAAGAGTTCGCAGCCGATGTAGCCAAGCAGCCAGAGCCGACGATGTTGCCTGGTCCGAACGCCGTGCCGGCGGATACGCGCATCGTCGTTAACATTCCAGCCTTTCGCCTGGACGTTTTTGCCAACGGTGCGCTGGTTAAGTCCTATAAGATCGGCATCGGTTATCCGCAGTTTCCTTTGCCACAGGGTCTACGCGAGGCGCAACAGATCATTTTCAATCCGACCTGGACGCCGCCGCACTCGCCCTGGGTGGATGCGATGAATGTGACGCCCGGCGAAGTGATCGGTGCGGGAAGCAAACACAACCCGCTCGGCCCGATTAAGATTCCGATTGGCTCGCCTTCACTGATACACGGTGGCAAGCCGCTGGCAAAGATCGGCGCCTTCGCTTCGCATGGCTGCGTGGGCATGACGAATGCGCAGGTTAAGGATTTCGCCCGAGTGCTGGCCCAGGCTGCGGGTACTGAGCTAACCGAAACGACGATGTCGGCGTATCTGAAGAAGCGAACCAAAACGCAGACAGTCAAACTGGATCAGTTGGTCCCCGTGGAACTGCGTTATGAGACGATCGTGTTTGAGGACGGCAAGCTGCACATCTATCGCGACGTTTACAACCAGAACACAAATACGGAAGAGAATTTGCGCGCGGTGTTCGCGGCCAACGGCGCCAGCTTCGATAACCTGGGAGAGGGTGAGAGGGCGCAGGTCCTCGAGGCCCTGAACGCACTCGGACGGCATCCGAAAAAACTGCCCAAGACTGTTCCGGCAGCAACGCCGGCGAATCTTTCAGCGAACACTGCTCTGGTGGTAAGCGACCGAAAGGCCGAAGCCGAGCGGCAGAAAAAGCTGCGCACCCAAAGAGAGATTGTGATTGAGATTGGCGCCCTGGCGGGCAAAGGTTATCCGGCGCCGGTGAATTTGGATAGCGGGGCGGGGACGCAGATGAGCGCGGTCCCGCCGCCGTCACCAAACACGCCTTGATGTGAGGTACCGGGAGGCTCGTAGCAATCAGGTCCCACCACGCGAGGGTCGAGATCGGCAAACTGTCACCCGGTCGCTACCGCTCCGGTACCTGACCTCGCTCTTACTGAGCGGTGCTGCCATCAATCGACGGGCGCATCTGGCCGACAAAGTCGTCCGCCTTTGCGATACTATTCAGCACGACTCTCACTGACGCTTCGGGAAAGCCGGATTCGAGCGTGAAATTGTAGCCGGCGAAAATGTCACCCGATCCATCCGCGCCCCAAAACAAGAAATTCGTATCGCTGAAGCGTACCATTTGTCGCATCAGCCCTTCGCCGCTTTTGGCCTTATCAATATTGAGATAGCCGCCGTTGTAGTGCGGGAAGATACGAAAGTGAATCGTTTGCTCCGCGCTCACCGAGACGACGATCTCGAGCGTGTCCGCATTCTTAAGACCGGTTTTCATGAGCCCTACAAAGTTGTATGGCTGTTTGTCGCTCTGCCGGAACGAAACATTAATTTTCGGGCCGACAGCGTCGAGGACCTGGCGCAGCTTTTCCCGGGTAGCGTCGCGCGTAATCTGTTGCTGCGGCGTGCTGGCAGTTGTGTTAGACGTGGTCGGGGGTTGGCTTGAATGCTGCTGAGCAGTGCCGATAGCGACGTTCGCCCCAAACACAATTATGAGGGTTAATAAAATAGTGATTTGTCTCACTTGCAGGCCTCCGTTGGAAAAAGAAATCAGATAGTTATGAAAATGGGTTGACGATTACATTGGATGGCGCCGCTACAGAACCCGGAGCGGTAGCGACGGGGTCCCGCCATCCGGTTCAGTGGGTCAAAAAATTGACGCGTGACTAAGATTCTATTCGCGACGAAATACTGCACCACCCTGCATTCAAGTGTTGAGTCTTTAACCCGGTCGCTACCGCTCCCGGTTCTGTACCGAGTAGAACCAAACTATGCGCCCACTCCCGCTTCACAAGAATCCAGCACCGGAGCTTCGACAATCTCACCGGGGTTTCCTGCTTCACCAAAGTATTGACGCCCGGCAGAGATCGTTTCGAAGTATTCGGAAATCCGATCGAGAATTTCTTCGACTGAGTGCGAGTGGTACATCGCCGTGCGGAACAAAGCGCCGCCGTGAAGCCCGCGCGTGAATTGGCCGGCCAGTTGCTTCATGCGGCCGATAGCAGCCAGCTCGCGCATGTCTTCGCGCAGCATATCAAAGTATTCGAGCAGCACTGCGCGTTTGTCTTCCAGTGTGGGCTGAAAGGGTTCGCGGCCGTGCATGGTGTCTTCGATCTGGCGAAAGATCCAGGGATTCTGCATCGCCCCGCGGCCGATCAAAACGCCGTCGCATCCGGTCTCGCGAAAGCGTCCAAAGGCTTGTGCAATGGTCGTCACATCGCCACTGCCCGAGACCGGAATGCTGACAGTCTCTTTGATCTGCTTTACCAGATCCCTATTCGCCAGACCACGATAACCCTGTTCGCGCGTG
>JAWVDF010000066.1:0-10062 GCA_033857635.1 Blastocatellia bacterium
TCGTTATGTCAGTTGCAGCCCGCAAAGCGGGCGACAGACTGTCCGGTTAATCGCGTGATCGCGAGTGCATTTCTGTCGCCCGTTTCACGGGCTCGGCCTGTTTTCTGCCGATGATCCCAGCACTAAAGTGCTGGGCTACTATCGGTCGCCCGCTCCGTGGACTGCGCTTTAACCGCTTTCATGAATAATGCGGCGTAGCCAGCCTTAGCCAGCAAGAGCCCGACTAAAGTCGGTACTCTGAACACCGCTAACGAAACTTGAGCACGGTTACCGAAACAAGATGAGCCCCGGTAAAGACAAAGTTCTCATAATCGACGATCAGCCTTCGGTGCGCTTCGGGCTGCGCAGCTTGCTGGAAGGCGAAGGCTACCGGGTGCTCGAGGCGATAACCGGTGAACAGGCGCTGCCGATCGTAACGGATAATGCTCCGCAACTTATTCTGCTCGATTTGCGTCTGCCCGACATCAGCGGCCTCGATCTTCTCACCCAAATCAGAGCGATTGATGACGATGTACCGATCATCATGCTCACCGCTCATGGAACGATCGAGACGGCGATTCAGGCGCTTAAGGGCGGGGCGGAAAACTTTCTTACCAAACCGTTCGACGCCGACAGCTTGCTCATCCTAATCAGCAAGACTCTGGAACAAAGTCGTGCGCGGCGCGAACTGCTTTTACTAGGGCTCGCCGAAGAGCGCACTGCGGCCGAGTTCTTTCATGGCCAGAGCGAAACCATCCTGCGCATCTATAGCACGGTTGAAAAATTAGCGCCGTCGGATACGACGGTGCTTTTACAAGGCGAGACCGGCACGGGCAAAGGCGTGATTGCGCACCTGATTCATCGCTTGAGCGAGCGTCGCGAGAAACCATTCGTGGCCATTAACTGCGCGGGTCTTAGCCGCGAACTTTTGGAATCAGAACTCTTCGGTCACGAGAAGGGATCATTTACCGGGGCGGTGGCGAGCAAGCCGGGGCTGTTTGAGTTGGCCCACCAGGGAACGATCTTCTTTGATGAGATCGCTGAGATGGAGCCGGCGGTGCAAGCCAGGGTCTTGACGGTGATGGAGCATAAACGATTCCGGCGCGTGGGCGGCATTCAGGAGAAAGAAGTCGATGTGCGAATCGTAGCCGCTACGAACCGAAACCTGCAGGCCGAAACCAAGCAGGGACGATTTCGCGAAGACCTTTACTATCGTCTGAATGTAATGCCTCTGACTTTGCCACCGCTCAGGGACAGGCGAGAAGACATCCTGCCGCTGGTCGAGCACTTCATTGCTCACTACAACCACAAACTGAATCGGCGGGTGAAAGGCGTTACGGCTAAAGCTGAAGCGTTATTGCTCGGGTACAGTTGGCCGGGCAACATCCGCGAGGTGCGCAACGTCATTGAGCGAGCAATGATTCTTTGTGCTGCCGATCGTATTCACGCGAGCGATCTCCCGCTGGGAGGCGTAGAGAGCTTTAATCCCACGACGCCGGGAAACGGTGAACAGTTTCTTTCGCTTGATGAGTTGGAACGGCTTCACATTGAACGCATTTATGCGGCGACGGAAGGGAACCTAAGCCGCACTGCTGAAGCTCTCGGCGTCACTCGCACGACGCTCTATAGCAAGCTGCGCAAGTACAATCTCGATCAGTCTAAAACGTAAGAGAACCCAATCTGCTGGGAGCGCGGACGTCCCGTCCGCCTGCGCCGTAGGCGCTCCAATATCCAAGGTGGGCCAACGATCACCTGGCGCGCGGAATGCGGACGGGACGTCCGCGCTCCCATCGTAGCGGCGCTCCTTCAGTTTGCAGGGGTAGGTTGGGACATTGCTCATTAATTAGACACCTTCGATTTCGACTGTCTAGAAACTGAGCGATTTAGTCGAGCCGTTGCTCCGAACCTTTTCTCTCCCGACTGACTTTCTTCCGTCAATTACCTGAGCCTTCGGCATCTGCGGGTTGTTTGTTGCGCCAACAAACTTAAAGGTACGCGACTTGCCCCTGTGCTTCGCGCTAACCGTCCGTATACCTGGGCCACTCTTTGCCGCTGGCCGTTCAGTCTTGTCAGTCTTAGATTTCCGCGAGGAGGAAGAATTCCATTGAAGTCAAATAACAAAACCGCGCTGTTGGGTGTCATCTTTATCCTGCTGTGTTCGAGTCTGACTGCGTTCAGCCAAACTCAAACAACTGGGCGCCTCGGAGGAACGGTCACCGATGAAAAGGGGCGCAGCCATTCCCGGGGCTGAGGTCACGGTAACAAACCGAATGACCGGTGAAGAGCGCAAAACTGTCTCGAATGAATCGGGTTACTTTACTGTGCCTCTCCTGCCTGCCGGCGCCTACACGGTTAGCGCAACGTCGAGCGGCTTCAAGAAATTTCTGGCGGACGATGTCAAAGTCACGATCACTGAAACGACTACGCTTAATCCCCAATTGAGTATCGGTGCGGTTACGGAATCGGTGACGGTCGTCGCCACTCCTCCTATCGTCCAGACCGAAGGCCCAGCGCTGGGTCGCGTGGTTGATTCACGCGCAGTGGCGGAGTTGCCTTTGGCGACTCGCAACTTCACCCAGATTCTCGGACTGTCGCCCGGCGCGGCTACCTACCTGCCGGACAACACGGCCGTGGGACGAAACTCTCAGAACATCTCGGTCAACGGTGGCCGGGTAACAAACAACAATTTTCAGATCAACGGCGTCGACGCCAATTCGATGGGGACTAACTCTGCTCCGTCTCTTTCGATACCGGCTCCCGAATCGATTCAGGAGTTTAAGGTCCAGACGTCGCTGTATGACGCGACGTTCGGCCGTTCGGGTGGCGGAAATATTCAGGCAGTGACCAAGAGCGGCGGCAACGACTTTCACGGCGGCGCCTACGAGTACCATCGCAACGACAGGTTCAATGCGAACAACCCGTACTTGATCGCGTCTGGCGTCGCCCGGCCGATCCTGAAGCGCAATGTCTTCGGCGGATTTGTAGGTGGTCCGATTAAGAAGGACAAAGCATTCTTCTTTGCTTCGTATCAGGGCACACGCGAGCGCAACGGCGCTTCGATCATCAACAGTCTGTCTTCAAATATTCTCGTAGATCCCAAGCTAACCAATGATCGTTCGGCGGCGACGCTGCAGGCTGCCTATGGTTTGCCTGCGATAAATCCTGTCGCGCTGGCGCTCCTGAACGTGAAGTTAGCGAGCGGACAATTTCTGATTCCAACTCCGACGGCCGCGAATGGTACCTACACCGGTTCGACGCCTTCGGTCTATAACGAAAACCAGTTCAACCTGAACTTTGATTATCGCTTCAATGACCGGAACACACTCGCGACCAAGTTCTTCTTCTCGAACGCGCCGCAGACGCTGGTGCTGCCCAGCTTCCTGGGTGGCGGTCCGAACGTGCCGGGCTTTGGCAATTTTCAGCAGAACAACAATCGCCTGATCACGTTGCAGTACACGCACATCTTCAGCCCGAATGTTTTCAACGAGCTGCGCGCGGGCTACAACTTCATTCGCGTGGATGCGTATCCGCAAGAGCCGGTCAACGACTCGGCGGTGGGAATTAGCCGAGTCAACGCGAGTCTCTTCCCCGGCCTCGGGCTGGTTCAGATAAATGCCGCAGCGGGCGGCGTAGTCTTCGGCACGTCGGCGACGATCGACGTCAAGGCGAAGGCGCCGTCGACCACCGTAGCCGACACGCTTTCAATTACCAGCGGCAAGCATACCTTCCGCACGGGCGGCGAGTTTCGCTATAACGAGAACAACTACGTTCTCAACTTTTTTACCCGCGGACAGATTCAGTACGCGAACTTTACTAACTTTCTGGTAGGCGTGCCGACGTTTACAGTCTTTGGCAGCGGTATCGGTGACCGCAGCTTGCGCGCCAGCGACTATAACTTCTTCTTTCAGGATGATTGGAAGCTCAATCGGAAACTGACTCTGAACTTGGGACTGCGTTACGAACTGGACATGCCGGCTTATGACACGCGCGGACGGATTGCGACTTTTGATCCGGCCCTCTATGTGCCGCGTCCGGCAATTGGTGGTGTAGCTATTGGCCCGCCGATTGGCGGTTACGTCCAGGCAGGCAACGTGATTCCGCAGTATGACGTCGCGTCGATGCCGAACGTCGGCAAGCGCGTGGTAAACAGCGTCGACCCGAACAACTTTGCGCCACGGCTGGGCTTTGCATATTCGCCGCTCGATTCGGGCCGTCTCGTACTTCGCGGCGGTTACGGAATCTTCTATTCGCGGACGTCGTTTCAATACATCACGCTCAACGTGATCGCGCCGCCGACTTATGTTTTTGGTGTCAGCATCCTGCCGCCAATCAGCAATCCTTTCTTTGCGGCGCCGCCGACGAGCGCGTTTCCGACTCTCGTACCAGGCGTCGCCCTGTCCGGCACCTTGTTCGATCGCAACATTCGCACGCCCTACTTGCACCAGTTCAACGTCAATGCGCAGTACGAGGTCTACAAAGACTTCCTGCTCGAAGTCGCTTACGTCGGCACCCGCGGACGGAAACTGTTCCGGCAGGTAGGCATCAACCAGGCGTCACTGGTTCCCAATGGCGGTTCGATTACTAACCCAGTCACGGGCGCGGTGATCACTACGAACACCGCGGCAAATGCAGCCGCGCGCGCACCGTTCCAGGGCGTCACCATTAACGGTTTCTTTCAAAACCAAACTAGTGCCGAGTCAGAATACAACGCGTTCCAAGCTAGCTTGACCAAGCGCTTTTCGAACGGGATCCAGTTCCTGGCTTCATATACTCGGGCCACCTCGATCGATAACGCCTCGGGCCAGGGCGGCGGCGCCGGCATCACCGGCGTAGTCAATCCCGGCGGCGTGGGAGAGACCAGCGCGATTCTGGGAGACCAGCGCGACCCACGGGCGAATCGCGGCTTGTCCGACTTTGATCGCAAACATCGCTTTGTCTTCAGCGCGCTCTATGACATTCCGACGCCGGGCTTTGCCAAGTCGAGGGGCGCAAGGATGTTGTTTGGTAACTGGGAACTGGGGACCATCGCGACTGCGATGTCGGGTTTGCCGATTGATATTGTAGACACCGGGGCCGGCTCGTTCTATGGCCTTTCCGGCGGCAGCGCGCCACTGGCGCGGCCCAATCTGGTGGGCGATCCTTTCAGCAATGTTCCTGCCGGGTATTACTTCAACCCGATTGCCTTCGCGCGACCGGTCGTCGTCGCGGGCGCGGCCATTCCGAGTTCGAACGGTACGGCAACCGCGGGCGCTTTGGGTACTGACATCGGCAACGTCAAGCGAAACATGCTGCGCGGACGCCGTCAAACCAACATTGATTTTTCGATCATCAAACGCTTCCGTATTGCCGAATCAAAGAGCATCGAACTGCGCACAGAGTTCTTTAATCTCTTGAACACGGTCAACTACGCTAATCCGATCAGCGACCTGAATGCTGTTCCGGCTTCCGGCTTCAACGCAGACGGCACGATAAAGCCAGGCGGCGCCGGCAGGTTCGGACAGATCATCTCAACCAGCAATAACCCGCGACTAGTTCAGCTCGGGATCAAGTTCAACTTCTAGGGAGGGCTGCAATGTCGCGTGCCGTTAGGCAACAAGTCGCCTGCACTGTAACGAGTGAGGCGCGGGGCCGTATTCCCGGCGAAGGTGTCGAGCTGGCCTTCGGTTACTGGCCGGGTCGTGGTTTGCCCGTCGTAGCATTGCATGGGCTGACCGCCTCTTACGTTAACTTTATCGGCGTGGCTGAACGTTTGGCCGGCAGGCGTCCTTTGCTTGCTCTCGATCTTCGCGGACGGGGCGATTCAGAAAAACCCGATGGACCGTACGGCATGGCGCAACATGCGCGCGACGTGGCGGCCGCCATGCGAGCCATGGATCTGGGACCGTCGGTAATCGTCGGGCACTCGATGGGTGCGTTTATCTCGACCGCGCTGGCCGCGCAGAATCCGGAACTCGTCGCTGGAATAATCATGATCGACGGCGGTTATCTGCTGGACACGCCCCTGGGAATTAATTCCGAGCAAGTGATCGACGCAATGCTCGCTCAACGAATCACACAGTTGAGTGAAACCTATCCGTCGCGCGAAGCCTATCGCGAGTTTTGGCGCGCCCGCCCGCACTTTCCCGCGAACGATTGGGGACCGTGGACGGAAGCCTTTCTGGATTACGAGTTGGGTGGAGAAGCGCCGCTTTTACAACCGAAGGCTTCGGAGGCCGCAGTCCGCGCCGATGTAGCTGAGAGTTTTCAAGGGCCCGAGATTACCGCCCGCCTGTCGTCTGTGAAAGTACCCATCGTTTTGCTCCGGGCCACCAGCGGCTTCACGCCGGATCAGCCGCAACTTATTCCCGACGCGGCGCTGGAACAAATGCGCGAACTGCTTCCGTCACTCGAGGAAGAGACAATTCCCGGCACAACTCATTACACTATAGTGCTGGGTGATCGGGGAGCCACGAGAATTGCGGATTTGATTGAAGAATTCACTTTGCGTTGTCAGCCGGCTAACGGCGCGAATCGAGAGTAGTAACAGGAGCGCGGGCATCCTGTCCGCCAGTGGGCGCAGCCCGCTCAGTTCTCTCGTAACACTTGTTTGAAAAGGCTGCGCGCTACGCGCGGGCGGACAGGATGTCCGCGCTCCGACTCAATGAAACGATCTCGCTTGAAGATTGCGGCTTGCATTACCTCCGCCGACCTATGACACGCACTGCCATTCTTTTCGCGACGGCGTTGAGCCTTCTTATCTTTCCCATCTTGGCACACGCAGGTAAATGGGTAAGCGGCAACGCGACAACCGCATCGGGTTCGCGGAACTATCAGTTGTGGCTTCCTTCAGGCTATGACAAGAGCAAGCCTGCCCCGCTGGTGATGATGCTTCATGGCTGCATGCAGAACCCGGAAGGCCTGGCCGCAATCTCGGGAATGAATGAGATCGCCGAGAAGAACAACTTCCTCGTGGTTTATCCCGAACAGACCGCAGAAGCCAACCCGCTTAAATGCTGGAACTGGTTCGATCCCAAACACCAGATGCGTGATGCGGGCGAGCCTGCCATCCTGGCGGAAATAGTCAAGCAAGTCTCTGCGTCATACAAGATCGACGGCCGGCGTGTTTACGTTGTGGGCATCTCTGCCGGCGGCGCGATGGCTACCGTGATGGGCGCGACCTATCCTGATCTGTTTTCAGCTATTGGTGTGAGCGCCGGCCTGGAGTTTAGGGCTGCGACCACGGTCGAAGGTGGGTTGGCGGCGATGAAACAGGGCGGACCTGATCCCGGGGAACAAGGCTTGTTGGCTTTTAATGCGATGGGCGAGAGCGCCCAGGCCCGGCGTCGCATGCCGGTGATTGTCTTTCAGGGCGAGGCGGATCCTTTCGTCAATCCCGCCAACGCTGATCAGGTGATCGCGCAGTGGGCAAAGACAAACGACTATCTCGCAAACAACAAAGCTCGTAACAACGTGACCGCGAAACCGACCTTGATCCTGGAAGGCTCGGTCCCCGGAGGGTTCGCCTACACCAGGTCTATCTACAAGGATCGTTCCGGCCGGTATGTCATGGAGAAGTGGATGGTCAAAGGTCTGGGACATGCCTGGTCCGGCAGTCCAGCCGCCGGACCTTTCGCAGATCCAAAAGGCCCAAACGCCAGTGCTGAGATGTGGCGGTTTTTCCAGGAGACAGCCCAGCCGCAAGCACGTAAGCCGAAGGGGAAGCGTTAATGAACATTGGCTCCCTTCTTCCTCGGCACGCCCGCTATCGTCCGGAACACCCGGCAATCGTTTTTCGAAACGATCGTTTCACCTTTCGGCAATTCAACCTGCGCGTCAATCGGCTCGCAAATGCTTTGCTGGATTTAGGTGTCGGCAAGGGCGACAAGATTGCCACCATCCTGCCGAACTGTTTAGAGTTGCTTGAAGTCTACTGGGCAGTCGCGAGAATTGGAGCGGTGGTTGTGCCGCTGAGTACTTTGACCCGAGGGAAGGGATTAGTAACCCTGCTGCGAGATTCGGATGTGACTACGGTCGTAACGAATTTGGATTTCGTCGCGGAAGTCGATGCTATCAAGAGCGAGCTTCCGGGCATCGCGAACGGTCGTTACCTGGTCACCGGCGAACAGAGCGCCAAAGGGTATCGGAACTACAGCGAACTCACCGCCACCGCCGGCGATCACGATCCGCAGGGAATTGAAATCGCTGACGATGATCTTTACAACATCATTTATAGCAGCGGCACCACCGGGCAGCCCAAAGGAATCGTGCACACACATTACATCCGCGCGATGTATTGCACGCTCTTCGCTTCCGCCTATCGCATCCGGCCTGAGAGCATCATCCTGCATGCAGGTTCCATAGTTTTCAACGGCGCGTTTCTGACCTTGATGCCCTCGATGTACGTAGGCGCCACCTATATACTCCACGAAAGTTTTAATCCAAAAGAGTTCATCGACACTATCGAACGCGAGCGCGTGACGCACGTCAAGATGGTGCCGTCGCAAGTCATCGCGATGATCAACTCGCCGGAGTTCAAGCCCGAAGCACTTGCGTCGCTGGAGATGATTGGCGCGGTGGGCGCACCGCTCCATCTCGAGCATAAGGAGAAACTGAACCGCATCCTGCCCGGCCGCTTCTACGAGCTTTATGGATTGACTGAGGGCTTCATGACGATCCTGGATAAGAACGACTATGCGGCAAAGCCCAACTCGGTCGGTACGCCGCCGCCCTTTTTCGAGATGAGGATTGTGAACGAGGACGGCAGAGAAGCGGGCGTCGGTGAAGTCGGCGAGATCGTTGGCCGCGGGCCGGCTCTGATGCCCGGGTATTACAAACGGCCCGACCTAACCGAGCAAACGATAGTCAATGGTTGGTTGCACACCGGGGACCTTGGTTACGTCGATGAAGATGGTTTTCTTTTCCTGGTCGATCGCATGAAGGACTTGATCATCAGCGGCGGCTGTAATGTCTTTCCGCGCGACATCGAAGAGATCATTGTGCAACATCCGGCCGTGCGCGAAGCCGCCGTGTTCGGCGTTCCCAGCGAGAAGTGGGGCGAGACGCCGATGGCCGCGGTGATTCTGCGCGAGAACGGCACGGTCACTGAAGACGGGTTGCGCGACTGGATTAACGAGCGGGTCGATAGCAAGCTTCAGCGCGTTCAGGCCGTCGTGGTCCTGGAAGATTTTCCCCGCAGCACTGCCGGGAAGACGCTCAAGCGAGTGATGCGCGACGCATACTGGGCGGGGCGGGAGACGCGCATCTGACCGGCCAAGGATTTCGCCAGCGCCAACGGCGCGAAATGTAATAGCCCAGGATGAGAGTGTACCAGAAGCCCGACCGTGAGGGAGGGCAACTCTAGCGACGATTGTCCATCGCATCAACATGGCAATTTGCCGCGAATGTGCCTGCAGTTGTTGGCCCTCCCTCACGGTCGGGCTTCTGACACGGGCTCCAACGCCCAACTCTGTGGCCAGTATTTCGAGATAGAAACAGCATGAATTTCAAAGTAGGAGATACCGCCTCCTTAACTAAAGCGATTACCGACGCTGACATCCGCGCCTTTGCCGAACTGTCTGGAGATCGCAACCCGATTCATCTCGACGACGAATACGCCGCGACCACGAGATTTGGTCGCCGCATTGCTCACGGGATGTTGGCGGCGTCACTGATCTCCACTGTGCTGGGAACTGAGCTTCCTGGGATCGGCACAATCTATCTAAGTCAGAATTCGCGGTTCCTGGCGCCGGTCTATCCCGGCGACACAGTCACCGCGCGCGTGACGGTAATGAGTATCCGAGACGACAAACCCATCGTGACATTGGAAACAATCTGCGAGAACCAGAGTGGCGAAGTTCTTATCAAAGGTGAAGCTGTGGTGCTGGCGCCCTAGCCCGCATTATTCATGAAAGCGGTTAAAGCGCAGTCCGCGGAGCGGACGACCGAGAGTAGCGCAGCACATTAGTGCTGGGATCATCGGCAGAAAACAGGCCGAGCCCGTGAAACGGGCGACAGAAATGCACTCGCGATCACGCGATTAACCGGACAGTCTGTCGCCCGCTTTGCGGGCTGCAACTGACATAACGACCTGATCCCAGCGATGAA
>JAWVDF010000067.1:0-100540 GCA_033857635.1 Blastocatellia bacterium
GCTGGTTGATTACTGGTTCCAAACTTGCTCACAGATAATGTGTCCCCACAAAGACAAAGCCTCCGGCGAAGAAACTTCGCCGAAGACTTTTGTCGGACGCGCCCTTGGGGAATTAGTAACGCGAGCCGCCGTTGCGACCGCCGCCACCACCACCGCGATCTTCGCGTGGCTGGGCTTCGTTGACGTTCAGTGCGCGGCCGCCCACTTCCTTACCATTGAACTGCGCAATTGCAGCTGCGCCTTCTTCCTTCGTTGACATCTCAACGAATCCGAAGCCGCGTGAACGGCCTGTTTCACGATCTTCGATCACCGCTACGCTTTCGACCGTACCGGCCTTGGCGAACATTGTTTGCAGATCGTCTTTCGAAGTCTCAAAAGATAGATTACCGACATAAAGTTTCGTACTCATAGTTTCTTACCTTTTCCCGTGTGGGACATAACAGAAGCCGCATGCGAGATGGAGCTCCCCAATTTACCAAAGGAAGTGTGGGGACGGTTTTGGGATTACATATCCATGCCGCCGGGCATTGCCCGTGGCTTATCATCTTCCTGTAGCTCAGAAATAAGGGCCTCAGTTGTTAGCATTAAGCCCGCGATTGATGCAGCGTTTTGCAACGCGCAACGCGTGACTTTCGCGGGATCGATAATCCCCGCGGCCACAAGGTCCTCGAAAGTTTCAGTAGCAGCGTTATAGCCGTAGTTCGGGTCTTTACTTGCGCGAACTTTTTCGACTATCACTGCGCCTTCTTTACCGGCGTTCTGCACAATCTGTCGCAGAGGCTCTTCAAGAGCGCGCCTCACAATACTGACTCCAACCTGCTCGTCCGGATCACCGGTCGTGTCGTCGTTATCGGCATCGTAGATCTTGAACTTGTCCAGGGCCTTCGCCGCGCGAATCAGGGCGACGCCGCCCCCGGCGACAATGCCTTCTTCAACAGCTGCGCGGGTCGCGTTCATCGCATCTTCAACGCGCGCCTTCTTTTCCTTAAGTTCAGTTTCAGTGGCCGCGCCGACGCGAATCACTGCGACTCCGCCGACGAGTTTCGCCAGGCGCTCCTGCAGTTTCTCACGGTCATAGTCAGACGAGCTGTCTTCAATCTGGGCCTTCAGCGTTTTCACTCGACCCTTCAAATCGTCGGTGTTGCCGGCGCCATCGATGATGATGGTGTTCTCTTTGTTGATGGTGACCTTCTTGGCTCTGCCCAGGTCGTCGACCGTGACGTTCTCGAGTTTGATGCCGAGGTCTTCACTGATGACTTTGGCGCCCGTCAGAATCGCAATGTCCTGCAGCATCTCTTTGCGTCGATCACCGAAGCCTGGCGCCTTAACCGCGGCCACGCTAATCGTTCCGCGCAGTTTGTTGACGACCAGAGTCGCCAGGGCTTCCCCTTCAACGTCTTCCGCGATAATCAGAATCGGCTTGCTCAACTTCGCGACCTGCTCGAGAATCGGCAGCAAGTCTCTCATCGAAGCAATCTTCTTCTCGCTGATTAGAATGACTGGATTCTGCAGGACTGCTTCCATCTTCTCGGCGTCAGTGACGAAGTAAGGAGACAGATAGCCGCGATCAAACTGCATCCCTTCGACAAATTCCAGGTCGGTTTCCATCGTCTTGGCATCTTCGACGGTGATTACGCCGTCTTTGCCGACCTTTTCCATGGCTTCGGCGATCAGCTCGCCGATGGCCGCGTCACCGTTTGCCGAAATGGTCCCGACCTGCGCAATCATGTCGCCGGCAACCGGCTTGGATAGTTTCTTGATTGTCGCGGTCGCGCGCTCGACTGCTTTGTCGATGCCACGTTTCAGGGCCATCGGGTTTACACCCGCGGCGACTGTCTTCACGCCTTCGCGGTAAATCGCCTGCGCCAAAACGGTGGCGGTGGTAGTACCGTCGCCGGCGATGTCGCTGGTCTTTGAAGCTACTTCGCGCACCATCTGCGCGCCCATATTTTCGAGAGGGTCTTTTAGATCAATTTCTTTTGCGACGGTCACACCGTCTTTAGTGATTGTCGGGCTGCCGTACGATCTACCCAGAACAACGTTGCGTCCTTTGGGGCCGAGTGTAATCTTCACTGCATCGGCCAGTTGATTAACGCCACGCAGGATTGCCGCCCGAGACTCTTCACCATGAACTATTTGCTTTGCCATAACTTATCTTCTCTCCAAATCAAAATTTGTAAGGCAAACTTCAGTTTGCCGTTGTAGCGCAAATTGTTTATTTGCGTCCTGGTTCAAACGCACCCAAAGGTCGCGTTAACCCGAGCCTACTTGCCCTTCTTACCACCAGCAGCCGCACCAGCGCGTGTGATGATTCCCAGAATCTCGTCCTCGCGCATGATCAGAAGGTCTTCACCGTCGATCTTGATTTCGGAACTGCTGTACTTACCAAACAGAACGCGATCGCCCTTCTTAACATCCAGAGGTTGACGTGTTCCGTCTTCTTTGTATTTGCCCTCGCCGGCGGCGATTACTTCGCCTTCCTGCGGTTTTTCTTTCGCGCTATCGGGGATGATGATGCCGCCGCGAATCTGCTCGCCTTCTTCAATACGCTTAACAATGATGCGGTCGTGTAATGGTGTGATATTCGTCGTCATAAGCTGATTGTTCCTTAAACGTGCTTCAAATGTGCTTCAAAGTTCGCCCTATGGACACGGTGGTCAGACTGCTTTTGAAAGACTTGCTGGCGGTGCCGATTGGGGGAACGATGAAGCGTTGGCTTTCTGGTAATTGAGCTGTGGAGTATCAGGTGATCTGGAAAATGCCAGAGGAGCTGAGAGCGGAGTAAGCTGGACTCGGTTCGACTCTCACCTTACGCTGATACGCGCTATATGTCAACTGCGGGATATATTGTGCATCGGCAATAGGCCTTTTAGCATTCAATCTGAAGGCTCCAGGACAAACAGTCGGGCAATAAATTAAGCGGCAGTGATCGGCTCTATCGTCGATGGGATGAAACTCCTCGTCGGTTGCCAAATTACAGACTTTTTCATTTAGAGCTTTACAGCGGCACCGTTCGTGTATATTGTTGTGGCGTTCATCTACGAGCGGGCAGACCTTCATTAAACTTAAGACTCGCTGCTTTCTAAACGCGCAATGTTGCGCTGTCAGTTGTCTCGGCAGAGTCAACCGGCATTCTTTAATGCATCAAGTCAATCAGGGTTTTTCGAGACGTTTGGTCTCGATGCCGATAATCATTCCGCTTCGCCCTTCGGATTAATCCTCGCCCATCATCGTCGTCAGCGACTTAAACCAACCATACGCCCCAAATACTTGCTTGCCCGCTTAAGGAGAAGCGCTATGCATTCGTCTACCCGTTCGCCTGTTCGCAGTACTCGTGTGTCTACTCAACCTTCGCGTCGTCGCATCATCCGGCCTCTGACACTTTGGTTGGCGTTGGCCGCGATTGCAGTTTCCGTATTCGGATCATCAATGTTGCGGACTTCGCGACCAGGTGGTGGGCCGCCTCGCTCAACAGTAGCGCTGTCACAGTCGCCGAAGCCGGCCGAAAGGAAAGAGTCCGTGCGGCCCTTCCCGAGGGCACTGACTGAAAGCAAGAAATTGACGCCGGGTGCAAGCAGGAGTCTTCCTCGAAGCGAAAGCGCAAACGCCGCAGAAGAAGCAGAGCTTTTCGTTGATCCGCCCACGCCTGCGGTGCGGTCATCCGTGGCGCCAACCTCGCGGGCGATACTCGGACAAACGTCGAACAATGGCGACCTGGCCAAACAACAACCATCGCAGGTGGGGAGCCTTCAAGGAGATTTGCAAGCCGAGAATCGTTCCCAGGAAGACAAAGAGCGAAGCAAACCAAGAGAGGAACGCTTGACCAGGGCGGACTCGTTCGACGGCGATCTGCGCACTCTCTCGCGTCGTAGACCGACGCCGCGCGAGCGCAACGAACCCGAAGAGCCGGAGCCGCATCCGGCGTTCGCTCCAGGCACAGTTGCGACGCCCCCGTCTACGCCATCTATGCCGGCGATCGGCGGGCCGAGCGCGCCCGCGCCTGCGCCGCTTAATGTCTTTGAGGGCCTCGACCGCTTCAACTGGGGTGCCGGTAGTCCGCCTGATACAAACGGCGACGTCGGTCCCAACGACTACATCCAGACCGTCAACACTTCGATCGGCATTTTCCGCAAGTCCGATGGATTTCAGGAAGCCGCGTTTACCTTCGACACCTTTATGAGTCAGGGCAACTTCGGGAATCTATGCGACACCAACAACTTTGGGGATCCGGTCGTGCTTTACGACACGTTCGAGGACCGTTGGGTCATTACCGACTTCGCATTCTTGACTGATATAAACGGCAATGTCGTTGCGCCGGCCTACCAGTGCATCGCCGCTTCGAAGACCGGCAATCCGATTACCGGCGGTTGGAACTTCTACTCGATTCAAGTCGCGGACAGTCTCAACGATTATCCGAAGTTGGGAATCTGGCCGGACGGTCTCTACATGTCGGCGAACATGTTCTCCTTCGGCGCCGGCTCCACATTCAAAACCGCGCGCGCCTGGGCCTTCAACAAAGCGCAGATGTATGCCGGAAGTCCGACCGTGAAGGTAGTATCCTTCGACATCCCGGGCGGCGATTTCGCGGTCATGCCGAGCAACGCGCGCTTGCAGACCGGCACGCCGCCACCCGGGCGACCCAATCTATTCCTGTCCACCGAGCAGTTTCTAAACGCGCTGACGGTCTACAAATTCCACGTCGACTGGGACAAGATTTCGCTGTCGACCTTCACCGGGCCGGACGTTCCCCTGGCCGCAACCAGTTGGCCCAACGCGGCCGTCGCCAATGCGGCGCAGCCAGTCACGGCAACGCTCCTCGACGTGCTGCAAATCCGGGCGATGGTGCAGAACCAATACACGAACTTCGGCGGGACCGAATCGTTGTGGGTGCCGCACACCGTCCGCCGCGGGAACACGTCGGGGCTTGCAGCGCCACGTTGGTACCAGGTGGACGTCACCGGCGGCACGGTCGCCGGCTCGCTGCCGCAGGCGACGACATGGGATCCCGATGGCGCCAACGTCATCAACCGCTTTATGCCGAGTCTGGCGCTGGACCGCGCCGGCAACATGGCCATGGGCTACAGCACATCGAACGGAACGGTCTTTCCCTCGATAATGTATGCCGGCCGTTTGGCGGCCGATCCGGTCAACACATTCAGCAAGACCGAGCAGACGTTCTTCACCGGAACCGCCTCGCAGACAGGCACGACCCGCTGGGGTGATTACAGCGCGATGACGCTCGATCCGGATGGCTGTACGTTCTGGTACACCACCGAGTACGCCAATCCGGCCGACCAGACGTTCAACCATCGCTGGTTGACTAAGTTCGGATCCTTCCGATTTGCCGAATGCACGCAGGTGGGAGCTGGCGGGACAATCTCCGGCACGGTGACCACCAATCCCGGCGGCGCGCCGATCGTAGGCGCCACTGTGGAATTGGGAGCGCGCTTGACCACCACCAACGGCTCCGGCATTTACTCGTTCACCAGCATCCCCGCGGGAACCTATCCATTAATTACGGCGAGCTTCCCGGGAGCAGTCTCCGCTTCCGCCTCATCGATCGTGGTGACCGACGGCGGCACGACGACGCAGGACTTCTCGCTGGCCGCGGCTCCGACGAGCGCCTGTGTGACCGATACGACGCAGAGTGATTTCCTCACCGGTGTTTCCACTAACGTCGACTTGAACACGAGCCCTGGCGACGTCACCTTGTCGAACGCGCCGGCTGTTGATCAGTCGAACACCGCTGGTACGACGACCGGGACGGGCTTCGGCACCCCCAATTGGACGGGTCAGAGCTTCATTCCGGCGGTTAACGGGTTGCTCGCAAAAGCCGATGTCCAACTCTTCTGCAACGGTTGCGGAGCTACTCCACCGAATCTTACGCTTTCAGTTCGCAACACGAGCGCCGGTCTACCCACTGGCGCTGACCTCGCATCCGCGACGATTCCCGGCTCCGCCTTTGCAAGCGGGTCGACCGTTACCTATACGGCGAGTTTTGGCTCACCGGCGACTCTGATCTCCGGAACGCAATACGCTCTGATCTTGCGTCCTGTGTCCGCCCCGGCGGGTAGCGGCTATTTTTGGATTCGCTCCAGCCCAAGCACCTATGCCAATGGTTCGCGAGTGCTTTCAGCCGACAGCGGCGGGACGTGGAGTGCGGATACGACCAGGGACTTTAACTTCAAGACCTATATGCAGACGGGCTACGTGGCGTCCGGCAACTTAGTTTCTTCGCCAAAGGACGCCAACCCAGCCGGCGGCATCACGCCGATCTGGTCAACGTTCTCATGGAACGCCACGGTGCCGGCAAACACGTCACTGCAGTTCCAGCTCGCGGGGTCGAACTCGGTCAACGGTCCGTTCAACTTCGTCGGCCCGGACGGCACGGCGGCGACCTTCTTTACCACCTCGCCCGCCTCTCTCTCTCCGCAGTTCTACAATTTCCGATTCATCGAGTACAAAGCGTTTTTCGCCACCACCGACCCGAACGCCACTCCGACGCTCAATGATGCCACCGCCTGTTTCAACGACGTCGATTGCAGCACCACCCTGGCCACGATCACGCCGTCTCCGGCGGCTGTTTGCGCGAACACGACCGGCAACACCGCATCCGGCCCGGCCGGCATGACCGCCTACGCGTGGGGCATTACCAACGGAACCATCACCTCCGCTACGAACACGCAGAGCATTACTTACACCGCCGGCGCCTCCGGCACCGTCACCCTGAGCCTGACCGTCACCGGACCGAACGGCTGCATCGTGGCGAACTCAGCCCCAGTAACGATCAATCCGATTCCGGCTACGCCGACGATCACGCCGGGCGGCCCAACCACCTTCTGCGCCGGCGGCAGCGTCTCGCTGTCTTCGAGCAATGCGAGCGGCAATCAGTGGTTCTTGAATGGAAACCCAATCGGCGGAGCTACGAGTCAGATCTATGTCGCCACGGCGGCCGGCAGCTACACGGTCATGACCACTGCGACGGGTTGCTCCAGTGCAGCGTCAGCAGCCACCGTGGTCACGGTCAATCCGCTTCCGGCGACGCCGACGATCACGCCCGGCGGCCCGACCACATTTTGCGCCGGAGGCAGCGTGGGGCTGACATCGAGCAGCGCTAACGGCAATCAGTGGTTTCTAAATGGAAATCCAATCGGCGGCGCTACTAGTCAGCTGTATAGCGCCACGGCTTCAGGTAGTTACACTGTCAAAGTTACCAATGGAAATAGCTGCACGAGCGCTCCTTCGGCAGCGACGACAGTAACGGTTAATCCAATTCCGGCAACGCCAACGATCACGCCGGGTGGCCCAACCACGTTCTGCGCCGGCGGCAGTGTCGGGCTGACTTCCAGCAGCGCCAGCGGCAATCAGTGGTTCTTGAATGGAAATCCCATCGGCGGCGCCACGAGTCAGCTGTATAGCGCCACGGCGTCCGGCAACTACACGGTCACGACCACCGCGAGCGGTTGTACCAGTCCAGCATCGGCAGCGACAGTGGTAACCGTCAATCCGATTCCGGCGACGCCGACGATCACGCCCACGGGCTCGACCACCTTCTGCTCGAGCTTAGGGCTGACTTCGAGCAGCGCGAGCGGCAATCAGTGGTATCTGAATGGAAATCCCATCGGCGGCGCTACGGCGCAAACCTACAACGCCACGGCGTCCGGCAGTTACACCGTCGTGGTGACAGCCAGCGGTTGCGCCAGCGCAGCCTCGGCGGCGACCACGTTGACAGCAAACACTCCGCCGGTGCTGACTTATCAAACTCAAACTACGGCTTTCAAAGGAGCCATCACTATCAATCCGGCCACCGGGCCATCAGATAACGTAAGTGTCTCGTCCATCGCGGTGCAGTCGCAAGGCACTTACACGGGCACGATCAGCGTGAACAACACCACTGGAGTCGTATCAATCAGTAATGCCGCTCCGGTCGGCACGCATACCATCGTGATCCGCGCTACGGACAACTGCGGCACAAACACGGACGCGAGTTTCACTCTGACAGTGCAGAAAGCGGCTACGACGACTGCACTATCTTCGTCCCTCAATCCATCGGACCTCGGTCAGAACGTGACCTTCACGGCCACGGTGACTTCAACCGCCGGCGCTTTGACGGGTACCGCGCAATTCAAGATCGACGGTACTAATTCAGGTTCGCCGGTAACTCTGAACGGGAGCGGCGTGGCTACGCTTTCAACTTCAGCGTTGACTGCGGGCACGCATACAATCGCAGCCGATTACAGCGGTGACGTGAACTTCGCCGCTGGCAGCGGCACACTCTCTGGCGGTCAGTTAGTTAACAATCGGCCGCTAATCAGCCTTAGCCTCGGGGACTACCCGGTCAACGAGAGCTCCGGTTTCGTAACCATCACAGTCAATCGCACGGGCGACCTCTCGGTTCCGGTTACGGTCGATTATGCGACGGACGACACAGGCGCGCCGAGCGGGTGCGGCACGCTCAACAGCGGCATGGCTTCGGCCCGCTGTGATTTTGATTTGACGTTGGGAACGTTAACGTTTGCGGCAACGGAAACGCAGAAGACGTTCATGATTCCCATTGCTCAGGACTCCTACACTGAAGGACCTGAAATGTTCACGGTGAACCTGTCAAATCTGACCGGCGTGGGCGCGGCGTTCACGATACCATCGAGCGCAACCGTGACGATTAACGATTCTACTGCTCCGGCGCCGAACGCGAACGATGACACGGATGCCTTTGTGCGGCAGCATTACCGGGACTTCCTGAATCGTGAAGCTGATGCAGCGGGTCTGTCATTCTGGGCCGGCGGGATCAATAACTGCACGCCTAAGCCTCAATGTACAGATGTCGCGCGCATCAATACTTCGGCGGCGTTTTTCCTCTCGATTGAATTTCAATCGACGGGGAATCTGGTACGCAGTTTTTATGTGGCGGCCCTCGATCGGCCTTTGACGAACAACATGCCAGGGTTTGCCGAGTTCGAGCGGGACACCCAGGCGATGCAGCGCGGGTTAGTCGTTGGCCAGGGCAACTGGCAGCAAACATTAAGCGACAATCGCGATGTGTTCATGCGGAACTTTGTCACCCGCGCGGAGTTTGTCGGCTTATATCCAAACACCGACACGCCCACGCAGTATGTCGATAAGCTCTTTGTGCATGCCGCTATCACTCCGACATCAACCGAGCGTAATAATGCGATCGCCGAATTCGGTAGCGCGACAACTGCGAACGACGCCGGCGCGCGCGGCCGAGCGTTGCTCGATGTCACTCAGAACTCAACTTTCCAGGCACGTGAGATGAATCGCAGCTTCGTGCAGATGGAGTACTTTGGCTACTTGAGAAGAGATCCAAACGACGCTCCGGACGGAAACTTTACGGGTTATAATTTTTGGGTGACCAAACTTAATAACGCAGGCGGTAACTTTGTCACTTCCGAAATGGTGAAAGCGTTTATTTCTTCAAGCGAATACCGCCGACGTTTTGGACCGTGAGCTGGGAATAATCCCAATATTGAGGCCCGATGGGCCGTCATGAAATAGCCGCGACCGTCAGGTCGTGGTTGGGAATGTTTGAAATAAGAGGTGGTCCGAAGGATCGGCATGAGTGCCATACATGCCGGCCCTTCGGGCCTCAATTGTTTTGTTAGTGATTCACCTTTGGTACGGATCGGGGTGCTGGTTATCTCCACCAAGGCGCCTGTTCCGCGGCTCTGCCGCAAGAACGCTGGTCGGTCGCCATTTGCGTTGGCCAACGGGCGGTATTTCGACCGTAAGGGAGGGCGCCAGTCCTTCATTCATGATTTACAATTCACTGTTTACATCGTGTTGTACTTCGCGACAAGGACTTCACAAATATCGCAAGCATTACCACTGCCACCGCCCGGTTTTGACTCGCTCTCAGTCGATGAACAGATCGACTACGTTCAATCTCTCTGGGACCATCGCCGCTCGACCGGAAGATGTTCCGGTACCCGATTGGCATCGAGAAATATTGATGGAACGACTCGCAGCCCATCATGCGAATAAGGATCAGAGTAAAGACTGGGAATATTTTGAAAAAGATACCACCGCTGAATTAAACGAACGGATCACAAGGCGCTTGCGGATCAGTCCCACACGTAGACCGGGCCCCTCAGACCATTCTGGCCGAAACAGCGTGACCGGGGATTCGGGAACACGGTTCCCTTCTTCCCGGCCTTTCGTCCCTCGTCGTCCCTTTCCTCCCAATCAAAGATTACATAATTCACTGACAGTTTGAGATTCGAAAGCGGGCCCGTATTACGCCAATGCTTCAGCTTTATCAGTACTCTCGCATTTTTCCAGCCGGATTGAGTGACCGGATAATCCATTGGTACAACGATTGCCGATGTTCCAATCGTCAGCGCTGTGTCGGCTGCCCCCCATGGGTAGAAAAACCGCCATAGTCTTCAGAACAAGTGATCAAACGGAAACGCTTATTCAATTGTTTGCCAACCATACCCCGATTTTACCAGGAGAAACTTTCTTATGACTTTCAAAACACCCGTTCGTCTTTTAGTGCTGGTCGCAGCAGTTTTCGCTTTCGCCGGAATCGCTGCAGCGCAAGGCACTGTCTATGACACATCGCCGTCCACATCGAATCTGGCCGTATCAGCCACCGTGCAAAGCGCACTTAATTTGGATATTTCATCGGATGTAGCCGGTGTTACAGTGGGCGGCACCGCGGGCAGTGGGACCTTCACGCTCGACTTCGGGAACGTCAATGGTCTGGGTCTTGGCACTCCTTCAGCCAACGTCACCAAAACGGCAGTCTCGGGCGGCTTCCTCTACACGACGCCAATCACTCTGACGCCGAACTTCTCTGGCTTCGTAGGCTACTCAGCGGCCAGCATCAAAGTTGAGCAGGCCGTTAGCGACGATGCGCCTTCCAAGGCAGCGGCACGTGAAGGCAGTACCGCTTCGATAAATAGTGCAACGGTTCTGACCACGGGCGCCACAGCTTTTACCGACACAGCAACCACCGGTACACCGATCACCCGCTACGTCGGCGTAAAAGTTTTTAACGACAACAACACTGCAAATGCCAATGCGGGTGGGCGCAGTATTAACCTCGTCTATACCATCTCCGTTCCCTAACTCGCGTCTTTGACAAGAACGGACCGGATCGCTCGCCGGGCTCGATACCTGAAGCTTCGTCCTAAACAGTTGGGCCAACGAACAACTTTGGAATCGAACGGCGAGCGTTTCCTTTATATGGAGTTCAAGAAATGAAGAACCTAACAATCCTTTTTGCGGCCACCCTCATGATCCTCCTGGCTTGCGTCACCGATTCGCTGCACGCGCAATCCCTGTCTCTGTCACCGGCAATGATGGACGCGACAGTTAAGCGTGGGGCTACTTACACCAACACTTTTACGCTTACCAACGGCACCAATGCGCGCCTGCGCGTGCATTGCTCAGTTAACGACTACTGGTATAACGATCGTAATCAGCGCCTAACGGGCCGGGCCGGCACGCTCCCGCGATCGGCGTCGTTATGGGTCCAGTTTACGCCTTCCGAGTTCATCATTGAGCCGCATACTTCCGGGAATGTTAATGCGATCATCACCGTTCCCAAGGACGCGACTGGAGGCTATTACACTGCGCCGGTTTTTGAGACTCAGCCCGTAGATTCTTCTCCGCAGACCACCGGAACTGCTCAAGCCGCCATCACGGTACGCTTGCAAGGTCTGCTGTCGCTCACTACCCAGGACGCCACTGAATACAACGTTGAGATCATGACCGGACAGATATCACCGCCGACCGTCGCCTCTCCGTTGGAAATGAATCTTGATGTGCGCAATCGCAGCACGTCGCACGCTCGAGTGCACGGGGCCTTCGCTATTCTTGATGCATGCGGGAAGTTGGCCGGGCGCGGCAAGATCGAAGAGAAACGTTACATGCCGGGCCAACGAGCTTCTTTCAAAACCGCTTGGGTGGGTGAGCTTGTGCCGGGCCGCTACACGGCGCTGATCACGCTCAGCTATGACCGCGCGGGAATGACGCCAGCCACGCTGGTTTATGAAGTTCCCTTTGAGACCGGTACCAGCGTTGCTGCACTAACCCAACAGTGACACGCGGTCTGCACGCTCAAGTCAGCCCTTTACCTTGCCCAAGATCTTGAACAATGAAGGCACGCCGGAGAACCCTCAAGACAACTAAATGGCGACGATTGAGATTCACTTGCATCCTTGTGCTCGTGATTTCTATAGGCGTTCCGTTGCCACTTGTGGACAATGTTGCTTCAGCCTTCTCTGAAGCCTGGCACGCTACCGGCAAGAGATTGGCCCTGCAATTCAAATCACAGGAGATCCTTCCCCCGGACCCGAAACATGACTATGCACAGCGTATTCAAGTGCCCGCTGGAAAGACTCGCGAAATCACTTCGAATGACCCCATCGCCTCCGCGATAATCATCGATCCGGACATTGCCACCGCTGAGATCAAAGGAGACCGCACCGTCGTCATAACCGGTTTGATGATCGGCGCTACTATCCTGATTATTTCGGGAAAGAACGGCCGTACGACTTATGCCATCGACGTGGAACGCCCAGTAGTCGTCAAGCCTCCGAAAACCGAAGAGGAGCGGCGAGCCGAACACCCTGAATTCTCTTCAGGCTCATCGACCTTTTCTTTCACACCGGGTTTGAACGGAGGTCCTTCGGTCCTGCGTTTCAATTTTGACTACCGTCAACAGCTCGCGAATAAACGCACGCTGCGCATAAGCAGTGAGATGTTTCGTTTCTTTGGTGGCGGCGATCGTGCGCTGACGTTGCCGTTGGGAGTGAGCTTCGGAGCGAATCGTCTGAAGATTGGTTTCGATTCTCCCACGACCAGGCTGGATTTGTTGGATAGCGAATTGGAAATTTCACCACTCGGCTTCAGTGGTTACACGCTGCGAGGTCTGCATTTCGTCTCGACGCCGAACTCGCGCTGGCACGGCATCGAGCTCTTCGCCGGCAACGCGCGGCCGCAACTGACGCTCTTTAATAAAGGCGAGGGCCGTCTTGCGGGCGCAATCATTCCCCTAATTAGCAGCAAGTCGTTGCGCATTCGTTCAGGGATATTTTTCGTTGCGCCGAGCCATAATGCCGCCGGCGTATCAAGCTTAGACAAACCGAAAGGCGGTCTGGTTCTGCAAACCGACGTGCGCTACTCACCCAATGATAAGACGAACGCCGAGGGCGAGATGGCGTACGGCAATGGCGGTCTATCGTGGCGGGCGCGACTAGACCTGCGGCGTGGATCGTTCACTTTCAATGGGGAGGTCTCTCACCTCGACAGCCGCTCTCCAATGATTGCCATCGGCGCTCAGGCAGGAGGACATACGAGCGCTGCATTCAACTTGCAGTGGCAGCCGAACGCACGCTTCAATGCGATGGCTAGTTACAACCGCACCACAAACGCACCGCGGCTTGGTTCCGGGCGCGTTCAATTGAACAGCCAGGAGTTTGTTGTCAGCGCGAACTACAGTCCTACTCGAAAAGCGCATCTGGGCTTTAGCATTAATCAACAGACGATCAGTGCGCCCACCTCCGCCCTGGTTCCCTTCCTGCTCAATCTGCAAACTCGCAGTGCCGTCATCAAGTATGACCAACTTATCGGTCGTCATTTGAGTAACAACCTGGAAGTTCGGTTGATTCAAAGCCGTGAAGCAAACACCGATTCGCAGATGAATCGAGGCATTAGTGTACGTGAACAACTTCGCTACACATGGAAGCGCGGCTCTGTCACCGGCTTCGTCAATTACCGGAGTAATACTTCCTCTCTGGAGAGTCTCATCCTGCGTAATCCGGCGCTGCTGCCGCTCGAGTTTCGTGCGGCTTTCGCCGCCGATCCCCAACGCTTCTTCCTGACGAATCGAGATGCCCTGCCGCTGCTTCTCAATGGAATCCAACTACCGCTCACCCGCAACAGCGAAGCGGGGGTGCGATTTCAATCTGCATTCACTCGCCTGAATGTAGCGGCGGACATGACTTACAGTGCGGGGAAGTTTGGCGCTGGCGAACAGCGCGCCCTGGCAACATCAGTGAGCGCAAATCTCAGAATCGATGCGGCCAACTCGGTGCAGGTAAGCGCATCCCGCGTCTTCACGTTCAGCGGCACATCCAGCCATACCGCGCTGACCGTTAGCTACGCCCACCGTTTCGGGGCCGGAAGCGGCGGCGGCTTTCAGTTTTCGAGCTTGCTCGGGCTCGGTCGTGGGCGCATTCAAGGTCGCGTCTTCATGGATCTAAATAGCAACGGCCAGCAAGACCCGGATGAGCAGGGAGTGGCTGGAATGAATATTCAGTTGGACGGGAGCAAGAGTGTCGTGACCGGTTCGCGCGGCGACTTTACCTTCGGCGCCCTGGAACCGGGAGATTTCGATATCGCCTTAATCTCCGACCATCTCGGCGTAACTCTGCGTGCCAGCACAGCGACATCGCAACACCTCTCGCTTGCGCCACGCCAGACAATCAACTTCAACTTCGGGTTAACGAACAGCGGCTTTGTTGCTGGTCGAATTTTTAATGACTTATTCCTTCGCGGCGAACAGTCGGCCGGAGAAGCCCCGGGCCTGGGAGCCGTCAAGCTTACCTTGCGCGCGGTTGACGGTAATGTTCCCACAGCTCCGGGCAGCAAGCAGACGATCCGGATTGCGGACGGCAACGGCGGCTATGAGTTTCGCAATCTCGCGCCAGGCAAATACATTTTGGAAATTGATCCGGCGACGTTACCTGAAAACTTCAGCTTGCCAGTGAACCTAATCTGGCCCATCACGATCAATCCGTTGCAGGGCTTCTACCTGGACCTCCCGTTCGCTGCCCAGCGCGCAGTCTCAGGGATTGTTTATATCGATAGAAATAGTAACGGCCGGTTTGATCCTGAAACAGATCAGGTTGTGGGAGGGGCCAAAGTCCTCGCCGGAAAATCTGAAGCGGTGACCTCACCACGAGGATCATATCTTCTGCGCAATCTTCCCGCCGGCAAAATAGATCTTCAGGTTTATTTCCCAGCGCGAAGACGAACCGCCCCAATACAGCTGGAACTGGGGCCTGACCCCACGTTGCGGACGGGTGTCAACTTGGGAATCACTGAGTAGTGCTCCATCAACACCGTCGCCCAAGCACGTGGAGCAGCCGACGATAAGCGGGGCAGTAGCCCGACCGTGAGGGAGGGCTCAGTCCGCGTCAGCAGACGAATGAAAATAGCCCAGCCTTTCAAGGCTGGGTTCACGATTCATAAAAAAAGAGGAGGTCCGAAGGACCGGCATGGGTGTCGTGCATGCTGGCCCTCCGGGCCTCGATTGTTTTGTTAGTGACTCTCACCCCGACCTAACGGTCGGGGCTATTGCGTGGCGGCCACTCGGGCCGCCATTCACAAGTGCTGGTCGGAGTTCCCACGAGTGCAGGTGCCCATTCCACAAGTGCAGGTGCCCATTCCACGAATGCAGGTGCCCGCTCTACAAGTGCAAGCGTCCATTCCACCATTGCAGGCGCCCGTTGCATCGACGGAGGTGCGCATTGTATCGACGGAGGCGCCTGTTGTATCGACCGGGGTCCCTGTTGTATCGACCGGGGTGCCCGTTGTATCGACCGGGGTGCCCGTTGCATCGACCGGGGCGCCTGTTGTATCTCCCCACGTGCCCGCTGTAATCGGCCCGGTCCCTGTTGTATAGCCGGAGGCGCCGATTACCCGGGAGCGCGGACATCCTGTCCGCATTTGAGCGCGCAGCGCGAACAATTCCGCATCCCCTCTGCCAGGGTGCCCTCAATTCGTCGTCCCTACCGGCGTGTCCGCTTCGCTCCGGCTACTTTCTCGCAACCCTGCGGGTTGAGAACTCGCGGGGCGTAGCCCCATAAACCCAAACAGCCCCCTCGAAAAGGCACAGCCTTTCCGCACATCAGGCGGCGCAGCCGCAACAGCCGAGGCAAGAAAGATCAATTCGAGAAACAGTGTCAGAAGCCCGACCGTCAGGGAGGGCTAGTGTCCTGACTCTAAAGTTCGCTGAAATAAACACCACCAGCCTGCGGAGCAGGACGACAGCATAAATCCTGAGGCTGAGGTAGACCCCAGGAAGGATTCGAGCAAGACTTCGAGCCCGGCGAGAGCGGCCGGCAACGGCCATGCTGACTTCCCGCGTTGCGTACCGCAGAAGTCTCAGATGCAAGGCCGTCGCTCTGTCGCCCGCTCCCGCGGGCTGCTTATTTTTGCTGACTCAAACCTGGGGTTCCGCTGCGCTCCACCCCAGGCTTTACGCTGTCGCCTGCTCCGCAGGCTGAATACAAATCGCCTTTTGTTTAGCGTACTTCAGAGTCAGGTCACTAGATTGTCCAGAAGCGATTCCCGACTTACAACTCAAGCCCCCGCCGACTTAATCAACTTCGCATTCAGGGTGATCTGCGTGCCGGCCAGGGCCTGCGACACAGGACAATTCTTCTTGGCCCCTTCGGCTTGTTCGAGAAAAGATGCTTCCTCGATGTTCGGAATCTCAGCTTCGGTATTGAGGTCAATCGTCGTGATCTTGAAGCCTTCCCCAACCTTCTCAAGACTGACATTTGCCGTTGTGCTGATTCGCGTGGGATTGAAACCGGCCTTCGTTAATCCCGCCGCCAGGGCCATCGAAAAACATCCGGCATGCGCCGCCCCGATCAACTCCTCCGGATTCGTGCCGGTGCCTGATTCAAACCTTGAAGCGAAAGAGTATTGTCCTGTGAACGCCCCGCTGCCCAACGTGACCGTGCCCTTGCCTTCTCTCAGTGTACCTTCCCAAACCGCGCTCGCTGTGCGTTTCGCCATGTTCTGTCTCCCTTGAAGTTTAGTAATTAGTCGCGGCGAGTGTATCAGACTGGACCGAGGACCTCGCGTCCGCACTGAGTGCGTAGCCCGAACGGGCAGTAGCCCGATCATTACACGGTGTTTAGAATACCAACTTCAGTTGGGTCTTTTCTCGGCATAAAGGCCCGACTGAAGTCGGTACTCTGAACACCGTTAGTCAAACGGGCCAAATAGTTTGGCGATCGGAATATCTGCAAATCCCTTGCCTCCGGAGATGGCAGAGAATTCGCCCGAGGCCCGAAGGGCCGACACGACCCGAGTCGTGTCAATTTATTGTGTCGCACCTTCGGCGCTCAAATCGTATTGATTGGATCACGGTCCACGACCTTACGGTCGTGGCTATTGCATGTCGGCCCTTCGGGCCTTCGGTCATAATTGCGCGAACGGAACGCAACCGCGTTGCGGTTGATTCGTCCATTTAATTCGGTCACCCAGGGTAGCCGAAGCGGCAACCCTGGGCTGTAGGCCGCAATCGCTTCGCGATAGGACGCAATGCTTCCGCGATACCAGCAGCAGTTAAGCGAGTTGCACTTCCATTGATCCACAAATGGAAATGATCCGCTCTTAACCACCGAGGTTGCTTAACCAAGGTTCATACGATGGAGGAGATTAGTGAATCTTGGATCGGATTTGAGGCTATCGAATCGCGGATCGACTTTAAGAAAGGCCATCCAGTCGGCGCGGTCCTGGAAGGCTTTCTCCAGCCACTCAAATGCATGGTCCTTGTCCTTGAGCCCAACGTAGATGGCGGCAATGTGATAAGCCGAGATGTACTTTTGGTTCGACATCTCGATGAGGTTATTCAACTCGGCCTGTGCCTTGTTCGTATCGCCCGAAAGGGCCAGGGTGTTGGCGTACTCGGCCCTCATCAAAGGCGAGCCGCTCGAAGCAGAAACAGCTTTTTCAAACTCAGCGATAGCCTCTTTGTACATCCCTTTTTGGGCGTATGAGAGTCCCATATACCTGCGCGCTACGAAGAAGCTTGGATCAAGGTCGATAGCCTTCTTGCACTCAGCTATCGACTCATCGAAACGATGTGCGAGGTAATAAACCAATCCGAAATGAGCGTTAATGATCAGCGACGTCTTATCAATCTCCTGGGTGCGACGTGTCTCCTTGATAGCTTCGTCAAAGCGCCCCTGGGCTGCCAGGTAGTTTGCATACCACTGATGCACTGATGCGTAATTGTCATTAAGGCTGATCGCTTGCTTGAACTCTTTTTCCGCTTCCGGCCATTTCCAGTCGCCGCGAAACGTTGCGTACGCCAGTGCGGCATGACCTTCTGCCAGATTGTTATCGATGGCCAGCGACTTGATGGCCGCGTCATGCGCCTTGGGGAAAACTTCCTTTGGCGCCTTCGCTCCGTAGGTCCCTAGCATGTTGTAACAGTCGGCCAGCCCCGCATAAGCCAGAGCATAGTTTGGATAGAGCTCCAGGGCCTGTTCAAAGTTACGCGTGGCTTCGTTGATACCGTCGGTGGTGCGCTTGTTCCAGGCGCTGCGGCCTTTGACGTACAGCATCTCGGCATCTCTCTTCTTCTTCTCTTCCGCGCTCACCTTGACGCCGACCGCGTTTGAAATCGAAGTAACAATCTCTTCCGGCACCAGGGTGTAGTCCGACAACTTTACCGGACGTTGCACGCCCCACAGTTGACGCCTATCACGAGTGTCAATAAGTTCGACGCTGACAACATAGGAATTATCCCGCTTGAAGATTCGGCCCAGTAAGACGGCGCGCACGTCCAACTCACGGCCAACCGCCGCCGGGTCGACCTGCTTCCCTTTGTATTGCTGCACCACATTGAACGGCATGATTCGCAGACCGGACATTTGAGAAAGGTCGTTGATGACGCGCTGTGCTATGTCATCACTAAGTTGCTCCATCGCCGGATCGGAATTGACCATGCTGAACGGCAGAACGGCGATGGAATCTATCTGCGGGCGTGAGAAGAAGTAATACGACAGTCCGACAATCGCCGCCATCGCCACAGCCACGCTGATGAGCGCGACCTTCTTGTGCCGCTTAATGCCACTGACGATGTATTGCGCGCTGGAAGGGTGTGACAGCGTGAGATGTGTATCCGCAACTATTTGTTGACCGGTGGCGGCTCTCGCCGGCCCGCTGCGGCTCACCGATTGACGTCCAGAAACCGGCGGAGGCAAATCGACAGCCTCTTCATCCAGCTCGTCTTCCTGAGCTGCCTCTAACTCTAATTGCCGCTTCAGCCTCTTCAAATCAATCAGCATATCTTTGAGACTTTGGTAACGATCATCTCTGTTCTTGCTGAGTGACTTGGCGACAATGCGCTCGAGTTCCTGGGGAATCTCCGGCGTGTACCGGGCCAGAGGCCTCTGCCTCTTCTGGATTATGGAAACGATGATCTCGCTCGGACTCGCGCCTTCAAAAGGCAACCGCCCCGAAAGCATTTCGTAGAGCAGAACGCCGAGACTAAAAATGTCGGTGCGCGCATCCACGTGGGCGCCGCGCGCCTGCTCCGGCGACATATAACTGACCGTGCCCATCACTACTCCCGGGCTGGTGTTGACGGCGGCCTCGGTTTCCGCCTCTTTATCTATCGGCGCCGATCCATACGCGCGCTGCTCTGTAAACTTTGCCAAACCAAAGTCGAGGACCTTGATATAGCCGTCGGGACGCAGCATGACATTTTCCGGTTTGATGTCGCGATGGATGATGCCGGCGGTGTGGGCCGCGACCAGAGCACTGACAACCTGGACCGCTATGTCGAGGGCCTCGCTTACCGTTAGAGTATTTTGCCTCAAGCGCTCGCGCAGCGTCTGGCCGTCAATAAACTCCGTGCTGATGAAATGGGAATCGCCCATTTGCCCGACTTCGTAGATGGTGATGATGTTCGGATGATTGAGAGCCGATGCAGCGTAGGCCTCCTGTTCGAATCGGCGCACCCAATCCTCGTTCTTGGTGACCTCTTCGAAGAGCAGCTTGAGTGCGACCTTGCGCCGCAGACGCTCGTCCTGCGCAAGATAAACCTCGCCCATCCCACCCGAGCCTAAGCGGGCAATAATCTTGTATTGACTTATGCTACTTCCGGCCGTCAGGGCCATGACGAAATGGCCTCCGCGAGAGTTGAGGTTTCAGTTATTCCCGATGGCAGACTCGAATCATAAAAGGACCTTAGAACTAATTCTCGCTGCTCGGATCTGGTGATTCAAATTCACGAGCGCTCGGAAAAATGGGATCAGATTAGTACTTCGAGATTAAGCTCTTAATAAACCACCCTATGAATGCAGCGAGGATAATTCAAGTTACTGGCTTTTACAAGATTTTCATTAATTTGATAGCGGGCCTCAGTAGCCCCTACCATTGATTTGGTGATGCCCTAGTTTGAGGATCATGTCAGTACCGGGTGGGTGACTGTTCAGGTTCTTCACGCTGAAAGCGTGAAATAAAATAGCCTGGGGTAAGCGCGCAGCGCGCCACCCCAGGATCACGCCCCCAAAACAAAGCCCGCTTTAGCAGGCGATAGATTTGGAGTGCGGTGACTTGTCACCGCTTTTCCGATGGGACTCTAACGCGGAGCATCCATGAATGCTTGCCTTCCAAGACCCCCAGAGAATTAGGATCGCCGCGACCTTCATCGCTTGAGAGCTTCGCGCGCATTGCGGAACGAGTCTTCGGCACTGATACCCTGGACCTTCCCGCTGCGAAGTTCTTCAAGTCGTCGCTCAACTTCTGCAAACCACAGAGCTTCGGTATCACGCTCGACTTCGCCATCAAGCGTGGAAACCAAACGCTGCGCGAGCTGGACGCGATCTCTCAGCGGGAGCTTCATTGCATCAGCCGTGAGTTGATCTAACTTGGAACTCATACTGGTAGGAGCATAGCCGAACACGCGTCGATCAGTGAAGCGTTCTGGGTTAGGGGCCAGTGTCGTAATCTAACGGCGTATAGAGTACCAACTTCAGTTGGGTTCTTTTCTCTCATAAACGCCCGACTGAAGTCGGTACTCTGAACACCCTTATTCAAACTGACACTACCGCGAGCCATTCTTAGATCGGCTGTTTAGGCCGTGCTATACTTCGCCCCAAGGAACTCCAAAATGTCGCAAGCATTACCACTGCCACCGCCCGGCTTTGACTCGCTTTCAGTCGAGGAAAAGATCGACTACGTTCAATCCCTGTGGAACCACATCGCCGCTCGGCCCGAAGATGTTCCGGTACCTGATTGGCATCGAGAAATATTAGCGGAACGACTCGCCGCCCATCATGCGAATAAGGATCATGGCAAAGCCTGGGAAGAGTTTGAAAAAGATCTCACCGCGCCGAGTTGAGGGGAACGGGCCACATAATGACGGCACTCACCGAAGATCATTATTTACCTTCAGAAAACAGACCGGCAATGTCCCTTGAGCTGTGCAACACACGAATGATTGCTCACTGCGGTTCCTGCGCGTCACTTCCGCGGACAAAGATCGCGTTGGCTGCGCGGCCCAAGGTTCCCCAAATAGGTACTTGTTTGTTAACCCGGTGCGCAATTGTCGCAAAATAGGCCAGTAGGAGGGCGAACACATCACCTACCACCTTCCTTGAATAGAGAAACCACAATACAGCGAAGGCCACAAACCATCCGAATGTTATTAGCTCGCGCCTATAACGTTTTATCCAAGGGTCAGTCTTTAAGTACTCACTGCTATACTCCCCACGCTTCAAAAGATCCCAACCAACATATAAGGCATAAACGACTAACAATAACAAAAGCACAGCTTTCAAATTGGCATATTTGACCAGCAACAGCGCGTAGAGGATCACAAGCATTACATCAACCGTGAAACGTCCAAATGCCTTTACCGGCCGCTTTCTTATCGATGAGTGGTAAGCAATCCAAGCGAGAACAAGAGTTAACATTCCCAAAAGGAAGGTTGCAAGGTGCAGCCATTCGTCCCCGAGAGGTATACGCCAGTATTGAAACCACGTCTCCTGAAATAACCCATGGGCTAGTCCGAGGTGAATCGCAACTGCGAAGAGCGGGTCGACAAACTCTATGCTGAACTGTGAGTTTGGCGTACTTGTCATTTTTCCAACGCGATCTCTAACACGACGACACCAAGACGCTCTCTGTCTGGCGGATAGAGTTTTTTCAGGAGTTCGACCACCGCGCGGGCCGTTTTTCCCGGCGCGATTCGTTCTAAATCCTCTTTCGTCGCCATATCGTCAAAATTCGGGTAATTCCGAATCTCCTTAACAACGACAACTTCGGTCTGATCACGAGAAGCAAACCTTATCCGGTCACCTTGCCGAATATTCTTGATTGTTTGATATGCCACTCGAACCTCTAAGGTCTTTCGACCGGACCTAATTAGTTCCAGAAAGGGTCCCTTGACTCGCATCATGCGCATCACGTTTTCTCCTGATAGATCCAGTGACCACTGTTGCATTACCTTGTTTTTGTGGTAAGAACCTGGAAGCGCCGCGTCGAGGTGCCAACCACGCTGTTGCATTACGACCGCTTGATAACCCGTGGGCATGATGTGGACGTATAGTTTTCTGCCGTGGTCTCGAAGTTCGTAAGGGACATCACTCAGTAAGGCCACAAAACTCGGAAGTGATTTTGCGATAAACGGCATGATCTTTATTGGTTCACCCTTTTTGGGGGTGGCACCAGCAACTCCCACAACATTCTTGTTTCGATCCAGAGCAACATAAACCAGCTTATATTTAAGGTTCACGTCTTTGGAATCCAGTCTTTCATAGCCCGCAAATAAAGCATCAACCCAGCTGTTATCGATTCCATGAAAGTCGGGTGGAAGCTGCTGCAGAAGCAATTTGCGCACTTCTGGCTCATGCTGAGGTCCACACCGCCTTACCGAGATATTAACTCTATCAAAGGCTTCGTATTCCTTGTCCGAGTAGAATTGTTTGTAAAGCATCACTTCGGTTAAGTTAGGCTTGTAATGACTATCCGAGGTTCCCGCGATCACGTATCGCTGTTGAAGAAAAAAATTCAATGCCACTTTGTTAATCTGGGTAACCGTGCAGTATATCTGTCGCGCTCCCCGTTTCTTGGCGTACTTTTCTGCATGCGACAGAAGACGCTCGCCAATTCTCCGGTTGCCGCCACGAAACCGAGGCGCAACGATAATCGGACTTATTTTGAAAGTGCCTTGCCTTTTCCCAACCAAGTGAACCATACCTGCTCGTTTGTTGTTGACCGTGATTATGAACATCCGCTGTTCAAACGAAAAATAGCCAATCTTGTCAAGACCACCTGACAAATGGGTCGAGAAAATTCTTCTGGCATGCGCTCGATGGTCCCCACCATAATAGGGTGACAGCGTTCTGACCATTAGATTGATCACAAAATTCCGATCATCGGGGTTCGCCTCCCGGATCAATATAGTGTCGCCTAGTCGGCTGTTCGTTCGTTTTTTCGTGTATTTCGGCATGCGCGATTAACTAGGAGATTTTACATCTCTTACCAGACTCTCGATCTAAATGGTAATTAACAGATCGATCTTGTGAGAGTGCTTGGTACAGCAACCCAAGACTTGAGATGAGATTAATCTGAAAGTTCTGTTAGGGCAAGCGCAGAACTGACTTATCGTTGCATGCCACAGGCCATGCAAAGTTCTGACGCCGAGGTTTAAGAATGCTAAGGCATCGAGTCACGTACACCTGAGGAGGTCGCGTGACACTTACTTACACTTACTGAAACCACAATCCCGACAAAAATCACACCCACTCGCATGCTCCAACTGACCGGAGCATTCGGGGCATTTGCCGATCATGGTGGACATGATTGCGCCGGTGACTTGAGTAGTATTGGCGCCTTGTTGTTTGCCGAGGGCACGGGCGGAGTCGGGGTGGCCTTTCAGGCGGCGGTTGGTGATCATGATGCATTCGGCGACGGCTTGTTCGGGGGAGGTCAGCAGGCGCTCGTTGAACCAGACGGCGTGGGTGCCGGTGACTTTGTTCAGGCTGTAGCTGACTTCCGCAGCGTCGAATCCGCCGCGCAGCATCTTCGAAGCCAGCATGCCTACGCCGCCGCTGATGGGGCCGGTGGCAAAGACTTCCTGAATCATCTCGTTATCGTGATTGACGGTGACGTATAGGTTCTGGCCGTCGAAAGGTATACGCCAGGTGGCGCCGACCAGTTCACGCGGACGCTCGAGACGAATCGCGCCCATCTTGCGCGCCGCGGCTTCCGCTTCCGCCAGACGCCTGGCGGCCGCTTCGTTCTCTGATTCAGTGCCTCCCGGAACGGTCTCTTCCAAAGCAGCCACGACAGTCGTGGTCGTGACTACCGTTGTCGATTCGTTCTTCGGCTCCTGCTTCATCGAAGTCAGCACCTGATTTTCGCGCGAGCCGTCGCGGTAGTAACTGACGGCTTTGCAGCCGAGCTGCCGGGCCAGGCGATAGAGATGATCGACTGACTCAACCGTGTCGTTGACTGCGCCGTTGCAGGTTTTGGAAACGCTATTGTCGACGTTGCGCTGCGCTGCGGCGAGCACGTGCACATGCTGCTCTGCGCTGATGGACATCGCCGAGATAAAGTAAGACGGCAACTCGTGCTCATGCTCAACCACATAGGCCGCGGCCGCGTCGATTGAGTCCGGATCGGTCTGATCGACATCCACTCCGAGTGCCTGTGCCGCCAGAGTATGAACATACGTGCGCGTGCCCAGAGTATCTTTGCGGACATAGGCCCAGGAGAAGTTGGGTTCGACACCCGAAGACGTTTCCGCAACCAGGGAAATCGTGCCCGTCGGAGCGATCGTCGTTACTTCGTAGTTACGCAGGGTCAGCGGAACTTCACGCGAGATCCCGATCTCGTCGTAGATGAATTTGGCGTAAGCTTCGCGGTTGGCTTCGAGTTCGGGGAATACTCCACGCTCTGCGCCGAGACGCAGACTTTCCGTCCAGGCTTCGCGACGAACAAAGCCCATGACTTCATCCATCAAATCGATCGACGCCGGCGAGCCATAGCTAATCTTCAGACTCAGACACAGATCGGCAAAACCCATGATGCCCAGACCCAGCGGGCGAGTGCGCTTCACCACGTCATTAATTTCCGGCAGCGGCCAGGCACACGTGTCGATCACGTTGTCGAGGAAACGGATGCACTGATGAGTAACTTCCGCCAGGCGGTCCCAATCCAGACGATTCTCGCGATCGTAGAACTTGGCCACGTCAATCGAACCCAGGTTGCAGGAATTCGCGAAATGCAGGAACTGTTCGCCGCAGGGGTTGCTCGCCATGATGGGCCCCATCGAGTTCATCATATGATTGTGGCGATTTACTTCGTCGATAAAGGCTATGCCCGGCTCGGCATACTTGTGGGCGCTGGCAATGATGCGGTTCCAGATGTCGGTTGCATAGGCCATGCCCGGGGTGGGTGGCTCTTCAATCATCGCGTCCGAAAGATCCGCGGTTTCGAAGGTCTCCTTATCACGGAAGGTGATAGTGGAACCGTCGGGGCGACGATAGACAACATAGTCGCGGCCAGTGACTGGATCGAAGATCGGATCGTTCCAGAGTTGTCCATCAAACTCGAGCTGATACCACTCGTTATGCTCGACCGCGGCGAGAAACTTGTCCGTAACATTGACTGAGATATTGAAGTTCGTCAGCGAGTGTTGGTCATTCTTAGCATGAATGAAACGCAGGATGTCAGGATGCGTGACCCGCATCATGCCCATGTTGGCGCCGCGGCGAACACCGCCCTGCTTCACGGTGTCGGTCGTCGTGTTGAAAATATTCATGAACGACACCGGACCGCTGGCCACGCCGTGGGTGGTGCTGACCATGGCGCCGCTGGGTCGAAGCTTTTCAAAAGTGAAGCCGGTCCCGCCGCCGGTCTGATGAATGATCGCTGCGTCTGTGGCTGTCTTCATGATGCCGGCGATCGAGTCAGGCACATCGAGCACAAAGCACGCGGCCAGTTGTCCGTTTGGCTTACCGGCATTGACCAGGCACGGCGTGTTGGGAACGAATTCGCGCGCCGACATGATCTCCGACATGGTGCTGAAGAATTCATCGCGCTTCTGAGGATCAGTTTCAGCCACCGAGACGTGGGCCACCACGCGGGCGACGATGTCCGACCACTGCTCCAGTGAAGCGCCCCGCGCATCCTTGAGGGAATAACGCTTGGATATAACCCGCCTGGCATTAAGCCCCAAGGGGTTAATCTGGCGTCCGAGGGAACCAGCCGCTTCGGAGATTTCGTTTTGGGCAACCTTGGTCATCTTCGCACCACTCGCCGTGTTCATCTATTTTACCTTTCCCGCGTGAGGACCGCACGCGAGCCGATTTTGGGGACTAAAAAGCCTCGACGATACACGATCGCCGTTCCGAAAAGTTAAGTTGTATTGCAGATACTACGGTCGGTATTTCGAAGTCACGAACCCTTGCGGAGTCGGGATTGAATCCCCTTCTGCCGCCAGCACCAGCCACCTCAATCCGAGCAAGGCGCACTATAAACCTCTTGACTCAAGAAGTCAATATGTTGTGGTTACTTTTTTTTTCAACACGATAGAGTGTGTTTCCTGAGACTCTACTTTAAGGGCTAAGTTGCTGGGAATCAGGTTCTTAGGGAGGCCCAGACAGGACCCGAAGGCCTCGGGCGGAGTCTTTTGAAAAGGCAGGCCCTGTGCGCAAAGCCCTGGCTCCGTTAGGAGCCAGATGTTTATAGCCGAACGGTCGATTCTTGTTTTTACTAGCTCCTTTAGGAGCGGGACGCCGTGTCGCTCCTAAAGGAGCTCAGAAAATGGGAAGCGACGCAGTGCTATAAACATTTCGCGCCTAACGGCGCTTCGGAAACTAACGACTCTTATACGAACGGCCGTTATGATTAGCTATTTGCTCGAGGAGCCGCTGGAGAGGAGCATATCCAACTCGCGGTTTTGATTGTCCAACATGCCGAAGGTGTCGGCTGTTTCTTCCAGCATCTGCCGGGTCATGGCGATTGAATCGCTGAGCTCTTCGAAGTGGAGCGCAGAAACCCTTTCAGGAGTGGGCAAGGTTACGACTTGATCGTTAACCAGGCCGAAGAAGTTTTCGATGGACTGCAACTGGCCTTCGACCAGGCGTACGGATCGCTCGAGATCATTGAAGGCGGCGACACGCCGTTTGAGAATTTCGGCGTTGGCCTGTTGGACGCGCTTAGCGCGATCGTCTGTAGAGCTCTGGATGGCGTGCTCGGCCTGCTTCAGTTGGTTCTGAACCGCCTGCCGATTGATCGATCGCAGGTGATGCTTGCGACGGCGATAGACATCGAGCAGATCGACAAAGTCTTCCCAACGCTGATCGAGGGATTGAATGTTGTGCGGGACTTGTTTGCTGGTGGTGAACTTTTTGTAGTTTGAGTAAATCTGATTCTTCATCCAGCGCAGGTACTCGACGGCTTCGCGCTCGCGGGGATCGAACCCTTTGATCACGGCTTCGCGCTGGGCGTCGCGAAGCTTCATGGCGCGCTCTTTTTCGCGACGCTCAACCAAACGACGATAGAACGAACTGGCTGGCATGACGGCAAGATAAAGGGCTTCGGTCGCCATTCCGGCCATTAGCGGAGTGACGTCCTGAAAATACGCGGCCACGATGGCAAAGCCGGCCAGGCCCCAAAAGTTGATCGGCTCCTTAAACGCCTCTTTCAGATACCGAAAATCGATCTTGGGCAATTCCATTTTCCTACGAAATGCGTCCCCGTAAATGTTCGACACGCTTTGATGTTTATAGTTCCCTGCAGGTGGCCGTTGAGTCTACGCGGTCGCTCTCCTGAAGGATTAACTCCCAGCAGCTAACTACTGCGATGAAGTTTCACCCTGTGCCGGCAGGGCCTGCGGCGTTGATTCAGAACTTGCGGCAGGTAACAGACCCATGTCTCGTTTGTACTGGAGCAGCTTGTCCTGCAATTGCATATCCATCGCTTCGCGCTCGATATCCTGCATCTGGTTGTCGACCGAAGCCGATCCGAGCTGCATCTTGGCCTCGGCGGCGGCGGCGCGGCGATCGATCTTGTCGCGCATTTCGTTGAAAGTCGAAGCATCGTCGCCAATCTGGAACGACTCCATTGTCTGGGCCAACTGCTCCTGCAGTCTCGCCTGCTTTGACTGATTGATGAGCTGCATCGCTTCGGCACTGCGCTTCTGCATCTGCAACACATAATTGTCGCGCGCCTTCAAGGCCTGTTTTGATGCCAGCTGAGAGTGCTCGAACTGATGCGTGGTTTTCTGAAGATCGAGTTGCGCCTGCGACAACTGCCCAATATAAGCCGTGGCAATATCGTCGCGGCCCATCTTGACTGAGGCCTTAATTTTCGAGTCCAGGTCGACCACTTGCGATTCGAGCCGCTCCTTATTCTTAGCCAGCAGCTTTTCCGTAGCCATTACTTGCGCTACCGAATTGTTGAGGTCAGGGATGCGGTCGCGCATGTCCCGAATTGTCTGTTGAAGTATGAGCTCCGGGTCTTCGGTCCGTTCGACAATCCCGCCAAAAAGCGCGCGCATCGAGCGCTTTACTCTTGTCCACAGTCCCATTTCATCCTCCGGCCAAGTCAGATTCGCAAATCAGGTCAGATTTCAAAGCGGTCGTCGAAAACGCTGGCACACCGTCGAATAGTACGAACCCACGGCGTGCACGGTTGCATTTTCAACCGATTTTCTGGGGAGTATATCAGAGAAAGCGAGCAGTGGGCAGTGAGCTGTGACCGGTAGAGCAGACGATATGGAGCCTACTGGCGCGCCGTCGATCCTGCGCCGTCGGAGCGACCGATGTCCCGGCGGTAATGCATCCCGTCCCAATGAATATGGGCGATAGCGTCGTAGCAGAGAGATAAGGCCAGGTCGAGCGTCTCTCCCTTTGCGGTGACGCCCAGCACGCGACCTCCGGCGGTGAGCCACTCTCCGTTTGGCCCACGCGAAGTGGCGGCATGGAATAGCGCAACGCTTTCTCCGTGTTCAGTCGCCAGCCCTGTTATGGCTGAACCAATTTCAGGTTTAGCCGGATAACCCGGGGCGGCGAGCACGACGCACGCGGAAGGTTCACTGGACCAGTCGATGTCGACCTCTCCTAAACGCCCTTCGCTAATCGACAGAAAAATCTCTGCCAGGTCACTATTCAGCCGCATCATGATCGCCTGCGTCTCGGGGTCGCCAAACCGCACGTTGTACTCGAGGACGCTTGGGCCGTCTGGCGTCAGCATCAAGCCGACAAACAACACACCGCGAAAGGGAAAACCTTCGTCTCGGGCCCCTTGCAAGGTCGGCTCAACTACCTCACGAACAATACGCGCCAACGTTGCCTCGTCCAGGATTCCCGAATCGGTGATCGAGCCCATCCCGCCGGTGTTGGGTCCGGTGTCATGTTCGCCCACGCGTTTGTGATCCCTCGCCGGCGGCATCAAGCGAAAGTCTTTGCCGTCGGTGAACAGAAGTAGAGAGACCTCTCGACCAGTTAGGGCTTCCTCAATAATGATGCGGCTTGTGGCTTCAACGCCGATCGTCCCATGAGTTAGATCCTCAATAGCTCGAAGGGCTTCAATTCGTGATTTAGCTACGACAACACCTTTCCCGGCTGCCAGACCGTCGGCCTTGACTACGACTGCGGTCGTGTCATCGCCGAATGCACCGCTCTGCAAAATTGCCTTTGCTTCTTCAGCTGAGAGCGCGGTTCGATAATCAGCGGTGGGAATCGAATGACGTCGCATGAAGTCCTTAGCGAACGCTTTACTCGATTCCAGTCGCGCTGCTTCTCTTCCCGGCCCGACAATTTTCAGCCCACGCGCTTCGAACTCATCAACGATACCAGCGGCCAGGGGAGCTTCCGGACCGACGATGTTCAGATCGATTTGGGCTTTCTCGGAAAAGGACAACAGCGCGGGAATATCGTTGACGCTGATAGGGACGCATTCAGCGATCTGTGCGATGCCGGCATTGCCCGGCGCACAAAAGAGTTGCAGGGGCTGAGTAGCATTCCGGCGTAGCGCCCATAGCAGCGCATGCTCGCGTCCACCTGATCCCACCACCAGAATTCTCATTTTGAAATAGAGTCTAAGCTCGTGTCTGTCGATCGACGTCGCGTGGAATTAAAGAAGAAGCCGCAGATTCATGCAAAAAACAGGCAAGCAGATTTTCCGCGAAAACGCTTGACAGGCGAGAGTCATAGTCATATAAGTGCACCCGCTGTTGGCCGCCCCGCTTTTGAATTCCAGCGAACCACTGCCAGTTTGGTTTCGCGGCCTCCTCGTACAGCCGGCATACGTTACGCGCCTACCTTTGTGGCGTCGGTGAACCGGGGAGGGAAACCACCATGTCTGAGCACGGGACGCAAGCGATCGTTAAAGAGGAACCTGAATTTCAAGATCGACCGATTACGTGCGTTGATTGCAGCGAGCCATTTTTTTGGACTGCCGGAGAGCAGGTCTTCTTTCACGACAAAGGCCTGAAGAACGAGCCGAAGCGCTGCAAGCCCTGCAAACAAGCCAAGAACGATCGACTGGCGGCCATCTCCGCGGCCCAGGTTTCCGGAGTCAGGCAACGCATTGAAGTCATCGTCATCTGCGCCCAATGCGATGAAGAGACTACCGTTCCTTTTTACCCGTCTCAGGGACGTCCGGTCTATTGCCGCTCCTGTTTCCTCGCCAGCCGGTCCATGTCCGCGACCGCCTGATTTGTGCACCACTGCCAGAGCTAATGCTCCAAGTGATAAGGGACGTTGGTAACGACGACTCCCTTCTTGAAGAGCAGTGCGCCCTTTAGAAACAGCGTGTTCTGATTATGAAGTAAGTTCTGCCACCACTTAGCTGGAACAAATTCAGGCAGCACGATAGTAACGACTTCACCGTGCGAACTTCGTTTCACCCGATCTACATAGTTAAGCAACGGACGCTGTAACGAGCGATAGGGCGATGCCACCACCACCAGGTTTACTCCCGATCCCCACTGTTCCCACTTCTCGCGCAGCTTTCGCGTGGTCTCGTCGTCGAGGTTTACATAGACGGCCGTGACGTGATGGGGCGCGATCGACTTGGCATATTCCAGCGCCGCTATTACGCCTCGGTGTATTCCTGATATAGGCACGATCACTTCGTGGCGGACGGGCTTCAAGCTTTCCAGCCCCTCAGTGGAAAGTTGTTTGGCCACTTCAGAATAATGAGCGTGGATTCTGCGAAAGATCATGACCAGGAACGGAATCAGAATCACCACGAGCCATGCGCCATGCATAAACTTGGTAAGAATAAAAACCATCAGCACCACAAAAGTGGCGATCGCGCCGACGCCGTTTATTACCAGATACTTTCGCCAATGCGACTTCCTTTGAAGCTGGGTGATTTCTGCCGCGGACTTTGGCGCGACGGCAGACAGAGATCGAGAGTCTAATTTTCCCGTGACTTTGCTTTCTGATTGGTTCGCTGACTCGACCGGCCTCTGAGTGCCGCTGGCTTCGCGCAAGCCGCGCAACATGTTTCCTTCGCGCCACCAGTGAACGACCATTCCGGCCTGCGATAGCGTGAAGGAAAGAAAGACTCCGACGGCGTAGAGAGGAATCAATCGGCTGGTGTCGCCACGAAAGGCCCAAACCAAAAATCCGGAAAATACCGCGAGGAGGATGACACCGTTGGAAAAGACCAGGCGATCGCCAAGGTTCGCCAGTTGTCTGGGAAGGAATCGATCCCGCGCCAACAGTGAAGCCAGGCGGGGAAAACCCGCATAAGAAGTGTTAGCGGCAAGTACCAGGATCGCCGCGGTCGTAGCCTGCACCACATAATAGAACCATCCCAGGTGGCCTACAAAAACTATGCGCGCAATCTGTGAAATGACTGTTTCGTGTTCGGCCGGATGAATATTGAAGAGGTGCGTCAGGATGCTCGCGCCGAGAAACATGATTATCAAGAGCGCTGCCATCCACGACAGTGTGGTCGCAGCATTTTTGGACTCGGGCTGCTTGAATGCCTGGACGCCATTCGATATGGCTTCGATTCCGGTAAGCGCGGCGCAACCATTCGCGAATGCGCCAAGCAGCAGGAACAGGTTTAATGGCTGCGCATGGTAGCCCTCAGCGATCTTCAAATCAACATCGTTAGGCGCCGGGACCATTCCCGGGTTGAGATAATAGCGAATCAGCCCATACCCGATCAGACAAAGAAAACTAAATATGAATGCGTAGCTTGGCGCGGCAAACAGCGAGCCGGCTTCACGAACACCGCGCAGGTTGGCAATAGTGATGAAGCCAATAAAGAAGAGACACAACCAGACACGATGCTGGTGCAGATCCGCGAAACGCGTTCCTATCATCGCGGAAGTTATCGCCTCGACTCCAGCTGCTACCGAAACGGAAACTGTTAGAACGTAATCGACGAGTAGAGAGGCGCCCGCGATCAGGCCCGGCAGGGTACCCAGGTTCTCTTTCGCGACGATGAACGCGCCACCTCCCGAAGGATAGGCGTAGATCGTCTGCCGGTAACTGATCGCAACGATGACCAGCAGAATGCAAATGGCAATGGAAATTGGGACAACGCGGCTAAAAGCATCGGTCTGACCGGCGACATAGCCCGCCGCCAATACGAGGAGAATTTGTTCAGTTGCGTATGCGGTGGACGAGAGTGCGTCGGAAGCGAAGATCGCCAAAGCGGTCTTCTTGGTCAGTCTCTCGTGTGCTAAGCGTGCTGTTCTGATCGGACTACCGACCAGCAGACGCTTTAATGAGGCCATTTTTTGTTGCGGCAGCAGCCGTCCTCAACAATGGTTGGCGCTAAAAATGCCACAGTGTGCCCTTACTAAAGCGGCGACTGTGGCGAAGCGCCCCGTTCGAGGGGTCTCTGCTTCATTCTATTCTAGAACGAACATGTTCGAGTTCATCGTCGTGCCGTATAGTATGCCACTTTTTTTTAAAGTCCAATGGCATAACGCATAAGGGATTCGGCAGAAGCGTCAATCGGCTTTCAAAAACTCGAGCCCAAAAATAAAGCGGGCGGGGCCCTCCCACAAGCCCCACCCTAAGGCCACGTGTCCTCACCCCACGCGACCACTTCGCCCACCGGGGAGGCGGGCGCGCGATGATTATGCACAACTCCCCTTGAAGATGCAACCATAACTTTTGCTTTTTTTTACTTAGCGCGAGAGACGAATTTCGACGTCAGGATCGAATCAATTTTTGTGATAGATCCTATTACTCTGGGTGAGGTAAAAGGGACTCAATACTATGTAGTAACACAATGACCAAATCGTCTTCGGCACTCCCTTGTTTTGTCTTCAGAGTAACGTAGTCGTTCGTCACGTCAGTGACCGTTCCTTCATACACGGCGCCCGACGTCGTCTTGATCGTAATTGACTGGCCACGGAAACGGATTAGAAGATTTTCAATGTGTTGATAGTTCATTCAACTCACCTCGTAAAACTAACTCTGGTTCGAATCGCCCCAGGTCACCACGAATAATCGATAACCATCGGGGTCTTGCAAGCTGACAAAGCGCCCACCCCATCCCTCATCTGTGGGCTCAGTGACGGGAACCGCATTTGTCCGCAGCCCGTCGTAGAATTGATCGACGTCGCTGACTCCCAGGACGAAATGCACTCCTCGACCTCGCTTTAGCATTGTTTCCAACTGCTGAACCAGAGTGATTCGTAACGACCCCGCGTTCACAGAAGCGATCGGCGGTTCAGCTCCGGCATTGTGTGACTCGATTTCGAAGCCAAGTTGATCGTGATAGAACGACAGAGAGTCTTCCAGACTATTCACTTCGAGAAACAAAAGATCGAGACCTGTGATCATGAATGCTTTTGCTTTCGCGCTAGATAGTAGTCAGGACTAGATAGACCCCATACGCGGCCACGCCTGTAAGCGACCAGAAACCGATCTCCTGGGCCGCGCGAAAACGGCGGGCGGGGTGCTCTGCGGCGAAAGATGCGCGGGCGTTGGTCATCGCTGAATGCGCCATGATTACACCGAAGAGAACGACGCCCGCAGCCAGTATCGACAGCGGCCAGAGAAACCACAAGCCGTTGAAGTGGACCAGGAACAAAAGCATTAAGCCGAGCAGCATACAGAACAGCGCACTAAGAAACTGGCCGTACACGCCGACTTCGCGCGCTGTCGGCGTCACATGAATCGCAGCGGACTTTGCGGCCGGCCGGATTCTCCGCGAATCGTATTCCTTCCGCTTCGTCTGATCATGCAGCACTTGATAGGCTTCATTCAGGGCCTTCATGTCATCTTCCGAGCCGCCGCGATCAGGATGTCGCAGATGAGCCAGGCGCTTGTATAGACGTTCGATCTCACGCGACGAAGCGCCCTCGCTCGCGCCCAGAACCTGGTAGTAGTCTGTCTTCCCCTCAGATCGATTCACGCTGGTTCGGCATTGTAGAGTCGCATCTGCTGATTTTCAATCGATGGTGACGAAGCGTTGCCGCTCGGGGCCGGATGCTGATACCTTTTGTGAGTCATGACCCAGACCTTTCTTCCCGGTGATGATCTAATTTTCCAGCTTGAGAGTGGTTTCGGCCTGCTGCGGTTAATTGCGGTTGACCAAACTGACTCTGGAACCGTCTGGCACCTGCTGGCCTATGAGGAACTGTTTCCGGACGTAGAATCTGCGGAGCGCGCCCTGACCGGGCCGTCGTCGCTTCACGTCCGCCGCGCGCACATGGCTCTAACTGATCGCGCCTTCGAACGCACTCCCGCCGCGCGACTGGGAAACCGGCCCGTCACGGAGGTTGAAAGTGTTCCTTACCTGCAGTGGCAACAAAGCGGCGGTGAAGTTTCGGATCGATCCGCATTGTTAATGTTGGGGATCCGATAGTGTAAGGTCTTTGAGATACGAGTGGAGCAGGGCTCGGTTCATGAGGTCAGTACCGGAAGCGACAGCGACCGGGTCGCCGTCACGCCCCATGGACCACGTTTTCCTGTGACTTCCACGAAAAAGCGGGCGTAAGGTTATTCTGAACTTTGCTTCTGACATAACGCTGCTAAAGCGAAGAGACAATGCACCATTCGATCCGTTCGAAAATCTTGCGGGCCAGGAAAAGTCGTTTGTTTCCGCTGGCCGCTATTCTGTTCCTTCTCTGTCTTCCACTCAGCCTATCAGCCCAACGTCGCGAGCGGGTGGTCGATTCATGGCGGCCTTTACACTACGACGTCGCCCTGACCTTCAACGACAGGCTCACCGAACTTTCCGCAGCTCGCACGGAGATTACTGTGGAAGTTCTCGCCACGACTTTGACGAAAATCGACTTGGATTTTGGCGAGCTGCCCGTCGATGCGGTTATGATCGAGGGTTCGCCGGTTCGTTTTGAGCGCAAGCCTGATGTGTTAGATGTCTTCCTGTCCGGCGCCGCGAAACGCGGCGACAAACTCATCCTTAGAATCAACTATCACGGGCGGCCTAAAGACGGATTGATCTTCGCGAACGATCGTGACGGCAAGCCTTCGGCCACCGGCGACAACTGGCCCAATCGTGTTCATCAATGGATTCCCTGCCTCGATCACCCGTCGGCAAAGGCAACGGTGTCGTTCAATATCGCAGCCCCTCAGCGCGAGCTCGTTGTTGCTAACGGCAAGTTTGTGACAATGACTCGAAATGGAAATACCACTTCGCTATGGAAGTTCGACGAGACGAAAGCTATTCCGGCCTACTGCATGGTGATTGCCATCAGCGAGGGGGTGAAGATCGATGCCAATCCAGCGGCGTCGACTCCGCTCTCTTACTACGTTCCGCGGAAAGATGCCGCTTATGCACCGAAAGGATTTGCGCCGGCGGTCCCGGCAGTCGCATTTTTCAGCCAGACGATTGCTCCCTACCCTTACGAAAAACTGGCCCTGATTATCGGCGCGACACGCTTTGGCGGAATGGAAAACTCCAGCGCTATTGTTTTCGCCAGCACGCTGTTCGATCTGCGCGTCAACGACAGGATGAGCCCGCGATTCGACGTGCCGACCAGAATCGAAGACGTCGTCTCGCACGAGATCGCGCACCAATGGTTTGGTGATTCGGTCACTGAATCTACCTGGGCAGACCTTTGGTTAAGCGAAGGCTTCGCGACTTACTTCGCCGGACTGTTCATTGAAAAGCATGAAGGCGACGACGCATTTCGTGAGTACATGGCGGATGCGGCTGCTCGTTACTTTGCGTACGAGAAGCAGCGCAACGCCCCGATTCACGATACCGAAACGGAGGATCTGATGAAGCTCCTCAATCCAAACAATTATGAAAAAGGCGCGTGGGTTTTGCACATGCTTCGCCGGCGGATTGGTGACGAAGCTTTCTTCAAGGGCTTGCGCGATTACTACAACGCGCATCGCGATGGCAACTCGTCGACTGAAGATTTGCGTGACGCTTTGGAAAAATCTTCCGGCAAGAACTTGAAACAGTTCTTTGCCCGATGGATTTATGGCTCGGGCCATCCGATCTATGAGTTGACTCCTGAACGCGTTGGGAACTCGTTGACGATCATTCTCCAGCAGGTACAAAGTGGCGAAGCGTTTCTGGATCCAGTGCCGATCAAATACACCGTCAACAATCAGACAAAGACCGAGACGATTTATCCGAAGGGTAAGTTGACCAGGGTTTCGATCAGCGCCAAAGCCAACCCAGCGTCCGTTGAGATAGATCCCGATAGAACACTCTTGAAGGAAGTAGTTTCCAGGTGAACGCGGTCAGTATCGGGAGCGGTAGAGTCCCTGTCAAAACTCAGGACGTGCGATCCTCAAAAAGGATCTTAACGCAGAGGACACAGAGGTGTTCGCAAAGGCGCGCAGAGAAGCGCCTTACTTTGCGTACCTCTGCGAAAGCCTCTGCGCCCTCTGCGTTTAAGAAATGGTTACCTTAGGCGCACGTCCGAAGTTTTGAAACAGCTCGGTAGCGACCGGGTCCTCAATAAGCGACGGGAATTGGCAGGACGACGACCCGGTCGCTACCGGCCCCGTACTGACGTCATCACTCTGGCCACACCGTTACCGGTACTCAATCGAAGACATCCAGTCCTCGATCAGGTCGGCACGCAAAAAGTCACCACTGAAAATTCAAATTGGTTGATCTGAGCTTGTAAAAGGCCCGACTAAAGTCGGTACTCTGAACACCGGTTGCTCAAAAGCAGGAAACTACTGAACATCCTAATGAGTTAAGGCTTCTCTGTGTCCTCTGTGGTATCCGTAAGCGCGTGTTCGGCAAGATTTCGATTTACAAAGATACTGTTCACGCTTTATAACGACTGCGATGAAAGAATGTCCAACCTGCAGCCGCGTGTATGCTGATGAGAGTCTGCGTTTCTGTCTCGATGATGGAACCTCCCTCGTGGCCGCGGTCTCACCCGGGGCGCAGGAGACACTACGCATCAACCCGCCGCGCACGACACGAGCGAAGCCGACCGACGTTTTACCCGGTTCGCGCCTGGCGCCCCTGGATCAAAAGCACTCTCTGATTCCCTGGTTGGTGGCGGGCGCAGCGTTGTTCCTGGTCGCGGTAATGGGGATCGTCATAACGATTGTCATCTTCGCCAATCGTCAACCAACTTCCCCCAACTCGAATGGATCAAACGCCGGGAGGAACGCTAACATCACGGCGACGCCGAGCGCCGGCCAGGCTGTAGACCTGACCGGAACCAAATGGACCCAATTGTCCACGACTAGTCAGATAAAGGAATTTAACTTCCTTGCCAACGGCACCATCAACAATGATCCGGGAGACACCTGGAAGCAGAATGGAAACAACCTCACCATGTCGATCACCAATGGCTATGCAATCTATGAGTGCACCATCTACGGTGACCGCATCGACTACAAAGCGCACAACAAAGTGAATCTGGATTGGACGGGGACTTTGTGGAGAGTTCGCCCATCATCTACGCCCTAAACGTTTGCCGTATTCGGGCAACCGCACGGCGAACTGACGAACTCTACCCAAGAACGAGCGCCGCCATTTTCACGGTCCAAACCGTTGTCGATACTCGCTCGAGTTGATGAACGCCTTGACCATATCTGCGTTAACAAAGTTTCCGTTGAATTGGTTCAGTTTCGTCAGCCAGAAATCATATCCGGTGTAGTTAGAGTCGGGGGCGTCATTAGGGTTACGACGCAGGTAGCCAAAGAACTGCATCAACACGAACGCGCGATTGAATTCGGCGCTCTTCAAATCCGGATCTTCCGCCACCGCTCGCAGCACTTGCGCCCTTGTTGTCGCATTGGTCAAGAGATCGCTGACCAGTTTGTCGCGCTCGGGCTGCGACAAGGGATTCCCGGCGTTCGTGTTCAATGTGTCCACGAACTGCTCTGCCGGCATCGTGTTTGGGAACGCAGTAATGAACCGAGGGCGCTGTACGAACTCCGCAGTGAAAGCAACCTTGTTATTATCCATTTGTTGCTGCCAATTTCCCTGGCCCACGATCACTCCCTGTCCAATTTCCTGCGTGTCCGGCAGGAATTCGTTAAACCGAATTGCCGGCACCGTGAGTTGATGTGCGCCACCAAACGTCGACGTCCCATTCACATCACCATAGGCGGCTTTGTAAATGCGCTCGACGAGGTAACCCGTGTCCTGGAATTCAATTGAAAGGAAGAAAGCCGCCGAGACATTGATTCGCTTGAGTTCAATGCACGCCTGGTCCGTGCCGCATGACGTGATCTGGTTGGTCCAGAAGTTGAGACCGCTCGCGTCAGGCTCGCGGTTGAGGAAGTCATGATATTGCTGTCTCACGAAGAATTGCGCGGCGTCACTCGCGTTGGGCGGCAGTCCGGACGAGTCATCCGCAATCGTCACAGTTGCCGTTGAGGGCGTCGCCAAGACCGATCCACCCGTCTGATTCGACAAATTAACCGTGAAAGATTCCGGACCTTCGTTGTACGAATCGCCATTCACCAGAACGGTGAAGCTTTTCTGCGTTTCGCCCGCGCCAAAGTTCAAAGTGCCCATGGCCGTCGTGAAGTCACAACGCGCCGAAGCCAACCCGCCGGTGGTCGAGCACGGCACGGAGGAAGCGCCGCCATCAGAGGTGCTGTAATCCACCGCTGCCGCTGACGATGTATCCCCGGTGCGTTTGACCGTGACAACTAACGATCCTGCGCTTTCATCGACAGAGTAATTTGATTGACTGAAACTGATGATTCCCCCTTGCGCATCGTCGTTCAGGATCGTTCCCATACCCTGGTTGTCGCTAATCGTAGCGTTCGTTGGAATAGTTAAATCTACGAACAACGTCTCGTCCGGTTCAAAGCTTTGGTCGCCATTAATGATCACCCCGATCGTCTTCGCCGTATCACCAGGATTGAAAGTTAAGGTAGTAGTGCTGATCGACACGTAGTCAGAGGGTGCACTCGCGGTGCCGCTCGCAGTCGAATAACTTACCGTGACGGTCTGATTACTCGCAGAGACAAGCGTAACCGTAAAGTTCAACGTCTTAGTCCCGCTGTCCCCTTCCGTGGTGGAGACATCGTTGATGGAAATGATATCTGCGATATTGAAGGTTTGCGGCACGGGCGTCGCTGCGTTGAAATTGTTGTCACCAGGTTGAGACGCGGTAATAGTGCACGACCCTGCACCGGTGATGTGGACGCTGCCACTGGAAACCGTGCAAGCCCCTGATGCACCAAAGTTGACCGACAGGTTTGAGCTGGCGGTCGCGCTCACCGTAAAGTCTGGATCGCCAAAGGTCTTGTTCAGAAGCGAGTTGAACGTGATCGTCTGGTTTATTTTGTCGTTGGTCAGGGCAAACGAGGCAGAAGATGAAATGCCGTTGCCAGCAGCCAGGACGCTGTAACTTCCGGGAATGCCATTGGCGGTAAACGCTGGTGAGGTTGCTATCCCGCTGCCGTTTATTGCAGCGGTGGCGGAAATCATGCCTCCCGGGAAGGTACCGCTGGCGCCACTCCCAGGTGCAGTGAAAGTTACAACTCCACCGGTGACGGTCTCACCAAAGGAGCTGCTGACAGTCGCCGCCAAAGGCGAACTGAAAGCTGTCATGATCGTCGCACTCTGAGGTGTGCCGCCAGTCGCGGCGATGGTGAAGCCGCGCGATTCGAACGCGCCGATGTCTACGGTTGTGTTTGTAATGCGAGCAAATCCGCGTTGGTCAAAGGGTACCGGCTCAGCCGTATTCCCATCGCTATCGAGATCAAGAGTATCGGGTGGAAGATTTGCATTGCTGCCCGCATTGATCGCTGGAGAGCCTGGTAAGAGGGCGTGCGTTAAGGTAGGCCCGCCACTGTCGGCCAGTGAACCAAGAAGTGCATTGATCGGGGAGGCGATGCTACCCACAATGTCCCCGTTCACTCCATTTGCAAAACCGTTGGATCCATCGACTTTGCCAATCAGGTTATTGCCTTGCGAGTTAAACTCTCCAGACAAATCAGGGCCGTTGCCGCCGGGATCAGTCAGGTTGTTTGCGACAACCGTATTCTTAAGGTTGACTGTTCCAAAGACATTGTCTATTCCGCCTCCAAAGCCTGCCGTATTAGCGCTCACGGTGCTGTTGATTAGGGTGACTCTCGCACTAGTGAGGAAGATGCCACCGCCACCACTGGGGCTCGTATTACCGCTTACGGTACTATTGATCAAGGTGAGGGTTCCGGCCGTCAGAATACCTCCGCCCTGCGCTGAACGAGCGACGTTGCCACTCACCGTGCTGTTTATCAAAAAAATGGTATCACCCGTAGTGCCGCCACCGGTGAAAATGCCGGCGCCTCCGTTGGCGGTATTGCCGCTCACCGTGCTCCTTGTAAGCGTGAGTGTGCCGCCGCTCATAAAGATCCCTCCGCTGTTATTACGACTGATTGTGCTGTTCGTTAGAGTGAATGCGAAGGGACTACTGTGAGAGATGCCGCTGCCGACATTATTGCTTATCGTGCTGTTCAGCACAGTGAGCGTGCGAGTGTCGCGAATTCCGTGGCCAGTGTTGCCGCTCACCGTACTGTTGGTCAAAGTTAAGGCACCGAGATTGGCAATGCCGCCGCCGCCAAAGTTATTGTCGGTATTACCGCTTATTGTACAGTTCGCTACGGTAACAGTGGCGGGTGCACCGACGAACAGACCTGCTCCGCCGCCGCCAAAATTACCGCCTGAGATTGTCAGCCCAGAGATGCTTACCGTGCCGCTCTGGATGGTAAGAATGCGGAAGGTCGGCGTGCCGCTCGCAGTGCTCCGCTGAACGGTGAACACATTCGGTCCCGGGCCGTTGATTGACATCGATGTGGTGAGATCCGGCAACGTGCTAAGCAGCATAACGTTACCCGTCAGCCCTGACTGAAAAAAGATCGGGTTGAAATCTGCATAAGCGTTGGCGTCGATGATCGCCTGACGCAAACTACCTGCGCCACTGTCATTGGTGTTCGTCACGAAGAAGCTCTGAAGTTCATAAGCTCCAATATCGACTCGTGCAGTTCCATCGCCGTTGCCATCTGACGAACGATTAAAACCGGCACCTCTCTGATCGGCAGTAAGGACGGCACCGAGGGCGGGAGAACAGGAGTTGTTCAGTACACAATTGTCGCCGGAGTCGATCGCGGGTGAGCCGAAAAGTAGGGCTTGTGTCTGGGTGAGACCACCATTGTTGGCAAGCGGACCAAGCAGCGGGTTAGCGACGCCGACCTGGTTGTTGTTGACGCCGTTGGTTAATCCTCCTGATCCACCGAGGCCGATCAGGTTGAACGAACTAGCCGCATCAACGGGGCCGGTAATGTCAGAGGGGGGCCCACCCGGCGCGGTGAAGTTTTGCGCGACGATAGAATTTCGCAACTGCAACACGTGGACCGTCGGGCCCGGTTCTGAAATGCTATGGATGCCGCCCGTACTCAAACTGGCACCGCCAATATAATTATTGGAGATCGTGCAATCGTTGAGCACCAGCGACGACGAACTGCCCGAGCCGTTACTCATATGGAAGATGCCGCCACCCTGGGTGTTGCCCGAAATGGTGGTGTTGCTGACAGTGGCCGTGGTCACCGCGCCGAATACCGCAGCGTTATATAAACCGCCACCACTGTTCGGGGCGCTGTTTCCAGAGATGGTGCTGTTTTCAATGGTGAGTGTTGCTCTGCTGGTCGAGCTCGCGGCGCCATTGAAGACACCACCACCGATGAGTTGAGCACTATTGCCGGAAATTGTGGTGGCATTGATCGAGAGGGTCGCACTTCCACCATTCGAAGCGTTATTAAAGATTCCGCCGTTCGAATTGTTTGAGATGAGGCTGTTGCTTATAGTTGCATTGGTTGCGCCGCCGAAGACTCCGCTCGAAATCCCCGTCCCGTTGTTAGCCGAAACGAGCGCGTTACTCACGGTCAAAGTCCCGAGGTTATGGATGCCACTACTATTGCCCGACACCGTGCTGTGGTGCAGGTTTAGGGTGCCCGAATTCTGGATGCCTCCTCCTCCGCCCGGGGGGTTAACCAACTGGCCGTTACTAATCGTCAGACCCGAAATCTCGACCGTCACACCCTGGTTGATGGTGAAGATGCGAAACTCGGGAGTGCCGCCGGCCAGACTGCGCTGAACGTTTAATTGATTGGATCCCGGACCGCTGATTATTAAATCTGTCGCCACGCTCGGCAAAGCAGTCAGCAAAGTGATCGTCGCCGGCCCACCAGCAGTCAATGCGGGCGCGAATGTAATCAATTCCGCGCCAGTATCCGTGTTGGCCGCAGCTATCGCTTCGCGCAGGGTGCAACCATTACCACTGCCAGGCGCAGTACACGCGCCATCGGTATTGTCGGCGATCGAGTTGACCTGATAAGTGTGCGCCTCGTACGCGCCGATGTCCTTCGCGTTTCCACCGGCGGCATTCGTCACATTCGGATCATCAATCGGGCGCGGCTGATTCCGCTGATCAGTGGTCTGGGAACTGTTACCGGCGTCGATTGCGGGACTACCAACCATTAGCGCGTGCGTTTTTGTTGGCCCACCGTTGTCAGCGAGCGGCCCCAGAAGTGGATCAATAGGAGAGCCTGCAGTCCCTACCTGATCTCCATTGCTGCCGTTCGTTAAGCCGTTGCCTGTTGATTCGCCAATCAGGTTGTAGCCCTGCGAAGTGAACGTGCCGTTCAGGTCTTGGGCCATGGAAGCACTGGTGTTCTTCGCCACAATGGAGTTTCCCAGATTAGCGGTGCTGCCGCTGCTATTAAAAATACCCGCGACACCGCTTCCGGTTCCGCTCGCCGTATTCAAAAGTACGGTAGTGTTAGTGAGGGTCAGTGTGTGTCCACCGCTCGCGTTATAGATGCCCCCTACGCCGTTGGAGAGGGCTCCGGTCGCAGTGTTACCACTAACGGTGCTATTCGTCAGAGTTGCAGTACCAGTGGGGTTGAAACCGCCGCTGTTATAGATTCCTCCACCCTGACTGACCGTGGTGTTGCCGCTGATCGTAGTTCTGACCAAAGACAAGGCACCGCCACTATTAAAGATCCCGCCGCCAGCCCCGGTGGTGGCGTTATTTCCGTCCACAGTGCTGTTGGTGAGAGTAAGTGGCCCGGCGTTAAATATCCCACCGCCGCTCAGGGCATTGTTCCCGCGAATGACTACATCAGTAATTGTCAGAGTGCAGTTATTGGAATTATAAACGGCGCCACCCTGGTCAGACGAAAAGCCGCTGCCGGTAGGAGCAAGTCCGTTCACCAGTGTGAGACCCGATATTGAGTTGTTGAAGTTCCCGTTGATAGGAACAAAGGTGAAGAAACGAAAGTTCGGCGTTCCCGCGGCGGTACTGCGCTGAATTGTCAGTAGCGCGGACCCTGGACCAACGATGGAGGTGTTGCCTGAAAAGCTAGGCAGCTGAGTGTTCAGCGTAATGGTGCTGTTTGCCGGCAAACTAAAATTGATAGTATCGGCGCTCGAAACAAAGTTTGTCTCCTGGAGGGCCGCCCGCAAGGTGCATTGATCTCCCGCAGTTCCTGCGTCGGTATCGCAGATGCCGTCGCCGACGTTGGCATCGGCGGCGTCGCCCAAAGTATTGACTATGATTGTCAATGAGGCCGGTGTGAGCCCCTTGGAGGAATCATGGCGAATAGCGGCGTCGGCCGGAGCTGAACTGCCGGCATTCGCAGGCCTTATCAGCACGAGAGCGGCGACTAAAGTGACGAGAAGAACCAGACAAGCGCCAGAGACAATCCGTCCAGAGCGCGAGAGCGAGGGAATTGGATTTTTCATTAGGTTGTGAGAAGCAACCGGCATTCACCAACGGGCGGGTTGCTCGGGAAATAGGAATGGGCCAACGCTTTAGCGGGCCCACTCGCACCATCGGGAAGACTATTAAGAAGTCACGTATTTCCAATAAGGTCGGGTTCTGGCAACGCAGAAAGTAGCATACAGCGAAAAAGTCTTCAACCACGAGTCTTAGGCTTTCTATCGTGAGGCTTTTCATCGTGAGACTCTTGAGGAAAGCCGCTGCCGGAGAACTCGCCCTACGGGCCGAAGCGCTGGCGGTACTCGCCGGAAAAAATGAACGCCTTGACCATGTCGGCATTTTGGAAGTTGCCGTTGAACTGATTCAGCTTGGTCAACCAGAAATCATAGCCGGTGTAGTCCGAGTCGGGAGCGTCATTCGGGTTGCGGCGTAGATAACCGAAGTACTGCATCAGGACAAACGCACGATTGAACTCCGCCTGCTGCAACGTCGAGTTTTCGGCTACCCGGCGCAGGGCCGAAGTTCGGGCCACAACGTTCGCCGTGTTCCCCGCGCCACCAAAATCATTGACGGCCTGAGTGTAGTCCGTTCCCGAAAGCGGCAAGCCGGCGTTAGTGAAGAGTGTGTTTACAAACTGAGTCGGCGTCAACGAAGTTGGCAGAGAGGATGTGAATCTCGATCGCTGTACGAACGCTGAAATGAAAGCCTGCTTGTTGTTTTCCAGCACGGTCTCCCAGCCACTCTGTCCGACGATCAAACCCTGACCAATCGCTTGAGTGTCGGGCAGAAACTCGTTGACACGAACGATCGGCACTGAGAGTTGATGGGTGCCGGCAAGAGTCGACGAGCCGGTCGCGCTGCCGTACGCCGCTTTGTAAAGCCGCTCGACGAGGTAACCCGTCTGTTGAAATTCAATCGAAAGAAAGAATGCCGCCGACACATTGATCCGCTTCGCCTCAATACACTGTGGATTGACTCCGCAGAGATTGATCTCATTCGTCCAGAAACCAAAACCACTCGGGTCCGGCTCACGATTTAGAAAGTCTATGTAATGTTGGTGGACAAAAAAGTCTGCGGCATCGATCGGATTCACGCCCGTCGCGCTCTCGTTGTCGACGATGGTAACGGTTGTGGTAGAGGGCGAACCGAGACTCGCGCCGGCGGCGTTGCTTAAGCTTATGGTGAAGGTTTCGTTGCCTTCGGCATAGGCATCGTCAGTGATTGGGACATTGATCGTCTTGAAAGTTTCACCGGCCGCAAAATGCACGGTGCCAATCGTGGTTGAGTAATCGCAGCGGGCAGAGGCGTTGCCGTTGGCTACGTTGCAGTTGATCGCGCCTGCTGTATCGCTGGTCGCGTAATCAACGCTGGCAGTTGTTGACGTGTCCCCAATCCTGCTAACCGTGATCGTCGCGCGGCCTGACGCTTCGCCGGCGAGATAACTGGCACTACTGAATTGGACGCTGCTGGCCGATGCCGGCGCGCCGAACTGACCACGAATTTCGCCGTTCAGAAAATTGCTGCTGTGGACATTGATGTACAACTGACCATTCTTGAGATTTTGCACGTCAGTGGCCGAGGGCGAGATCAAAAAGTCCGAAAAGCTGCCGTTCGGTAGTGGGAAGAGAATGTTACCGCTGGCGCCTGGCGCGGCCGGACCATGAATGTGGGCGGCAGTTTCGGCGCTCGAAAGCCCGCTGAAGTTGAGCGAGACCCGGGCTGTCTTTTCGTCAGGACTTAAAAGCAAAGTCGCAGTGCCGGAACCATTTGAATTGTTTGGTGGCGTTTCTTGCGCGCCGTTCAGACTGGCCGTGAACACTTGCGGTTGCTTGCCCGAGATTTGATAGACCGAGCTGTTTGTGTTTGAGACCACGAACAGATCGCCGTTCGGTCCGGTCTGGATGTCGGTCGTAATTCCGAAATCGCGTCCAATCAGCAGCGTCTCACTTTCCGTGATGTCGAACTTATCCAGATTGTCCGCGACCAGATCGTTGAGCCGTGAATCAGTGAAGGCAAAATGCAAACGGTCCGGAGTCAGCTTGAAGCGGAAAAGAAAACCACCTGCCAGAAACGTGCGCGCTGCTCCCACGAACATGTCGCCTTCAAACTGTGGGCCAAGTCCCCTGCCCGAGACAAAGCCCAGCGGCGAAGCCGGGATCGCATACTTCCAACTGAATTCCGGATCGTTGTAATGCGCGCCAGGTAACATGTAGAGACGCGCCAGCGCCGCGGCCGGAGTGTCCGCGATCTGAGACGGCGGCCAACGCAGCTGTTGCAAGTCGCTCGTGCCGTAGGTCGATTCAATCTGTTTGAATTGAGCAACGCGGCTGCTTGGCCCCATCATCTGCACCCACCCGTTGTTCGATCCGGCAGTGACACGATTCATCTCGTCAAACGCGTCGTCGCCGTTCTCCTGGTCCCAAAGATTTCCTGACAGCGGATCGAATGCCAAACCGAATCCATTGCGCACCCCATAGGCGTAAAGCTTCTTGATATTCGCCGCGGCCTGGCCGGTGAGACTGGTTGATGCACTAAAGAAAGGATTGTCCGGCGGCGTGGAACCGTCGTCGTTGAGTCGCAGAATGAAGCCTGTCAGGTGAGCATCGTCCGGTTCCGGCCCGCCAAACTGATCGTCGGGCGCCGGCCCCATCTGATTGTTCTGCAAGAAGCCGCGACGGCCATTGTCGCCCATTAGAATGTAAAGCTTGCCGTCCGGTCCAAAGCGCAAAACGCCGCCGTTGTGGTTTCCGCGGGCGGGCTGGTTCGCGTCAGCCTGGTAAGCGCGTAACTTGATTAGGTTCCGATCAAACGTCAGCGTTGAACCATTCCAAACGTACCGGTCGACCCGATTCGATAACGGCTGAAACACGTCGGCAACGTTGGTTGAATCTGAGCCGGTGCTGCTTTCCGTCCAATATAGATAGACAAAGCCATTCAGCAGGAAATTCGGATGCAGGGCGATTCCCAAAGCACCGCGTTCCGATGCGCTGTTGACTGCCAGATCCAGAGGCGCAGGACTCTGCACCACGCCGTTCATAACCCTCTGAACTTTACCGGTGTTCTTTTCCAGCACGAAGAAGTCGTTGTTGCCGATGAAGGCCATGCTGGTCGGCTGCGACAGACCGCTGACAACAGTCTTCACTGAAAGATTGGCGTCGAGCATCGATGGACCATTGGCCGGCGCATTGACCGTGGTCTGAATCGTGGTCGAGTTGTCGTTCGTATCGGGATCGGGTTCCGTGGCCTGGACGCTCGCAGTGTTCGTCAACTGACCCGTCGTCTGCGGCGTTATCGTGATGTTCACAATCGCAATCGACCCGCTCGCTATCGAACCCAGGTTACAAGTGATCGTAGGCGGAGCGCCGCACGTGCCCTGCGTAGGGATCACTGAAACGAACGCCGGACCCAACGGTAATTGATCGGTGACGTTTACGCTGCTCGCAGGCGAAGGCCCATTGTTCGTCACCGTAATTCGATACGTGAGATTGGCCTGTGAGGTGGCTGGGTTCGGTGATGCTGTCTTGGTAATCGCCAAACTGGCGCTCGCCGTCCCTGAGACAAAGAGTTGGGCCGAACCTCCGTGCGGCAGGTTGCCGCTCGCCGTGTTGATGGTAAGCGAGTAGGTCCCCGGCGGAGTCGCCGCCGTCGTAGTTACTGTCAGCGTTGACGATTTAGCAGAAGCGTCATTGATAACGATGGTCGCTGGACTAAAGACTGCTGTTGAATCGTTTGAGAATCCATTCGCGTTAAGCGAGATCGTTCCGGTAAAGCCGCCAACGGGAGTGGCCGTCACTGTGTAACTCGCCCCACCGCCTGGCACGACTGTGCGCGAAACCGGCGAGACCGAGATCGAATAATCCGCTGCCGGCGTGGCGTCCGCGATCTTGAGCACAAACGCATCCTGGCCTGCAGCTTTGGCTGGCTGTATTGGCGTTAAGGTCGGAAAATTTGTAGACGAGGTAAAGCCGGTCAAGTACGCATCGCTGACAGAATCGAGGGCAATCGGATTGGTTGAGGTGACGCTGGTGGTATTGCTCTCGTTCGCGTTGCCACCGAGATAGGTAGAATAAAGAAATGCGCTGCCCGCGGGATTTAGCTTTGCCAGAAACGCATCAAAGCCGCCGCCATTGGAAATCTGCAGCGGCGTCACCGTGGGAAAGTTTGTCGACGACGTAAACCCCGTCACGTACGCAGCGCCCGCTGAGTTGACGGCTATGCCTGCGCTGCGGTCGTCGCCAGTCCCACCGAGATAGGTCGCGTAGACTTTTGCTCCGCTGCTGGAAATCTTTGCGACGAAGGCGTCAAACGATCCACCGAACGCGGGTTGAGCTGGAGCGAGGACTGGGAAATTATTCGAAGAGGTTTGGCCGGTAATGTAGATATTGTTACCGCCATTGTCGATAACGATCCCGTACGCCTTGTCATCTCCTATGCCGCCAAGGTACGTAGAGAACAGGACTGAAGCTCCACCGCTCGCGTTGGTATCGATCTTTGTGATGAAGGCGTCGAAGCTTCCTCCCGAGAAAGTCTGGAATGCGTTCTGAGTGGGAAAGTCCGTCGAAGCGGCATAGCCGGCTACGTAGACGATTCCCGATGGGCCGAGTGCAACTCCGCTACCACGATCGGTGCTGCTGCCACCAAGCAGTGTCGAGTAGAGCACCGCGCTGCCTGCTGCGTTCAGCTTGGTCAAGTAAGCATCAGTATCGCCGGCGCGGGAAGACTGAAACGCACTCGCGGTAACTGGAAATCCAGCCGAGCGCGTGCCGCCCGTGACGCAGGCATTGCCGCTTACATCGACGGCGATTCCTTCCGTCGAGTCGTTGTCTTCACCGCCGAGAAACGTCGAGTAAATTAAATTGTTGCCCAGCGCATTCAGCTTAAAGACCACTCCATCAAAATCGCCACCTTGATAAGTTGGCGCAAGCGAACCCGCGGTAGTTGGAAAATCAGTCGAGGTGTTACCGACGCGCCCGACAACATAAGCGTTGCCGGCGCTGTCCAGAGCGATCCCGTCAGCGCGATCGAGACCGGCGCCACCGATGTAAGTCGAGTAGATGATGTTGCCGCCGCTGGCATCAATCTTCGTCACAAAGATGTCATCCAGACCGGCAGTGCTCGGGTACGCCGGGCCGTGGGTCGGAAAGTTCGGGGACGAAGTGGTGCCGGCGATGTATACGTTGTTGCTGCCGTCAACTGCGATGCTGCTGCCGCGGTCGTCACCGCTGCCTCCAAGATAGGTCGAATAAACCAGGGTCGGATCGATCACCAGCGGCTTGGTTCGATCGTACTCGCCTATCTCGAAACCGGCGCGCCGATTTGCGAGGAGGACGTAACGACCTTCGATCGTATGGCGCTCACCCTCAATCTCCTGATACACCGACGGCTTTCGCTCAACCAGTTCGGTTCCTTCCGACTTCAAAACGAGATCGCCGTTCACAGCAATGTGCGGCCGCACCTGAGAGTTGAAAGCAAGCTGAATCACACGCGGGTCGGCGCCCGGAGCGAGTTCAAAGTCGTACTCGAGATTCCGTCGATTGCCGTAGTAAGTGAGATTAATACCCGGATAGATTTTCTCGTACACAACCTTGCGGAAAGTGGGGACGTTCGTCTGCCACTTTTGCGGATTGGCGCCGCGCAGATAATTTCGATTGCCGGGCAATTGATCCAATCCGCTCACGCTGGCGTTGGGGTTGGCCCCCGGGAATCGAAGCGTAAAAGGATTGTGAGAATCTCTTAGCCTCAGCACGGCTTCGTTCGAGGTTAGAAACAGCTCGGATTCGTTGTTTCGGGTAAAGAACTTAACGCGCGAATCAACCTGGCCCCGGTTTAACTCAAAGGCCAACGGAAGACCGGCAGTCAAAACCCTTGGGCTGACTTTCCTTGCGGAACTGAATTCAAGCGGCGATGAAGCGGAGGTATGATTTTCGCGCGACGCTCCTGAGTCAGATAGCGATCGCGACCGCTGCCGGAGGGCGACGAAAGACATCCCGCTAATCAGCAGCGCGAGGGCAACTCCGACGGTCTTGAAGTAATAGGACGTACTAAACAAATCAATGCCGGCTCAGAAGATTAAGGACGAGCTTACGCGATGAATTAGAAAAGGATCGAGAATGGCGAAAGACGATTGGTGCCAGTTTGAGTTTAAGAGACCTCTTCGTACTGGGAACGCGGGCGCCCTCGCCCGCATTGAGCGCGAAGCGCGAACTCGTTTTCTCTTGAAGGTATGCTTAACCACAGCTTGCGGGCGAGGGCGCCCGCGTTCCCAGTAACAAGTGGCTCTACCCAATCAGCAATCTCAAACTGACTCACTACCGAAACACGACTGACTGTGATCAACCACACTCGACCCTATTGCTCGTCGATCTTAATCCCGCGCGCTCCCTTCAGTTCAATCAACCCAGAAAGCCAAGGTTCTGAGTCGGAAACCTGACCAGGTTAGGAAACACTTTCGGGATGTCGCTGGGCGCCAGTCCATACCAGGCCGCAAGCGTGGCCGCATATTGTTCGATCGAAGTCGTCGGAATCCAACGGCCGCGATTGCCGCCATCATCGTTCGGGCTATTCAACGCCAGCGTCGGGTAATTACCATAGAACATACCGCCCGCCACCGCGCCTCCCAGGATGAACGCATGGCCGCCCCAGGCGTGATCCGAACCAACGCTTCCGGCGCCGGAGCCAGACGGTTGGAAGGTGCGGCCAAAATCAGAAATGGTGAACTGCGTCACGCTGTTGCTGTTTCCCTGCGCCACCATTTCATCGTAGAAGGCCCTCATGGCCTGGCTCAATTGCGTAAGCAGGTTCCCCTGACCGCCGGCGCCATTGGGAACAGTCGGATTCGCGGAGGTCTCGTTGGTATGAGTATCGAATCCGCCGAGTGAACAGAAAAATATCTGCCGCTTGAAGCCAAGTCCTCCGTTGGCTATGGGCTTGCTGCAAAGGCTGACCAGCTTCGCGACCTGCTTCAATTGATTGCCGATACCCGTAACTGGAAACGCAGTCGCGATCGGTGGATCAGGTTGATTCAAAATTTGATCCGCGGCTAAAGCCGAATTTGTAGTATCACTGGAGCCTTTGACCAAAGCTGCATCGGTATCGAAACCGAGTATTTGTCTGAAGCTACTTGGGTTAGTAAACGGATTTGCCGATGCCGGGCCGCTCCAACTCAGATTTAAAACGCTGGCCAGAGTTCCCGTTCCAATAGACAGTTGCCGGCTGGTCACGCCAGTCTCAAATAAATTCGTGCCGGCCACTGAGATGTTCATCGGCAGTGGCACCGCGCCGTTCAAGCCGCCGGTTAGATCGGAAACGCGTCCGCCCCAACCGGTCTGGCCCACCTGATTTGAGATCGACGTCATCTGTTGCGCGACCTGATCGGAATGCGAGAAGAGTTGATAAGGTCGAAACGCACCGCCCACGTTGCTCTGGTATTGCGCCTTCGTCGTCGGCTGCAGCAGAGAACCGTAGTTACAAAGCACCGCCAGCTTGTTCTGGCTCCACGGCCCCATAAGACCGGGCGCTACGCCAGCCGGGTTGGCAACCTCGGGCGAAAGGTTCGGATGAAATCCAAAAACGTTTCCACCCTGGTTCGGCGGACTAATCTGTAGCAGCGCAGTCTTTGGTACGGCCAGGCCGGACGCTGTCCGCACGGCGTCGTATCCGCCGACGTCGCTGTACTGTGTGTACGGCACGACCATGTTGTTGCAGTCAGTTCCGCCGGACAGAAAAATGCAAACCAGCGCCCTGTAATCCGAAGCTACGTCGGGCTGCTGTTGGACCATGGCGTTAACCAGACTAAATCGATCCAGGCTGGACACGAATGCTGCCGCGGTGAGCCCGCAGGCTGAGTCTCTTAAAAACTTTCTGCGTGATCTTTTCATCGTTTACCTCTCCACCTGAAATTGCGATGAGGTCGCCACAAGATAAATCGCTGTACGCGTCCGCCCAGCGGGGTCGCCGCTGGTTATAGCAGTGACGGCGTTAATAATGCTCGTCCGCATCGACGACGACATCGTGCCGTGCATCATGTTGGTGTTCAGCATGTCGACCAGCGCGGCCGGATTCCCCGCCTGGGCCTGATAGGAAGCGTAGTTGAGCTGGGTACCGGTGGGACGATTCGGCGCGCTTACCGCGATGCCGTTGCCACTGTTTGCCAGGAACAGAGTATTCACCAGATTAGATCGTTGGTAAGTCGTCGACGTGTCCAGGATGCCGAACTCGGGACCAAACAAACTGGTGCCTGCCAGACCAAAATCCGCCGGAAAGTAACTGAATACCGTCGGGGGATTGAACACATCCTGCCCCAGCGCATTCGTAAAGCTGCCGGCGCCCGATACATTCGTCACCAGCACGCCATCACTGGTCGCACTAAACATCCGCAGCAAATTAGTCAGCAGCAGAACCGGCTCGCGCAGATGACCATAATTGGGATCCGTTTTCGCGTCGCCTCGGGCTTCGGGATCCAGCAGGATTGCCGTGATCACAGCCTTCATGTCGCCGCGCGTTCCCGATCCATTGTTGGCAAACGCGGCCGCACAACGACCAACATATGGTGGGCTGGGATTGCTGGTTACAAGTTGATGAATAAGCTGCGTGCAGACATAGGGCGCGGTGTTTTGATGATTGAACAAGTTGTCCATGGCCGCGTCGAGTTCGGCGTTTTTGTAAGCCGCCATGTTGGCTGCGTTGCCGGTGCAATTTGAGCATGCCGCCAACTGTTGCCCATTGAGCAAAGTCTTGGCGCCGATATCGAAAACTCCATTGGCGCCGTTGTTATTGCTGAACGTCATCGGTGAGACGTAGTCCGGCACGTTGAAGTTAACGCCATTAATCGTCACCGGCTTACTTGCGATGGTCCATCCAGTGAACACGCGGGCAAAGTTCGTAATTTCAGTCTGACTATAGGTAGGAATCCGATTGCCGTTGGCATCGAGGATCGGCGTTCCGTCCGGCTTCAGCACATCGGTGCCGACTGAGAAGAGCTGCATAATCTCGCGCGCATAATTCTCGTTCGGCGCCACTCTGGAATTGCCGGCCATGTCCAGGTAATGACCCATGCCGGGATTCAGGGTGACGTCCTTTAACAACTGACGGAAGTTACCGAAGGCGTTCTTATCGATCGCCTGGAGATACGGCGCATACCAACTCGCTTCGTTGTTGTTCATGTCGCGCCCGGCGATGACAATCAACTTATGGAGGGCGAAGGCGACTCGTTGGCGCAACTGATCCGGCTGAGTCAAAGCATTCGTCACGAACTGTTTGTGGAGCTGGTAAAGCGTGTAGTTATCCCTGACACAGGTCGCGTCGCAAACCGGCGGCGTCGGCTGACTGGTTGGATAAAGCGGCATTGCCGGATAGTTTGACGACAAAGACGGATTGGCTGCACCGTCGAGGAACTGCGGCGGAGTACTGAACTGCTCATTTAGATAAGCTTGCATCCCGACGCTTCGCAGGTGCGCCAAATCGGAATCAGTCGGGCCCCAGGTAGTCTGCTCTAAAAACCTTATTGCATCAGGACCTGCCGCCGCCGCGGGCAGACCAACCTGAGCTTGATATTGGGCCAGGGTCAGCGGCGTAGCCGGCGTAGGTGGCGTTTGCGGAGCGGGCGTGCCTACCGCGCCCGGATCATCGGCAGGTCCACCGCCGGCTTGACCGATTGCCACACGCACGCGATTGCTACCCATGCCGTGCAGATTCAAACGAAGCAGCACATCGCCGAGATTGGCGGTCATCGAGTCGTTCAGCCTCATCACGACCATGTAAACGCCCTGGAAGTTCGGCACCTGCCCAACGTACTCGACTCTGAGCGGATAGTGCGCGTGTGCCGCATCTTCTGCATCAGCGGTCAGAGAATTCTCAGTTTCTCCGGCCAGTAGATCGAGATTCATGACAAACAGGGTGATGCGCGTTCGCGGATCGTTAGGGCTGAAGTTGCCCTCCGATGAAAGCGAAAAAGGTTCGGCCCTCATCGTCACCGATTCCAACGCCACGGCCCGAGTCGAACCGGCGGAAACGCTGATCAGGGTTGGGCTAAGGCTGGGGGCCGCGGAAGCCGACCCGACTGCTCCACACGCGATCAAAGCCATACCTGCGCACACAATCGCCAGGAGCTGCTTGCTTGCAGCAGAAGCACGATATCTCATAGGGGTTTGCTCTCTCTATCAAAAACAGCATTAACGGAGCGACAATGAGGCGGGCCAAAATTGAAGAGCGTTGGTGGAGGGGCCACCGGGCACAACAGCCAGGTTCATTTGAATATACACATCGCGTCAGAGCGCGGTCAACAACTTTTAGACGAAGGGTGCAGTAATTTAGCTGAAGCTTTTTGACCGACTGCTTCTAGTTTACGGAGCGCGGACATTCTGTCCGCCTGAGCGCGCAGCGCGAATACCATTCGCAAGCAAGTCTGTGCTTAGATTTGAGCGAGCTTCGCTCGCTGGCGGACAGGATGTCCGCGCTCCAGTCGGCTAGGATAGTTTGGCGCTGGATCGAACGAACTCGAAAAGGCCTACCGCCGAGCCGAGAACGATCCCGGTCAACAGCAGCCAGGGTCCGGTCCCCAGCCACCGATCCAACAGCCAGCCAATGACTAATCCCGCGACGACCGCAGCGAAGAGAGAGAAAGCCGCGGCGTAGGCGAGGCCGGACTTGCGGTTGATTTCCTGTGGATCGTTTTCGGATTTCACGATGAGATTCAAGATTGATCGAACATAATCTTGTCATAAACGTCGCGGAGGGCGAGCGAGCAGCCTATCGACGGCAGCTCAACGACGGCGTCGAGGGAGGTACTCTCAAACAGGAGCCACTGTCCATTCGCCTGCTTAACGTATTGTTCGAGGCGGACTTCGTCCTGCGCGACGAGTAAGTGTTCAGCCAACGAGTCGAGCGTACGGTAGTAGGAGGATTTTGCGATGCGGTCATAACGTTCTGTCGATGGCGAAAGCACTTCAACGAGAACAGTTGGGTTCAGGAGCGTATCAAAATATTTGTCTTCAAATTTTGGTTCGCCGCAAACAACAACGACGTCTGGATAGGTATACAGACCGGTCGCCGTGACCTTGACGCGCATTTCGTTCGCGTAAACCTCGCACGGCTTGTCCCTCAACTGTTGATTGAATTCGCTGCTAATGTTTCCCGTAATCAGATTGTGTTTGCGACTAGCGCCGCTCATGGCGAATATCTCGCCGTTAACGTATTCGCTCTTATACTCCGCCTGGCGCTCGAGCCTCAGGTACTCTTCGGGGCTTATATACGATATGACCTGTTGAGACATTGCCAACTCCTGGCCGCCAGTCTACCACTTTTCGCGAGTCAGATAGTTCTTCGGACCTTCGTAAAGCAAAGCCCGCCGCGAGTGCCGCATTGAGTCGTGGATGAAGCAAACGTGAGTGCACCAGCACGCTTTGCCGCCATCGATCGAGTTCAGTTCTGTTTGCCGCTCTTCAGCCGCCCATAGCGCGCCAAAGTCGTAATCATGATCGGCGAGCGTGCCGAACTTTTCCCGCAGCTCGCACGCGCGCACGTCGCCGTTGTAATCAATCACCGCGATGGTCTCGCCCGCCGTGCAGGGAAAAGGCCAGGGCGTCGAGCGATCGAAGTTCGCATGTTGGGTGCGATAGTGCGTGGTGATTGTGCCAACGTAAGCGACGTTCTTGGCAAAACGTTTCGGGCCGTCGTCTTCGGCAAACATGCGTCCGCCGTAGCGTTTGGTCAATTGCGCCACGTAGGCATACATCTGCGGCAGAGAATCCGCCGGGACTTGCTTGATCTCTTCACCGACCAGAGTCTCTCCGCGGACAATGTTGAAATACTGTCCATCGAGCTTGAAATTCTCCCACATGAACTCGCCCAGCTTTTCTATCTCCAAATAATTGTCCGCGCACACGACTGTATTCGCGTTCAGCCGCAGCCGGTCACCGAATTTTTCTTTCAACGGATAGAGCGCTTGAATGCAGTCCAGCGTCTTTCCCCAATGTCCGGGCACACCGCGAACGTGATCGTGTGTCTGACCAAAGCCATCCAAAGCGATGTTCAGATACATCTCGAGCGCCGGGTGCGTATCGAGAGCTCGATCGACCATCTCGTAAACGCGTGCTTTGACCAAACCATTTGTTGGTATGATCAGACGACGCACGCCGTTATTGAGCACGAAAGTATCTATAATTTCAGAAACATCGTGACGCAGAGTGGGTTCACCGCCCGAAAGCCAGAGGTCTGTGATGGGAGGCATGGTGCGCGAGACTTTGTCGATCTGCGCAAAGGTCATATCGCCGGGCCGGTTCAGTTCTTCGTGATAGAAGCAGGTGCGGCAGAATGAATTGCAGCGCGAGGTGACAAACAGAATCACCGTGCCGAGACGCATCTCGCGTTTGGTCGACCGCAAGAGCTGAACGAGTTGAGTAGCTTTGTTCGGCATTGTGTATTGAATGGAGCGCGGACATCCTGTCCGCCAGCGTGTGCAGCACGCTCAGTCGCACCCTGGCGCAATTCAATCGCTGTTCGCGCCTCGCGCTCAGGCGGACAAGATGTCCGCGATTCGTGCTCTATTTCTTGGGCAACGGGTCAGCGACGTCGATCACCAGCTTCCAGTCGCCCAAAACTTTCTTCCAGACGCGCGCATAGTTTCCTTTTTCTGAAACGGCGCCGGCCTTCTCACGCAATTCATAGATGCCATACGTGTAACCCAAATCGCCCGACGCGGAAACATCGGCAAAGGACGGCGTCCAGGTCCATTCGGCCGTCATCAGCGCCAGGGCATCAGCCGCCGCCGCTTTACCGACAAAAGGAAACTGGTCGTTGCGAAATAGCCGCACGTCTCTGGCGGCGAACAAAAGCAATGATTCGCGCGCACCCAATTCGGCCGAGACCTGCGAGAACTTGCGCTCAACCTCCAACAAACCGGATCGAGCACTCTCCCGATCGACTTTCGAAAAGATCTCCCGGTCCGTTTGAATCTTGTCAGGTTGCCACAGCGGTGTTGGGACCTTGGGCTCGGGATTGCTAATCCCCAGATCGAGCGCAAACTTCCATGAGCCGTCGGCCTGCTTCTTCCAAACTGTCATGAAATTGCCGAAGGCAGACGGCTGCGCGTCCTTGATGTCCTTCTTATATTGCCAGGGTCCGGTTGTATACCCGAGATCTCCAGCACTGGAAACGAAGGCGACGATGGGTTGCCAGGCAAGCAGCGGATGCGTCTTAGACGGCGGCAGCGGATTTTCCTGCATCCACTTTTTTCCGAGTACCGGCGTTGGGCGAAACAAGATGCCGTCGTCGGCGATGAAGGCAGCGAAGGCCTCTCGGGTTCCCTTCTCCTGCGACATCCGGGCAAACGCGCGCTCAGTGTCAACCATCGACTTTAAAGTTGCGGCCTGCTGCTTGTCCTGAGCAGCGATGGTCCCCACCACACAGCAGATGATCACCAGAAGCGGTGACGGAATTCTCATTGGTGAATTCTACCTACAAGTTCAACTTTTCGTTTTCGCTCCAGAGGAGCGAGATGTTTATAGCAACCAGTGCACTTCCTAATATCTCGCTCCGTTAGGAGCGAAACCGGGGAACGGAACCAAGCTTGGGCGGAGCAAAGCTTGGGCGGAGCAAAGCGATTGCGCTCCTATGGAGCTTTGGAGTAAAAGAAAAGACCTCCAGGCTATAAATATCTCGCCCCTCTGGGGCGAAGCGTCAATAACGTTCTGTTGCACTTCCAACTTGAAATCTCATTTTGCGTTTTCAGGTTGCAGCGAGCTAATCCGACTTGCGCGACAGAATGACAGTTTCAGTAGGCGATTTCAATTCGTAGGTAATCCCGCGCCAGGTTATCCGCCGGGAAAAGCTTGCGGCCAGGGCATTGTAAAGATAAAGCGCGGAAGCCAGCGGCCAAAGCGTGAGCTGAACCAGGGTCGTGCCGAAAGAACGCAGTCGCGGATCCGGAATCAATTGGCAAACGGCGCGCAAGCGAAAGTGTGATTTCATCGCGCCCAGGCAGAAGATGACGAGCAACAGTACAACCGGCGTCGCAAACGAAAGTCCCAGCACGGCTCGCTCGATTACCAACGCTATGCCGCCAAAGAACACGAGAACAAAAAGGATGCTGCCGATTAACACGCCCCGCCAAAGGTGCGAAGCGTAGGCTCGAGTGATTTTCAATTGCCGGGTAGTAAACTCTACCAGCTCACCTGCAGCGCAATCCTCAAACGACGCGGTCAGGCATTGCGGCACAAACTTGATCGGCCGATCGGCTTCATGCAGCGCCCGCGTCAGGGCAAAGTCATCTGACACGGTGCCGCGCCAGTAATCTGTAACTCGGCAGCCATCGAATGTCTCGCGCCGGATCGCGGTCGAGCCTCCCCAACAAAAGTTTTTCTCCGTCTGCTCGCCAAGGGCTGAGGCAATCGCCGCGTTCCAAACCGATCGCAGGTGTGAAGCCACGCCGCCGCGGACCGGAATGAACCAGCGATAGCCGGTCGTTGCCCCCAATTCAGGATCGTGCAAAGGGCGAATCAGCAGTTGCAGCCAATTCGCGGACGGACGCGCATCAGTGTCGACGAAAACAAAGACCTCGGTTTGGGAATCGGCTTGTGCCACGGCCACGCGCAGGTTGTGAACCTTCTGCCCGCTGCCGCTCGCCGGTCCCGAGATCACAAAGCTCATGGTCGGGCCGGACTTACCGGCAAACGATCGCCGCACATCGTCAATAATCCGAAGAGCCGGATCGTCAGCGCGGTCGGCAACGAAAATGATTTCGAATGAGGGATAGTCCTGCCCAAAGATGGCGCTGATATTTTCCTCCAGGCCCTGGTCTATGCCACGGCAAGGAACAAAGACTGAGGCGAAGGGGGCGTAGGGCTCGTACTCCTTCGCCAATTCCGTTTGCACGTAGCGAACAAACCGCACTCCGCCAAGGAGCGAGATAAGACCGATCCAGATTGAAATGGCAGCGAAGAAATAGAAGACCAGCACAATGAGTCGTTCGAATCTTGAGGCCCGAAGGGCCGTAAGGAAATAGCCACGACCGTCAGGTCGTGGATCGAGAACTAATCAAAGCGATACAGCGCCGAAGGTGCGGCACAATAGATTGCGCGCGATGGGATGTGTCGACCCTTCGGGCCTTGGAGAGTTCTGAATCCGTCCGGACCACGCCCTTACGGACGTAGCTATTACATTACGACCCTTCGGGCCTCTTACCGCTAACACACCAATTCTTCGTACTCTTGAGGCAATCCTGAGGGTCAGCTTTCATCAACCGTTTCGTAGTGAGTTCCGGATACGCGCTCAACAGCTCGACGAAATGTTGGTCCATCGATAGCCACATAACGGTAGAGCTGATCCTCGATCATGGTAAAAAGTTCGAGCAAACGCTTCCCATCAATGAGCCCGTTGGCGACTAGGTGCTCGACATCCTGCGAATCCATCTTGTGACCGCGCTCAATCTTGGCCAGGGCCTGAGCATAGAAGTCGTAGTGATAGAAAGACAGTTTGCCTTGCTGTTGAATGAACCGGCTTCGCTCCTGCCATCCGGGCAGTTCCGGAATAAAGTCGCTCGGTGAAGCGAGTTCAATGTTCACCTGGAGCTGTTCTTTGATTTTGGGCAGGCTTCTAAGAATCTCGTCGCTTTCAGGGATAATTTTCAGATCTATATCGATCGTGGAAGTTCGCCAGCCGAACAGGACTGAGGTCGCGCCTCCAACCAGATAAATGCGGCTGGCCGTATTGACCGTGGCGGCGAGCCTCTTCATGAAAGTGTTTAGAGTGTCGGTGGTTACGGGCTGACGCATTCGGCTGCTCGTTCGAAACTTACCAGTCTGCGAATCAAGGCATTGTAGCGCGAATGCGCGGAATCCGAGCCCTCCTGTGACAGCAGGTAATAGAGGCGATGCTCCGGATCTTTTGGCAAAGCGTCAGGCAGCTCAATACCCAGGCGGCGGAGTCGCGGAGATCCAATCGCTACCAACAAAGCCGCAATCGTTTCTCGCCCGTCATGCAGGTCTCTGACGCCCTCGTCGATCAGATCGCCTCCGGGTAAAGCTGAGTTCATGATGTGAGTGTACCTTCTGAAAAAAGGCTGCACAAACAGCAAACTGCTAACTCGTTCCAGAAGGGAAAGAAATAAGGATGTTCTTCGGGTGATTTCGTGGACGATTCTTCCGCTCGTAAAAGACGATCCACTAAATCACACGAAACAAGGCAACGAGCTTAGACTGATAGCCCTGGATGAATTCTATCTTGGGACGTCGACGGTGGCGGGCTGAACTGATGAGGGTGCAGGATTCGTCACCTGTGTTGGAAAAAGTTTTTGCGCCAGCACGATAAATGGCTGCGGGTACACGCCGATGAAAAGGATTCCGGCGAGGGTGGCCACCAAGGCGGTTCGCAATGCGGGTGACATTGTTAAGGGCTGATCGTCGGCGATCCGATCACCGAGATACATCACCCGAATAAAGCGAATGTAGTAATAGAACGAGACGACGATGTTGATGACTGCCCAGCCGGCCAGCCAGTAGTACCAGGATTTGTGATCCGCATCGCCCCGTTGGATCACGCCGCCGATCAAATACCACTTGCCGATGAAACCGCCGGTGGCCGGCAGTCCGCCCAAAGACAGCATGAAGATCGCCATCATGGCGGCCATGCCCGGCGCCTTGTGCGCCAGGCCGGTCATGTCATCGACGTTGTCGCCGATGATGCCTCGCCGGCGCAGGCTGATGATGACGCCAAACGCTCCCATGTTCATCAGCGTGTAGACGAGCAGGTAAACGACCATACCAATGTTTCCGTAGGCGTTGTTGGCGATTATTCCCAGCAGCAAATAGCCGGCGTTCGAAATCGATGAGTAAGCCAGCAGCCGCTTTGAATTCTCCTGGGTGATTGCCGCCCAGTTTCCTACGACGATAGTCAGAGCGGCGACGATTCCCAGCAGCGGCGCCCAGTCGATCTGCATCGGTGCCAGCGCTACGAAAAAGATGCGCGCGTACAGAGCGAAGCTGGCGGCTTTGGATCCAGTTGAGAGAAACGCAGTTACCGAAGTTGGCGCGCCTTCATAAGCATCCGGGGCCCACATGTGAAAGGGCACAGCTGAGATCTTGAAGAAGAGACCTGCAGCGAGGGCAATCATCCCGAGCAGCAGCATCGGCCGCATTGGAGAGGTGGCCGTGATAGCGCCGACGCTGCGACCAATGTCGCCAAGATTCGTCGAACCGGCCACGCCATAGAGCAGAGACATGCCGTAGATCAGGATGCCGGAAGAAAACGCACCCAGCAGGAAGTATTTCATCCCCGCCTCGTTTGAGCGCCGTTCGCGTTTGGTAAAAGCAACCAGCACATAAAACGTCACCGCCATCAATTCGAGTGCGATGTAGAGTGAAATCAGATCGTAGCCGCTGCCGAGGAACATCATCCCGACGGTCGCAAACAGGACCAGCGCGTAGTACTCGCCGTGTTGCTCGCGTTCAATGTCCAGATACTTCATGGCGATCGCGATCGCCAGGGCGGCGGCGATCAGAAAGATGGCTTTGAAGACGAGGGCGAAACCATCTATTCGGATCATTCCATAGAAGCCGTCGATCGGCGACAGGTTCTGCGGGGCGCCGAACGTTCCGTTCATGCTCACATACTGTGCGACTAACGAAACGAAGGCCAGCGCGACTCCCGTTAAAGAGAAGTAGGCCGTCCATTTGCTCAACTTGTAAGGAAGGATGACTTCCATGACCAGCGCCACGCAGGCGGCCACCGTCAGGATTATCTCAGGGGCGATCAATTGCAGATCGCGCAAGCTGATCAGAGTGGTTTGAAAAAGAAATGACATTTTTCAGCTGTTCGACATTATTCCTAAAGGCTCTGAGTCCGCGCAGCGGACGGTTCGAAAATAGCCCAGCACTTTTGGTGCTGGATGGTGCTCAAAAAGTGAATCGAAGCCCGTGAAACGCGGCGACAGAAGTTACAGAACCCGGAGCGGTAGCGAGCGGATGCAACAACTCAGGTTGCCAGCAATTAGTTCGGGGCATTCTATGCAAGTTACTCCTGGCATCCCCTCGCTACCGCTCGGGGTTCTGTAACTTCTGCCGTCCGCTTCGCGGGCTGCTTTGCCAACCAACTTTCTCCCAGCGATAAAGAGTCTGTGTCAAAACTTCGGACGTGCGCCTAAGGTAACCATTTTTTAAACGCAGAGGGCGCTGAGGTTTTCGCAGAGGTACGCAAAGTAAGGCACTTCTCTCCGCGCCTTTGCGAAAACCTCTGCGTCCTCTGCGTTAAGCTCTTCTTTGAGATCGCACATCCTGAGTTTTGATCTAGTCTCTTCATCGCTGAGCTATTTTCGGTCGTCCGCCTCGCGGACTAATCCAACTACTTCTGCGCCCGCACCGGCGCGGCCGGCGCAGGCTCTCCCGTTATCGGATAGTTCGGCCGGATTTGCTTCACGATCGCGTTGACCGGCCTTTCGATGTAACGAAGGAAGGGCCCCGGATAAATGCCAATCCATAAAGACATGATTACCAGCGGCAGCATGTAAGCCCATTCACGCAGACTCAGATCAGGAAGCACCTTGTTCTTCTCATTTTCAATCTCGCCGAAGAACATGCGCTGGTAAAGCCACAGCATATAACCCGCGTTCAGGATTATTCCCAGCCCCGCCCAACCGGCCCAATACGGATTGGCTTCGAACGCGCCCCGCATGGCCAGAAACTCTGAAATGAAAACCGCGAGCATAGGCAGGCCAATAGCGGTCATCGCCATGATCAGAAAGACCGCCGCATACCCCGGCATCACGTGCGACAAACCGCCGAACTCGTTTACCTTGCGCGTGTGCCGGCGCTCGTAGACGATTCCCACCAGCAGGAACAATGCGCCGGAATAAATTCCGTGATTGATCATCTGCATCACAGCGCCATTGATGCCGTTGGGATTCAGGGCGAACAGTCCGAGCATGACGATGCCCATCGAAGACACCGACGAATACGCAACCAGCTTCTTCACGTCCCCGTCTTTCTTAACTACAAAATACATCGCGGCCAGCGCGCCATAGATGATCGAGACAATCGCCAGAAAGATCATCACGCTGCGCACGCCGAACTGATGACCGGTGCCGCTGAAAAAATAACTTTCATCCGCCGAAGCTTTGGGAAACATCGGCAGATTGAACCGATAGAAGCCGTAAGTGCCGAGCTTGAGCAGGACGCCGGCGAGCACAACTGAACCCGCGGTGGGCGCTTCGACGTGCGCGTCCGGCAGCCAGGTGTGAAACGGAAACATCGGGACCTTGATCGCAAAGCCGAGGGCGAAAGCAAAAAACAAAAGCACCTGCAACGTTCCCATCGGCAGGGTCGATCCGATCGCCTGCATGTACACGATACTGAAGTTGCCGGTCCCATGCTGTGCGGCCTGCTGCAGGGTGTTGGCCACCATCGCGCTCGCTTTGGCATTACCCGCCAGCAGATCCACCGTTGCCTGGGTCACCTTTGCAGCCAGCGCCGTGTCCTGCGTCAGGAAATACATCTTTAAGACGCCGAGCAGCATGACGACTGAACCAACCAGGGTATAAAGAAAGAATTTGATCGCCGCATACAGGCGGTTCTCTCCGCCCCAGATTCCGATCAGGAAGTACATGGGGACCAGCGACACTTCAAAGAACAGGTAGAACAGAAACAGATCCATCGAACTAAAAACGCCGAGCACGAAGGCCTGTAACAGAAGCAGCAGGATGTAGTATTCCTTCTCGCGTTTCTGAATGTACTTCCACGAAGACAACGCCGCCAAAACGCCCAGGAACGTCGTCAGCACCAGTAACAGCACGGACACGCCGTCGGCTCCCATTTGATAACGCGCGCCGACTGCAGGAATCCACTGATGGTCTTCAAGGAACTGCATCCCGCCGATGCCGCGGTCGTAGCCCAGCAGCCAGAGCGAGGCGATAAAGTCGAGCACCAGCCAACCGGTCGCGAACTTCTTGATTAGATCGTTCTGCTCTTTGCGGAACAGAGCCAGGATCAGAATCGCGCCCAGGGCCGGCAGCCAGGTGACAATTGAGAGAAGGTTATTAGTGAACACGTTAATCCTCGCGAGTCCCGGGAATATCACTCAATGAAATTATTCGAACTCGATTCGAAGCGCGCGGAAGCGGTTTCTGCTTCACCAGCTCCGGGTTGTTTTCCAGAATCAGATTTGTAAATGCCACGAAGACATCCATCCGTTCTTCCAAAGCCAGCGATTGGAACCAGCGCGCTTTTGCTTCCAAACTCTCGTCGCGCATGTCGTGAGATATCGAGCCAGTCATCTTCCTAACACTCAAAACATCTTGACCAGGTAAAAAGCCACGGCCAGCAACAACCCGATCACCATGACTAAAGCGTAATTCGCCGTCAGCCCCGTCTGCGCCGCGCGCACGATCGGAGACATCAAGCGCACTACAAAATCGGCTATCGCATTCACCAGACCATCGACGAAGTACTTGTCGGTGCCGCCGGTAATCTTGCTTGACAAGCGAGTAAGCCAGGCCGTCCCGTTCACGGCGCCATCGACCACCTTGGAGTCGAATTTGAAAACGCCCCGCGCCAAATCCATCGTGCGCCGCGTGATCGCCCAGCCATAAAATTCGTCGATCCAATACTTGTTATAGCTGGCGCGATAGAGCGGGGCCAGTCGCGCAGCCCAAATGTCAGCCAAGGCCGGCCGCCATAGATAGAAGAAAGCGCCGAGAAGCATTCCGGCGCCGGCCACTGCCAGAGAGATCACGATGAAGATCCATTCGGCCAGTCGGTGACTGTGCACGGCCGTCGCAATGGCCACTGCCAGATTGAATCCAGTATCACCGTAGGGAGTTGGCTCTTCCCCTTCATTCACAGCGTGGCTTCCCGCTGCTACGGGTTCGCTCGTGGTCGGCAAGGGACTGCCGGCTACACGGCGCGCACCTTGTTCTTCCAGCGACTGCTCGACGGTCTCACCTCGAAAATGTTTCGTCGCTGGATTCCATATGACCGGTTCGAGCCACGTGACAATATTTAGTTTGCCGCCAAGATGACCGCTGCCGGTGAAGGCCGGGCCAATCCCCACCAGACCGCCAATCGTCGCAAAGACCGCCAGCACTACCAGTGGCACCCACATCGACCGCGGCGATTCATGCGGCACATGCACGTGATGTGCGGGCGTTGAATGGTCTTCATGAACTTCATGCCCGGGGCCGTGCACGTGGGCCTCGCGAAATTTTTCTTTGCCCCAAAAAGTCATCGCCATCAGACGCGTCATGTAAAAGGCCGTGCACGTCGCCGCGATTGTTCCTACCAACCACAAGACCCATCCCATCGGAATGAAGTTAGTTGACGCTGCGTTCCAAAGGATCTCATCTTTCGACCAGAAGCCGCTGAACGGAATGATGCCGCAAATCGCCAACCATCCGGCCATGAAGGCCCAGTAGGTATACGGCATGTATTTTTTGAGCCCACCCATGCGCCGCATGTCCTGCTCGTGATGCATTCCATGGATTACGCTGCCGGCGCCGAGGAACATCAGGGCCTTGAAGAACGCATGCGTCATCACATGAAAAATGCCAATGACAAAAGCGCCCACGCCGCAGGCCAGAAACATGAAGCCGAGCTGAGAAACGGTGGAGTAGGCAAGGACCTTCTTAATGTCGTTTTGGGTGATCCCGATGGTCGCCGCAAAGATCGCAGTGAACGCGCCGATCACGGCCACGACCAACATCATCGTCTGCGAATGCTGAAAAATGACATTCGTGCGCGTCAGCATGTACAGCCCCGCCGTCACCATCGTCGCCGCGTGGATCAACGCCGACACCGGCGTGGGCCCGGCCATCGCATCCGGCAGCCAAACGTGTAGAGGAAACTGAGCCGACTTGCCGCAGGCGCCGATCATTAAGCCCAGAGCAATCCAGGACATCAGTCCCCAGTGACCAAGCGGTTCGATCGCATAGCTCGCCGCCTGTGGCATCACGTTCGTGTATTGCGCCGTGCCGAAGGTCGCGATAATTCCAAAGATCGCCAGGATGAAACCAAAGTCGCCGACGCGGTTGGTGATGAAAGCCTTGCGCGAAGCATTCGCTGCCTCCTGGCGGTTGAAGTAGTAACCAATCAGCAGATACGAACAGAGCCCGACGCCTTCCCAACCGACAAACATCATCACGAAGTTCGAGCCCATGACCAGCACAAGCATCGAAAACATGAACAGCCCCATGTATGCGAAGAAGCGATAGAAGCCGGGGTCGTCATGCATGTAACCGGTAGCGAAAACGAAAATGCACAACCCCACTCCGGTGATGATCAGCATGAAGATCGACGAGAGCGGATCGAGTTGGTAACTCCATTCAATGTTCAGTAGTGCGGAAAGCGGCGTGGTAACGGTTACCGGTTGATTCGCGATCGATGTGATCACGCTTTTCCTGATCGGTTCTCCCAGCGTCTGCTTTACAGCGCCGCCCGGAATCCAGGTGAAAGCGGTCTGCGTGGTGACGTAGGGATTCGGCCAGAGTGAATTGCCGCTGAAGCCGTAGGAGTAAACGGCTGCGAGACTGATCAGAAATGAGAGCGCGACCGATCCGACTGCAATTCCGCCAATCAGCTTTTCGGGAAAGCGAAACCACCGGCCGAAGATGCCGTTGACGGCAGCCCCGGCGAGCGGAAGCAAAGGAACGAGCCAGATGTACTTGTACATAACTGTAGGGGCAGGGCTCGTCCCTGCCCGGTTTTTGTAGGGGCAGGGCTTGTCCCTGCCCGGTTTTTTCAGACGGGCAGGGACAAGCCCTGCCCCTACATCACCATTTCATCAAATCAATTTCATCGATCCAGATCGTTTCGCGATTGCGATAGAGCGCGATCACGATGCCTAGTCCAATGGCCGCTTCGGCGGCGGCGACTACGATAATAAAGACCGTGAACAACTGGCCGGCCATTGGGTTGCCGGTGCCTGTGTCCTGCAAGTAACGCGAAAAAGCGATGAAGTTCAGATTCGCGGCATTCAGGATCAACTCAATCGACATGAAGATCACCAGAAGGTTGCGGCGTGTCAGCACGCCCGCCACACCGATGATGAAAAGGATCGCGGCGATGACCAGGAATTTCGAAAGGTCCGGATGCTTTACACCCTCGATCGCACTTGAGAGGCGATCGTTTGAGGCTGACTGAAAGAAGAGTGCAAACAATGGCGTTAGATGATTCATCGTTTCTGATTCAGCCGCGTAGCGGCGAAATGTTTATAGAAGGCGATCGTCCCAGGTTCATTCAGCTCCTTTAGGAGCGAAATATTTCTGTCGCCCATAAATGGGCTTGTAGGATCTCGAAGCTGCAACCGGGCTATAAACATTGAGTGCCTAACGGCACTCATTCCTGTGCTTCAAGGCTCCTCACTGATTCAGCCGTTAGCAGCGTGTCCGGATCGACGTCGTCAGCGGCAGCTTCCTGTTTTAAAGTTCGGGCCAGCATGACTGAGCCAATGATCGCGACCAGCAAGAGTAAGCTGGCTATTTCAAACGGCAGTGCCGCCGCGGTATACAAACTATTCCCCACGCGTTCCGTTTCGGTAGACAGACGACTGACACCCGTCGCGGCTGTCTGCATCTTCGCTTGTTGAGCTGAACGGCCGGCCTCTGCCTGCGCCAGCGCCGCTGAGTCTCGTTCTTTCAGACCGCCATAACCTTTATTGATCGCCGTCAGCAGAGCGAGCACCAGCAGCAGCGAGAAGATCAAAGCGGCCGCCACCTGCGGGGGACGATTAAAAATCGGAGCGCGGCCTTCCTCTTCGGCCCCTACGTTGACCAGCATGATGACGAACAGAAACAGGACCATCACGCCGCCCACGTAAACCAGAATCTGCACACCGGCGATAAACTCAGCGCCCAGCAGAATGAAAAGCGCGCCCACCGAAACCAGCGAAGAGATGAGAAACAAGGCCGAGTGCACCGCGTTGCGCGCCATCACGGTCAACAACGCCGCGAGAATCGCAGCGATCGAGAAGATCCAGAAGAAGATTGTTTCCCAGCCGGAGAGGATCATGAAAATTTATGATTTCTAATTTCGGATTGCGAATTAATTAAGAAGCTGCGGTCTGATTTCGAAATTCGCAATTCGAAATCCGCAATTCCTACGATTCGTACTTGACCGTTTCCCTGCCCTGCTCGAGCATCTCGCGGTTCCAGACAAAGCCGGCGCGCGAATAAGTGGCCAGCTCAAAATCCTGGGTTAACTCAAGACAATAAGTCGGGCAGGCCTCCTGACAAAGAGCGCAGAACATGCAGCGCGACGTATCGAAGATGAACTCGTCAAGGACTTTTTTGCGGCGCGGCTTGCCGGCCACCACCACCTCCACGTCCATGGGGATGACATCGATGCAATCTTCGGGACAGGCCAGCGCGCAAAGATTACAGGCAATGCAAAGTGTGTCGTGCGTTTCCGGATCCATGTTCAGCCGCGGCGCACCGTGAAAGCGCGGCGCTACATCGGGCCGCACCGAGGGATACTGCTCCGTGTAAATCCCCTTCCCGGCAACGGAATCCTTCGAGGTCAGCGCACCCAGATTGAATTTCAGAGTCAGGCCCAGACCTTTCAACAGATCGGCCATGAAGAAGCGTTTCAGCTTCTGCGCGAACGTGGGTTTCGAAACGGCAACTAAAGTCATGGTGAAATCTTAGGTTTCAAAATTGAGTAATGCAATCCAGCAATGCCTGTCGTTTAGCGTCGGGCTACCGCCCGACCGGGCGGGCAGTAGCCCGCCTCTAAACCTCATTAGTCACTCACCAAAGGCGCCACCGCCGGCTTTCCTTTCGGCAAATCAACCAGACGAATCTGGTGGCGCTGCTGCTTTAAATTAAAGTCGCGCGAGCGCCAGTTGATCATCGACAGGATTCCCGCCGTCACGAACAGATTGATGATGCCGATGGCAATCGCGACTCCCTTACCCGTCGCGGTAAGGTTGACGCCATTTGTTATCGACTCGATCGTGTGTATTCCATGCCAACCATCGAGGCCCTGCAGGGTGACAATAGCAATCGCGGAAACGACTATGTTGACCAGCGCCGCGGGCAACAACCACTTCCAACCTAAATCCATTAATTGATCGTAGCGGAAGCGCGGCAGCGTCCAGCGTAACCAGAAATATAAATAGAGGAGCAGTCCGGCCTTTGCCAGAAACACGATCAAGCTGACTACCACATAAGCGTTGTGAAAACCCTTCGCTTCGGTGAGCCCGTAGACCCACGGAAAGTACCAGCCGCCCAGATAGAGCGTGGTCGCGACCGCCGTCACTACAACCATCGCCGCGTACTCGGCCATGAAAAAGAGCGACCAGCGAAAGCCCGAGTACTCGGTATGAAAGCCGGCTACTAGTTCCGATTCAGCTTCCGGCAGATCGAACGGGGCGCGATTATTTTCCGCGATGCCGCTGATGAGAAAGATCACAAAGCCAATCGGCTGGTAGAGCAGGAACCAGATTGAATCCGACGCTTGCGCCGCGACTATGCCTGAAAGCGAGAGCGTGCGCGCGAACATCAACGCGCCAATGATCGCCAGTCCCATCGAGACTTCATACGAAACCATCTGCGCGCTCGAACGCAAAGCCCCGAGCAGAGCGTATTTCGAGTTCGACGACCAGCCGGCCAGAATCAACGCCAGCACGCCCACGCTGGATACGGCCAGCACGAACAAGATGCCGATGTTAACGTCGGTGATCACGGCCCAGTCCGGTCCGAACGGCACCACTGCCATGACGATGAACGCAGCCACGACCGCAATGTAAGGCGCCAGAAAAAAGATCCAGCGATCGGCGTTCTCGGGAATGAAGTCTTCTTTCACCAGCAGCTTCAAACCATCGGCAATCGGTTGCAGCAAACCCCAGGGCCCCACGCGCATCGGCCCCAGCCGCGCCTGCATGAACGCCGAGATCTTTCTTTCGAGATAAGTTGCATAAGCAACCCACAACGCCGTGATCGTTACGACCGCGCCCACCTGGATAAACGGCCAGATGACATAGTTCACCGTCTGCTCGCTGAAAAATTTCAGCAGCAGGCTGTCTACGAAACTAAGGGGTGCTAAGAGAGCTAAGTCCATTTTAGAAAGCAGTCGTTTCGATCCACCAGTCTGGTTTGCTTAGAATTTCAACCCCACAGCGGTTGCTTCCTCCAGCCCAGGGTTACCGCGCAGCGGCTACCCTGGGAATGTCGATCAATCACATGGCAACCCTGTAAGGGTTGCGGCTGACCCAACCCTTACAGGGTTGATTCAATACTAACCTCCGATCCCAACGTAGCCGCAGCGGCAACGTTGGGCTGAAGGACTCAACCGCTTCGCGGTTGTTTGCCTCACCTATCAATCTCGCCCAACACAATATCCAAAGTCCCGATGATGGCCACGACGTCCGCAACCAGATGTCCGATGCTCATTTGTTTCAAAGCCTGCAGATTGATAAAGCACGGCGGGCGGACGCGCACACGCCAGGGCTGTTGGGTGCCGTCGGAAACCAGATAGCAACCAATCTCGCCTTTCGGCCCTTCGATCGAATGATAGTAATCGCCGACGGGCGGCTTGATCAGTTTCGGCACCTTCGCATTCACGGGTCCATCAGGCAAGTTGGCAAGGGCCTGCTGAACGATTCGCCGCGACTGCCGCATTTCTTCCATCCGCACCAGGTAACGATCGTACGTGTCGCCGTTCTCGCCCAGCGGCACATCGAAATCCATGTCGGCGTACGCCGCATATGGCCGCGACTTGCGAATGTCCCAGGCTACGCCCGAGCCACGCAGCGACGGACCCGACAAACCGATCGCCACTGCTTCTTCGCCCGAGATCACGCCGACGCCGACAGTGCGGCTCAACCAGATGCGGTTTTCATTCAGGACGGTTTCGTATTCATCGACCCGCTTGGGAAAATTATTGATGAAGCGCCGCACGTCAGCTTCAAAATCGTCATAAGCGTCGTTAGGCATTCCGCCGATGCGCCAGGCGTGACAGGTGAGACGAGCGCCGAACTGACGCTCGAAAATCTTGAGAATCTCTTCGCGTTCGCGGAAGGCCCAAAGCAAAATCGTCACCGCGCCAATGTCGAGCGCGTGCGTGCCCAGCCACAGCAGATGCGAAGCAATCCGATTGAGCTCAGTCAGAATCACGCGGAGGTAATGAGCACGCGGCGGCACCGCCAGACCCATCATCTGTTCGACCGTCTCGACCCAGACCAGGCCGTTCGAAACTGCCGCGATGTAATCCAGCCGGTCCCAGTAAGGCGCGATCATCGAGTACGTGCGGTTCTCGGCAATCTTCTCCATGCCGCGATGCAGGTAGCCGATGTCGCAATCGAGATCGATCACGGTTTCGCCGTCGAGCTTGAGGATCACCCGCAGCACTCCGTGAGTAGAAGGATGCTGCGGCCCCATGTTCAGGGTCATCTCGGGGCTGTCGAGCAGCGTCCGTTGAGTGGTGGCGATCTCTACTTGATGCATTTTCTAATCAATTTCGTTTAGATGCGGGACTTGTCCCGCCGGCGGGCACAAGTGCCCGCTCTAAACTCCCGCCCCTAAACTTTAAAGTGATCTCTGCCTGCTGTCTCATTCGGAACATAGCAGCCGGTGACGCTCCAGGGTTCGATCACCAAACCGATCTCTTTCGCTTCGCCCTTCTCTTTCTTGTCGCGCAGTTTTAGCGCCAGCGACTGCGCCGCGCTCGCTTTGTTCCAGACGTTGCGCGGCGCCAGGGTTTCAGTCAAAGCAAAGCCTGCGCTCTCCGCCGCGGCGGGCGAATCGAAAACCTTTGCTTCGTAATGAGCTGCGATTTCTTTTGGTGACATCGGTCTTGGTCTTGCCGGATGCCCGCCCGCTACCGCAGGCGGTTCTGACTACATCCTGCTCACTTATCTTTAGGCATTACTTCTTTGCCGCTCTTGAAAAGCTCTCGCACTTCACGTTCGGGCGAGGCTGACAGAATCTCTAATCCGTAGGCGCGGCGCTGATCGAGTTGTTCCTTCTGCACGTCCGTAAACTCAGGCAGGTGCTCCTCGGTCCAACGGTTTTCCACAAACTCCAGCGGATAGTCCTTGCGCAGCGGATGTCCTTCCCAATCCGGCGGCAAAAGGATTCGCCGCAAGTCCGGATGGTTGTGAAAAGCCACGCCGAACAGATCGTACACTTCGCGCTCCGGCCAATCAGCCGCGGGCCAAACACCGGTCACGCTCTCGACGCCCTCGCCATTAGCCCAAACCTTCAGCCGCACGCGTTCGTTCGCAGGAATCGAATAAAGATTGTAGATGACTTCGAACGGAGCTTCGCGATGATCGGGATAGTGTGCGCAGGTTAAGTCAGAGAGATAGTTGAAAGGAGTTTCGGGATCCCTTTTCAATGCGTCGCAAACTTTGACGACGCTGGAGGGTTCGATTCTTATCGACAGCTGGCCGAGAAACTCCGACGCCTCGATTACTGCCGCGTCGAATTTCTGTCGGAGCTTTTCGACCAGCGGATGCGACGAGGCATCGACTGGCTTCGGACCTTCTTCTTTCTTTTTTACGGGTGCTTTTGGCGCGCCGGGCGCGGCCTGCGCCGCTTCCTTGACTGCGGTCACGCGCGCTTTCGCGGCTTCAACTTGGGCGTCTTTTTCGGCGTCGGCGGTCAGCGACGATGGGTTTGCAGCGCGCGCTTGATCCTGCGTGCGCTGATTCGGTGACGTGTCAGGTTGTGAACCCGGTTCGGTGGGTTTACCTTCCTCTGCCATGACCCTCAGTTACTACACACCCTTAGTTAGGACGCTCTTGGCACTGCGGCCACGGGCGCGCGACAATTCAAACGCCACGCTCACGTGATTGCTATTCTAAATCAGGACGGACAAGGACTTGTAGCATGCGATTTACGCCGTTGTCAATCGACTTATTTTGGAAGTTTGAGCCGAGCGATGCGGCCACCGATCACGGATTGATAAGAGACTTTTGCAGTCAGCCACCGGCTTGACGCAACACTATGGCGACCCGTATCATTGGTTGTTTGATGGAGACGACTAAACGACAACTATAGCAAGCGAGAAATAAAATGAAGCCTGGAATTCACCCTGAATATCAAGAGATAACCGTTACCTGCGCCTGTGGCGAGACTTTCCAAACCCGTTCAACCCGCAAGGGCGATCTGCATATCGAAATCTGTTCGGCTTGTCACCCGTTCTTTACCGGCAAGCAGAAATTGATCGATACCGCGGGCCGCGTGGATCGGTTCAACCGGCGTTATGGGAAGAAGTCTCCGGAAGCGGAAGCCACCCCCGCGCAGTAAGAGTCGCACTAAGAGCATTGAGCATGATGCTGAAGCATTAGCTACAACCAGAGTAAGAGATGCCGGCGCCGTTCGACGCTGGTTGCCGAGATTTACTTCAAAGGCAACCTGCAGCAATCGCCGGCATTCTTGTAAGTAGTAGTGGCACAGACTTCAGTCTGTGATTTGCTCGTTACGATAAGTCCAATCACAGACTAAAGTCTGTGCCACTTGGAGAATACATGAGCACTAATGAAAGAGACTTAATAGTTGGCGGCCAGGCGGTCATCGAAGGCGTCATGATGCGTACGCCGAACGCTTACGCGATCGCCGTGCGCAAAGCCGACGGCACTATAGTCAACACTGCCGCTACCCTGCCAAAGTGGAGTGACAAGCTTCCCATTCTTAAGCTGCCAATTCTGCGCGGCGGCGCGGTCCTGCTGCAGTCGATGGGCCTGGGTATCAAAGCTCTGAACTATTCTGCCAGCGAAGCCTTCGCTGAAGTCGAAGAGGCGAAAGCCGCCGAAGTAAGTATCGCGCTCACCCCGGCGGTGATCGAAGGTGAAGGAGACTTTGCCGGCTTGACCGGCGGCGTGCCCGGGCTGTTCCCGATGCCCGCGAAGAAACGCTCGAAGGATGAATTGAAGAAAGGCGGCACGGCTGCAGCGGCGAGTTCGATCGTCTTTGCTTTGATTTTCAATGTGCTGTTGTTTGTGGCTGCGCCTCTGCTGCTGACTAATGCTTTGTTCATCGCGGCGGGTTGGGCGACTCCTGCTGCTGTCAGTAACGAACAGATAGTCGCCGGCAAGGATGCCGGCGTACCGCAGGCTGGGAAGCCTGCGCTCCCGGAAGCTCCAGCCTGGTATTCCCGGACTTGGAATTCAGCTCGGAGTTATCTTCATCCGGTGCGGCCTTCGGTCACTTTCAATCTGATCGACGGTGTCATTCGCATGTCGTTCTTCCTGATCATGATCACCAGCTTTTCTTTACTGAAGGACATTCGACGCGTGTTTGAATATCACGGAGCCGAACACAAGACAGTCTTCACCTGGGAGAAGGGTCTGGCCCTGACGGTCGACAACGCCCGGCCACAGCCCAGGCAGCATCCGCGTTGCGGCACAAGCTTCTTAGTCGTCGTCATGCTGGTTTCGATTGTGCTCTTCTCGGTAATCAGGTTCGACTCGCTGCTTTTCAATTTCCTGGTACGAATCGCTTTGATCCCGGTGGTGGCCGGAATTTCTTACGAAATCATTCGCCTGTCGGCCCGCAAAGAAAGCGGTGCGTTCTTTAAGATGATCACGCGGCCCGGCGTTTGGCTGCAAAACGTTACCACCAAAGAGCCGGACGACTCGCAATTGGAAGTTGCCATCGAAGCGCTGAAGGCGTCTTTGAAACTGGAGCCACAGCAGGGTGAGGTGGAGCCTGCGTTGCTGTCGTAATCGATCCGTTTAGAGGCGGGACTTGTCCTGCCAGTTGGCACAAGTGCCAACTCTAAACAAGTTTGAGAAGTCATGTTAGACAAACTCGCACAGATTGAAACCCGCTATGAGCAGTTGAGCGAAGAACTCTATTCACCAGAGTTGTTGTCGAACCCTTCGGCGTACGGCAAAGCTGCCAAACAACATCGCAGCCTGGGCGAGATTGTCGAAAAGTATCGCGCGTGGAAGGCCCTGAATGAAGAACTCACCGGCGCGCGCGAGCTGACCGAGAATACCGAAGACGAAGACATGCGCGAGCTGGCCCGGGTGGAAATTGAAGCGCTGCAGGCGCAACTCGAGCAAGCCGACACCGATCTCAAGCTGCTGCTGATCCCGCGCGATCCCAACGACGAGAAGAACGTGATCCTGGAAATTCGTGCCGGCACCGGCGGCGATGAAGCTTCGCTGTTCGCGGCCGATATGCTGCGGATGTACGCTCGTTATGCCGAGCGCATGCGCTGGAAGATGGAAATACTCGACGCCTCGGAAACCGGCATAGGCGGTCTCAAGGAAGCGGTAGCGTTGATCGAGGGCGACAAGGTCTATTCGAGACTGAAACACGAATCCGGCGTGCACCGTGTCCAGCGTGTACCGCAAACGGAAGCCAGCGGCCGCATCCACACTTCGGCGATCACCGTCGCGATCTTGCCCGAGGCAGAAGAGGTCGACGTTAAGATCGACGCGAAAGACCTGCGCATTGATACGTTCTGTTCGTCGGGACCGGGGGGCCAGTCGGTAAACACAACCTATTCGGCTGTGCGCATCACACACCTGCCGACCAACGTCGTCGTTTCAATGCAGGACGAAAAATCGCAGATCAAAAATCGCGAGAAAGCGATGCGGGTCCTGCGCTCGCGTTTGCAGGAACTTGAAGAACGAAAGCAGCACGAAGCCGAAGCCAGCGAGCGCCGTTCGATGGTGGGCAGCGGCGATCGCTCAGAAAAGATCCGCACCTACAACTTCAAAGATAACCGCGTTACAGATCATCGCATCGGCCTGACAATCCACCAGCTCAACCTGGTGATGGACGGCGCGCTCGATCAGATCATCGACGGGCTCACCACCCACTACCAGGCCGCGAAGCTACAGGAACAGGCCGTCCTGGTTTAAATTCCGGACAAACTTCAGCAAGCTCTGAGTAACTACTTTCGACGCCTAGCGTCGATCTGAATTTAGCGCCGCCTTGAAGAGGTTGTGTCAAAACTCAGGATGTGCGATCTCAAAGAGGATCTTAACGCAGAGGACGCAGAGGTTTTCGCAAAGGCGCGCAGAGAAGCGCCTTACTTTGCGTACCTCCGCGAAAACCTCTGCGCCCTCTGCGTTTAAGAAGTGCTTACCCAGGCACACGTCCGAAGTTTTGACACAGACTCTGAAACGCCGGGCTAAATTCATACCGACGCTATCCGTCGAGGAGAAGTTGACAGAACTTCCCAAAGTCTGTCGAACGGCACTAACAGGCTTTCAAAACTGATTGCATTCCTGTTACCATTCGCACGCAACCCCCTTTCCAAGGCATAACTCAAGAATTCCTCAAGTGTGACTACGTAAACTGCTGGTCATACTGAGAGTCTCTTGCTCCCCGCTTCCAGGTGCTGACCTGCTTTAGAGAAAGGACAAAATCATGAAACGGTCATTTCGCGGTTCAATGCTGAAAGGCACAATCGGCCTCGCCCTTATTGTTTGTTTCGCGATTGCTGTGATGATAGCAACCAGGCGCGGTTCAGCCGCGACTCCTTCCAGTGGAACTCTCTCACCGGCGGCTGCAACAATGACCTACGATGCCGGTCCCTTTGTCCAGGCAAACCAATCTCCTGTGGGCCTGGGTCAAGTGGATAGCGGCCCACGCTGCGATTCAAGCTCGTTCCCCTGTGATAGTTTCGCGCTAACGGTTTCGCTCCCGGCCGGTTATGTCGCCGCGAATCCAAATGCCTCAGTTAAGGTCACGATGTACTGGACCGACACCGGCAGCAAACAGTCGGACTATGACCTTTATATTTACGACGGCGTTGTGACCACTCTGAACGGCTCGCAGCCGGCTCCTTACTCGTCGGCGAGCGGCGCAAACCCGGAAGTTGCGTCTGTCAGTCCGCTGAAAGACGGCGATACCAAGTACACCATAAAGATCGTGCCCTACACGCCGACTCACGAAACGGTCACCGTAAAGTTGGAGTTGCTCTCCGGCACTGGCCCCGCCGGCTTCCCCGGTTTTGGTGGAGCCGATCCAACCGTGCCCGGTGTCCCGCGTTATCAAATCTTCGCAGCGCCGGCCGGCTCAACCGCGGAATCAAGCAGTGGCGAAATGAATATCGGCTTCAACCCGTTTACCAAACGAATAATGGTCATGAACTCCGGGCCAATCTGGCGGTTGAATACGCCGGAGAATTTGACTCCGAAAAAACCTGAGTGTTGCGAGTCGCTCTGGGAGGACGTGACTAATGCTTCAACGATCACCGGCGTTGACCCGATCCTATGGACGGATCAAAAAACGGGCCGCACCTTCGCGGCCAACTCCACTGCCGGCACAAACGGTGTCTATGGATACAGCGACAATGATGGCGACCTCTGGAACCCGCTCAGCGCTTCACCGCCAAACGCCAGCAGCGATCACGAAACGATCGGCTCCGGGCCATATCCCGCTACTTTGGCTCCGGTGTTAACCACTCCCGTGAACAAAGGTCAGGCAGTTTACTATTGCGCACAGACATTTCCGACCGGCGCCGCCGCTTGCCAGCGCAGCGATACTCTCGGATCGAGTTATGGACCGAGCGTTTTAATTTACGGCCCCACCAATCCGGGCACCCAATGCCGCGGTATCCATGGTCACGTGCATACCGGTCCTGACGGGACCACCTACGTGCCGGTGAGAGATTGCGCCGGCAATGCTGGGCTGGCAGTCAGTGCTGATGGCGGAACCACCTGGACCGAGCGCATTGTTCCCAACAGTAAGTCGCAGACCCATGGCACCGATCCTTCGATCGCCATCGGGGCCAACAACAAGATCTATTTCTTTTACGTCGCCAGCAATGCGGATAACGATGAAGGCCATATGCATGTGCAGGTAAGTTCCGATCATGGAGCGAACTGGTCGAAAGACACAGACCTGGGCATATCGCATGGGATCATCAACGCTACATTCCCGGAAGCAGTGGCCGGCGACGACAGCCGTGCGGCAGTCGGTTTTCTTGGCACTGACCGCCCAGGTTTTTATGAGGGAATAACTTTCCCTGGCTTTTGGTATCTCTACATGGCCACGACTTATGACGGCGGCGATCACTGGAGTATCGCGAACGCCACGCCGAACGATCCGGTTCAGGGACTCGGCGGCATCTGGCAGGGAGGCGGCAGTAACCCTAACCGAAACCTGCTCGATTTCAATGAAATCACCATGGACAGCAAAGGCCGTGTCTTGTTCGGTTACGATGACGGCTGCGTCGACGACTGTGTCGGCGATCCAACGCATAATTCGTTTGGAGCAAGGATCCGTGTCGCGCGCCAGTCAGGCGGCAAGGGTCTGCTATCAAGCTTTGACGTGGTCGAGCCTTTAGCGCCGAACGCCGCTTGTCTCTCGGGCACACGCGATCCTGTTGCTTCGCACTTAAACTGGAAAGTACCTGACAATGGTGGTGCCAACATCGTCAATTACCAGGTATTCCGCGGGACCTCTTCGGGTAACGAAGTGCTCATTGGCCAGACGGGCAGCCCCAAATCCGTCTACCACGACACGACCGCCAATCCTTCCGTAGCACATTATTTCTACGTAGTTAAGGGAATCAATTCGGCCGGCGCCGGAGTTCAAAGCAACGAGGTCGATCTGGTTGTTACTCCGTTTCCGCCCGTCGAGGATGTTTGCACGGTGCCGGGATTGACCAAGCTGACGGACGCGTCCGGTGACACCAGTGCCGCCCTCGGCGTGGTGAGTACGCCAGCGCCACCAGGATCGGATTTACTCTCGTTCCAACTCGCGCAGCCTTTCGCCGGCGACGGCATACCCAGATTGGTTTTCACGATAAATACCGATGCCGGCCAATCGGTACAGCCTGCGGGTTCAGCCTGGTATGTCGCGATGAAGATAGCTGATCCGGCTCCAGCAACCTCTTTCCATTATCGCGGTGTTCATATGGCCTGGACAGGCACCACACCCACGTTCGAGTCCTATACTCCAAGTGGCAACAACGCCGGCGGAGTTGACGGCCGCTTTGTTGCTCCCGGCTCTCAGAAACCTGCCGAGCCGGGCAGTAGTTATGCAACTCCATTTAACCAGGTCGTCATCGTGGTCAAGGCCAGCGATCTCGGCTTAAGCCCAGGCGACACGATCGGCGGTTTCGTTTCCGGCGTGTCGCAGTCCACTGATCCTGCCCACAATGTCGGCACCGGCGCGACTGCCCTGTATGATCAGATGCCCGACAGCCTGGCGTTTGCGGGCACGTTTACCGTGAACGCGAATTCGTTTTGTGCGACCTCATCTCCGACGCCTTCACCGAGTCCGAGTCCGTCGCCGAGTCCAAGTCCGAGCCCAAGCCCCAGTGCAAGTCCCAGTCCGATCGCCAGTCCGACTCCGACGCTCTTCGTGTTTGATTCGACGACCTATACCGTCCAGGAGAATGTCACGTTTGCTACCGTGCGCGTCCTGCGGACTGGGCCGACCAGTACTCGTGCCACGGTGGACATCGCAAGCACCGACAGCACGGCGAAGCAGAAAGGTGATTACGAATTAGTGGCGGGCCGCCTGGTGTTTGAGGCCGGGGAAACTCAGAAGACATTCCCCGTGCTGATCAATCAGGACAGCTATACTGAAGGGCCTGAGTCGGCGACGCTGCTCTTGCAGAACCCCACTAACGGCGCGCTGGGCACGCCGAGCTCGGCCACGCTCCAAATAATCGACGACGTGTCAGAGTCGGCCACGAATCCAATAGACGATCCGCGGATCTTCGCGGGCACTAACTATCATGATTTCCTCTACCGGCAGGCCGACCAGTCAGGTGAGGACTTCTGGACCAATCAGACTGCATCCTGTGGAACGGATGCGGCCTGTCTTGACGCCAAGAGGGTAAATGTCTCGGCGGCTTTCTTCCTATCGATAGAGTTCCAGCAAACCGGCTATTTCGCCATTCGTGCCGCGAAGGCCGCGTTTGGCAACGCCAAGAGCAATCCGCGTTACGCAATCTTTCTGCGTGAACAGCGGCAAATCGCCGAGGGTGTCATCGTCGGACAGGGCAACTGGCAGCAAACCCTCGACACGAACAAGCAGAATTACCTACTCGACTTTGTCTCGCGGATTGAGTTCACTTCACAGCCTTCATTAGGAGTAGGGGCTTCCGCCGCCAACTATGTGGACAAACTCTTCCAGAACACGGGGGCGTCGCCCACGACTACTGAACGCAACGATGCCATTTCGGCGTACGGCAGCGGCGACACCGCAGGTCGTGCGGCGGCTCTGAAGAGTGTCATTGAGAGCGGCTCGGTTTTCAACAAACTCTACAACGACTCGTTCGTGCTGATGCAGTACTACGGGTACTTGCGGCGTAACCCTGATGACGCTCCCGACTTTAACTTCAGCGGTTACGATTTCTGGCTCGCGAAGATGAACTCGTTTACGCAACCTGGTGAAGACGCCCGCGACCAACAGGTAGCTATCGCACGAGTGCAGCGGGCCGAGATGGTGAAGGCTTTCATCGTATCCGGCGAATACCGCGTGCGGTTCTTTGGCTCGACCAGCGGTAACCAGGAAGCTCCGCCGGATGGAGGCTTGACGGCGCGCTTGCGAAACTTTGCCGATACCGTGTTGCGGTACGTCATATTCGGAAATGCATCTGTTTGAAGCTTGCAGCGCTGTGGGTTGAGCGGTTGATCCATTTCACAGTTAGGTGAAGGACGATCGATTCAATCTCGTGGGGAAGAAGAAATGATCCACGAAACACACGAAGCGGAAATTGGTCATCGTGCTTCGTGCGATTTCGTGGATCGCTCTTATCCAACGAAAAGCAAGCAACCAAATCAAAGTAGGAAGGATTGAGCTCTTTGCGGCTATGCCGCAGCACATAGCGGAAAGCCTCCGGCTTTCCGGCCAGACCCTGTCTTATTTAAGAGGCTCCGCCTCCGCTTCTCCATCGAATCCGATCGATATCCATTCTCAACGGCTCTTCATCCAGGGTTCTGCGATTGCGCAAGCCTGGATGAGGCCAGGCGATCAGGCAAGTTTGCGTTGTATGCTTACGTAATCATGCCGGATCATCTGCATGTCCTCACAGATGGACCGCCCCAACTTTTTTAAGATTGCATTTTCATTGCCCACCGTTCTCAACCCCCTTCTCAACTTTTACTCAAGAATTCCTCAAGCCCGTTTCCTTATCTTGCTAACCGTTCCAGTGCATTTCTGATTTCTCTTTGAAACACCTGAGGAGGTCCACCATGTTTCGATTCCTGCGATTTGCCGTTCTGGCCGCGATTGCGACTTGCGCGCTCGCCCTGCCCTTTTTGAAATCTTCGGCCGTCAACAGTGGAACCGTTTCGGTGATCGTTGAATTGCGCGACGATCCGGGAGCGGTCTATGCCGCCAAAGCAAAGCAACAGGGCAGCAACCCTACGGCCGAACAAATTCGGGCCTATCGCGACAGCTTGACCGTTTCGCAGAATCAATTTCTGGATGCGCTGAAGAGTAATGCGGTGAACTTCCAACTCCAGTCCGTCAACGTGAAGGCGCCGGACGGAAGCGTTGCGGGCAATGTGCCTCTGCGCTACACGCTGGTCTATAACGGGCTGACTTTGAATGTTCCCGCCTCGGCCGTGCCGGCAATCCGGAGCATGCCGCAGGTGAAGCAAGTGCACGCGAACACCCTTCTCTATCCCGACCTGGTAAAGAGCGTGGATTACATCCGCGCTCCGAAGGTCTATGGGAAATATGCTGAGCTGACACCCTTCGATAACTTTCGCGAAGGCTTCGAAGGTCAGGGCATCAACATCGCGGTGATCGATACCGGCATCGACTGGACCCATCCGATGTTTGGCGGCGATCCCACGCCGCCGCGTCTGGGCATCACGCCGAATGTGGCCGCGCTCAACAGCGCCAGTAATCAAAAAGTGATCTACCAGTTGCCGTTGGTGGACATCATTACCGATGGCTTCGGACATGGAACGCACGTCGCCTCGACTGCCGCCGGCTATCTGGCTTCAGCTCCGGGAGCCGATGGCCTGCCGAATACTTCAGACGACATTCCGATTCACGGCGTCGCGCCGCAAGCCAAGCTGATGAGCTACAAAGTTTGCAGCGACGTCGAATCGACTTACGGCTCGCTGGTTCGTCCAACGATTCCAAATAACGTTAGCGGACTCAACCCGCAGGCGCTCGCGCCGCAGATTGGCGGCTGCTCGACCAGTAACATCGTCATGGCAATCGAGGACTCGGTCTCGCCGCAGACAGTGGACCTTCAACCTAAGCCAATCGCCCACGTCATCAATATGAGTTTGGGCGGCGGCGGCGGCCCGGACAATCCGACCGCAATCGCTTCCGACAATGCTTCGCTGACCGGCTGTGTAGTCGTGGCCGCTGCCGGTAACTCGGGTCCGGACGACGGCACGCTGGGAGCGCCGGCTGCCGGCTCGAGAGTCATCGCGGTTGCCGCGAACACCGATCCCGGATCCAATGCCGGCTTCTCGGCGGATGTACTTGCGCCCGCGGGCGTGAACCGCACTTTAACCGGCAGCGTCTCTCCGGCCAAACAACTATCGACCGCGTCGGGCCAGCGAGATCAGATTCTGCTGACGCCGATGAGTGGGCCGCCGTCGCCGCCACAGAGCTCGATGGCCCAGTACTACGTCTTCGTGAAAAACGGACAGACGCTGGATGAATGGCCTTCGTCAGTAAAGGGCCGTATCGCCCTGGTCAAGGTAGATTCAACCGCGCGTTTGCCAACGTACACCTTCGCGCAGATGGTCAATAACGGCGCCGCGTCCGGCGCGGTGGCTGTGATCCTGATTTCGACTAAGGTGGCCGGCAACGCAGTCACGGCCAGCGTGCCCGGCCTGTTCATCTCGCCGGCTGACGGCGAATACCTGGTTGACCTGCTTTCCTCGACCGACGACAACGCTGTCGATCCACCGAACGGCGCTCTCTCAGAATTTCCCATTCGACTCAATCCATTCTTCGGCACCGTCTTTGTCGGCGACACCGCCGGATTCAGTTCACGCGGGCCGGTGCAGGGTTTTGGTCAGGTTAAGCCGGACGTGTCGGCGCCCGGCGTCAACGTGCTCGCGGCCTTTCCTCCGGCAAGTCTGCTCGGCGCGTTGTATCAGGGAAACTATGGCGCGATTAGCGGCACCAGCATGGCGACTCCGCACATGGCCGGTTCCGTCGCGCTGGTAAAACAAGCGCACCTCGATTGGACACCTGACATGGTGCGCACCGCCATGATCAATACCGCAACCAACATGCGGACTGAGACTGGCTCCGCGAAACCTGATGGCCTGGGAAGCGAATCGATCCTGGCCCAGGGCGGCGGTCTGGTTGATGTCTACAAAGCCGTGAACACCAAAGCGCTAATGGGCGTGGCCGGTGACGGCGTTACCGAGCCTTCGATTCTCGGCAGTCATTCATACGGCCAGGTGCCGGTGGCAAACAACCGGACGACCAGCACTCAGAGTGTGACCGTAACGATCCAGGATGTCTCAGGCGAGGGCGGAACCTACAACCTCACGGTCGCCAACAACCGTGACCTGCAACTGAGCGGGATCAACGTCAACACTTCAACCAACACGGTGAGCGTCCCGGCTAACGGCGCGGGGACCTTTACGGTCGACGCTTCGTTCGACGGCAATCTGATTCGTGACGCCAACACGCTCGAGGTCAACGGCACCTCGGTAACTTTCAGACCGATCCAAATGCAGTGGTATGTCACCGCGCAAAGGGGCGACGGCAGCACCCTGCGCATGCCTTTCTATTTCAAACCAGCGCCGTCGATCCCGGCCACGCCGGTCGTGGAAACCCAAACCTTCACCGGGACAATCCTGGCCGGCGATAGAAACCGCGCCGCTCAGAGCGGAGTGGACTTCATGGATTTTCCAATTCAGGTAACAGATACAACTTTCAAGATCGAAGCTCGGATGAATTTCGATTCAGATCCGGCAGAAGTAACTGACCTGGATTTCTTTCTCTACGATCCGGACGGCAAGATCATTGCCAGTGGAGCCACCGACGGCAATCCCGAAAGTCTGAGCACGCTGGTATACCGCAGCGGCACATACAAGTTCCGCGTGACGGGTTACCAGAACGCGGCCACTAACTTCACGCTTGCCGGCACGCTGTCGAAAGGTCCGGCCGCGCCTGCGGCGCAGACTATCGCCGGCGATTTCATCGACGCGCAAAACCGGCAGGTGGACTTTGACGGTTCGGTGAATTTCCAGTGGACACCCGCGGGTGGCGAGCTGGGATACGAGATCGAAAAAACCACTCCGGATAATTCGGACTGGCAGTTCGTCGCCGACGTGGACGCCGGTACGACCAGCTACGCTTTCACCAATCTGGCGAACGGCCAGTATTCGTTCCGGGTCCGCGGAATCCAACCGGGCCAAATCGGAAAATACGTCACACAACCCGGCAATGCGGCCACGGTCCTGGTGGATCAGCGTTCGAAGGTGGACATCACCAGTCTGGTTACTCGCGCCGTCTCGAACGTTTCGATCAACGCCAATGTCTTCCAACTGGATCTGGCGATGACCAACAACTCGGCGCAGAGCTATGTGCCAGTCGTCGATCTGAACGTGGTGGGAATTAATTCCGGCACCGGATCCGTCCGGGTCATCAATGCCGATAACGGTAAGAACGGAACCAGCACCGCGAATGCAGCGCTGTTTGGCTACTCGCAAAAGATCGGCTCGGATCAGGTATTCAGTTCGAATGAACTCACCGGCGTGCGGACCTTCCGTTTCCAGGACAACGCGTCAGAGCTGTTCACCTTCGACGCAGTAGTGACAGCTTATTTGCCCGTGGGCGGATCGTCGCCCGGTGCGGCTGCAGCAGCGAGCTCAAGCCCACCGCCGGCGACAACCGCGAGCGATCCGACTGCCGGGGTGCTCAAACAAGTCAACGCCGTAATGAGGTTCACGGCTAACCCGCTTACCAAGACAGTAACCGTGCAGCTCGTCAGTTTGAAATGACGAATGCGAGGTTGATCGAAGCCAGGCAGATCGTCTCTGCCTGGCTCGTTTTATGAAGGCAACTACGAGATGCAGTAGTAACCGCACGCAGAATTGATTAGTCAGGGACTTGCTTCCTACAACCACGAAGGAGATTTAGAGATGTCGAACAAAGCAGAGGTCGCACAGATGATCCGAAAAGTTTTGCGATTCAGACTGACTTTGATTGTAGCTTTGGGTTTGGCGGCCAGCGTCTTATCGATGGCGTTGCTGCCTCTCTTTCAGGTTGGATCGATCGCGGCTGAGAGTCCCTGCACCGCGCCGGGCGTCACCGTCGTGACCGATGCCGCGGGAGATCAACTTCCCGCCGCGGGATCGACCAAACATGACATCCAGAAAATCTCGATCGCGGAGCCGGCGGTCGGCGGCGGCTCGAACAAACTGGTGTTCACCATCAAGGTTGCCGACCTGGAAGGGACCTTGCCGGCCAACACCCAATGGAAAGTCTATTTCAATTCTGCGGATGGACTCGTCTATTGGATTGATATGCTGACAGACGCCAACTCAGTGGTGAGTTATGCATACGGCACCAGCGCCAACAACCTGGACACAACGGTGGGCGCGCCCGACAGTGGTTCATATTTGCCTGACGGCACGATTACTATCTCAGTTTCAAACGGCCGAGTGGGTAATCCCGCGGCCGGACAAACCCTCAGCAACGTTAATTCGGTCGCCTACATGCTGGTAGGCGTCCTGCTGTTGGATATCGACGATACAAGTAACGGCACTTACACGCTGGCGGGAAACGCGGCGTGTGCGGGCAGCAGCACTCCGACTCCAACACCGGTACAAACCGCGACGCCGACACCTGCGCCGTCTGTGGCCCCGGGAACTCCGCAGTACACCAACTACTATCCGCCCGCGGGCGTTGCCGAAAGCTTCGGCGAACCTTCGATCGGCGCCAACTGGAATACCGGCAGGATCCTTTTCTTCGGCGGATTTTCAAAGACAGTTCTGCGCGCCGCTTTTGATGATTCAAAATCTCCGGCAACCGTAACCTGGGACGAAAAGGCTGTGCTGGTAGCCGGCACGCCGCGCGTCGCCGGCGATCCGATTATGTTCACGGATCGCGATACCGGACGCACTTTTGTTTCTCAACTGTTTGGCTTAACGCCCTTCAACGGAATGGATTTCACCGACGATGACGGCGGCACGTTCCTGCCGAGTCAAGGCTCGGGCATCGGCGCCGGCGTCGATCATCAGACTGTAGGCGGCGGGCCATTTCACACGCCGGTTCCAACTGGAGCGACCTATTCGCACTCAGTTTATTACTGCGCCCAGGAGGGACTTAATAGCAGCGGCACCGGCATCGCAAATTGTGCGTTGAGTATCGACGGCGGCGTCACGTTCGGACCATCGATTCCGGTTTACGCTCTGGCTTACAACTCGTGTTTCCCGCTGCACGGCCACATCAAAATTGGCCCCGACGGCACTGCTTATCTTCCTGACCGGGGATGCGGCGGCGGCGCGGGTATGGTCGTCTCAGAAGACAACGGAATTACCTGGCAAGCCAGAACGATCCCCGGATCGAGCGTGGGCTCGAGCGACGCATCTGTCGGCATTGCCACGGACGGATCAGTCTATCTGGGATATCAGGCAGCGGACGGTCATCCGGCAATCGCAGTCAGTTACGACAAAGGTCTGACCTGGATAAATCATACAGACGTCGGCGCGCAAGTCGGCGTCAAGAGCGGAATCTTCCCAGCTGTCGTAGCCGGTGATGGCGGGGTCGATACGGGCCGCGCAGCCTTCGCGTTCTACGGCAGTTCATCCGCGGGAGATCAGGACTCGCCGGCTTTCAAAGGTGAATGGTACCTCTACGTCTCTTCGACGTTTGATGGCGGCAAGACCTGGACGACCGTCAACGCCACGCCCGGCGATCCAATGCAGCGCGACGGTATCTGCACGCGTGGATTCCAGGGTTGCACCGTGCCCCGGAACCTGCTCGATTTCTTTGACGCCACCGTTGATAAGCAAGGCCGCGTAGTCGTCGGTTATCAGGACGGCTGCATGGACGGATGTGTCCAGAGCGGACCAAACTCTAATACCGAGAAGGGCGTGATCGCGCGCCAAAGCGGCGGCAAGCGTCTGTTCGCGGCGTTCGATCCGCAAGGTGGGCCAAGCCCGACTCCAACTCCGGCAGCCTCGCCTACTCCAACGCCCGCGGCATCACCGACACCAACTCCTTCCGGAACTCCGGCGAACGGCGCGCAGGTATTTCAGGGAACGTACGATCCGAATACCTATCCTTGTGCGTCAGTAAGACAACACTTCGTGGTTCCGGCAGGCAAGACGCGACTCGTCGTGCAGGTCAACGCTCAGGTTCCAGCCAACGATCTTTCAGTCAGCCTTTTGTTTGGATCCGATCCAAATCCGGAATTGATTACGACCGAGGACACGGGCACTTGTTGCGAAGCCCTCGTGTGGCAACCGGCGGGCGGAGTCCCAGCCGGCGAATATCAGATTGAAATTTGTCAGACACCGAATACCCAGGGCGTGCCGCAGACTGCACCCTTCGGATACGTGGGAACGTTCACCGCCGATAACACCGCAGGCTCGAGTAGTTTACCGACGCCTACGCCCGCGCCGACTCCGAGTTCCACTCCGGGACCGGCTGGAATTGCACCTCGTTATCACGAATACGCGCCACCATCGGCCATCGGTGAAAACGCCGGCGAGCCTTCGGTGGGTTACAACCCAGCCACGAAGCGCGCGATGTACATTGCGGGACTGCAAACTCTGCGCGTTACCTTCCCGGAAAGAATTGAACCGTTGGGATCGATTCCTCAGGCTGCTCCGGCAAGATGGGAAGATGTCTCTTCCTTATTCACCAGCAAGAAATCGCTGGATCCAATTCTGTTTACCGATCAGCGCACGGGCCGCACTTTCGTTTCACAGTTGAACAGCGTCGTGCCGCCGGCCAGCCCGGTGCTTATCGGCCTGAACAGCTTGATGGCCTATAGCGATGACGACGGCGCGACCTGGACACCGGCGCAGATCAATCCGCCTAACGGCGATTACGATCACCAGAGCGTTGGCGCTGGTCCATATCCGGCCATGCTGCCGCTCGGCAACGCTGTTAATAAAGGCGACGCCGTTTACTACTGCGCGCAAGCGGGCGTCACTGCTTTCTGTTCACGCAGCGACGACGGCGGTTTGAACTTCGGCAAAGGCATGCCCATCTATACTGCCGTGACCAGTCCTGCAGGCACGGGCTGCGGCGGGATCCATGGTCACGTCAAAGTCGCGCCCGACGGAACCGTGTACGTTCCCAACTACAGTTGCGGAGGGAAACAGGGAGTCAGTGTCTCGACCGACGCCGGCATCACCTGGACCGTGCGCACCGTTCCCGGCAGCCGCGCTGCCGGCGGCATTCTCGATCCATCGGTGGCAATCGCCAGCGACAACACTCTGTACATGGGATTCACCGGTCCGGCGACGGGAAGCCCTTCCGGCGAAAATCATATCTTCGCGGCTGTCAGCAAAGACCGCGGATTGACCTGGAGCACGCCGGTTGATCTCGGCGTGAGCGTCGGTGTCAATAACGCCGTGTTCGCTTCGGCCGTCGCGGGCGATTCGGATCGCTCCGCAATCGCTTTCCTCGGAACAACCACCGGCGGAGATCACCAGGCCCCAACTTTCAGGGGGACGTGGTACGGCTTTGTCGCGCATACTTACGACGGCGGAAAGACCTGGACTACTTCCCTGGCAACTCCGAACGGACCGGTGCAGCGCGAAGCTTGCATCTGGAACCAGGGTGGCAGCAATGCGTGTCGCAACCTGCTCGACTTTAACGATGCTACTGTCGACGAAGTGGGACATGTGATCTTCGGTTTCGCCGACGGTTGTATCGATGGCTGCGAGGCGGGCGGCGCAAACACCTACAGTTCGAAAGCCACTATTGCCCGTCAATCCGGCGGCCGCGGTCTATTCGCGCAATTCGATTCGCAGGAACCGGCGGCGCCACAGCGCGCCTGGTTGGCGGGGCGTCGTGATGATATGGCCACTTACCTTTGGTGGGCTCCGCCGGACAATGGCGGCGCGGCGATTACGTCTTACAAGATTTACCGCGGCACGACCGCCGGAAGCGAAGTCTTCATCGGTCAGACCAGCAACGGCAACAACACCTTTACCGATCGCAGCGGCGATCCTGCGGTGGAGTCCTACAGTTACAAGATCACCGCGGTGAACTCAGCCGGGGAAAGTCAGCCCAGCAACACTGTGGCGCTGACAGTTGGCCCACGCGTGGAAATAACCGGGGCCTGCAATCTGCCCGGCATCACTGCGATTAGCGATCCGGTCGGTGACGCAAGCGACACTCTGCCGCAGCATGACATCACTTCTGTCTCAATAGCAGAACCGGATAGCTTTGCCGGCAAACTCGTTTTCCAAATCAAGGTGGTAAATCTTTCCAACGTTCCGCCAGGCTGGCGGTGGGCAGTTCGCTTTGGCGTGACCAAGGGCGGAACCCTGCAGACGCCACCCACAGACTTTAGCGGTGGCGCAGCGGAAGATTACTTCGTATCGATGGTCTCGGACGATGGTCCGTCGCCAACATTCACCTGGGGTGTCACCAGTGTGCCGCAGGGCGCCGCTCGCGTGTTCACCACCAAGGGCACTCTTGATTTGGCCAGCAATGCCAATCCGAACGGCACGATCACTCTAGTAGTGCCGAAATCGATCATCAATAATCCGAACCCGGGCGATGCGATCACGGGCATGCTGGGCAGCGTGCGCGCAACCGTGCCCTCTGCTTTACCAGGCACCGGCGGCACGAACGAAACCATTCCCGACAGCACCGGCGGCGGTAGCTATACTCTGCGCCCCGCGAACTTGTGTTTCGACAACACGGCGCCTCTTGCCCGAATTACGGCCGATGTCAGCAGAGGCCAAAAACCATTAACGGTGCAATTCGACGGCAGCACTTCTACGGATGCTGATGCCATCGACACGATTGCTAAATACACTTTTAACTTCGGTGATGGTGGCGACGACATCAATCAGACTTCTCCGGTCATCGTCCACACCTTCATGGAATCGGGCGAATACGACGTTAAGTTGGTAGTAACGGATTCACGCGGCAAAGTCAGCAGCAATACCGCGCATTACATAATCGAGGTCGAAGGAGCAACGCCAACGCCGACTCCTACGCCGACACCAACCCCAACCCCGACGCTTACGCCGACACCGACACCTACGCCAACTCCGACGCCTAGTCCTAGTCCTAGTCCGACTCCTAGTCCGACTCCGACACCGGGCGTGGCGCCGGCACCTGCTGATGCAGGACCCAAGGTTGGCTATCAGAACTTTGAAGCGCCGGGAACGATGGTAAGTGTTACCTCCACCAGTCAGGGACCGGGAGCGAAGACCGTTGAATACCTGGGCCATGACGCGGGCGAGCCTTCCATCGGTAACAACTGGAAGACCGGAGTAACTTCGTATCAATCGGATCTGCAGACACTGTTCGTGACCTTTAACGACAACTGTCCATCCAACGGTCAGGCCGCAACCTGGGCTAACCGTCCGGCTCCGACTTCGCAGTTCATTGACTCTGATCCGATCGGATTCACCGATCGATATACGGGTCGCACGTTCGCCGGCCAACTAACGCTGGCTTCGGGCGATAACAAAACTTCCTATACGGACGATGACGGCAAGACCTGGATCGTGTCTGCGTTTGGCCAAGGCATCGGAGCCAGCATCGATCACCAAACAATCGGCGGTGGTCCATTCCACGCGCCTTTGACCCGGCCGACAAACGTGACGGGCCTGTATCCCGACGCGGTCTACTACTGTTCACAGGCCCCGCACTCTGCCTGTGCTCGCAGCGATGACGGCGGCAACACCTTCGGTCCGATTGTCGAGGTCGACCCGGTCGCCGACGCGCATTGCGGCGGACTGCACGGCCACATCAAGGTCGCGCCCGACGGCACCGTGTACCTGCCGTTCAGCTACTGTGATGGCCAGGGTTCCGTGATTGTCTCTGAAGACAACGGAGTGACCTGGAGGATTAGTCACGTTCCGGGTACCGCTTCTTCAAACGCCAGCGACGCCAACATTCAGGACCCGGCGATCAGCGTGGATAACAACGGCCGTCTGTATTTCATCATGGGCAGCGGAGCCGGCAAAAACACAACGACCGCGGTCGCTGCAGTCTCAAACGACCGAGGTCTTACCTGGCAGAACATCTATGACGTCGGTTCGGCTTATGGACTTAAGAACATTGCCTACCCGGCAGCCGTCGCAGCCGACAAGGACCGCGCAGCCGTGGCCTTCTATGGCACGACAGCCACAGGTGATATGACTGCCAGCAGCTTTAACGGCATCTGGCATCTCTACATCGCTTCAACCTTCGATGGCGGTCAGAGTTGGTCCACGACCGATGCGACTCCGAACGCGCCTATTCAACGAGGCTGTATCTGGATGCATGGCGGCGTGAACATCTGTCGCAACCTGCTCGACTTCTTTGACATCACCGTCGACAAGGAAGGCCGCGTCGAAGTCGGTTACGTCAACGGATGCGCTGGCGGCAACTGCGCCCAGGCCGCGCCGACCGCGAGTGGCAATGCTTACACAGCGCTGGCAACAATCGCCCGGCAATCGAGCGGCCGTCGCTTGATCGCGGCCTTCGATCCGCCAAACGCGATGAATGCTACTTCGGCTCCGGGCATGCCTTCGGTAACGACCAGCCGCATAGGCAACGTAGTGCACCTCGGTTGGTCTTTGGGTGACACCGGCAATTCAGCAATCACGAGTTACAAGGTACTAAGAGGCACAACCAGCGGCGGCGAGACTCTGCTGACAACCGTTCCAGGGAGTCAGACGCGGCTCGACGACACCTCGGCGACTGATACGAGCAAGACTTACTACTACAAGGTCCTGGCTGTGAATGCAGTCGGAACTTCCTGCCCGGCCAATGAAGTTTCCGCGCCTTACGTCGGCGATAGTTGTAGCGGGATTATTCTGCAACGAAACGATCCGACGCATCCGGAAGCGCCTGCGGGATTGAATACGCCGGCAGCTCTGCTGATCGATTACGTCGCGGCCGGCGAGCCTCCGGCCAGCACCAATCTGATGTTCAAGATGAAGGTGCCGAGTCTGGCCAGCATACCCGCGAACAGCAGATGGCGAATTGTCTGGAACTCTTACTCGTCACCAGGGCAGCAATGGTTCGTGGGCATGACGACCGGATCATCCGGCGCACCGACCTTCGACTATGGCACGGTGGCCACAGGTTCCATTCCACCGGTGGTCGGGTTGATAGGTGTTCCGAGTGAAACCAAACGCGGCTCAGCATTACCGCAGAGTAATTTCCAACCGGACGGAACGATCACGATCTATATTCCGAAGTCTGCTGTGGGAAATCCACAGCCGGGCGATCTGCTGGGCGCAGTCAACGGCAGAACATTCACCGGAGACACGCCGGGCACGGCCAATCTGCAACGCTCAACGCTGCTGCTCGATCACACGTTCGTCAAAGCTCAGAGAGACAATGGATCTCCAGCCGCGACTTACCTGATCGTAGGCAATCTCGACTGCTCGCCGTACATCGAGCAGAACGTCAACTCGATGGTCAGTCTGCAAGCGACCAATCCCGGTTCAGCGTCAGGACTGAGTTCATTCAACCTGACGATCAAGAACACGTCCGGCGAATCGATCTTCACTCCGCTGCGGGTTGAAGTAGCTTCGCTGACTTCGACGTCCGGTAAGGTCAAGGTCAACAACGCCGACAACAGCGGCGCCGGAGCGGGCGCGCTCTGGGATTACAGCAACACCGTCGGCATCGACAACATCCTGTCTGCGGCTGAGGTGTCATCCGCTCGCACGCTGAAATTCAGCAACACCGGCAACGAGGCGTTTACGGTAACGTTCAACGTCATAGGCAACCTGGCCCGTACTTCGGCCGCGCCTGGTTCGCCGGGCGGTGCTCCACCCGCAGGCGCAAGCAGCGGCGCGCCGTCGGTATCGAGCCCAACCGGACCAACAACCCTGGTCACGAACTTGGTGTTCAGCGTTACCTATAACCCGGTGCTGAATACTCTGACGTGGCAGTTGGTGAAGTAAGGACTAGTCGGATCGCGGACATCCCGCCCGCCTGAGCGCGAAGCGCGAACAGCCCTTTGGCTAAGACGAGCGCCGAGGCTGAACGCGCCACGTGCGCCGGCGTACAGATGTCCGCGATCCATAGTTAGGAGCGATCTATAAAGCTGGGAGCGCGGACGGCTCGTCCGCAAACCTCGCCAACGGACGCCCCACAGCGTCAGCCGGGTCTCAGAAGCCCGACCGTCAGGGAGGGCCCCACTCGTAAGAATTCTTGTTCGAGAAAAACCGGAGACTGACTGACTCCGGCACAGTCATTTTCTAATCTTGAAATCTCAAACTCGAGTCCCGAGGAATTGAAAACCGAGACTTGATCAATCGAGCACCACTCATTAAGAGTCAGGTTTGACTGTGAAGGAGTGACGTCCCACGCTTCAAGAGTCAGCTTTCACTCCGAAAGAGTCAGGTTTCATTCTTGAACAATCAAATTCCCCACTCAGAGAGTGGAGTTCCACTCCCGGAGAATGAACTTCCACTGTTCAAGAGTGGGGTTTCAGTGTTCAAGAGTGAAAGGCCGCACCCCACAGCTCAATGTTTTCAAAGATTAGAGAGACAGCTCCAGATTTTTGCCTGCGCTTTCTTGTACTCCTGAGGCCCGCAGGGCCGTCATGAAATAACCACGCCCGTAAGGGCGTGGTCAGTGGACTGTTACCAAAAATAGGCCCGCAGGGCCGACACATCATTTGAGATGTCGACTCAGTGTGCCGCACGGTCGGTGCTCAATTAGTCTTATCGGATCCGGGATCCACGACCTGACGGTTCGTGGCTATTTCATGACAGCCCTTCGGGCCTCGGGTTCCCCTGGCCGACTGCTGAAAAACGTTTGGGCTGCGCTAAGCGGGCGGTAGAACGATCCACGAAATCTCACGAACATGAGCAAATTGAAGATCTTCTTCGTAGCTGTTTCGTGGGAGTTCGTGGATATCTTTGGTTTTTCAGCAGCCTGCCAGGCGCGACACACCTACGACGGACTGGTGTATTTGCGGAAATAGACAAGTGGGGCCTCCGGATCGTTGGAGTTCTCGGTTCGTTTGGGAACGACGAGTAATTATAGGATTAGACACCAAAAGTGTCGTAGTTTTTTACACCAGTTTCGGTGTCTACTACCTGTTCGGCATCTTCGTGTTGCTATGAAACCGACGATTACTTTGGCAATCCTTTTCCTGTTGTGCTGCTGCTTTGTGGCGGCTGCTCAGATTCCCCAGAAAAAGGATGACCTCAGCATTTCAGAGCGCGAAGAGTGGCGCAAAATTCTAAAATGGCCCGATGCTTGTGAGGCGGGCTATCAAGCATACAAGCAATACTCACCGCCGGGTGGACTCTTCTTTAACAAACTTGGGTCGCGCGAATATCTGGTTTCCGTCGGTTGCGCTGCCAACGAATGGCTTTTCATGTACTACCGCGAAACCAATTCCATTGTTACGCGGCTACTTCGCTTCGCGGAATATGACGCTGCCCATCACACTGCCGCATCCGCGTACTCTAGGGTACATTCGCTTACTTATGGATTCGATGAGCATCGTGATTTGTGGATTTATTCGCAAGCTTCTGACAACGTGTGTTTGATGCATCGATACCGTTTTCGGCACGGGCAGCCAACGTTTGTGGCATCGCGCAAAGTTCCTTGCGCCGACGTTGTCAACACATCGCGCGCTCCATAATAGCGATGCCGAACAAATCGTTGGACGCGAGCGGAACCAGCGGGCTCGTCATCGACAACTTGTCCGTAACGTGGTTGTCTCCCGCCGCGTCAACTCAACCGTTATGCGTCTTTGAATGGAAATCGTGAATACTCTTTCGAAACGATTCAACACTTGGCGTCGACACCGGCACCTTGAGCGCGTTGCTAGATGGGAACAAACTCGTCTGAAGGGCAAGGCACGTTTTGTGATACGCATTTCGCTGATATGGGGTGGCTTTATGATCGTATCTAACGCACTCTGGGATTATTACTTTCATGGCGCTCTCGACATCCCAAAGCTAATTTATTTCGCGATCGCTGGCCCAATTCTTGGCTTGGTTTCGTGGTGGGTTAACGAAGGCGAATTCAAAGCTGCCAAAATCGATGCCCACATGCGTGAACTCCGCCAACAAATGCATATCGGGAACGACGACGCATAACAAATCGTTGGACCGGAGCGGCGATAGCCCGTTTCGTAACTTGATTCCTCGGGCGCGGCTTGGATGAATTCGCGCCGCCCGGTCAACTCAAAACGTTGGGCGCTAGTGCCCTGTCACTCTAAAACTTTGGAGGGATGCAAAATGAGCGAGAGAATCGTCAATATACTGAACTCCATCAAAACAACAGGTCTGCCAGACTATCTCAAGGAGTTTCAGCAGATAAGCGAAGATACATTTGATCTTCAAACCACGCTTTCGGACTTCAGTCATCAAACACGTTTGAGTTTTAATGGGTTAGACTCCGCGTATCTTTGGATATACCTCACTCATTTGTTCGGTTATCTTGACCCTCTCACCACGACAGAACATTTACAACACATTCTTTCGCTGAACAACGAATCGTATAATGGGTCTGGAGCGTTCATAGCTGTGGCCCATAACACGACTAATAATATCTTCCAGGTTACCCTGCGCTCCCATCAGATATTCTTGACTAAATGGCGCGATGAAGAGATTGCAGATGCTGTCGCTACCTTACTGTACAATATCTTCGTGACTGTTGGGATTTCTGCGTCAAACGCCATTAGGGCGTTTGACGTAAGTGAAGAAACTGATAAAAGTCTCGTAGCCAAAATGCGCAACAGGTATGGACGATCATAACGCAATTTGAAAACTCTCAGAGGAGATGACTCTCATGGCTGACTGCAAGGGTTGTAACGGAACTGGAAAGTGCTCGAAGTGTCACGGAACAGGAAAATCTCAGCATACGTTTACCTCATATACTTGCTCGAAGTGCGGTGGTTCAGGTAACTGTACGGTCTGTGGAGGTAAAGGCAAAAGCAGAACGTAAGACAGTCCTGGCTAATAGCGCGATTCCTGAATGACGAAGTGTGGATTGGACAGTCGCGTGGTCCAGTGGAGGCGCGCCCAACAAATCGTTGGACCGGAGCGCGGGTCGCGTGTTTCGCAAGTTGATTGATTGAATCGAAGGTTGAATGTAATCGCCGCGCCCGGTCAACTGCTATGTGAATGTCAAGCGTTACTAGGAAAGAGAGTTTTGTTTTTCGCTTTGTTCATTTGATATCTGAACCATTAGTAGAGGCTGTGGGAAACTCGGAGCGTTTTTAGCGCAGAGTTTTCCATAGCCCAGTTCATCTGAGCTGCGGTTTCCTCAAACAGCAAGAGAGACTGACTGCTATGCGTGGCCCGATTCAATGATCGGCTCACTCTCGTGAATGCGGCCCTCTCGATTGGACTGCCTCGAGTGATTGTGGCAACAACCGAAAGCCCGGGCCCTCTGTCTCAAAAACGAATCTTCCAGTCCCACCTAGCGGGGCTGTTCGTTCTGTTGACCGTCGAGGCGTTCCCTGTGGCCGGCGGTCTCCTCCGTGGTTAAAGGAGCTGTGGAAACTTCACGCAAAACAAATGGGCGCTGTTCTTTCAAGACTGCGTAGATGCGCGTCGTCAACTTGCGCGTCACCGCCACGATGGCTTTGCGCGCGGCGACTTTCTTTGGGTGCCGTTGATAGATGCGCTGGTAGAACTCCCGCAGTTCCGGATCTCTTCTGATCGTGACCCAGGCGCTTTGAATCAACTTATTGCGCAGCCGACTGTCACCGGCGCGCGTGATCTCACCGCGATTCTGTTTGTCGCCGGTCGAGTGTTCGCTCGATGCCAGTCCGAGAAAGCCGGCAATCTGCCGCACGTTGGTAATCAGAACTGGATCTCCCAGCCGGGCGACCAGATGAGTGGCGACGATCTCGCCGATGCCGGGCAGGCTCTTGAGCCAGGCAATCGACCGCCGCAGTTCCTGATCCTTTTTACAGTAGTGGCGGATCTGCTTTTGCGCCGCCGCGGCCGCGTTGAAATTGAAATGCAGCGTCCCGATCAGTTGGTCCAACTTAAAGCGCACCGCTTCAGAGCAAGGCAAAGCCAGCAACTCATCCAGTACTCGTTGAGACCACTGCTTCTCTTTGCCCTCGTCGGCGGGGAATGCTATTCCTTCATAGAGCAGCAGCGCCTTGATCCGACATTTGGTGGCCGTCAACTGTTGCACGTGGGTGTCGCGCAACTGCACCAGGTGACGCAGCTCGCGATACTTCGGCGACGGCACATGAATGCTTTTCAGTTCGCCCCCGCGCAAGGCAGTGGAGAGTTTCCTGGCATCGAGTCGATTAGTCTTCACTCGTGCTCCCGGAGCGGTCGGCACCATCGGCGGTGCCACTACTAAGCAGGGATGGCCCGCGGCCACCAACTCATCATACAGTCCGAAGCCGGTGGGACCAGCTTCATAAACAAACGCCAGTCGCTGACCCGGAAACCGCTTCCGTACATAGTTCAGCAACTGCGCCGCACTATAAGGTAGACGCAGGGATTGCATCAATTGCTCGTGATCGGTAAAAATCACTGCCATGCTCTTTTTGTCGACGTCGAGCCCGGCAAAGACATCGTAGTTGCGGGGCACAAACTGAGCTGGGACTGTCATCGTCGTTTCTCCTCGAAGGCGCTGCTCATCCGCAGCCCATTCTAGACAACCGACCTGACATTCAACATACATGTCTCTGACGTTGGGTTGCCGTGGCATGAATGTAATGAAGGAACAAGAACAACCAATCATGCCTGGAGACATCTATGAGGATTGTGCGTTTCATCCCGTTCTTTGTGTCAAGGTTGACGATGATGAGGTTTCAGGTGTCTCTTTGGTCGATGGCTCTTGGCCGCGGTCCTGCAGCTTGAGTCACTGTGGCGTTCGAAAACTCACGTTGCAGCAGGCTTGGCACTGGAAACTTCATGGACCCGCTAACCTTCCTGCCGATGTGGAATTGAAGGGCGCGCAACGCTGGTGGGAACGGTCCTCATAATGCCAACCCAACAAATCGTTGGACCGGAGCGGCGGTTGCGCGTTTTGCATCATCATTGGTCCGGCCAAGCTTGAATGATTTCGCGCCGCCCGGTCAACTCCTCCGTTCGGTTGCTTTGTATATGGGCATCTTCAACAAAAAACGGAAGGTTGACCCTAACGAACTTGCTCAGTCTCTTGTCACGGAATTCGTTGACGAGACAACGTTCGACGATCGCCCCCAATTTGAGTTAACCGCGGATATCGAGCCTCATTACCGGGCGAAGTCTCGCTTGTATCGTATCGCGATTGTTCTAATGGCTCTGATGTCGCACGAACAACGGAATCCAAAGTTTTCAACGGTGCGTCTCAGTTTTGAGGCGCTTGTCTTTCCCCAGACGCAAGCAAAAGGTTATCGTCTCCTGCAATCGGTTAGGTCGGCCATGCAAAACCTCTCGGAGTTGCTATGGCCAACCGACAATCCGAAGGAACTCTCGTGGGCCGTCGCGTGGCTTCAGGATGTCGGCATCACCGACGTAAACCCTGTCGACATAGTGCTGTTCTCGAAACGCTGGATGGATTCGTATGTCATGATCGCTAACGTGCTCGACGAGGTACGACCCTTGTGAATCCGAGACCGCAACCGAACAAATCGTTGGACGCGAGCGGCGGGAGCGTGTTTCGTAACTAACTTGGTGCGGCGCAGGGTGCTTCGATTCGCGCCGACGCGTCAACTCAAACGTTCGGCGGCTGTTACCTACAGAAAGACATCAACATGCAAAGACTACGGACCAATTGCCGTCTAATAATTCTGATTCTCGCCGCAGTGTGTCGGTCAACGTCGGTCACGGCGCATCCTGGGTCGGGCATTGCCGTCGATCGGCTCGGCCAAGTCTATTTTCTGGATACCGGTTCGGGACTGTGGAAGATCGACGTGAAGGGCAGGCTGACCCACCCTTCATTACTAAAAAACCACTGGCTGGCCCTCGACGCGAACGACGGGTTCGCCAGCGCCCGGCTGCCGACGGATCCAGGCTTGGACTGGGTAATAACGAGGGTTGGCGCCAACCCCACGCTGCTCATCTCCACCGACTTTCCGATCGCGATAGGTCAGGACGGAAATCTATACTACCCGTCTGGTCGGCCAGGTCATTTGCAACTCATGCGTGCGGCTCCTTCTGGGGCGACGTCAGTGGTTGCCACGCTTCCTCTCACAGTAACAGGACACCCTCTTCCATACATTGGGGGACTCATCGCGGGTGCAGACGGTTCGCTGTACTACACTGAGGACACCGCAATTAAACGGATCACACCTCAAGGTAGGATCGGCACCGCCGCAACCGTTCGTGCTCTCGTTGGCGGGCCGTCTATTCCAGGGACGAACCAACATCCCTATCTCCGCGGACTCGCTGTTGACGCCCGTGGAGACATGTACGTCGCTGACAACGGCGATGCCCGAGTGTTGAAAATCACACCTAAAGGAAAGGTCACTACCCTGCTCCAAACCGAAAGTCCCTGGTCGCCTACCGGAGTCGCTCTCTTTGGCAGTGATGTGTATGTGCTCGAGTACCTGCACACGGCTAGGGACGATCGGCGCGCCTGGTTGCCTCGCGTCAGGAAGTTAGCAGCGGACGGAAAATCCGTTATCATCGCGACTATCGATCAGATGCCGGGCGCTCGTTGAATTCTCCACGATTGTGAAATGGGGCGGCCCTTCCGGAGTATTCCTCGTGCGAAAACAGTTGAAATGGGCAGCGGTGATCATTGCTTTGATTTTCATCGGTTTGCAATTCACCACGCCGTCGCACACGAATCCGCCCTTCGATGAGGCGCAGACACTGCAAGGTATCACCAACGTTCCTCCCGACATCTCTGCTTTGTTGCCCGGTCGTGCAACGACTGCCACAGCAACAAGACGAACTGGCGGTGGTACACCTATGTCGCTCCTGTCTCGTGGTTAACCGTCGGTCACGTCAATGACGGACGTGCTGAATTGAACTTCTCCGAATGGGGACGCTACGGCGCACGAATGAAAGAAACGCGTCTAAGGGCGATTTGCGAGCAGTGCGAAAAAGGAGCAATGCCCCTAGCCTCCTATGCGTTCGTGCATCGAGAGGTAAAGCTCTCGCGCGATGAAGTGCGAGCGATCTGCGAGTGGGCCAAACAGGTCAACGTTTCATTTCGAAGTGACGCATGAAGAACCTTAACCCTTCTTGGTTAGTGCGTCACCGCCGCCGAACAAATCGTTGGACGCGAGCGGCGGGAGCGCCTCTCGCAACTTGCTTGGTGGGGGGGAGGGTGCGTTGATTCGCGCCGCCGCGTCAACTCAACCGTTCGCGCGCATCGCTATTTTGAAAACACAGTTACAGCACCTTTGGTTGCGACGGTGCGGGTGCCGTCGAGAAACCGCGCGGCTTCTCGATTGAAGGTTGCGTGATCTTTCTGTTGGTGCGTGGAATCGCGAGACGCCGCGCTACTCCTTATTAACGAAAAGCTAGGAGCGCGTTACTATCCACCGGCGCTCGAACAAATCGTTGGACCGGAGCGCGGGGAGCGTGTCGCTCAACTAACTTTGTCCGGCCACACTTGCAGGTGTCGCCGCGCCCGGTCAACTCAACCGTTATGTCGCCGCAACTCAAAAGGTAGAACCGCCATTGAATCGCGGCTTGAATGGTTTCGCTTTTAACGCGAGACTTGTCGCTAATGAAACTTGTGTGGTGGGGCGGCGT
>JAWVDF010000068.1:0-67863 GCA_033857635.1 Blastocatellia bacterium
AAAAGCCCTCTGACTCGCGCTCCGGTCCAATGACTTGTTTGGCGTCACGCCCCGCGCTGATAGTTCGTCGTTGTCACGAGGTGCTCACTTCGCACCTCGACGCGGTAAGGCGGATAGAACACAGGCGTCCGATCGATTGCTGCAGTTTTGTCCGGAACAATTCGAAACGAAAACGTAAGTTCGGCCCGTCTGTGTTCTTCGTTGCTCGCCGAGAACTTCCACCGACGCGCGGCTTCAACGGACACTTTTTGCAGCAAGGTATGGCCGCTTATTGCGCGGGCAGAAGCAACGGCTCCAGATTTGTTGATTTCGACGGCGACGACAACATCGCCGGTTGCCCTAGCCGCCTGAGCGATAGCCGGATAGACTGGCGCAACCGCCGATACGACCGCAGCAAAATCAGAGGCACGACCTTCGACGACATACGATGTCGGAACCAAAAACAGGAGCAGCAGAGCGAATAGGACTCTCATTTTCCCTTATCCTCATGAACAATTAGAGTGACGCCGAACGTCTGAGTTGCGGCGGCGCGAATCAAAGCACCCTTCGCCGCACCAAGCTAGTTGCGAAACACGCTCCCGCCGCTCGCGTCCAACGACTTGTTGGGCATCGTCCCGAGATTCGCAAATCGAACCCAACGCTTAGTTCGCTGCCGCCTTCACACCACCGGCGGCCTGTTTGATGATTGCCGCGACCAAGTTCGGCTGCGAAACGTAGATCGCGTGGCTGCCAGCAGCCTCGTCGACAGTCGCCCCCGCGCGCTGGGCCATAAAGCGTTGCGCCGGTGGTGGAATCATTTTGTCGTCGGTGGCAACGAGGTACCAGCTCGGTTTGGTTTTCCACGCGGCCTCAGTGATCGTTCCGTTGAGCGCCTCCAAGCCCCACGGGACTTGAGAGTCAGCCATAAACGCAGCCTTGTCTGCGTCCACGTCAGCCGCGAATGAAGCCGCGAACTTTGCGTTGTCGAGGAACAGATAGCCGTCTTGTGGCGGCAGGATCGGCGGCACCGGCGCGCCAGGCGGTGGGTCCTTTATTAGAGACGAAACCGACTCGCCATTGTCCGGCGCAAATGCCGTGATATAAACGAGCGCCGCAACCTTTGGATCGTTGCCCGCCTCGGTGATCACTGCTCCGCCGTAGGAGTGTCCTACGAGAATTACAGGATCGGTTTGCACGGCAATAGTCCGTTTGGTTACGGCAACATCATCCGCCAGCGATAAGGTCGGATTCTGAACGATCGCGACCGTGTAACCATCCTTCCGCAGGATGTTATAGACTCCTTCCCATCCCGAGCCATCCACAAAACCACCGTGCACGAGAACGATGCTCTTTCCTCTTCCAGTCATGATGATCTCCTTCCTCCGAAACAGATTAGATTAACCACAAAGATGCGCGAACGGTTGAGTTGACGCGGCGGCGCAAATTCATTCGAGCATCGCCGGACCAGTCATGATGCGAAACACGCTCCCGCCGCTCGCGTCCAACGATTTGTTCGACATCGTCTACGATTATTTGAGCCACTGTTTCGTATTGACAAGTGTGTCTATTTTCGTAGCCAGGGCCGCAAGTTCCCCCGGATAGACGCGCTGATTTTTATCAAGACACCCACCATAATGAAAAATCGTTTTGGATTTTCCGTTTATTGTGATTGAAATCTCCGCCGCGGCAAAATCAGGCCATTCATTACAGCCGTCTTCGTTTTTCCAGTAGCGGTCGCGTAGCGAGAAAAACTTCACCCGTTCAAAATCCGCAACCAGCGCTGCAACCGTTGCAATAGAGATCTTTGACTCGATTAGTTCATAGCTCACGCTCGGACGCGGTGTAGCCAACGAAGGAACGGCAAACTGTTTGAAAGTGACACTTCCATCGGCTTTGATAGTCAGATTGTATTCGGGGAAGTAAGCAAACGCGTCGGTAAACCGGTGCAACGTGATTACGGTGTCCTTTGGGACGGACGATTGACCGTGAGAGACAGACACCACAGTCAACATAATGATGAATGCGATTGACGTGTATTTAGCCATCACTAGAGTTAGACGCCGAACGGTTGAGTTGACGCGGCGGCGCGAATCAAAGCACCCTCCGCCGCACGAAGCAAGTTGAGAAACACGCTACCGCCGCTCGCGTCCAACGAATTGTTGGGTGGCGCCGGCGACGTAACCATCGCCGCGTTTGTTAGATTTCTTGTAATGCAACGCAGGGGGATGTCCCCAGCGTTGAGTGTATTCCCAGTAAATCTTCGCCTCGATGAACTGTGTGTACACGCGCAACACGCCGTAAAGAGTTTTCGCATCCGGTAAACGATAGCCGTCAGGAAAGCTGTGCACGCGGCAGATGGATAAATACAGCCGATTGAGATCCAAGTCGTCGGCAAAGGTGTCTCGGTAGTGAGCGAGCCGATGATGTGGTTCCGTCAACGGACGCCGGTCAAGATGTTTTGTTTCGCCGACGTAAATGAGCTGCTCGGGCAAGTCAGGATATGGAACGCCAGGGGGTGGCGTGTTTTCGAAATAGCCCCACAAATATAAACCGAGCCACGGGCGTCCATCAGTTCGTCGGAGGCGCGCCCGGTCGCTCCAGCGTGTCCACTCTGAAAAGGTTAATAGTGGCGCGTCGATGCGAGCGGATTTGTTTGGCATAATTAAGCCACCCAACGGTTGAGTTGACGCGGCGGCGCGAATTCATTCAAGCATCGCCGGACCAATAAAGTTAAGAAACACGCTCCCGCCGCTCGCGTCCAACGATTTGTTCGACGGCGGCGATTAAATAGAGTCAACGCGCGAGGGCGAAATTCGCCAAGCATCCGGAATAATGTCACTGTGTCCCTTGGCGATTCCGCTGGCCCAAGAATGTTTCTCACGCAAAGACGTGTATCCGTAGCCACCACGGGTCGTGCGCATGTGTTCGAGTATTTCTGTCGGACGTGCAATGTAGCAACGCGGAGCCTGATCGAGCGCCACGTTCATAAACTGCACGAACAGGTAAACGAGGTCGTCTGGTTGACACGAAAACCAAGCATCGAGAGCACCGTGATAATTAGCATTTTCGAGATAGCCTTGGAAGAGACCCCAACCGCCATCTTGGCTACCCTTGACCGAAATCTTTAGGATGCGCGTTCCCTTCGTGGCGAGAATGTCCCAATCCGGTTGGGTTGTGCCGTATTGCATGGCGACGTCGTAGCCGGCATGTGACATGACAACGGCTGCGAAAGCCTCCGCAGCGACGTTGACCTGATATTGAGTCATCGCTCGGCTCAGTCGAGGTGTTCGCGCTTTGACCATGATTCAGAATAGCTAGCTAGAGTCGTTGGAGCCGTCGAACGTTTGAGTTGACGCGGCGGCGCGATTCAAAGCACCCTGCGCCGCACCAAGCTAGTTGAGAAACACACTCCCGCCGCTCGCGTCCAACGATTTGTTATGCCCCGTTGCATGTGTCAGCGAATTTCGGCGATCTCTTTGCCTTCTTTCGTTTGTTTCACGCTAAGGATCTTGTTGCCCCAAATTTCCAGACGCGATTCTTTAGGAAAATCCTTTCGCCATGTGAGCTTCCTATTTTGCCAAAATTCTATGTGGTCTTCAGAAGTCGATCCCTTTTGACGATAACCCCACATATCTACGACAACCAAAAGGCCATTCTTGTATGGAGCAATCTGCGAGTATTGCGCGGACCCGTTCATAAAGTTGCCCCAGACCTCTTTGCCATTGAGGTCGAGCACTTTGAATAAGCCATCCGAGATAGCCAAGTATATTGTGCCGCGTGGTTCGGCGGCCACATCGTAGAAAATGTTGGGCTCGACCGAGTATTGCCAGACGATCCGTTTGTTAGCATCGAGCATATAAAGCACATCGCCTGCGGGAACCAGGAGACGATTGGGCGAGATTGCGATTGGCCGGATAGCCGGCAACGATGTCCGAGTGTCGGAAAGGTCTGGATTCCCGAAAGACAGTTTTGTAACGGCGCCCGTTTGATTTGTTTGTCGCTGGATCGATGAGCCAACCGCAAAGGCAGATGCGCCGAGGATTGTGAGACCAATTACCGTGAGAATGATTTTATGACTCATTGCATAAACTAAGGGGCATAACGCTTGGCCTTCAGCTGCGGCGCGCGATCAGCAGCCAAGCTGTGCTGAAAAAGATTACTTGAGAAGCATGCTATCGCGCCGTCAGCTGCAAGGCTTTGTTATGCCGCTTGCTCAGGGAAATGTTTAAGTTTTGGTTTCAAGAAATCCAAGATAGCTTTCTTATCTGAATCAGGGTTATCAAGCAGAGCCAAAACTTCTTTGCTCTCGACCTTCCAACTTGCAAATGTAACCCTCCGGCCTTCCATTAGATTAAAGGAGAATCCGGTGTATTTTAAAGGTGGCCCATTACGCTCCGTAAACTGAATCTCCCCAAAGCCCTCCTGAGCGAGTCCTTGATTGTCTGATTTTTGATATGTGTACTTGTATTTAATCTTCGGGAATTCAAACATAAGCATATCTACTGAGTAATATCCTGTATGCTCGGCATTGAGGTCGTAATCTAAGCCGGTAATTCTGAGCGATGATTCTGACGAGACTATTCTTGTTACTCCATACGCAATCTGCGTGTCGCCATGGCTTAACAAGTCAAGCCATGTGCCTTCAACGAACTCACGCCCAAGCAGAATTTTTCTTACATCTTTTGACATCTCAAAAATAGTATTGAAGATAAATTGAAGCAGTTGAAACGTTATCACCACAACGATCACGGCTGAGATGTGAAGGAATCCGGAAGGTAGATTGTACTTCAAAATCCAATCCGTGAACTCCTGGGCTAGCCCCACACCAATCGCGATATTCACGGCAGAACGTAGTTGTGATAGCCTCCTTATGTTACTCATATTAGCTCCTCAACCAACCCCGCAGTCCCTCAATTCTAGTTGGACACGTAGCGGCATAACGGTGGAATTGACCGGGCGCGCACGCAACCTCGATAGGCGCAAGTTGTGGATGAGAAGCCCGCTGACTCGCGCTCCGGTCCAATGACTTGTTATCGCGCCGCCCCACCACGCAAGTTCGTCAGCGACAAGTCCGGGGCTAAAAGCGAAACCATTCAAGCCGCGACTTCATCCGCGTCTTAACCTTTGATTTGCGGCGCGATAACGTCTGAGTTGACCGGGCGGCGCGAATTCATTCAAGCCTCGCCGGACCGATGATGATGCGAAACACGCTCCCGCCGCTCCGGTCCAACGATTTGTTGGATGCCGTTGTTATTCAGACAGTTCGAGTCGTTGGATAATTTCATCGTGGCGCAAGATCGATTTGAAGAATTTAAGAACCTTGTCTGGCGTAGTCCGTTCGGTCAAGCGTCCCGAGACCTGAGAAACAGTAGGTGTCCATTTTTCATCCAACCGAATAACAAATAAGTTCCCGCCCGAAAGATTAAACGTTTCCTTTCCCACGGTGACGTTGTTGTCGAGAGAATGATATCGGATTTCCAAGGAATGCTCTTCGCCATTCGCGTAATCGTCTCGCGGGTTCTTTTGAACCGTCCAGAATAGCCCTTCAGTTGAGAGTGGGCCTTTGTTTGACAAAAGGCTGCGGGTACCGATAAGGGAAACCTTGGGATGAAAGATCAAGACGTGGTAAATGGAAACGGCGTTGGATTTCCCGCTGGACACCTGGCGCCATCCGTCAATGCTAAGGACCTCGCCTGAGCCGTCGTTGAAAGTGTGGATCATATCGGCGAAGACAAGCAATGTGCCCGATGGGCAGCGACATTCGTCGTCTTGTGCCGAAATAGGATAGGCGCGCAACAAGAGCACCAAAATGAATAAGCAGATATTCCAAGTTAAGCGTTTCATGCTAAGAAGGCATCCAACGGTTGAGTTAACCGGGCGAGGAAACAACCACGTTGCCAGGCCCGTTGTCGATGAGAAGCCCGCCTATTCGAGCTCCGGTTCAACGATTTGTTCGGCGCGGTCGGGAACAATCCTCTCAATAAAGGGTAACGAAAGACAGACAAGACCCAATACTATCGATCCTATAGCCGGAGAATACCAACAATGCTTGGCGTCCCCACAGGAGGCTTGAAACGGCCCTCCTGTGGCAAATACCCAAACAGCGAAAGCTATCGTCCCGGCCACCGCATGGCGGTAGGAGTTGATCGAGGCGCTCGTACTCACCAGAAAATATACCGGCGTGAGCACCAGTAGCCCGATTGAAAGGATGCAGAACCAGGTGAACTGCGAGTGCGATTGATCCAATGCCTTTACGAAGCCGGATAAAGTTACGTAGCCAGCAACCACTTCGGTCGGAATATACTTAATAATTTTTCCGAAGTAGTGGTCGTCGTCATTTACGGTTGGCCTTTTCAATGTGATCCTCCAAATCGAGCGTCGAACGCTGGAATTGACCGGGCGCGGACGCAACCTTGATAGGCGCAAGTTGTCGATGAGAAGCCCGCTGAACGCGCTCCGGTCCAATGACTTGTTCGAGCGCCGATGGATTGTAACGCGCTTCTGGTTCTTGGTTAATAAGGAACGGGCGTCACTTCCCGTCTGTCGTTTCTGAAAACAGCGAAGCGCGCGAACGGTTGAGTTGACGCGGCGGCACGCAACCGCGCTACGAGTACTTTTTAGATAACAAGCCCCGTGGTTCCGCTCGCGTCCAACGATTTGTTATGTGCGTCCGTCAGTGAGCGACCAAATCCCAACGCGTCAATTTCAAAGCGCGCGTCGTCCCGTGATCAATTGGACTATCAGAAGAATGACAGCAATCACCAGAACCAGGTGAATCAAACCACCGCCGATCTTCAACGCAAAACCCAGCAGCCAGAGAATTACCAGAATTACCAGAATCGTCCAGAGCATTTTGTTTTCTCCCTTCGAAATTGTGTTTCCCTAAGTCCGCGCCAGCGGACGATTGCGGTTGAGGGAAGACCGCATCATGTTCGCGCCCATTCGCCCCAGACCGATCATTCCCAGTTGCATTGTCTGCCTCTTTGGTCTGAGGGGCAGCCGCTCTAGTAACTTTTGAACAACACCGCGTCCAGACTCAACGGACCACCGCCCACAAAGCACAGGTACAGAAAAATGAAGCAATAGAGAACGGCCGTCTCGCCCTGGTTCTTCACCGGCCAGAACCCCTGCGGCGCGTGGGCAGTGAAATAGGCCACAGCCATTAGCCCCGACAAAACAAAAGCGATGGGGCGAGTAAACAGTCCGAGCATTATCAATATCGCGCCAAAGAATTCCAGTATTCCGGCTATTCCATGCAGAGACATCAGAGGTTGCTTTCCGCCCGGTGAAGGCGATGGATAGCTAAAGAGCTTTTGCATGCCGTGTGGTAGAAAAAGAAATCCCGTAACGATGCGCAGCAGGCTGAGTACAAAGGGTTCCCAGTCGATCAGATATAACTCGATCTTGTTCAAGGCTTGGGCGCTCCCTGTGCGCCGTTTGGAGTTACCTTATCCAAGCGTTGCTTGCCGTTGGCTGCGGCTTCGGTTCCTTTGCCCGTTGCGGCCACGCCTGCGCCCTGCGAATAAACCATCTCGCCGCCATACCAACCCTGAAAAAGTGTTAAGCCGACGACGACTAACGCGCCCAGCAGGTAAGGGAGTCCAGGTGACAGGTCGCGCCGAGCGTAAGCGAACCAACGCCAGGCCGTCAGCGCCGCTACACAACCGAGAAGTATCCAACCCACGTCCATGTGAAAGTCTACGTACCGGTAGGTCTCGCCGAGCGTGTCCCGTCCGAAATCGTAATAGCCGGTGGCTGCCGTCACGACGCCGGTGAGAAGTGCGCCCAGCAGAGACCAGAAGCCGGCCGCACGCAGCGAAGGCCGATTCAACAAACGTCCCAGCAGGTCGGTTACAAACGAAAAACCTACCAGGGCGATCGGAAAGTGAACCATGGCCGGATGAAGTGGCGGCATCGCTTTATCCTCTACTTGGCTCCAACTTTTTTCGCGGTGTCACGCGCCATCTGCAGGTGACTCTGGAGAATCGGGAGGGTCTTGGTCGCGAACGCCTTGATATCGGGATCGGTGCCCTCATTAGCCTGGGTCTGAAAGTCCTTCACGTCGGTTTCGTGATCCTTCACCATGTCGGACATATACTCTTTATCGAATTCCGCCCCCGACATTTTTGAAAGTTTATCGATGGTCGACTTTTGATCTGAGGTCACCTCGGTCGGCAGGGTGATGTTCTTGCGCGCAGCGATCCCCTTCAACTCGGCGTTGGCGGCGGTGTGATCAGTTACCATGCGTTGCCCGAACGCTCTTACGGAAGGATCGCCGGCGCGTTGAAGCGCAACCCGGCCCAACTCGACCTCCATCGTTCCACCTTGCGCGGCCGTCGCGGCGAACTTGGCGCTGTCTTTCGCGGACGAACATGCCAGAGCCAATGCCACCGCCAACAGGCAAACAGGAGAGATAAAACTAAAAATTCTTTTGCAAAGCATCTGCGATTTCCTTTCTCAGTCAAACAGGTCAGGAGCCGACGTTCCGAGCGTCGAGGGGGAACTTGTTCCGCTTCGGTACTGTCCCAGTCGACTATGTCGGCTAACCGAACGCAATCGAGCGCTATAAGCCCACGCTGTCGAGCCCTTTTGAGTGCGGAACTTTGAATAGCAACGAGAGTGCCGCGGGGAGGTGGTGCCGGAAGCCCGACCGTGAGGGAGGGCAACATCGCGACCCTCCTCGATAGCCTCAACACAATAGTTGCCATTTTTCTTGAATCAGAGTGACCTCGCGAGTAGCCCTCCCTCACGGTCGGGCTTCTGACACAGTTTATCGCTTGGGCTATTTTCGTTCGTTCGTTGCGCGGGCTCCGCGTTGCGCCCGGCGGTATGCGGGAAACGCAAACCAAAAGCTGTAAAAGAACATGAGGAACACGAGTGAGGTCGCCACGGAAAAAGACATCGACCGGGTTACTTTTCTGAGGACTACAAACAGATCTCCACAAATACCGAGCGGCAGGGGAATCATCACCACCAGCAAAATCCTGCTGGCGAAGCTGTGAAAATCTTCCGTGTCCTCGCCGCGTTCCACGATGCGGTGATAGGCCGCTGGGGTCATCAATAGGACCACGCACAAACCTGTCAGGATTAGACTGATCACATGAATATATTTGGATGATTGCGGGAGCTTGTCGAACCCGTCCATCAACATGGTGGCTAATTGAAAGCCGAGCAGCGCCTGGACACCGGGCAGAACTACGCGGGCCTCCGTCAGCACCTGTTCGATTCTGTCCTTGAGCGGTGTCTTCTCCACCTCAGTACCTCGTTTTGAGTTCTTTCGCGGACGGGATTTCTTCCTGCCCCAAATTAATCCCGGGACATACCAGGCCACAACTGCGACGGTTGCTATTTGGGTTCCGGCCAGCACTCCGCCCGTGGCGCCGAGAAACTTTCCCACCACCGAATAGAAGTCGATGCCCAGCGTCAACAGAAACGGCAACAGGGCAAAGTCCATAACGCTGGTGGTGAAATCATTTACTTCCGGCGAGTCGTTTCCCCGCCAGACGATGCGATGATAAGCCCCGGGACTGAGGATCAGAGTGAGGAATACGAGCAGCAACGCCAGGCCGAGTACTTTCAGATACTGCGAGCTTGGCGGCAGACTATCGAACCCGGGTTCAAACGGAGCTCGGAACTGAAAGCCGAGCAACACAGACGCGCCGAGAATCAACATGCGACTCTCGTCCATTGCCGTTTTGATTTTGTGAGTTAGATCCTTCATTCGATCCCCGTGTCGCAACGATTGGCGAGTCTCATGCCATTGAACTTGGCCCGCTGGTTGCGAGCTGCTTGCGAAAGGTAACGCCAAAGAGAAGAGTTTTGCAGTAGAGCGAAGTAAGCGCTGTTTGCCGGCGTAACGGAAAAAGAGCGGTGGCGACTGAATTCAATACGCGTCGGTCAGCATCGGGTAAGAAGCCCCTTAATTTTGAAACTACCATCACAGAGAGGTGAACATGGATCCATTTGAACTCTTGAAGAAAGATCACGAGACGGTTTCCAAACTCTTCGATCGGATTGAAGCAGCCTCCGGCAAGGCGAAGATCGGTGTCTTTAAGCAGATTAAAAGCGAGTTGGACCTGCACACTCATATCGAAGAGACGATCTTCTATCCGGCCATCGAGAAGGCGAACGAAACTCGGGCCCTTACGCTTGAGGCATACGAAGAACACAAAGTCGTAAAGGAACTCTTAGCTGAACTCGATTCCGCGAACGGTGTTTCGGATAAATGGAACGCGAAGCTCAAGGTCTTAAGGGAAAACGTCGAGCATCACGTCGATGAAGAAGAGAACGAACTGTTTGACAAGGCCAACGATGTGCTGACCGGTGAAGAAGCGGAGCGTCTCGGCGATCGAATGCGGGATGAAAAGGTGAAACAGGGCGCCAGCGCTCCAGAGCCTGACCCGGTCAGCGAAGAGCCTGGATTGCTACAGAGGATCGCGAACACTCTCGGACTTGGCGCCTCGCCTCAGAGATCGAACAAGGCCGCGAGCAAGAAGAAGGCCGCGAAACCCGGCGCCAGGAAGAAGACTGCGACAAAGGCGAAGGCCGCAAAGAAGACCGGAACAGCTGCAAAGTCGAAGGTGTCAAAATCAGCTAAATCGTCCAGCGCGTTGGCAAGAAAGAAGGTTGTAAGCAAGAGGAAGGCGACGAGCAAGGCAGCCGTGAGAAGAAAGAAGACGGTGGCGAAGAAATAAGTCGGTAGAACCCATTTCCGAAAGGACCTGTCCTTAAAACGAAAGCGGCGACGTCCTCACCCCGTCGCCGCTTCCCTAAGCACAACCGTTAAGGCGTGCCGGGGGCGAGACATTCAGCCACGCCCTAGTTGCTCTGATTCTATCCTATTCGGTGAAGGCGTCAAGTAAAAGATTTTTGCCGGCTCAACCGGAACGAGTTGCTAGATCGGCTAACCCGTATAAATCGATTGAGCGGAATGGGATCTAGAATGATTCCTCCCAAACTCAGGGGCGTCGGCATGGCAACCTACTCGCCGCCGGGAGCGCGGACGTCCCGTCCGCATCCGCTTTGCTAAGGCGCTCGACTCTTTACTAACAAAGACCTTCCGCTGCGCGCTCAGATGCGGACGGGACGTCCGCGCTCCCAGCAGGATCAAATACCATATCCTTTTGAAATTACCTTTGGGGCACAGCCAACCGTTGCCGACTCCCGCAGCCACTATTGCAGCTCGCTCAAATAATACTTATGTCCGCTGGCGTACAGACTGCTCGCCAAAGCGAGTAGAGACTGCTGGGCAACCCCCGACCGATTCTTTCTTCGTCATTCAACTGACCTTCAGCGATCGTTCCGACGGCAAACAATAGCAGGGCTGGGTTCTCATGAAGTGGGAGGCATGCCCTGCTTTGTTTGTGAGTTGATTGGCTTCATCGACCGCTATTGCTGTTTGCAGGCTGTGAATGCCGATCCAGCTAATCCAGACTTGCGGTTTTTCTCACCCGCCTTTAAAGTATCCAGATTCCCCCCAAAGTAGCCCGCCCCTTGCTTCATGTGAGTCGCAGACGATGAAAGCAGCACAATAACTTTTCAAAACTCATGCGCGTTAAGCGAGCAGGAGGCGTGGTATGAAATGCAGAGAAGTCATGACGGACGATCCCGTCTGTTGTCTACCGGGCGATTTGGTTAGTCATGCCGCGCGGGTGATGCGGCGCGAACACATTGGTCCGGTACCGGTAATCAGCGACGAACGATCGAGGGAGATAATTGGCGTCGTTAGTGATCGCGATCTCGCCATCAAAGTGATCGCCGAATCGAGAGACCCCAATCGAACCACGGTGGGGGATGTGATGACCCATACAATAGTCGTGTGCCGCGAGGACGATGATCTTTCCAGCGCGATAGCCGCAATGGAGGACCACCAGATTAGCCGGATTCCGGTGATCGATTATGGCGGTCGCATCGTCGGGATTATTTCGCACGACGACGTGGCCACCTTCTTTTACGGGCCTCGAAGCAGCGCCGGGGTGATTGCCGAAGTTTCGCGGGCGGCTTAACGGGGCATTTCAATGCGTCAATGAAGAGATCGTTTGCGGCGACACCGCGCGACCGGAGTCGTTCAGATAGGTGCGAACTTTCGCCGGCACGTTACGCCGCAGCAGAGAGTTTCGCGCCTGCCACTGATCGGCCGCGCTCATTTCAACCAGGAACCTGAGCTCCTTACCTTCCAGTACGGCAACGGGCACGCCATCGCGATAAAGCACGCGATTGGTGGAAGACTGAGACAGCCTTGGGCCGGGCATAATGATGCCCTGCAGATTAAGCGGATCAGCTGCACTGAGAGCGATCATCATGCCCTCGGCGGGCGTGCGACGAATCGACCTCAGCAGTTGCACGGCTTCGGTGGTTGCGAATTGTTCGCCCGAGAATCCACCTACAAAACGTCCACCCCGAATCTCGCCGCGCGCTTCCAACCGCCGGTAGACTTTCAAAAGATCGCGCCACGGGATAGAGATCGCTTCGCGATCCAGGATCTTGCGAAACACTACTCCATAACGTTGTAAGAGCTTCTTCGCAATCACTTCGAGAGTTTCTCGGTCGATCGACTGAACTCGGCTCGCCCCCCCAGGCTCAGTCACGAAGGGGGCTTGCCCCTGCTCTTCCTGTCTCAGTCTCACCCACCGTCCCGCTTCGTCCATGCTGTAAAACTGTTTGCGCTTGCGTCGAAGCTTTTCGATCTCGCGATGCGTAGTCTTGCTCAGTGGCGTAATTAGCGCGCGCAATCCGGTGAAGCTGTCGGCGCTGACTAATCCACGAAACACCAGCTCGCCCAAACCGTCTTCCACCATGCTGGGCAAAAGGTTTGTGCCGGCGACGATGTCGACAAAGAAAGACGCCCCATGATCTTTCAGATACTGGTAGACGGTTCCCGTGTTCGTTCCCATCTGGCCAGCATTCGAATCCGGAGCGGCAGGAAAACCTCGACTCCAGGTTTGAACATTTTTCCGGTTAAGCAAAACGATCGGCGTGCTGCGCACGGGCGCAGAGCTGTTGACCTTGTCCGGCGAGAGCCGGGGCGGAGATAAACGCAGCCAGGTCAACTTTCCCGAAAGGCACAAAGCATCCAGCCAGGCCGGATCATAATCTGCGACACGCGCCGGCAGGATTTCGGATTCCCATGAGCCGGCATGGGCTTCAAAGCCCTCGAGCTGATCGATGACCACAGCCACACTCTCGGGACCTTCAACACGATGATCGGGCGCAACTTTCTGCCAAACAAAAAGGAAGCGCAAAAAGTCCGCCGCCGGAACGGGCTCAATTTCTTTTCGCAGACGATTGAGCGTGTAGCGGTGAATGCGCGCCAGCAGACGACGCGAACACCACTCAGTCGCAGTTGGGAGCGCAGGTCCTGGGAGCGCAGGCATCCCTGCCTGCGGTCCACCGGCATCCTTGCCGGTCTCTTGGGTAAACCTCCCCTGCATCGCAAAACCTTCGCTCTCGAGTTTAATCAAAGCAGTCTCAATCTGGTTCTCAGTAAGCGAAAAAGAAGCGGCAAGTTCCCGCACCGTTACCGGCCCCAGGCCGTCGAGCCTGCCGCGCAGAATTTCAACCAGGGCCTCTTCAAACGTCCACGATTCCTCTGCATAGCTGGCCGGCGGGTCGATTGGCGGAGCGAGCGTGGCCTGTTGATGAATCGCCCGAAACTGCTGCAACCGCTCGGCGGCAACCCAAAGATCCACGTGGCGCAAATTGTTAATTTGCGCAGTTCGCAGCACAGTAGCCCGTCGGTCTCTAACCAATTCATCAAACAATGACTGCCAACCGTTTTGCTCTCCCTCGTTCGCTGTAATCAAGCCGAACTGCATCAGCGCGTCGTGCAGCTCATCTGCATTTTCAGCTTGCGGCCACGCCTCTTCCCGGACCCGTTCGATCGCCGCGACGTCCAGCCGTCCCAAATCCGCGGCAGTCTCAGCGTCGAGAAAGCGACGATTCATTACGGCCAGAGTCCGCCGCTCTTCGGCGGGTGCATCATCAAGAAACGCGTAAGGCTTCGCGGTCAGAATCTCCTGGGCCAACGGAGACGGTTCATTCATCTCCCGCGAAATCAGTTTGCGTTCGCCCCGCTCGATTGATCGCAGCAGTCCTTCGAGTCCGCGCAGGTCCATAGCTTCTTCCAGACAATCGCGAATCGTTTGGGCCACCAGCGGATGCACAGGAATTTCGATGGGCCCGGTGAGATTTTCGGCACAGGCAACCTGATCGGGGAAGACGAGCGCCAGTAGATCTTCCGCCGCCATCCTTTGCAGCTGCGGCGCAACTTTCCCGCCGCTGCGCCAACGCGGAATCGCCAGAGCGCGCGTCGCATTCCAGCGCCAGCGAATATTGAACATCGGCGCGTCGAGCAGGGCCTGGGTCAGTACATCACAAACTGTTTTCGAGTTCAGATAGCTGAAAATTGTATCGAGCGGGAAGCTGTGCGTGGGTCCCAGCGAGAGCACGATCGAATCTTCGGTAGCCGCCGCCTGTAATTCGAAATTGAAAGTTCGACAGAAACGCTTGCGCAGCGCCAGGCCCCAGGCACGATTCAGACGGCTGCCGAATGGAGCATGAATCACGACGTGCGTGCTGCCATTCTCGTCAAAGAACCGTTCGACCACGATGTCCTGCTGCGTTGGCATCACTCCTAAAGCCAGCTTAGTCATCGCCAGGTACTCGACAATCTGTTCGGCCGCGCCCGGGTGAATGCCGACGGTATCAACCAGCCAGTTAATGCTGGAAGCGCGTGAGTGGCACAGACTTGAGTCTGTGATTGTCTCTTCGGCCCCTGGATCTTTTGGATCCAAACACGGACTGAAGTCTGTGCCACTTTCAAGCCGGTCAGAAATCTCACTTCGCAGTCGCGACACCGCCTGCGACAATTCTTCCGAACGCCCTGGCGCTTCACCCAGCCAGAACGGAATTGAAGGTGGTTGACCCGCAGCATCTTCGACGCGCACGACGCCTGTCCCCACGCGCTTGATCCGATAAGAAATATTGCCGAGCTGAAAAATATCACCGGCTAAACTTTCGATCGCGAAGTCCTCGTTGAGTGTCCCAACGAAAGTTTCTGACGGCTCCAGAATCACTCGATAGTCAGAGTTGTCAGGAATGGCGCCGCCGCTGGTGATGGCTGCGAGGCGCGCGCCGCGCCGGGCTCGCAAACGTTTATTGACCGCGTCGTGATGCAGGTAGGCGCCGCGCCGGCCACGCCGAGTCGCAAAGCCTTCTGAGAGCATGCGCACGACCGCATCAAAATTTTCGCGCGACAGATTACGGAACGGATGGGCCCGCGTTACCATTTCAAACAGGGCATCTTCCGTCCACTCCTCGGCGGCAACCGCCGCGACAATCTGCTGCGCAAGAATGTCGAACGGTTGTTCCGGGATTGTTAGATGATCGAGTTCGCCGCGCCGCACAGCGTCCAGCAAAGCCGCGCATTCAACTAATTCATCCCGCGACAAAGGGAAGATCCGGCCTTTCGGAAAGCCGCTCACCGTGTGATTCGAACGCCCTGTGCGCTGGAGCAGAGTAGAAATCGCTCGCGTCGATCCGATCTGGATCACCAGATCGACCGCGCCTACGTCAATCCCGAGTTCGAGCGAGGCAGTCGCCACGAGCGCGCTCAATTCGCCTGACTTCAAACGCTGCTCAGCAGACAAACGTAGTTCGCGGGCCAGACTGCCGTGATGCGCGGTGACGTTCTCATCACCCAGTCGTTCACCCAAATGTCGCGCGACTCGTTCGGCCATGCGCCTGGTATTCACAAAGACCAGCGTCGTCTTGTGTTCGCGAATCAACGCCGCGACGCGATTGTAAATTTCCTCCCAAACCTCGTTGGACATCATCGCTTCCAGAGGCGAGCTGGGAATTTCGATTGCCAGGTCGAGCTTGCGCGAGTGTCCGGTGTCGATGATCGTGCAACGGGGTGTGCTGTCGATGGCAAGATTCGCTGTGCCAACCAAAAAGCGCGCAACCTCGGCAATCGGTTTCTGCGTCGCCGAAAGTCCAATGCGGACCAGGGGCTCTGTGACCAGAGCCTGCAATCTTTCGATCGACAGCGACAGATGCGAGCCTCGCTTGTCGTCGACCATCGCGTGAATCTCGTCGACGATCAGTGTCCGCGTTGTCGAGAGAATCCTGCGCCCGCCTTCGCTGGTCAGGAGGATGTAGAGAGACTCAGGAGTGGTAACGATGATGTGCGGCGGCTTCTTGGTCATCGCCACGCGATCCTTCGCCGGAGTGTCGCCCGTTCTCACCAGAGTGCGAATGTCGACGCCGCTGATACCCATCGCCTCGAGGTTCTGCTGAATGCCGCGCAAAGGGTCTTGCAGGTTGATTTGAATGTCGTTGCTGAGGGCCTTCAGCGGAGAGACGTAGACGACCTGCGTTTCATCGACCAATTTCCCTTCGACCGCTTGCCAAACTAGATCGTCGATGGCCGACAAAAATGCTGAGAGGGTTTTGCCCGAGCCGGTAGGCGCGGCAATCAGCGTGTGCTCACCGCGCTTGATGGCCGGCCACGCGCGGGCCTGCGGCTCAGTCGGAGCAGGGAAGCGCTTCAGGAACCAATCGCGAACCGCCGGGTGGAAATATTCAAGCTCTTTCATATGGACTGCCAGTGTACCACGCGTGAAACGCCGTGTTAAGCGCGGGCACGAGTCAAGGGAGTGAAACTAATATGCCCCACTGAAATCGATCATGCAATGTGGGCCTCGAGTGTTTTCTTTGCGCCTTGGCGCCTTTGCGTGAACCTAAGTCGCGTTAAGATAATTCGCACGCAAAGGCGCAAAGGCGCAAAGCCGATCAGGAGGACTAAACTGAAGTCTTCATGATAAAGTTTTGGCTCGGCATAGGGTATGACCAAAGCAACGCGCGACTATCATCCTGCGAAACTGACGCGAACCGCCAAGCCCAGAAAAAGGGCTTCAAGCGGTCGTGTAGAAATTCCAAAAGACGCCGAGCAGGTCGAACTTAGTTTCGGAGATCGCCAGGTAAAGCTGACAAACCTGAACAAGCTCTTCTGGCCCGAATTGAAAATTACCAAGCGAGACCTGCTTCAATACTACGCTGACGTTTCGTCAGTGCTGTTGCCGCACCTACAGGATCGAGCGATGGTGATGAAGCGCTATCCGAACGGCGCGGCCGGTGATTTCTTTTTCATGAAGCGCGCGCCTTCGCCACGCCCGCCGTGGATCGAACTGTGCTCGATCTCCCACGGATCGGGAAACGTGATCGACTTTCCGATTGTCCAGGATTTGCCGGCTTTGCTTTGGGTGATCAATCTTGGTTGCATCGATCTGAATCAATGGTACGCGCGCTGTGACGACGTAGACCGGCCTGACTATTTGCACTTCGATCTCGATCCGGTGCCCGGCGCGAAGTTCGAGCAGGTAAGGGAATCGGCTTTGGTTGTGCGCGATGCCCTAGAGGGTTTGAAGATGCCGTGCTATCCGAAGACGACCGGTTCGAAAGGTATCCATGTCTATGTTCCCATCGTGCGCGGGCCGACCCAGAAACAGGTTTGGACGATTGCCAAAGAAATCGCGCTGGTGCTGGCGTCGGCGAATCCCAAGCTGATCACGGCCGAGTATCGCATCGCCAAGCGACCGAAAGGGCGCGTGCTGGTTGACTATAACCAGAACGCCTGGGGACGAACGCTGGCTTCGATTTACTCGATTAGACCGAAGCCCCGCGCTTCGGTGTCGACGCCCGTGACCTGGAAAGAGATCGAACGCGGTATCGAGATTGACGACTTTCGGATCGACAACGTGCGTAAGCGGATCGAGAAGCTGGGGGATCTTTGGGCGCCTCTGTTGTCGAAGCAAAAGCGGTTCAAGCTTGAACCATATTTGAAGTAAATGTAGCGCAATTTGTTAACTTGCGCCCCTGTGCTGGGAGCGCGGACGTCCCGTCCGCACTGAGCGCGCGGCGCGAACTGATTTTGTGGAAGCTTCGACGAACGACTGAGAAGCCGAAGACGTCACGATCCCTGTGAATGCGGGCGTTCTGGACCACGTTTGCGGACGGGACGTCCGCGCTCCCAGCAGTGAGAAGCTCTAACGGTTAAGCGAACTCAACTATGGCTCTTGCATTGAAACTAGATTACGCACCGATGGAAGCCAAGTCCGTCGAAAAACTTCCCGCTGGCGCTGAGTGGCAGTACGAGCCGAAGTGGGATGGCTTTCGCTGTCTCGCGTTTCGCGATGATGATCGGGTCGAGCTGCAATCAAAGAGTGGCCAGCCGCTCGGCCGTTACTTCCCGGAACTGGTCGAGGCTTTATTAAAGCTGAAACCAAAACAGTTCGTGATTGACGGAGAGATCGTCGTCCCCGTTAAAGGTAAATTGTCTTTCGACGATTTGCTGATGCGCATTCATCCCGCCGCCAGCCGAATTCAGAAGCTGGCTAAGGAGAACCCGGCCACGTTAATTGTGTTTGACCTGTTGGTTGAGGAGCGTGGCAAAGCTTTAGTTGAGCTGCCGTTGGCAGAACGACGACCAAAGCTGAACGCGTTTGCGAAAAAGTTCTTCAAGAACAAATCAATTGAGTTGTCGCCGGAAACAACGGAACTGAAGATCGCGAAGGGCTGGCTGGCCGGCGCCGGCGGTGACGTTGATGGCGTTATTGCCAAGCGCCTCGACCTGCCTTACCAAAGCGGCAACCGGCACGGCATGGTGAAGGTGAAACGGTTGCGCACCGTCGACTGTGTCGTGGGCGGATTCCGTTACGCGTCGGCAGGAAAACTTGTCGGCTCGCTGCTACTCGGCCTCTATGACGACGAAGGCCTGCTGCATCACGTCGGTTTCACCTCGAGCTTCAAGGCTACGGAGAAAGCGGACTTAACCAAAAAAGTCGAAGCCCTAATCAAACCTCCCGGCTTCACCGGCCGCGCCCCCGGCGGCCCCAGCCGCTGGAGCACCGATCGATCCGCCGAGTGGAAACCTCTTGCGCCAAAGCTCGTCGTCGAAGTTCGCTACGATCATTTCACCGGCGGGCGCTTTCGTCATGGGACAAAGTTTCTGCGTTGGCGAGTTGATAAGAAACCGTCGCAGTGTTTGTTGGATCAAGTGCAAGGTTAAGAGTTCTGTCTGCCGCACCCCTCCCCGAACCTTGATCAGCTTCCCAGATCTCGTGGTCTGGTTCGTGTGATTTCGTGGATTGGTTTCTTGCCACGAGAAGACGATCCACGAAACCACACGAAGCACCCTACCCGCAATTTCCCGCAAAAAGGTTGACACTCAATTTAAGCTGGGATATTAGTTTGCGTCGTCTTGAACGTTTTCTGGCTGGTCCTCAAGAGCCCGCGATTTTTGCCGCATCCCTTCTGAGCCAGCCTTATCGTTTATCAACCGAGAAATCCCACACCGCCAGTTCGGAGGATATATGCCAACCAAGAAAGCCAGTAAGAAAACCCCCAAAGCAAAGCGCGCGAGGAAACTCGGCGGGCAGGCGAAACCTTTAGAGTTATTGCCTGTCGGACGCGTGGATGAGATCCAGGCGGTGCCGCCCAAAAAGCGTGCGAAGGGCGGCAAAGTTCGTCTCACCAGTCATAAGGCGCGCAGCCGTTGGTTTCAAACTCGTGCGTCGTGGCCGGTCAGGGAGGCGTCGACCAGCAGGTTAGTGCGCGAACGCGCGCGGGCTGAGAAGGCTCTGGCTGCGCCGATGGATATTCCCGCTCAATGGGAGCAAGTGGGGCCGACGAATATTGGCGGTCGGATCACAAGTCTCGCCTGTCACCCCGCACATCCGGAACGTATCTGGGCGGGCTCGGCCGGAGGCGGCGTTTGGCAGAGTCGCGATGCCGGACAGAACTGGAACTCCTGCTGGAACGATCAGGACATTCTGAATATCGGATCGCTGGCCGTCGATCCGCGCAACCCGGACACAATTTATTGTGGCACCGGGGAAGCGAATCTATCGCTTGATTCATATCCGGGAGTTGGGCTCTATAACAGCCGCGACGCCGGCCGCACCTGGCAACTGCTCGCGTCATCCGAGCGAACCGGCATTCCCAGCGGGATCGGCATAATCGCGATCGATCCCTTCAACTCGAAACACCTTTTGATTGGCGGCGTCGGTTATGCCGAGATGAGCCAGACGAAAACCAGTCTCGGCGGCATGTACGTTTCGTGGGACAGTGGCTCGATCTGGGAACGGGAAACGTTCATCTCAGATCAAAACTACTGGTGTCATTCGATTGTCTTTCATCCCAAGAAGAAGGGCACCCTCTACGCTACCGTTACTGAGCAGGGAGCGATGAGCGGCATCTGGCGATCAACTGACGGCGGTAAAAGATGGTTGCATTTGCAGAAGGGACTACCAGAGCCCGCGCTCTTCGGCCGCACAAGTCTAGCCATTAGTCAGTCAAAACCTGAAGTGCTCTACGCCTTTGCGGCTGATGAGAGCAGTGCGAGCAGCGACCTGATGCTCGGCGTCTTTCGCAGCGCGAACGGTGGTGATAGCTGGAGGAAAGTCAGCGGCAATCACTTTGATGATGAAGGCCAGATATCCTATGGCAACACCATCATCGTCCATCCGCACGATCATAACTATGTCATTTGCGGTGGAGTCGATTTGCACCTGACTAAGAACGGGGGCACGACCTGGCGGCGATTAACCCATTGGGATTTGGAACGCACTGATTCTAAGTATGCTCACTCGGACCATCACGCGCTGCTGATGCCGCCGGCGGCCCCGGGTCGTGTCTATGATGCGAACGACGGCGGCCTGGACGTGAGCGAGGACGGAGGTAATAACTGGAAGAATTGCAGCAACGGTCTGGCAGTGACGATGTTTTATGACCTGGACGTGGCTCAGAGCAATGGTCTCTATTATGGTGGCGGTTCGCAGGACAACGGCACGATCATCACCAAGACCGGCACGCCCACCAGCTTTATTCAAATCTACGAGGGCGACGGCGGCTGGATTGTTTTTGATCCGCGTGACGAAAACCACGTCTACTGCTCGGTCTACAACCTCGACATCCGGCGTTTCCGAGGCAAGAACCATAAGGACGTTTCGCCTCCGGCCCCACAGGCCGAGCGCGATTCCATTTGGATGTGTTTCATTACCTTCGATCCAGCAGACTCAAACACTGTCTACACCGGGTCATTTCGAGTTTGGAAGACCTCCAACGACGGTGAGAATTGGCACGCAGTCTCGCCCTCTCTGGACGGCAGTTCGATTTCAGCGATCGAGGTTTCGCCGGCTAATTCAAAACGAATCTATGTCGGCACTGAGAACGGCGGGTTCTTCCGTAGTCTTGATGGCGGAATCAAATGGAGTCCGAATCTTTCCAGCTCGACACTGCCGGGTCATACGATTACTCGTCTCGAAAGTCATCCGCAGGATTCCAACATCGTGTATGCGACGGTGGCGAACTTCGGCCATTCCCATGTCTTTCGCACCAGAGACGGCGGCCTTACCTGGGAAGACGTGGACAAGGGTCAGCTTCCGGACGTGCCGACTCATGTGGCGGTGATTCGGGACGACGAGCCTGACAAAGTTTATGTGGGTAACGATGCGGGGGTCTTTGTGCTGGATACAGTGGCCGGCGCCTGGTTGAATCTAACCAAGAACCTGCCTAACGCGATGGTGGTCGATATGGTTTATCACGATAAGGACGGCACGATGAGCGCGGCTACCTATGGGCGGAGCGTTTGGCGAATAAAACTCAAGTGAGCGAAGACGCCACCCTAGCCACCGCCGTGTCGTTTCTGAAACCAGTCTGATCTCCGTTTCAGATTGTCGGCTGGCTCTCCATGTTGTGGCTTTACTGCCTCGATTTCACCTTCGTCTTCAGAATCGTTTTCAGCACGGTGGGATTCTTCGTTAGTCTTTTCGCCAACGCCGTCCTTCTCATCTGTATCTTTGGTTGCCATGCCCCGATTGTAACAGCCGGAAGCGTAACATCGCCAAACACCTGCGGCAGTAACGGCAGCGGCCGAGCATCTCGTCAGTATAGTTGGGCCGGGATACCCGAAGCTGGCAAACCGCTGATCTACGGAGACCAATCCAGGCTTGCAAGGATTAGCGTAAAAGTGTTGACACAGATTTCAAAGTGGGATATCTATCTGGCGCTTTCGAACTCTTAGGCTGGCCCACAGAGCCCACATCCGATCCATCAGGACTCTTCCAGTCTATAACACACGAGCCTGTTCAATCTTTTGAGCATGATTTGAAATGGACTATTAGGTGAAATTGCGGGCAAAGATGCGCGGGCCTAACTCCCCTCATTTTTCCCAAAGAAGGAGAAAAATCACATGCCCCCTCTTTTCTCAATAATACGTCGAGCCAATTTTTCCGTCGCCCTTGCTCTTATCATTCTGGGGGCATCGGTCGGCATGAGTCAGAAGCGGCCGCGGACCCCGGCCGCACCTAAGCCTTCACCGTCCCCAAAGGCAATCTCATCGCCGGTGCCGCTTCCCCAAATCGATAAGATGGAACCGATGCCTACCGAAGTCGCTCGTGGTGACGCGGTCACCTTCACGGGGCAGAATTTTCCGAGCAATCGCGAGGACATAACTATTTTTCTTAATGGAGATAGGAAAGAACTCGCCCTTCTGGTCAGTCCTGACAAGACGAAGTTTATTTTTGCGGTACCGTCGGATCTCCCATTAGGGCGATACAGGGTGCGGGTTGAGTTCAAAATGAATGGTAAGGACGTGCCCTTCGCAGCCGCTATGCCGCCGGACGCGATGCTAACCGTTTTCAGCGACAGCGGAAAATCAGAGCTCAAAATTACGGCTGTCTCTCCGCTGGTTAGTTATCCAAAGCCTCTGGAAAGCGATCCAAAGAAGGATGTGTACGGCTTCCAGGTGATCGGGGATGGCTTCAGCGTGAAACCAGCGGACAACTTCCTGATAGTGAATCAAGCTGAGGTCGCCGTTTGTTGGGAGCCTTATAAAGATTGCAAACCGGAACAGCCTCAAGGCAAAGTCGTCAGTCGGCACCAGCTCGAATTTGCAAATTGGAATATCCCTGCGCTCAATCGGGGCGTCGGCAAGATGCAAATACGAGTCGGTCAGACGTATTCGGAACCCTTTGACTTTACTCTCTCGCCCGTCGACTCAGGGTTGCCCAAATGGTTATCAATCGGCGCGGTGGTTGCGCTGTTTGCGATTGTCCTTTTGATGCTCAGCCGCGGCTACAGGAATATCGTCGAAGGAAGGAAATACTCGATCCTTAGCGCGCTGTTTCTCGATGCCGAAACGGATACTTATAGTCTTTCCCGGTTGCAGTTCTTTATTTGGACCGCGGTAGGGATGGTCGGTTACCTGTACCTGTTGCTCTCGCGCAGTCTGGTCCAGGGCAAGCTGGAGTTTGTCGATGTACCTGCGGGCTTGCCTGGCATCATTATGATCGCCGCCGGGACCACGGTCCTGGCCCAGGGCATCACGAAATCAAAGGGGCCCAAGGGTTCGGGCGAAGTACATCCTTCGTTGAGCGATTTGATCAGCACGGGGGGCGTAGTCGTTCCTGAGCGATTTCAGTTCTTCGTGTGGACCATTATCGGCGCCGCCGTATTTGTCTACCTGGTGTTTCAACATGATCCGGGCACAATTAAGGATCTGCCGCAAGTACCTTCCGGCTTTCTCGAACTCATGGGGGTGAGTTCTTTGGGATATCTTGGCGGTAAGGTAGCCCGCAGGGCCGGACCGGTCATCGATGAAATACTTACCAAGCCAAGTAGCCTTGAGTTTACGCTTAAGGGCCGGAACCTATCAAAAGATGCCAGCTTCCGCATTGGCGACGAAGATGTTAGGTCTGACCTTATCTTAAACAAAAAGCCAGAGATAACTGATCCCGATACTGAAGGAGAACCCAACACGGGCAAGTCCCTCAAATTTACCATCGCGGCCCCTAAGCCCCAGTGGTTGAAAGACAATAACTTGCTTACCATCATCAATCCGGATGGCCAAAAAGCGACGTTGGCCTATGATGTTGGTCCGGTGGTGTTGGATCTGCTTTTGCCGGCCAGCGTAGCAGATGATAAGACCGTCAAAATCGTCGTCAAGGGGCTTAACCTGAGCTCTAAATCTAAAGTATCGATTGAGGGGCCGCGCGGAGCAGCCCGCAAAACGCTGAAGGTCCAGTTCATAGAACCTGATACGCTGGAAATAACAACGACATTGCCGAAAGGAACGGTTGTTATTACAAATCCTGATCAGCGAATTATTCGCAGGTTGTACGACATGAACCCGCAGCAGCTCGGGGAAATTAGGTTCACGGACGTGCCGCTCGACACAAATGCTCAACCCGATTGAATCTCACCGGGTTTACTGCAGTACGAAGTTGTAAGTGATCAGGCCCTGCACCTTAACCGGCACTCCGCTAAGAATGGTTGGGGTAAAACGGGCGCGCATAGCCGCGTCTTTAGCTGCTACCAGCAGAGTCGGGTTGCCTGAAACTGCCTGGGCCGAAACCACCCTCCCTTGCTCATCAACCAGAATCTGAACGTTGACTGCGCCCTGCGCCTTGATCTGCTTTGCCAAAGGCGGATACAGCGGCTGGGGCAGGCTGATCGCTTTTGAGATCAGAACGCTGGACGTTAATCTCGTCGTGCTTGGTGGCTTTATGACGACTGGAGCTGGTGGTGGAGTCGCGTCATCGACCTTCACCACGGGACCCGAATCGGTTCCGGTTCCGATACACGTCATACACGTTGAACTGCCCGGAGGGCTCACAGGATCACCTACATAGTTTCCGATCCTGGTGTTGGGCGGCGCCGGTGGAATTGGATTCGCATCTCCACTGATGTGGTCGGGTACCTTAAGCGGATTGCTGGCGCTTTCGTAGGAAACTGGTCGAACTGGCTGGGACGATACGCGGCTAGTGTTGCTGGAAGCGGGCGCCCGGCGCGCCGGCTGCGGTCTGTCATGCTCGGTGACCGGCTTGACCGGCGGTATCCAGTTAAGCAAAACGAGATCGTTGGTCTGTGCTTCCAGATGAGCGTCGTACGCAAAGATGCTGGCGACGCCAGCGGCGGATAAAATCAGCGCGTAAGCTGCGACGGTGGCGAGAAAGAATGAACTGCGACGCTTGAACTCCTTACGGTGCGAATCAGATTCGATCAGATTGGTAAACATCTCTTTGCTCCTCCTGCTGCCGGTGCCTTTCGGGTCGAAGAAGCTGGAGAGTTAGACAACACGGGCACGAACTTGTTCCCGGGGATGACGGAGCGCGGACATCCTGTCCGCCTGAGCGCGAAGCGCGAACAATTCGTTTCGTGTCCTTAAGAAAGGTTGAGCGCGCCAGGCGCGCTGGCGGGCAGGATGCCCGCGCTCCGTCAACCTCTTCCTTTGGACACTTTCATTTAATTCCATTACGATATCGCCGCCCTACTAACCCAATTTTCAAAGGAGACGGACTCATGGCTACTGCGGCCCCTCAGGAAGAACTGAATCCTTTTGAGATTGCCAAGCAACAATTCGATCGCGCGGCCGACTATCTCGAGTTGGACCAGTCGCTGCGCAACGTTTTGCGCAGCGCCAAGCGCCAACTGATTGTTTCTATTCCGGTGAAGATGGATGGCGGCGAGGTGAAGGTGTTCGAAGGCTATCGCGTGCAGCACAACATCGCGCGCGGGCCGGCCAAGGGAGGCATCCGCTATCACCCGAATGTGACGCTGGATGAAGTGAAGGCCCTGGCCTCGTGGATGACCTGGAAATGCGCGACGGTTGGCATTCCTTACGGCGGCGGCAAAGGCGGAGTGGTCTGCGATCCCAAGAGTCTATCCAAGAACGAACTCGAACGGCTGACGCGGCGATACGCGTTTGAGATTGCTCCGATCGTTGGACCAGATCGAGATATTCCGGCTCCCGATGTTTATACCGATTCGCAGACGATGGCCTGGATCATGGATACCCTCTCGATGGTCCGAGGTCACACTGAATTGGGCGTGGTTACCGGCAAGCCTCTTTCGCTGGGTGGATCGCAGGGCCGGCACGAAGCCACCGCGCGCGGCGCTCTTTACGCTTTGCGCGAAGCTTGCAGTCTGCGTGGTTTGAGTTTGAAGGACGCGCGCGTTGCCGTGCAGGGCTTTGGTAATGCGGGTTCGATCATCGCCCGGCTGGTTGCCGAAGACGGCGCGCGGGTCATTGCCGTGTGCGACTCGAAGTGCGGGCTTTATGCTGAAAGCGGCCTGGACATTCAAGCGGTGTTGAAGCACAAGGAAGAAACAAGTTCGCTCAAGAATTTCCCGGGCGTGAAAGAGATCGCCCCGGACGATGTGCTGGAAGTTGACTGCGACATTCTTTGTCCGTCGGCGCTCGAGAACAGTATCACCGCGGCCAACGTCGGTAGAGTGAAAGCCAAGATCATTGCCGAACTCGCCAACGGGCCGACGACCCCCGTCGCCGATCGCGTCTTTGAAGACCAGGGGGTGATGCTGATCCCAGATATCCTGGCAAACGCCGGCGGCGTAACAGTCAGCTATTACGAATGGGTGCAGGACCAGTATTCGTTCTTCTGGACCGAGAAGCGGATCAATCAGACTTTGGAAGACACGATGGGCAGCGCATTTCACAAAGTGCATCAGACGGCGAATCGCTACGGGACAGACATGCGTACGGGAGCGTATATCCTGGCCATCGATCGCGTCGCGGAAGCGACCCGCGTGCGCGGGATATTTCCATAAACAGGAGCGCACGCATCCCTGCGTGCGGAGCGCAGGCATCTTGCCTGGGAGCTTAAGATGTCAGACGAAATCACCGTCTACGAAAAACCGACGTGCACCAAGTGCCGCGAGATGGATCGCTTTCTTCGAGCGAGTAACGTCGACTTCAGCAAGGTCAACTATTACCTCGAACCGCTCGGCGAGAAGAAGCTGAGAGAGCTGATCGGGAAGATGGGCATCGCACCCCGCGAACTTTTGCGCAAGAGCGAATCGATCTATCGTGAGCTGGGTCTGGGTAAGAAGGAATTCAGCGATGACGAAATAATTTCGTTGATGGTTAAGCACCCGGACCTGATTCAAAGGCCTATTGTAGAGCGAGGCGATCGCGCAATGCTGGGCAGACCAACCGAAAACGTGAAGCCGCTCTTGCGCTGAAAGCGCAAAATAAAATAGCCAGGGCAACGCCCTGGGTTACCGAACCTTGGACGAAACGAACCCTGAAGGGGTTCAATAATCACGCGCCTTTCCGCAACCCTTTCAGGGTTGCAACTCGATACTCGTTCACGACCCCAGGGTGTTACCCTGGGCTGAAATTAGCTCACGCCTTCGGCGTGTTGATTAGACGAACTCCTTTGCCAAAACAGTCCAACACAACTTTCATCTGCCAGAACTGCAGCTTCCAATCGCGTAAATGGCTGGGCAAGTGCCCCGAATGCGGCGAGTGGAATTCGCTGGTCGAAGAGCGCCTGGTCAAGACTAAGAAAGGCGCGGGGCGCAATGGGTTTCGTTTGCGCGAAGCGAAGGCGGTTGCCTATACCGAGATCGAATCGCAGGACGACGTGCGCATTTCGTCGGGCGTGACTGAGTTCGATCGAGTGCTGGGCGGCGGCATCGTGCCCGGTACTCTGGTCCTTCTCGGCGGCGATCCGGGGATCGGCAAGAGCACTCTGCTGTTGCAGGTCGCCGATAAGTTGAGCACGACTGGAACAACTGTGCTGTATGTTTCGGGAGAAGAGTCGGAACGCCAAATCAAGTTGCGCGGAGAGCGCATTGGAGTTGCCGCACCAAATCTCCTTCTCTTACCCGAGACCAATCTGGAAAATATTTTTCGCGAGATCGAACGCGTGAAACCCGGCGCGGTTATTGTCGATTCGATTCAAACGACCTTCTCTGCTGAAATTGAATCAGCGCCCGGATCGATCTCGCAAATTCGTGAAGTCGCAGCACAATTCCTCCTGCTGGCGAAGACGAGTGGCACTCCAGTCTTTCTGATCGGCCACGTTACCAAGGAAGGCTCGATCGCCGGACCGCGCGCGCTCGAACACATCGTCGATACGGTGCTGTACTTTGAAGGCGAGCGTCATCACAACCATCGCATCGTGCGCGCGACCAAGAATCGATTTGGGGCCGCCAATGAAGTGGGCGTCTTTGAAATGACCAGTACGGGTCTGGCGCCGGTGGCAAATCCTTCGCAGATGTTTCTGGCCGAGCGGCCGGCCGACGCTGCGGGCTCTGTGGTGACGGCCTGCATGGAAGGCACGCGTCCGATGCTGGTTGAGATTCAGGCTCTTGTGTCCAGTTCGAAATACGGTACGGGCCGGCGCATGACTCAGGGCGTCGATCAGAATCGAGTAGCGCTGATGATCGCCATGCTCGAGAAGCGCGCTGGCATGCAGTTGCTTGGGGATGACGTCTTTGTAAATATCGCCGGCGGTTTGGAAGTTGACGAGCCGGCAGTTGACCTCGGCCTGGTGACGGCGATCGCTTCGAGCTTTCGCAACCAACCGATCGATGCGCACACTGCGGTGTTCGGCGAGGTTGGGCTGACCGGTGAAGTGCGTGGGGCGACGCAAGCCGTCGTGCGCGCTCGCGAAGCCCAGGCTTTGGGTTTCAAAAAGATCGTAATGCCATCGTCGAATACCGCGGGGTTGGAAAAACTGCTCGGCTTGCGGGTCGTGGGTGTGCGATCCGTGGAAGACGCTTTGGGTGAGTTGTTCTAGCAGACTGCTTGCAAAGTGATTTGAAGTTCAGCGACGGTAGAACGATCCACGAAATCACACGAAAAAGGCGGAATAAACAGCTTCTTCGTGCTTGTTTCGTGTGAGTTCGTGGATCGCAGTGCTCTTTCAGCAGCTTGCTGGATGTGATCGCAAAGTGTATCTGGCATCGAGACCGCAAAGTAGAAGCTGGGAGCGCGGACGTCCCGTCCGCTCTGCGCGCGCGGCGCGAACTTTCAATTGCAAAAGTTTGGTTTGGATAGATATGCGGACGGGACGTCCGCGCTCCAAGCAATTAGTTGACGCTTTCAGAAAATCAGGTCGAGGAGTCGATTGTATGTTCAAAAGATTAGGTCTCCTGGGTGTCGCTTCCTTCTTTGTCGCCTTAATCATTGCGGCTTTGTCAGTCGGTTCGATAAACGCCCAGAGACGTCAACCGTCAAACACGCCTGCCTCGACGTCGAGTCAGGCTGATCCTTTAAAAGCTCTTCAGTGGCGACAGATTGGTCCGTTTCGCGGCGGGCGATCGACCGCGGTCGCGGGCGTCGCGTCACAGCCGATGGTTTTTTATTTTGGCGGGACGGGCGGCGGGGTATGGAAGACTACGGACGGCGGGATCAACTGGGAGCCGATAACCGATGGGTCAGTTTTCGGAACTGGTTCAGTCGGCGCGATCGGGTTGTCGGATTCTGATACCAACACGATTTATGTAGGCATGGGCGAATCGGCGATCCGCGGCAACGTTTCGCACGGCGACGGCGTTTACAAATCGACGGACGCGGGCAAGAGCTGGAAACACATTGGCCTTGAAGACACGCGCCAGATTTCTCGCATTCGCGTCAATCCAAAAAATCCGGACATCGTTTACGTCGCCGCGCAGGGACATGTCTGGGCGCCGAACCAGGAGCGGGGCGTTTTCCGTTCGAAGGACGGCGGCAAGACGTGGGAGAAGGTCCTGTTTCGCAGCGACAAAGCCGGCGCCTGCGATCTAATTATCGATCCGACAAATCCGAGTGTTCTTTACGCGGGCTTGTGGGAGGCCTATCGCAAACCCTGGACGCTGGAGAGCGGCGGCCCGGGCAGCGGCATCTTCAAATCAACTGACGGCGGCGACACCTGGACTGAGATCACGCGCAACCAGGGCTTGCCCAAAGGCATGATCGGCATTGTCGGCGTGACCGTTTCGCCGGCGAATCCGGAACGCCTGTGGGCCATAGTCGAAGCAGAAGACGGCGGCGTGTTTCGATCGGACAACGGCGGCAAGACCTGGACGAAGACCAACGAGCAACGCAATCTGCGACAACGCGCGTGGTACTACTCGCGCATCTATGCCGATCCGAAAAGCGCCGACACGGTCTATGTACTGAACACCGGCTTCTATAAATCAAACGACGGCGGTCGCACGTTCAGCGGGATCGGAGTGCCGCACGGCGACAATCACGATCTGTGGATCGCGCCAGACGATCCCAATCGAATGATCGAAAGTAATGACGGCGGCGCTAATGTCTCATTCAATGGAGGCCGCAGTTGGAGCGAGCAGGATCAGCCCACCGCGCAGTTCTATCGCGTGGCGCTCGACAACGACTTTCCTTATCACATCTATGGCGCGCAGCAGGACAACTCGACTGTGCGGATCGCCAGCCGCAACACCGACTTTAGTATCGGCCCGAGCGATTGGTTCGACGTGGGCGGCGGCGAGTCGGGGTGGATCGCACCTTCGCCGAAGGACTCTCTGATCATCTTCGCCGGTTCATATGACGGCTTGATTACGCGGTACGATCATCACACCGGACAACTTCGCGATGTGAATCCCTACCCGAACAATCCGATGGGTTGGGGCGCTGGCGAGTTGAAGTATCGCTTCCAGTGGAACTTCCCGATCGTTTTCTCTCCGAACGATCCGAATACTCTGTACGCGGGCGCCAACGTGCTTTTCAGATCGACTAACGAAGGTCAGAGCTGGGAAGTTATCAGTCCCGACCTGACGCGAAACGACAAGTCGAAACAAGCATCGTCGGGCGGACCGATTACCAAAGACAACACCAGCATCGAATACTACGGAACGATTTTTACCGTAATGGAATCGCCGGTCCAGGCGGGGACGATCTGGAGTGGTTCGGATGACGGGCTCGTGTTTGTGACGCGTGACGGCGGCAAGAATTGGTCGAATGTCACTCCTCCAAAAGATTTGATGCCCGAATGGATCCAGATTAACTCGCTCGAGGCCTCGCCGTTCGAGGCGGGGACAGCGTACGTCGCGGCGACGATGTACAAATACGATGACTACAAACCCTATCTGTACAAGACGAGCGACTATGGCAAGACCTGGAAGAAGATCACCCAGGGCATTCCCGACGGCGCATTCACTCGCGTCGTCCGCGAAGACCCGAACAAGCGTGGCTTGCTTTACGCGGGAACTGAAACGGGGATGTATATCTCGTTTGATGCCGGCGCCAACTGGCAACCGATGCAGTTGAACCTTCCGATAGTTCCGATTACCGATCTCGCCATTCATAAGCGCGAGAACGAACTGGTGGCCGCAACCCAGGGCCGTTCGTTTTGGATCTTCGACGATCTGCCGTTGCTGCATCAGGCGATGGACGCCGGCGGGTTCCGCGCAGTCAGCGAGACGCATCTCTTCAAACCGAAGGAGAGCTATCGAATGCCGGGCGGCGGCGGGTTTCAATTGCCGGCCACGGCGACCGTCGGGAAAAATCCCGCGAGTGGCGTGGTCGTTTATTACTCGCTCAAGTCAAAACCAACCGGCGACGTAGTCCTCGATTTTCTTGACTCAACCGGGAAGTCAATTCGTAAGTTCACCGCGAAGCCGCCAAGGCCGGCCGCCCCTGGCGCCGCTCCAGCAGGACAACCCTCCGGTGAAGGCGAAGGTTTCTTTGGCACGCCTGCGCAATTGCCGGCGGAGGCCGGACTGAATCGTTTTGTTTGGGACATGCGTTACGCCGATGCCGTGCGCTTCCCGGGAATGATCTTATGGGCAGGAGAAACGCGCGGGCCCAAAGTCGTGCCAGGAACTTATCAGGTAAAGCTAACCGTCGACGGCTCAACGCTGACAGACACCTTTGAGATTAGAGCCGATCCACGTTTGGCGACCACGGCGGCGGACTATGGGAAGCAACTTGATCTGTCTCTGAAGATTCGCGACAAGTTGAATGAAACGCACAACGCCATCATCCAGATTCGCGACGTGAAAAAGCAGATCGATGATTTGGTGAAGCGCGTCGGCGGTCCAGGCACTATTGCAGACTCCGGCAAAAGCTTAATCAGGAAACTAACGGATGTTGAAGAGGCGCTTTATCAAACCAAAAACCAGAGCAGCCAGGATCCTCTGAATTTTCCGATCCGGCTTAACAATAAACTCGCGGCCCTGGGCGGCGTGGTGTCGCAATCCGAGAACGCACCCAACGAACAGTCCTACGCTGTCTATGAGGAACTGGTTGCGCAGATCAATGCGCAACTGGCAAAGCTGGCGCAGATAATGAAGAGTGACGTGCCGGCCTTTAATCAGATGGTGCGCGACGCAAACATTCCGGCGGTGGTGGTCAAACCGGCAGGCGAAACGCCGCGACCCTGAATCAGGTGCGAGAACGAACATCTGGATATTCGGAGACCAAAATTCACAGCCGCGGAGCGGCGGAAGATCTGAAGCCCATGGCGTAAGCCATGGGATTGCGACAGCGAATGCAACTCAGCCCCGGAGGGGCGGAACATTCATAGGTTTAATTATTGTTTCGCCGCTCTGTGGCTGACTGCTCGCAGGCTAACCGACACCCACGGCTCACCTCGTGGGCTACATATCTGACGCCGCTCTGCGGCTTGTATATTCTGCGGCGTGTTCGCTGCGACCGACACCCACCGGTTCTCTGGTCGTGCCCAACCTCTTGTAGACTAAAAGCATGCCGCCACTCAGATCGATCAAGGTCATCATTAACGCCCACTCCGGAGTGGGTGACAAAGAGGAAGCGCGCCAGCGGTTAAGTGAAATCTTTGATGCCGGTGGCGTTGTCTCTGACATATCGCTGGCTAAGAGCGGCGAGGAAGTTGATCGTCTTGCAGCGAAGGCGGTGAAGGAAGACTGGACGGTGATCATGGCCGGAGGCGGCGACGGCACAGTCAACGCAGTTGCCACGCATTTACTTGGCACCGACAAGATTCTTGGTGTGTTGCCGCTGGGGACGCTCAATCATTTTGCCAAGGACCTGCGGATTCCGCTTGATTTGGAAGAGGCGGCCCAAAACGCTATTTCGGGGGACGCCACAAATGTTGATGTGGGCGAAGCCAATGGTCGAGTCTTTCTTAACAACTCGAGTCTTGGTCTGTACCCAATCATTGTGCGCGAGCGCGAAAAGAAGCAGCGCCTGGGATCGGGAAAATGGCCGGCGTTCGCCTGGGCTGCTATTACAGCCTTTCGCCGGTATCCCTTCCTGCATGTTCGTCTGGATGCGGGCGGGAAGAAATTTGATCTCAAGACGCCGTTCGTCTTTGTCGGTAATAACGAGTACATAATGGAGAGGCTGCATATCGGCGGTCGAGCACGTTTGGACCAAGGGGTGCTCAGTGTGTACGTCACCAACCGCACCGGCCGCTGGGGATTGGTTCGGCTCGCGCTCAGAGCGCTGCTGGGACGACTAAGGGAAGAAAAGGATTTTCTGGCTCTGCTTACTAAAGAGGTAAAGATCGAGACCAGGCATAAGCGTTTGCGAGCAGCGTTCGACGGTGAAGTCGAGTTGATGCACGCGCCCCTTCAATATCACAGCCGGCCGGGCGCGTTGCGCGTGATGGCGCCCCGACCCGAAAGCAAGTAAAGCATGCGCACCCTGGTCCATCTTTCCGATTTGCACTTCGGTCGAGTTGACGAGCAACTCGTCGAACCGTTGGTTGCCACCGTTGCTGAGATCAACCCGGATCTGGTGGCCGTTTCAGGCGACCTGACACAGCGGGCGCGCACGCAACAATTTCGCGAGGCCCGCGCCTTCCTCGATCGTTTGCCACGATGGCAGATTGTGGTTCCGGGAAACCATGATGTACCGCTGCACAATGTCTTTAACCGCTTCATGCAACCGCTGGATAAATATAAGCGGTACATTACCGATGATCTGCAGCCGGTATACGTTGACGACGAGATCGTAGTCGTGGGAGTGAATACGGCGCGTTCGTTGACGATCAAAGGCGGACGCATCAACAAAGATCAGGTGGCTAAAATTCGTGAGCGGCTGTGCGGATCAGGCGACGAAATAATCAAAACGGTGGTCACGCATCACCCCTTCGATCTCCCGGAAGGTTATGACGATCGCGAGCTGGTCGGTCGCGCGCGAATGGCCATCGAGGGTCTGGCTGACTGTGGCGCGGATCTGTTTCTGGCTGGACATTTACACGTCAGTCACACCGGACATACGGCGAAGCGCTATAACCTCAGCGGGCATTCCGCGTTGGTCGTGCAGGCTGGGACGGCTTTGTCTACGCGCGTGCGCGGGGAGACCAATTCGTTCAACGTGATTCGGATCGACCATCCCGACATCACCGTTCAACGATTCACGTGGCAGGCTGGGAGCTCGACGTTTGGCGTGGCGGGCGAAGAGAAGTTTCGGCATTCGAGCGATGGATGGATCCGCTTGTCTGGATAGCCGGATTGAGCCGTGAAGACCAATGAGCGATCCGGACATTATCAACTCAACTGGAATGAGCTTTGCACAACAAGTCGAGCAATGAATTGGCGAAGTTACAGAACCGCGAGCGGTAGCGAGCGGGATAAGGAATCACGCCGGGCTAGTCCCTGAATCGGCTTGGCAATAAAGGAGTGATTGAAGAAGTGTCGTCTTGATCCCGCTCGCTACCGCTCGCGGTTCTGTACCGTGCTAGCGTTCGCGCTGATTTACTAGCGGTGACTTTTGTGCAAGCCGCTGGACTGGGCTCATTCCGTCGGGCTTTGTTTGGAGGCGAGGCTGCGCCTCGACTCGGAGGCGTAGCCTCTGTTCGGTGTGGGACATGGGCTGGTAAGGCAAAGCCTTACCGCACTGTGCTGCGGCAAAGCCGCGAAAGCATTTGCTTGGGGCACAATCGTCAAAAGTTCTGTGATGCGTCTTTACACCTCGCAAATACATGAGCCCTCCCCTACGGTCGGGCTAGTGCCTCGCTGGCGTGAACGAATCTTTTGAGCGTACTTATAAGAGAATGCTGGCGGCGACAAAGCTTCGCGCACATTACCAATGTCACCTCGATCAAATACTCTGAAAAAATTCATCCGGGCTCGGCTCTCTACTGAAAACTCCGCGGGACTTTTTCTCACCCTGCTACTGCTGGTGCTGATCGTGGCTGCGTGCGTGTTCGGCGCTATAGCTGAAGACGTGGTTACCGGCGATCCTTTGACAATCACAGATGCCCGGTTTAGCGCGTGGTTGCATGAACATTCAATTGCCTGGCTGACGCGGTTTCTGTTGGTGGTGACCCATATCCATTCCACCCTCGGCGTTACTGCCATGACCCTGGCGGTGTGTGCCTACCTCTGGATCAAACGGCTGCGCGTTCAAGTGTTGATACTGACGCTGGCTGTCTTTGGCGGCATGCTGCTTAACGCTCTTCTGAAACGAGTCTTCGTGCGACCACGGCCACGGTTCGAGAACCCTCTGCTAACTCTTACCAGCTACAGCTTTCCCAGCGGCCACACCATGATGGCCACGGTTTTCTACGGCACGTTGTGCTTCGTAGTTATGACGCGAGTCCGCGGTTGGCGGCGACGTGCGCTGGCCAGTTTTGTCAGCGCATTTTTGATTCTGCTGGTGGGCTTCAGCCGCATTTATTTGGGTGTCCATTATCTGAGTGATGTGCTGGCCGCGATTGCCGAAGGCCTGGCCTGGCTCGCATTTTGTGTCCTTGCGGTTGAGTCCGTCGGGCGCCGAAGGAAAGGGACGCACGTGAAGTGATCCGCGGAGCGGCAAAAAATCTGTAGCCCACGCCGTGAGAAGGTGTGTCAGAAGCCCGACCGTGAGGGAGGGCCACAGTCGGAGGCACGCCTAATCCAGGAAATTGGCGAGCCGATTGTTCTGTTGTCGCCCGTGTTGCCCTCCCTCACGGTCGGGCTTCTGACGCAGTAGTTCCACGCTAAAGTTTAATGACGGGCGGCTTCCGGCGTGCTAAGATGTCGCCCGATATGCGCTTTGATGTGATTATTTTGCGGGTCGTTTTTGCCGCGTTTCTGATAATCGCGGGTTACTACCTGGACCCCTTTCGGGGGCATCCGCTGGTTTCGGCTGGCGTGGCTGCGCTTATCGCGGTGGCGATCGTGTTGTTCGAGATGCGGATTCGGCGGGCATCGCTGAAGACGCTGATCGGAGCAGCCGTGGGATCGATTCTCGGAATCATCGGCGCGTACTTGATCGGAACTCTGATTGCTCATCAGGAGTCCAGCGCCGTTTACCCGGAAACCAAGTCGTTTCTTACCCTGGTACTGATAGGGTTTATGGCCTACATCGGCCTGATGGTCGGCGCGGCCAAGGGAGACTACCTCGATCTTTCAGCCCTGGGCGGTATCTTCAGCGACAAAGCTTCGCGCCGCGATCTGAAAGTCCTCGATACCTCAGTCATCATTGACGGCCGCATCGCAGATGTCGCCGAGACGGGCTTTCTCACCGGAACATTGATCATTCCCCAGTTCATTCTGCGTGAGCTGCAACAGGTTGCCGACTCGCCGGATTCGTCCAAGCGCCAGCGCGGCCGGCGCGGTCTGGATATGCTCAATCGCTTACAGAATAATTCTTCGCTCGATATTCAGATTGTCGAAACAGATTTTCCTGCCGTGCGTGAGGTCGATCTGAAACTGATTGAGCTCGGGAAGCAGATCGACGCCGTGATCGTAACGAACGATTTTAACCTTAACAAAGTAGCCCAGCTGCGCGGCGTCAACGTGCTGAATATCAACGAGCTGGCCAATGCTCTTAGGCCGGTAGTGTTGCCGGGCGAAGCGATGCGCGTCTTTATCCTCAAGGAAGGCAAGGAATACAACCAGGGGGTCGCGTATCTCGACGACGGCACCATGGTCGTGGTCGATAACGCGCGGCGTTTGATCGGCAAGAGCACCGACATCGCCGTCACCAGTGTCCTGCAGACTACGGCAGGCAAAATGATCTTTGGTCGGCTTTGGGAAGAAGCCGATGGCTCTGGCAACGGCGAGCGCGCCCGCCGGCCTTTGCGCGAAGTGAAATCCGCTCCTGCCATGACGCGCATCAACGATACCGAATCATAATCGAATGAACGTCGCGATAGTTGTGGCCGCCGGGAAGGGAACTCGGCTGGGCGCCAACCGGCCCAAGCAATTCCTCGAACTCGATGGCCTGCCGGTGATCGTTCGTACGCTCAGACAGTTCGATCGGTGCCGGGAGATCGACCAGCTCGCAGTCGTCCTGGCGGCGGATGAAATAGCCGGATTTCAGTCGTTGGCCCAACAGTTCGGACTGCAAAAGGTTTCGCGGGTAATTGCCGGCGGCGCCACGCGCGCACAATCGGTCCAGCGTGGTTTGGCTGTTATTGACCAGGCGGAACTGATTGCCGTACACGACGGCGTGCGCCCCTTCGTCACCCCCGCGGAAATCGATCGGGTTATGGCGGCCGCGCGCGTTACCGGCGCAGCGATTTTGGTCGCACCCGTTGCCGATACAATCAAAGAGATCGAAGATGATCTCGTAGTTCGCACGTTGCCGCGGGCCCAACTTCGAAGGGCCTTGACGCCGCAATGTTTTCGTTTTGAGATTCTCAAACGGGCCTACGATCAATTGGCCGAGGTTGAGGCCGCGGGAATCGAGGTGACGGATGATTGCCTGCTGGTTGAACGTCTCGGTGTGGAGATAGCAGCAATCGAAGGCAGCGCCCGGAATATTAAAATTACGCGGGCGGAAGACCTGGCGCTAGGTGAAGCATTGCTAAGATTGTAGGGGCAGGGCTCGTCCCTGCCCTCTTTGTGAGTAAGAACGGGCAGGGACAAGCCCTGCCCCTACAAAAAACGGGCAGGGACGAGCCCTGCCCCTACAAGTATGTTTCGCATCGGCATAGGCAATGACACGCATCGATTGGTTGCTGGACGCCCTCTGATTCTGGGTGGCGTGCGCATCGAATCTGAGCGCGGCGCGGATGGACATTCCGACGCTGACGCCCTCTCTCACGCAGTCGCCGATGCGATCCTGGGCGCGCTGTGTGAAGGCGACCTGGGCACTCATTTTCCGGATAATGATTCGCAGTGGAAAGACGCGGACAGCCTGCAGTTGCTTGCGCGCGTCTATGCTCTGTCCCGCGAGCGTGGTTATCGTTTGGTTAATGTCGATGCGACAATTATGATCGAGCGGCCGAAGCTGCGCGACCACATTTTGAAGATGCGCGAGACGCTGGCGCGGACGCTGCAGGTGGAAACCAGTTGCGTCAGCGTTAAGGCTAAGACTGGTGAAGGTCTGGATGCGGTAGGACGTGGCGAAGCAGTGACGGTACAGGCGATCGTTTTGCTGCAGCAGGATTTAACCAAACGCGTAATGTAGCAGTTAAGTAGAAGGCCGGTTTCGCTCCGATAGGAGCGAGATGTTTATAGTACCCGTCGGCCCAAAACAAAAACTAAGCTCCTTTAGGAGCGCAATACTTTTTTGAAACGTAGCCGTTCCATTACGCTCCTAAAGGAGCTGATGATTCTTTATCCTGATTGAGAGCTATAAACATTCGGCCCCTACTGGGCCAATATACTTCTCACATCGAGCGGCCCACTCACAGAGAACCTAAACTTGAGACCCCAGGACATCATTCGCAAAAAACGTGACGGCGCGGAATTGTCGCGCGACGAAATCGAGTTCTTCATCAAAGGCGTGACCTGCGACTCGATTGCCGATTATCAGAGCACCGCCCTGTTGATGGCCATCTTTCTCAAGGGCATGACCGAAGCCGAACAGTCCTTCTTGACCGAGGCCATGCTGCGCTCGGGTGAGATCCTCGACTTCTCAGAGATCCCCAAACCCAAAGCAGACAAGCATTCAACCGGCGGCGTTGGTGACAAGACTTCGCTCTTGATTGCTCCGTTCGCGGCGGCGGCCGGCGTGTGCGTGCCGATGATTTCCGGACGCGGCTTGGGCCACACGGGAGGCACGCTAGACAAACTGGAATCGATTCCCGGCTACCGGGTCAATCTTTCTTTAAAGGAGTTCCGCGCGGTGCTGGACAGGACCGGCTTTGCGATGAACGGACAGACTGCTGAAATTGCGCCGGCCGATAAAAAGCTCTACGCCCTCCGGGATGCGACCGCAACCGTGGAAGCCATCCCGCTGATCGTTGCGTCGATCATATCCAAGAAAGGCGCCGCAGGTTTGGACGCGATGGTGATCGACGTCAAGACGGGTTCGGGAGCTTTCATGCGCGAACACGATCGCGCGCGAGCGCTGGCCAGCGCGCTGGTGTCGACGGGCAATTCGCTGGGAGTAAAATCTGAGGCGCTAATTACTGACATGAATCAGCCGCTCGGTCGCGCCGTCGGCAACTCTGTCGAGGTGCTCGAATGCATTGAACTTCTGCGCGGAGAATTTCAGGAAGGCGCCCGTCCGGTTCTGGATCTGTCGATCGAGTTAGCGGCGCGAATGATTGTCTTGTCAGGTCTGGAGCCGACAGTCGAGTCGGCCAGGGCACGAATTGAAGAGCTGCATCGGTCAGGCGCGGCGCTCGAATGCTTCCGTAAGAATATAGAGGCCCAGGGCGGAGACCCTTCGGTCTGTGACGATCCCGCGCGCATTCTCCCGTTGACAGAGAAAGCGTTTAAGGTAGAATCGCCGCGCTCAGGATTTGTCGTCAAAGTTGAAGCCGGGGAAGTCGGTCATGCTATAGCAGAGGCAGGTGGGGGCCGCGTGCGCATGGAAGATCGAATCGATCCCACGGTTGGGTTTGTGTCCGACGCCAGGATCGGAGACGAGCTCCGGGCCGGCGATCAGATCGGTCTGGTTTATTGTGACGCGCCGGATCATGGTCAAAGGGCAGTCGCGCGAATCAAGGCAGCTTATGAAATAGGCGATGCGCCGCCAACGGAACTCCCCAGGCTGATCAAGGAAGTAATTTTGATGTAGCACAGGCTGCCAGCTGTGCACGGTCACTACAGGCTGGCAGCCTGTAGTACGAAAACATGAAATACAAAGCTCTCTTAGCACTGTTGTTGCTCTCCTCGCTGGTCTTCATCGGCCCGGCGTGTAATCGCGCCAGCTATGGTGCGGACGACAAAAGTAAGATCCATGTAGGCATCGTCTTCGACATCGGCGGGAAAGACGATCGTTCCTTTAATGCGGCAGCCTGGGCCGGCGTGAAATGCGCTGAAACCGGTACGCTGCCGGATGGCAAGACGCCGTGCGGCAAACCCGCACTTGGTATTGTCCTGCGTGATGTCGAACCCGGAAACCCTACGTCGATCGAACCGGCGATGCGAGCGTTCGCCGAACGCGGCTATGACCTGATCATCGGCGTTGGTTTTGCCCAGGCGCCTATCATGGAACTTGTCGCGAAGGACTATCCGAACATCCACTTCGCGATTATCGACGGCGTAAGTCAGCTTCCGAATGTCGCGTCGCTGCTATTCAAAGAGCACGAAGGTTCGTACCTGGTCGGCATCCTGGCTGCCAAGACGACCAAAACAAACGTGCTCGGTTTTGTCGGCGGCATGGATATCCCCCTGATTCATCGTTTTGAGAAGGGCTATGAAGAAGGCGCGAAATCAGTCAATCCCAATATTCAGATTGTTCAGAACTATGTAGGCGTGACCGACGCGGCCTGGAACAATCCCGGCAAGGGCAAGGAATTGTCGCTGGCCCAAATCGGCAAAGGCGCCGACGTGATCTTTACGGCCGCCGGTAACTCGGGATTGGGAGCGTTCGATGCAGTCGAACAGTACGGAAAGGTCAACGGCCGCGCGACTCATTTTGTAATTGGCGTGGACTCGAACCAGAACATGGTTAAGCCTGGCTTTGTTTTGACCAGCATGGTCAAGCGCGTCGATAACGCAGTCTATGACATTGTGAAGCTGGTGGTAGAGAAAAAATTTCAGGCCGGCTTTCATGTCTTTGGGCTAGAGAGCGACGGCGTCGGTTATGTGATCGATCCGTACAACAAGGATCTAATTTCACCCGAAGCAATCCAGGCCGCCGAAGAAGCGAAGAAGAAAATTATCGCGGGGCAGATCAAAGTCACGGACGCAATGGCGAACTGAAGCCGGGAGCGCAGGCATCCTGCCTGCATAGCATGCGAAGCACGCTCGGAGCGGACGGGCCGTCCGCGCTCCCAGCGAATAGAGATGCTCGAACTACGTAACATTACTAAGACCTTCGGGGCAGTGGTCGCCAACGACGGCGTGAGCTTTAAGGTCGAGCCGGGAACCATTCATGCCATCGTCGGCGAAAACGGTGCGGGCAAGTCAACCGCGATGCGGATCGCCTACGGCTTTTACACAGCGGACAGCGGCGACATCATCATCAATGGTCAGGCGCGTGAGATTCGCACGCCGCACGACGCGATAGCGCTGGGCGTGGGCATGGTGCACCAACATTTCATGCTGGTTGAACCGATGACCGTCGCCGAAAACATTGTGCTCGGCGCTGAACCCGGGAACGCAGCCTCTCTCGACCTGCGTAAAGCCGCGGAAGACATTCGCAAAGTTTCTGATGAGTTCAAGCTGTCGGTCGATCCGAATGCCACCATCGAAAGTCTTTCAGTCGGACAGCAACAGAGGGTCGAGCTATTAAAGGCCCTCTATCGCCGGGCGCAATTATTGATTTTGGACGAGCCGACTGCGGTGCTGGCTCCGCAGGAGGTGGAAGAGTTCTTCGCGATTCTTCGAGGCATGCGCGAGCAGGGCAAGACCATTGTGATCATCACTCACAAGCTTTCTGAAGTGCTGGCCATTTCAGACAACGTCACGGTCATGCGTGACGGTCACGTGGTCGGGAACGTAAAAACCAGTGAGACCAACGCCGCTGAGTTGGCGCGCCTGATGGTTGGACGCGAGGTGCTGCTGCGAGTAGAGAAGCCCGACGCTAAGCCCGGAGCTGAGTTGATTTCCCTGCGCGAATTTTCGATCACTGGACGCGATGGCACGAAACGCGTCGACAAGGTTTCCTTCGAAGTACGCGCCGGCGAGATTGTCGGCATCGCCGGAGTAGAAGGAAATGGCCAGACTGAATTGATTGAAGCGCTGGCAGGGCTGATTCCCGGTTCATATGTGTCCGGTTCGATTTTGTTCGAAGGCAAAGACATCACCCGCCTCGATGCGCGCGCGCGAAAGGAACTGGGCATTGCGCACGTTCCCGAAGACCGGCATCGGCGCGGTCTCTTGCTGGATTTCAGTCTGGCCGAGAACACGATTCTTGGAGTTCACTATCGCAAGCCCGCCGTGTCCGGCGTCGGATCGATCTTCCTCGATCAAAAAGGAATTCAGCAGCGTACGGAACAGGTGATTAGGGACTTTGATGTGCGGCCGCCAAATCCACAGCTTCCGGCGCGGGCTCTGTCCGGCGGAAATCAACAGAAGCTAATCATCGGCAGGGAATTCGAGTTGCCGCCAAAGTTTCTGCTCGTGTCACAGCCAACCCGAGGCGTCGACATCGGCGCGATCGAATTCATCCATCGGAAAATTGTGGCGATGCGTGATTCGGGCTGCGGAGTGCTGCTGGTGTCGGCGGAGCTGGAAGAGGTAACCGCGCTCTCGGATCGTCTCCTGGTGATTCACAACGGCAGGATCGTTGGTGAAGTCGATCCAAAGGTCACCAGCAACGAAGAGATCGGATTGCTGATGACGGGCGGGCGCGTTTAGAGGCGGGCTACCGCCCGCCAGTTCCCGCGAATCCGAAGGCGGGCAGTAGCCCGCCTCTAAACTGCACGGTTTAAAGAATGAAACTCTATCGCGAAATCCTGTATCCGCTCTTGGCCGTGCTGGCTGCTTTTGTAATCGGCGGCATCGTGGTGCTGCTGATTGGTGACAGCCCGATTCAAACGTACCGCCTGTTGATCGGCAGTGCCTTCTCGTGGCCGGACGGAATCGGTTACACGCTTTTTTATGCGACGCCGCTAATCTTTACCGGCCTTGCCGTGGCAGTGGCCTTTCGCTGCGGGCTGCTGAATATCGGCGCGGAAGGTCAGCTATACATCGGCGCCTTTGCGGCTGCGTGGATTGGAATCAAGTTTGGCTCGCCGGATCCCGGGAATACTGTTATTCCCCAAATCGCGCATCTGCCTACAATTGTACTCCTGCCTTTATGTTGTCTGGCCGCGGTTCTAGCCGGCGCAATTTGGGGCGGCATCCCCGGACTGCTCAAAGCGCGCTTTGGATCGCATGAAGTAATCAACACGATCATGCTGAACTTCATAGCGATTGCCCTGGTCAGTTACTTCACGCAGTATCACTATAAGACTCCAGGCGATCCAATCCTCGAAACAGTTCCGATTAGTCCCGGCGCCCACATTGCTCGGCTGGGAAAATTTATTCCAGGTTTGCCCGAACGTATCCCGCTGAATATTGCTTTCATCCTGGCGATTCTCGCCTGCGTGTTCGTTTACGTTTTGCTGTGGAAGACGAAGTGGGGTTATGAGATTCGCGCGACCGGAGCCAACCCGAGCGCCGCGGAATACGGTGGGATCTCGATTCGCAAACAGATCATTCTGGCCATGGCCATTTCGGGCGGACTGGCTGGCATGGTGGGAATCAACGAAGTGCTCGGCTATCGCTATCGTTACTATGACGGGTTCTCAGCGAATTATGGTTTCGTGGGAATCGCCGTGGCCCTGCTGGGTCGCAATCACCCGGTCGGAGTCTTTCTCGCCGCGATCCTGTTCGCGATTCTGTTGCGCGGCGGAATCTTCGTCGACGCTTACACGATCCATGTTTCGAAAGACATCGTCGACATGTTGCAGGGGATCGTGATTATTCTGGTGGCCCTGCGGCCCGATGCCATCTTTGGGAGTTTGAAGAAATTGAGTAGGGCGAAAGCCTGAGCCGGTCAGTGGTTGTTGTCAAAACGGAGCGCGAGTTTGAGAATAAAACGCCTCTGTCTGCTGGGAGCGCGGACGTCCCGTCCGCATTGAGCGCGGAGCGCGAAAGAACGGAATGGTATGGTTTATTTTTAAAGATGTGGCTTCGGTGCGGTGCGGACGGGCCGTCCGCGCTCCCAGCAAATTGAGCCAATGCTCGCTACGAACCGCTGACTATTTACGAAATAATCGATGCGCCAGATTCTTACCTTAGCACTCATATTTTCCACCATCCGACTGGCCACGCCGCTCGTGCTGGCGGCGCTGGGTGGGTTGTATTCGGAAAGGTCGGGCGTGATCAATATCGCGCTCGAGGGGTTGCTGCTCGCCGGCGCGTTCACCGCGGCTTCGGTAACTTATTACGCTCATAGTCCCTGGGTCGGACTTCTGGCGGCGATCATCGCCGGGGCGTTTGTCGCTTACATTCTGGCGGTCGCCTGCATTCGGTTTAAAGCCGATCAGGTCGTGACCGGCACGGGCATCAACATTCTGTTCATTGGTTTGCCCGCGGTGCTAAGTGGCGCGCTGTTTCTTTCTTCCGGCTCGACTCCGCAGATTCCGAAAGAGAACCTGCTCCCCACGATCTCAGGTCTCTTGCCCGGCTTCATGCCGCAGTGGCGAATCTTTACCGAAGTCTCGGCGATGTCGCTATTGGCTATCGTCCTGGTGCTCTTTACCAGATATGTTTTGTATCGTACGCCGTTCGGGTTGCGCTTGCGCGCGGTCGGCGAAAACCCCGAAGCAGCCGACGCCGCGGGTGTCCGCGTGAATCGCATTCGTTACCTCGGCGTGATTTTGTCGGGCGCGCTCGCGGGAATTGGCGGCGCCTATCTTTCCATCGGCCAGTCGTCTCTGTTTACGCGTAACATGGCTGCCGGACGTGGATTCATCGCCTTGGCGGCCCTGATCTTTGGGAAGTGGCGGCCGGTGCAGACGATGCTTGCCTGTCTGCTGTTTGGTTTGGCGGACGCGTTGACGATTCAGTTGCAGGGCGTGCCGGTCTCGATTCTGTCGTTCCGGATCGGGATGGTTGTGCTCATCTTTCTGATCTTCTGGTTCATCGCGCACCAACTCTCGTTCCTAAACAGAAATCGCATTGTTGAGCTGGCAAGCGCCGCCGCTGTCTGCGCAATCCTTTCGCGGTTCATCTATGCGAAGACAGGCGGTATCCAGAGCCTGGAGATTCCGGTCCAGTTCATTCAGATGATTCCCTACGTCGTTACTATCGTCGTGTTAGCCGGCTTTATTGGACACTCGCGCGCGCCCCGCGCCCTCGGAACTCCTTATCAAAAAGAGAGATAGGTGGCACAGACTTCAGTCTGTGAATTGCCTCGTGTATCACAGACTGAAGTCTGTGCCACTCCGGATGACATTCGGCGCGCTTTAATGTTGTAATGTCTCCTTCGAAAATCCAAATGTCATCGACACCTAATTCTTCGACGCTTTACGAGCGCGCTCAGGAAGCCGCGCGTTTGATACGCTCGCGCACCGATGCTGAGATACCAGTGGCGATCGTTTTGGGGAGCGGGCTCGGCGCTTTCGCGGAAGACCTGACGGACGTTGTCGAGATTTCTTATCAGGAGATCCCGGGCTTTGCGCGCTCCACCGTCCAAGGGCACGCGGGTCGGCTTGTGATCGGCCGAGTGGGCGAGATCACGGTCGCGGCGATGCAGGGCCGTTTTCATTTCTACGAAGGCTACTCGCTGCAGGAAGTCACCTTTCCGATTCGCGTTCTGAAATTGCTGGGCGTGCGCACGTTGGTACTGACTAATGCCGCCGGTGCGCTGCAGATGGAGTTTATGCCCGGTTCTTTGATGGTCCTGAGCGACCATCTGAACCTGCTCGGCGACAATCCTTTGCGCGGGGAAAATGACGAACGCTTTGGACCGCGTTTTCCCGATTTGACTTCGGTGTACGCGCGTCGCTTGCAGGACATGTTGATTGACGAAGCGACGGCGATGGGAATTGAAGTGCGAAGGGGAATCTATGCGGCGCTTTCCGGGCCGAGTTACGAGACGCCTGCCGAGATACACATGCTGCGCGGCCTGGGCGCCGACGTGGTCGGGATGAGCACTGTACCCGAAGCGATTGTGGCGCGGCATATGGACATGCAGGTGTTGGGTATTTCGTGCATCACAAACCTGGCCGCCGGCATTTCTGACAAGCCCATCGACCACAGCGAAGTGATGGCGATTGGCGAGCGAGTGCGCGGGCAGTTCACTGAATTATTGAGACGGGTGATTAAGGGGCTCGCTTAGAGGGGCAGTTGGCGGAGGGTCTGGCTAGGCCTGAGATCAAGAAGCCGACAAAGACGCGGCGCTTTTCAACCGCAAGGCGGTTGGGACCTCCAGCCTGTATAGACCTGGGACATCAGGTCTATACACTGCTCAGGATTGCCGCTTCGGCTACCCTGGGAAGCGAAAGAAAACATTATCTACCGCAACCGGTTGCGGCAATTGCATCAGGGAACCAAGCGGGCGCAACCGCGTTGCGGTTGCCAGAATCAACCGCTCTCTTTTCCAGGGTAGCCGAAACGGCAACCCTGGGCTGAAGGAAGTAACCGCTTCGCGGTTAGGCGCCAAGCACACAGGTCGATGGTTCTGAAAACTTGACTCATCGGCATTAAAGATTTGCCCTCAAAGTAGCTTGTAATAACTGACTACTAAACAACTGACTACCAGCAACTGATTATGATCATAGGCATCTGTGGCGGCACCGGATCGGGCAAGACGACAGTCGCGAATCGTATTCTGCAATCGGTCAGCGCCGATGAGGTCGTCTTTATTCAGCAGGATCTGTACTATCGCAATCTTAAGGACATGCCGCTCGATTATCGCAACGCGGCCAACTTCGATCACCCCGACGCCATCGACAACGAACTGTTGGCTAATCATCTTAAGAAGTTGAAGGCCGGCGAGCCGGTCGATCTTCCGATCTACGATTTCCGCACGCATTCGCGTCTGCCTGACACGACTCCGATTCAAGCCAAGCCAATAGTCATTGTCGAAGGCATTCTGATTTTTGCCGAGGCGCGTTTGCGTGAGCAGATGGACATCAAAGTCTTTGTCGATACTCCGGATGACATTCGGTTTATTCGCCGCTTGAAACGCGACATTGCCGAACGCGGCCGCACGCTGGATTCGGTGATTGAGCAGTACATGGCTACGGTGCGCCCGATGCACATGCAGTTCATCGAACCGTCGAAGCGTTTCGCAGACGTTATTATTCCCGAGGGTGGTCATAATCTTGTGAGCATTGATCTAATTAGCGGAAAGATTCGCGAGAAGCTGGCCAGTGCTTTACATTCAGTTGGAGGCCAGAGTTGAACGAATTAGAAGATAAGTTAGTTGAGACAGCCAAGGCAGCGCGCCTGCAGTCGGTCGCGCCCTTTTCAAACTTCATGGTAGGCGCGGCGCTGCAAACAAAAGCCGGTAAGGTATTCACGGGTTGCAATATCGAGAGCGCCAGCTATGGACTCACAGTCTGCGCCGAGCGAGTGGCAATCTGGAAGGCCTTGTCGGAAGGCGAGCGAGACTTCACCGACCTGGTGGTCGTGGCTGATACCGAAACGTTGACCCCGCCCTGCGGCACCTGCCGGCAGATTATCTGGGAATTCGCCAAGCACGCCAAAATCGTGCTGGCCAACCTGCAAGGCCAACGCGAAGAGAGATCAATTAAGGAATTACTTCCGTCGGCTTTCGATGCCAGGTTTTTGAAAGAAGCTTCACAACAAAAGTAATGTGGAGTGCGCCGGCAGAGCAAAGCGGCGGTGTCTCCCGACACATCGGGATTGATCTCTCATGGGGGAACGATCCACGAAATACACGAAGCGGAATTGGCTTATTCGCGCAGTTTCGTGTGATTTCGTGGATCGTTTTGGTTTGAGCAGTAAGAAGCATTAAACCAAAGCAAGGTTCTGTTCGACCACTTCAGTTCCTGCTTGGATCCCGTCGCTACCGAGTCTGTGTCAACGCTTCGAACGTGCGCCTAAGGTAACCACTTCTTAAACGCAGAGGGCGCAGAGGTTTTCGCAGAGGTACGCAAAGTAAGGCGCTTCTCTGCGCGCCTTTGCGAAACCTCTGCGTCCTCTGCGTTAAGATCCTCTTTGAGATCGCACATCCTGAGTTTTGACACAACCTCTACCGCTCCGGGTTCTGTACCGAAGGGCTGGGTTATTGATATAACATCAGCTTGGCCTCAGAGCAGGAAACGTAACGCCATTCAGTAAAGATCATGATGAAAAAAACCATTGGTTCACTTTTATTGTTCCTGATGATTTCGAGCAGCGCACCTTTGGCGGGGGCGCAGAAAAGGAAGAGCATCGTGGACCTAATCGTTCGAGGCGGAACCGTGGTAACCATGGACGGTACGCGCCGGGTGATTGAAAACGGAGGCGTAGCGATCAAGGGTGGGCGCATTGTTGCAGTCGACAACACAGCCGCCATTGATCGTCAGTTTGCGGCGCGCGAAATCATTAACGCCGCCGGCAAGGTCGTCATCCCCGGACTCATCAACGGTCATACTCACGTGCCGATGGTCCTGTTTCGCGGCCTGGCTGATGATCTGGATCTACAGGAGTGGCTGACCAAATACATCTTTCCGGCCGAAGCCAAAAACGTAAATGAAGAATTTGTGCGCGTCGGCGCCCGCTTGGGTCTAGCAGAGATGATCCGCAGCGGCACCACGACCTACTGCGACATGTATTACTTTGAAGATGCAGTTGCTGATGAGACTTTCAAGGCCGGCATGCGCGGAGTCCTGGGCGAGACGGTAATCGATTTTCCGGTGGCCGACAACAAGACCAATGAACAGGCAATGGCCTATGTGGAAAAATTCGTCGGTCATTGGAAAGGCAATGCCCTGATTACCCCGGCCATTGCGCCGCACGCGCCTTACACAGTTTCCGAAGACCATTTGAAAGCCGTGCGCGCTTTCTCCGATCGCACCGGCGCGCCAATTGTTACGCATATCTCTGAGACCAGGCGTGAGGTAGACGACAGTATCAAAGCCAAGGGTGCCAGTCCGGTCGAGTACCTCAACCGCATCGGGTTTCTTAACAATCGCGTCATTGCCGCTCACATGGTTTGGCCGACCGCTGAAGAGCTGGGCCTGCTAAAGAAACTTGGCGTGGGGATAGTTCACAATCCGCAGTCGAATATGAAGCTTGCGTCGGGCGTTGCGCCGGTGCCTGAGATGCTAAAGGAAAATCTGCCAGTGGGCCTGGGAACTGACGGTGCTGCTTCCAATAACGACCTGAACCTGTGGGAAGAGATGGACACCGCGGCGAAGCTGCACAAAGTAATCAGCAAGGATCCCAAGGTGGTCACGGCTGAAGAAGCTTTTGAAATGGCGACCTTGCGCGGCGCCCGCGCTTTGCATCTCGAGAAAGAAATTGGATCGATCGAAAAAGGGAAGCGGGCCGATCTGGCTATAGTCGACCTCGACGATCTGAACCAAACGCCTTCCTATAACATCTATTCCGATCTCGTCTATGCGACCAAAGCCTCAGACGTACGCACGGTGATTGTCGAAGGCCGCGTGATCATGCGCGATCGCCGCCTGCTAACGCTAAACGAAGAAGCAATCAAGGCTGACGCGCGGCGCTTTCGGCAGCGGATCATAGAAAGCCTCGGAGTAAAGACGACGCCGTAAGACCGGAACGACGGAGCGCGGACATCCTGTCCGCCAGCGGGCGAAGCACGCTCAGACTCACGAAGAGAATCATTTTGGACGGTTTGTTCGCGCTGCGCGCTCAGGCGGACAGGATGTCTGCGCTCCGTCGCTACCGCTGCCTACTCTTCAAATGATAAGGCACGCTGGTAACGATTACGTCCGGTTTGAAGAGCAGGGCGCCTTTCAACATCAACGAACTCTGATTGTGCAGTAGATGGTGCCACCATCTTGCCGGCACGAACTCCGGCAGTACCACCGTGACCATTTGATCGTGGTGCTGTTTCATTCTCCGCTCAACATACCGTATCAGCGGTCCAACGAGGGAACGGTACGGTGAAGCGATTACGACCAGTTCCACGCCCGCTCCCCACTCGCTCCATTTTGCGCGCAGCTTCTGCGTCGCCTCTGCGTCGAGGTTTATGTACACGGCCGTCACATGATCCGGCGCGATCGCCTTGGCATATTCAAGCGCCTTGAGCACCCCTTTATGTATACCTGAAATCGGCACGATCACTTCGTGCCGGATCGGCTTCAGGCGCTCAAGCCCCTGGGTAGTCAACTGCTTTGCCACATCGTCATAGTGACGATGGACCGCGCGGAAGATGGCTACCAGGAAGGGAATCAGCACCACCACCAGCCACGCGCCATGAATGAACTTGGTGATGACCAGAACGATCAGGACGATGAACGTGGCGACGGCCCCAAGCCCATTCACCACCATAGATTTTTTCCAATGCACTGCCTGCTTGAGTTCATCTGCATTAAGTCCGTTTGATCCGCGACCATTCTGGGCGACGCGCGCTTGTGCCGATGCCGATCCGTCCTCCGCTGCGGCCGCGCCCCCAGCCTTAAGGAGGCGGCCTGCCTTGAGCCAGTGACGCACCATGCCCAGTTGTGACAGCGTAAACGAAAGGAATACGCCGACGGCATAGAGCGGAATCAAGCGACTCGTGTCGCCGCTGAAAGCTGTGACTAGTACGCCCGAGAACACTGCGAGGATGATGATGCCATTTGAGAAAACCAGTTTGTCGCCTCGGGTGGCGAACTGTCTCGGCATAAATCGATCGCGCGCTAAGAGACTGGCCAGCCGCGGAAAGTCTGCGAACGAAGTGTTCGCGGCGAGGATGAGAATCAAAGCAGTCGTGCCCTGAATCACATAATAAAACCAACCCATCGGCCCGGTGAAAATAGTGCGCGCGAACTGCGAGATGACGGTCTCGTTCTCGTGTGGATGCACGTGATAAAAGTAGGCCATCACGCTGGTTCCAATAAACATCGTCGTCAGCAGCACCGCCATCCAGGTCAAGGTCTTTGCGGCATTGCGAGATTCTGGTTGCTTGAAAGCCGGGATGCCGTTCGAGATCGCCTCAGTGCCGGTTAGGGCAACACAGCCATTTGAGAAAGCGCCGAGCAGCAGAAACAGGGTGAGTGGCTGCAGGTGATAACCCTCTGCCAGTTTCAGGTTCTCAGTGACCTGGGGAACGATGCTGACGGGATAAAGAAAGTAGTGAATGATTCCGTAGCCGACCATGAACAGGAAACTGATGACGAATGCGTAGGTCGGCGCGGCAAAGAGAGCGCCCGACTCACGCACGCCGCGCAGGTTCGCGAGAGCGATGAATGTGATCAGTATTAGACACAAAAAGATCTTGTGGTGATCGAGCCAGGAGAATCGTGTTCCCTGTGCGGCAGAGGTGATCGCGGCAACGCCCGCGGCGATCGAGACTGAAACCGTGAGCACATAATCGACCAATAGTGCCGCCGCTGCCACCAACCCCGGTGTGGTTCCCAGATTTTCCTTGGCGACGATGTAGGCGCCGCCGCCCGACGGATACGCGAAGATTGTCTGGCGGTAGCTAATGGCCACGATGGTCAGCACTACAGCGATGACCAGGGTTATGGGCACCACATAATTGAAGGCGTTAGTTTGACCGGCCGCGTAAGCTACGGCGAGAACGAGAAGGATTTCCTCGGAAGCGTAAGCTGTCGACGAGAGCGCGTCGGAAGCGAAAACCGCCAGGCCCGTCTTTTTTGTCAGACGTTCATGGATGGCCTGATCTGTCTTTTTGGCCCTGCCTACCAGGAGGCGTTTTAGTGTTGTGGCCAAGTTGCTGTTCCTCTCCTTTCTTCGAGTGCGCTGAGTAAATCGGAGCACACCGACCCTGTAGCGCAAGTTGTTAACTTGCGATTTCTTTCCAAAACACTCACCCCACAACGACGGGCTCAGATCACCCATGGGTCATTCAGAACGCAAGTTAACAACTTGCGCTACACGGTCTTGAATGCAATCAATCACGTTGTTTCCCATCGCAGCGCCAAGAGACAATCTTCCGGATCAAGTTCCTTGACCAGAAGCTTGTCACCGGGCGGATAATCGTTCTTCTCCCACAAGTAAATCGCCAGATGCCGCTCTGAGCAGTAAATCCAGAAAGTGCTGAAAAGCAGAATACGTCCGCGTGTTCTATTCGCTATTTCCACAACCACTTCACTGGTGACTCCGACCCCGATCTCTCGCCCTGTGCCCAGCGGACTGCGAACCATGAACGAGTATTCTCCGTTCTCCGGGGGCTTTACTCGCTCGATCTCCCACGAACGCAAAATCGAGTAACCGTTCTCGGTCATCAATTCGATCGGGCGATTCTCTGCCGGTGAACTATCAGGCTCGGACCTTTGACTTCTCATGTGCATGACGTGTGCTCCCAAAGAAGAGCGATGGTTCGAGTTTAGGAGTGGACGCGTAAGGATGGAGTAAGAGGTTTATAAAGAATTCGTAAAGACGCTGTAGCGCAAATTGATAATTTGCGATTCGGAAGCTGGGCTGGTAGCCCGACCGTAAGGGAGGGCTACCGCCGCGTTTGGCAACGCCGAGTTGTAACTCGAGGTGTGTGGCGCAAATTGATAATTTGCGATCGACGCAAGTTAACAACTTGCGCTACTCACCGGAATTGAAGCGGTAGCCAATCCACGGTTCGGTAAGAATATACCGGGGCGCGGAAGGATCGGGTTCGATCTTTTTTCTTAGTTGGCCGATGAAAACGCGCAGGTATTCAGGCTGTTCGGTGTAGTCGCCGCCCCAAACGGCGCCCAACAACGCGCGGTGCGTGAGGACCTTGCCGGCATTGCGGATCAGGTGGGTCATGAGATCGAATTCTTTGGGAGTCAGGTGCAGTTCCTGATCACCTTGAGTCGCCGTGTGTGCTTCGAGGTCGACGCGAAAGTCGCCGGCTTCCAGAATGTGAGACTGGGATTCGGAGGCGGGCTTTCGGCGCAGGGTCGCGCGAATCCGCGCCAGCAACTCATCCATGCCGAAGGGCTTGGTGATGTAATCGTCGGCGCCTGCATCGAGCGCTTCGACCTTGGTTGCTTCCTCGCCTCTGACCGAAAGCACGATAATCGGGACCTGCGAAATTGCGCGCAGATGCCTGCATAACTCGAGTCCACCCATATTGGGCATGGCCAGATCTGTAATCACCAGAGCCGCGGGCCAGTCGCGAAATGTCTGAAGGGCGAATTCGCCATCGCCTGCGATGCGCACGTCATAGCCTTTCGCTATCAAGCTGCGCCGCAGGACTCGCGTGAGTTGGGGTTCGTCGTCAACGACCAGAATGCGTTGCTTTGATTCCATGATTAGGTGTACGCGCACCTTGCGCGATATGGGTGGCACAGACTTCAGTCTGTGATTGGGTTTGGAAACCAATTGACTATCAGGGATCACAGACTGAAGTCTGTGCCACTTTCGCTCGCGCATCCTGCGCGTGACTCAGGGACGGGGCACCCGCGACACGTTGGATTGAGTTAGCTCGTCGCTGCCAACTCCGCTCGGCAAGGCTACGACAAATTTTGCTCCCTTATGATCAAGCGCGTCTTCGATCCAAAGCCTACCGCCGTGCGCTTGCACTATGCCGTGAGCAATCGCCAGTCCCATGCCGGTACCGGCGGATTGGCGATCGCCGACGTCTCCATCGCGCATGGCCCGGAAGAACTTTTCGAAGACTCGTTCACGCATGTCCTCGCGAATACCCGGACCTTTGTCTTCGACGCTGATCAGAATAGTACTGTCATCTTTCGCCGCGGCGCTAACGCGAATCGGCGTATTCGGCGGCGAATATTTCGCGGCGTTGTCGACCAGCGTGTAGATTACTTCCGCCATCGCGGCTTCGTCGACTTTTACCGGCGGCAATTCATCGATCCAGACTTCGATTTGATGACCGCGCGTGCGTGGCTCGGCGCGCTTGAGCGCTGCTGTAATGATTTCATCGATCGAACACAAGCGCCGGCGAAGATACATCTCTCCTGCGTCGATGCGGGCGAGCTTGGTCAGGCCTTCGATAAACCGGTCGAGGCGATCGGCCTCCTCGTCTATGATTTGCAGGAGTTCTTTGCGGCCTTCGTTGCCGAGCAGCGCGCCGGATTCGTTGCGTTCGACGGCATATAACTCCGAGAGCAGCGTCGTGACTGAGGCTTTAATCGAGGTGAGAGGGGTTCGCAGATCGTGCGTGACCGCATCCAACAGTGCTGACTTTAAACGTTCACTTTGCTTAAGAGCCCGGGCCTGACTGGAACGTTCGAAGCTGTCCTGAAGTTCGTAATAAAGCCGTTCGATCTCATGTCTGGAGACTTCCGCTTCTTCAGCGCGGCGCTTGGCACGCGCCGAAAGCTGCCCCGCGGTAAACGCGGTGATCAAAAAAGCAAAGAATGCCACCCAGTTATCTGGGTTGCGAATCGCGAACGTGCCGAAGGGCGGGAGAAAAAAGAAATTGAAACACGCGACGGCAAGCAGAGAAGCAAATACGGCTGGGCGTGAACCCCAGCCCGTCGCGACGAAGAGAACCACCAGAAGAAATCCGAGCGCCGCGGTAGCCGGGTTTACATGGGAAGCGGAAATTTGCAGCAGCCCCGTTGCGGCCGCAATTCCCAGGAGCGCCGCGACGTAACCCACCCAGATCTTGCCGGCGAGCCTAGGCGACACTGGCCGTCTCGTCCTTTCTGTCTAAAATTAACGAAGGCCCCGAGGATGAGGCTCGTTCGGCCATGATTGGATCCCGCATGTTATCGACGATGGCGCTGAAGAACAGCCGGTAGAGCCGTGGATGCCTGAGTGATATTCGTAGACCGTTCCGCAGGATCGAGACCGAGAGCCTGGCATAGTCCCAGACTGTGGGTTGGAACCGCAGCAAGCCAAGCCGCCGATCCTTGTGCAGATCGATCAAGCTGTCAATCAGGCAGCCAACGGCCCCAACTTGCTTCATGAATTCGCATAGGGTTTCGCCGTCGTTCCTTAGGCCAGGATTGATCAGCAGATATGATAATTCAGCGGTAAGGGAGCCGACGGAGTTTCTATGTCCGATGTATGAGTCAATCTCGGTCGCGAGTCGTTCACTGACAACTTCTTCATAAAGTTCTCGCAGCTTATCCATCATCACCGGGTGAGATCGATCGCAAATGTAAACCTTCAAAACTTCAGTGACTAGTCGGACGCTGGAATCCATAGCCTGGTCGAACTGAGGGGCTGGTGTGTCCAGATACTCCAGGATCAACTTGCCGGTGTCGATCCTGCCCGCGTCGATCGCGTCGTCCACGACCCCGATGAAGAGGTAATAGGCGCGCAAACGCAATCTGGTCAGCTGCCGATCGCAATCAATACGAAAATAATCGATGCATTGAAGAATTCGATCGGGGATGCGAACGAAGTGCCGGTACTTCGGATCGTTGGCGATATCGCGATACATGTTATCCATATAGCTCGTATTGGTCCCATCTTTCTTAGCGCGGCGATGATAACTCAAATTCAGCCGAATGTTTCCGCCAGAATCTTGCTAATGAATTTGAGCCCTCCGCAACCCGCACCCGATACTTGACGAAAAAGTAAGGAATGCTATAATCGGCACGAATCTTAAGGAAACTCAGTAGAAGTGAAGATATCAGCTCAAGAAGAATATGGGTTGCGGTGCCTGGTCCAGTTGGCGCGCGCCGAGGGCGATGCCGAGACTCTGACCCTGGCGCAGCTCGCTGAACGCGAAGGTTTATCTGTCGCGAACGCCGGCAAGCTGATGTGGATTTTGAGCAAGGCAGGACTGGTTAGCGCCCAGCGCGGGACCAAAGGTGGTTATTCGCTCGCCCGCCCGGCGTCTGAGATTCGCTTGAATGAAGTGATTCGCATCCTTGATGAAGATACCGTGGCCCACTTCTGCAAGACGCACGCGGGCGTCTTGGATGTTTGTATTCATACCAGCGACTGCGGCATTCGCCCCGTAATCGTCGGACTTCATGAAGTAGTGCAAACCGCTTTGTCTGAGATCACTCTGGCTCAGCTGGTAGGCAGCGAAGAAAAAGTTGATGCTCGCTTGCATCAGATCGTGAAACGGCAAAACCATCTCAGACCAATGCGGTCGGCAAACTGAGAAGGCAACTGGACAGGATTAGCAGGATTTACATGATTCATTGGAGGCACCACAAAGCAGTTTGGTTCCATCATGTGAATCATGTAAATCCTGTCGAAGGAAGTAAAGAGGAATAATGAGTACTGCTGAAATACTCGCGAATCGGGAATACAAGTACGGCTGGGTTACTGACATCGAGGCAGAGACCATTCCCCGTGGCTTGAGCGAAGATACAGTTCGTTTGATCTCGGCCAAGAAGGAAGAGCCGGAATGGATGTTGGACTTTCGGCTGAAGGCTTATCGTCATTGGTTGACGATGGAAGAGCCGCGCCATTGGCCCAACGTCACCTTTCCCAAGGTCGATTATCAGGACATGATTTACTACAGCGCTCCGAAGCAGAAAGCTTCGGTGGCGAGGCTGGACGAAGTCGATCCCGAATTGCTGAAGACGTTTGAAAAGCTCGGCATCCCTCTCTCTGAACAGAAGCAATTAGCCAACGTTGCGGTCGATGCGGTATTCGACTCGGTCTCAGTCGCGACCACGTACAAAGAGAAGCTGAAAAAGCATGGCGTGATTTTCTGTTCGTTCAGTGAAGCCGTCCGCGAGCATCCGGAAATCGTCAAGAAGTATTTGGGTTCAGTCGTGCCGACCAATGACAACTTTTACGCGGCGCTGAACAGCGCAGTCTTTTCTGATGGAAGCTTCTGCTTCATTCCGAAGGGCGTGCACTGTCCGATGGAACTGTCGACTTACTTTCGCATCAACAACTCAGAATCGGGACAATTCGAGCGGACGCTGATCGTGGCCGAAGAAGGCGCTTACGTTTCCTACCTTGAAGGCTGTACCGCGCCAAAGTTCGATCGAAATCAATTGCATGCGGCAGTGGTCGAACTGGTGGCGCTCGACGATGCCGAGATCAAATACTCGACCGTGCAGAACTGGTATGCCGGTGACGAAGACGGAGTTGGCGGTATTTACAACTTCGTTACCAAGCGCGGCAAATGCGCCGGCCGCAATTCGAAGATTTCGTGGACGCAGGTGGAAACCGGTTCGGCCATTACGTGGAAGTATCCATCGTGCATTCTGCTGGGCGACAACTCGATCGGCGAATTCTACTCGGTCGCCCTAACCAATCACGCGCAGCAGGCCGATACCGGCACCAAGATGATTCACCTGGGTAAGAACACGCGCTCAACTATTATCTCAAAAGGAATCGCGGCGGGCCGCGCGAACAATAGTTATCGCGGGCTGGTGAAGATCATGCCGAAGGCCGAGAACGCGCGCAACTACACGCAGTGCGATTCAATGCTGATAGGTTCGAATTGCGGCGCGAACACCTTTCCGTATATTGAAGTGATGAATAACACTTCGCGGGTTGAGCACGAAGCGTCGACTTCGAAGATCAGCGAAGATCAGTTGTTCTATCTGATGCAGCGGGGTATCTCGCAGGAAGACGCCGTCTCGTTGATCATCAACGGCTTTTGTAAAGATGTATTCCTGCAGCTCCCGATGGAGTTCGCAGTGGAAGCGACGCGCCTGCTGGGTATGAAGCTGGAAGGCTCGGTGGGATAAGGGAATCGTTTTGTTATTAGGGGGCCAGGGTCGATTTTGTTCAGCAGGCTGACCCCTGGCCCCCGACGCCTGTCATGTTCCAGAGTTCAACCTTTAGGTTGTGATTGGCGGAGCAAGCTAAAGCTTGAACTCTGAACGGGATTTCAAATCTGAAATTTGAGATCTGAAAAGAAAGAGGGAGCAATAAGTGTTGTTAGAGATTCGCGATCTTCATGCATCGGTTGATGGCAACGAAATTCTGAAAGGCATCAACCTCAAAATCGGCAAGGGCGAAGTCCACGCCATCATGGGCCCGAACGGCTCAGGCAAGTCCACCCTGGCGAAAGTACTGGCCGGTCACCCTTCTTACGAAGTAACCGGCGGCGAAGTGATTTTCGACGGCAAGAACCTGCTGGAGATGACGCCCGACGAACGCGCGCGTGAAGGGGTCTTCATGGCTTTCCAATATCCGGTGGAGATTCCCGGAGTTTCGAATGCGCAATTTTTGCGGCTGGCTTACAACGAAAAGCAAAAGCATCTCGGCGCTGAGGAACTCGATCCTTTGGAGTTCAAGGATCTGCTGAAGGAAAAAGCCAAACTGGTTGAGATGGAAGCGAGTTTCATGTCGCGTTCGGTCAACGAAGGCTTTTCCGGCGGCGAGAAAAAGCGTAACGAGATTCTGCAGATGGCCGTGCTTGATCCCAAGTTGTCGGTGCTCGACGAAACAGATTCTGGTCTGGACATCGATGCTCTGCGCATTGTCGCCGAGGGCGTCAACAAGCTTCACGATCCGAACAAGGCCGTGATTCTGGTGACGCACTACCAGCGGTTGCTCAATTACATTACTCCGGATTTCGTGCACGTGCTTTCGGCCGGCCGGATCGTCAAGGAAGGCGGCAAGGAGCTGGCCCTCGAACTGGAAGAGAAAGGCTACGACTGGTTGAAGGGCGTCAACGGAAAGACCGCGACAGTTGCTCCCCAGGCTGGTTGAGTGAATCAAAGATGGCACCGGAATTAGCTAAAGAAGTAAGTAGGTACGCAGATGCTTTTCGTCAGGCAACTCAGACACTTCGTTCCGACGATCTGTCCTGGCTCCAGAGTCTCCGCGAAAACTCCTTCGCACAATTCGAGCGCGGCGGCTTTCCCAATATCAAACAGGAAGAGTGGAAGTACACCAACGTTGCTGCCATTGCCACGGCAAACTTCGCCCCTGTTTTGGTCAGCAACGGAACGGCGGTGACCAAAGATGACGGGCTGGCGCCTTTTATTTATGAAGAGGCGCGGCAGAGCAGGCTCGTATTCGTGAATGGAATGTTTCGCAAGGATCTTTCCTCCTGGGAAGCCCTGCCAAACAATGTCGTCGCGATGGATTTGCGCGAGGCTCTGCACAGCAGCGAGCACGAACCAACCGTGCGCGAATATTTGGAGCATCCGGCCCTGGCGAACGGATTTGCGGCGCTGAACACGGCGTTGTTTACCAGCGGGCTGTTCCTGAAAATTCCGCGCGGCGTGAGCATCGAAGCTCCGATCCACCTTTTGTTCATTGGCGAAGGCACAGTTGAGGGCCCGCCGCCGGCGGCCTTTCCGCGTGTCATGATTGTCGCGGAAGAAAACAGCTCGGCCACGATAATCGAGAGCTATGCGAGTCCGCAGGATGAGGGCGTGTACCTCACCAACGCGATCATAGATGTGTCTTTGGCTGATGATGCGCGCCTGCAACACTACAAGATCCAACGCGAAAGTACCGGCGCTTTTCATGTCGCCACGACCAGGGCTGAACTCGGTCCGAAGTCGAGCTACCGCACGACCACGATCAACTTTGGCGCGGCCCTTTCTCGTCACGACATTCGGGTGCAGATGAATCACGAGGGCGCCGAATGCGCGGTCGATGGTCTTTACATGGTGGATGGCAGTCAGCATACCGACACGCACTCGGTAATCGACCACCGGCAGCCGCATTGCACCAGCACCCAGCTTTACAAGGGAATTCTGGACGGCAAGTCGCGCGCGGTCTTCAATGGCAAAGTCTTTGTGCGTCATGACGCGCAACAGACCGATGCGCGGCAAACGAATAAGAACCTGCTGCTGTCGCCCGATGCGCGCGTCGATACCAAGCCGCAACTGGAAATCTATGCCGACGACGTCAAGTGCACCCACGGAGCGGCCGTTGGGCAGATCGATGAAGACGAGAAATTTTATCTGGAGAGTCGCGGCATTAATCCCGCGCTCGCGCGCAACATGCTGACCTATGGGTTCGCAGAGGAAGTGATCGAGCGGATTGGGATCGAATCGATCAGGCGAGAACTGGATGAAGCAGTTCTGGGACGGCTTCAGATTCTATTGCAGGCATAGACGGCCCAGGGGATTCTTATGAAGAGAGCTGGTCTTATTTTCATTGGTGCCGTGATTTCACTGTCGGGCACGGGCACGTCGTTCGCGCAACAACCTGCGACTCAGGATTCACCCGTCACGCTCTACTCGGTAATCAAGCATGCGGGCGAAACGCTGAAGTACAGCGTTACTTTCAAGGTCCCAAGCGACAAACCGTTAAGGGGTGACGGAGACCTGCGGTATGGCTCTATGTATGCGGGCGACGACCTCGATTGGTTTCAAAGCTCGTTTACCGAAGGGAACCGCAGCGTCATTAGGGATCTCGGTGAGCATGACTGGTCAACCTGGTTTGAGGTGCCTGTGGTCGAGCCGTTGGCAAGACTGAAGCCGGGTGAGCAAAGACGGATCTCGGTTGATACGTCGGGAGCTGACGGCGCAGATGGAGCGCCTGGATCCCCGGGTGCACCAGGCAAGCCGGGAGCCGATGGGGACGGGGTGGTGAGAGCTCTACCGATTTCTGTAGCTGAGCTGCCCCGCGTGATTCCTGCTACAGCGGCGCGGCCAAAGCGGGACGGCAAGCCGAAAATTGATCCCGCATTTGTTAAAGCGATCGTGGGCCACGTGTACGTGATTCACGTAGTCGACGACACGCGCGACTTCTATGCTTTGTTTCGCGTGGAAGAATTGCAAAGAGGCGACTATTGCACGGTTTCCTGGAAGCTGATTCCAGAGCCCATTAATCAACCCGGCAGCAACGCATTGAGATAAGAGATGGCTACGTTAGAACAACTAATTCCGATAAAGCCCAAGCCGAGTGAAGGCTGGGACGTTGAACGCATTCGCAAAGACTTTCCGGTATTGAGCCAGAGGGTGAATGGCAAGCCGCTGGTCTATCTCGACAATGCTGCTTCTTCACAGGTCCCGGTGATGGTCATCGAGCGCGGCGCCCAATACATCCAGCAGGAACACTCAAACATCCATCGCGGCGTTCACTATCTCAGTATGAAAGCCACCACCGCCTACGAAGGCGCGCGCGAAAAAATAAAACGGTTCATCAATGCGCGCGAGTCGAAGGAATGTATTTTTGTAAGGGGCGCGACAGAGGGCATTAACGTGGTGATGTACGGCTATGGCCGCAAGTTCGTTGGGCCCGGCGACGAGATAATTATATCTGCCATGGAGCATCACTCGAACATCGTCCCCTGGCAGATGCTGTGCGAAGAGAAGAACGCGAAGCTACGCGTGATTCCGATGAATGACGCAGGGGAACTGTTGCTGGACGAGTACGACGCTCTCCTAAACGAAAGAACGAAATTGGTGGCCGTGGGTCACGTCTCGAACGCGTTGGGGACCATTAATCCGATCAAGGAGATTATCGAACGCGCCCACAAATACGGTGTGCCGGTCCTGATTGACGGCGCCCAAGCAGCGCCGCACATGCCGGTCGACGTGCAGGATCTTGATTGCGATTTCTACGCGCTGTCCGGGCACAAGATGTTTGCGCCCACGGGCAGCGGCATCCTCTATGGCAAGGCCGCCTGGCTGGAACAGATGATTCCTTTTCAGGGCGGCGGCGACATGATCAAGAGCGTCACGTTTGAAAAGACAATCTATGCCGACCTGCCGCATAAGTTTGAAGCCGGCACTCCCGCGATCGCTTCGCAAATCGGTTTGGGAGCGGCCGTCGACTATCTGAATATCATTGGCCGCGAAAAGGCGGCGGCTTATGAGCACGAGTTGCTCGTTTACGCGACCGAGCGCATTTCGGCGATTGAAGGCGTGCGCATTATCGGCACCGCTCGGGAAAAACTCGGCGTGCTCTCGTTCGTGCTCGACGACATTCACCCGCACGACATCGGCACGATTTTGGATCAGGAAGGCATCGCCATTCGCGCTGGGCATCATTGCGCCCAGCCGGTGATGCAGCGATTCAACGTTCCGGCTACTGCGCGCGCGTCGTTCGCTTTCTATAACACGAAAGAAGAGATCGATACGCTGGCGAAAGCTATTGAGCAGGTCATTGAGGTATTCAGCTAATGTCTTTTGCGAGTTTTCAACGAAGAGCGGGGTAGATATCTCATCGTTGGAGGTTACACACTCATCAAGCACCGTGAGCCGCGCTATACCAGGATCTAAATTAATGGGTAATGCTTAAGCGATCCACGAAATCACACGAAGCAGAAATGATTTTGTTCTTCAATTTCGTGTGATTTCGTGGATCGTATTCGCTGGAGTGGAAAAATACAAAACAAGGAACTAAGACACCACCGAGACAAGGCCATTAGCCCGTACCCTTAACTTATCATGTCTGAAATAAGCGAGCTCTACCAGGCAGTCATCCTCGATCACAACAAGAAGCCTCGTAATTTCCACGAGCTGGAAACGGCGAACCACACGGCCGAAGGTTTCAATCCGCTCTGCGGGGACCAGCTGACTCTCTATCTGCAACTTGAAGACAACATCGTCAAAGACATCAGCTTTGTGGGCAGTGGATGCGCGATTTGGAAAGCTTCGGCCAGCATGATGACGCAGGCCTTGAAGGGCAAGAGCAAGCTGGAAGCTGAGTCGCTCTTCAACGAATTTCACCAGATGGTCACGGGTCAGCTCGATGAAGAGAAAGAGCCGAACCAATTGGGACGTCTGACGATCTTCGCCGGCGTGCGCGAGTTTCCGGTGCGGGTAAAGTGCGCCACCCTCTCTTGGCATACAATGCACGCGGCGCTCAACGAACAGGAAAAGGTTTCTACCGAATGAGCGACGTTTAAGCCGCGACAATTCAAAACGAGGAGCACTGAGCAAGGTAAGAATCTTGCTCAGTCTTTTTTTGGAGGGACTGCGTCTTGGCAATCAGTAGGGAACCGCCTTGCTGGTAACCAGAAGGCCCGTTCATGATTATTCACGAACGGGCCTTTGTTAGTTCATTGAGGGGGAGAGGCCTAACGACCATAGCTGTGCAAAGAACCTGACCCCTCATTACCTCCTGCGATATCACCGAGCCATTGGAATCCCGCGAGGGAAGCCAAAGCCTCCTGTGAGTTGAATAGATCCAGGAGACTCGCAGACAGATTCGGGGCGCACAGTATCGCCACTACCTGGCCCGTGCCTGCATGGCCAGGCGATGGTCCGTAACCAGGATTGGTCCGCACGATGATGACCTTCGTGATGTTTCCAGAAATGGTAGAGCCGTTCTTCTGCACCGAACTGGAAACAAGCACCGCCATGTACTGTGGGATCGTCGAGGGTGGATTCGAGCTGTTCCCGGGACTGCTGGTCCATGTACCTCCACAGGTTGATTGCGACGTTCCGTCTTCGAAGCCCTTAAACGAGTTCGGAGCGGAGCCGCCACTCATCGGGTTGTTCTGCGACCACTGCGAACCCCAGAAGTAGACCCTGGATCCGTTAGTCAGGCTCACGTTGTCGCCAATCACAAACATGCCGCCGGCCGGGAATTGGAACGGCGTGCAAGCATCACCCACGCCGTCGCCATTGGTGTCGCGCTGATCCGGGTTGAACGTGTTCGGGCAATTGTCCGTGTTGTTAGCCACACCGCAAGCCACCGGTGAACCGGATCCATAACCATCGTGATCCGCGTCGGCGTACAACAACCTGGTGTCGTCGCAGTCGCTGCTGTTGGTGACGTAACCATTCGGCGGAGTGGAAGAACAGACCGAGGCAGGATGGCTTGGATCACCGAAGCCATCTCCGTCCGCGTCGCGATAATAGGTCTGAGGCGCATGAACACTGGCGTCGGCGTCGTTGCAGTCCGTGTTGTTCGCTACCCCGCAAGCCACCGGCGCACCGGATCCGTAACCATCGTGATCCGCGTCGGCATACAACAACCTGGTGTCGTCACAGTCGCTGCTGTTGGCGACGTAGCCACTCGGCGGAGTGGAAGAACAGGCCGAAGTACTATTGTTTGGATTACCGAAGCCATCTCCATCAGCGTCTCTATAGTAGGTCTGAGGCGCATGAACACTGGCGTCCGCATCGTTGCAGTCCGTGTTGTTGGCCACGCCACAGGCTGCCGGTGCACCGGCTCCGTAGCCGTCATTATCTCCGTCGGCATACAACAATCTGGTGTCGTCGCAGTCCGAGCTATTAGTAACGTAACCAGTGGGCGGCGTGGAAGAACAGACCGAAGTACTATTGTTTGGATTACCGAACCCGTCTCCGTCCGCGTCGCGATAATAGGTCTGAGGCGCGTGAACACTGGCGTCCGTGTCGTTGCAGTCGGTGTTGTTGGCGACGTAACCACTCGGCGGAGTGGAAGAACAGGCCGTAGTCGGGTGGCCTGAATCGCCAAAGCCATCGCCGTCGGCGTCTCTGTAATAGGTCTGAGGCGCATGCACGGTGGCATCGCCGTCGTCGCAGTCGGTGTTGTTGGCGACACCGCAAGCTACCGGCGCGCCCGTTCCGTAGCCGTCATTGTCTCCGTCGGTATACAACAACTTGGTGTCATCGCAATCCGTGTTGTTGGCGACGTAACCACTCGGCGGTGTTGAAGAACAAGCCGAGGTGTTGCTGTTTGGATTACCGAAGCCATCTCCGTCCGCGTCGCGGTAATAGGTGATTGGCGAATGAACACTGGCATCGCCGTCGTTGCAGTCGGTGTTATTGGCCACACCGCAGGCTACCGGCGCACCCGCTCCGTAGCCATCGTTATCCGCATCGGCATATAACAGTTTAGTGTCGTCACAGTCACTGCTGTTGGTAACATAACCATTCGGCGGTGTTGAAGCGCAGACCGAGGTAGTGTCGGCTGGATTACCGAAGCCATCCCCGTCACCGTCGCGGTAATAGGTGATCGGCGAGTGAACACTGGCATCACTATCGTTGCAATCGGTGTTGTTGGTGACGTAACCAGCAGGCGGTGTTGATGAACAGACCGAAGTAGTGGCGGCTGGATTACCAAAGCCATCTCCGTCACCGTCGCGGTAATAAGTGATCGGCGAGTGGACAGTAGGATCGGCATCGTTGCAGTCGGTGTTGTTGGCGACACCGCAAGCTACCGGCGCGCCCGTTCCGTAGCCATCGTTATCCGCATCGGCATATAACAACTTGCTGTCGTCGCAATCCGCGTTGTTGGCGACGTAACCCGCCGGCGGTGTTGATGAACAAACCGTAGTGCTGCTGTTTGGATTGCCGAAACCATCCCCATCCGCGTCGAGGTAATAGGTGATTGGCGAGTGGACACTTGCATCCGCGTCGTTGCAGTCAGTGTTGTTGGCCACGCCGCAAGCTACCGGCGCACCGGCTCCGTAGCCATCGTTATCCGCATCGGTATACAACAACTTGCTGTCGTCGCAATCCGCGTTGTTGGCGACATAACCAGCCGGCGGTGTTGATGAACAAACTGTAGTGCTGCTATTTGGATTACCGAAACCATCCCCATCCGCGTCGAGGTAATAGGTGATTGGCGAATGGACACTTGAATCGCCGTCGTTGCAATCCGTGTTGTTGGTGACGTAACCGGTGGGTGCAGCGCATGCCTGGACTGAGACAGATGGGTTGCCGAAGCCATCGCCGTCCGCGTCCTGATAGAAGGTGGTCGTGACGCCTTCATCGATATTCCCGTCACAGTTGTCATCGATGCCGTTGCAGATTTCGGTCGCGCCGTGATGCACGGCCGGATTCATTGGCGCACAATCGGTCGCATCAGGATCACCGTCACCGTCCTGGTCCGCCATAACCGTTACGCTGACGGTCGACGTGTTCGAGTTTATGCTTCCGTCGCTGGCCCGGAAGGTAAAGCTGTCTGAACCGCTGTAATCCGCGGCGGGTGTGTAGGTGACCGTCGCAGTGCAATCGCCAGCCGAGCACGAAGCAGCGCTAACGCTGCCCAGCGAGCCATGCGTTGGGCCGCCCACGATGATAAAAGTAAGCGTGTTGTTGTTCGATCTCACCGCGTTTTGTGTGATCGTTACTGGGGTGTCTTCCAGGGTTGACGCTGACTGATTCGCCGTCCCAGGCGGGTTGTTGCCGTCCGTGCCCGCCTCGACGCAGTTTTCGACGGCGTCCGGCAGGTTCGAGAAGAAATCATAGCCGGTTTGCTGTTCGATCGCGTCCACCGTGGTCAGATAAGTCTGCCAGGGAGTGGTCCTGATTCCTTGTGTGTTGGGCATGAGAATGGCGATAGTTCTTGATGAACAAGTCGCGCGCGATACGTCGTTCTCGCCCTTCGGCAGCACTAAGGCGACTTTCCAGGTGTAGGCCGGAACGGTAACGTGGCCATTCGCGATGGTGTTAGTCGTACCGCCGGTAGAGCCTGAGCCTCCAATACCGAGAGGCCCGGAAACAATGTAAATCTCCTGTTCCCCATTGAGCGGCAGAAGGCTTCGCAGGTAGTTCTCAAAACTCGCCCACGGGCCCTGGTTGTTGTCGGGCGCTTGCGGAACCATGTTCGACATCAAGTAGGTCTCTTGATTGATCGGAATGCGATTTTCATTATCGCGATCGGCATTCGGGGTCATGTGACCGCGATCAAAGCCGGTAGTGAAATAATCCGTTGCCTGTACGCGATACCAGGAAGGATCCACGGCGGGGTCAGGGCGGAAAGTGTCAACACGCGCCAAACTACCAAACCAGGACTGGTCCAGATGCCAGCTCACCCAATTCGGCGTACCCTTATCTCTGTTGTAAGAGAGCGCATAGGTAGGCTTCTCCATCAGATAGTTATTCGGCGTGGTGACCAACGACACGGCATTTGAAGGATTGCCCATTGTCAGATGGACGCTCGGCGGATATGGCGCGGGAGAGCCGGGGCCCACAACCGTGAACGACCATGAATAATCCGCGCTCAGATTGTTTGTATTGGGCCCGCTGTCGTTTAAGTCCTGATCGCTAACTCCATTCTGGGCAATAGTGACCGTGCATTGCTCGCTGAACTGGAAGTTAAAGTTCGGGGTGATGACGTAGGTCTTGAAATCACTCGTGTGCGCGACTGTCGCGTCGTTGTGGGAACCAGAATTGACGCAAGTGATGTTATACCAGGCGCCGACGACATCAACTGGCTCACTGAAATTGACGGTCATGCTCGCGTCGTGCGGAACGGTCGTGCCACCGCTGTTTGGATCTGTACTCACGACCGAAGGTCCGACCTCGACAATCGGTGACGTGCGTCGCGGGTTCGGGGCGCCGGTAGTAAAGTCGCTCGCGTTATCATTTGTATCCGTGGCGCCGGCATTCCGTCTTAGGACTGCCGTGATGTTGTTGCCTGCCGGCGCGCCGGCAGTTCCTTCAAAGCAGAAACCGCTGGTTCCCGCGGAACTGCCATAGCCTACGAAGTCAACGAGATGTGAATCGCTGATGGGACACGTGCCTATGAGTCCCGTGCCATTATCAACGAGCGCGATCTTACCAGTGCTGGCGCTTATGTTTGTCTGACCAGAGACATTCGCCAGCGGCAGTGGTGCGCCCGCTGTGCCGCCTGATGCCAGGCCGATCAGGTAGTACTCTCCCGGAGCGATCGTACCCACGAGAGATACCTTGTTGCTGTCCCAGCCGGAGCCTGTGGATGAGGCGTACTGAAGCGTCCAGCCGGTCACATCGAGAGATATGCCACCAGGGTTATACAATTCGACGAAATCGTTGCTGTAAGTAGCGCTCGGCGGTCCCGCGTTGCCGCCGCCACCGTAAACCTGGCTAATCACGATATGGTTCGCCGGCGGCGGAGCCTGTAGCACTGTCAGGCTGATCGTCGTACTGCCCGAATGTCCTTCAGCATCAGTGATACTCACGGGCAGAGACTTGGCCCCTGCGGGGATATTGCCAGCCACCGTTGCGAAGAAACTGAAACTGTTGCCGCCGTTATCGGTGAAGGCTTGACTGGAGGATCCACCGATGGCTGAGAGATTCGCGATGACCATAATGTTGGTGCTCGGTGGACTGGTCGCTGGACTGACTTGTACCGTTAGAGTGGTGTCGGCGCCGGCAGGAACGCTGTTCGGATTTGCTGAACCTGAGCCCGAAATAATCGCTCCGCAAAAGTTGAACGTGGAAGCACTGTTACGTGGTGTTGGCGCGCCCACTGCAAAATCAGTTGAGTTATGGTCGGTGTCGATACAGCCATTGCTGGCGCGCAGGGCTGCAGTTGTATTTGATAAATCGCCCGTCGGCGCGCCCTCGAAGCAGGTCGCGCCACTGCCATAGCCAACGAAGTCCATTATGGTTCCGCCGGATGGGCAGCCGCCGCTTAATGCTTCGGGGCGGTTGACCAAGGCGACTTTGCCGGCGCCCGCGCCCATGGCGATTGTGCCGGTAGTATCCGGTGAGGGCAGGTTTGTAGTCCCTCCCGCGCCGACTGCCTCTT
>JAWVDF010000069.1:0-30688 GCA_033857635.1 Blastocatellia bacterium
ATCGTGAGCCAACGAAAACTTGTTCGCTTTACTGTCGCCTGCGACCACACTGGTCCGGCGGCCAAGGCAAAGCCTGCTCAATTTTCTCTTGACTCCGACGCCCGCTTCATAGACGCGGTTCTGTAACTTGGCTAATTCATTGATCGACTTTTTGTGCAAAGCTCACCCACACCTGGATGCACTAGTACCAAGGGTCTAATGAAAACGCGTTTGGAATCTCATCGGGTCGGCCAGCCAGCAAACAGGCCGTTCCTGATTTACTCCTACGCGAATTCCCTGAAGCAGATGTGAATGCGTCAATGGCAGAGTGGCGTCACTGTTAAGGGCCAATCCCCGCCCCTCAGGAAAAGAGAAACCAGGCGGTTGAGTTTCTGTGACCAGTGCCAGGCGAGGGCCCGAGTGATTTTCTTTCATCTTTAACTTTGCGGCATCGTTTTCTAAAACGAAAGTTCCGGTGCTGGACCAGAGCGGTCCTTCGTTCTTTACTTCCAAAACCAATGTCGCACATGAACGGGTGCAGGATACAGGCGTTACTACTACCAGCACAGTGGGCGTATTTTCCAGTGCCCGCCTGAAACGAAACCACCACGACGTGATTATTCGGCGCGTGGCTTTTGCGGCTACGTCGGCCAGGTTAAGCACCACCAGACCAAAGCCTCCACTTTGCAGCAAAAGATCAGTTGCCTTAAAAGCGCGCTCCAGGTTGCCGCTGCATCGGACCCACAATAAGCGGTCGCACTCCACTCGAGCCTTTGCCGCGGATGAAAGATCGAAAGTGTCGCTGGTGTCTACTAACGCACAGGTTTCCTCCTGCCTGGTTGCAACCGCCAGGGCCGATAATAATAAGCTGGTTCGTCCGGATGATGCTGCCCCGTGGATCTCAGTAATCGCCCCGCGCGGAAAACCATTTAAGCGAGCATCAATTTCTTCAATCCCCGTGGGCACAATTTCCGCCGGCTGTTTCTCGCGTCGTTCGAAGATCGCGCCAAAACGATCGGCCAGCGCCAATTCGATCTCTTCTTTTGCGACCGCTGATTTCATAGTTGCATTGAGCATCTGTACACCGGAAAATATCTGCCGTGAGTAAAGACCAACCACCCGATTCAGCGGCAGAGTTCTTTCCCACTCGAAAGAGCTTAAAGGCTTTTCGCGACGCGGCCGAGGATTGCAAGGCCTGCGATCTCTGGAAGCGCGGCACGCAAACCGTCTTCGGCGAAGGCTCCCGGCGCGCTGAAATACTTTTTGTCGGGGAACAGCCCGGCAATGAAGAAGACCTCACCGGCCATCCTTTTGTTGGTCCCGCCGGCCGCTTACTAAACGATGCCCTGGCTGCGGCCGGCATCGATCGCGCGCAGACGTATGTCACCAATATCGTCAAACATTTCAAATGGGAACCGCGCGGCAAACGACGTATCCACAAGAAACCCAATTCCAGCGAGGTGGCCGCTTGCCGTCCCTGGCTCGAGGCGGAAATTGGTCTGGTTAAGCCAAAAATTATCGTTTGTCTCGGCGCTACCGCCGCGCAGGCTTTGCTGGGTCCAAAATTCCGAGTCAGCAAACAACGCGGACAATTCATTGAGTCAACTCTGGCGCCTTACATCATGGCGACAGTTCATCCGTCTTCAATTCTCCGCGCTCCCGATGATGAAACTCGTCACCTGGAAAAGCGACGGTTCATTGACGACTTAAAAAAAGTCGCGAGGGTTTTATCAAAGAACAAATAGTTGTGGGCGCATGACAAATTGGATTGGAATAAAACTTTCCAGGGATTTTGAAAATCCTCTTATCCTTTAATTTTTAAATTTCAGATCTCAAATTTCAAATTAAAGATTTAAGAGTTTCAATGCTTGTATTTGCGAATCACTCCCACCACTAAGCCCTGGATCTGCACTCGCTCCGGCGGTCGAATTACGATCGGCTTGTAAAGCGGATTAGCTGCTTCCAAACGCACCTGGTTGCGACCACCATAAAAGCGTTTCACTGTTGCATCACTCCCATCGATTAATGCGACAACCGTTTGTCCGTTGTCCGCGGTTTGCTGCGATTGAAGAACAATGAAATCGCCATCGCGAATCTGTTCATCAATCATTGAGTCACCTCGAACCCGTAGCGCAAACATTCGTCCCGGTCTTAACATGTCTCGGGGAATGGAAACCGTCTCGTGATTTAGAACCGCTTCAATCGGCGCACCCGCTGCTACTATTCCCAACAGAGGGATCTCGTAGCTGTCTCCCGGGGGTTCCTCTTTCATCAACTCGATGCCACGGCTAACATTTGGAATGCGCCGAATTACTCCTTCCCTTTCCAGCAGCGAAACGACATGATGCACGCTGGCGGATGAACTCATGCCAAACTCCTGGCCAATCTCAGCCATGGTTGGGGCTTCCTGGTGGACTTCAAAATAATGCTTGATGTAATCCAACACCCTTCGCTGTCGTGCTGTTATCGGCATTAACGTCCCTCCTAGCGACTTCGAACTTGCTCGAAGATTATCGAATATCAGCAAACACTTTGTCCAGTGAATCTGTGCTCTGCATGTGTGAAGCCATCATTATAAGAGGCAGCAATGGTCGTCCACTTTCGTGTGATTTCGTGGATCGTTTTTGTCGGAACCGCAAACACTAAACCCACTAAAGCCAATCTTCCCTCTCACCTCCCCTGGGATTGGGCCTTTCTGGAAATCTCTGTTGACATGAATAGCGTTGATCGCTAGAATCGTCATTGCAACGGTGTTAAGCATCGTTGGCCGGTCTGCAACCCACGAGTTCAGACCCTGAATTAGGGCTCGATCCCACCAATAACGTCTCTTTTAACTGGATAGCCGGAAAACACTACCCCAAAATGTCAGCCAAACTCGGCGAAATTCTCGTTCGCGAGAACCTAATTAGTCCCCAACATCTCCGCCAAGCGCTCGATTACCAACGCGAGCACGGCGGCCGACTCGGCTTCAATCTGGTCAAGCTCGGCCTGGTCTCGGACGACACAATCACCGCTGTCCTATCCCGGCAGTACGGTATTCCGTCGGTAAATCTCGATCTATTCGACATTGAAGACTCGGTCCTCCGTTTGATTCCCCAGGAGGTCGCCCAGAAATATTCCGTCCTGCCGCTGTCCCGCGTTGGAGCCACCCTCACCCTCGCGATGGTCGATCCGACCAACGTCTTCGCCATGGACGACATTAAGTTCATGACCGGCTTGAATGTCGAGCCGGTGGTCGTCGCGGAAGCCAGTGTGCAGACGGCAATCGCCAAGTACTACAGCAGCTCGCGCGAAATTGAACTCGCCTCGGTCGCACCGGACCTCTCCGTCGAAAGCCTCAATGGCAACGGCTTCTCTCAGTCCGATCTCGTTTCGCTCGATAGCCTCGATTTCGATCACGAATCACTAAACAGCGAGGTCGAGGTTTTCGAAGACAACGAAGAAATCGATCTTTCCAGCCTCACTCGCATGAGTGAAGACGCACCGGTGGTGCGTTTGGTCAACGTCCTTCTAGTTGATGCTCTGCGGCGCGGGGCTTCCGATATTCACGTCGAGCCTTACGAAAAAGAGTTGCGCATTCGCTTCCGTATCGATGGCCTGCTCTACGATGTGATGCACCCGCCTTTGAAGATGCGTGACGCCCTCATCTCGCGTATCAAGATCATGTCGAAGCTCGACATCTCCGAGAAACGTCTCCCCCAGGACGGCCGCATTAAGATTCGCGTCAAAGTTGATTCGCGCTCGCGTGAACTCGATTTCCGCGTTTCTACTCTGCCGACTCTCTTCGGAGAGAAGGTTGTGCTTCGTCTGCTCGATAAAGAGAAGTTGATGCTCGACATGACTAATCTGGGATTCGAGCCAGAGTCTCTGGTTAAGTTCCAGCGAAACATCTCCAAGCCATACGGCATGGTGCTGGTCACCGGACCTACGGGCAGCGGAAAAACCAACACTCTTTACTCTGCGCTGCAATCTCTCAACACGGTCGATACGAATATCATGACCGCTGAAGATCCGGTCGAGTTCAATCTGCCTGGCGTCAACCAGGTTCAGATGAAGGAACAGATTGGATTGAACTTTGCCGCTGCCTTGCGTTCATTCCTGCGGCAGGATCCGAACATTGTTCTGGTCGGCGAAATTCGCGACTTTGAAACCGCCGAAATTGCTATCAAGGCCGCTCTCACTGGCCACCTGGTCCTTTCCACTCTCCATACCAACGACGCCCCGTCCACTATCTCGCGCCTGATGAACATGGGTATCGAACCCTTCCTCGTCGCTACCAGCGTGAACTTGATCCAGGCCCAGCGTCTGATCCGCCGCATTTGCAAAGATTGTAAGAAGGAACATCCGACTCCGATCGAAGCGCTGGTTGAAATTGGCTTTACGCCGGAAGAAGCAAGCAAGGTCAAGACCTTTAAAGGTAAGGGCTGTCCAAGCTGTAACGATACGGGCTACAAAGGCCGCATCGGATTGTATGAAGTCATGGAAGTAACCGACGAGATTCGCGAGCTGATTCTGATCGGCGCGTCATCGCTCGAGCTGAGAAAGAAATCGATCGAAGACGGCATGATTACGCTGCGCGAGTCTGGTCTGTACAAGATACGAAACGGAACTACCACCATCGAGGAAGTTCTCCGCGAGACGGTGGCGTGAAAGGGGTGAGTATATGATGCGTCGAATAGGTCTCTCATTAGCTCTCTTGGTTTCCATAGTGGTAATGCTGCCCTTTGCAACCTCCACCGCGCACAACCTCAGATCTCAGTTAGCTGCGCGTTCATACCGGTCTCATCATTCGCGTGCCTGGTGGCGCCGTCACCGCGCCAGGATGCGCCGGCGTCAGGCGATGCAGGCTCGGCGAAGGGCATTGGAAGCTAACTCTCGCACGGGTTCAGCGACTTCGATGACGGCAAAGTCTTCCGATAATCATGCTGTAATGCCCGCGCTGGCTTTTCCCGAAGGCGTTTACCGGGATGGAAGCTTCTCAATGTCTCTTCCTACTGGATGGTCAGCGGGATCGAATGCTAAAGGCGCTTCAAGTTTTCGCATTGCTCCGCCGAATGGAACGCCTGAAGGCCAGGCGACCTTCGCCGTGGTCGCTGTCGCACCTGCAAACATCGACCAGGTTATTGGTCGCGAACAGCGAAGGATGCTGGGCGGCGTCCCGTTCGGGGATCTGCGACGCTCAGTTATTGACAAGATGATTGGCAACGGTGGCTGGGTCGTTAACGACCGCCAGCGCGAGATTGGCGGCCATCGCGTATTCGAAGTGATCGCTCAAAGTCCAGCCACCAGCGACGGCAAGCCCGAGCAGTTGTGGAACTTCTACTTCACTGAAATCAACGGACGTGTCTATTCGCTGACCACTCGCACCAGCGGTGGCCAGACGCAAAAAATCGCCGGCGATGCTGAAAAGTTTCTGTCTGACTTTCGGCCCACCGGAATAAGCCGGAATTAGTAACGCCCCCACGAACAAGGAAACCGAGACAATGGAAAATCCACCACAAATAAACCTCTCAGAGTTACTCCACCGGCTGTCCGAGCTCGGCGGCTCTGATCTTCATATCACGACGGGCGCTGCCCCGCTCGTTCGTGTGCACGGCGAGATTCGTCCCCTCGACGGATACCGTCCTCTCACTTCCTCTGAAACAAAGCAGTTGGCTTACTCCGTCCTTACCGACGCGCAGAAGCACCGCTTTGAAGAAAACCTCGAGCTCGATTTCTCGTTTGGCGTCAAAGGCCTCTCACGCTTTCGCGCCAACATCTTCAATCAGCGCGGGGCCGTGGGTGCGGTCTTCCGCGCCATCCCTTACGAGATCAAATCCTTTGATGACCTCGGTCTGCCGAATGTAGTCAAGGACCTCTGCGGCAAGCCGCGCGGCCTGGTGCTGGTCACCGGTCCCACCGGCTCTGGTAAGTCGACCACCCTGGCGGCAATGATCGACAAGATCAACAGAGAACGCCACGAACATATCCTCACCATCGAGGACCCGATCGAGTTTCTCCATAACCACAAGAACTGCATCGTCAATCAGCGCGAAGTTAACGCCGACACGAAGGGCTTTGCAGAAGCCCTGCGCACCGCCCTGCGTCAGGATCCTGATGTAGTGCTGGTCGGCGAAATGCGCGACCTTGAAACCATTGAATCGGCGCTGCGCATTGCGGAGACGGGTCACCTTACTTTTGCTACTCTGCATACGAACTCTGCCGTTTCAACCATCAACCGCATCATCGACGTGTTCCCTTCCATGCAGCAGGCCCAGGTGCGGGCGCAATTGTCGCTGACGCTCGAAGGCATTCTCTGCCAGACCTTGCTTCCCAGGGCTGACGGCCGTGGCCGTGTGGTAGCGATGGAGATTCTGATTCCCAACTCAGCTATCCGGAACCTGATCCGCGAGGACAAGGTCCACCAAATCTATTCCATGATGCAGACAGGCCAGGACCTGCATGGCATGCAGACTTTTAACCAGAGTCTGGCGACGCTTTTCCACAAGCGCCAGATCACCAGAGAGCTGGCGATGCAGCGCACCTCGAACGCCAACGAACTCCGCGACTTGATTGATCGAGGCGCCGGACTAAACACCGGGAACGGGTCGCAGGCCAGACCTGGGATGCCGCCCGCTTACAACCAGGCCGGTCGCGTACTCGCGCGCAAATAATCGGCTAACCAAATTCGAAACCTGAGATAGCGAAGAACGGAGTGCTGAGAAATGCCAACCTACGTTTTTAAGGGCCGCAGCCGCACGAACGAGATCGTGATGGGCGAACGCGTCGCGGACAACCGCGAATCGCTGCGCCAGATTCTGCGGCGCGAGCAGGTGACGCTCACTTCGGTTAAAGAGAAGGGCCGTGAGATCGGCATCCCCAAGCTGGCCGGACGCAAGAAGGTCAAGTCGAAAGACCTGGCCATCTTTACCCGTCAGTTCTCGGTCATGATTGACGCGGGATTGCCGTTGGTCCAATGCCTGGACATTCTAGCGCAGCAACAACAGAACAAGTATTTCCAACAGGTCCTGGGCCAGGTTCGTCAGGACGTCGAGGAAGGTTCGACCCTGGCGGCGGCGATGAGCCGGCATCCGAAGGTCTTCGATCAACTTTACTCGAACATGGTCGAAGCTGGAGAGACGGGCGGTATTCTCGACCTGATTCTGCAGCGCCTGTCTACCTTTATTGAAAAGATTGTTAAGTTGAAGCGCGACGTCGTGTCCGCTTTAATCTATCCTGCCGCGGTCATCCTGCTGGCGATTGTCGCCATAGCGGTGATCATGATCGTGGTGATTCCGCAGTTTCAGAATATCTTTCTTGGCCTGCTGGGACCGGGCGAACCGCTGCCTCTGCCCACGCGCCTGGTGGTCGGATTCAGTAACTTCCTGGCCGGCTGGGGTGGTCTCTGTCTGCTGGTCGGCATCATCGGGATCTCTGTAGCGCTGCACTTTTATTACAAGACGCCCGGTGGTCACAAGCGGATCGATGGGCTTTTGCTCAAGACACCCATCCTCGGTCCGATATTTTTGAAAATAGCCGTGGCGCGATTTTCACGGACCCTCTCCACGCTGCTGTCGTCCGGCGTGCCCATCTTGCAATCTCTGGATATCACAGCACGTACTGCCGGAAACGTAGTCATCGAGGAAGGCATCATCAGCATTCGCACAGCGGTTGAGCAAGGCAAGAGCTTTGTGGAACCGCTGAAAGCAGCTGACATCTTTCCCCACATGGTTTCCCAAATGGTCGGCATCGGCGAACAGACCGGCGCGCTTGATGCGATGCTGGGCAAGATCGCTGACTTCTATGAACAGGAAGTGGACGCGGCCATCGCGAACCTGCTGACGCTGATGGAACCGGCGCTGATCGGATTCCTCGGAGTCACGATCGGCGGCATCGTCATCTCGATGTACCTGCCGATGTTCTCGCTGATTGGCAAACTTTCACAGGGTCACTGATCCCTCGATGATTTATTAGACGACGACGACGGCATCACCGCACTTAACACCTATTCTCTAAGCCCTTCGCAAGTTAAGAGAAGCTTCTACGGCGCGCTTCGGCGCGTCGTATTCTTATTTGCGTCCTCTAATGATTATTACTTTGAGGTCCAATCCCGTCGTAATAGAATGCTGTGGTTAAGCAGCAGGGAGGGACCAGAGTCTTGTGGGAAAACATCGCTAGCGGTCAGCAGGTTAAGCTCGGCGTGATTCAGGTAGATATCGCTGGGTCTTCTCGAATTGAGGGACCGGCCGAATCGGTCAAGCTTCTTAAAGATATCCTGAGGCAGGAATCCACTGCGATCGTTCAGCGCCGCGGCGGGCGCGCGTTTCCCTGGGCCGGAGACGGCGGAGCCTTCATGTTTCGGGTCGCCAGCTCAGAACAAGTTTCCGCGATGGTGCTCTGTGCAATGCAAATCCTCGCAAACATGCCCGTGGTCAACGACGAGATTGCTACCCGTACGGGAGTTTCAATTCCAATTAAGATAAGGGTGTCGTGTGACAGTCTCGAAGTCGTATATGACCCGGACCCGACAGGCATGCACGGAAGTGCTTTGAATCGATTTTTTAAGTCAGAGCGAGAGATTTCTTTAGTTGATAATTTGGTGATATCAGAACGAGTCTATGACGAATTACCAGATCCGCTGCGCGCCAGATTTCAATTCCATAAGGAGTCAACTGAATTACGCGCCAGGCTTTATCGCCTCGCCTCAACAATAGAACCCACACAACCGGCGGCTCATGAATCATCTCCGCCCGTGTCTAAGGCCGACGTCCGAGCTAACATTGAAAAGTTGGCCAGGTTTATCCAATCGGAAGCATCTCTTAGCGGTAAGGTAGAGATCGTCAGATTGACCAGCCATGTTCCAGTACTAGAGTCCCAGGGCTCAGTGACCGTACCCAGTGAGAAACGGCAAGCGGCACTGGCCCGCCTGCTGCAGCCATATAGCAACGATGCCCACGCGGTTTTAGCAAAGGAACCAAACTGGAACGACGAGCCGGTGGTCCTCAAGTTTGGCGTCACCGACTATGTCGGTATTTGTGCTCTTAGTGGTCCCGAAAAACTTCCTGTCAGCATCATAAGCGTCTCCGTAGTAGTTCTCTGCGCCGAACTTCGCGAGATTTATTTGCATCGTCGAGACGAATCCTCTCGTACTAATCCCAACGATTTGCACACCTATGGTGGCGCCTATATGCCGCCTGGAATATCAAAACTAGATGACGCCCTTGATTTGATAACGACAGCGCAACGAGAAGTTTTTGAAGAGCTGAATTTGACTTTCTGGCGGAGTCCGGACATTCCGATGATGCTCACAAAGGAACTGGACACTGGATTCATTCAACTGGTCTTGCTTGGGGTCAGCGTCAGCCCACAGGACGTGGCGGGCTCGAGACATAATTGGGAAGGTAAAAAGGTGGTTATCTCTTTCGATGAGTTGCCGGAACGCCTGACCTCGACAAAAGAGCAATGGGTGCCGACCGGGAAAACTCATCTGCTCGCGTGGCTGGCATTGGGAGCGCCCAACGCAGGACAGTCGCCGCGATTTGGGACTTACAGCGCAACTGAATTATTTGACGCTGTAATCTCGGGATAGTAAGTTGCCTAAACCAAATGAACTACTACTCGAACATCTTGAGCCAAGCTCTCTCGTCCGCGTTGGCGGCCATTCTCATCCTTAAGCTGGCCGAAATGCTCAAGTGCATAGTCTGGGTATATCTGATTGAAGACCGCTTCGCAGAACAATTCCTTGCCTCGAAGTCTGCGGAAGCTTTAAATCAGGCCCTCCGCGATTACCACTTTCCGTTCTTCCCCGGAAATATAAAGGCGACGAGGTGGATGAGGAGAACTTATCAAACGAAACTGGGCCATTCAATAATAGGTTTTCTGTTTCGGTATCCTTTTCTGATGCTGGCGGTTTCCGGATTGTTAATCGTTCTCTCGCATGGCACCCAAGATAGGTATACACACCTAAGCCGGTGGGTATTAGGTGCCCTGCTCATCATAGGTATTGCCGTGAAGATTCTTCAGCTGGTGATGTACAGGTACAAGTTTGGATCAATCGATAACCTGCTGATGCATCTTTCAGTGCCGGCTCTGGTTACAGAGATAATTTTGCTGCCACGGCGATTTGTGGTTCAGAAATTCATCCGCCTATTTCTCAGCACGTTCGCAACTCTCACGATCGCTTATTCCGCTTTGTATTACAGCTTGGCGAAGGGTTGGATAGGTGGAAACTACCTCGTAAATCTGGATGACTCGTCCCCACTCCTCATCCAAACGCTGTATTTCAGCACGGCGACAATATCCACTGTGGGCTTCGGAGATATTCACCCTCACGGTTCGTTCCTTCAACTCTTATGTATTAGCGAAATGCTGGTAAGCTTCTGCCTAATCATCATTTTTATCACAGCGTTTAGTGCCACGACTTCACTCGCCGATGACTTACAGTGACGAGGTTAAGATGGTCAGAGGTTTACTTTGCGTCGGAACCCAATTTCTGAGAAGCTGCAATAGTGAACTCCAGACCTTCGCGAAGCCCGATCTTTGGTTGGTAACCCAGTCTGTCTGAGGCGCGATCTATGTCCGCCAAACTATGGAGAATATCTCCAGTCCGCGCTTCCTTGTATTCCGGTTCAATTCCCTCGCGCCCGGTTATTTGTCTGATAAGCTCGAATAGTTGGTTGATGGTTACTTGCTCGCCGTTGGCTACGTTGATTACCTCTCCAATACCACGACCGGTCTGCCCTGCGAGCATGTTGGCTTCAACTGCATTGCTGACATAAGTGAAATCGCGAGTCTGTTCGCCGTCGCCATAAATAACGGGCCGTTCACCTCGCAACAACCGGTCAGTGAATTGCGAAATCACACCGGAGTAAGGTGAACTTGGGTCCTGCCGCGGCCCGAAAACGTTGAAGTAGCGAAGACAGACAGTTTCTAATCCATAACTTCGATAAAAAACCTGACAGTAATACTCGCCCACCAGTTTGGCTGCTGCGTATGGTGAAAGGGGCTCGGGTCGCATTGATTCAGTCTTGGGCGATGTCGGTTGATCACCGTAGGCTGAACTGGAGGCTGCGTAAACCAAACGCCTAACGCCTTTATCCTTAGCCGCCAGCAGCAGATTAAATGTTCCTTCCACACTCGCAAGATGCGTCTCACGGGGATTGGCGATCGAACGTGGAACCGAAGGAAGCGCGGCTTCGTGAAAAATCAGCTCGACGTCCTCCACTGCTGAACGAGCGATAGCCGGGTCGGCAAGATCACCTTCCAGGAAATCTATTCTGCCAGCGACTGCACTTAGATTCTCGCGACGGCCTGTGCTGAGATTGTCGACAACCCTGACGCGCGCCCCGCTTTTAAGCAAGGCGTCAACAATATGGGATCCGATGAAGCCGGCGCCTCCTGTAACCAACACTATCCCAGAGAGTGGCATTGAGCTTTTATCGTCCTACTCCGACATACTGAAAACCCATTTCGCGCATATCCGACGGCTCGTAAATATTGCGCAGATCGGCAATCCTCGGAACCCTCATCAATTTCCGAATACGCTCCATATCCAAAGCGCGGAATTGATTCCATTCCGTCATAAAAACGATTACGTCCGCGCCAGTGGCTGCGGCGTACTCATCATGGGCGTATTCGATTTCGGGCAGGACCTTTCGCGCCTCGTCAGCGGCAACGGGATCGTAAGCGATCACCTTCGCACCACCGGCGACCAGCCCGTGAATTATTTCGACCGATGGAGCGTCGCGCATGTCATCGGTTTCAGGCTTGAAAGCCAGGCCTAGGACGGCGATTCTCTTGTCGTTCAAGCCCTCCGCCAGGCTGTCGATCTTCGGAACCATTGAGAGTCGTTGTTGCTGATTGACTTCAATCACCGCATCGACAATTCGACTTGGCGACGAGAATTGGCGCGCTATTACCGAGAGGGCCCGAGTGTCCTTGGGAAAGCACGACCCACCGAACCCAGGACCCGGATGAAGAAACTTGCTCCCGATTCGCCGGTCCATACCGATGGCCCTCGCTACCTCGTGAACATCGCAGCCCACCTTCTCGCAAAGACTCGCAATCTCATTGATGAACGAGATCTTCGTCGCCAGAAAGGCGTTGGCGGCATACTTGATCAACTCCGCACCCTCGAGCGAGGTAATAACAAAGGGAGTCTCGATTAAGTAGAGAGGCCGATAAAGATCGCGCATGATGGCAATCGCCTGTTGATCTGTGCCGCCAATCACTACGCGGTCTGGTCGCATGAAGTCGCTGATCGCGGCGCCCTCACGCAAGAACTCAGGATTCGAGACCACACTGAAATCGACGGGCCTTGGCTGATGGCTGCGGATCAGGGACGTCAGATGCTTGCCAGTTCCCACCGGAACTGTTGACTTGGTAGCCACGACCTTGTAGCTGTCCATATGTTCAGCGATTTCCTGGGCGACACCTTCCACATAGGAAAGATCAGCGGAGCCGTCATCCTTTGGTGGGGTACCGACGGCAAGGAAGATTACCAGCGACTGTTGAATAGCGGACTTGCTATCGGTCGTAAAACGAAGTCTACCCGCCTGCAGGTTTTTCTTGAGTAACTGGTCAAGACCCGGTTCGTAGATTGTCGATTTGCCTAGCGAGAGTCGAGCGATTTTGTCTGCATCGACATCGACGCAGGTGACATCCACGCCGAACTCTGCAAAGCAGGCTCCGGTAACTAGTCCCACATAACCGGAACCAATAACAGCAATGTGCATTTGGCTTACTCTAGGCGCTCAAAAAACCAACTGCTCAACCAAAATTTACGGGCCACGCGCGCCATTGACGCGTGACCCGCAAACTTATAATCAAATGCCGCGCGGCATGCGCGTCATCAGCCTGGTTGGGCTTTTGTTATTTGGTTGGACTGACTACGGTGACGGAACCACCGAAGTTCAGATCGTTGTTGTGAGTTGTCGCAAGAATCGCTGCGGCAACAGCACCACCGGCTGCCAGCAACAAGGCTGCCAGGGCGCCGCCACTCAACTTTCCAAACGAATCCGCTTTCGTGAGGCGCGTGCAGCGCGTTCCAGGCTGCGGAGTACCAGCGGTTTCAGAAGTTCCCGCTGCAACCGCCTTTGTCTTTCCGTCCGCCCGCAACTCGACCAATCCGCCCTGAGAAGCGACGATCATGTTACCGCACTCAACGTCGACCATAAACGTGGCCGCTTGTTGAGGGTCAGCTACAGCCGCACCGTCTTTAGCGGTAACGATTGCGGCAGTACCTGCCAACGTCGCGACCTGAACGCGGCCAGCGTCCAGCGAGGCTGAGATATTGGCGGGGCCAAAACTCACCTTGACGCTCGTGTTCGGGAACAACTCAACGCGACCAAGCTTTCCAAGGCTAACGACCGCGCTGCTATTCGCTCCCGTTGCGATTACACTGCCAGTGAAAACAGTGGCGCCCGAGATAGCGGCCTGACCGTTAACGGTGACTTGCCCGGAAACCGAAAGCTCGCCCGACGCTGCTTTCTGCCCCGGTGTTGCCAGTGCCACCATTGAATAAACGCTTAACACGGCAACCGCGACACAGAATGCGATAGACTTACGGCTCCAAGTTCTGCTAATCATCATTTCCTCCCGTACAAGTGAACAAATTTTTGTGGAAGCGCGCTACGATTACTAATAGTCTCGCAGTAGACGGAAACTCGTACCCGTCTCGACTCAACAATCTCGCACGCGCGAGACACTTAAAAAAGAAAACATGCCGAATCACGTGAAGGCATATCTAACTAGCCTTTTTACACGAACTCCGGCCTATATGTCAACAAATTAACCCTTGATCCCAAAGACCAAAGCCACAGTATTAGCTAGCTTTTGGGGAAGATAGCACGGGGTCGGGCCTCTGTAAAGAGCTTTTTTCCCAAAGCCTGTCAAGAATTTGTGTTTTCCTGGCTGGTTGGAGGAAAGGTCGCGGCTCACCCTGCAAGGTACTATAAATAAAGAGGAAAGCCTCGTGACCAGAGTTTCAGATTGACTAAGCCGATCCTATTTAGGCGAGGTCCGTCGAGGACGAGAAGGGCTTTGACCCACGCGCTGGCCACCCGCCGACACTGGTCCCGAACCCGCGGAAACGATCACTGAATCTTTCTTCTGTTGCTGCATTAATTCCGCCTGCTCGTAGGGATCCAGACGGGCAAAAAGATAGAACGCCTCTCCAGAATTGATCGTTCCCAGGAACCTAAGTTTGTTGCCGACTACCTCGTTTGGTCGAAAATTCGCGACTCTGGGAGGATTCTCGAATAGCGTGCTCAGTTCATCCCGTGTCACCGCCTCAAGCTCGGGCACATAATCATTCCCACTCTGACGGACCAGCCGGAACGCCATTTGTCTGAGGGCGCGAATGCGGCTTGAGTTCCGATGGTAGTAGGCGCCATTAATTTCTCGGCGGCTGGCTCGGTCGTCCACGACTTCCTGCTCATTGTTGAGGTATCCAAGATATGCACGCATGACTGGTCCGAAATCTTCACTCGAATCCCCCGCAGTCGAGCGTTGAGCTGTGACTACTCCGCTAAACAACAGGAGAACTGTCAGCGAGATAAAGAGACGTGACAAATTATTTAGTTTCGGCATTGAACACACCTCAGATACGTTTTGGCTTCATCCGGCCGCCAGTCGCATTGAACCAGAACGATGGACTACTTTAGCTCAAGCAAGCGCCGTGGGCCAGTTGTAATGGCCCGGGATTGTACTCCCCCTCTGATCTCGCTGTATTGCACCAGTAATTCAGCGATGTTACATTTCAATTTCAAGATGACTAATAAACAGGTCGAGCAGGAAGTCGCAGGGAGCCGCGTGGCCCTCGGCGTCACAGGCGGCATCGCGGCGTATAAAGCGATAGAGGTACTGCGCGGCCTGCAGCGCTTGGGCTGCGAAGTCCGCGTTACCATGACCAAGCACGCCTGCGAGTTCATTCAACCTCTTACCTTTCGCGCGCTCTCGGGATCTTATGTGCTGGTCGACGATTACGCGGCCGATAATCCCGACCCGATCGCACACATCACTTTTTCCCAAACTATTGATTTGTTCATCATCGTCCCGGCGACAGCTAACACCCTGGCGAAACTCGCTAATGGAATCGCCGACGACTTTCTTAGCTCGACCTATCTCGCCTGTACTGCTCCCGTGCTGGTCGCGCCGGCAATGAATACAGTCATGTGGGAACATCCGGCAACTCGTCGGAATCTTCAGAAGCTTCGTGATGACGGAGTAATTCTCATTGATCCCGACGAAGGTGAAATGGCTTGTGGCGCCTTCGGGCCTGGCCGTCTGAGTGAGCCGGAAAGAATTGTCTCGGCCGCCCTGGATTTGCTGCGCGAGCACCGCCAAGGAAATCTGTCCGGAAACGAGGCCCGAAGTTCAAGACAGACCAGCGCCCATTCAGAAGACCTGAGCGGCGAACGCTTTCTGATTACCGCCGGAGCCACGCGTGAACCCATCGATCCCGTTCGCTTTATTTCGAATCGTTCGTCCGGACGAATGGGATTCGCGCTCGCCCAGGCCGCCCGCGAAAGGGGCGCCGAGGTAACGATCATCGCCGGGATAACCAGTGTCGAGCCTCCCCGCGACGTGCGCGTGGTACGCGTCAACACCGCCGAAGAAATGCGAGTTGCGGTTGCCCGCGAGGCAGCTGGAGCCTCGGTCTTCATGGGAGCGGCGGCGGTATCGGATTATCGCGCGAGAGAAAAAGCTTCGACCAAAATCAAAAAGTCAGAATCGGAAATTGAGTTGAAACTCGAGCGCACAACCGACATTCTGGGGGAGGTGGCCCGAGGTCGAACAAAGGGCCAACTCGTAATCGGATTCGCGGCAGAAACAAATGACTTGCTGACAAACGCACACGCTAAACTAGTCGAAAAGGATCTGGATGCTATTGTCGCCAACGATGTCTCTGGCGAAAGCTCAGGCTTTGATTCGGAAAACAACGCCGTAGTGATTCTGCTTCGCGACCACCAGCAACCGATCGAGTTACCGCTAATGTCCAAGCTTGAGATTGCCCATCGGATTCTTGATGAAGTGGTGCAGTTACGCCGCAAGTTCCCGGTCAATAAGGCCGCTTCAATCCAAAGTGCGTGAAACAATGAATTCTGATCCAACCAGGGCCGAGCTGCTCGATTTGCTGGAGCAGTCGCGCGAGTACACTTTGTATCTTGCGGAGCTTGGCGTTGAGACCATCGCCTTATCAAGCAAACGCACAGCCTCGCTGTCGACAGTGCCGGCTGTCCATTTGCCGGGGCCGACGACGACGGTACGACCACCAGCTTCGTCTGCAGAAGAAGATCAATCGTTGAGCCGCGCGGCATTATTTGCGCGCCCACCGGCAACACTGTTCGCTGAGCCGGTCACGTCTCAATCCAAGGAAAGCATGGAAGACATTTGGCGCGACATTGGCGACTGCACCCGTTGCGGGCTATGTGAAGGGCGGACACAAGTAGTCAATACTTTTGGAAATCATAAAGCTCGTTTGATGTTCGTTGGCGAAGCGCCGGGTGCTGACGAAGACGCGCAGGGACGGCCGTTCGTAGGCCGCGCCGGCCAACTCCTTACCAAGATCATTGAAGCGATCGGATTGAAGCGCGAAGAGGTTTTGATCGGCAACGTCAATCGTTGCCGGCCGCCGGGCAACCGACAACCGACACTCGAGGAAGCTGCGATCTGCCGGCCCTTTCTATTTCGCGAGATTGCCGCGGTCAAGCCGGACGTAATCGTAGTTATGGGAAATACCGCCCTGCGAAATCTGCTGGAGGTTCGCGAGGGAATCACTCGCGTGCGCGGCAAGTTTCAGGACTTTCGGGGTATTAAAGTAATGCCGACGTTCCATCCGGCCTACTTGCTGCGCGACCCGTCAAAGAAAAGAGAGACATGGGAAGATTTGAAGAAAGTCCGCGATTATCTCGACAATCTTCCGCCGCGTGCTGCGTAATCCCGCGTAGACTTTCATCGTGCTGCGGTTCGCGTTAACCTTCGCTCGCGAATCGAATTAACCCCTTCATGACGTCTGTAGTCTCAACTGCGAATCATCTCCCCGTCTACGCCCAGGTGGCGTTCCCCGTCCATCTCACCCAAACATTTACCTACCGGCTGCCGCCTTCGATCCAGCAGATCGCGCGCGTCGGTTCGCGTGTGATGGTTCGACTGGGAACGAAACCGGCGACTGGCTACATCGTGGCGCTGCTTCCACGCCTTCGGGCGGGCACCAGTCTCGTCGAATCAGAGATCAAGGAAGTTCAGGAATTGCTGGACATAGATCCGCCCCTGACCACAGAAGTTCTGGAGATCACGCGTTGGGTCGCGGATTATTACGCCGCGCCCTGGGGCGAAGTGATGCGCGCGGCGCTACCCGCTGGAATAAATGCGAGTGTCGAACAGACAGTCTCGATCACTCCGCAGGGACTCGATGCGCTGGCGGATTTCGAAATCGGCGATGCTGTAAAAGCAAGGGCCATCGCATTAAGACTACTGGCAGACGAAGGGGAGTTCGAACTGGGCGCGTTTTGTTTGCGAATCGGCGCCGCGAAGCCTCCGCAGTGGCTCCGAGAGCTGGAAGCGAAAGGCCTGATCGAGCGTTCCTATCGAACTCGATCAACCGTAACCCGGGCCAAGCGACGGCGCGCCGTTCGTCTCGTCAACTCTGAATCGGGAACCGACGACAAGCGAATAACGAAGGCGCAGCAACGGGCCATCGAAATTCTTGGTGCTCACCAGAACACGATGGCGGTTAGCGATTTGGTTAAGGCCGCTGACGTGAGCGAGTCCGTCATCCGCACGCTGGTCAGACGTGGCGCCGTTACCGAGTTCGAAGAAGATGTGCGGCGCGATCCGCTGTCGCGAGCAGAACTGCCCGACATGGAAGTCTTCAAACTGACGGACGCTCAAGCGGACGCCCTACGATCTATTGAACAGCGGTTGAGTGAAAAGGTCTTCGCGCCGTTTCTTCTGCATGGCGTCACCGGCAGCGGCAAAACTGAAATCTACATTCGTGCTATGCAAACCGCTCTCGACCTCGGTCGCGGCGCCATGATGCTGGTTCCCGAGATAGCGCTGACTCCGATTCTGTCTCGACGTTTACGAGCTCACTTTGGCGGACAGATCGCGATTTTTCACTCCTCTCTCTCGAAGGGCGAGCGCTTTGACGAGTGGTCGCGTTTGCGAAACGGCGAAGCGCGCGTCGTGCTGGGAACACGCTCGGCTGTTTTCGCGCCGGTCCGGAAACTGGGCGTGATCATCATCGACGAAGAGCAGGACTCTTCCTATCGACAGGAAGAGTCTCCTTTCTATCACGCGCGCGATACTGCAATCGTCCGGGCTCAAAAGGAATCCGCGGTCGTGGTGTTGGGCTCGGCTACTCCTTCCCTGGAATCGTTTCATAACGCCCAGGTGGGAAAGTATGCCTACCTTCACCTGCCCGAACGGGTCGCTAATCGTGCGATGGCCCGGGCCGAGATGATCGACATGCGTGAGGTCTTTGCGCGGCACAAGAAGCCGGCAGTTTTTTCAGATGAGCTGTTAAGCGAAATCAGCCACACGAAAGATCGCGGTGAGCAGTCAATAATTCTCTTGAACCGGCGTGGCTTTTCCAGTTTCATTCTCTGCCGCTCGTGCGGCGAATCAATCAACTGCCCGAACTGCGACGTTTCCCTCACCTATCATAAAACCGATCGCACTCTGATTTGTCACTACTGCAACCACCATCAGCGCGCGCCTACGCAGTGCCCAACCTGCGCCAGCAGGTACATCTACTACGTGGGCGAAGGCACCGAGCAGATCGAAGAACTTCTGCGCAAGCGCTTCCCTTCTCTGCGCATCGGACGCATCGATCGCGATACCAAGACACGCCGGCACCAGTTCGAAAAGACCCTGCTTGATTTCGAGAAAGGTGAACTGGATCTGTTGGTCGGCACACAGATGTTGGCGAAGGGTCATGACTTTCCCAACGTAACTTTGGTAGGCGTGGTTTCCGTTGACGCCGGATTGGCTCTGCCGGATTTTCGCGCGGCTGAACGGGCTTTTCAATTAATCACGCAGGTGGCCGGCCGCGCGGGCCGCGGCGATTTGCCCGGGCGAGTTTTGATTCAAACATATCATCCACATCACTATGCCTTGCGACACGCGTGCGCCCAGGACTACCCGGGATTTTATGAAGAAGAGATTCGCCATCGACGTAACCACGGCTATCCGCCTTTCGTCGTCTTGTCGCTGATACTGATCAGGCACAAGGATCCGGTCCGAGCCAATGCCACCGCGCAACAGTTGCGTCAGGCCCTGGCCGCAGCGAACCGGGATCACGCCTGTCGCATCCTGGGCCCCGCGCCCGCGCCCCTCGCCCGTCTGCGCGGCGAACACCGCATACAATTGCTGATCAAGTCACGCAGCCGTAAACAAATGCGCGCCGTGATCGACTCAGCTTTGCAGGTTCTGGGGAAAGCCGGGAACGATTTGCGTTCGGTCACAGTTGAAATCGATCCGGTCAGCATGATGTGAAATGAAGTCCCGAGTTGTGAGGTTTGATTTTCTTTGCGACTTAAGTATTGGCTTAGCGCCTTTGCGTGAAATATCACCATCAAACATTTAGTTCACGCAAAGGCGCAAAGGGCACCGGAAGGCGCAAAGAAGAGGCTGATTTTAGATCGAACGTGCGCCTTTTAGACCGGGATGCGATAAACTCACGCCCATGAAACTTTCCGAACTCGCGGCTCAAACCGGAGCGCGCTGCGGCCCAGGAGACGCAGAGATAGAAGTTGCAGGAGCCGCCGGGCTCGACCAGGCACAACTGGGCCAGGTAACTTTTTTGTCCAACCCGCGCTACGCCTCACGCGTGAACACAACCGGCGCTTCGGCGATTTACGTGGGCGAAGATACTGAAGTAGTCCGCGCAGACATCGCGGTCCTGCGGGCAAAGGATCCGTATCTGGCATTTACCCGTGCGCTCGTCCTCTTTCATCCACCCGCTCCATTCGAGCCGGGAATTCATCCCTCGGCGGTGATCGATGCAAGTTCAAAAATCGCTGAAAGCAGCTTCATCGGTGCTCACGTGGTTATTGGTCGCCACGCACAGATCGGAGAGCGCGTTCAGATTCATCCCAACGTGACTATCGCCGACAACGTTTCCATCGGAGAGGACTCAGTAATTCATTCCGGGGTGGCAATTCGCGAGAACTCAGTCGTAGGGCGCCGCGTGATCGTTCACAACAACGCAGTCATCGGCAGCGATGGTTTCGGCTTCGCCAAAGATGAGCAGCGTCGCTGGCTGAAAATTCCTCAGACAGGTCGCGTGGTGATCGAAGACGACGTTGAGATAGGCGCCGGTACAACGATCGACCGCGCCTCAACCGGAGAGACGCGGATCAGACGCGGGGCCAAGCTCGACAACCTAATCCAGGTGGGCCACTCGTGCGCGGTCGGCGAAGATGCCCTGCTCTGCGCGCAAGTCGGCATGGCGGGCAGCTCGCGCGTCGGCGATCGCGTCATTCTCACTGGACAAGTAGGCATCGGCGGGCATATCACTGTAGGCAATGATGCGATACTCTATCCTCAAAGTGGCGTGCCGAACGATGTCGCACCGGGTGCAATACTGGTTGGCACTCCGGCCTTTGAAGTGAGTGCGTTCTGGCGCGCGATTGCGGTCTTCAAAAAACTTGGAGACCTTCCGAAACGAATCCGGGCTTTGGAAAAGAGACTGGATGAGATCGAGAAATCTAAATGATAGGCTGGCGTCCCGAGATGATAGACGGAATGTGAGTGAGGACTTACAGTCGGATGTTATCCGGGCTTTCGTGTTCTGGTTCTTCTGGACTGTCTACGTCTGCTTGTCAGCAATTCTGATTGCCGCTCTGCTCACCGACTGGCCCAGGTTTCTTCACGATCCGAATCCATACTTTAAGTAATCGCGCCGCCGTCGACGATTACGACTTCGCCGTTCATAAACGAGTTGCGATCGCTGACCATAAACGCAGCGAACTCGGCCAATTCAGCGGGACGGCCCAGGCGGCCGGCTGAGGCCCAGAATTCATGCATCTGTAAAAGCCTTTCCGGTAGCTGTTGCGCCAAATCGGTATCGAAGATGCCGGCGGCAATCGCGTTTACGTTGACGCCGAAAGTCCCAGCTTCGCGCGAGAGACATTTGGTAAAGCCAATCATCGCGGCCTTGGATGTTGCGTAGTGCACTGCGGTCGGCAGCGCGCGCATCGCGCCAATCGAAGTGATGTTCAGGATCTTCCCTTTGCGCTGCCGGATCATCTGCTTGTACATCGGCTTGGTGACGGCAAACAGGCTGCCGACATTAACGCCGATTACTTCGTCCCAGGCGCGATCAGTTGTCGTCGCGAAGTTATCGCCGCGGTTAATGGCCGCGTTGTTTACCAGTATGTCTATGCCGCCCCATTCCGTGACGAGTTCGCGAGTCAAATGCTTCATGCCGAAACGATCGATGACCGACACCTTGAATGATCGGGCCCGGCGGCCATGCGCTTCGATCTTCTGCTTGACCTCATCCGCCAGATCGTCGCGCGAATTATAATTGAAGGCTACGTCGGCGCCTTCGCGCGCGAACACCTCGCAAAGCGCCGCGCCGATGCCGCGCGTGCCACCTGTAATAAACGCCCGCTTTCCTTCGAGTAACAGACTCACTCTTTACAATCTCCTGTGCCACCGGCCTGATGCTCGGTAAACTTTCGACTCCGAATTAAGAGCTTGGATGAAACGGGGATTAGAACGCGAAGCGACTGTGCCAGTCAAGACGAGCTGGATGTTGGCCCTGATCAGGCTAGGTATTATGACGGCTTTCTTATTAGCACAGGGCTTTAGCCCGGTGATTCGTCAACAACTGGAAGGGGAGGAAACCGTTTAAAACGGTTTCCCCTCGCCATGCAAAAAGTCACCGGGCCAAAGCCCGGTGTTAATGAAACGAAGAGCGATGGCAAGATGGTTAGCGCGCGGCTTTCAAGCCGCGCCGCCTAAACCAGTTGCTCATGCGCAGGCAGCTTCTCTTCAGCCGCGGGTGGCAGTGGAATTAAAGCAGTAATTTCCTCGACGATGCGCTTGGTGGCATTCGGGAGAGCCAGGCTGATGGTCGCCGCGCGCATAGCCGCATAGTGCTTCGAATCATCAATCATCCGGCGCACGACCGGGACCACATCCGACGCGCGTCGCAGCAGAACGGCAGCGCCGCTCTTGACGATCAAGTTCACGGTGCCCGCCTCCTGCGGCATCGGTTCGGTGATGCCGTCGGCGATTATCGGCACACGGCAACTCAAAGCTTCGAACGTGCTCAACCCGCCCAACTTGGAAATCATGACGTTGGCCGCACCCAAAAGTTTTTCAACTTCGTCAGAGTAACCAATCACCTTGATCGGAAACTTAGCTTCGGCGGCCATCGTTTCGACCTCGTGCTTCAGGGCCTCGTTCCGGCCGGCCAGAAAGATCGCCTGGACATCAAGTTCACCACGCACCAGCTCACGGAAGATCTGCGGAATGTTTCCGCCGCCTTCCCAGCCCGCGTTGACGAACACCGTGAACTTGTCGGCATCGAGGCCGAGCGCTGTGCGTGCAACCTGGGCCGCCCGATCGCCCGGAAAGGAAAACTTTGGATGGACGGGCATGCCCGAAACCTTGATACGCTCAGGGGCGATGCCATAGTCGATCAATTGCCGGCGCGCATCTTCGGTCGCGCACAGATACAACCTGACGTCGTCGCAGGCCCAGCCTTTCCAAAAACCGTAATAGGGATCGGTGACCACAGTAACCAGCGGGATCCGATCAGCCAAGCCAAGTTCTTTCAGCACGCGCGCGAAGAGGTGTTGCGTCATGGGATGGACGCTGACCACGATATGCGGGCACCAGCGCTCAAACAGCTCGCGGACAAAACCGATACAGCGCGATTGAAAGAACTCGCGCGTTTCGGGACGAAAGCGGTTCATGGCCCAGTAGAGATATTTCATCCAGTGCTGCTTGTTGCGCAGCATCCAGTTATAGAGGGCGACCATCCTGGCGGTGATGTGATGTGATTCCTCGACCGCCCGCACCACGCGAATAGCGTACGAGTCGCCTTCGACTACGTTCTGAATCCCGGCTACGATCGCTGCCGCCGCCGAGCGATGCCCGCCGCCGGTATCGGAAGAGATGATCAAAATTTTCGGAGCGTTCGGATTCATGAAGTGACTGTCGTGCGCCGAGCGGTGTTTAGAGTACCAACTTTAGTTGGGCCTTTCTTCAGAAGAAATACCCGACTGAAGTCGGTACTCCGAAACGCCGTTGCTCAGAATAGCTTTTCAAACGTTAACGGTGACTCCGTCTGGCCGCGGCTCAACCTGCTTGTCAAATTCCTTCCGCGATTTTTTCATCTCGCGTTCCAGCCTCTTGATCTTGATCAAGTGCTTCGGATTGAAAGGCAAAGACGGGTAATAGCAATTCGACTCGTGGGTACAGAAGCAACCGTCGGCCGCCTGCTTGCGGCGGGCCTTCATCGCTTCGGACAACCAGATGCCCTGAAAGTTCCAATCGTGATCGCGGAGGTTTCCGATCGGCGCCAGGTTCTCACATGATGACAGAGTGCCTTCGTCATAGATCACCGCGCCGGCGGTGCCCGCGTAACAGGTCAGCTGGGCCTTTTGAGTTTCCTGAGTTTTGGTGATCAGGCCGTGCATGTAAATGTCGATGGCGGCCTTGAAGTAGCCGGCCTTGCCACCGTAGTTATTCTTGATGGCCGCGTGACGCGAATCGTCATCAATCATCTGCGCCAGTTTTGCGTAGCGGCTATGATCGATATCCAACTCGACCGGATCTGCGGAAGGCGGACGAATGTAATTGAAGTTGACTTTGTCCGGCTGCAGATCGTGCTTCAGAAAATCATACCAATCGAAAATCGTGTCCTGATTGGAATGCATAAAGCAGGTGCACGTCTGTAGATCGAGACGCGGAAACTGCTTTTTCATCGCCTTCAGTTCGCGCGCAGTTTCTATAGCAATCTTCCACGATCCGGCCTTCTGCCTAATCTTGTCATGTTGCGATTCCAGGCCATCGATGCCCATGGCGACCGTGACGTTGAGGTTCGGACATTCTTCGAGGATGCGGGTGACATCTGGAAAGATTCGTTTCTGAATTTGTCCATTCGACATCAGGTAAACCGATTCGAGATTGTTGTGACGATAGAACGAGCTGACGATTTCCGGCAGGTCTTTGCGAGTGAACGGCTCGCCGCCGGCGAGAATCAGCACGCCAAGGTTGCCGCCCAGCGTCTCCGCTATGCGATCAATCTCGTGCGTCTTCATCTGGAGTTTCTTCCGCGGCCGATCGTCCAACTCGTCGGTAAAGAAACAATGCGTGCAACGCATGTCGCACACGGATGTAACTAAAATATTGAGCAGAACCGGCGCGAACGGCTGGCCCGTGGCCATCTTCGCGTAACGTTTCAGTAATTCTCTGGTGGTGTAATCCATTAATGCCTCGTACTTAGGATGCCAACCGCGGGAAAGGTGGGCAGTCATTCCATGAATAAATCGTCAATCGCCAATGACCATCCCGGCACCGCTGGCTCCGCTGTGGCTATCTCGCCACGCCCGTAGATGGTTGGACTGTCAGGATCGTTGCACGTGTATGACTTGACGACGTGGTCGCCGAGTAAATCCACATCCCAAACCACCAACGTTCCCGCGGCAAAGTAGTGTCCTCGCTTGCGGGCCATCTTGCCTTCAGCTGCCGGGCCGTAGTCTCCTTCACTTCGCACCTCAACCGCAAAAACTGGCGCGCCCTCAAAGAACTTCATGCCGGTCCATTTACCGGTGTAATAGCCTGCATCGGGACTGAACGATTTGCGATTTGGCAAGTAGACTCTAAACGCCGCGTTATCATTAAACGCGTAGCCCGCCTTCATCGGGCGCGAGTACTCGCGCAAGCTGACAAAGATTTCGCTGGCGGCGTAACTTGGCGCAGCTCCGGTGGGCGACATAAGGACAATCTCTCCGTCGACGATTTCAGCCTTCTGTTCATGCGGCAGAGCGTATAGATCCTCGATTGTTGCTTCCAGGTTCGCTACCATTGTTACCCTCGAGCGAATTGTAGCACAGGGCCACTTTTCAATTTAATCGCGAGCCATCAGCCAGAGCCCTTGTTTCGCCGGAAAATGCTTTTCCTGAACCAAATCGACCGCTTGAGATAAGAAGAAGGTAACGCGCTCGAAGACCGCGACTCCCGCGACGACGAAGTGAGTGTCTGAGGGATCATCGGGATTGCCGGATTCGTCAAGATACATTAGAGATACATTGAGAGGGTCCAAAAGAAAAAGGCGGCTGATTGGCTAATGCCATTCGGGCTTCTAGAAGGAAGCCCTATCAGTCGCACATTGATCCTATTGACGGACGCTTAGTCTGTCAAGGCAAAACTATTTCATCTATAAGCGCCAACGCGGCAACGTACTTCCAGCCATAGCAAACCTATTGCATTGGCTACCCCCGCGCACTCAGCCCCAGCGCCCTCATCCGCCGGTACAGGTGGCTGCGATCTATCCCCATCAACTCAGCCGCGCGCGAAACGTTGCCGCCGGCCTCGTCGAGTTTGCGTTGAATGAATTCGCGGTGATAGGCATCGCTGGCTTCTTTGAAGGAGGGGAAACGATATGAGGATGCCGGCGGTTCTTCCTCGCCGAAAGCCGGCAGGTCCTTCACAGCCACGGCGCCCTTCTGGTGCAGGATCATTACGCGCTCAACGGTATTTCGCAGTTCACGCACGTTGCCGGGCCAGGAATATTTCTGCATGGCTTCAATTGCTTTGGGATCGAAGCGCTTGGGCTTTTTGCCGTACGCCTTGGCAAATTTTTGATTGAAGTGCTCGACCAGCAACTCAACATCTTCCAAACGGTCGCGCAGCGGCGGCACCTCGAAAGGGATAACGTTGAGCCGGAAAAAAAGGTCACTACGGAAAGTTCCCTTCTCGATCTCTTCGTCCAGACGTTTGTTCGTCGCGGCAATCACGCGCACATCCACACTAACAGGAGTATTGCTGCCGACTGGTTCGAACCGTTGCTCTTCCAAAACCCGCAGCACTTTCGCCTGTACATTCGGACTCATGTCAGAGACTTCGTCGAGAAAAAGCGTGGCGCCGTCGGCAACTTCGAACTTGCCTTTCTTGGCCGCAGTCGCGCCCGTGAACGAGCCCTTCACGTGACCGAACAATTCCGACTCGATCAATTCTTCCGGGATGGCGGCTGAATTCACTTCTATAAAAGGAGCAGCGGCGCGACGAGATTGCGCGTGTATAGCGCGCGCTACTAGTTCCTTGCCGGCGCCTGACTCTCCTGAGATCAAGACACGGCCATCCGTCGGGGCGACCACGGTAATTTGTTTGCGCAAAGCGCGCATGGCCACCGACTCGCCGACCATCTCATACTCGGCTTTCAGTTCAGCGGACATTTCTTCATTAGCACGCTCGAGTTGTCTCTGCCGCAGAGCGTTCCTCACGGTGAGCACGGTCTTCTCTATCGACAGGGGCTTTTCGATAAAGTCGAAGGCGCCGAGCTTCGTGGCGCGCACGGCAGTTTCAACGTTGCCGTGGCCCGAGATGATCACGACCGCGGCGTCGCAATTCAACGCGCGCATCTGACTCAGCGTTTCCAGCCCGTTGATTCCCGGCAGCCACACATCAAGCAGAATGCAGCCATAGGCGCGGCGGGCAATCGCCTTCAGACATTCTTCGCCGCTGGCGACCGCGTCGGCGTTGAAGCCTTCGTCGCGCAGGACAGCGCTGAGCGTCTCGCGGATGCCGCGCTCGTCGTCAACAATTAGGATTGATTCAGACATCTTTTGGAGCGCATCGTGGGAGCGCAGGCATCCTTGCCTGCGGTTCACCGGCATCCTTGCCGGTCACCCGTTCGGTACCGATCGCGTTTCTGTAACTGGCAGCTCAATCACAAATCGCGCCCCGTGCGGAACGTTCCCTTCCGCATAAACTCGTCCGCCATGCTCAGTAATAATCCGCGCAACGATGGCCAGGCCCAAACCCGTGCCGCGTCCGCGGGTGGAAAAATAAGGTTGGAAGAGTCGTTTGTAATCTCCTGCCGGAATTCCCTCGCCGGTATCCTCGACCGTGACTATTAACAGATCACGGGCCGCGTCGTGTCTGGTCCTAATCGTGAGGCCTCGGCCATCCGGCGTGGTCGCCAGCGATTCGAGCGCATTGTCAGTCAGGTTCACGAACACTCGTTTCAGTTGTTCGGTGTCCAGCATCGCAGGCGGCAGCTGTTCCGCCAGCAGTAGATGCAGTTCTGCGCCTTCCAGACGATCGGCGTACAGTTGAGCTGTTTGCCTGATGACTTCATTCAGATCGCCGGCTTCCATGCGCGGTGTCGGCATCCGCGCGAACCGCGAGAATTCGTCAACCAGGGCTTTTAAGCCGGCGACTTCGCGTGTGATTGAGGTCGTGCACTCTTCAACTACTCGGGTGAGCTCTTCGCGGTTCTCTTCGGTAAGAGCAAAGCCGTTGCCGTTTGAATCTTCGGATCCCTCGATCGAACCGTTTGGCCCGGTCGCTACCGCTCCCGGTTCTGACCCGATGCCGTTAAGGCGCACGCGGAAGTTGCGGGCGATTCGTTCCGCCGAAAGCTGAATCGGCGTGAGCGGATTCTTGATCTCATGGGCGATGCGCCTCGCCACCTCGCTCCAGGCGGCGGCCCTCTGTGCCGATAACAGTTCCGAGAGGTCTTCAATCACCAGCACCACTCCGCGGTCAGCGCCGGCGCCGCCTCTTAACGCAGTCGCAGTCAGAGCGACAGGGATCGCACCGCCTACCGCGCCGCGCGTCAACTGGCTCTGCTCTGCGGCCCGTCCGGCGCGACGCGCGCGACGCAACAGTCGATCGAGCGCAACCCGGTCCTCGCTGCTCAATAAAGTTGTCAGCTTTGCCGAGGCCGGCGGAGCCTCGCTCAATCTCAAGATTGAGATCGCTGCTGTGTTGATGGTGGTCACGCAATCGTTTTGATCGAGCGAGACTACGCCGGTCGAAAGTGACTCGAGCACCGTCTCGATATAGTTGCGACGTTCCTCCAGCGCCAGGTTCTTTTCTCTCAGAGCCGTCGCCCCGTCTTCGATGTGCCGCCGGTTCTGATCAAGCTCGGCCGTCATTTGATTGAACGATTCGGCCAGCAGCGCCAGCTCGTCGTCAGCGATCGTGTCCACGCGGTGCGAGAGATTGCCCCGGGCAACTTCCTTTGACGCTTCAGCCAGCGATCTGATCGGAGCCGCCAAACCGCGGGCGAGATGTATAGCCACCCACGTTGATGCGAACAGCAACAGCAGCGTCATGAGCCCGAGCGTGGAAAGGCCGAGCAGCCGAACCTTGCGTTGCCTCTGCAGCAAATGCTGGTACTCGCGTTGCGAGCCGGCAATCGTGTCGTTCACGTCGGTGTCCCCGAGACGACGCGGCACGAGTATCAAACGCAACGTCCCCATTAGTGGGACCGCAGTGAGATCAAATCCCTTGCCGTCCGCGAGAGTCTCATTGGCTTGTGCGTCGGGAGCACGCCCGCGTTGCAGCACGCTATTCAACTCGTCGCGTTGAGCCTGGGGCAGAGGCGCCTCGCTGTGGGCCAATGCTTGTCCATTGTCTGAAATGATCTCGATCGCCGACAGCTCGCCGGTCGCCGCCAACTGATCCAAAGTGGTCTGCCATTCAGACTGCGGCCGGGCCTTGATCGCAGTCGCCAACAGGGTCGCAGTTTCGCGCAGCTTACTGTTCTGAGCCGTGAGGTTGTCGCGCTGCTGTTCGCGCACGCGCTCAACCACGTTCTCAGGCAGGCGCCCCATCCATTTTTCGATCGAGCGGTTGAGGAACAGATAAGAGAACGCAGCCATCGCGGCGATGGGCAGAAGACTCAGTCCAATAAAGTAGACCAGCAGCCGCGTCTGAATTCGGGATCCGGTTTGCCCCTCGCGCCGTTCGCGGCGCAGTTTCAAGAGACTGCGAAGAAGAATAAAACTGAAGACGATGAAGGCCGCAAAATTGAGCGAAGACAACGCGTAGAGCAGGAGCGTGTCTGATCCGGTTTCCGGCGTTACTACCGAGCCGCGGTTGAGAAGTTGTTGAGCGACGATGAGCGCCAGCAGAACCGCCACGATGCCCGCCAGGAGCCAGGGTACTGTGCGACGGCTCCCGCGCAGCGGCGTCGCCTCTCGAGCCTTAACAGTTTGAGCGCTGCTTTTTTTCACTTAGACGGTTGGTTCAAACATGGAATTCGCGGGTGAAGTTTAGCATAGAGCACGTGTGGCGGCTTTGCTACCGCTTAGTGTCAGAAGCCCGCGCGTAAGCAAGGGCAACGCCCGGTGCCAGGTAGGGTTGGACAAAATGGTGCGCCGCGGGGTTTCTTCATCAACTGTGTCACCAGCGGGGCCCTCCCTCACGGTCGGGCTTCTGACACTTCGGACGCGGCAAGCGACCTTCAAGATGCTAGAATGCCGCGACCCGATGGAAGCCCACAACTTTTTTCTGGATGAAAAGAAACACCTGCGCAGTGGTTGGCGGCTGGCGATATTCGCGGTTGCGTTTCTAGTCTGCGTACAACTTAGCCAGGTAGTTTTGTTCCTGGTTCTCGCGGCGGCGCTTCATCTTAGCCCCGCTGATATGGGAAACAGCAACTGGGCCTTTGTCGCTGGGCATGGATCGATTCTGTTCTCGGGCTTACTGGTCGGTTGGGCGTGTGGAGCACTTTTCGAAGAGTTACCCTTTCGAGCGTTGGGGTGCTCGCCGCATCGCGGCTGGCTGAAGAATCTTGGACTCGGATCTGTGCTGGGCGCGTTGACACTTGTTCTGGCGGCGATGCTGGCGACGATAACTCGCGGTGTTCACTTCCGATTTGATCCAGCGGGAGCGCGCTTGATCGGGCAGACGCTGGGAGTGTCACTACTCCTCTTTGTGTTTGCGGCCGCGGCCGAGGAAATCGTTTTTCGGGGCTACCCGCTGCAGACTCTGACGCGTGCGAAGCTCGCATGGCTGGGCGTGCTACTTACTTCGATCCCGTTCGCTGCAGTTCATCTCAACAATCCGCACGCGGTGCCCGGTTTCACTTTTTTGAACACGGCGCTGGCCGGGGTTTGGCTAGCCGTTGCCTATCTGCGCACGCGCAGCTTGTGGTTGCCGTTGGCGCTGCATTGGTCGTGGAACTGGGCCCAGGCGTCCGTCCTCGGTTTTCCCGTTAGCGGCATTGAGCGAATTGCGCCCGCGCCTCTATTGCAGGCTATCAATGCCGGACCGGATTGGTTGACCGGCGGGGCTTACGGGATTGAAGGCGGCGCGGCCTGCACGGTGGCCTTGATCATCTCGACCCTGATTATCTGGCGCGCGAAACTATTCGCGTCCGCGACGTAACAGCGCGAAGCGTCTCTAATACCTTCGGACCAGGTGGAGTCTTGATTTGCTTTCGTGTTTCTTTTCGCTGGAAGAAGATCCACGAAATCACACTAAACCAGCAGAGCGATTCGTGTGGTTTCGTGATCGTCTTACTCTAGCAGGCGGCTCTCTAACCCGCATTATTCATGAAAGCGGATAAAGCGCAGTCCGCGGAGCGGACGACCGATAGTAGCCCAGCACTTTAGTGCTGGGATCATGGGCAGAAAACAGGCCGAGCCCGTGAAACGGGCGACAGAAATGCACTCGCGATCACGCGATTAACCGGACAGTCTGTCGCCCGCTTTGCGGGCTGCAACTGACATAACGACCTGATCCCAGCGATGAA
>JAWVDF010000070.1:0-20678 GCA_033857635.1 Blastocatellia bacterium
ATCGTGAGCCAACGAAAACTTGTTCGCTTTACTGTCGCCTGCGACCACACTGGTCCGGCGGCCAAGGCAAAGCCTGCTCAATTTTCTCTTGACTCCGACGCCCGCTTCATAGACGCGGTTCTGTAACGTGCTACCGTTCGCGCTGACTTGCTACGGACCTTCTGCTTTACACCAACTCGCTGTAAAATCTCGTCGACCATCTGAATCCGTCGCATTAGAACGAGTGACACCATCTAAGCAGATGAGGGGACGAACTGCCGTGCAAGCAAAACCCAACGGCTCGGATATTCACGAGCGCCTTTGCCGCGCGCGCCGTTATATTGACGAATGTTATGACCTGCCTTTGGATCTAAAGGAAATTTCCAAGCAAGCGTGCCTGTCGCGCTATCACTTCCTGCGCTTGTTTCGCGAAACGTTCTCCACCACGCCGCACCAGTATCTAATCCATCGGCGAATTGAGAAGGCCAAAGAGTTGCTTTGTTCCGAAGAGTTCAGCGTGACTGAGGTGTGCTTTGAAGTTGGCTTCCAGAGTCTCGGGTCCTTCAGCGCGCTTTTCCGCCGCTGTGTCGGCGACGCGCCCAATACTTATCGCGAGCGCCAACGCGCGTCCCTGCGCAAGGTGCCGGGCTGCTTCATACTCATGTACGGCCTGGGGAATAAACAGGTACAGAACCGCTCGCGATAGCGAGTAGGTAGCGTAACGAAATAAGACCCACGAGCTGTCACGAGCGATTTCTTGACCGGGTAGCGGGCACTAGCCCAACTGTTAGAGAGGGCTCGTCCTTCCCTTCACACGTGAGCCCCCTGACAGTCGTGCTAGCGCCCCGCCGCGCGCCTTTAGCAATTTTCGAGAAGCCAGTTTCCGTCAAACATCTTATGCTCCGACCTAAATTGGACGGAGGGAATCGAGAATATGATCACCAAAATGTCGCACGTGCTGATCTGGGTCAAGAACCAGCAGGAAGCGCTCGAGTTCTATCGAGACAAGTTGGGATTTGAAGTCGATACCGATGCCATGCTCGGCGAAGACTTTCGCTGGCTCACCATGCGAATCAAAACCCAACCTGGCTTTGAAATTATTTTGATGGAGCCAAAGGCGAGCATGCTCCTGGATGAAGAATCCGCCGCTCAACTAAGGTCGCTGATCGACAAAGGCGTGCTCGGCGGCGGAGTCTTTGACGCGGACGATATCTACAAAACCTACGATGACTTAAAAGGGCGCGGCGTCGAATTCAAAGGGCCGCCGAGTGTTCAGTCGTGGGGCACCGCCACCGTGCTGAAGGACAACTCGGGTAACTGGTTCAGTCTGAGTCAGGAGAAAGAAGAGCCCATCGCGTAATCGCAGGCCTCGCTCTTCGGTGAGCGTGCTGATTTTCTTTGCGTCTTTGCGCCTTGGCGTGAGGCTGCAATTTCTAATCTCACGCAAAGGCGCGAAGGCGCAACGAACGCTAAGAAATTGACCCGCGCTGTCTCCCCCAAGGGAGGGAGACAGGAAAGAGGTGCTCGATGGCTAAGACGGCGACGAAGAAGGCAAAGAAATCGATCTACGGCGTGCATCCCGGCGTGCTGATGACCATCAAGTGGATCGGCGAATTGAAGCGGAAGACCGGGCGGTCGCTGGAAGAGTGGCTGAAGCTCATCCAGAAGGACGGGCCGCCAACTGAACCGGAACGGCGCGAATGGTTGAAGGCCCAGTATCATCTGGGAACCAACACGGCCTGGTGGTTAGCCGAACGCTCGGTTGGCAAGGGTGACGAGACAGGCGACCCGGATCACTACCTTATGGCCGCCGAAAATTACGTCGAAAAAATGTTCTCAGGCAAGAAGGAACATCTGAGGCCTATCTATGATGCGCTGCTAAAACTGGGATTGAGCATGGGCAAGGAAGCGAAGGCTTGTCCCTGCCAGACGATCGTCCCGCTGTATCGCCAACACGTGTTCGCCCAAATCAAACCTACCACGCAGACACGCCTCGACTTTGGGCTGGCTCTCGGCAACCTGAAAACGCCCAAGCGGTTGATCGACACGGGCGGCTATGCAAAGAAGGATCGAATCACGCATCGATTTGAAATAGCTTCGCTGGAAGATATCGACGACGAAGTGAAGCGATGGTTAAGGGTCGCATACGATCGGGATGCATAGCCATTGGGTTGTTTGATGGAATAACGAGTTGTGGCCCCGTCAGGGGCCCAATGTTTATAGAGCCCGAGGCTGAATGGATCGATAGCTCCTTTAGGAGCGCAATGTTGTCGTGAGGGCGGTAGAAGATTTCGCTCCTAAAGGAGCTAACAGTCATTGGGAGAAAGAGAGGTGCTATAAACATCTCGCTCCCAACGGAGCGAAGCAGCGGACTCTTCATACGCAAGAACCAAACACAATTCAATCAGCTGAGTTCTAATCATGACGAAGGAATCAGTCAAACCATGCATGCGCGACGACGCCGTCGAATCCGCCACGGGCAAAACGTGGAGCCGCTGGGGCCGAAGCGCTTGATCGAATGAAGGCTTTCCTCGAGTAACAAACTCCCCTCCGTTTAGAGGCGGGCTACATCCCGCCTTCTATCCATTGCGACACGGCGGGCAGTAGCCCGCCTCTAACCGCTACCGAACAGTATTTGCGCAGCATTCCCGCCTGGCTTATCTTTCTTTTATGAAAGCAGTCATCTTCGAAACTCACGGCGGTCCCGAAGTTTTAAAGTTTACCGACGTCGCCGATCCGCAAATCAAAGCCAATGAAGTTTTGATCGAAGTGCGCGCCTGCGCGCTGAATCACCTGGACGTGTGGGTGCGCGGCGGTTTGCCGGGAATCAAGATCCCTCTGCCGCACATTCTCGGCAACGACGTGGCCGGCGTGGTGCGTGACGTCGGCGAGTTGGTGAGATGGGTAAAGCCCGGCGACGAAGTGATGGTCCAGCCCGGCGTCTCTTGCGGTCATTGCGATCAATGCCTCTCTGGCCGCGACAATATGTGCCCCGAGTACGACATCATTGGCAGTGGGCGCGATGGTGGCTACGCAGAGTTGCTCGCCGTGCCGGGCGTGAATGTAATTCCCAAGCCGAAGAACTTAAGTTGGCCCGAGGCTGCGGCCCTGCCGCTGGTGACGGTTACCGCCTGGCACATGCTGGTGACGCAGGCTCGGCTGCAGCCCGGCGAAGACGTTCTGGTGCACGCGGCGGGCAGCGGCGTCGGCTCGCTCGGAATTCAGATCGCAAAGCTGTTCGGCGCGCGCGTAATTGCCACGGCGAGTTCAGACGAGAAGCTGGCCAAGGCCCGCGAGCTGGGCGCCGACGAAACAGTTAATTACACCCGCGACGATTGGCCGAAAGAAGTAAAGCGCCTGACTGATCGACGCGGTGTCGACGTCGTCTTTGAACACACGGGTGAAGCCACCTGGCCCGGATCGCTCGTGTCTTTGAAAAAGGGTGGACGGTTAGTGACCTGTGGAGCGACCAGCGGCTTTGATGCGCGCACTGATCTAAGGCATGTGTTCTATCGCCACCTAACGATTTTAGGTTCAATGATGGGATCGAAAGCAGAACTACTCGCGGCCATGAAGTTCATCTCGACGGGTCAGATTCGGGCGGTGGTTGATCGTACTCTGCCTCTCGCGGAGGCGCGGCAAGCGCACGAGTTGATGGAGGATCGCGCGCAGTTTGGCAAACTGGTGTTGGTGCCTTAGTGGATCCATGGCTGGCGGGGCAGTAGCCCGATCGTTAGGGAGGGCGTACCCGTTTCTTTAAATGAAAGTCGGGACCTTCGGGCTGACTCTTGGAAAACCTTTGTCCCGGAAGTTAATATAGTCACCCCGACATGTTCGCGTACTTTTACTCTGGAGGGATAAGCCGGTGATAAAGCAAGAGCCAGATGCTAAGGAACTGGACTTCCTTAACGAACTAGAGAAACACGTAAACAAGTGGGTCGCCATCACCGGCTACGGGAGCGACGAAGAGAGCATTGTGGCCAGCGGCGATAGTATTCTGGAGGCGAGACAGAAGGCTGAGGCTCAAGGCTACAAAGATACGACCTTCTTCAAAGTCCCACCTTCGGACAAAATATTTGTGCCGCTAGTTCCGATGCAAGAATGAGCGGGACTTAATCTCAAACCTGCCACGATACCGCTGAAAACTGATCTCGTAGTTATCAAAAAATCCTGATTGACCAAGCAGTTGATACGGCAACTTCGCGTCAATGAAACCCACTTCCATCTCGACCAACTCAGAGAACCCCTGGATCTGAAATCGGATCATGTGAATGTGGCCGAGTACTGACTGTCCGCCTACGCCAACATACTCACGCGTAATGTCGGAATCAGCCAACTTGATCCGCAGATCGTCAGCGACGTCTCGATCAAACAGACAGTCAGTTGCACCAGTGTCTACTAAACCAACTACATCGGTATTATTTGCTCCAAAGCCAAGGCGCACTTGAAGCAACGGCAGTCTGACGAAGTCGCGGCGAGAGCCTGATGAGTCGCGCAGATATCGATACTTAAACTTCATGTCCTCCCCGCTGCCCATCGCTCGCGTGGATGCACAGGATCTCACCGGTCGAGCGGACCACTGCTCCCTAACGGTCGGGCTACTGCCCCGTTGCAGAGCTTGCTCCTTACTTTCCCGAATAATCCTCAACCTTGAATCGCTTTTGCAGAGCGGCCATTTGTGCCGGCTCAATTTCAAAGTTTGATCCGCCAATCACTTTTTTGTTTCCATCCGTGGTTACCCAGTCGACCACTTTCGGCGCCGAGGTGCGGAGAGCGGCTGAGTCTTCGCTGGTCAGTTCCTTGCCGTCTTTGCGCGAGAAAACCCAGACATGCGCGAAGTGGCCGTCGCGAATAAACTTTAAGTCGCGCTCGAATTGCGTAGCCGGCGTTGACTCAGGCCGGTAAGTCGAGGTGTCGGGAGTTTCGTCGTTGGAAGTCGACTGCTTGCAGGCACTGAAGGTTGTGAGCGACAGAGCAGCTAGGATCATTACTAAACCGGATCGAACGAAAAAACTTTTCATAGGAACCTCCGGAAAACGTTTGCGGCTTTGCCGCCCACCATGCGGTCAGGCTTGCCTGACCTTAAGTCCGAGAATATCAGGAGGCCATGCCTCCGTCGTTACGGGGCGTAGCCTCGTATATGAAAGCAGGCCCAGACCGGTAAAGGCAGAGCCTTACCGCACTGGGGAGCGCAAGCCGCGGAACCTTCAAGGGGAGTTCGTATTATCGCCATCACCCGTATCTTTGTCGTCGTGGTTTTCTTCAGGCGGCGGCGTGCTTTTTTGATCGCGAATGTGGAATACACTGCAATCGGGATCCTCATAGACCTTATCGAACCAGCCGCTGCGCAGCGCGCTGTCAAAGAAGCTCTCGTGATCCTTATTGTCACTGAAGATCCAGCGCGCGCCAAAGCGATCGCGGATCAACGGGCCGGGGTCCTCTTCATCTCCCGTGGTAATTCGGTCATAGAGTTTTGATAGGTCCGGACTCTTATCCATCAAATAAGTAGGATCCAGTCCCGACGCGTACACGTGGGTCGGATCGTAATAGAAGAGCCGCGGAAAATCGTCCCAGTCGGTATTGAAAACCATCTCGCCGGGCGGAATGTTCGCGCGCATCCAGGCGGCGCCTTTCGCGTAATAGTCGCGCGGTTCGCTGTCGTGAATCTCATGCGCGGTCCGGTAGACGTTGCCAAACAGCGCCAGTCCCAGAGCGCAGACTACGAACCCGACCTTAATCCATCTCCACGTTTCTTCGTGCCTGGTCTCTTTAGCGTTGACGGCGGTTTCCTGTCGATCAAGGAAAGGCTGCAGGTCTTCCATCACGAATTCGGGCAGATGAGTAAACACCGCCCGGCCGCGCCAGAAACTTTCCAGAGTGAAGGCGACGAATAGAATTGCAAACGGCGGAAAGTATTCCGCAAAGCGTTTCCATCGCGCGGTCATCAGCAACAAAAGTGTGGAGAGAATGAGAAAGTACAGCGGTTTCTGCGAGCGCTTCCGATCGCTTCCTTCGAAGGCCAGGTAACCGACCAGCATCGCCACCAGCGCTACATAACAATTGACGATAAACTCGCGCGTATCGTAGGGGTACCACTCTTGCCCGACCTTGGTGGAAAAGTCGGTCGCGGTAATTTTCACCCGCGCGTGCTCGTAAAAAAGATAGAGGTTGTGGGGAAAATAGGGATTGATCACCAACCCCAGAATCGAACCCAGTCCTACCCACGCCAGCGGTCGCCATTCAAAGCGCTCCTCGGTCCAGCCAGTCACCGCCGTCCAAATTGCGGCCGCCAGGATCAGCAGCACGAACATGTCGTAAGTCAGCGCGAACACAAAAGCCAGCGGCAGTAGTTGCCAGTATTTTTTTTCGAACAGAAGGTAAGTGCCGGTGCAGAGGAAAATGATCGCGAAGGGCGGCGCCTTGGTCATATTCATCCGGTACAGGAAGGGCGCCGAGCAGGCGAGCAAAGCCAGCAGCCAGATCAGGCGATAACGAATCTCGTAACGCACGACCAGCCAGTAACAAGAAAAGACGGCCAGGCTGGCGAAGAGAATCGCGGCGACCTTTGCGCCGGTTTGCAGATCTCGAAACCAGGTAAAGGGAATCAGAATGAGGTGAAACAGCAGGTGGTGATCGACGTACTCGCGCGGGCTAAGGGTCGTCAAAGGCAGCCAGGGGAAACCCGGCGGACGAAGGTGGCCGGCGCGCATGTTTTCCCAAAGCAGGCGCGCCCACTTGATGTGGTAATAGCCGTCAAAATCGCCGCAGCAGATTGCCGAAGTTGAATACTGGAGCCACCAGAACACCACGGCGATGGCGACGGCGCCGGCCAGCAGGTCGGCGGCGCTCAGGGCTGAGTCAGACTTGATCCAGTTTCGGGCTCGGGTTTTTTTGCCGGCTTCAATGTCGATTGGTGGTTCCTGGATCTCTTCCATGGCGCTGATGAAGAATGCCGGAAGGAAACAAACAAATCAACTGGTTTTAATTTTAGTGGCACAGACTTCAGTCTGTGATTGAGGTTTGCGGCTGGCTTGAATCACAGACTGAAGTCTGTGCTACAAATTCACTTCAACAGTCGGTTTATCAACTGCAGCAACTCTGACGGGTCGATGGGCTTGATGAGATGAGCGTTGAATCCGGCTCGCATGGCGCGACCGCGATCGTCGTATTCAGAATATCCAGTCACGGCGATTATGGGTATGCCCTGATATTCTGAGCGCTGACGCAGAGTCTCAGCCAATTCATAACCATTCATTTCAGGCATGCCAATATCAGACACGATCACATCAAATGCTTTCTCATTGGCCAGACGCAGCGCGGCCTGGGCTGAGTCCGCAGTGTCGACGTCGTAGCCCGCGTGCTTGAGGAACAGCCCGATCATCTCGGTCACGTCAGGGACGTCGTCAACTATCAGGACGCTGCGCTTAAGAGTGCGTGAACCTGGTTTGCGGCTGCCTGCTTTTCTTAATGGACCAGCTTTCCCTACACTTCGGCCAAAGGCCCGATTTGGATTTACTGGAGCAGCTGGGGCGAGCGTTTTTGCGCGAAGCTGACCGGTCGTGACCGTGGCTCCGACAGGACCTTGTTTTAGCATCTCGTTAAGGAGTTCGCGAGCGTTTGCAACTGTCGCATGGGGGGCGTTCGATGGCGGTGCTCATTCGCGGGGGTCTCGCCGTCGCGCATTCAGGGCTAATTAAGTATCTTAAGGGGAGCCCTTAATCTAACTCAAAATGAGCAACTCTGTCTAGATTCCAGTGAGATTCCAGTGAGGCTCCATTTATTTTAGGGTTTGGCGGCGGGGCCCATCGTATCCATTGCAGGCCGAGCGTCGCATTTTAGGTTTGCTTCGTTTCCACCGGGACAAAACCCGTTCACGAGATCGCACCCAGCGCCCGCATGGCGAAAACATCTCGCGTGATATTCTTACGCACGATGACAGGGAAACTGGACACTCGCTTCCGGCTGATGGGTTTGTTGCCGCTCGTCTTCTTTCTGGCCCAGGCGGTCCATTATTGGCGCGTCGGCGGGATGGGAAATCTGTTGTGGATGTGCAACGTCGGGAACCTGCTCCTGGCCATCGGGCTCCTGCTCAATCAGCGCGAACTGATCAGGGCTGCAGCCATCTGGACCATCCCCGGTCTGGCAATCTGGATTCGTTACGTGCTGTTCGAATATGACTTTGTGGTTTCGTCCGCGCTGGCGCACGTCGGGGGAATCATTCTGGCGCTGATCGTTCTGCGCCGGCTGCGGATGGATCGGATCGCCTGGGTCTATGCCTTCGTTTGGTATTTGTTTATGCAGTTGGTGTCGCGGCTGATGACCGATCCCAGATTGAACGTGAACGTCGCGCATCGTATTCAAACGGGCTGGGAAAATGCGTTCAGCAGCTACTGGGAATTCTGGGTGGTGTTGACCGCGCTGGTGGGCTTTTGTTTGTGGGGAGTTGGGTTGGTGCTTTCGTGGATCTGGCCGGCGCGGGGTGATGAATCACGCCTTCCTACTTAAGCACAGCCGCCTGCGGGCTCAACACCAACAAGTGCCAGCGCGCAAAGGTTTTGATCAGCTCGCTGCGCACGCTGACGTACGCAGTTTCGATGTAGAGTTTGTCGGGCGTGGGCCATTCGAGGCGCACCACCGGATTGAAAGAAACCGGTAGCGTGTTGGCCGTTAAAGGTGTGGGTGAAACCCCTGCTTTGGGTGGCGAGTCAGCCGGCTTACTCTTGCCCGGCGCGGACTTTTCATCGAAGACCGCGGAAGCTGTTAGCAGGCGTTCGCGCAGGTCAATGCGCGCCTGCGTCGGCGCTTTGCTCGCGGCGTCGTAAATGCCGATACTGGCGCCGAACGCCGTAGCTACTTTCGAAGAGTCTGGCGACCAGACGGGCGAGGCTTCCGCCAAGGCGTCATCCAACAAACGCTCTTCGCCATCGAGCGAGATCAAGCGCGGACGTCCCGCGGGAGTTTTGAATTCTCGTTCGCGTGCTTGCCACTCACTCTCTCTGCACGCCAAAGCCACCAGTGCGTGGGTATCCGGCGCCCACGAAAGCGCAAAATAAATCAGCCCATCACGAGTCGTCAGCGGCTTTAGATCGTAACCATCACGATTGCATAGATAGACCTGCTCAGTACTGAAGACCGCCACCGGCGCGAATGCGGGCGCGATTGTTGGGGCCGGGACGGGTAGGCCTGGCGACGCCGAAGGCATGGCCGGTAGGAACGGTTCAAAAGGAGTCGGACTTGGTTGAGCCTGCGTGCTCCGGCGACCGACAAAAGCGATAAAGGAACTATCCGCCGACCAGGCAACCGAGTCCTGGAACACGAGAGCCAGTTCGGGCGGTGTCACGTCGCGCAGAAAATGCCCATCCGCCGAATATAGATCTATGCGAAAGGTTTGTGATGGTTCATCCGTCGTGTTGTAGAGGGCCAGTGCCCTCTGGTTGTCCGGCGAAACTACAGTGCGCAACAGAGCATAATCCGGATGACGCTGATCGAAGTCCTGCTGAATGGCTGGAACAATTGTCTTTAATTCGTCGGCCAACAGATTGGCCGGCGGTTGGATGTCGGCTTGAAAAGTAAAAGCCAGCCGCCGGGCCGGCACGTCGCGCAATTGTCGCGGCCGCACTCCCTGCGAATCGCTGCTGCTGCGGCAAGACACAGCGCACAGGAGCAGGAGAATGCTGAACAGTGAAAAAAACACTGAGGGCCTTGAAGAAAAAGAGCGAGAAGAATACCCACGCCGGCGGGGTGACCGCCTGCGAGTTTGCGACGAAAATTCTTTGGCGTTGGTCAAGCCTGCAAACATCCGGGGCGATCTTAGGAAGGGCTGACGATGACTGTCAAGACAATCTTTAATGGTTGTGTTCGGAATGGAAACCGTTTAAACGGTTTCCGCTTATATCGGCTACTAAAGTGACCTCAAAAGAAGGCTGAAGGTTGAACTCGAACCGAAGCCGAATCACGCTCGGGCATCATCAGCCTCCCGCTCGGCATTTCATTCAGTACGTCGCCGGCCAGCCCCACGTCCAGCGTGAAGAGCGCGCGAATCGTGTTGCGCGGCGAAAGGTGATCTTCGTCTGAAGCATCGTCATCCACACAGTTGTGTTCCACGGCCCGGGCCACGCGGCGTGGCAGCGGTTCCCAGCTCGGCGTTTCTCTGATGAACTGTCTCGCAGCCATCATCCCGACCAGATCGCACGAAAGTTCTTCGGCGCGCTGTCCCTGGATGCGCAATCCCGTGCGCGCGGCGGCGCGCGCGGCGATCGCCCGAAACAACGGTCGCAGAGATTCGCCCTGTCCGCTGGCGATATGAGTCAGTTCGTGAGCCAGAACGCTGATCATCGCTTCGTCAGATCGCAGCCCGGCGAGAAAGATCGTGCCGAATTCGATGGTGCGCGGCTCGCGTAAAAGAACCGAGGCGTTGTCGCGTGAATCAACATCGGGTCTGACGCGCCGCACTGCTTCTGCTCGCGCGGTTGCGGTGTTGACACGCGCGCGCGCGATGGCCGTGCCATAGAGGTTGTACTCTCGGGCCAACTGCACGATCGCGGCGGCAACCAGTCGCCGGGTAGCGGGCAACACGCGTTCAGCTCGGCGCAGGCCTTTCACGGCTTCGGGATGGCCCACAGGCAAAGAAGGGCGCGCCTGCATCTCGTCGATGGGCATGCTGCTCAGGGGGTCGCCAATCCGCTCGGTGCAGGTTTGGCCGATTGCGCGTTCGACTCGACGGCGATCTGCCGGGGTAAACGCTTTGCGAGCAGCGGACGAATGCGCGCCATTTCTGGAAGTACGCTCCTCCTGTGCGAAGAGCGACAAGGGCGTCAGAATAAGTTGAGCGAGCAGCAGGATCGCAATCGGCAGGGAGATGAATTGCGGCTTGGGAGCGCCGACATCCTGTCGGCGGTTCGCGGGCATCCTGCCCGCCGTCTGATGTTGAAAGAAGACCATGATCCTGTTGAGAGAGGGACTATTACCGCATGTTCGTTTGCGCTTTGCCACAGCGCCGTGCGGTAAGTTTCTGCCTTCTCGCGTCTCTATTTGAGATTAACCCAGTTGCTACCGCGACCGGTTCCCTCCCGAGGCGGTTCGTCGCTCTTTGGGCAAAGCCTAGGTTACCTATGATGCCACTCCGGCTTTCGCTTTTCCATAAATGAACGGACGCCTTCGTGTGCGTCTTCAGTTTTCATCAGCTCATGCAGATACAAATTCTCGATTTCAGTCAGGACCGCCTGGAAGTTGTTCTGGGCGCCCAGGTCAAGCGCGCTGCGCGTCATCGCCAAAGCCGCAGCCGAAAGGTCGCGCAACTTTGCGAGCACGTTCTGCAGTCGTTGCTCGAGTTCGGCGGCGGGGACAACATAGTTCACCAGTCCGAGGCGCAGGGCTTCAGCCGCGTCAATCATGTCACCCAGCATGATCAACTCGCGCGCGCGTTTTTCGCCGATGATGCGCGGCAACAGAATCGCAGCCACTGGTGGAAACACGCCGAGCTTGATCTCCGGCTGTCCAAAGCGAGCGCGCTCTGACGCAATCACGATGTCGCACGCGGCCACCAGTTCGCAACCTCCGCCCAGGGCCGGCCCATCAACCAGAGCGATCACCGGCCGGGAAATCTGGGCCAGCAGGCGAAACACCGAATGAAACGAATCGAGCATCTGGAAGACAGTCTCGGGCACGTGCTCTTCCACCGCGACGCCGGCGCTAAAGGCCCTGCTTTCCGGTGACGCATCGAAAACAATCGCGGCGAGATCGCGCTGTGGCAGACACTCGTTCAGAGCGGCCCCCATCTCGCGCATCATCGCTATGTTAAAGACATTAAGCGGCGGCCGCGCGAAAGTAATGCGCGCCACCCGCTCTTCGATCCTGAACTTGATGTGTTGATATTCGGTGGCCATCCGATGTAGCGCAAATTGTTAATTTGCGTCCTGCTCTTGACCGCGCAAATTAACAACTTGCGCCACACTACTCTCGCCAATGAACGCTGTTCCAGTATTGCGGGTCAAAGAGTCTGCTGTCGAGCGGCGGATTGGCGCGCATCTCAGAATACTCTTCAGTGGTGCGGATGCGGCCGTCGATTTTGAAGATAACTTCCGGCGCCATCCAACCGCCGCCTAGCCGCTGGTACTTGTTGAATTGCGTTTCCTGCGTCTGCGTCCCGTCCTTGCCGGCTGGTCCCAGCATGCGCACGAAATAGAGGTTCTTCCCATCGATCCAAAACTGCTGCGAATGCAGGTCGCCCTGCTTCGCTCCCGCCACATAGACCGGTCTGCCTTGCCAGGTATCTTCATGCAAAATCGCCAGATCGAACTTGAGAGCTTTGAGCGTAGCCATAACGTCGGCGAAAGGCAGCTTGTAGATATCAAAGCCCAGAATCATCAGCGGGTGAACAAACTCTCGCGAGCTTTCCTGCTTACCAGCTTTAAAGGAGAAGAGTTTTTGATCGGTGAAGAGAATGCCATTGCCATCTTTTATCGGCGTGAAGTCTATGCGTAGCGAACCGGGAACCGAAAGGGCTTCGTACCAGGTCGAGACTTTCTGTTTGCCGTCCTTGTCATAGTCGACAGTCTTCTGTACGAAGGTCGCAGTCTTGTACCAGGACTTGCCGTACTTATGCTGCATCGCAGTGACGAGGTCTTCGGTGGTCTTGATTTTGGCGGCGTAGGTGGCCGGGACAATTACGATAATTAGGCAACATACCAGAATGAAGTAACGCATACTCAGGGTAACCTCAAGTGACATTCAGCGGATTGACGACCATGATTTCGGAAAAGGGTTTGAAATCGTCTGTGTTGAAGGTGAGAAGGTGTGTGACGTTGTGTACTTTCATCGCCGCGACGAGGCGTGCGTCATGAACTTGCCTGCCGCTCACCTTATGTTGATCGACCAGTCGTTCCCATTCGAGAAATATGTCGGGAGTATCAGGTAGAAGCGTGAATACCTTCTTGAACGTGGCGACGTGTTGAGCGGTCTCCTCAATCGAAAGAGCAAGACCATTGTTAATTGCTGGCCGAGTTGCGACAGCCCAAAATTCGATCAGATTCTGAGCGACAATTGAAAGTTGCTGGTCCTGGCGGGTTAAAGTAGCTGCGGCTCGCTTGGCATCTGCCTGCATCGGGTCAGTTTGCTGAATGCTTCGCAGCAACACATTCGTGTCGACCAGGTAGATCATAGCTGCGCATCTTCGCGCTCCTTGTAGATGCTCTCGCGGCTTACAGCATAATCAGAAAGAGGGGGGCCGCCGACGGAATGACTCTCCAGCCATTCTTCCCAAAGCCGTGCACGCTCTTCCGGTGTCAACTTCGACTTTCCCGATGCGCTGGCCACCAACTTCTCAAGCTCGCGATTGACGAACTCTTCGGTCGACAAGCCCTCGGCCTGAGCTCGCGCGGTTAGCTCTTCTTCAAGGTCTGGTTTTAGAGTAACTGTCATGGTTAGGTGATTCTAACATTGCACCATGAATTTGCGACAACGATTAGTATTTTGTTTAGATGCCCGTGCGATCAGGCTTACGCTTGATCGTTTTGGGAAAAGCACGCCCAGAGTTAAACCATCCTCTAGTTAGATTTCAAGCTTTTTCGCCGCCACCACGAATTGTTGTGCGTCTTCTTCGCTTATGTTCGGTTTACCGAACGCTTGATTCAAGGTATTCGTCATTCCGTGTAGCGTGATGTGTGCGCGACTCAACGACGCGTGGATAGCGGCAAGCTCGGCTCTCATAGCTTTACGCCCTTCTTCTGAATTTATCGCGAAGTTATGGGTTCGGAAGAACTTGTGAATGAGATAGTTTCGTTTGGCGAGAGCCTCATTAATGGTTTCATCGATTGCTTCGCTCACCTTCGTGGTTTTTCTGATCTCTTTCATCAGATTTCCAAAGGTCCGCTTATCGACGTCATCCACCAGGGCTCGAAAGAACTCCCGTTGTTCGTCCGTGATATTGGTTGTGTCGAACGCTATAGTGACAAAAGACAAAGCTAGATTGCCTGCCTCCACTTCCATTACCTGCGCCATCTCGGCCGCCTGACCAAATTCGACGTAGAGCTCGCGAAGATCTTCTGGAATGTTCGTCATTTGAAATCTAGCATCGGAATCTTTACACCCTTTTCGTTAGCAGTCTCAATCGCTTCTTCATAACCCGCATCAACATGCCGCGCGATGCCTGTGCCCGGATCGTTTGTCAGCACGCGATTCAGACGCTTTGAGGCTTCATCCGTTCCATCTGCCACCGAGACCTGACCGGCATGCAACGAGTAGCCAATCCCGACACCGCCGCCGTGATGAAATGAAACCCAACTGGCGCCGCTGGCTGTGTTCAGCAGAGCATTCAGGATGGGCCAGTCAGCGACCGCGTCCGATCCGTCTTTCATGTTTTCGGTTTCGCGAAACGGTGAAGCGACCGATCCGGTGTCGAGATGATCCCGACCAATCGCAATCGGCGCTTTCAGATCGCCGCGCCGGACCAGCTCGTTGATTGCTTCGCCCATTTCAGCGCGTTCGCCGTAACCAAGCCAACAAATGCGCGCGGGCAATCCCTGAAAGTGCACCCGATCGCGCGCCAGTCGCAGCCAGCGATTCAAGGTTTGATCCTCGGGAAAAAGCTCCAGCGCGAGATCGTCCGTTTTGCGAATGTCTTCGGCGTCGCCGGACAAAGCTACCCAGCGAAACGGTCCCTTGCCTTCACAGAAGAGCGGCCGAATGTACTCAGGCACGAAACCCGGAATCTCGAAAGCGTCTTTCACTCCGGCGTCCAGGGCCATCTTGCGAATGTTGTTGCCGTAATCAAACGCGATTGCGCCGGCTCGTTTCAGGGCCAGCATTGCCTCGACATGGATGGCCATCGATTCCATCGCGCGTTCGGTGTATGCGTGCGGATCATCGTGGCGCAGTTTAGCTGCCGCTTCCAGGGTCAACCCGGCAGGAACATAACCGTTCAGAGGATCATGAGCGCTGGTTTGATCGGTAACTGCGTCGACCTTTACTCCGCGGCGCACGATTTCAGGAAGGAGTTCGGCGCAGTTGCCGACCAGTCCGACTGAGACAGCTTTGTTTTGTTCGCGCGCGTCTTCACAGATGTCGAGCGCTTCGTCCAGAGTCCATGCCAGTCGATCGCAGTAACCGTTGAGCACGCGGCGTTCGATGCGCGCTGGATCGACTTCAATGCCGAGAAAGACCGCGCCGTTCAGCGTGGCTGCCAGCGGTTGAGCGCCACCCATTCCGCCCAAGCCGCCGGAGAGTAGGAGCCGCCCGTTTAAGTTGCCGCCGAAATGCCGATCGGCCATCGAAGCGAAAGTCTCGAAGGTTCCCTGGACGATGCCCTGTGTGCCGATGTAAATCCAACTTCCGGCCGTCATCTGACCGTACATCATCAGACCTTTGCGCTCGAGCTCATGAAAGTGTTCCCAGTTGGCCCAGGCGCCGACCAGGTTGGAATTCGCGATCAAAACACGAGGAGCATATTCGTGAGTACGAAAAATTCCAACGGGCTTTCCCGACTGGACCAGCAAGGTTTCGTCGTTTTCCAGCTCTTGTAGGGAACGGACGATCGCTTCAAACGAATTCCAATTACGCGCAGCTTTGCCGGCGCCACCATAGACGATCAATTCTTCGGGCCGCTCGGCGACATCGGGATCGAGATTGTTCATCAGGCAGCGCAGCGCCGCTTCCTGGTGCCATCCCTTGCAGTTGAGTTTTGCGCCTCTTGGCGCGCGAATTATTCTCGCGGTCATAGGAGGAGCATCTTACTCGATTGACTGTACATTTTCATGGCTCTATGCGGCGAAACCTTGGTTCTAATGCCAGGCTTTGCTCCTCGTCTCTCCGGCTGGAGCAAGGACGATCCACGAAATCACACGAAACCGGCAAATAGATCGCCTTCGAGCTTGGTTTCAGCTCCGCAGAACCGAGTCACCTGATGCTGGGAGCGCGGACGGCCCGTCCGCACTGAACGCGAAACTCTTTGCTTGCTGTTGAAGACGCGGACGGGACGTCCGCGCTCCCGGCCTTAGCGTTATTCTCTCGGGAGGGGCAGCACGCCGAAGGACTGGACGAACTTCAACTTTGAAGTCTTGTCGGGGCGAACTCGCCTGCGCTACTGTAGGAACCCAAAGTTAGAATGACGGCTGGGAAAGGACTTGGCGATGAGAGTAGTTAATTTTCAGCGAGGAAGCACAGGTCTTATTCGGGCGTTGGCGTTCGCGCTCTCAGGCCTGTTGGTGATAGGCGAACTGCTCGCTGTCGGCGCACAGTCCAAACTAAAGTCGAAGAACCATCGGATGTCGGAAGACCAGCGCATCGCGCACGTGCTGTCGCGTCTGACCTTTGGAGCGCGTCCCGGGGATTTCGAACGGGTCAAAACGATGGGGGTCGAGGCGTTCATTAACGAACAACTCGATCCTGACTCGATCGATGCCGGCGCAGTGATCGCGAGACTTAAAAAGTTGCCGACTTTGGGGATGGCGACGCCGGTGATTATCGAACAGTACACACCGCCAAAGCCGAGCGCGGTTCCGTCACCCCCACCGGCGAAAGCGCCTGACAATGCGACTGCTCGGGTGCCGAATCTGGTCGGTCAAGAATTAGAAAAAACGGAAGCGGGCAAGATGCCCGCGCTCCCGGCGGGGGAGATGCAGATGGAGATGAAGAAAGAAGGGGCAGACAGGATGTCTGCGCTCCCGGCTGCTCCGAAGCCCACGCCGCCGCCGAAGAATCCGCAGATGGTCGTGACTGAACTGCAACGGGCGAAACTGCTGCGGGCCGTCTATAGCGAACGTCAGTTGTACGAGATGATGGTCGACTTTTGGGAGAACCATTTCAATGTCTTCGCGAACAAGGATGACGACAGGTATCTCCTGACCAGCTATGATCGCGATACGATTCGCCCATTCGCCATGGGGCGATTCCGCGACTTGCTGGGCGCCACGGCGCACTCGCCGGCGATGCTGTTCTATCTCGACAACTGGCGATCGAGCGTTCCTCGCCCCTATAAAGCCACCAAAGATAAGCCGGCCGGAACCGATGGTGGTTTCAACGAGAACTATGCGCGCGAGTTGATGGAGCTGCACACTCTGGGCGTTGATGGCGGCTATACGCAGAAAGACGTTTTAGAGGTCGCACGATGCTTCAGCGGCTGGACGATTCAAAAGCCAAACGAGCAGGGTTTGTTTTTGTACCGGCCGGGGCTGCATGACGATGGTGAAAAGTTCGTGCTCGGTCACAGGATTTTGCCCGGTGGTGGAATGGCCGACGGCGAGCGAGTGCTCGACATCCTGGCTACGCATCCCGCAACGGCGCGTTTCATCGCTACTAAACTCGCGCGTCGTTTCATTGGCGACGAACCGCCGCAGTCGATCATCGATCGCGCCGCGGCAGTCTTTCTTAAAACCGACGGATCGATTCGTGAGACCCTGCGCGCGATCGTTACCTCGCCTGAATTCTTCTCTGATACTGCCTATCGCGCAAAGATGCGTTCGCCTTTTGAATATGTAGCCGCCGCAATGCGAGCTCTTAATGCCGAGACTGACGGCGATCGGCCGGTGCTCGACGCTATCGGGCGCATGGGCCAACCGCTCTTTGGGCGGATCACTCCGGACGGTTACGCTGATCGGGCGGACCAGTGGCTTTCCAGCGGCGCGATGATCGCGCGTTTGAATTTTGCCGGGGCGCTGGCCAGCAATCGCATCAAGGGCACGAAGATAGACGTGGCGCGACTGCTGTCAGGCATTGATGAAGCAAATAAAGACACTGTCGCCGCGAAGTTTATTTGGATTACAGTTTCCAACGATGTTTCGAAAGGAACGCGGACTGTTCTGGATAAGACTCTGCAGTCTTTGGGGACTGCTGGTCCGTCCGCTGGGGTGGCCAAGCCCAGCACCAATGTCTCGGTGGGATATGACGGCGGGGCGGCGAAATCTACCGGGCTGCTGCCCGCTTACATCACAGAATTAATCACGCTCTTGCTCGGCTCGCCGGAGTTTCAGCAACGATAAATGCCCGTCCGGCTGCTATTGCGAAACTCGCTTCTCCGATTGCTGACGTGCGCGATCTGCGCCGCTCTTTCGCTGCAACCCACCACAGCTTCTGCTCAAAGCAATCAGCCTTCGAGCGAAGCCGTCGTAACGGTTAGCTCTGGCCATGCGGCAAGTAGTTTCATTCCTTCGCGTGCGCTCGGCGCGGGGGTGGATGGTCACTCAATCGGAGAAACCGTCCGGCAGCTCTCGCCGGCAAACGTCACAGCGATGCTTTCGGCGGGACTCAAGCCTTTATCTTATCGTCTGAGAACTGAGCTTGCGGGCGAAGCATGGCATTGGAATCCGAACGGTAGCTGGAGCGACCCGGCGCACGGACGGGGTTACTGGACTTCCAGCAGCAATCCGGGCCGGCCCGTTCACGTATGTTACGGATATCGTTTGCCGCGGCGCGGTAACACTATTGACCAGGCCAACGATGACGGCTACTCGCGGATTGATGACGGCGACGTCAGAACATTTTGGAAGAGCAATCCTTATCTTGACGAGCACTTCACTGGTGAAAAGAATTTGGCGAGCCCGCAATGGGTGATGATCGATCTCGAGGAACCCAAGCCGATTGATGCGATCAGAATCCTTTGGTCGCAGCCCTTTGCGACGAACTACTCGGTCGAGTTTGGTGAATTCGTCGGCGAGGAGGACTTATCCCAAAGATTACCGACAGAGTGGCATGCTTTCCCGCAAGGTGCCAACGTCAAAGGCGCGGGTGGAACCGCTCTGGTGAAGTTGTCGGACGCGCCACTGACTGTCAGGTACGTTCGGATCGTCTTACACGAAAGTTCTGGAACGGCCCCGAAGAAGTCGAGAGACATTCGCGACCGGCTTGGTTATGCGATTCGCGAAATTTATCTGGGCACGCTCGATAGCCGGGGCCGGTTCAAGGATGCGATTGATCACGGACTCGGACGATACAAACAGACGGACATCTACGTTTCTTCAACCGACCCCTGGCATCGCGCGATAGATCGCGACGATCAGACTGAGCAGCCGGGCTTTGACTTTGTGTTTAAGACCGGGCTGACCAACGGGCTGCCGCTGTTAGTTCCGGTGCCGGTGCTGTACGACACTCCTGAAAACGCCGCCGCTCTAGTTCGCTACTTGCAAGCTCGCGGTTATCCGGTTGAGCGGATCGAGATGGGTGAAGAGCCCGACGGGCAATTTGTGAATCCGGAGCACTACGGGTCGCTCTATCTTCAGTTTGAAAAAGCAATTCACAAAATCAATCCCGGGCTGCAGCTCGGTGGACCTAGTTTGCAGGACATCGAGCAGTCGCAGGTTCCCGGCAGAATTGAATTCGGGAAAGCGGGATGGATGCATCGCTTCACAGAGTATTTGAAGGGCCGCGGGCAGCTCGATAAGTTCGCCTTCTTTTCGTTTGAGTGGTATCCGTTCGGAGATGACTGTCAGCCTCAGCAACTCGCCGAAAGCACGCAAATGCTTACCGATGCGTTGAACGAGTTGCAGCAGGGCGGGCTCACGCATGACATTCCCTGGCTGATAACTGAGTACGGCTATTCTGCTTTCGGCGCACGGGCCGAAGTAGATCTCGACGGCGCGTTGCTTAACGCCGACAGCGTGGGCCGTTTTCTAACCATGGGCGGGGAGGGTACATATCTGTACGGCTATGAAGCAAGCGAGATAATCAAGGAGCAGGAATGCTCATCCGGAAATAATATGCTCTTCTTCCGTGACGACCGCGGCCACATCAAGAAGCCCACGGCAACTTACTGGGGAGCGCGTCTGCTGACGGAGGAATGGGTTCAGCCTGGGGATGAACCACATGAGATCTACCCGGCAAGTTCCAACGTGCGAAATGGCAACGGCGATGAGCTGATCACAGCCTACGCCGTGGATCGACCTGACGGGCTCTGGTCGCTGCTGCTGATTAATAGAGATCCGAAGCGCTCATTTCAAACGAAGGTGGTATTCCGCAAGGCTACGTCTGACTTCAGCGCTTTTGTGGGTCGGGTCGATATATTTCAATATTCAAGTAAGCAGTACCTGCTCGGTGGGCCGGCAAATAATCCCTATCCGGTACGAGCAGATGAACCTGAGCACAGAGTTATTCAGTCATCTCGCGCGACGCCGATGCTGATATCCCTGCCGCCTTATTCGTTAACTGTGGTGCGCGGCGAGTTGGATCCATCCTGGACTAGGTAATTCGGTTGGAGGAGGGCGAGATGAAAAAGATTAAACCGCGGCTAAATGCCAGCCGCGCCTATTTAGTCCGGAAGCCGAGTGGCCGGCCTTTCTTGGCATTCAAGTAGTAGAGTTCGGCTATGACGATGGAGCGATCACCTGCTCCAACAAGACTCAGAACACCAGCCTACGGTGTACCAGGGCCAGCGGTATATGGGCCCCTGACGTGGAGAATCGTGGTGGTTTTCTTTTCGACAATGAAGAGAACCCGATAGCGCTGCACAATTAGTTGCCGGACTTCGATACCGAGGTCATCGCTTTCAGGTGCAAGCGGGCAACTCAGCGGTAGTGAAGTCAAGCGTAACTTAATGGCGCGTTGCAGTTCCTGAGCCCAGGCTTTTGCTTGTTTGTCGCCCCAGACCCGGCGACCCCATTGATAGGATGAACTAATGTCTGTTTCAGCGTCCGGATGGAAGATAACGGAGTACTTTTTCATCAGTCTTCGGTGGGAATCTTATTCGCGGCGAAGAACTCGTTGAAAAACTCATC
>JAWVDF010000071.1:0-13483 GCA_033857635.1 Blastocatellia bacterium
CGCGCCATGAAACCGGCTTGCTCAACAGACAGGTCAGCTGCGAAGTACTCTTGAAACTGTGCAGGGTCGAGGTAAGTGAAACCGTCAGCTGTTGTCTTTATCGCAGTAGACTTGCTGAGATCGCTTGGAAATCGTTTTCCGACATCAGCTTCATTCTCTCCAGCATCTGGCATGTGGGCCGCGACGTATACCAATCCAACAACAGATGGATCCATCCCGGCTTCAGTGATTACTGCTCCGCCATAACTATGCGCGACAAGAATGCATGGTCCATCTTGTTGAGCCAGGACGCGCTTCGTCGCAGCCACATCTTCTTTAAAGGAGGTCTCCGGTTCCTGGACGATGCTGACGGTGAAGCCGTCTTTGACAAGAATGTCGTAAACGCGTTTCCAGCCGGAACCATCCGCCCATGCGCCGTGAACCAGAACAATATTCCGGATGCGATGGTTTGCGGTCTGCGCGAAGAGCGCCCCGCACGTCAGCAGCAACAATACGACGCAGAGGAAGCGAGACATTCCTCGCACCACTTGCATGCCAATCATTGAATTACTCATCGGTCGATCCTTCTTCCTCACTCCGAAGGAGTGAAATGTTTATAGAACCGAGCATAACAAAGACGATGCGCCGTTCGGAGGAGCGGAATGAACTTGGACGGTATCGGTAAACTTGAGTTCCGCTCCTCCGAACGGCGCCGGGACTAGGTAGGCTCTGGGCTATAAACATTTCACCCCTCCGGGGTGGGAAGCTGGGCTACGTAACTTGGCCCTTCGACATCGCCGGCCGTGCCTGCGGCTTCCCACTTAATGAGTTTGAGATCCAACACGAAGATCGAATAGATCACTGGAACCAACAGCAGGGTGATGAAAGTGGCGCAGAGCATTCCGCCCATCTGTGCGTAACACATCGGCTCCCACAGTGGCCCGCCGCGAAGGGCCAGTGGGACAAGGGCAATCACTAAGGCGAGTACCGTTATCAACACCGGCCGCAGTCGCATGATGCCCGCATCCAGCACCGCCTCCTTCAGCGGCTCGCCGGCGGCGTGTTTCTCTTCAATGAAGTCGAAGAGCACGATGATGTGACTCACAATCAACCCGACCAGGCTGATGATTCCCAGAAAAGCCATAAAGCCGAAGGGGGTGCCCATGATCCAGAGCGCCGTAAGTCCACCCACAATTCCGTAAGGCACTGCCGCGAAGACGACAAACGGCTTGATAGCATTTTTGAACTGATACACGAGACTAAGAAATATCGCGGTGACGGAAATTAACAGCACGACGACAAGATTCTTGAATCCCTTGACCTGCTCCTCCTCCGATCCGCCAATCTGCATTTGGTAGCCGGGCGGCAGCTGATTTGCGAAGGCCGTTAACTGAGGGCGTATGGCATTCATCACCTCAGAAGGCAGGTGTCCCGCTTCGGGCATGCAGCCAACTGTGATTGTTCGAAACTGATTGCGTCGCCGAATTGTCTCGGTCTGCATCTCATGGTCCACCGATGAGACCTGCCGCAGCGGCGCCTTCTGCGGTCCCTGTGTGGAATAAACGTACAGGTCTTGCACGTCTGCCAGCTGCGCGCGTTCTTCCATCCGCAGTCGTGTCACAACTGGAATCTGCTTATCGCCTTCGCGCAGCACCGTCACCTGCCCGCCGTTGATCCCTGTCGCCGAAGAGGCAGCCACGTCGAGGTTGGTGATCCCCGCGGCGTTCGCGCGGTCGGGGTCGGTTTGAAGCTTGACGGCGAAGCTCTCCTCGCCCCAGTCGTCGCGGATGCGCTGAGCGTATGGAGTGGTGCGCAGGATGTTTTTCACCTTCTCGGCTTCCTGGCGTAGTGTGGTCATATCCGTGCCCGCGATGCGAACCTCCACCGGCATCGGAATGGGCTTGCCGGTATCAAGTTGTCGCGCATCAATCCGCGCGCCCGGTACTTTGTCGTCCAGTGCTTTCTGAAAAAGGCCGATCAGTTCGTTCGTGTCATGCTTGTCTTTTACCTGAATGATGACCTGTGCATAGTTCAACTTCTGAAGCTCGGGCGAGACCGAGAACCAGAACCGCGGACCGCCGCCCCCGACAAAAGTGGTTAGTGATTCAAGTACCTCGCGCGGCTTCCCATCTCTTCCGGGATGCGCCTTGCCATATTCCTGCGCTGCCTCGCGCACCACTTCTTCAGCGCGCGCAGCGGCTTCGTTCGTGGCGGAGAGCGGAGCATCTTCCGGCAGCCACACATCAAGGTATGAAAGGTAAGAAAGATCCTTTGGAAAAAAGTCAGTCTTGAGCCTGCTGGCAGCGAGGCCACCTGCGGCCAGCAGGATAAAAGAGCCGAGCAGCACCTTCCAGCGATGATTGATTCCCCATTCGCCGATCCGATAATAGAAGGCCGCAAAACCTTGCTTGCGCCGCTGCTCGATCGGCAGTTGAGGTTTGGCCTTTAGCAAAAAATAGCCGAGGAAGGGAATGAACATCATCGCCACGATCAACGCTGCTACCAGCGAACAGGTGAGAACAATTGGCAGACTGTATAAGAATTCGCCCGTGCTACCTGGTAACGTAAGGAATGGCAGGTAAGCGACAATATTAGTAATCGTGGCGAAAATGATCGCGGTGATTAGTTTTGTCGGACCAAGCCATGAAGCGATGAGCGGCGGAAACCCGCTGGCCAGCGAATTCTTAATCGCATCGCCGGATACTACCGGCACATCCACCAGCAGACCGAGCGCAATTATCAGGGTAGCGATGGAAACCTGTTGCAGATCGATCCCCAACGCGCGCGACATTCCAAAAGTAATAAAGAGCGTAATGGGAATCGCCAGCCCCATCAGCAACGCCGAACGCCAGTCCCAGAAACCGATGAGTGAAACGATTACCACCAGAATAATCGCCTCGTAGAGGCTGTCCATAAACAAGTCGACGTTCTCTGTGACTTGCCGGGGCTGGTCGGAGGTGCGGGCCATGATCAGGTCTTCGGGCAACTGCGTCTTCACCTGGGCCAGCGCTTCATCGATTCCTTTGCCGAATTCGCCGATGTATTCACCCGGGCGCATTTGAACTGCGACCGTGATGGCGCGCGTACGCTGCCAATTGTCCTGTGTGTCGCGCGATTCGTAATAGTTGAGAAAGCGTGGCGGGCTGTCATAACCGCGCGCGATGTCCACCAGGTCTCGCAGGTAAACGGGCGCGCCCAGGTTCGTCTGGGAAACGGCCACATCGCCAATCTCTTTTTCACTCTTGAACTCGCCGGAAGGATCGATCGAGAGGTTCTTTCCGGCAGCTTCCAGTTGACCACCGGCAAGAGTGATGTTGCGTGCGCCCAAAATATTGGACAGGTCAGACGTCTTTAACCCGTATGAAGCAACGCGCTCTTGAGAATAGAGGAGAAACACTTTCTCCGGCAGAATGCCAGAGCGGGAAACTTTCGATGCTTGCGGAACGCTCTTGAGAGTCTTCTCGATGAGATCGGTGAAATCATCCATCTCCCGGTAGCTATATTTGTCGCCCGCCACCGAGGCTAACTTGGAGCGTGTGTCTTTTGGATCGCGGATTACCACCGGCTCCCAGCTGTCCGGGTGAAAATCCGAGGCCTGCAAACGATCATTGATAAACTGCCGGGTGTAACCAAGCAATGCTTCATCGCTCGCGTAGGAGATGCCATCAACTCCGACAAAATCCGGTTCGACGATGACGTGCACATCAGTGGCTGCCTGCTTGTCCCTGAGGTAATCGGAAAACAGATCGAGCGGTTCCTGCACTATGCGGGGGCTTACCGCCTGAGTGAGACCGATGACAATTGTGAAGCGCGTTCCGCCACTCGTTGTCTCATATTGTGCGCGGTGACGTGTGATCGCATCACTCACTGACTTAGCTCGCAAAGCGATCGCCGTCTCGCTGATCTTCGGGCTGGCGACCGTCAGCATCAGGGCGGCTGTATCGCCAAAGTCTTTGATGAAATTGACGGGACCGGCACCTTCCGGCAAGCCAGTGACTGTGCCGAGTTTGAGCGCGATGTCGTCGAGTTCCTTGCCGACCTGACTGCCCGGCATGTTCTCGTCCAGATCTACATAGACGACTGAAAAATTGGTGCGAGAGATCGAGCGAATCTTTTCCACTCGGGCATTCTGGGCGATCTTCTCTTCGACCTTCCTGGTAATCAGTTGCTCGACCTTTTCGCCTTTTGCTCCAGGCCAGATTGTGATGGCGACGGCGCTTTTGACCGGCGTGTCAGGGTCTTTGCGCTGGGGCATACTTCGGTAGCTGTAGAAACCCCAGAGACAGACAGCGATCAACATGACCCAGGAGATGTGACGCTGTTCCACGAAGAAGCGCGAGATGTTGCGCTTGCTTTGGATAATCTGATTGTCGCTCTTACCGTGTGCCATGGCTTTGTCCAAAGCGATCGGCTTTTAATAAGTTCTTCTTCGTCGCAGAGCGACGGCTGAATTTAGCCCGGCCTTTCAAGGCCGGGATCGAAGAGGCAATTCAAGTTACGTCGCGTCAGCGACGATTGAGTGAATGCTTCAGCCGTCGCTTACGCGACGATGTTTCTCGTTGCTGGCGCTGATCCCGGCCTTGAAAGGCCGGGCTACATTCAAACCGCCGCTACGCGGCGAAGACAAATCTGGAATCAGGGAATCACTTTCACCGCGTCGCCATCCCTCACCAGGGTGACGCCTGTCGTGATGACGCGGTCGCCCTCCTTCACTCCCTCGGTCACGGCAATCGTGTTGCCGTACGTTTCGCCCAGTTTCACATCGCGAACTCTTGCGATCTGGCGTCCGCCTTGCTCCACCAAAAAGAAAATGGCATAGCCGTTTGGGTCGGTCGGGGATTTCACGATCGCATTCAACGGCACGACCGGCTGCGCTTGCACAGCCTCCGACCGTCCTACTCTGAGCGAGACGATCATGCCTGGTCGGAGCAGACCTTTCGGATTCGGGATTGTGACCTCGACATTAAAGACCCTGCTCTTGGGATCGGCGGCGGGAAATACAGAAGTGATCTGCCCGTCGAATTCCGTGCCGGGCATGGTTTCAGTCTCAACACTCAACCTACTTCCCAATTTCATTTCCGGCACTGCGATGTCGGCTACGCCGAAAGCCGCTTTGACTGAAGACGTGTCCGCGACTACGAAACCTGTTTTACCGGGCGAGACCAATGTCCCTCTCTCGACGGATTTTTGCAGCACAAATCCATTCAACGGTGCCCTGAGCGCGGTGTCCTGGAGGGGAATTGACTTCTCATGCACGAGGGCCTGCGCCCCGGTTGACCTGGCCTTTATTACTTCGATCTGAGACCTAGCGGAATTGGCTCTGGCTTGGACCATGCCAACCTGCGAGCGGGCAGCGGCGACCTTGGCAGTCGTCTGTTCGAGCTGTGCCTTTGCCGCATCGTAATTGGCTTTGGTCAGGCTCTGGCTGGCAAACAGGTTTTGAGCGCGGTCAAAATCCAGTTTTGCTTTTTCATAGGCTGCCTCAGCATCGGCGAGTTGAGCCTTGCTGGATTCGATGGCGGAGAGCGCTTCCTGATACTGTGCTCTGCTGGCGTCAATAGCCGATCTCGCCTCTGAGGCCTGAGATTCGGCTTCTTTGACTTTGACCTGATATTCGCTCTGGCGCACGCGAGCAAGCACTGCTCCCGCGACAATCGGATCGCCTTCCTGAATGTCGCGCACTTGGCCGCCCACGCCACGCACCTTTTGTAGCGTCTCAACGTAGCCGTCCACCTTGAAAGCCAGTTCGACCTGTGTCCGCGGGATAATCGTTGCCGAATACCGCGCTCCGCTGTTAGCAGCGTGGAGTTCAACGGTCGCGACCTTCACCGGCACCGGCGGCTTTTGTACGTGCTTGGACTGGCAAGCCACCAGCAAGAACTGGAGGAAGATAGTTCCGCCGACCACGCAGGCATTGAATGTTCTCTGCTTCATCTCTCCTCGCCGATTGTTTTTCGTATTCAGCCTGGGGAGCAGGCGTCAGCATAAAGCCTGGGGCGTGAGCCCCAGGAACAAGTCATGGAAGCATCCCAGCCCGCGGCGGCGGGCGACAGGTACGGACCCGCTTGCGTTAGCAACCGGGTCATGGGTTCAAGTTGCGACACCAAGCGAAACAAATTCATTCTCCCCAAAATTGAGTAATTAACCCGCTTGCTACCGCAAGCGGTTCTGTACCGTTCTGCCGCCCACTCCGCGGGCTGCGATTCATTTGGCGATCAACCTGGGGTTCCGCTGCGCTCCACCCCCGGCTTTATGCTTCCACCTGCTCCGCAGGTTGCTTGCATTTCTTCATCGGACTTTAGAGACCCCACCCCACGGATTTCACCCGCACTCTTTCACTTGTCTTGGCCCAACGCTCTTTCCAATTCAGCTTTAGCGGTCCAGAAAGACAGCAATGCTTGTTGATATTGATTGTTTGCATCTGCCAACTTGGCTTGAGATTGCAGTACTTCCGTTAACAAAGCAGCCTCGAATTTGTACCTGTCTTGAGTGACGCGCAGAGCTTCGCGCTCAGCGTCCTGATTGAGGCGTGCGACTCGCAACGCCTGTTGGGTTTGTTGTAAGCGGCGAAACTTATCGCCGACCTCAATGAGGATTTGGTCTTCGGTTTCCTTCAGCGAATTCTCGGCCTGCTCGATTGTCTTGCTCTTCTCAGCCAGTTGACGTTTCTTCCGCCCCCAGTCGAAGGGTTCCCAACTCATCACCACTCCAACGGACGCCACATTCTTTGGCACTACTTCATCGAAGTTTCGCAAACTCAACGCGGTGAACCCTAGGCTCACATCAGGGATGTACTCTGATTTCTTCAGACGTTTATCAAGCTTGGCTTGCTCGATCTTGAGCCGCGCCTCGCTGAGTTCCGGCCGCTGCTCCAGTGCACGACGGCGCGAAGCTGAAATGTCGTTCTCAAAGATTGTCGCTTCAGCGACAGGACCAACGCTGAAATCCGTGCGCACATCCCGACCCAAGAGTTTGTTCAATTGCTCCTTCTGCGTCGACAGCCGATTAGTTAGATCGAGAGCTTCGTATTCCGCCTTCGCCAAGCGAGTTTGAACTTGCAAATGATCGGACTTCAGAACAACTTGTTGCAGGACGAACTCGCCCGTTACTCGATCGAGTTCGCGGTAAGATTTGACCTCATCACGCACATTTTCCAACGCACTTTCACTCTGCAGTATCCCGTAGTAGGTCGTCTTGATGTTATTGACGAGTGACTGCTCCTCCGAACGCAGCTTCTGTTGCTCTTCGTCGCGAGCCAACTCAATCTGTTTGATTGACAGTCCGATGCGGTACTGCTGCGAGATTGGTTGCAGTACTTGGGCAGCGAAAACTGCCGTGGGTCGTCGTGACGTGCTCAAGTTGAAGACTGGTCCTATGCCAGGAAAAACACCGGTGAGCGGATTAGTCAGGTTAGTCTCGTGTTTGACCATGTCTTCCGAGACCAGCGCGTAGAAACGTGAGGAAGGAAAACGGGATGTGCGTATGCTCTGGATTTCGTCTTCGCCCTTTTCGACATTGAGGCGCGCATTTTTGAGGGAACGATTGTTTTGCAGGGCGATGTTTATAGCCTGAACGAGACTCAATACCTCCCCTGCAGTTGGATTGGTCTGTTGGCACCACCCAGCTAACGGCGTGGCCAGCAATAAGAACAGAGCCGCTAAATAACTCGTTAGGTTGTGCACAGTCTTGCTTCTCATTCAGTCAGAAAACCTTTTTCTTCCTGAAGGGCGATGCAATGACCCGGCCAAGGTCGACACGGCTATTTCAGTAAGAGAATGAGGGACTTTCAGTCTGCGCGAGGCCTGAACAGGAGGAAAGTGCCGGGTGTTCTTCAGAGAACCGTCCAGGCACGTCCGGCAAATCCGGCAACATTCCGGGAATGTCTTCATCGGGGCAGTAGCCCGACCGTGAGGGAGGGCGCAGTCTATGCACGTCGCTAACACCTGAGCCCACCCTCACGGTCGGGCGACTGCCCCGGAGATGGGACACGCATGCTTAGGCAAGAAGATCGCTTTCTAATTCACTGCGACAAACTTCGCTAAAATCTCGCAACGGATCGACCCCACCGTCGTGTATCATCGCCTGCAATTCAGCCAGGGTCTTATTGGGTTGAAAATAAGTATCGGTAGTAAGGCGAGCAAGAACCGCAGCGCTTTCGATCACCTTTAAAGACGACAGAACGCGCATTCTGCTGATTAGTGAATAGATGCCAACGAGGCTAGACATGTCCAGCTTGTCATGCACCAGTGCGTCTACGTAAGTTCTTGAGGCTTCGTCAATGAATTGCTTGTAAAGTTCTTGCCGTGTCGATTTACTACTCGCAAGCCGTTGAGCCTTCATTTGTGCGTGCAGAGTGGTCCACGAACTTGCGAACGAGGTTAAGCCGCCGAGCGCGGCGCCCGCTAAAACGGCAAACCCGGTGACGTATCCAGCTTCCATCGTCTCCAGAATCTAGCAAGAGACTCGCCAAAGTGGAGAATGAGCATCGCGAACGTAAGTAATGGAAAATCAGGTCTGGTCCAGCCAGTTACACCGTAGAGTGTCGGAAGGACTCCCCGGCACGAATCAGATCTCGCCCGGCAATTCCGTCAACACTCACAATGTCGCCTTGAGATACCACCTTTACTTAACCGCTTCAGAACTCTTGTCGTCTGGTACGCGCGTTGCCCGGAGAGCGAAGGAAAACTAGACGCTGCCGCGGGAAGACCTAAGCAACTGCTGAGGCATGCGAACCTGCATCTGCGCCAATCGATCATCGATGCTTGCTTCTTAAGGCTCGTTTATGGCTCCGAATGATGGAGGAGGGGAAACCGATGAAAGCTATAACCTACGATCGCTATGGTGGCCCTGAGGTACTTGAGCTTTCCGAACTTCCCAAACCGAAGTTCGCGCAGAACTCGATTCTCGTGAAGGTCAAGGCCGCCGGAGTCAATCCGGTTGACTGCTTGCTCCAGGAAGGGGCAGGGGAAAGTCTACTGGATGCCTGGTTCCCAGTCATCCCTGGTTGGGACGTCGCGGGGATCGTCGAGGATGTAGGTCCCGGCGTCTCGGAATTCAAACCTGGCGATGAGGTCATAGGATACTTCCGCGACGAGATTCTGCGGCATGGAACCTACGCAGAATTGGTCGCCGGCCCAGTGGAGGCGTTCGCGCGCAAGCCCCGTCGGCTTTCATGGGTTGAGGCTGGTGGTCTCCCACTGGCAGGTCTGACAGCTTACCGAGCGATTGTGCGCGCGCTAAATGTTCAAGGGAACGAGAAGGTACTGGTTCATGGCGCTGGTGGAGCGGTTGGCTCGCTGGCCGCGCAGATCGCCCTAAGTCGGGGAGCCCATGTAATTGGAAGCGCTGCTGAAACAAACCACGCTTTTCTGGAGTCGCTTGGAGTCGAGCCGGTCACTTACGGCAAAGGTCTTGTAGAGCAAGTGCGAGAACTCGCGCCCGATGGTGTTGATGTTGTTTTGGACTGCGGGGGACACGGCGCGCTGTTAACGACGCCCGAGGTAGGTAACACGCGGACCAGAGTGTGTTCAGTCGTCGAGCCGGTTTCCGAATATCCAATGGTGTTCGTTCGGCGCGAGCAGGCCGACTTAGTAGCCCTCGGCGACCTCGCCGACGCCGGCAAACTGATCGTTCGAGTCGGCCGGCGCTTTCCTCTCGAGCAGGCTGCTGATGCGCAGAGGACATTGCGAGAGGGAAATGCTAACGGAAAAGTCGTCCTGGAAATTGCCTGAGTGACGGAATACGACTCAAAGTGATAGCCCTTGAGTCGTGAACCCTGCGGGAGCCGATGATCTATCTCCATTCAATGGATCGAGCCGCCCGGAATTATCCCGAGCGGCCAGCCCTTTCGGTAGGCAATGCTTCGCTGAATTTTCGGGAGCTTCACAACCGCGTCAAGAGCATGGCGGGTGCGCTCAGTCAACGCGGCATCAGCCGTGATGATCGGCTGGCGCTCCTCCTTCCTAATGGACCAGAGTACATTAAATTAGTTTATGCGTGCAGTTGGTTAGGCGCCATCGTCGTTCCTATCAATACCCGACTCTCGGTCGTAGAAATTGATCACGTACTCACCGACGCATCCCCACACGGGCTGGTGCGGCATTCCTCATTAGGTGCGCCGAGTGGTCGTGCCTCATGGGAGCTTGTAATCGACCAAGAGCCCTTGACCGAACCAAATGATTCCGCTCCTGAAATCTGTAACGACCCTGAAGCAATTCTGGCAATGATCTACACCAGCGGCACGACTGGCAGCCCGAAGGGCGTGATGTTGACGCACTCGAACATTCTGACGAACGCCCACAATTTCAACTACTGGATGCAGTATCGAGAGGGTGGCGTCTATCTACACGCTGCGCCTATCTTCCATATCGCGGATTTTCCAGCGATGTTCGCGGCGCCGGCGCTTGGCGGATGCCAGGTCGCGCTGCCACGCTTCAACCCTCTCTCTTTCTGTGAGGCTGTCGAGAAGCAGCGGATCAATTACACCGTTTTAGTTCCTACGATGATCAACCTGCTGACACAGTCTGCGGAGGCGAAGAAGTATGATCTGAGCAGTCTTGAGATGCTGGCCTATGGCGGGTCTCCAATGGCGCCGGAGCTTGTCAGGCGAACCCGAGAACTTCTGCCGAAAGTTAAGCTGGTCCAGGTCTATGGACTCAGCGAGACGGGATATCTCACCGGTCTGCGGGACCAGGAGCATACGGACGAAAGACTCATGTCGTGCGGACGACCATGTCCCGGCATCGACGTGCAGGTCGCGGACGAATCGGGCAAAGAGGTAGAGGCTGGGCAACGCGGAGAACTGATCGCGCGTGGGGCAAACGTAATGCGAGGATATTGGAACAACGAGAAGGATACAGCGGCTGCATTCCGAAACGGTTTCTTTCGCACCGGAGACCTCGGTTACCAGGACGCGGACGGTTATTTCTATATATTGGACCGATTGAAGGACATGATCGTCACCGGCGGCGAAAATGTCTATTCCGGCGAGGTCGAGGCCGTTATTTCGGACCATCCGGCGGTACGCGAGGTCGCAGTCTTCGGAATACCGGATCCTCAGTGGGGTGAACTGGTGGGAGCCTGTGTGGTTCTCAAGCCGGGTCTGCAAATGACGGCAGAAGAGCTGATCGGCCATTGTCGTCAGAGGCTGGCAAATTACAAGGTTCCTCGCCACGTGGAGTTCTCGGAAACAGATTTGCCGAAGAGCGGATCGGGCAAAGTGCTGAAGCGGGCCTTGCGTGAGCGTTTTTGGGCTGGAGCGGAGCGTGCTGTTGGTTGAATTGCAGGTTGTTATTCCAAACTGGATGGAAACAGTCGCGAGCCGCGAAAGATTGTGAGAATGCGAACCACGTCACCAACTCGATAAACGATCCGATATGGTGGTTTGATAAGTTCGCGAAGATCCTCGCGTGGACGCTCTGGTACATGTCGGCCCATCAACGGGAATCGTTCCAGGCGATCGATGCCAGCCAGAATATCCTCGACGACGACCTGAGCGTAATGCGGCGAATCGCGTCCGATGAAATCGTAAATGGCTTGAAGGTCGTCTGCTGCTTGCGGCGTCCAACGAACTTCAGTCACCTTAGGAACCTGGCTTTGATGTCATCATGTGAAATTGATTCGTCGGACTCAGACTGCTCAAGTCCTCGTTCAATCTTCGCAAGAAAATAGAGCCGCTCCATTGCGTCTTCCACCGTCGCGTCTTCAGGGAGATCTTGAATCGCTCGGACGATCTCACTCTTTACTTGTGGCGTTTCCATAGAAGTCTTGTTCCAATCATCCTATTACTCCATTCATTCCGGATTCTCAATCCGGTTTAGCTAACAGCAACCGAGATTTATCATGGCGAACTTAAGTGAAATTCACGCATTGATCAAGATCCGAACCAAAATAGATGCCTTCGCTATTTAACCTATTTGGAGACCGTGCCAAGGTTTTGGCTTGGTCTTTTGATGACCTCCAAGCTTGTCGTTTTTAGCGCCCTCGCTAGTTTGAAGCCCGTGCCAGTGAGAACATACAACGACCCTTCATCATATTTCACAAGCCTACGCGCCTGTAGTGATTCTAAGGCATCAGTGTAGGCTGCAGCATAAGCAGGATCTGTTTGGTCTACGAAGTTTTGAGGGCGGACGGCAATCCAAGAGCCGCATTCGTTTGATGAAAATAAATATATATCGCCCTTATCGGCTGCAGCACAGAGTATTTCTATTTCCTCGGGAGAAAGGTTTGACAATCTTGGATCGACTGAAATCGCAGTCTTACCAAGTAGATTGAGTGCTGATGCTTCAGCCGATTGCTTCCATCTCCTTAATAGGTTCTCAGGGAAACGCGCTTCATCATTATCCACCAGTTTCGCACAATTCTGGCACAACCAGATCGCGTTACTTGCGTGCTTGCGCTGTTGTGGAGATAGTGAGGCGCCGTATCGTGGACCGCCAATTGAGGCGGCGGTGACATGGGCAGCCACTCCGATGTTCAAAGATTTTGCTGGGTCAAGCTGTGGTCCACTGGTGGGAACACAGCAATCTGGATTTGAACAACGGTTATTCACACGATTAGCTATAGTCCTTTTTACTTCTTCGCTAAAATCATCTCGCATGCTCTTAACTCCAATTGCACCAGTATTCCTTTCGGACGGAAACCTGACCCAAATTGATTTAGTCTCCGGGTAAGAACTCAGCCAGCAGTTAGCTCCCGTGAAAAAAGACGCCTACAGTCATATGCGATTCTAACACGGGGCGCGAGCGACTTGAGCTCCGCGACTTCAGACGCACATCGCAACGACAGAAACTGCCGGAAGTTCTGCCGACAGCGATCCGAGTGCCTCCGGCAATTCCGACAACACTGGTAGTTGGGTTCAGAAAACCTCAGTGATTCAACCAATTTCGAATCCTGTCGAACTGGTATGCAGGTTGCCCTTCGCATCCGTTGAAGATACATGTGACGGAGGACGCGATGAAGGGACACGTTTCCTGGGTTAACGAGCTTGCAATCAAAGACGGCGCGCTCGAGACGTTCAAAGAGCTGATGGAGGAGATGGTTTCGGGGACGAGCGCCGAGCCGGGAACCCTCGCGTACGAGTGGTACATCTCGCACGACGGCGGCACAGTGCACGTCTTCGAGATTTACGCCGACTCTGAGGCTGTGGTGGCCCATCACGTCAGCGAGGGGTTCATGATGAAGAACTGGGTCGGGCGCTTCATGGACTGTGTCGACTCGACGCGGTGCGTCGTCTACGGCGACCCGAACGCGGCAGCCCGTGAGATCCTCGACCGGCTCGGTGCGAGCTACCGCTCCGCCTGGGGTGGTTTCTCGCGCTTCTAACTCGGTAATGAGAAAAACAGCAACCAAATCTTAGGAGAAACAACCATGGCATATCAAAGCGTCAACCCCGCCAACGGCGAGATACTTCGCAGTTTCGATGAGCATACCGATGAGCAAATGCGAAGCGCGCTAGCGACGGCTGACAACACATATCGAAGCGTTTGGTCCACGATGCCTATTC
>JAWVDF010000072.1:0-10228 GCA_033857635.1 Blastocatellia bacterium
CGCGCCATGAAACCGGCTTGCTCAACAGACAGGTCAGCTGCGAAGTACTCTTGAAACTGTGCAGGGTCGAGGTAAGTGAAACCGTCAGCTGTTGTCTTTATCGCAGTAGACTTGCTGAGATCGCTTGCAAATCGTTTTCCGACATCAGCTTCATTCTCTCCAGCATCTGGCATGTGGGCCGCGACGTATACCAATCCAACAACCGATGGATCCGTCCCGGCTTCAGTGATCACTGCTCCGCCATAACTATGCGCGACAAGGATGCATGGTCCATCTTGTTGAGCCAGGACGCGCTTCGTCGCAACCACATCTTCTTTAAAGGAGGTCTCCGGTTCTTGGACGATGCTGACGGTGAAGCCGTCTTTGACAAGAATGTCGTAAACGCCCTTCCAACCAGAACCATCCGCCCATGCGCCGTGAACCAGAACGATATTCCGGATACGACGGTCGTTGTTCTGCGCCGAGAGGACGTCGCCGGTCAATAGCAATAATGCGATGCAGAGGAAGCGAGAGATTACTCGCACCACTTGCGCACCCTTCATTGAATTACTCATCTGGTCATTCCTTCTTCCTCACTCCGTAGGAGTGAAATGTTTATAGAACCGAGCATAACAAAGACGATGCGCCGTTCCGAGGAGCGGAATGAACTTGGACGGTATCTGTAGACTTGAGTTCCGCTCCTCCGAACGGCGCCGTCGAGATTAGGTACGCTCTGGGCTATAAACATTTCACCCCTCCGGGGTGGGAACCGCCAAGTTGTAAGTTTCCTTATCCATTTGTCACCGTGACTGATTCAGCGCCGGCTTCGACATCGCCAGCAGCTTCTGGTTGGTGATCTTCGCTATTCGGCGTACCTGGGACTTCCCACTTAATGAGTTTGAGATCGAGGACGAAGATCGAATAGATCACAGGAACCAGCAGCAGGGTAATGAAGGTCGCGCAGAGCATTCCGCCCATCTGTGCGTAACACATTGGTTCCCACAGCGGCCCGCCGCGAAGGGCCAGTGGCACTAGCGCAATTACTAAAGAGAGTACCGTTATTAACACCGGGCGGAGGCGCATAAGGCCTGCATCCAGCACCGCCTCCTTCAGCGGTTCGCCTGCTGCATGTTTCTCTTCAATGAAGTCGAAGAGCACGATGATGTGACTGACGATCAACCCGACCAGGCTGATGATTCCCAGGAAAGCCATAAACCCGAACGGCGTGCCCATGATCCAGAGCGCCGTAAGTCCTCCCACAATTCCGTAAGGTACCGCCGCGAAGACGACAAACGGCTTGATGGCGTTCTTGAACTGATAGACGAGACTGAGAAATATCGCGCTAACGGAAATCAACAGGACGACGACCAGATTCTTGAATCCTTTTACCTGTTCCTCCTCCGATCCGCCAACCTGCATTTGGTAACCAGGCGGCAGCTGGTTTGCGAAGGCTGTTAACTGAGGGCGGATGGCGTTCATCACCTCAGAAGGCAGGTGTCCCGCTTCGGGCATACAGCCAACTGTGATCGTGCGAAATTGATTGCGGCGGCGAATCGTCTCGGTCTGCATCTCGTGGTCCACCGATGAGACCTGCCGCAGCGGCGCCTTCTGCGGTCCCTGTGCGGAATAAACGTACAGGTCTTGCACGTCTGCCAGCTGCGCGCGTTCTTCCATCCGCAGTCGTGTCACAACTGGAATCTGCTTATCGCCTTCGCGCAATACGGTCACTTGTCCGCCGTTGATTCCGGTCGCCGAAGAAGCCGCCACGTCGAGGTTAGTGATCCCCGCGGCGTTTGCGCGGTCGGGATCGGTTTGAAGTTTGACCGCAAATCTCTCCTCGCCCCAGTCGTCGCGGATGCGCTGAGCGTATGAAGTGGTGCGCAGGATGGTTTTCACCTTCTCGGCTTCCTGGCGTAGCGTGGCCATATCCGCGCCCGCGATGCGAACCTCGACGGGCATTGGAATGGGCTTGCCAGTATCGAGTTGTCGCGCATCGATGCGCGCGCCCGGTACTTTGTCGTCCAGCGCTTTCTGAAAGAGTCCGATCAGATCATTCGTATCATGCTTGTCTCTTACCTGAATGATGACCTGTGCATAGTTCAACTTCTGCAGTTCAGGCGAGACTGAGAACCAGAACCGCGGACCGCCGCCACCGACAAAAGTGGTTAGTGATTCAAGAACCTCACGCGGCTTCCCATCTTTCCCTGGGTTCGCCTTGCCATATTCCTGCGCTGCCTCGCGCACCACTTCTTCAGCGCGCCCAGCGGCTTCATTCGTGGCAGAGAGCGGTGCATCTTCCGGCAGCCACACATCAAGGTATGAAAGGTAAGAAAGGTCCTTCGGAAAAAAGTCGGTCTTGAGCCGGCTGGCAGCAAGTCCACCTGCGGCCAGCAGGATGAAAGAGCCGAGCAGCACCTTCCAGCGATGATTGATTCCCCATTCGCCGACACGGTAATAGAAGGCCGCAAAACCTTGCTTGCGTCGTTGCTCAATCGGCAGCTGAGGTTTGGCCTTTAGCAAAAAATAGCCGAGGAAGGGAATGAACATCATCGCCACGATCAATGCTGCCACTAGCGAACAGGTAAGCACGATCGGCAGGCTGTATAAGAATTCGCCCGTGCTACCCGGCAAAGTAAGGAATGGCAGGTAAGCGACGATATTGGTGATCGTAGCGAAAATGATCGCGGTGATTAGTTTTGTCGGACCAAGCCATGAAGCGATGAGCGGCGGAAACCCGCTGGCCAGCGAGTTCTTAATCGCATCGCCGGATACTACCGGGACATCCACCAGCAAGCCGAGCGCAATTATCAGGGTAGCGATCGAGACCTGTTGAAGATCGATCCCCAGCGCGTGCGACATTCCAAAAGTAATAAAGAGCGTAATGGGAATCGCCAGCCCCATCAGCAGCGCCGAACGCCAGTCCCAGAAACCGATGAGTGAAACGATTACCACCAGGATAATCGCCTCGTAGAGGCTGTCCATAAACAAGTCTACGTTCTCTGTGACTTGCCGGGGCTGGTCGGAGGTGCGCGCCATGATCAGGTCTTCCGGCAACTGCGTCTTCACCTGGGCCAGCGCTTCATCGATTCCTTTACCGAATTCGCCGATGTATTCACCCGGGCGCATTTGAACTGCGACCGTGATGGCGCGCGTGCGCTGCCAATTGCCCTGTGCGTCGCGCGATTCGTAAAAGTTGAGAAAGCGTGGCGGGCTGTCATAACCGCGCGCGATATCCACCAGGTCTCGCAGGTAAACGGGCGCGCCCAGGTTCGTTTGGGAGACGGCCACATCGCCAATCTCTTTTTCACTCTTGAACTCGCCTGAAGGATCGATCGAGAGGTTCTTTCCGGCAGCTTCGAGTTGACCACCGGCAAGAGTGATGTTGCGTGCGCCCAAAATATTGGACAAGTCAGACGTCTTCAAACCGTATGAAGCGATGCGCTCCTGAGAATAGAGGAGAAAAACTTTCTCCGGCAGAATGCCGGAGCGCGAAACTTTCGACGCTTGCGGAACGCTCTTGAGAGTCTTCTCGATGAGATCGGTGAAATCATCCATCTCCCGGTAGCTGTATTTGTCGCCGGCCATCGAGGCTAGCTTGGAGCGTGTTTCATTTGGATCTCGGATCACCACAGGCTGCCAGCTGTCTGGGTGAAAATCCGAGGCCTGCAAACGATCATTGATAAACTGCCGGGTGTAACCGAGCAAAGCTTCATCGCTCGCGTAGGAGACGCCATCAACTCCGACAAAATCCGGTTCGACGATGACGTGCACGTCAGTTGCTGCTTGCTTGTCCCTGAGGTAATCGGAAAACAGATCGAGCGGTTCCTGAACTATGCGAGGGCTTACGGCCTGGGTGAGGCCGATGACAATTGTGAAGCGCGTTCCGCCACTCGCTGTCTCATACTGTGTCCGGTGACGCGTGATCGCATCACTCACTGACTTAGCACGCAAAGCGATCGCCGCCTCGCTGATCTTCGGGCTGGCGACCGTGAGCATCAGGGCGGCTGTATCGCCAAAGTCCTTGATGAAATTGACTGGACCGGCACCTTCCGGCAGGCCAGTGACAGTGCCGAGTTTGAGCGCGATGTCGTCGAGTTCCTTGCCGACCTGACTGCCCGGCATGTTCTCGTCCAGATCTACATAGACAACTGAGAAATTGGTGCGAGAGATCGAGCGAATCTTTTCCACTCGGGCATTCTGAGCGATCTTCTCTTCGACCTTCCTGGTAATCAGTTGCTCGACCTTTTCGCCTTTTGCTCCGGGCCAGACGGTGATGGCGACGGCACTCTTGACCGGAGTGTCAGGGTCTTTCCGCTGCGGCATACTTCGGTAGCCGTAAAAGCCCCAGACACACACAGCGATCAACATCACCCAGGAGATGTGACGCTGTTCGACGAAGAAGCGCGAGATGTTGCGCTTGCTTTGGATAATCTGATTATCGCTCTTACCGTGTGCCATGATTTTCCAGCGAGACGGCAAAGGAGGATTACGACCCCTGTTGCCGTGCCGCAACCGACCATTGATCTGCCATCAAGGGATTATTTTCACCACATCGCCGTCTCTAACCAGAGTGACACCTATTGTGATGACGCGGTCGCTCTCCTTCACTCCCTCGGTCACGGCAATCGTGTTGCCGTATGTCTCGCCCAGCTTCACATCGCGAACTCTTGCGATCTGGCGTCCGCCTTGCTCTGTCATCACGAAAACGGCATAGCCATTCGCGTCGGTCGGGGATTTCACGATCGCGTTCAACGGCACGACCGGCTGCGCTTGCGCAGCCTCCGAACGTCCCACTCTGAGGGAGACGATCATGCCGGGTCGGAGCAAACCTTTCGGGTTCGGGATCGTGACCTCGATATTAAAGACTCGGCTCTTGGGATCGGCGGCGGGAAAAACAGAACTGATCTGTCCCTCGAATTCGGTGCCGGGCATGGTTTCAGTTTCAATACTCAACCTGGTTCCCAATTTCATTTCCGGCACCGCGATGTCCGCGACGCCGAAAGCGGCTTTTACAGAAGATGTGTCCGCGACTACGAAACCTGTTTTACCGGGCGAGACCAAAGTGCCTCTCTCGACCGATTTTTGCAGCACAAACCCATTCAACGGCGCCTTGAGTGCGGTGTCCTGCAGGGGAATTGTCTTCTCGCGCACCACGGCTTGTGCGCCTGTTGACCTGGCCTTTATTACTTCGATCTGCGATTTGGCGGAATCGGCCCTGGCTTGGACCATGCCAACTTGTGAGCGAGCGGCTGCGACCTTGGCACTCGCCTGTTCGAACTGTGCCTTTGCCGCATCGTAGTTGGCTTTGGTCAGGCTCTGGCTGGCGAACAGGTTTTGAGCGCGGTCAAAATCGAGTTTTGCTTTTTCATAGGCTGCCTCAGAATCGGCGAGTTGAGCCTTGCTCGATTCGATAGCGGAAAGCGCTTCCTGATACTGAGCCTTGCTGGCGTCAATAGCCGATCTCTCCTCCGCGGCCTTGGATTCGGCTTCTTTGACTTTGAGCTGATATTCGCTCTGGCGCACGCGCGCAAGCACCGCTCCCGCGACAATTGCATCGCCTTCCTGGAGGTCGCGCATTTGGCCGTCAACGCCACGCACCTTTTGCAGCGCTTCAACATAGCCGTCCACCTTGAAAGCCAGTTCCACCTGTGTTCGCGGAATAATCGTCGCCGAATATCGGGCTCCACTGTTAGGAGCGTGGAGTTCAACGGTCGCGACCTTCACCGGCACCGGCGGTTTTTGTACTTGCTTGGACTGGCAAGCCATTACCAGGACTAGCGCGAAGAGAGTTCCGCACACTATCCACGCTTTGTATGTTCTCTTCATCTGTCCTCGTCGATTGTGCTTTCGTATTCAGCCTGGTGTGCTGACTCTAGAGTTCTAACCACAATTTGTGCCTGGCCGCAGAGCGGCCAAATGTCTATAGCTTCAGTTCGCGCCAAGAGTTTCTAGCTCCGGAGGAGCGCAATGTGCCTCGTAGCGAAGCCACATATTTCGCTCCTCTTGGAGCTTCAAAGTCTTTTTGGCCCTTGGTTCTATAAACATTGGGTCCCTCCGGGACCGAGAACCAGAACGATGGAAGACCATCAGACTTATTGCTAGAACTTCCGAGACACCACACTGGATAGTTCACCGGCATCACTCTTTCACTTCTCTTGGCCCAACGCTCTCTCCAATTCGGCTTTTGCGGTCCAGAAGGACAGCAATGCTTGTTGATATTGATTGTTTGCATCTGCCAACTTAGCTTGAGATTGCAGCACTTCCGTTAACAAAGCAGCCTCGAATCGGTACCTGCCTTGAGTGACGCGGAGAGCTTCGCGCTCAGCGTCCTGACTGAGACGTGCGACTCGCAACGCCTGTTGGGTTTGTTGTAAGCGGCGAAACTTATCGCCGACCTCTATGACGATCTGATCCTCGGTTTCCTTCAGGGAATTCTCGGCCTGCTCGATTGTCTTGCTCTTCTCAGCCAGTTGACGTTTCTTGCGCCCCCAGTCGAAGGGCTCCCAACTCATCACGACTCCAACGGACGCAATATTTCTTGGTACTACTTCGTCAAAGTTTCGCAGGGTCAACCAGGTGAACCCCACGTTCACATCAGGGATGTATTCCGACTTCTTGAGACGTTTATCAACCTTAGCCTGCTCGATCCTGAGTCGCGCTTCGCTGAGTTCAGGTCGCTGCTCTAGTGCCCGACGGCGCGAGGCTGAGATGTCATACTCAAAGATTGTTGCCTCAGCGACAGGACCAACGCTGAAATCCGTGAGCACATCCCGCCCCAGGAGCTTGTTCAATTGCTCTTTCTGCGTCGACAGAGAATTAGTCAGATCGAGAGCTTCGTATTCCGCCTTTGCCAATCGAGTTTGAACTTGCAAATGATCAGACTTCAAGACAACTTGTTGCAGAACGAACTCGCCCGTTACGCGATCGAGTTCGCGGTAAGATTTGACTTCGTCACGCACATTTTCCAACGCACTTTCACTCTGCAGTATTCCGTAGTAGGTCTGCTTGACGTTGTTGACGAGTGACTGCTCCTGCGAACGGAACTTCTGTTGCTCCTCGTCGCGAGCCAACTTCGCCGAATCGATAGCGAGGCCGATCCGGTACTGCTGCGAGATCGGTTGCAGAACCTGAGCAGCGAATATCGCCGTTGGCCGTCTGGGCGTGCTCAGTGAGAAGAATGGTCCTATCCCAGGAAAGACACCGGTGAAGGGACTGGTCAGGTTAGTTTCGTGTTTGACCATGTCTTGCGAGACCAGCGCGTAGAAATGTGTGGATGGAAGACGCGACGTGCGTAAGCTTCGAATTTCGTCTTCGTCCTTTTCGACGTTAAGGCGCGCATTTTTGAGGGAACGATTCTTCTGCAGGGCGAGATTAATGGCCTGATCAAGACTCAATACGTCAGCCGCAGCTGGAGCGCTCTGTTGGCACCACGCAGCTAACGGCGTGGACAGCAATAAAACCAGAGCCGCCAAATAATTCTTTGAGCTGTGCACAGTCTTGCTACTCATTCAGTTAGAAAGACCTCTTCTTTCTGACAGGCAGATGCAATGACCTAGCCAAGGTCGGCACAACTATTTCAGTGAGATAATCTGGGCAGTTTCAGTCTGCAAGTGACCTTAACCTGATGAAAGTGCCGGTTAATTCTTAGAGAACTGCCCAAGCGTGTCCGGCAAATCCGGCAACATTTCCTTTAATGCCTCGCATGCTCAGGCAAGGAGATCGCTTTCTAATTCATTGCGGCAAACTTCGCTAAAATCTCGTAACGGATCCACGCCGCCGTCATGCATCATCGCCTGCAATTCAGTAGGCGTCTTATTGGGCTGGAAGTAGGTGTCGGTGACAAGTATGGCAATACTAGAGGCGCTGTGGATCACTTTTTCAGACGAGAGAACGCGCATTCTGCTGACGAGTGAATAAATGCCAACCAGGCGGGATACGTCCAGCGTGTCATGCACTAGCGCGTCTGCGTAAGTTCTCGACGCTTCATCAATGAACTGCTTGTAGAGTTCTTGCCGTGTCGATTTACTGTTCGCAAGCCGCTGAGCCTTCATCTGTGCGTGCAGGGTGGTCCATGAGCTTGCGAATGAGGTTAATCCGCCGAGCCCTGCGCCAGCTAGAGCAGCAATAGCGGTAAGGTATCCTACGTTCATCGCCTCCCGCGTGGCAAGAGGCTTGCCACAGTCGGGCATGAGCATGTAACCGTCTGGTACACGCGTTGCTCGGACAGGGGTAAGCAAGAATCTGAAAGGTGGTGGTTTCTTTCGAAGGCTCGTTGACTTGCAATTGGCGGATTCAACTTGAAGTGCAACAGAAGTCGTTCTGCGTTCTTCGCCCCATCGGGGCGAGATGTCTATAGCCTGGTGATTCCCGCAAGCGCGCGCTCCAGCGGAGCGCAATGTTGTTTTGCTGCTGCTAATAATTCGTGCAGCCACATTTCGCTCCTGACGGAGCGAGGTTATCTAAGGTTGCCGGTTGCTATAAACATCTCGCCCCGCTGGGGCGAAATCACAAAGGGTGTTCTGTTGCGCTTCAAACTTGAGTCCACCATTTGAAGCTTTGAGAAAGGTAAACGTGCAATGGATCTTCAATTAAACGGCAAGAGGGCGCTCATTACAGGATCAACTGTGGGCATTGGTTTCGCTATCGCAAAGGCTTTAGCTGCAGAGGGCGCTGAAGTAATACTGAATGGCCGCACCGAGGAGAAAGTAAGCGAGGCAAAGCGCAGAATCGCTGCCAAGGTTTCAAAAGCTAAGATTGGAGGTGTTGCTGCGGACCTTTCTTCGGCTGATGGAGTTACCAGGATCACAGAAGCGTATCCGGACATAGACATACTGGTAAACAACGTAGGTATCTTTGAGCCCCGCGCGTTTGAGCAGACCCCGGATGCCGACTGGCTCAAATTCTTCGAGGTAAATGTAATGAGTGGAGTGCGGCTAAGCCGGCACTATCTCCCTCAGATGAAGGATCGTAACTGGGGACGAGTTGTTTTTATCTCAAGTGAATCAGCAGCCAACATACCCGCAGAGATGATTCATTATGGGGTGACGAAAACCGCTCAAGTCGCGCTTGCTCGAGGCCTAGCGGAAACAACTGTCGGAACAGGGATCACGGTCAATTCGGTACTTCCTGGCCCGACGCTATCTGAGGGTGTCGGAACTTTCATACAGCAATTAGCGCAAGAGCAGGGCGTTGCCATCGAGGAAGTTGAGAAGCAGTTTTTTCAGAACACGCGCCCTTCGTCGCTTATCAAGAGATTCATACAGCCTGAAGAAGTGGCTTCCCTGGTTGCCTACATTTGCAGTCCATTATCGGCAGCGACAAATGGCGCGGCCTTAAGAGTCGATGGTGGGGTGGTCCGATCCATCTTCTAAGAGTCGTCTGTTAATGATGTCCATTGGACGGAGCCCTACGGAATTATCCCCAGCAACCAGCCCTGTCGACTGGCGATGGCTCGCTGATGGGCCTTAACACTCGCCCTCGTTATCTCGGATACTAAAACTCCAAGAACAACCACCACTAAAACTGCCGGAAGTTCTGCCGACAGCGATCCGAGTGCCTCCGGCAATTCCGACAACACTGGTAGTTGGGTTCAGAAAACCTCACTGATTCAACCAATTTCGAATCCTGTCGAACTGGTATGCAGGTTGCCCTTCGCATCGGTTGAAGATACATGTGACGGAGGACGCGATGAAGGCACACGTTTCCTGGGTTAACGAGCTGGCAATCAAAGACGGTGCGCTCGATACCTTCAAGGAGCTGATGGAGGAAATGCTTTTTGGCACCAGAGCCGAGCCGGAGACGCTCGCGTACGAGTGGTACATCTCGCGCGATGGCGGCACCGTCCACGTCTTCGAAATCTACGCCGACTCTGAGGCGGTGGTGGCCCACCACATCAGTGAGGGGTTCATGATGAAGAACTGGGCCGGACGATTCATGGAGTGTGTCGACTCGACGCGGTGCGTCGTCTACGGCGACCCGAATGCCGCAGCCCGCGAGATTCTCGACCGGCTCGGCGCCAGCTATCGCTCCGCCTGGGGCGGTTTCTCGCGCTTCTAGTTCGTTGTTAGGCACTTAGGAAAAGAAACAGCAAACCAATTCTTAGGAGAAACAAGCATGGCATACCAAAGCGTCAACCCCGCCAACGGCGAGATACTTCGCAGTTTCGATGAGCATACCGATGAGCAAATGCGAAGCGCGCTAGCGACGGCTGACAACACATATCGAAGCGTTTGGTCCACGATGCCTATTC
>JAWVDF010000073.1:0-3082 GCA_033857635.1 Blastocatellia bacterium
ATGACCTGGGCGTGCGCTTCGCCTTCGGGCACGCCGACAGCTCCTTCATGCGGATGAGCCGGAAAGAACTCGATCAGCTCATTGGCTGAAGCAGTACGACGCAGTACTTCGTGCGGGGTCGTCACCGCGAGGGTGTGATAGTCGCCGTTGGCGCCCGAATGATAATTCGGCCAGGAGATAGAAGTCGTGTTCGTGTCGTCGCGCACATGCCTGGAAGCGTCGGGCTCGGGATGTTTCGTGTGAAAGAAATGCGCGCGGCCTATACCTCCCAGTGTGCACAAGGAGATCCCCAGGTCCTGATGATCGCGCGTCGCCATGATGCCGCCGCCGCGCTGGCGAAAGCGTGTGATGCCCTGGCAGTCAGGCACACTCAGCCCATCGCCGTTATCGATCGCGAACAACCAAAGCTCGTCAAACTCCGATTTATCGAGCGTGCTGAGGACCGGATCATTACCGGCGGCGTCAGCTTCGCGATTGCGGGCCGTCACTTCGCAGAGTTGGTTCCCGGCTTCGTCCTTCATCGAACTCAGCTCGTCGCGCAACAACGAAAACCGGCCGATATGCCAATTATCCTCGGCAAAAGGAATGGTTGTTTGGAGCAGAATACGAATCGGTTTTGTCATAAAGAAAATCCTCTCGCGATAGTGAGGTGAGTCCGGGATCGATAGCGACCGGTTCTGCTGTAGCGCAAATTGTTAATTTGCGAACAAGCGCAAGTTAACAACCTGCGTTACTGTATTGGTACCCGGTCGCTACCGCTCCCGGTCCTGACCTCATACGCGGATCATTGTGCCCTGCATTGTGGCGACCAGTGTTCGCTCTTTGTTTCCAGCGATGCCAAAGACATCGGCGCGCACGACGGTCAGCGTCCGTCCCGCTTTGATAACTTCCGCTCGCGTCACAAACTCTGCGCCTTGCGCTGGTCGCAGCAGATTTACCTTGAACTCAACGCTGAGAACATTGGAACCTGCGGGCATCAAAGTAAAGGCGGCGTAACCACAGGCGGAATCGGCAATGGTAATGATGACGCCCGCATGCAGATAGCCGTGCTGTTGGGTGAGATCGGCGCGATAGGGAAGTGTGATTTCAATCACGCCCGGGTCAACCAGTGCGAGACTGGCGCCGATCAGCTTCATGATTGGCTGCTGCGCAAAGCTGGCAGCGACGTCCTCGGCGAAAGATGGATTGAGTGGGTTCATATGCGACCCGCGCTACGATCTCTCGAAACGTTAGGCTCAACGGTTTTCTGCAGGTACTTCAACGCGGATTTGAAATGGTCTTTCACATTTCCCTCCAGATACTTCGACCACTCTGGCTTGCTCTCTTCTCTGTTCCATGCGAAAAGCGCCAAAGCATATCCGAACATTCGTTCCGACAAGTATCCCAGGCGCTCGGCTCTCCATCCCTGTTTGAATCCGCCACTCCATTGAGTAAACCTAAACGCTGAGTTCGCGGTGAAAATGCCGAGACCCAACTGGACGGTCAGAAGATCCGTCAGAAACTCATGATCCTTTCTGTCTCGCTGGATCTTCCTATCAGCCAACAGCAAAACGTGTCCAAGTTCGTGAGCGATCACCGCTACGAGTGCCATCGGATCGCGTAGATATGCAGTGCTCACACTAATCTTGATTAGATCAGAAGTTTCTCGATAATGCCCGGCAACGCCGCGGCCATGGGATTCGAACGATGGCAGATGAGCCCGAATTTCCTTCTCCTCATCCGAGAATAATTCCACCGACAGGCGATCCCGGCTAACACCCATGTATGAACAAACTCGATTCAAAAGCTTCTCTACATCTCCTTCCTCGCCGCAATAAATATCGGGAAAAAATTCGGGCGTGGGTAAGATCACGATCACATCGTCGACGTTGATCTCGAATTGCTTGACCAGCCAGGCGCCGGCGCTTTCGAGCCATGCGCTCTCTTCGTCATTGACTGGACAGTGGGTTGTGAGCCATCGAGGCATCTTGATACTCACTTCAGCGCCTGATCCAACGACGACCTGTCATCCAACAGAATCCATTCGACAATTGAAAGCGGCAGACTCCCATTCTTGATCAGGTCGTCGTGAAACTGGCCCAGGCGAAAGTCTTTCCCTTTTTGATCGCGATACTTTCCTAGTAGACGCATGATCTGCCACTTGCCGGTCATGTATGTGATCTTTTGCGTCGGGCTCGCAGCCGCGCCGGCGGCTTCACCTTCGGCTGCTTCGCGATCGAGTCCGCCGGCTTCCATGAAATAATTCACGGCCTGCTCGAACGTCCAACGGCCCGTGTGCAGGTTCACATCGACCCCGATGCGCGCCGCGCGATAACGCGAGAGGCGCAGCACCTGTCCCTGCGAAGCCGAATTCACCGGATACAGACCGGTGCGCATCAACATCTCTTCGCCGTAAAGCGCCCAGCCTTCGATGAAAATGTTGTCCGAATGCTGCCGGCGAATTTCGTCAGTCAAGTGATTGGCGATCGAGAGTTGCAGGAAATGTCCAGGGATGCCTTCGTGGCCGAGAATCGGCCGCGGGTCCTCAATGGCCGCGCGAATGTAGAAGTTCTTGCTTTGCGCATTGTAAGTCGGAATGAAATAGAAGCCGCTCGCGTCTTTGTCGTAAACGCCGGGCGGATTCATGAACCCGCCGGGACTGGTCGGCTTGAAGGCTTCGGGCAGTTGCCGAATCTCAAAGCGGCCCAGATACGACGGCAGGGTGACCAGATGGTTCTCTTTCAGGAAGCCGATCATTTCAGCTTCGCGGCTTTCATATGCTTTCAAGAAGTCATTTTGATCCCTGGGAATCGTTTTCGCGCGCTGCGGATTCGGATCGGCGAGCGAAGGATCGGGCAGCATCGATTCGAGCGCGCGATAACGCGCGAGTTCAGCCTGGCCCAGCATATCGATCTGTTTGGCGTCGAGCGGCAACAGATAAATATTCTTCAAGAGATAGTTGTAGTTTTCCTCGCCCATCGGCTTGAAGGGGACCATGCCGGGCAGACGCTTCTCGAGAAAATCCGCAAACCCGTGCAGCGAGGCAATGGCCGCGTCGCGCGCTTTGATTAGATCATTCTTCTCTGCCGGCGGCAGATCTTTC
>JAWVDF010000074.1:0-47908 GCA_033857635.1 Blastocatellia bacterium
ATCACGATCGCCGCGGCGCACGTCGAGTATGAAACCGCCAAGCGGCACTACGCGCACGTCGATTGCCCGGGCCACGCCGATTACATCAAGAACATGATCACGGGCGCGGCGCAGATGGACGGAGCGATTCTGGTGGTGGCCGCGACCGATGGTCCGATGCCGCAGACCAGAGAGCATATTCTTTTGGCTCGCCAGGTGGGCGTGCCGGCGATGGTAGTAGCGCTGAACAAGGTAGACGCGGTCGACGACGCTGAATTGCTGGAGCTGGTGGAACTGGAAGTGCGTGAGCTTTTGAGCGCGTATGAATTTCCCGGCGACGACATTCCGGTAGTGAAGGTTTCGGCATTGAAAGCTCTGGAGGGTGATGAGACATGGGAGAAGCACATCCTGGAGTTGATGGATGCGGTCGACTCTTATATTCCGACTCCGGCGCGCGATATTGAGAAGCCGTTCCTGATGCCGGTGGAAGACATCTTCACGATTCAGGGACGCGGTACCGTAGCCACTGGACGAGTCGAGCGCGGCAAGGTGAAGGTCAACGAGACGGTGGAAGTTGTGGGCATTCGGCCAACGATAAAGACGGTAGTGACGGGCGTGGAGATGTTCAAGAAGCTACTGGATGAAGGCACGGCCGGCGACAACGTGGGGTTGCTGCTAAGAGGAGTGGAGCGCAAGGACATCGAGCGCGGGCAGGTAATTTCAAAGCCCGGTTCGATCACGCCGCACACGAAGTTCAAGGCTGAAGCATACGTGCTGACCAAGGAAGAAGGTGGTCGTCACACGCCATTCTTTACCGGATACCGGCCGCAGTTTTACTTCCGGACAACGGATGTGACTGGCGTCGCGCATCTGCCTGAAGGTGTAGAGATGGTGATGCCCGGCGACAACGTGGAGATGAACATCGAGCTGATTGCGCCGATCGCAATGGAAAAGGGTTTGCGCTTCGCGATTCGCGAAGGCGGCCGCACGGTGGGCGCGGGTACGGTTTCGGAAGTGGTGGAATAGGGCCGATAGGACCTATTGAGTAGGACCTATATTAAATTGGAGATTTGAATTATGCCGCGTGATAACGTCGTACTGCAGTGCACAGAGTGCAAGAGCCGCAACTATGTGACTACCAAGAACAAGAAGACTACAACGGAACGTCTCGAGTTTAAGAAGTTCTGTCGTCGCTGCCGTAAGCACATCGATCATAAGGAGACCAAGTGATCGCATTGTCGATTGCCAATTGGCAATTGCCGATTAAGCCCCGGACGGAAAGCTTTGGTAAATTGGCAATCGGAAATTGGCAATCTGCAATGATTCCTAGGGGTATAGTGTCAACGGTTAGCACGTCGGTCTCCAAAACCGAAAGTCCGGGTTCGAATCCTGGTACCCCTGCCAAGTTGGTATAGAAGGTTCGCGTGTCGAAAGAAGAAGAAGAAGACGAAAACTTTGGCGCCCTGGGTGAGCCGTCCCCGGCGCGCGATACTTCCATCGTAAAACCCATCGGAACTCCGTCGCCACGGGCGGCCAGGTTTGGTGAAGGGGCGGAAGGCAGAGGCGCGCGGCGGGAACGTGGGTTGGCTGGTCCCCGCACGGGGTTTTTCCAGCGCACCGCGCAGTTCGTGCGGGACACTCGCGCAGAAATGCGGCGAGTTTCCTGGCCAACTGCCAACGAAGTAAAGAACACCACAATCATTACCTTGATTGCGGTTATCTTCTTCGCAATTTATCTGTTTGCAGTCGATCGGGTCTGGTCTTTTTTGATTGAGCACCTGCGCACGTTGATGGGCGGTTAAGCGAAAGCGAAAGATTTCAATGAATCAGTGGTTCATACTTCATACGTATTCCGGTCACGAGAAGAAGGTTTGCGAAAGCCTGAAGGCTCGCGTGGCGGGCACGGAACTGGAAACGGCGATAACCGAAGTGCTGGTCCCCACCGAGACTGTGGTTGAGATGCGGGGCAACAAGCGCGTCGAGTCTTCGCGCATGTTTTATCCCGGTTACGTCCTGGTGAAGATTGAGTGCGATGAAAAGGGGCATATCCCCGACAATGTATTTCATGCGATTCGATCGACGCCGAAGGTAACCGGTTTCGTGGGCGGACAAAGTCCGACACCTCTGACGCCGCAGGAAGTCGATCAGATTGTTCATCACGTCGCCGAGGCTTTGGAGAAACCGAAGCCCAAGTTTTCCTACGCCGCCGGAGAGACCGTGCGTATCAAGTCGGGCCCATTCCAGAGCTTCACCGGCAAGGTTGAAGAGGTCAATGAAGATAAGTCCACGCTCAAAGTTACGGTGACGATCTTCGGCCGTTCGACGCCGGTTGAGTTGAACTTCCTCGATGTGGAAAAAGTTACGTTCACTGAAGAGGAATGACACCGAGAGAGGGATGACACTGAGGTTCTCTTATTCGGTTGGCGAAATGGTGCGCATTAAGGTAGGTGCGTTCCAGGCGTTCACCGGCAGAATTGAAGAGGTCAACGAAGAGAAGGGAACCTTAAAAGTGAAGGTTTCGATCTTCGGCAGGCCTGAACCCATTGAACTAGGATTCCTCGATGTCGAGAAGTTAACGTTTACGGAAGAAGAATAATTTAGATCATGGCAAAGAAGATTACAGGTTTTATCAAGCTTCAGGTCCCGGCTGGCAAGGCCAATCCGGCGCCTCCGATTGGCCCGGCGCTGGGGCAGCACGGCGTTAACATCATGGAGTTCTGCAAGGCCTTCAACGCGAAGACCGCGCAGGCGGATCCGGACATGAAAATTCCGGTCGTGATTACTGTCTATGCGGATCGCTCTTTCACTTTTGAAACCAAGACGCCGCCGGCCGCTGATCTTTTGAAGAAAGCTGCCGGGATCGCCAAGGGTTCAGGTAGTCCCAAAAAAGAGAAGATCGGCAAGATCACTCGCGCCAAGATCGAAGAAGTTGCCAAAACCAAGATGCCTGATCTGAACACAACCGATTTGCAGAGTGCCATTCGCACTATCGAAGGCACTGCCCGGCAGATGGGCCTGACGATCGAAGGATAGCCCCGGGCCAGAGCCCGACATCCGGCGATCATGAATTAAAGAGGGAGAGCTGACCGCTCGTTGGAACCTCGGAGTTGAAAATGAAAAAGCACGGCAAGAAATATCGCGCGGCATTGGAGAAGATTGAGCCTGCGCGCAAGTACAGTCTCGATGAAGCAGTCAAGAAGCTGAAAGAGATTGCCTTCGCAAAATTCGACGAGACCGTCGAACTGACCGTTTGGCTGGGCGTGGACCCGCGCAAGGCTGATCAGTTAGTACGTGGTACGCTCGTCCTGCCCCACGGCCTCGGAAGATCAAAAACAGTTCTGGTCATCGCCCAGGGAGACAAGATTAAGGAAGCCGAAGAAGCCGGCGCCGATTTTGTCGGTGGCGAAGACATGGTAACCAAAATCAAGGGTGGTTGGCTGGAGTTTGACGCGGTCATCGCGACGCCCGACATGATGCGCCTCGTGGGCGCGCTCGGTAAGGTGCTGGGACCGCGCGGCCTCATGCCCAACCCAAAAACCGGCACGGTGACATTTGACGTTAAGACCGCGGTCAGGGAAACCAAGGCGGGCAAGGTCGAGTACCGAGTCGACAAGACCGGCGTCATTCACAGTCCCGTCGGCAAGGTGTCCTTTGATGAAGACAAAATCGTGGACAATACTCGCGCCCTGATCGAAGCCGTGGTGAAGGCGAAGCCGTCGACCGCGAAGGGAAAGTACATGAAGAAAGTTAATATCGCAGCCACGATGAGTCCGGGATTGCTCCTGGACGAAGCGGCATTTGCTAAATAAGTGAGGAGCTAAGGATGAAGAACAAAGCACAGAAACAGAAGGATCTCGAAGCCCTCGCTGAGCAGTTCAAAAACGCTAACGCGGCAATGCTGGTGAGCTTCAAGAATATGACCGTGGCCAAGGACCAGGAGCTGCGTAATCAGTTGCGCGAAGCCGGGGTCACTTATTCAGTAGTGAAGAATACGCTCGCGCGTAAGGCTTCGGCCGGCACGCCGCTCGAGCCGATGGCAGATCAGTTCAAAGGCGTAACCGCGGTCGCGCTCAGTGCGAGTGATCCGGTGGGACTGTCGAAGGCGATTTCGAAGTTCACCAAGGCCAACCCGGACATTTTTAGTTTCAAAGTGGGTCTGGTCGAAGGCAAGGTTGTCGAACTGAAAGAAGTTGAATCGATTGCCAGTCTGCCATCGCGTGAAGACTTGCTCTCGAAGGTCCTATTCCTGATCAACGCACAGGCGCAGCGTTTGGTAACCGTGCTGCAGGCCGTGCCGCGTAACCTGGCCATAGTCACGGAACAGATTCGCGCGCAGAAGGAAGCACAGGGCGCTTAGAAGATTTCGAAATTCGAAATTCGAAATTCGAATTTCAAGAGTTTGATATTGTGGCCGTCTTGCCTTGTCAGTGGGGCGGCTATGGAAAACGGCAAGCGTGAAGCGGCGATGCAGCCGCCAGCGCAGCCAATCAAAAGCAAGACCGACTCAATCGGGCTTGCCAGAACGATGCAGGAGAACGTGATTAATCATGTCGGATAAATTGCAGGGAATCGTCGATCAAATAAAAGAGCTGACGCTGCTCGAGGCGTCAGAGTTGGTCAAGCTCATGGAAGAGACCTTTGGAGTCTCGGCCGCAGCTGCCGCAGTGGCCGCGCCTGCCGCTGCGGGTGGCGGAGAAGCGGCCGCGCCGGCCGAGGAGAAGACGGAATTTGACGTCATCCTTCAGGCTGCCGGTGGTCAGAAGATCAACGTCATTAAGGTCGTCCGTGAAGTAACCTCGCTCGGGCTTAAGGAAGCGAAAGACCTCGTTGAGGCCGCTCCAAAAGCGGTCAAAGAGGGCGTCTCCAAGGAAGAGGCCGAAACGGTCCGACAGAAACTGGCGGACGCCGGGGCGACTGTCGAAGTTAAATAAGGTTTTGGGGCGCCGGTCGATTTACCGGCGCCCAAGTCCCTTTGTTGAAGCCTCCGGTTTCGGCGGCTTGACCTTTTGTACCTGAGTGGTTAACTTAGGGGAGTATTGAAGGCGCTGGCGTTACTCCCGGAAAAATCTGGCAAGAGAATGCAATCGCTATCTGAAGCGGTCGGGGCAAGGTGCGCTCTGGCCGCGTATTCGTCTGTATTGGCCCTCTTTAGGGCCGAACGCTGATCTCGCCGGCGAGTTGTCATTTGAAAGAATAGGAAACATTCATGTCTGCAAATTTACTTGATACTGTGACCACGGGATTGGGGCGACGCACAAGTCAGGCGCCGCACCGGCACGATTTTTCAAAAATTAAGACGGCAGTGCCGATTCCAAATCTGATCGAGATCCAACGCGAATCCTACAATCGTTTTCTGCAGATGGATCTACTGCCGGAAGAGCGTCAGAGCACCGGGCTGCAGGCGGTCTTCAAGTCAGTGTTTCCGATTTCCGATTTTCGCGAGACGGCCACACTGGACTTCGTCGAATACCAGATCGGCAACTGGCAGTGTAAGTGCGGCAACCTTGAAGGCTTGAAGTACCTGCGTTCCGCTTGTAAGAACTGCAAGGCCAGCATCAAAGTAGATCCACTGCGACCGGGGCAGACGCTCTGTCACGTGTGCGGCACCTTTAATAATGTGCGTCCGGAACTTTGCCCGAACTGCGGCGAGCCGGTCGGTCTGAAGCACAAGCATGATCAGCAGGAATGCCAGGAGCGCGGCATGAGCTACAGTGTGCCCCTCAAGGTAAAGATCCGGCTGACCGTCTACGACAAAGATCCTGACACGAACGTAAAATCGATCCGCGACATCAAGGAAGAGGAAGTCTTCTTTGGTGAAATTCCTTTGATGACCGACAACGGAACCTTCATCATCAACGGCACTGAACGCGTGATCGTTTCGCAGCTCCACCGCTCGCCGGGTGTGTTCTTCAAGCGGGGTGCACTCTACGTCGCCAAGATCATTCCTTACCGCGGGTCGTGGGTGGAGTTTGAATACGACCAGAAGAACCTGCTGTACGTGCGCGTCGGTAAGCGCAAATTTCTGGCGTCGATCTTTTTACGAGCGCTGGGCGTCTGGCTGGGTTCAGACTTCAACAGCAAATCCTTCGGCAGCGATGGTCAATTGGAAGAGGCGGTTAAGAACTCATCCTTTAGAGACGAAGACCTGCTGCGAGCTTTCTATACCGTCGACGAGGTGCGCATCGAAGATGGCCGCCTGATGGTCCAGGTTCCCGAGTCGGGCTCGACCAACCTGGTGGGAATGAAGGTTGATTTCGAGATTAAGGGCCGCGGTCCCGATCCGATCGTGCGCAAGGGTAAGGAAATCAGCCGTACCTCGCTTGAGTCTCTGCGCAAAGCAAACATCGGCGAAGTCGAGATCGATCTGGCGCAATTCGAAGGCGCGTATGCGGTTGCCGATGTGGTGAACACCGAAACCGGTGAAGTCATTCTCGAAGCGAATAATGAAATCACTCCGGGCAAGCTGCAGGAGATCGCTGAAAGCGGAGTTAAGAACTTCGCAGTGTTCTTTCCCGAGCGTGACGACGTGGGCGTGGTCGTTTCACAGACTTTGAAGAAGGACACGATCAGCAAGCCGGTGGACGCGCTGCTCGAGATTTACCGCAAGATGCGTCCCGGCGATCCGCCGACAGTGCAGACCGCTTATCGTCTGCTCGAAGGTATGTTTTTCGACCCGCGCAAGTTTGATTTTTCGCGCGTCGGTCGCTTGAAATTCAACATCAAGATGGGCAAGCCCGAGATGCAAAGGATCGAAGATCCGCTGCTGGCGGCGAGCGACTTCTTCGAAGTTGTGAACTATGTCCTGAAGATGCGCCGCAATCCGGTCGATGATCAGAAGAAACCGATCTATCAGGCTGACGACATCGATCACCTCGGTAATCGTCGCGTCCGGGCCGTCGGCGAACTGCTGGAAAACCAGTTTCGCATCGGGCTCGAGCGCATGGAACGCGCGATCAAAGAAAAGATGTCGATCCATCAGGAGATGCAGACGACCATGCCGCGTGACCTCATCAACGCCAAGCCGGTGACGGCAGCGGTGCGTGAGTTCTTCGGCTCGTCCCAGCTGTCTCAGTTCATGGATCAGACCAATCCGCTTTCTGAGATTACGCACAAGCGCCGCTTGTCAGCTCTGGGACCAGGTGGTTTGAGCCGCGAGCGCGCCGGATTTGAAGTCCGCGACGTGCACCCGACTCACTATGGACGCATTTGTCCTATCGAGACGCCTGAAGGTCCGAACATTGGTTTGATCTCGTCGCTCTCTTGTTATGCGCGGATCAATGAATTCGGTTTTATCGAATCGCCTTATCGGAAAGTTGTCAACGGCGTCGTGACCGAGTTTGTGCGGGTCATCAATGGTGGTGACACAAAGTTCAAACCGAACGATCACGTGCCGCAGGGCGACGTCGACAAGGCCAACAAGAAGGCTGGCTCTGGCGAAAAAGCGATCTTTGAACCGTTTCCGTTTTATTTGACGGCCTGGGAAGAGGACAAGCACGTCGTCGGTCAGGCCAACATTCAACTGGACGAGAACAGCTATATCGTCAACGACCGTAACGCCGCGCGAAAAGCCGGCGAGTTCATTCTGGCCCAGCGCGACGAGATCGAATTCGTCGACGTCTCGCCGAAGCAGCTGGTGTCGGTGGCCGCGTCGCTGATTCCATTCCTCGAGAACGATGACGCCAACCGCGCCCTGATGGGTTCGAACATGCAACGGCAGTCGGTGCCTTTGCTGCGCGCCGAAGCCCCGTACATCGGTACGGGTATGGAGGACGTGACGGCGCGCGATTCAGGCGCGGTGGTGATTGCCAAGCGCGACGGCGTGGTTGATTACACCGATTCCGAACGCATCATCGTCAAGGCCGATCACAACGTCGACGGCACCATCTCTCGTGAAGTGACGGCCGATATCTACACCTTGATCAAGTTCAAGCGTTCGAACCAGAACACTTGTATTAATCAACGCCCGATCGTCCACGTGGGCGAGCGGGTAAGGAAGGGCCAGGTAATTGCCGATGGCCCCTGTACGGATCGCGGCGAGCTCGCGCTCGGCCGTAACGTGCTGGTGGCGTTCATGCCGTGGCGCGGTTACAACTTTGAAGACGCGATTTTGGTTTCCGAGCGGCTGGTGAAAGAGGACTACTACACCTCGATTCACATCGAAGAACTCGAGATCGAAGCGCGTGATACCAAGCTTGGACCCGAAGAGATCACTCGCGACATTCCGAACGTCGGCGAGAACATGCTGCGCGATCTGGACGACAGCGGCATCATTCGCATCGGCGCTCAGGTCAAGCCGGGATCGATCCTGGTCGGCAAAGTCACACCCAAGGGCGAGACGCAGTTGACCGCGGAAGAGAAACTGCTGCGGGCAATCTTCGGCGAGAAGGCCGCCGACGTGAAAGACGCTTCGCTCGTTTCACCTCCGGGAATCGACGGCACCGTAGTCGACGTGCAGGTCTTTACTCGCAAAGGACAGGAAAAGGATCAGCGCTCACTTTCGATCGAAATGGGCGAAGAAGAACGCCTGCGACGCGACCTTGAAGATGAAATTCGCATCCTGCATGAGCAGCGTGACGAACGCATCTATGAACTGTTCGAAGGTCGGAAGCTTTCGCACGACTTGACCAGCAATCGCGAGGTTGTGATCGAGAAGGGTGTTGCGATCACGCGCGAGATGCTGCAGGCAGTCGAGCCTAAGCTGCTCCGCAAAGCCCAGGTCGCCGCGGCCCGGGTTGACGCCGCCAGCGAAGTGAAGGAATACGAAGATCGGACCGAGCGTCAGATCAAGATTCTTTCCGATATCTATGAAGAGAAGATCGCCAAGCTGAGACAGGGCGACGAGCTTTCGCCGGGCGTCATCAAGATGGTGAAAGTTTTCATCGCCATGAAGCGCAAACTTTCAGTCGGCGACAAGATGGCCGGACGCCACGGCAACAAGGGCGTGATCGCGCGCATCCTGCCGGAAGAAGATATGCCTTATCTTCCGGACGGAACGCCCGTGGAGATCGTTTTGAATCCGCTGGGCGTGCCTTCGCGCATGAACGTGGGACAGATTCTCGAGACGCACCTCGGTTGGGCCGCGCGCGTTTTGGGGATGCATTTCGCGACGCCGGTTTTTGACGGCGCCACGGAAAAAGAGATCAAGCAGAAACTGGAAGAGTCGGGCGCTCGCGCTCGCGAACTCGGGTTGCCTGAGATTGTCAACGAATCCGGCAAGGCCATTCTGTACGACGGGTTGAGCGGTGACGCTTTCGAGCAGAAGGTGACTGTCGGTTACATCTACATGCTGAAGCTTTCGCATCTGGTGGACGACAAGATTCACGCCCGTTCGATTGGACCGTACTCGCTAATCACCCAGCAGCCGCTGGGCGGCAAGGCGCAGTTCGGCGGACAGCGTTTCGGCGAGATGGAAGTGTGGGCGCTGGAAGCGTATGGCGCGGCGCACATCCTGCAGGAACTGTTGACGGCAAAGTCGGACGACGTGGCCGGGCGATCGAAAATCTATGAAGCGATCGTCAAGGGCGAAGCTGATTTCGATCCGGGTCTGCCTGAGTCGTTCAACGTGCTCGTGCGCGAACTACAGTCGCTGTGCCTGGACGTTGAGCTGATTCAGAAGAACGATGACGTTGAGGAGCCCGTCGCTGAACCGTTGATAACCAGCGGAATTTAATAGGTCCTATTGGTCCAATAAGTCCTATGGGACTTATTCAGAAACTGGAGAACTAAAGTGTTTCGATTCCATCAAGAGAAAACGCAACTGGCGCCTGACTTTGAAGCTATTCGTATCTCGCTGGCTTCGCCGGAAAAGATTCGTCAGTGGTCGCACGGTGAAGTTACCAAGCCAGAGACGATCAACTACCGGACGTTCAAGCCGGAGCGCGACGGGCTGTTTTGCGCCCGCATCTTTGGGCCAGTGGCAGACTGGGAATGCTTGTGCGGCAAATACAAACGCATGAAGCACCGCGGAGTGATCTGCGACAAGTGCGGTGTTGAAGTTACCCAGGCGAAGGTGCGCCGCGAGCGGCTTGGTCATATCGATCTGGCCAGCCCTTGTTCGCATGTCTGGTTTTTCAAAGGACTGCCTTCGCGCATTGGTCACCTGCTCGACATTCCTCTGCGCGAGTTGGAGAAGGTCCTCTACTTCGAATCCTACATCGTCATCGATCCCGGTGACGTCAAGGAACTGAAAGAGCGGGAGCTGCTCACCGACGAGCGCTTTCGCGAACTCTCAAGGGATTTCCCGGCCCAGTTTGTGGCCAAGATGGGCGCCGAGGCGATCAAGGAACTGCTTTCGATGGTCAACATCGAAGAGCTCGCGGTTGAGTTGCGCCGTCGCATGCGCGAAGAAACTTCGCAGCAGAAAAAGCTGAAGTATTCCAAACGGCTGAAAGTCGCGACTTCATTTCTCAAGTCCGGTAATCATCCCGAATGGATGATCCTCGACGTGATTCCGGTCATTCCACCTGAGCTGCGCCCGCTGGTGCCTCTGGATGGCGGCCGCTTCGCGACCTCGGACTTGAACGATCTCTATCGCCGCGTTATCAATCGCAACAACCGTTTGAAGAAGCTGATGGAGTTGCGCGCGCCGGAAGTGATCGTGCGTAACGAAAAACGAATGCTGCAGGAAGCGGTCGACGCGCTGTTCGACAACGGGCGTCGCGGTCGCGTTTTGCGTGGCGTCAACAATCGTCCGCTGAAGTCTTTGTCCGGAACTTTGAAAGGCAAGCAGGGACGTTTCCGTCAGAACCTGCTCGGCAAGCGCGTCGACTATTCAGGCCGCTCGGTTATCGTGGTCGGTCCTGAGCTGAAGCTGCACCAGTGCGGTTTGCCGAAGAAGATGGCCCTTGAGCTGTTCAAGCCATTCATCTACAACCAACTCGAGAAGCAGGGACATGCAGCCACGATCAAGCAAGCGCGGGAAATGGTTGAGCGGCAGGAACCGGTCGTCTGGGACATTCTCGAAGAAGTTATTCGCGAGCACCCAGTGCTTTTGAATCGCGCGCCGACACTCCACCGCCTGGGCATCCAGGCTTTCGAGCCGGTGCTGGTCGAAGGCAAAGCTATCAAGATTCATCCGTTGGTCTGCACGGCATTCAACGCCGACTTTGACGGTGACCAGATGGCCGTGCACATTCCGCTTTCTCCCGAAGCGCAGATCGAAGCGGCCGTGCTGATGCTTTCTTCGAACAATATTCTCAGCCCGGCGAGTGGCCAGCCGATCGCGGTGCCTTCACAGGACATCGTGCTTGGCATCTACTACCTGACGCGCGACAAAGAAGGCGCGAAGGGTGAAGGCCGCATCTTTGCTTCCGGCAACGAGGTGCTGCTGGCGCTCGACGCCAAGGAAGTAACGACCCAGACGCCGATCAAACTCCGCATCAGCGGCGACTTGATCGACCTGACGCAGGAGCACGACTCGCAGGACATTCTGCGCGCGACCGCGCAGGAAAAGGTTCACCGGGTCATCAATACGACCGTGGGCCGGGTCATCTTCAACGACTCGATTCCGCAGGGATTGCCTTACTTCAACGGCACTCTGCGTAAGAAGGGTCTGCAATCTTTGGTGAACTATTCGCACATTCGTCTCGGCCACGAGATGACCGTGAAGATGCTCGATGACCTGAAGACCCTCGGCTTCCTGTACGCGACCAAGGCCGGCATCTCGATTGGCATCGACGATCTGGTGACGCCGCCCTCGAAGCCGGAAATTGTCGGCAAGGCCGAGAAGGACGTGATCACCGTCGAACAGCAGTATCGCGACGGCGTGATCACCAACGGCGAACGCTATAACAAGGTCATCGCGATCTGGTCGGAAGCGACCGACAAAGTCGCCAAGGAAATGTTCAAGGCGATGGACGATCGCGAGAAGGCAACCAAGGAAATGAACCCGATCCTGATCATGTCGGATTCGGGAGCTAGAGGTTCCGCGCAACAGATTCGCCAGTTGGCGGGTATGCGCGGTCTGATGGCCCGCCCGTCGGGCGAAATTATCGAAACGCCGATCCAGTCAAACTTCCGCGAAGGCCTCAACGTGTTGCAGTACTTCATTTCAACACACGGCGCGCGCAAGGGTCTGGCCGATACGGCTTTGAAGACGGCCGACTCGGGTTACCTGACTCGTCGTTTGGTCGACGTGGCCCAGGACGTAATTATCTCAGAGCCTGACTGCGGTACTTTGAAGGGCATCTCTTCGGCGGCGATCGTCGAAGGCGGCGAGGAGATCGAGAGCTTGCGCGACCGCATCGTCGGCCGCACGGCGCTCGAAGACGTCATCGACCCGGTCGAAGGCACTGTCATAGTTGAATCCAATCAGGAGATTGACGAAGATTTGGCCTCGGAGATTCAACGCTCCGGCGTTCAGCGCGTTCGGATTCGTTCGGTCTTAACCTGCGAATCGCGTCGTGGTTGCTGCATCAAGTGTTACGGCCGCAACCTGGCCACGGGTCGTCCGGTGGATATCGGCGAGGCTGTCGGCGTTATCGCCGCGCAGTCGATCGGCGAGCCGGGCACGCAGCTCACCATGCGCACTTTCCACATCGGCGGAACAGCGCGTCTGGAAGAGTCCTCGAAACACGAAGCCCGTGTTGAAGGCAAGATCAAGTACGTCGAGCTGCAAACGGTCAAGAGCCGCAAGGGCGAGCGCGTGGCCATGAATCGCAACGGCGCTTTAACGATCCTCGACGAACGCAATCGCGAAGTCGCGCGTTATCAGATTGTCTATGGCGCGCACATTCTGGTCGAGGACGGGGACACCGTCGCACAGGACCAGTTGCTGGCGACCTGGGATCCGTTCACCTTCGCCATCCTGACCGAGGTTGGCGGCAAGGTGAAGTTCCAGGACTTGAAAGAAGGCGTGACCTACGACGAAGAGACCGACCAGGTCACTGGTTTGTCACACATGGTGGTCAAGGACTCGCCGGATGAAAAGAAACAGCCTCGTCTGGAAATCCGCAACGCCAGCAACAAGGTGCTGAAGACTTACCAGATGCCTGTGCGCGCGAACCTGATGGTCAACGACGCCGAAGAAGTCGAACCGGGCGATGTGATCGCCAAGATTCCGCGTGAAACGACCAAGACCAAGGACATCACCGGCGGTCTGCCCCGCGTCGTCGAGTTGTTCGAAGCTCGCCGGCCAGGCGAAGCGGCGGTCATGTCTGAAATCGACGGCACGGTCAAACTCGGGCCTATCTCAAAGGGCAAGCGCAAACTGATCATCGTCGGCGACGACGGGGAAGAGCGTGAGTACGACATCCCGCGCGGTACGCACATCAACGTGCAGGAAGGCGATCGCGTCCGCGCCGGCGAGGCGCTGCAGGACGGACCGCTGAACCCGCACGACATTCTGCGCGTGCTGGGCATGAACCGTTTGCAGGAATACCTGACCAACGAAATCCAGGAGGTGTATCGACTGCAGGGCGTGAACATCAACGATAAGCACATCGAAGTTATCGTGCGGCAGATGTTGCGCTGGGTGAAGATCAAGGAAGTCGGCGATACCGAGTTCCTGCTCGAAGAGCAGGTCGACCGCTTCCGCTTCCAGGACGAGAACGAACGAGTGCGCAGCGAGAAGGGTGAAGTCAGTTCGGCTGAACCACTGCTGCTGGGCATCACCAAGGCTTCGCTCTCAACCGACTCGTTCATCTCGGCGGCGTCGTTCCAGGAGACGACCCGCGTACTGACCGAGGCTGCGATCTCGGGCCGCATCGACTATCTGCGCGGCTTGAAAGAGAACGTGATCATGGGCCGTCTGATTCCAGCCGGCACGGGCATGGAGTATTACCGCAACGTGGAAATCGAGCGCGACGAGACGATTGGCGAATCGCAGCGCGAAGAGATTGACGAGTTACCGGAAATTCTCGAGGCGCGTCTGCCGATGCCTGAGCCGCATGCGGCGGTTCCGGCAACAGTGCTGGAGTCCGAGGCTGAAGAGGAAGACGAGGATTTGGTCGAGGTGGCTGACGTCGAGGATGAATAGTCCGCGAAAGGATCAGTGTTGCTGAGATAAGGTTTAGCTTACTTCAAGTAAGTAAGAGAACTGGTATTGACGATATGGAGGAGGGGGTTCGGCTTGACGGCGAAAACCTAAACCCATTGCGAAAGTTTCTTGACATAGTAGCTTAACGGCGCTCAAAATCGGTAGTTTCCAATTGTGCTTTCTTGTCCCGGAAAGAAGCATCAAAATCATCGTCCGATGTCTATGCTTCGGAGAGAGAAACATGAAAAAATTTTCCCTAAATGGCGGTTCGCGAGTAGGGCGTGCCTCACACAACGGTCACGCAAAAGAAGTTGAACTGACACTCGAACGACTCGCAAGAGAATCGGGTGATCCAGAACTCTGGAGGCAAAAATACGATTTCTACCTGAAGGAATTGCAGCTACTTCCGGAACAGGCTAGGCATTGGGCTAACGGTGCAGTAAAGGCCAGCATAGAAGCCCGAGTTGAATTTGTTCTAGCCAGAGAGCGGCGACTACGGGTCGCGTGAGAATTCGGTAATAGATCCTCATCCCGCACTCTAACTTTCCCATTGGGAAGGCTTCCTTTCGGCGAAGCGTTATCCCATGATTAGGAGTGGGTAAAACTATGTCTCAAATTGACTACGCACAGGATGTTTGCGACGGCACCGTGTCAGCAATCCGCACCGCGCTGACTCAAGTAAAGTCAAACCTTAAACACGATCTCAGGACGGCACTTGAAACGGTTTATTCTGAGCAACGAAAGAAGCCAGCCCTTCGGGTTGATTTGGACTCTGAAGATCAGTTCAAGCAAGGTCTGAGAAAACATTTTTCCAACATCGAAGTCTTCGGCGAAGAAACACTCACCCCATCCGATCGATTTGAGGATCATGATGGTACAGTTTGTATTGTCGATCCAATTGATGGCACGGATTTGCTTGAGAGGAACCTGTCTAACTGGTGTATAGCTGCAGTTGTTATTCGACCCAAAAACCCGCAGGGTCAACGGATTCTAGCTGCATCCGTGGGCTTCCCTTCCGGCCGAATCTATTATGCTCGAGAGGGTTTGAATGGTGTCGAGTACAAGACTCCTAAGCCCGATGGCTTAGGTTTTACTACGATGAAGACCACCGGGCCTTCTTCGATTACGAAGCTCGTAAATGCTTCCATATGCTTCTACGGTCAAAAGATCGCACTCCTTCAGTCGGTAATGCAGCTACCTCTCATCCAGCATCTGGTCGAACAGTCAGATAAAAAGAGTAAGAAGACTGCGAAGAACCTTCGAATCTATACCTTGGCTGGAATACCGATGATGGTTAGGCTCATAGACCATGAAATAAAGTCTGCGGCTAACATTGATGTCGTCTTCGACTCAGAAGGACAAAAGCCATATGACGCAGTACCTGGTCTTTACCTAGCCCTGAAGGGCGGAGCGAAAGCCATAAACCTCGATACCAGCAAACAGATCACCCCCTTGGATCTTGAGCGGGCGATTCTTTATCCAGCTGGTGGGAAGATAAGATATGTCGTAGCCGCTACGATGCGCCTGTGCGACGAAATAGCACCACTCCTGAAGCAAAAAGCAAGGCCTGCTCTTGTGGGTTCTTAATCTCATTCAAGAAATTCCTCTTCCCAAACCAGTCTCCTTGCGCTAAGATGCCCGCGAGGCCGGTGCCCCCGTCCCTTAGCTTCCCCCGACCTTGACGCTGCTGCCTCTTGAGCAGCCTCGAAACTTCAAGACAACCCGGCATGATTTGGTGCGGCGAACGCTGTCGCGTGCTTCAGTCTCAATTGCAGTTCGAAGCAGGAGGTTCCCCTTGAATCGAAGTATCCCCCGTCTTGCTCTGGCTCTCAGTCTATTTGTATTTGCCTACGCTCAGCCTTCCCGCGCGCAGGATTCATCATCCGAAGAAGTGAAGACCGACAAACTTAAGTTTGTCGTACAGGGCGAGTCGCTGCCGGATCTCGTCCGGCGGGTCAAGCCTTCGGTCGTTTCAATCCTGACCTACGATGCGAAGGGAGAGCCGCTCATCAGCGGCAGTGGATTCTTTATCCGGCCCGGTGAGGTTGTAACCAACATGCACGTGATTCGCGGCGCGCGCCGGGTTGAGATTCACACGCTCGACGGCAAGGGCCGCACTTATCCTGTTGCCGGGGCGTTGGCCACTGATGACGAAGCGGACCTCGCGGTGCTGAAGGTGGATTTGCCGGCCGAACGTTCGCGCCCGCTGACTCTTGCGAGCACTCTGCCTGAAGAAGGTGAGCAAGTGTTTGTAATCGGAAATCCCCTGCGGCTGGAAGGTTCAGTCAGCGACGGCATCGTCTCGGCGGTGCGCGAAGTGCCCGACCTCGGTCGCATCATTCAAATCACTGCGCCGGTTTCGCACGGGAACAGCGGTAGCCCTCTCTTGAACATGCGCGGCCAGGTGATAGGAATCGTCACGGTCAAGGTCACCAATGGTCAGAACATCAATCTCGCGTTGGGGGTGGCGCGCATCGCTGCCATGACAAGCGGCCAACTAGTGTCCTTTGATCAGATCGCTGTTCGGAATAAGTCAACCACTCAACCTGAGTTGCTGGCAGAGTTGTGGTATCGCGGCGGGATCGATTCCTTATGGTTGGGAAATTATGACAGCGCTCTCAGCTATTTCGAGACTGCCGCCAATCGCAATCCACGCCGGCCTGAGACATGGATTCAAATTGGTTACTGCAAAGTAAAGCAGGGCCGCAACGATGAAGCGATCCGGGCTTACCGGCGAGCGCTGCAACTGAAGCCCACGTCAGCCGATACTTACAACAAGTTGGGCGACGCATATTTTTTCGGTGCGCATTTCGATGACGCCATCGATGCCTACCGGCAGGCCGCGCGCCTGCGGCCGGACCAGGCCGAAGCCTATTACAATCTCGGTCTCGTGTATTTGGAAATAGGAGATCGAGAGTCAGCCCTGGCGCAGAGCCGGCTGCTCGAGCCGCTTGATTCTGAATTGAACAAGAAGCTTTTGGCTGAGCTGAAGAGATAGTTCCACTTCGTGGCCCCGGCAAACGGACCGTCAGGGAGAGCGTGAATCGGGCAAAACCCGAGCAAAAGCGCCCTTCCTGACGGTCGGCCTATTTATCCCAAAACAAAACTCTAGCGCCCGCTGGTCCTATTTCGGTAGAATGCCAAAGGCGAGCAGGGTTTCGCCCTCCTTCTTCTCGCCGTCTTCTTCTTCGGAAGTAACTCACATCCACGGATAGAAAAAAAATGAGCGCAAGCGTAGGTCTGGCAATTCAATGTGTGGGCATCCTCCTCGTCGCCCTGCTGTCGATGTCGATGCGCGGTTCCATCAAGAGTGCGTCATTGAAATGTTGGACGCGCGGGTGGCTTTCTCTTTCACTGGCCCTGATGAGTTTGTTCATCGGCTTCCATATAGTTCCGGGGCCGGGGCACAACCTCTTTTACTCGGCTTACTTCTTTGGCGAGTATGCTTTTGGTTTGATGTTCATTGGCGGCTGCCGTTACCTGGCCAGCGGTGTATCAATGACGCATCGCTGCTATTCGGTGTTGATTCCCGCGGCCCTGGCGGCGATCGCGCTGCCCTGGTTCTCAGCTGACTTCAACGATTTGTTCATGGTGCAGGCGGGCATCATGGCTGTAATCTTCGCCGGCTCTCTGGTCGCACTGTGGCCGGCTCTACGTCGTGAGACAAGTCCGGGATTACGTATCATGTTTGCGGCGCTGTTTCTGTTGACCATCGACTTCCTGCATTACCTGCCGGTCTTTGGCGCGCGCAAAGGACTTTGGGGGATCACGATCCCTTTGACGTATTTGCAGTACACGTCAATCTTCGATCTGATTCTCGAGATTCTGCTGGGCTTCGGAACGATCATGGTTTTACTCGAAGGGGTTCGCAGTGAAGTTGAAGCTACGAACCGTGAACTGACGAGCGCGCGGGACAAACTAGAGTTGATGGCCCGCATGGATCCCCTGACTGAAGCACTCAATCGTCACGCCTTCCATTCGCTGTTGAGTCGAGACGCCAGTTCCGAAGGAACCGTCGACGGCTGTGTAGCAGTCATCGATATCGATAACCTGAAGCCGATAAATGACACGCTTGGTCATAGCGTAGGCGACAAAGCAATTCGGGCTGTTGCGCGCGCGGTTCGTTCGCTGATTCGCGCTGACGACATGTTATTCAGATGGGGCGGCGACGAATTCCTGGTGCTGATGTTTAAGCTGCACGAAGAGGAAGCCACTCGTCGAATGCTTTTGCTGAATCAGATACTGGCGGAAAACGGAGAGCAATGGACCTCTTCGCCGGTCAGAATCACAGTCTCGTCCGGCGTGTGCGGGTTCGACTCGTTGCAGGAACTTGGGCCGGCGATCGAAAACGCTGACCAGGCGATGTATGGCAGCCGCCAACAGACGCGCAATGGTGCTGCCGTAAGATTTACTGAGTTGGTGCCTGCGCTCGCAGAGTAATGGCGAAAGATTTGTTCGCCGTCAATGTGACCGGGATGTGTTCCCGGATCAGACGAAGCCGTCCCTTCTGACTTACCTTCTCACCTCGAACCTTGATGCAATGGACTCATTCGGGTCACGTCTAACTCACGTTGATGCGTTATCACGAAACAGTCACATTGGTTGTTGTTGGCGCTGCTCTCGACAGGTAGAATCAATTCGTTCCCGCCCTCACAAGTAGGAATCGAGCAAGACTAAAAACCTGAATTAGGAGATTAAGTAACCCCCTTGAATACTCGAATACTGTTCCCCCGCTTGCTCGTCGTCTGCTTCGCCCTTTGTATAACCGCGAGCGTAACTGCTCAGAGTAGTGAATCTGATTCACGTCAAACCCGCACCAGCCAGGATCTGAACGGCACCCGATTGGAGACGGACATCTCAGCGCCGCCAACGGTCGAAGCGCGCAGGTCGAGGATCGTTGGTTCTGCGGCCAGGGTTCCGGCCACCACATCCGTACCGCTGTTAGCTGTCCGTTTCGATCGGAATCTATTAACGGCCATCGAGTCTCATTTGGGTTTGCCCTATCACTATGCCGGGACGGGGCCGGACTCGTTCGATTGCTCGGGTTTTGTTTGGCGTACTTTTCAGGAAGCCGGTTTTGATTTCAGCCGGGGTCCGGCGACTTCATATTGGGCCACCTTCGCGGCGCCCAGCACGGAAGATCGGTATAAGTTCGGCACGCTGGTCTTCTTTAGCGGACTGGCGCATGTAGGCATCGTCGCCGACGAGCATGGCTTTTATCACGCTTCGCGTCATCACGGCGTCATCTATTCACCGTTCAACGAATATTGGCTGTCGCGCGTTGACGGTTTTCGTCGCGTGCCTATTGACTCAATGCCGATTCCTGCAGCCAAAGCCAAGCCGCGCGCCGACAAATCCGCGAACAGTATCTCCGCAGTTGTAGAAGACAATCAGCGATAACAAGAATTATTAACGTAAGTACGAAAGGCCGCCGCGGACAATTCCGCTGCGGCCTTTTTTTCGGAGCGCAGGCATCCTTGTCTGCGGTTCGCCGGCATCCCTGCCGGCATTTTATTAGAAACCGCGAGCAGGATGCTCGCGCACCGCCGACAGGGATGTCGGCGCTCCACTTCTAACTCTTGCTCAGGAAGCCCGAGTGCCGTTCCTTATCGTGCTTTTCCCAAACGGCGATAATCTTGTCGACAGCGATATAGCAGACCTCGCCGTCCTCGTCTTTCAAATGCAGGATGCCGTTCTCGACTTTGGCCACGTCACCGCGCAGGCTCGAGGTGGCGCCGCAAAAAACATCGATTCTCTTGCCGGTAAGTGTTTGCAGAAATTTTTCCATAAATGTAGCGCAAGTTGTTAACTTGCGTTCTTTCTTTACCGATCAACGCAATTTACCAAATTGCGCTACATAAAAATTACTTGTGCCCGTTGCGAAAGGTGATTTGTACCAGCGGCAAGACTGTGTCGTCACCCTGCTGGCTTTTCTCAAATGTAAGCAAGTCATAGTAAGCGCACCGCGCCCGGGCCGGGAATTCGCGACAGACCAGCGGACGAGCGAAATAGATTGTGCACTTGCGACTAGAGGGATCGAGAAACTTGCACGCCTTGCCGAAAATAGGATCGGCCTTGCGGCGCAGGATTGGTTCACCTTGCCACGTCGTGGTGAACTTTTTCTGGGCCGTCGCCACATCCACGCCAAAATGATTCGCCAGCCGCTTGATATCCCGCGGGGTCACTTGCACTTTATCGTAGATCGAGCAGCAGTACGCCGGGCACTTGTCGCAGTCGTAGTAGCTTCGTCCAGTTTCGATGGTTGACATCCCAGGTTCGCTTGTTATCGCCTGCGTGATTTCTGATATTCACTTTTGAGCAGGTCCATGAACTCTTCGCGACGTTCGTAGAGCCTGCGAGGCTGCCGGGGCTTGCGCTGTGCTAGAGCATACGCCGTGATGATAGGCAGCGCCACTGTCGAGTCGAGATAGCAGACGACGGCATCGGGCAAGCGATCGGGATCGACCTTGCCCCACGACACGGCTTCGCCGGGAGTGGCGCCCGACAAACCGCCGGTGTCCGGTCGCGCGTCGGTGACCTGGAGAAAATAATCATGGCCGCGTTCGTCGATGCCCAGGACCTCCTGGATCTGTGGCTCGGTTTGCAGCGCGAAGTTTTTCGGCGAGCCGCCGCCGAGGATGAAGATGGCTGACTTGCCGCCTTTCTTTTTTCGAGAGCGCTTCTTCACCCGGTCGCTACCGCTCCCGGTACTGACCTCGTTATGAATCAGACCGCGCTTTGCGGCGAGTACGATCGAGGCCGTTTCGTTTACGTCGAGCGAAGGGTCGAAGGCCAGCTTGTTTCCTTGTAAAGCTTTAGCCGCGACGTTCATACCGATCGAAGAGTCGCCCGGTGAAGAAGTGTAAAGCGGGACCGCGTGCTCGTGTGCCGCCGCCAGCAGAGACTTGTTCGTCAACCCCAGTTTGCGCTCGCGCTCCCAGACATATCGTCCGGCGAGATAGTGAAACTCAGCCGTCGACATGGGCCGTTGAAACTCCGGCGCTTCAATTACGCGGCGGAAGAAGGCGTCGGTATCGAGCAGCACTGAGTAGTCAAAAAAGATGTCATAGATGCGTACCACCTCTTCATCGCGCAGGACTATGTCAGAGGTTTGCGCGTTGCCTTCGTGCATCTTGAGACCGATGCCGAAATGCGTGTCGTGATAAAAATTTGCGCCGGTCGAAATAATCCAATCGATAAAGCCTGCCTGGATCAGCGGAATCAACGCCGACATACCCAGCCCCGCCGGCGTCAGCGCGCCAGTCAATGTCACGCCTACGGTCACGTCGGGCTCGAGCATTTTCCGGGTGAAGAGCCAGCAGGCTTCGCGCAGGCGCGCAGCGTTGTAAGCCAGGAATGCGTTGTCGACCAGGTCGACAAGTTGGGTCTCGCCGGTGATGGGCTTTGGATCAATGCGCCGGCCGCGCAAGAATTTACTTTTCTTCTTTGCCAAGGGTTTATAAAGTTGGTTTTGATTAGCGAACTTGAAGAACGATAGTCGGCGAGTCAGTGATTGTTGTCAATGGCCCACACAGGTTCCGGTAGTTTCTAGATTTCGCTTTGCGCCTTCCGATCCTCTTTGCGCCTTTGCGTGAAACTTATTCTTCGTTCGGTGATATTTCACGCAAAGGCGCAAAGACATACTTAAGTCGCAAAGAAAACCAATTAAGAGCCCGGACCCCAAGCGAAGGCTGGAGATTTCTTGCGGGGCCAAGATCACGCTGGAGCAAGAATCAACCGCCCGCTACCGCAGGCGGTTCTGACAGGCGCTCCAGACACTGGCGACAGAGGCAACTGCTATAGAGATTCTTCAGTTCAGCCCGTGTGTCATCACTCAGTTTGATCTCAGTGCACCAGCAGCCGCTGAGTTTCGCCCCGCAGGTGAAGGAGCTTCCGCACGCTTCACACACCGACGGTTCGCGCAGAACAGGCAAAACGATTCCGGCCAGGTTTTTTAGTTTCATCTTCATCTGTTGGCGGCCGCCTCGCCCGTGGCGCCGGCGCGCCTGATCCTCAATCGCTCAATACGCTTTTCGTCGGCTGCCAGGACCTCAACTTCCAGACCGCGGAAACTGAGTTTCTCGCCAGAGCGGGGCACGCTGCCCTTATGCGCAATCACCAACCCGGCGATCGTCGTGAAGTCGTCGGCTTCGATTTCCATAGCGAATAGCCGCTCGATCTTGCCAATCTCAGTACTGCCCAACACTTCATACACGCCTTCACCGATCGCCACGATCTCTTCCGGCTCCTCACCGCTAATGTCTTCGTCTTCGATCTCGCCGACGATCTCTTCCAAGATATCTTCGACCGTAACCAGGCCGGCGATGCCGCCGTACTCGTCAATCACCATGGCCAGATAGACGTGCGCTTTCTGCATCTCTTCCAGCAGCCGCGCCAGAGGTTTTGTTTCGGGAATGAAATAGACCGGCCGCACGAACGGCGCTATGGGAGACTCAGCTTTGTGGTCGGTCCAGCAACGCAGCAGGTCGCGCACATAAATCAGACCTTCGACGTTGTCGATTTGATCGCGAAAGACCGGGAGGCGTGAATGCTTCGTTTCGAGCATGATGTCGCAGGCTTCGCGAGCAGTAGCGGTGTTGGGTATAGCAACGATTGCTGTGCGAGGCGTCATGACCTCGCCCACTGATTTGTCTCCGAATTCAAAAACCGAGTGAATTAGTTCGCGTTCTTCTTCCTCGATGATGCCTTCAGCTTCGCCGACATCGATCAGCGCCTGAATGTCGTCGTCGTTGTCCTCGTCTTCTTCCTCACCGTTGGCTTCCTCCAGTTCTTCCTGTTGCCGCAGGCGATCGACCGAACGGTGCCATGGTTCGGCCGCGAAAGTAAGCATGCGATAGAACGGCCTGAGGAGCGGCAGGAGCCGTAGTAGCTTTCCTTCAGGATTGCGCAGAGAGATTACCCGCGGAATGAATTGACGAAAGATGCCCGCCAGCAACAGACCCGCAACGAGTGAAATGAAAAGAGCCAGGCTGCTGCCCGAGAACCATCGCAGTGAAATGAAAGTGACGAGGACCGAGAAGACGACCAGCAGAATCTGGATCACGGCCGAGAGCGTGAAGGTGAACCGGGCCCGGTTTCCCAGGATTTCTTTAAGGAGCGGCGCGTAACGGGCATCGGGATGCTCTTCGGCTTCGGTGGCCAGCCGTCTGAGTCCGACGTCGCTTAATTGACCGAAGGCCATGTCAACCGTAGCGAGAAATGTCAGCGCCAAAAGCAGGAAAAAGCTGATGGCTAATTCAATTTCCATAAGGGCGAATCAATCGTAAACCGGGAACGGTGAATAGGCCAAGCTGTCCGACTTTCTCTGTGCAATCTCCGTGTTTCTCCGTGTCTCTGGGTGATGATTGTTTGCTTTACCACAGAGACACAGAGGAACAGAGAGGATGCACAGAGATTTATCCTTCGATTCGGAGACGCTTTCGCAGCTTCAGTTCCAGACGGTTCATTTCACCTCGATCGGTTTCATGATCAAAACCGGACAAATGAAGCAGCCCGTGAAGGATCAACTGAGCGACTTCGTTTTCAAGACTGAGCTTGTGCTCTTTGGCCTGGCGCGCGGCCTGCTCAATGGAAATCACGATGTCGCCCAGGCTCAAACCTTCCGCCTTTTCGAAGTCAGCCTGTTCCGCCGGAAATGAAAGCACGTCGGTAGTGGCCCGTTTTCCGCGCCACATGCGGTTGAGTTCGCGCATAGCGCGGTCTGAAACAAAAGCGACAGTCACGCCAGACGCCGCCGAGGGCAGAATTGCCGAAGCCTTTGTCGCGAACAGTTGCCAACGTTCGCAATCAAGCGGGAGCTTTCGTTGGCGGTTAACGACTTCGATCATTGTCATCTGTCAGAACCGCCTGCGGTAGCGGGGGTTTACCTCGAACATCGAATCGCGTCTATGCCAAACGATCAACCGCCCGCTACCGCAGGCGGTTCTGACAGGAGGCAATCGCCATTACCTAAATCTCGCTCTTTTTTGTATGCGACTCGTAGGCTTTGATAATCATCTGCACCAGCTTGTGCCGCACCACGTCCTTATCGCTGAAGTAGACAAAGTCAATGCCGTCGATGCCGGCCAGAACGCGTTCGGCCTCAACCAGTCCGCTACGTTTCCCGTGAGGCAAATCGATTTGCGTTACATCGCCGGTGATTACTGCCTTCGAGCCGAATCCGATCCGCGTCAGAAACATTTTCATTTGTTCGCTGGTGGTATTCTGCGCTTCGTCCAGGATGACGAAAGCATCTGCGAGCGTGCGCCCGCGCATGAACGCAAGCGGAGCGATTTCGATTACGCGTTTTTCCAACAGCTTGGTGACTCGTTCATAGTCGACCAGGTCGAACAAAGCGTCATAGAGCGGCCGCAGGTATGGATCGACTTTCTCCTGCAAATCTCCGGGCAGGAACCCGAGCTTCTCTCCCGCTTCGACCGCCGGTCGCGCCAACACGATGCGATTCACCTGCTTTTGCATCAGCGCCTGCACAGCCATCGCTACGCCGAGGTAAGTTTTGCCTGTGCCCGCCGGGCCGATACCGAAAACTATGTCCTTCTGTTGGATCGTTTCGAGATAGCGACGCTGCATCGCCGACTTGGGCGCGACCTGCTTCTTGCCGGCTGGACTGAAGCGCGAACGCGTGAAGTAATCGCGCAGGCTATAGGCGCGGTCTTCGGCGATTTGCGCGAACGCTTCGCGAAGTTCCTTGTCGGTGAATTGGCGGCCTTCGGCAAATAGCGAGGAGAAGTCTTCCAGAATGCGTTCGACGGTTTCGACGTCTTTCGGATCGCCGTCAACATTCAGGCTATGCCCGCGCCCGTTGATTTGGACATCGAGCAGAGACTCGAGGTACTTGATGTTCTGGTCGTGAACGCCGAAAAGCGTTTCCAGCCCGCGTGGTGGAAGCTCAATTTGCTTCAACTGGTCAAACTTTCTCCTGGGTAATTGTCGAGTGATTGAGAGGGTGAGTTTGCGAAATTCTCTTTTGCATAAGTGCGTAACGGACGCTACTACACGGCCACCATGTTGTCAATTCTGACTGCCGCGGAAGAGTCGGTACCGCTCTCGGTACCGACGAGGTGATCGCGTTTAGAGGTTGTGTCAAAACTCAGGATGTGCGAACTCAAAGAGGATCTTAACGCAGAGGACGCAGAGGTCTTCGCAAAGGCGCGCAGAGAAGCGCCTTACTTTGCGTACCTCTGCGAAAACCTCTGCGCCCTCTGCGTTTAAGAAATGGTTACCTTAGGCGCACGTCCGAAGTTTTGACACAGACTCGTTTAGCGGCGGGCTACCGCCCGACGAACGAAGAGGTCGGGCAGTAGCCCGACTCTAAGCCCATAGAAGAATTTAGCGAAGTTCAGAATCAAAGCACTGCCACGCCCGAGCGAGGTTGAGGCCGCAAACCGCCCTGCGCTATAGTCTTTCCCAGCCGAGTTGCGGAGGGGTCGCATAATGGTAGTGCAGCGGTCTTGAAAACCGCCGTCCGAAAGGATATGCAGGTTCGAGTCCTGTCCCCTCCGCCATTTCTTTTACTAGGGATATAGATTAAGTACCTCCGCGTTGACTTAGGCCTTCAGTTGCCGTAAGTTTCGATCCTCATCAGGCTTGATTCGCAAAAAGCCGCTGCTGTCTGCTTCGACTGCTAATCTCTCCTGCATTTTTCCTAACTTAAGGTTGGCAGCACATTTATCGCAGGGCTATCGCCTCGTTAATCTTTAGGAGAATCTAATGGCCCGCTCTAGTCCAGCAATCAGCAACGGCTCTGGTGACAAGCAGGTAGCTTCAGACAGTTCACTTTTTTCACTTCGTCTGCGGCGACAAATATCTTCGGTGATACTTTTGCTGTCGATGATTTGCGCGCCGGTCCGCGGCCTTGCGCAATCGAAAGAGCAGGAGAAACGAGGGCTTGGCATCCCTTCCGGTCCCACGCAAACACCCGCCTCGTTGACACCTGCCACTTCGCGGGATAAGCCGGAGTTGGTGCTTCAGACGGGACACACAAGATCCGCTAACGCAGTAGCCTTCAGCCCCGACAATCGCTGGCTGGCCTCGGGCGGTAAAGACAACGTCATAAAAATTTGGGACCTCGCTAATGGAAACGTTCTGCGAACGCTATACGGTCACACGAGCAACGTTAACGCCCTCGCGGTTAGCCCCGATGGAAAACTGTTAGCCTCGGGGAGCGGCGATATTAATGACAAGCGGGACTTAGGGACCTTCACTCAGGGAGGCGTTGTCGGCGGGGCGGAAGATAATACCGTAAGGATCTGGAGTGTTCAGACCGGGCAACAGTTGCAGGTTCTACGCGGGCACGAATTGCCCGTCGGCGCTGTCGCTTTCAGTAACGACGGCCACTCGCTCACGAGCGTGGGCGGAGACGCGGTCAAAGTCTGGGACGTTTCGGCGGGCACTGAGTCGCGATCGCAAAAAACAAAATATGGATCAACCGGCATGGAGAAGCTCAACTCAATGCCCTCATTTTCGGTATTCGGTGGCGGTGACAAGGAGCGGAAACAAGAGTTGCAACGCCAAAAGAATTTCAAACTGTCGGCGTCGAAAATGGCCGTAAGTTCGAACGGGCAATTCGCCGCCATCGGGCAACCTGACAAAGCAGTAAAACTCTATGATGCCCTGAGCGGGCGCGAGCTGCGGGACTTCCCATTCAAGGCAATTCCGGAAGCGGAGAACTCGAGCCTCGCGTTTAGCGCGGATGCGCGCCTCATCGCTTTTGCCAAAACGAGCGAGACCGTCAGCGTCCAGGAGGCCGCCACGGGCCGGGAGCTCTACAGCATCAATACCGGATTCAGCAAAACGCCGCAGCGGGTGCAATTCAGCGCCGACGGACGATTCCTGGTTACGGCTACCGATAACAACGCGGCGATGAAGTTGTGGGACGCTGCGACTGGTCAATTGATACGCGAGCTAAAGACTAATGGAGACGTTCTCGAGGGCGCCCGAGTGATTAGCTTCAATCGCGACGGCAGCCTGATTGCGGCGGTCGCGGCGGGAGCTAAAGCAATCAGAATCTTTGAGACCGCAACGGGGCGCGAATCTCGCACTCTGCAAACGGGCACGACGGACGATGGGTCGCGCGCCGAGCAAGCGGCGTTCATTAAGACCATCGATCCTAAAACGATGGCGATGCTTCAGAAGCGAGACATCACGACGCCCGAACAGATCATTGAGGCGATCGAGGCGATGGCAACCGTTTCCAGCGAGAAGCTTCAGGCTGGTGGCGCCGTAAGTTTCAGCCCCGACGGTCACCTTCTGATTTCGAGTCACGTGCTTTTGAAAAACCTGGCGACCGAAGTATGGGATACCGCGGCGGGAACCCTCGTGCGCGGTAACGATGACGCCTCGCTGCTTAATCGCGGCAAGCCTTTCTTTAGTCCGGATGGTCGCTTCAGGGCGGCCCCTTTCTCTCCGATGAAGGACCTCTACGATCCTTCGGCGGGCTCACTTCTTAATCCGTTTACCAATGGCTACAAAGATGTTTACAAACAGAGAATAGATCTCTACGACGGCGCTTCGGACAAACGTTTGCGGGAATTGGACGGAGGCAAGGCCCCAGATACGGGCATCATTCCGGTGGCGGGTTTTAGTTTCGACGGTAATCTCATCGCGATGACCGGCTTCGAAAAGAAAGAGCGTTCCGTCCTCGTTTACGAGACGGAAAGCGGGCGTAGGGTCAACAATTTTCAGATCAATGATGACGAACAGAGCGGGGCGGTGACAACTCTTTGCGTAAGCGCGGACCAGCGTCTGCTGGCTGCAGGTTACGCTACGAAGATCGACATATTTGAAGTTGCCTCAGGCAAGACAATGCGCACCTTGCCACATGAGGGACGGATAGTCTCTCTCAGCTTCAGTCCTGACGGACGTTTTCTCGTAGCCCTCGGCTCGAACAACGATAAGTATATTTGGGACGCTTCGTCGGGCGAAAAACTTGCCACCCTCGTAAATCTCGGCGGGGCTCTCAACAGCCGCGGCAGCGATTGGTTGGTTGTCACTCCCGACGGCTTATTCGACGGCTCGCCCGCTGCATGGAAGCAGATTCTTTGGCGGTTTGGCGGCAACACCTTTGATGTCATGCCTGCCGAAACCTTCTTCAACGAGTTCTACTATCCCGGACTGCTGGCTGAGGTGATGGCCGGGAAAAAGCCGCGCGCTCCGAAAAACATATCGCTGCTTGACCGTCGTCAACCCGAATTAAAATTGATGACTCAGGGCGGCGCCGGAAGTACGTCAGCGCGCAACCTGACGGTAAAGATTGAAGTAACTGAAAAGCCAGCCGACAAAGATCACAACGCGGGGAGCGGCGCGCGCGATGTGCGGCTATTCCGTAACGGTTCGCTCGTAAAAGTCTGGCGCGGCGATGTGCTGAAAGGCCAAGCGGCGACGATCCTGGAAACCAACATAACAATCGTCGCCGGAGAGAACCGTCTGGCGGCGTACGCGTTCAATCGCGATAACGTCAAGAGCAAGGATGCTGAACTCAGTCTCACGGGCGCGGACAGCCTCAAGCGGCCCGCTACCGCTTACGTTCTGGCCATCGGTGTGAACGCCTATTCCAACACCCAATACAATCTCAAGTACGCCGTCGCAGACGCCACGGCGTTTGGCGAAGAGGTGCGACGCCAACAGCAGCAGATTGCGAACTACGAGCACGTTGAAGTCGCACCGCTGTTGGACGAACAGGCCACGAAGGGAAATATCTTAAGGGCATTAAGGCGGCTCGCCGGAACCGAAGGAACCGCGGCCCCGGATGCGCCTGCGGTACTCGAAAAGCTGAAGGCTACCCAGCCGGAAGATGCAGTCTTCATCTACTTCGCGGGACACGGAACCGCGCAGGGGCAACGGTTTTATTTGTTGCCGCACGACCTGGGCTATGCCGGCGAGCGAACCGGGCTTGACGCCGCAGGTTTGCAACTAATCCTCGAACATGGCATTTCGGATGAGGAGTTAGAGCGGGCGGTTGAAGGAATCGATGCGGACAAATTTCTGATGGTCATCGATGCTTGCAATTCGGGACAGGCACTCGAAGCCGAGGAGCGGCGGCGCGGTCCGATGAACTCAAGGGGTTTGGCGCAACTGGCTTACGAGAAAGGAATGTACATCCTGACCGCGGCGCAGAGTTATCAGGCGGCCCAGGAGGCATCAACGCTGGGGCACGGGCTGTTGACTTACGCGCTCGTCGAAGAAGGACTGAAGCAGGCCGCTGCAGATAATGATCCGAAAGACGGCCAGGTCTGGGTGCGTGAATGGTTCGACTATGCGAGCACGCGCGTGCCCAACATGCAACTCGAGAAGATGAAGGCGGCGCGTGGTGTGGGCCTCAATCTTTCGTTCGCTGAAGGCGAAAAACGCGTTCCAGACTCGGAGCGGCGCGCTGTACAAACGCCGCGAGTCTTTTACCGGCGCGAATCAGAAGGTCGGCCATTAATCGTTGCCAAACGATGAGGAGATGCTCCCCGAGTACTCGAACGCGACATGATGTAAATGCGCTCATGAAAGTTGGCGCTAAGATGGCGCGCTAATGGAAATTACTGTACCCTTGCCTGGATCACTTACCCTGGTTAATATCGGGAAATTTAAAGACGTAGGGGCAGGTTCAAGGCAACTTTGAGGTCTTGAAAACCGCCGTCCGAAAGGATATGCAGGTTCGCGTCCTGTCCCCTCCGCCATCAACCTGAGCCGTTCGCGGTCCCCAACGGTCCACGGCGGCTTTTGTTTTTGTTACCTCACACGGCCCGACCGAATGGTATTTCGAGATCATGCTCTGGTTATCGATGACACTATTTTCCGCAATTGCCCCGGCCGCCATTTTCGTGGAAAGTTGGCGAGAACTATTCAGCCGCAGCTGGCATTATCTGAATGATCCTCACTACATAGGGAACATTCCGTTTTCGGTTACGGCGATCGTCGAAGGGGGGCTGATATTTGTCCTGGCCCTGCTAGCTTCGCGCACGCTGAGTAAGCTGCTGCAACGCCGCATTGCCAGGCGAGCCTATCTCGATCCGGGACTGCGTTACACGATGGGCCGGCTGACGCAGTATCTGATAATTGCTATCGGCGTGCTGCTCTCGCTCAAGGCTGCGTTTAGTCTTGACCTTACTTCCATTGCGGTCCTCTTCACAGCGCTTTCGGTTGGTATCGGGTTTGGCCTGCAATATCTCGCGGCCGATATCGCGTCAGGATTTATTCTTCTGTTTGAGCGGCCGGTGCGCGTGGGCGATCGCATCACGATCGGAGAGGACGAAGGCGACGTGCAAAGCATCAACCTGCGCACGACCGTGGTGTCCACTAACGATCGCATCTCGATCATCGTGCCGAATTCAAAGTTAGTCAGCCAGCGTCTGATCAATTGGTCCTACGGTGACCCGCGCGCGCGAATCTCCATCCCCGTAAGTGTGGCCTATGGTTCGGACATCGAGCTGGTCACGAACACTCTGCTGAAAGCGACTGAAGACGTGGACAACGTGTTGCGCGATCCGGCGCCCAAGGTGCAGTTTCTAAAATTTGGCGACTGGTCTTTGGATTTTCGTTTGTTGGTATGGACTAACCGGCCGCGGCTGCACATGCAGATTCGCAGCGACATTAACTATCGGATTGAGAAGCTATTTCGTCACGCCGGCATTGAAATTCCTTTTCCCCAAACCGAGTTGCGTTTGCGCGGCGGCGCACTGCACCTTGATTCCGGAGACCGGCTGGTTTTGGAAGAGAAGCCGGACGACCTGGATCCTCATTGAGTCTAAATCTTCCAGAAGGGATCTTAAACGCAAAGGGACGCGGAGGTTTTCGCAAAGGAACGCAAAGGTTTTCCTCTGCGCTCTTTTCGGAAATCCTTTGCGTCCCTTTGCGTTAAGCTCTGAATGTTCGTCAGCGAGTTCCCAAGTGACAGGAATGCGCGATTGGCTTGCGATGAATTGACGCACAGGCTAGGCTAGGGCATCACTGAGTGACGATTCATTCAGTCAATCGAGATGCCCCGAAAAAGTTCACGCAACGGCGCCACCGGAAAACGCGAGTCGATCCTGCGCGCCGCGACGAGCGTCTTTGCGCGCAACGGCTACTTCAATTCCAAGGTCGCCGACATCGCCCGCGAAGCCGAAGTCGCCGACGGCACCGTCTATCTTTACTTCAAAAGCAAAGAAGAAATTCTGCATTCCATTTTCGATCAGAATATGGCTGAGGCCATTGCGGCCGGCCGAGTCCTGATAGACAAACTGCAAGACCCGGGCGAAAAACTGCGCCGGATTGCCATGCTTCATCTGGAACGCCTCGGGTCCGATCGCGACCTCGCGGTGGTGTTCCAGGTTGAGCTGCGCGGCTCGACCAAGTTTATGCGGGAGTTCTCTGCGGCTGGATTTGCCGAGTATCTGGGTTTGCTGCGCAAGACATTCGAAGAGGGTCAGCGGTCGGGCGTCTTCCGCAAAGACCTGAGCGCAAAGTTGGTGTCGAAGATTCTGTTCGGCGCGCTCGACGAGATGGCCACCAACTGGATCATTTCAAAGCGCAATTACAAACTCGCGCCAATGGCCGAAGTCGTTATGGATGTCTTCCTGAACGGAGTCAGCGACCAGTGAGTTCCAACCCGCAACTACAAGCCGATCCTAAACGTTCAGCGCCCGAGCGCCCGCCGCTGTCAGCCGACGAGCCACGAACACTGGTCGAGGTCTATGAGCGCGCCGTGCGTCTTCATCCCAAGCCGGACACGCTGAATTACAAAAGCAAAGGCGCCTGGCATCCGGTTTCGGGTCAGGACATGCTGACCCGCGCGCGCCGGATCGCGCTCGGGTTGTACTCGCTGGGAGTGCGTCGGGGTGATCGGGTCGCGTTGCTTTCAGAGAGCCGCGTCGAGTGGGTACTCGCGGATCAGGGCTGCGTGTTTTCCGGCGCGGTCTCAGTTCCCGTCTACCCCACGCTGACACCTTCGCAGGTCGAATACATCCTGAAGGATTGCGGCGCCCGAATGTTGTTTGTGTCGACGAGCGCGAAGCTGGCAGAGGTCGAAGCTGTGGTGCGCGAATGCACGGCTATCGAAGATGTTGTGATCCTCGATGAAGACGGCGCGAGTGGCGGAAACGTTCTCAGTCTCGCCGCACTCGAGCGGAGGGGGCTGGCGCTCGAGAGTGAGCAGCCGGAGTTGTCAAACGAACTGGCCCGGTCGTCCCGCCCTGAAGACCTTGCGACGATCATTTACACGTCCGGCACCACAGGTGAGCCGAAAGGCGTGATGCTGACGCACGCGAACATGGTTTCGAACCTGGTCGATTCGTCGAGGCACTTGCAGTTTGGTGAGACGGATTCAGCGCTGTCGGTCCTGCCGCTCTCGCACATCTTTGAGCGGCAGGCGATGAACATGTATTTGCATCACGGCATGAGCGTTTATTTCGGCGAAGCGCTGGAGAAGATCGGCGACAACCTGCGCGAAGTTGGTCCGACTGTCTTCGTCGGCGTGCCGCGCATTTTTGAAAAAATCCTGGCCCGCGTGCAGGAGCGCGCGCTGGCTAAGGGAAAGCTCAACGGGGCCCTCTGCAACTGGGCAATCGAAATCGGCAAGCAGTGGGCCCAACTGAAAGCCAGGTCAGAACCGATCCCGCTCTGGCTCACACTACAGCACAAATTCGCCGACGCTCCTGTCTATGCAAAATGGCGCAAGGCGATGGGCGGCCGCATTCGCATTTTCGTTTCCGGCGGGGCCTCGCTATCAACCGATGTGGCGCTGGCGTTTGCGGGCGCGGGTTTGCCGATCGTGCAGGGTTATGGTTTGACAGAAACTTCACCGGTGATCACGGCCGGGCGCCTCGATGACAATCGCATCGGGACGGCGGGCAGGCCGATAGGGAATGTCGAAGTGCGGATCGCAGCCGACGGCGAGATCGAAACGCGCGGGCCGCAGGTGATGAGCGGTTATTGGAAAAAACCGGAAGAGACTCGGGCGGTCTTTACTGAAGACGGTTGGTTCAAGACAGGCGATATCGGCAGTCTGGACAGCGATGGATATCTGACCATAACCGATCGCAAGAAAGAGCTGCTGAAGACTTCGGGTGGCAAATACATCGCACCGCAACCGATCGAGCAGCTAATCAAAAGCTCGCGCTTCGTCAATCAGGCCGTGGTCATCGGCAACGATCGCAAGTTCGCGGCTGCTTTGATTGTGCCTGACTGGGAACAGCTCGAGGCGTACGCGAAACTCAAAGGCTTGAACTTACGCACGCGCGAAGAATTCTGTCACCACCCGCGAATCATCGATCTGTTTGAGCGACAGATAGCGGCGCGGACCCAGAATCTGGCCCAGTTCGAGAAGATCAAGCGCATCGCTTTGCTGGATCAGGAATTGACGGTTGAAGGTGGTGAGATGACACCGACGCTGAAAGTGAAACGCAGAATAGTTGATCAGAAGTATCGCGACGTTATTGATCGGATTTATTCTGAGGCGGCAGTGTCGGGGAGAGTTTGAGCAAGTTACGATCTGTCCTGGTCCGTTAGAAGTTTTTTCTCGCTCCATAAGAACGATCCACGAAATCACAGGAAACTGAACGCACAACACCGTCCGGTTCGTGTGTTTTCGTGGATCGCATTACCAAGAGAAGTCTTAACCTCTAAAAAAATAAGACTCCACCCTCTAATCACGAAGCTTGATTTCGAAAGCCAGCAGGATCCGCTCGGCGGTTTCCCGCGCGGCTTGCTTCAAAGCGTACTCGGAATAGAGCGGACTGTTTTTGGTGGGCGACGAAACGCCGCCGCGGCCGTTCTGGTAAATCTGGTGGTGGCTGCGGCCTGACTGTTTGAACTTCGCCGTACCCGGCTCGAGAATGCTGTAACTGACATACAGTTCATCCATTGAGTTCTTCGATTGTTGCCGGCCTGAGTCCGCCAACTCGCTCCCGATCTGCAACCACACTACGTACCTGACGGTTTCTTCCTTCGCTCGTTTGACCGCTTCGGCGCGATTCATGCCGCGGCCCGCCGACGTGACCACTACATCCGACGCATCACCCAAACGCCGCACGCAATTGTCTATGACAGTGTCGGTAACATAGTAAGGAATGTTTGACGAAGGATCTCGGTTGTCGATGCCGATGAGCAATTGCAGGCGGGGAGGTTTCTCAGGCTTCTTCTCGACGGCCTTGGGGCCCGACACTGATGGCGCGGTGGTCGTTGTCCCGCCGCTCGAGCGCCGGCCTGACTGTGCGTGCGAAATAACCGCTCCGGCCAAAACGATTGCGATTAGGGCGAGGACTCGTCGATGGTTGAGCGCGTTCATATTCTGTTTGAGCTCCATACGCCGAAGGCGTTCGCTAACTCAGCCCAGGGTAACACCCTGGGATCAAAGATCCCGAAGGATTTATTACCCTGTAAGGGTTTAAAAATTCATTCACTTGCGAGTTTTGCATCGGGTCATTATTCAACGCCTTCAGCGTAGGCTCAAATGCCTTGTCCAAGTCCCCAGGGTGTTACCCTGGGCTGAGTTATGAAACGCCTTCGGCGTTAAGAAATCAACTTTTGACACAGACTCGGTAGCGACCGGATAACAATACTCGCAATCTCGGTTATTGCCATCCTCTTTGACCCGGTCGCTACCACTCCCGGTACTGACCTCATCCGCAAGTTAGGACGCTACCCTCTAAAGCTCAACGATTGCGAATCTTTGATGCGCGAGCGGGAAATTCGTGGCTTCGCTTTTTCTTCCTGGGTCGAATAAATTAGACTGCTGACTATCGCGATAACTTCGCAGACTATGACTGAACCACAAGCTCGCCCATTAATAATTACGGCGGTCCGCCCACAGGGACCGAACATCCGTTCTTACCAACTGATGCCCGCAGACGCCAGCGAGACTCATGATGTTCCTTTTATTTCCGGGCAGGTGGCGGTGCTTCGCGTAGCTGGTGAAGAGCCGGCCTACTTTGCTTTTGCAAGTGCCCCCACCGATCCGCACCTGGAAATTCTGGTGAAGCGAACCATCGGCGCCAGCGTGGCCCTGTTTGATATGAAGGAAGGCGAGCGCGTGGATTTGTTGAGCGTGGTCGGTCATGGTTTTGATCTCGACAGCCGGAAAGGACGCGACCTGGTATTCGTGGCCATGGGTACGGGAGTAGCGCCTCTGCGTTCGGCGCTGCGACATGTGTTGAAAAGCAAAGAAGACTTTGGCCAACTGGTCGTGCTGTACGGCGCGCGCACGCCGGACGATTTCTGCTATCGCGATGAAACGCAAAGCTGGGAAGAGGCCGGTGTCGAGTTGAGACAAGTGATTTCCAGACCTGATGGGCACGACTGGTCCGGCCCTACCGGGTATGTCCAGACACTGCTGGATCACGTCTTGCCATACTTGAAATCGCCGGTAGCTTTGGTTTGCGGCTCGCGCGAAATGATCGCGCAGACCCGAGATCGTCTTGGGCGGATGGGCTTTGCGCCGGAAGCGATCCTGACAAACTACTAGCGGCCCTGCCGCTCCACACTGCGGTAAGCCTAACAGGCTGCTGAAAAACAAAGATATCCACGAATTCACACGAAACAAAGCACGAAGAAGATCTTCAATTTGCCCCATTTCGTGTGATTTCGTGGATCGTTCTACTCCGCTTACCGAGGCCCTAACAGGTTTTCAGCAGCCTTCTAGGGCTTACCGTTAGCTTGGACAATTTCCTCAGGAGGCTACGCCTTCAAATCCTGAGGCATAGCCTCAAACAAAACTATTTTGAAGCGTGCCCGGAAAGCGGCAGGCTTTCCGCTGTGTGCTGCGGCAGAGCCGCAACATCACGCGGATAGGTTTGCCGCACCTGTTTTTTCGTCGACACATTCTTGCCTTAATCATGGTCGCTGCATTACTATCCCGTCTTCTTTGATGGTTCCGCCATTTTGTTTTTCTTTGAATTGGATAGTCTTCAGTTTCAAAATCCACTTAAAACCTGAGCCAAATGTTCGGCTCACACTAAATTTAATTCACGAAAGGTACATATGATTAAGAAAGTTGCCTCAGTTTCTAAGCTATTAGCTCTGGTCGCCTGCCTATTGCTGGCGGCGACCGCTGCGTTCCCCCAATCACAGGCCACCAGCGGCAACATCGAGGGCCGCGTTACGGATCCAAACGGCGCTGCCGTTCCGGCGGTTACCATTACTGCCACCAACCAGGAAACCGGCTTGACCAAAAATGCGAACGCAGACTCAGAAGGGATCTATCGCATTCTGTTTCTGGCTCCTGGTAAGTATCGCGTCACCACCGGCGGCGCACAGGGTTTTACCGGTGCTGACTATAGCAACGTAACGGTTACCGTCGGCGGCCAAACGCCGCTCGACATTCAGCTGAAAGTCAGCGGCACAACCACCATGGTTGACGTCGCGGCCGAAGGGCAGATCGTCGAAACCACGCGCACGTCCGTCTCTTCGACAGTCAACGAGCGCGCGATTCAAAATCTGCCGGTCAACGGCCGCAACTTTTTGGACTTTGCCACGCTCACGCCAGGCGTCGTGCGCGATCCAACCCGCGCCGGCGATTTAGCCGTCGGCGGTCAGAAGGGAACCTTCAACAGCTTGCAGGTCGATGGCGCCGACAATAACAACACGTTCTTTGGTCAATCGTTCGGCCGCACGGGTACTCGGCCGCCCTATCAGTTTTCGGAAGAGTCGGTGCAGGAGTTTCAGGTTAACCAGAACGGTTTCTCGGCTGAGTTTGGCCGGGCCGGCGGCGCGGTCATCAATGTCGTTACCAAGTCAGGCACGAACCAATGGCACGGCAGCGTCTTTGAATATTTCCGCGACGAGTCTTTGAATTCGAACACGCCCATTCTGACTGCCCGCGGAGTTAAGCGGCCCAAATCACAAATCAACCAGTTCGGCGGGACCATCGGTGGCCCGATCAAGAAGGACCGCGCATTTTTGTTTGCGGCCTTCGACGGCCAGCGTTCGAACATCCCGAACATTGTTGACGCGCCAAACTTCTTTGCGCAGCCGGCCGCTATCCAGGCACTGCTCACGCCCAAGATGGTCACGTATCAGGTTGGCCGCGATCAGAACGTCTACATGATCAAGACCGACATTCATCTCAATAACGCGAACCAGTTGGCGCTGCGTTTCAATCAACAGAACTTTACCGGCAACAACAACGAAAACGGCGGCCCGCTCAGCGTGCAGGAACACTCCGGCAACAGCGTGGCCAAAACGACCACCTTCTCGGGCTCGCTGACTTCGACCCTGACTAACCGTCTGGTTAACGAGTTTCGCTTTCAGTTCGGGCGTGACCGCGAGCCGGGCACAGCGAACAGCGACGTTACTGAAGCGCGCATCCAAACCGGCGGCGGCTTTCTGCAACTGGGCCGTAATAATTTCAGCCCACGCGAAACCACCATCAAGCGCGTGCAGTTCATCGACAACATCAGCTATACGCATGGCGCGCACAATCTGAAGTTTGGGGCCGACCTCAACTTCGATCGCATCCTGAATTTCTTTCCGGGGCTGTTCAGCGGACAGTACACCTTCAATTCGTACGCTCTGTTTGCCTCGAACACGCCTTCTGCCTTTACTCAAAACTTTGGCGGAGCGGGAACGTCGGGAGGAACCACCAAACCGAACCTGAGCGACTACGGATTTTTCGCGCAGGACGATTGGCGAGTTAATCCAAAGCTGACCCTGAACCTTGGTCTGCGTTACGACTATCAGAAGTTAGCGTCGCCGTCTGTATTCAATCCGAGTGCTACCCTGGCCGCGGCTAACTTGAACACGACGACAGGGGTGCACGACACGAATAACTTTGCGCCGCGTTTTGGTCTGAGTTACGCCATCGATGAGAAGACAGTGATCCGCGGAGGTTATGGAATCTTCGTTGGCCGCACGACCGGCATCATGCTGGGGACGGCTCACTCGCAGAACGGCATTCAAGTCACCGGCATCACGCTGACTTGTACGACTACTCCGTCGAATCCTTGCCTGACTTATCCGGCGATCTTTACCACCCCGCCGGCCGCGGGCGCCCAAACGCCGAGTCTCTATCTATTCGACCAGACCTACGCGCAGCCTTACGTCCATCAGGGCCGCATCGGGGTTGAGCGCGAGCTGTTCTCGAACATGAGCCTGTCGGTCAACTACCTTTACTTCAAAGGCGTGCACCTTTCGCGCACGCGCGATATCAACTTGAGCGCGCCGTTGGCGACCACGGTGACGGATCCTAGCGGCACTGCCTTTACGGTCCTGCGTCATCCGGCGGCTCGTCCCATCGCGGGCTTTACCCGAATCAGTCTGTTCGAGAGCACGGCCAATTCGCGTTACAACGGCCTGGCCATAGAATTGAAGCGACGCTTCTCGCGTGGTTTTCAATTCATCGCGGCTTACACTTTCTCGAGCGCTAAAGACAACAAGCCCGATCAGACTATGGTTGTGGTCGGTACTGATGACGTGAAGGGACTGCAGAACAATCTGGACATCAACGCTGATTACGGACGCAGCGATCTGGATATCCGGCATCGTTTCGTCTTCAGTCCGGTTTATGAAATCGGCCGGGTGGCCAAAGACAATGCAGTCGCCAGCGCGATACTGAGTAACTGGACGTTCTCCGGCATTGCCACGTTGCAGAGTGGGTTTGCCTACTCGGCCACAATTACCGGCGATGCAAATCGCGACGGCAACTCAGCCACCGACCGCGTGCCGGGAACGGCGCGCAACGGCTTTACCACCCCGAACATTTACGTGTTCGACACTCGGGCAACCAAGTCGTTCAAGTTCGGCGAGAAGTATAACTTGAGTTTGGTCGCCGAAGCTTTCAACCTGTTCAATCGATCGAACATCGCCACGGTCAACACCGGACGCTATACCATCGCCAATTCATCGGCGACAGTCTTTACCAATCCGGCGTTGTCGACCCCGTTTGGTTTTGCCCGCACATTTTTAGGAGAGCGGCAAATCCAGCTGGCGGCGAAGTTCCGGTTCTAAGCAAATGCGATCCACGAACCCACACGAAACAAACACGAAGAATGTGTTTCGTGTGGGTCGTGGATCGTAGTACCTGCTGGTTAGCGACGAGGTCAGTACGGTCTTAAACACGAGCGTCGAGATGGCAGGACGATTAACCGGTCGCTACCGAGCCTGTGTGAAAAGTCGATTTCTTAACGCCAAAGGCGTTCCATAACTCAGCCCAGGGTAACACCCTGGGACTTGGGCGAGCATTTGAGCCTACGCTGAAGGCGTTGAATAATGACCGGATGCAAAACTCGCAAGTGAATTTTTAAACCCTTACAGGGTACTAAATCCTTAGGGAGCTTTGATCCCAGGGTGTTACCCTGGGCTGAGTTAGGGAACGCCTTCGGCGTATGAAGTTCCGCAGCTTCACGTGTCATCGACTTTTGACACAACCTCGTTAGCGACCGGGTACTCGTGCCTACTCGACGGTCGGTTGATGGAAACCCGGTCGCTACCTCTCCCGGTACTGAACTCACCTGGCTTCGTCTCGTAGCGGCAGCGCGGTTCAACCAAGCTCGCGCGAAGACGCGAAACTAGGGGCGTTGGGCGCGTTTGGCTGTTGACGGCGATGCGGCCTTCGCTCTGCCACTCCCAGTATCCAAAGCCACCGGCGCCGGGTAACCCTTTCCAGCCAACGCGGCGATTTCAATCACAACTTCCTTTTGATTCTTATTAATTCGGCCCGTCTTTGCAGCCGTTGATTTGGAAGACGGCGAAGCCTTGGGCGAAGCGGCCGGTGAAGGTGATGTCGAGAGCGACCCTGTCCGCGCTGCTGACTTGCCCGAGAGCTGTGCCAGGGCATTCGCGATTTGATTTCGTTCTTCTTCGGATAGCTCTTCCAGCTTGACCTGGTTTGCTTCCAGCACGGCCCGCAGGTTCTCTTCCGTATTCGTCCCGCGATCGTAGACGTCGCGATAGATGTGCAGCTTGCCGTCTTCGACGACGATCGTTTCGTAACGAAGCTCGACCGGCACCGGCTGGCCCAGCTTGACCTGCCTGGTTTTAGTTTTATCGCGGCCGTAGGCGGCCAGGTCCGCATCGGTTAGTTGCGTGCCCGAAAGCTGCGCCAGCACTTTCGAAAAGTCCTGCACCTGGGGGGTGGTTAACCCGACGCAGCCATGCGAAGCGAACGTGCCGAGTTTCGCCGGCGACTTGCCACCGTGAATCAAAGATGGCCCACCGATCGGGATCTTGATTGGACCAAGCGGATTCAGCTTGCTGCCTGCTTCGACCTTTTCGCCGGCCGCGACGTCCTTCATTTTAGCGACCCAGGGTTCGTCGGGCGGCGTCCAGGTCGGATTGAAAATAATCTCGCGTGCTTTGCGCAAACCGGTCGGGAGCGGAAACTGCGGATAGCCAATGCCAATCTTGTAAGACTTGATCAAACGACCGCCGTCGAAAACGTCCATGCGAAAGGCCGGAGCATTGACGACAATGCGTGAATCAGTTGGCACCGCGTTTGGTCCTGCGGAAGCTTGATCCTGCTTCGCGGGCGTCGTGCTGTCGTTCGGAGCGGAACTCCACCATTCAGCGACGAGCGCCGAGAGTTGGGGAGTTTTTTCGGCGCCGATGAGCGCTGTGATCTTTTCTTCGGCCTGCGTGCGCGCTTCCGCGGATTGGCCTACACCGTTACCGGCGCTCGCATCGTTCAGCTTGGCTGTTTCCGCGTGGGCCATCTCTTTGAGCTTCGTCACTTGATCGCCGGTTAATTGCAAGCGCGTCTTCAGCAACTCAGCCGAAGAGTTGTCGGCGAGAAAGGCGTCGAGCACGGGCAGCGTCAACGGTTGAGCCGGCGCCTTCGATTCAACGACGGGTGTGGGCGAGACGGCGGCGGTGGCTGAAGGCGAGGCATTCGAGTTGGCTACCGATTTGTTTGCGGCGGGCTCGGCCACGCATCCCAACGCGACCAGGCAAGCTGTCAACGAAACCATCTGACCGAAAAATCTTTTCATGAACCAGTGCTCCTATGTCGATTGTCGTGATTTCTAATCTTGAAATTTAGATCGGGTGTAATGCAAAAGCTTGCAATGGTCGTTCCCAGCCCAAAGTTACAGAACCCGGAGCGGTACCGACGGGAACCAAGCAGTAATCTGGTGAAATATCTGCAGCACTGATGAATCATGATGAGGAAAATCGGGCGATTAGGATGCGTTTGTTTTGCACGATAAGCGAACGTTAGTTTTGAGATTCGTCCAGAAGGTGGACGTGACGCAGCCTATCTGAAAAGCAATGCGATCCACGAATCACACGAACGCCGGCAGCACCGCGATGTCATCTGCCTGGGAGCGCGGACGTCCCGTCCGCCCGTTGCGAATAGCATTATCGATCAAAGCCGATGAGCCTTTCGCGTGGCGCGCTGAATGCGGGCAGGGATGCCCGTGCACCGCCGACAGGATGTCGGCGCTCCTATCTTTTCAGCAGCGGGTAAGGATTGATGTTCGTGCCTTCCCAATATCTTTTCGGATCAGAAACTATGGCGATCGAGAAATGCAGGTGATAGTTTCCGGCTCCCGCGTTTCCGGTGTCACCCACATAAGCGATCGTCTCGCCTTGCTTTGCCAAGTGGCCCTCGGTCAACCCATCCGCGTATCGATCTAGGTGCGCATAGTAGTAGATGAATTTGTCGTCAACGCTCGATTGATAAATCGTCGTGCCGCCGCGGACGCTTTGGAACAGTTTCACGATCGTCCCATCGGCCGCGGCCAGAACAGGTGTACCTCTGGGAGCGAGAATATCAATCGCGTCATGCACCCGTCCCTCAGAACGTGATTGCGTGAAGGTATCCTGCAGTTGATCCGGGCGGACACCCGCCACCGGAATAATCAAGTTGCCGGGCACGCCTTCCGAAGTTCGTGAATCGGGCGAGGTTGAGGGCGTCGATACGAGGGTCGGTGGAGAGACGGCGGGTCGCAAAGAAGAAACCGGCGCCGGCTGAGGGGAAGTTTCTCGAGGCGCCTCAGGCGAGGGAGTCACGTCCCGCCGAGCAAACTTCGCAATTCGGTTAGTTCGCGTGACGAAGACAGCGATGGCGAGCACGAGGGCTACGAAGCCCACGAGAATCTGCCCGCGTCTCTGGTTGACTCGCTTCATTTCATGGAACGCACGGAGCGCACGCATCCTGCGTGCGGTGCGCCGGCATCCTGCCGGTGTCTTGCCGCTTAAAAAGAGCGGGCAGGGATGCCCGCGAACCGCACGCAAGGATGCGTGCGCTCCGGCGCGCGCTCTTCTTAATTCGTATGGCCAAACCCATGCTTCTGTTTGCACAGGCGGCAGTATGTCGGAGGTTCGGTGTTGTCCAACTGATGCTTGACCGGTTTTACGGTCTGCAGAAACGCAAACATGGATCGCAGATCGTCATCGGTCATCTTTCCGTAGAAGTACCACGGCATCGACGCGTGCAAGCGCCGCGCGCCGACTTTGCCGGTGCGCATGGCCTGCACGAACGAGGTGTCATTGTAGTAACCGATGCCTGACGCGGCCGGAGTGATGTTATGCGAAAACACATCGCCGGTTGGTTCATGGATCAGGAAGCCGCCGGCGAAATCCATTCCCGGCATCGGCTGCCCCTTCTCCTTTGGCGTATGGCACTCTACGCAGTCTCCCATTCGCACGAGGTAATCGCCGCGAGCGACGGGCGTCGATTGATCCGGCGCCGCCACCGCCGCATCGACCGGCTGAGGCACGTTCTGGATTAAAAAGTTGAGCGGGAAAGGCATCCTGGTCGTCGCTAATTGATTCCGCACCGCGGGCACTGAACGAACATAAGCGATTACTGAAGCGAGATCCTCATCTGACATCTGCCGATAGTTTTGATAAGGCATGATCGGAAACAACGTCCGGCCGTCGTGTCCGATACCTTCGCGAATCGCTCGCGACAGAGCGTCGTCGCTCCAGTTGCCGGCCCCGGTTTCTTTGTCGGGAGTGATGTTCGCTGCGACTAGCCAGGGCATGTCCTGATCGGACCAGACGTGTCCGGATCCTTCTTTTCCAGCCACGGGCGGCGCGCCCGGCTTTGACCAGTCCTGGTCCGTGTGACAACCAAAACATCCCGTGACCCCGTCGACGAGGTACTTGCCGCGGGCCAGTCTTTGCGGCGTCGCTTCGAATTTGCGATCCGTAAGGGCGCGCTTCTTCGCGCCGATGATTGGACGCCAGCCAATCGTGAAGGTAATCCCGACGAGGACCAGCGCGATGATTATAAGCAGGGTAATGAGCGTGATTTTCTTCCAACGACCAGCCATACGATGCAGGGCCTCCGTAGATTATTCTGCGCTAGTCTTTCGGATCGCGGACATCCTGTCCGCCCGCGTAGCGCGCAAAAGTTTCCAAACCTGTCCTACCCGAAATCCGAGCGGGCTTTGCCCGCTGGCGGACAGGATGTCCGCGCTCCATTGCCGCTCTATCGCAGTCCGGCCAGCGGCTCCATGAAATCCAAAATCGCTCGCGCGGCGCGGGCCGACGCGCCAGGCTCGCCAATCTTCTCAGCTACACTTTTCAATTCAGATCGCATCGCCGCGTTGCGTTCCGGTCCCAGCAGACTCAACAATTCCGCCGCCAGCGACGGCCCGTTCAATTGATTCTGGATCAGCTCAGTTGCTATCCGCCGGCCGGCGATCAAATTAGCCAGCCCAAAATGTTCGGCAGTGATCAGGCTGCCCAACGTGTGCCAATTTATCGCCGACTCTTTATAAACGATCACCAGCGGCGTGCCCAACAAGGCGGCTTCGAGTGTCGCCGTCCCGCTGGCCACCGCCGCGGCATCGGCGGCCGCCAGAGCTTCACGGGTTTCATGATGAACCACGTGTAACGATTCGTTTAATGACGAACCGAATGCGCCCTGCGACAGTATGCCTTGCGCCTCGGCGGGGTCTCGGTTAGGCGCGACCACTAACACAAACTGAACATCCGCGCGTTGCTTCGCCATTAAGTCGCACGCCTCGAGCATCGGCGGCAGAATCCTCGTTATTTCTTTGTGCCGGCTACCGGGAAGCAAAGCGACCAGCGGACGCGCGGGATCAAGATTATTTCGCCGGCAGAATTCTTCGCGTCCATAACTCGGCCGAACTTCACCCGACAGCGGGTGGCCGACATACTCAACTTTGGTAACGCCGCGGGCGGCGTACCAATCTTTCTCGAAAGGCAAAATCGACAACAGTAAGTCGACATCGCGTTGCACAGTGTGAGCGCGATAGGAACGCCAGGCCCAAAGTTGCGGGCTAATGTAATAAATTACCGGCACGCCTCGACGATGCAGCCAGCGCGCCAGCCGCAAATTAAAGTCGGGCCAGTCGACGAGGATTACGGCGTCGGGTTTTCTTTCCACGACCGCGCGCTTCAGTTCGCCGAAAGCGCGCCAGAATTTCGGGAGCGCGCGACCGATTTCCCAGAGCCCGAGGATCGCCAGTTCGTCCGCTTTAACTATTGAATCGACGCCGGCGGCGCGCATTCGCGCCCCGGTCGAACCGAAGAAATCAAATTGAATCTCAGGCGCCGCTTCGCGCAGGCTGACTACCAGAGACGATGCGTGCGCATCGCCAGAGGCTTCGCCGGCAACGAGCATTATGGAAATGTGATTTTTCATGTAGCGCAATTTGTTAAATTGCGAAATGTAAGAAGCGCAAGTTAACAACTTGCGCTACAGCAACCTTCCTTGTGACGCGTCGCGCGCGCATGTTAGCATCGGCGCATTCCGTTAGCGAAAACGGCGCGCCTGCTGCGGGTTCTCTTCTATTCGCAGGAGGCGCGATTGATTATAGCCCTGGCGCGGAGGTCGGCAGCTTCAAGCATGCTCGGCATGGCTTCGACAATCAGGTTCCGAATGACGCGCGTTTTGCCCTTGACGGCATGCGTTGCCCTCGCCTGTTTGTTCGCCGTTCCCGTTTACGCGCAGCAAACCAACCCCGTCGAGCGCAAGGTCGATAATCCGATCACGGACACGCCGAACGTAAATCCGCTGCAACAGGATCAGCCCGTGCGGCCTACCTCGAAAGGAAGGGCGGCTCCAATTCAACCGGGCGACAAACTTACCGTTGAATGTAATAAGCAAACGACTACCGAAACCAAAGGGGGCCGCGTCACAGTCTGCGAAGGTAACGTCGACGCGCGCATTGGCACATACCGGTTACAGGCCGACAAGGTCACGGTTTACGACGCCACGAACAAAGTGATCGCCGAAGGCAACGTAGTTTTTGATCAGGGCGAGCAGCAACGCATCACGGGCAGCCGCTCGGAATGGAATTACAAAACCAAGACCGGCTTCTTTCTCAACTCAACCGGTTACAGCAATCAGACCAACGACGGCACGCGGATGTACTTCACTGCCGATCGAGTCGATAAAATCAGCCTCGATACGATCGTCGTCACCAATGGCGAAATCACAGCCTGCGATGAAGAAGTTCCCAAATGGAGTTTTCGCGCGAAGAGAGCCAGGATTAAGGCCGGCGACAAGGTGAAGCTTTCCTCGCCCACGTTCCGCGTCAAAAACCTGCCGGTGATTTTTCTTCCTTATGCTTCGCTATCGCTCAAGCATGACGATCGACAATCCGGTTTCCTGACGCCGACCTTCAGCGCTTCGGGGGCCAAGGGCTTTCGAATTTCCGATGCTTACTATTTGACGCTCGGGCGTTCAGCCGATTTCACGGTCCGGGGCGATTTGTTTTCTCAGCGCGGCATCGGCATCGGCGGAGATCTGCGTACGCGCGCAAACTCGCGCTCGTTTCTCAATCTGGGTTTCTATTCGGTCAAGGATCGCATATTCGGACCAAAGGAAGATGCGCAGCATCCGAACCAGGGCGGCTCGAGCTTCTACATCGACGCCGTCCATTACTTTCCCAACGGCTTTTCGGCGGCCGCCGACGTGAACATTACTTCGAGCCTGGCATTCAGGCAGATTTTTTCGGACTCGATCCAGGCGGCGATTTCACCGGAAGAACGTTCGCAGGTTTTCATCAACAAGAACTATCGCGCCTACAGTTTTAATCTCAGGCTGAACACCCAGGCGACGTCGTTGCAGAACTCGCAGATTCGCATTCGCGAACTGCCGAGCGTCTCACTCGATCGTCGCCCGTCGCCATTGCCCTGGTTTCGAAAGATTCCAATTTATTACTCGTTTGAATCCGCGGTCGAGGGCGTCAGCCGCAAAGAGACGCCGGGTGATCTGGCTACCTTTCGGGCCGAAGCGGGACGCGATCCAATCATCACGCCTTCCGTCGTGCAGCGTTTCGATCTGCATCCGAACATCGCCATCCCGCTGAATTTCTCGGGCTGGACGCTGACGACTACACTCGGCGCGCGGGCCACCTATTATTCAAATTCGATTGATCCGGCCACGGGCCTGGTGACGCCGCGCGACGTCGTGCGTGGCTATGGCGAGGTCGAGCTGGACCTGCGGCCGCCGGCACTGGCGCGAAACTTCCGGCGTGCTGACGGGTCCGTGCGGTTTCGACATGTGATCGAACCTTACGTCATTTATCGGCGCGTCGCGGGCATCGACAACTTTAACCGCATCCTTCGCTTCGACTTTGTGGATGCGATCGCCGACACCAACGAGATTGAATATGGCATTTCGAATCGCTTCTACACGCGGCGATCGATTGAAAGCGTGGGCAAGAAAGCCGAGCGCGCGGCCCGCGAGAAAAAATCCTCGCTGGCGACTCAGCCTTACGAAGCCCTAACGGTTACTATCCGCGGCAAGTACTTTTTCGATCCTTACTTCGGCGGGGCGCTGATTCCCGGAAGACGCAATCAGTTTTATCCTATCGACACTTTTTCCGGCTTCAGTTATGGCGCGCTGCCGCGAAGGGTTTCGCCGCTGAACGTGGACGTGCGGTATCGCCCCTCAGAGCATTTGTTCGCAGACTTTCGCACCGACATCGATCCGCGCGGCGGCACGATGCGGGCGATGTCGGCGACCTTTGGCCTCAACCGGGCGCTGGTCCAGGCCTTCTCGACTTTCTATTACACGAGGGCGGTTGAACTGATACCAAGTTTGCGGCAGTACGCGAACGCGGCGGGAGTTGAGCCGGGCACTCTGCGCGGCTCGCAGTGGAGCCCGTCGATTTTCCTCGGCAATCGTGACAAGGGATTGTTCGGCGGCGTGTCGCTGTTCTTCGACTTTCAGAAGCACCCTTTTGCCGGCAGCAACCGGTCGCTGATCAGTTCGACGGCGACGATCGGATACACGTGGAATTGTTGCTCAGTCACGGTCCAGGACTACACCTTCAACGTGGGTCTGCGTAACGAGAATCGGATCGTGTTTGCCTTCCGGCTGAACGGCATCGGTACCTTTGGCACCGAGAAGATTGGCCAGTGGATGAAGTAGTTTGGTGACGTCTTTGCCGACGGCGGGAATGAGGTCAGTTCCGGGGGCAGTAGCGACCGGGTCATCGTCCCGCTAATCGAGACCGCCGCTGTTGAAGGGAATTCCAAATCAACCGAGCAAAAAGCAAAGGCCGCCGATGAAGGCGACCTAAGCGAGAACGGTTTACACCACTTTTGGTGTCTACTACATGTTATGTCGCGTCGCTTTTGAAAAGACGAATCAAACCAGCGCGAGACTTGACTGTAAGGAACGGCGCGCGGCTAGCGCCTGGTGATTAAAGTACTTGGTCGCACGCTCGCCGCGCTTACTCGGTTCATCTAAACGAAAGAACCAGTAGCGCGTTACAATCCAGGGCGATATAACAATTCGTTGGACGCGAGCGGGATCAGCAGGCTTGCCATCGACAACTTGTCCGTAACGTGGTTGCGTGCCGCCGCGTCAACTCAACCGTTAGGCGGCAGCGAGTCATCGGGTGTTACAAACGATTTGCACCAAATTTGTATCCGAATAAGGCGAGAGGATAACGAACATGAAGAAAAGCCCGAACACGGCACAGAAAGCAGAACCACCACAAATCGTCTGGCACAAATTGAAGTCGTCCAGTGCGGGAGGCGAATGGTGGAAATTGGGAGATGTCTATCGAACGAAAGTTCCTGGGGGCTGGCTTGTCATGATAACCA
>JAWVDF010000075.1:0-2845 GCA_033857635.1 Blastocatellia bacterium
CTATCTGGCGCAGGAGAAACTCCGTCGCTTAGTTGACGAGGCAGGCCGAGCTTCAGTCGTAATCTACACAATGAATGCCACCGGCTTGCAGACACTTGGCTTGACCGCTGCCGACAATCCGGGCAGCGGCGACGTGGAACAGATGTTAAGCAATCGCCGCAACGCCGCGTTCGAAACGCAGGATGGCTTGGACTATCTGGCGCGACAGACGGGCGGCATCGCGATTAAGAATAGCAATGACTTGAGTAAAGGCATTCGCCGGGTGTTGGAAGATCAGAAAGGCTTTTACCTGATTGGTTATCGCCCGGATAACTCGACCTTTGATCCAAAGACCGGACGCCGGACTTTTCATAAGCTATCGCTCAAAATTACGCGGCCGGGCAAATTCAACGTGCGCATGCGCAACGGTTTTTTAGGCTTCACCGATGACGCCAGAGCCGCTCCCGCTAAACGGACACTCGCGCAGCAGTTACTGGGCGCCTTAACCTCGCCATTCGGTTCGACGGGAGTCCACCTTCAGTTGACTTCACTGTTTAGCAGCGATCCAAAGATTGGTCCAATCATGCGTTCGATGCTGCACATCGACGCCCATGACCTGACGTTCACCAGCGAAGCCAATGGCATGCGCAAGTGTGTCTTTGACCTGCTCGCCATGACCTTCGGCGACAACGGCACTCCCGTGGAACAGAGCGGTCGCACTTACAGCCTGGAGTTGCCTGAGCCGCTGTACAAACGGGCGCAGCGTGAGGGGCTCGTCTACTATGTAACCGTTCCCATAAAGAAGCCCGGCGCCTACCAGTTGCGAATTTCGTTGCGCGACTCGAGTACGGAACGAATCGGTTCGGCCAGCCAGTTCGTCGAAGTTCCTGATCTCAAGAAAAATCGTTTGGCCCTTTCAGGCATCGTTCTGCGCGGAGACAGTGCCGGTGAAAAAAACACTGCCTCAGCCTCCGCGGCATCACCGGGTAATCAGCCGGCAACCGGAGCGAACTCCTCGGCGCAGGATCAGGAAGCAGCAGACCGGCGAAACCCCGAAGCCAGTCCCGCCGTACGCCATTTCAGTCGCGGGATGTTGATGAACTATCTCTATCTTATTTACAACGCGCACTTCGACAAGGCTACGAACAAGGCGCAACTGATCTCGCAAGTGCGGCTGTTTCGCGACGGGCAAGCAGTGTTTACCGGCAAGGAAAACGCGCTGAATTTTACCGACGTAGTTGACCAGAAGCGTCTGGTTTCCGGGGGCGCAATACGCCTCGGCAATGACATGGTCCCGGGCGAGTACGTGCTCCAGATAATTATCAAGGACCCGCTGGCCGACGAGAAGCACCGCATGGTCACACAGTGGATGGATCTTGAGATTGTGCGGTGAAGCGACGGGGTCGAGGTTATTATTGAACGTCCTATTGGCGCCTGTGCGTGACAATAAATCTCACGCAAAGACGCAAAGGCGCCAAGAAAGACCTTCTACCTGCCGCAAAGCTTTTGAGCGATCAGCTCTGCCGCCAACTTGTGACCGTTCGCATTCCAATGTCCGTTTCCGATGTCGCTCCCAAATCCGTGGAGGAAAACTTTGTTCTGATCTGCATAGGCTTGCATCGGCTGGGCCAGATCAAGAAAATCGATCCGTTCGCGCTCAGCCAGGGCCTTCAATCTCAGATTGGGATAGAAAATGTTATCGGCGCCGACGTGCTGGAGAAACTTTTGCCGGACGGTCGGATCCGGGTAAACCTGGATTGCATTACTCAGGGTGACGACCAGAAACCTCGCCTGCCTTTGCGCCACGTCATCACGCATCTGCTTGATTAGTCCTTCGGTGACGCGCCAGGCCTCTTGCCAATTCTCATCACGTGGTTCGATATAAATCATGTTGTCGATGCCAATGTCCTCAGCGTTACGCACTGCCGGACTTGCACCGTCGGTGGGTTTGGTTCGATTCTGTGCCGCTAACCGTCTCTTATTTCTCCAATCAGTTAGCTTCAGTTTCGCAACGAACTGGACGTAATGAATCAGTTGCACGACGCGCAGGCCGTTGTGCAGCCAACGGCCGAACCGGTTTAGTTTCGAGTCCCGCTGTCGATACGTGCGCGAATCACGAAACGACGAGTCATAGGTCAGCTCGCCGTTGCGATAGACAAAGTAGGGCACCTCTTCGGTCCGGCTTAACGCCCGCGAGTTATCATAGATGTCGTTATAAGTGGTAAACGCCAGCACGATCAGATCCGGCGAGTAATCCCAGACTTTCTGCCGCAGCGTCATTAACTCCTGCGCGGTGCCATAACCCGAAACACCGAAGTTGATGACCTCGACCTTCTTGCCGGGAAAGGCGTTGCAGTCCTGGACCTTTCTCTCCAGTAGAGACCAGAAAGTCTGTTCCATCGGTACATGCATGGCTTCCGAGAATGAATCACCGAGCACGGCAATCCGCACGGTGTCACCCGGTTTGGCTTTTGCGTGTTCGCGATCGCGCAAGCCTTCGCTGTTGATGCGAACATACGATTCACCCTCGCGCTGATAGTGCCCTGCAACACCTGGCTGCAAGGCGAAGCCGCGGTAATAGTCGGTCGTATAGAAAAGCGGATACGAATAACCGATGACGCGCAGGAAAATCTCGCTCATGAGAAGGCCGAAGAGCAGCCCAAACGTGATGAGCAGTAGTTTCTTCTTGAGATTGCGCGAGCGTTTCATGTTATGGGTCTAACTTACAAGTGCAAGAGAACGTTGAAAAAACCTCGGCAGCGGTATCTCGCGCGGACGGGACGGCCGCGCTCCCACCTCAGGGCGCCTTTCGATAAACGATCCAGCACCAGGTCGCCAGCCGGTAGCGCTCGAATAGACGATGCCA
>JAWVDF010000076.1:0-8880 GCA_033857635.1 Blastocatellia bacterium
CGACATCGCCGAACTGGAGGTCGAGGATGTCGGGGATCTTCGTCGCGAAGTCTTCGATGTAGGGATCCCAGTCGAGATCGTAGGCAGTGCAGAAAAGAAGCTTCGTGTCGTTATCCAGAATCACGAAGCGCATGTCGTGGACCGTGCCAACCATATCCACCATTTCATTGCCAATGCTGCCGTGAAGAATCGCCAGAAAAGCGCGCATCCGCTTGGCTCCGCCTGGTGCAAGCGGAGCGATTACTGTCAACTCCGACACCTTACCCTGCCGGCGACCAATCCGGCCGGCGGTTCCAACCGACGCTGCCGGTTCCTTTGCCGGCGTGCCTGACTTTAGAGCGCCGATCACGTTCTCCAGCGCGGATTTTTGAATGTCTGACGCGTCGGCGTAAAGCTCCCGCAGCTTCTGTACCTTCTCCTCCATTTCCGAGGACTGCTTGGATCCTGTCTTCACTTGAGTTTGCGTGCCCATGTTTGACTCCATTCTTGTTGATTGTTCCCTTAAGTGTCGCTCAACGTCCGCGTCCTGCGGATGCTTCTTCCGGTGGCAAAAGGCGCGGGATGACTCCACTGGTTCTTAGATCGGCGATCTCCTCAGTGCTGAATCCGAGCTCCTTCAGTACCTCGTCGTTGTGTTCTCCAATTTCCGGGGCACGCTTTGCCGGCACTTTATCGACATCGTGCACCTGCATCGGACTGCTGATCGTGAACTTCAAGTTATCGCCGGCGCCCTCAAGCGGAACGACGATGTCGTTCGCTCGTAACTGCGGATCGCTGATGACTTCGGAAGGACTGCGCACAACACCGAAAGTAATGTGGGCGCCGTCCAGAGCTTCTCGCCAGTGCGCCAGCGGCTGTCCCGCAAACACTTCGTCCAGAATTTCCGTTAGCTGCGCCGCATTCGCGGCCTGCTTTGCTGCATCTGCGAATCGAGCATCCGACAACAAATCCGGGCGACCAATCCCTTTTGCCAGAGCCGGCCACCGGTCGGGTGTAACAACTATCAGGAACCACTTGTCATCGGAGGTCCGATACACGTTGAACGTTGCGTTGGGCGGATTCTTCCGGTCGTGAAGTGGGAAAAACGTAGCGTCGCAAAGCGCAGCCTGAATAGAGACGCCGCAGGCCCAGACCCCTTCTGCGAGTAGAGAGGTGGTGACGTATGAACCCTTTCCCGTGCGCTCACGACGGTACAGTCCCATGACGATCGCGGAGAACAATCCCACCGCCGTCGCATGATCTCCGCTGCCCGATACCGGCAGTGTTGGTGGAGCGCCCGCATCACGCGTTAACGACAACAAACCACTTCGGGCCCAGTATGAAGTGATATCGAACCCCGGCAGATCGGCGTCGGGCCCTTTATCTCCGTAACCAGTGACGTCGGCATAGACTAGGCGGGGATTCCATTGGGCAACATCCTCATACATCAATTTTAGTTTCTTGCGCGCCGGATGTGGCGTGTTGACGATCAGCACGTCGGCCCACTTAACGAGCCGTTCGAGAATCTTCCCCGCGTCAGCCGATTTGAGATCGAGAGCCAGTCCCCGCTTGTTGCGATTGTTCAAATGCCACGGATAGTTATCTCTTGCGCGGGGTTGAGGAGGGACCTTGTACCCAATTCTCCATAGATCGCCCGTGGGCGGTTCAACCTTGATAACGTCCGCGCCAAAGTCCGATAGAATCACCGCCGCGCCCGGACCGGCGATGAAGCTGGCCAGATCCACTACCTTTACCCCGGAAAAAATACTTTCAGTCGTCATTGATGTCTCCTCGATAATTCGAAATCGATGTAGAGATCCAGCAAACCAATTGCCTGGACTTCTCTACAGTTTTCTCACCGACCGTGGAACTGTGGCGCGCGTTTTTCGAGAAAGGCCGAAGTGCCTTCCCTCTTGTCTTCACTCGCGGCGCAGATCGCAAAGAGAGATGCCTCAAGTAACAACCCTTCGGACTGACTAGTTTCCAGACCCTGGTTCACGGCCTCAAGCGAGAACTTCACGGCCAGCGGAGCGTTGGAATTGATCTCCGCGAGGATTGCTTCGGCGCGTGTGATCAGATCGGGGCTGGGCACCACCTCGTTGATCAGGCCGATGCGATGGGCTTCTTCTGCGTTGATGATCTCTCCGGAAAGAATGAGTTTCAGGGCGCGGCCCTTCCCAATAAGTCGTGGGAGTCGTTGCGTTCCGCCGGCACCGGGAATGATTCCCAATCTAACTTCAGGCTGGCCGAACTTTGCATTTTCGGAGGCGATCCTAATCGTGCAAGCCATCGCCGTTTCGCAACCGCCGCCGAGTGCAAAACCATTGACGGCTGCTATCACTGGCTTGCCGAGATTCTCAATGAGATCGAGCACGGCCTGTCCATCGCGCGTAGAATCTTCCGCCTCAACCGCCGTGAGGGTGGCGAGTTCGCCGATATCCGCTCCCGCAATGAATGCTTTACCTCCCGCTCCCGTCACGATAACTCCCCGCACCGCTGCATCACGTCGCGCGTCCTCGAAAGCAGTTCTCAAGTCTGCCCAGGTTCTGTGGTTCAGCGCGTTGAGCACTTTGGGGCGATTAACAGTTACATAGGCGGTTGCGCCCCTCTTCTCATACAAGACGTTCTCGAGTGTTAATGCTCCTGGCGAACTCATAAGACTCTCTCCTATTGGAGCCGTGCCTGAGCACAGCCTTTTGGTGTTTGCCGGCGCGCCTAACTCCGACAATCAAGCAAGCGCGTTACACAAAGGCACTGAATCCCGTGATGGCTTTGCCGACGATTAGAGTGTTCATCTCCCTCGTGCCTTCGTACGAGTAAAGCGCCTCGGCGTCCGCGAAGAAGCGGGCGACTTGTTCCTCAAGGAGAATGCCGTTGCCGCCGAGCAGCTCCCTCGCCCACGCGACCGTTTCGCGCATCCTGACCGTGCAAAAAGCCTTTGCGAGCGAGGCGTGGTGGTCCTTCACCTTGCCTTCATCCTGCATTTGAGAAAGTCGCACTACCATGCATTGCGACGCCGTTACGTTGCCGAGCATCTTCGCGAGGAGATCCTGCACGAGCTGAAAAGAGCCGATCGGCTTTCCGAACTGCTCACGCTTTTGCGCATAAGCCAGCGCATGCTCGTAGGCGCCCATCCCGCACCCCGTCGCCATCCATGCCACGCCCGCGCGCGTCATGCGCAGTACCTTCGAGGTGTCACGGAACGACATGTCTGCCTGGAGACGGTTCTCTTCAGCCACGCGACAGTTGTCCATCGTGATCAAGCCGTTCTGAACCACGCGTAACGCGATCTTGTTTTGAATTTTCTCAACGCTGAATCCAGGCGTAGTCTTGTTCTCGACGATGAAGCCTTTGACTTGATTGTCAGCCAGATCGCGCGCCCAGATAATCGAAAGGTCGCACCACGGAGCGTTGCCGATCCATTTCTTTTGACCGTTGAGCATCCAGGCATCGCCTTCGCGTTTCGCGGTTGTCGTCAAACCGCCGCCGGTTCCGGAACCCACTAGCGGCTCGGTCAAACCGAAGCAGCCAATCTTTTCCAGACGGGCCATCGGCGGCAGCCACTTTTGTTTCTGTTCTTCCGATCCACCAAGGTAGATAGATCCCATCGCCAGCCCATTGTGAACACCGAAGAAAGTTGAAAAGGATGGATCAACACGAGCCATCTCCATCTGGACGAAGCCATCAAGCAAGGTGCTTCCACCTCTGCATTCATAACCCTGATAACCAAGACCACCGAGCTTCAGATCGCGCAACGCCGGCAGTACTTCAAATGGAAATGCGTCGTCTGCCCAGTACCTCGTAATGATCGGCGCGACGTTCGTTTCCATGAACCCACGCACCTGCTTCAGAGTCTCCAGTTCCCCGGCGTTCAAGCTCTCGGTGACCTCGTAAAAGTCGCCGTTTGGCACCGGCAGTGGCTTTAGTTCCCTAATGTCTTTAGTTGCTGTTGTCATCAGGACTACTCCCAAGTAGAAACTGCCTTTCCCCGAGTCCGCGTTAGCGGACGATTGAAAATAGCCCAGCGATTCATCGCTGGGATCGCGAAGAGTCCGAGACGAAGTCCGTGAAGCGGACGGCCGAACGTTACAGAACCGCGAGCGGTAGCGAGCGGGATAAAAACTCAAACTCAAAATATGAAAATCCTAAGAGCATTTCGCGCAAGTTGAATCCTGATCCCGCTCGCTACCGCTCGCGGTTCTGTACCGATCCTCAGCCGTCCGCTTCACGGACTACAAATCCTTCAACTCTTTATCCCAGCAGTAAACTGCCGGGCTACAATCATTCGTCCGCTTTGCGGACTGAACAATTCACCTTTGCGCATGACGGCGCGCATACGCGACGCCAGTCAAGTTCCCCTGGGCAATGAGTAAGGTTTTCTTTTCCGAGCCGTCTAGTTTTGCGGAATAGACCGAACCTGCGAGGTCGGAGAAAAACATCCGGCCGCCTTCCAGGTCGAGAGACAATCCGATTCCCTCCATCAGACCGCTGATGACAATCTCCTGTTCCTTGCCAGCCTTCGATTCGGTGTCTATGGGCGCGCGACTAACTGTGTTGCCGCGCGGTGGATTGCCACGATCAGTCCAGTAGATCATGCGATTGTTGAGATCGAGATCCAGATCTATTGGTTCCGGAAGGCCGGCGAACAGCACTTCAATGTCGGTGCGATTCGCCGGGCTTTCCCCCTCCGGTATTTCAACACTTGCGCGGAAGATGCGGCCCTCGCCGGCGTTGTCGGACCCCTTCTGCGTCCAATAGATTTTTCCGCGTTCCGGATCGATAGCGATGCCTACACACCAGTTCCGCTGATCGCGCCGGTCACGTTCTCCTTGCCCAGTCTCGACGAGCGTTTCAATGTGCGAACCGTCAATGTTCGCACGCATGACCCGCATGCCTTCACGGTCCGACCAGTACAGCTTGCCGCGCTGCTTATCGAGCCTTAGTTGTTTCGGCGTAAATGTCGCGCCTTCGGGAATGATCGTCTGGCGATTTCGCCCGTCGCGATCCACGCGTTCGATGAAGCCATCGTTCGCGGCAGGGTTTCCCATGTTGGTCCAGTAGATGTGCCCGGTCTCGACATCGACCTCGATGCCATCGGGAATTCTCTTGAGTCCATTTACGATGACCTGAAGGTCGGAGCCGTCTGTGTTCACCGAGACCAGACGACCGCCGCTGACATCCAGAAAGAAGATGCGGTCCGACGCGCCGTTGTTGTTGGATCCACGACGGCTGGACTTCGATACCCTTTCCACGGTCGTCTGCGACGCTACTACGGCTCCGCCATTTTTGGCGCGCAGCTTAAGTAGTCCGACCAACGCCTCGTTTTCCTCTTGAGCAAGTTGGTCTACAGAGCGAGTTCCTGCTTCCCGCAACACTCCTTCGATAATCGTTTGCTTGAGATCACTAGTGACTTCGGGATTCCCCAGGCCTCTCATCAAGCCAGTCAGAGGGTCCATCAGGTGTTCCATGAAATGCTGAATCCCGCCCGGGCCACCTCCGAGGTGCCACTGTAAACTTTGCCCCATCACCCCCCACCGCAGCCCCGGCCCATAGCTCACGGCATCGTCAGCTTCGGGAACACTCAACACACCCTGCTGAATCAGATAAAGAATCTCTCGATAGAGAGCCGCCTGAAGCCGGTTTGCGACATGACCGGGAAATTCCTTTCGCAAGTAGATTGGCTTCTTGCCGATCGACGCATAAAACGCCATTGCTTGTTGGATTGCTTCGGGCGAAGTCTTGGCGCCACCTACCACTTCGACTAACGGAATGATGTGAGGAGGATTGAATGGATGGCCAATGACACAGCGTTCGGGACGCTTGCAAGCAGATTGAATGACCGTCATCGTCAACCCCGATGAACTCGAGGCAATGATCGAATCAGGAGGGGTGGCATCGTCTATGTCGGCGAATAACTTGATCTTGAAATCCGGGCGCTCGGGTCCGTTCTCCTGGACGAAGTCAGCCTGTGACAGCGCCTCCTTCATATTTGGAGTAAAGGACAGCCGGTCGCCACGTGCACCCGGCGAGAGGCCAATGACCGTCAGCATCGGCCACGCTTCCTCAACGAAGTGGCGCAGGTTGGCTTCCGCGTTAGGCGCCGGGTCGGTTGCTATCACCTCGAACCCGCGCGCCAGATATTGTGCGGCCCAGCTAGCACCGATGACTCCCGTGCCGACAATCGCTATACGGCGCACCGGTTTGTTGAAAGACATATTTGGTATCTCCTCCGGGCTTTGTCTGGGCAACGCACGTACCAGATCGAAAGGATTCAGAATTAGCTGAATCAGTGAGCGTTTATGAACGGGGAGAGCAAGCGTTGTCGGAATTGCCGGAGGTGGTCGGATCGTCGCCGGAAAAACTTCCGGCACTTTCAAGCACTTGAGTGAGTGAAGGGACGTGAGCGGAATAACTGACGAAGGAGTCTGTCAGAAAAAGAGAATTCTCTGTGAGACTCTGTGCTCCTCTGTGTCTCTGTGGTGAAAATGACTTAGCAAAGCTTCACCACAGAGGCACAGAGGTCACACAGAGAACCACAGAGTTCTTCTCTCCTCGATTTGCTAGACGGCGTAGGAGCCGTGCTCTACGTCTTCCAAAATGTCATATCGGGTCGGGGTCCAATTCAGAACCTTTCGGGTCTTCTCGCTGGCGAGGCGCTTATTGACCGACAGGCTCACGCCGCCTCCGCCTCCTCGGGTGTACATCTCCAGAAGTGACAAGGCCTCGGTTCGGCCTCTGGCGCCCACAAGTCGACTGACTGCCACGGCGAGATCCCCAAGGGCGATCTCATCGGTAACGCCGTGCAGCATCGTACCTGCCGGGGCGCGTTCAAGTGCCAGGACGTAGACTTCAACCAGGTCGTCGAGATGCACGTAGCCCTGCCGAACGCCGCCTATTCCGAGCTGCGGTGCAGCGCCATGCGTCTTGGTCAGGGCGATCAGATTGGGCAGGTCGTAGCCCCTGTTCTCGCCGTAGACGAGCCCGGGCCGAATCACGATTCCGCGAACGCCGGCCGCGTTGAGCACAGCTCTCTCCGTCTCGGCTCGGGGCGCCATTGAGCCACCGAAGCCGTCGATTAACGGCTGCGGTATCTCAGCCTTGGGCGGTGCAAATACCGACGCGGGAAGCGGGACGGGGTGGTCTTCATCGAAGATGGTCGGGCTGGCCTCACCCTTGGTGAAGACACCGAAGATCGCCGAGCCGCTGGTGAAGATGAACGGCTTTCCTGAGTCGCCGAGAGCTTTGAGCATCACCGCCACGGCGTCACGATCCTTTGTGAAGCTCTCCGGAGTCCCCTCGGTTTGTCCGATGCTGGCGAGGCTGACGATCGCGTCAACCTGGGCTGCGGGCGCGGTCAAGCTCGCGGGATTGGCGAAGTCGCCGACGACTGGTGTCAGACCCGTGGCTTGCAGCTTCGCGGCGTCGGCCGCTGCGGATCGCGTCAAAGCCATGACCTCATGGCCCAGCTTCGACAACTTTCGGGCGACGGCGCCCCCGATGAATCCGGTTGCGCCGGTGACAAGGATCTTCATGTGCCTCCATTCCCTCAGGTCTATCATTTTAGCTGGGAGGTAATTTGCGCTGGACAGTCCCCGGACAACATGGAGTCAGTACCGGGAGCGGTAGCGACCGGGTCACCCCTCGCGATTTCAGGACTCTTGGACAGCGACCCGGTCGCTACCGCTCCCGGTACTGACATCATCCTCAAAATTGATGGCTGCCGGCTATGACGCGAGCGCGGGCGCGGGTGCTACCCAGATCAATTTCTTGTTCACGAACTCCTCAATGCCGAGATTGGAAAGCTCCTTGCCATATCCGGAACGCTTGATTCCGCCGAACGGCAAATCGGGGGCGCTCATCGATGGATAATTGATAAAGACCATGCCGGTTTCGATACGGCTGGCAACTCGCTTGCCGTGCTCGATATCGGAAGTGTAGACCGAGCCACCCAATCCATAGGGCGAATCGTTCGCGATAGCTACCGCCTCATCCTCATCCTTAGCGGTAAAGAAGAGCGCGACTGGCCCGAAGAATTCCTGCCGGTAGGCCGGGTTGTCGGGAGTGACGTCGGTGAGAATCGTTGGTTGCATATACGCGCCCGTTTTTCCAAGCCGATCGCCTCCCGTGAAGACCCGCGCGCCATGGCCAACCGCTTCACTGACCTGATTGAGCAAAAGTTTCAAAGCGGCGTCAGAGGACAGCGGCGCCAGGGTCGTCGCTTCATCCAACGGGTCGCCCGGCTTTAGTTGTTCGAGAGCATCACGAAACGCATTGAGGAACTGCTTTGCACGCGCTCCAACGACAATGAAGCGTTTCGAACCGATGCAAGTTTGTCCCGCGTTGCTCATACGACCTGCGACCGCCATTTGAACCGCGTACTTGAGATCGCAATCTTCCAGCACAATAAAACAATCACTTCCGCCCAGCTCCATCGTCGATTTTTTCAAATTCTTGCCGGCACGCGACGCCAGTGATTCGCCCGCTCGTTCCGATCCAGTAAGCGCGATGCCGCGAACGCGCGGGTCGTCAATCAGGGCGCCGACCTGATCGTTTGAAAGAAATAGATTTGTATAAGCGCCAGCCGGCGATCCCGCATCAGTGAAGAGTTGCTCGAAGGCAAGGGCACACTGCGGAACACCCGATGCATGCTTCACTAAGAGAACATTGCCGGCCATCAAATGGGGCGCGGCAAATCGCGACAGTTGATAGTAGGGATAGTTCCAGGGTTGAATGCCGATCAGTACTCCGAGCGGAGAGTATTCAAGGCGCGCCTGTCCGGTTTTCGATTCGATGATCTTTGGCGAAAGGAACTTCTCTGCATTATCTGCATAGTATTGAAGAATGGAGGCACTGAGATTAACCTCATCGCGTCCTTCCGAGATCCGCTTGCCCATCTCCAGT
>JAWVDF010000077.1:0-78390 GCA_033857635.1 Blastocatellia bacterium
ATATTTTCGACGCGTAGCGTCGGTATGAGTTTAGCCCGGCCTTTCAAGGCCGGGATCGGTTGGTTACGGGTTCTCGTCGCGTAGCGACGATTGAATTCACCTTGGTTCAGGCGTCGCTATGCGACGCGGAGACTTCGCGCATCTTTACCCGGCGTTGAAACGCCGGGCTAAATTCATTTCGACGCTAAGCGTCGAAGACACTTAATTAGAGGTTCCTTTAGTCTATGATTTCGCGCGGAACCATCACAGACTGAAGTCTGGGCCACTAACCTTTCTTTGCAAGGGGGCGCGCATTCGGACGCAAGGCGGACGGGACGTCCGCGCTCCCAGGAGCGAGACGACGGTTCTTAAGGAGACCACCGATTGACCGCATGACAGCTATTCCTTATTCTTTCACTCGTAATCGACCCGCTCGTTTGACTCACTATGCGCGAATGCCCCCGATGTGAACGTTGTTATGAAGACGAGGTCCTGCTCTGCCCGGACGATCAGGCCAAAACGAAACTGACGCTGCCGGGCACCACGCTGCTCAACCGACGCTATCGCCTGGACCGGCGCCTCGGCCGCGGCGCCATGGGCCAGGTATATCTCGCTCGCGACGAAAACCTGATCACTCGGCGGGTGGCGGTAAAAACAATTCGCCCCGATGTCCTCTCGGACGAAGACCTGCAGGAAGGCGAAGCGATCGCCCGCTTTGAACGCGAGGCGCGCACTGCCGCTTCTATCCAACATCCCAACGTGATCGACGTCAACGACTTTGGTAAGAGCGACGAGGGCGTCTTCTTCCTGGTGATGGAATACGTCGAAGGCGAATCGTTGTATCAACTGCTGCGGCGTGAAGGAACTCTTTCCCTGCAGAGGGCCCAGGCCCTGCTGCGACAGATCTGCGCGGGAGTCGAAGCAGCGCACGACGAAGGGATTCTTCATCGCGATTTGAAACCTGCAAACGTCTTTATCGTGCAGCGAAAGAAGAAGGACGGATCCATCTCAGTCGATGACCTGGTGAAGGTCGGCGATTTTGGCCTGGCCAAGATTATTAGTTCCAGCCTGGCCGGCGACGCTTCGGGAAGTGGTCCTGCTTCACGCGGAATTCTGGGCACGCCTGAATACATGGCGCCCGAGCAAATGCAGTCGGGAGCGAATCTCGATGCGCGCGCTGATATATACGCGCTGGGCGCGATGGCTTATCACATGCTGGGCGGGCGGCCGCCCTTCACCGGCGACATCATGCAGATTTTTGCTCAGAAGTTGACCGGGGAAGCGCCGGCACTCAGCACGTTGCACTCAGACATTCCGAAACCAGTCGAACAAGCAGTAATGCATGCACTCAAGCGGGAAGCTGATGGACGGCCTCCATCTGTGGCTGTCTGGTTCAACGAGTTCGACGAAGCGGTGAGCGGGACCACCGTCAAGGAAGATGAGGGCGAGTCGCGTTTGGTAATCATGGCGCCGAGCGGCGCCGAAGTGTACGTCGACGACGAGCGTCACGGAAGCATCGGACGTTCGGGCCGGGTCATTCTGAAATCATTGCCGCCTGGTCAACACGTGCTGCGAGTCGCGCATGGGGGCGATGCGGACGATGAACGCGTGATCGAAATCCGCGCCGATGGCGACGAGCAAATCATTCAGGCGCAATTCAAGTCGGCGCCGTCCAGTGGCTTGTCTCCTTCGCAGGGAGGAAGCCTGGGCAGCGTTTCCGGAATGGCCCTGCCGGCTCACACCGTCGTGGCTTGCACCAAGTGCGGTTCGCGTTTTGCCGGAGGCGCGAAGTTCTGTGGCCGTTGTGGCAATACAACTTTTCTGCCGGTCACTTCCGATAGCGGGATGCATCCCAGGCCGGCCATGCCGCAGGGCTCTGGCTCGCCCAGCTTGAACCAGCCCAGTTTGAATCGGCCCGGCGTGGGTGCGTCCCGGATTCGTTGCACACGTTGCACCATGGAACAACCGGCGGGCACGAAATTTTGTGGTCGGTGCGGCGCGTCTTTGGGGGGCAGCGCGATCGCCTGGAACGCGCCGCGGCCAGTCGAAGTCCTATGCCCCGGATGCAATTCCACCTATCCTTCCGGCACTAAATTCTGCGGGCGTTGTGGTCGCAATCTTTAAACTCGGAGTCTGAGTGGCACAGACTTAAGTCTGTGATTCTCTAAAGCAGATATGGCCACCCGAAAAGGTTGCCAAAAAGTAGCCGGAGGTCGAAGCATAGCCGCGCGGTCTGGTAGACGGTTGATTGGTTCGCACCCTGAAGCCAGGGTTTTGCTTAAGTTAAGTTAGTAATGTCTTGCACCCTCTCAGGCTGCTGACGAGAGATTGATTGCCTTCCGACCATCGGCTACTCTCGAGCCCTTCAGGCTGCCCTTGTCGCCCTTTTGATTACCGCCCATCACAGACTGAAGTCTGTGCCACTCCGGATTAGACTTGAGTGCAATTCATCTTCTCGTATAGACTTGCCGCGCGACTTGGCAGACCGAACGCGCAACCTAAGCGCTCAACAGCTCGCTACTGTAATTTCACACACCGAGGCCGAACATGAAACGCTGTCCCCAATGTAATCGCACTTATACCGACGATGCCCTGAGCTTTTGTCTGGATGATGGCTCGCCACTGTTGAGCACGGGCGGTCCAGGATCTGACCCCAGCGCAACCGTTCAGTATCCATCGGCGCGCGACACCACGCCGCAGCCGACGATCGCATTTAGTCCGAGCCAGGCCCAGCACCCGCCGATGCCGCCAACACCGCCGCCCGCCTGGACTCCGATGCCGCCGTCGGCGCCGCAGAAACGCAGCGTTTGGCCCTGGGTGCTGGGCATCGGCGCCGTCCTCGTGTTCATGGGTATCGGAGTTGTGATTCTGATTTTTGCCGTCGCCAGCATCACCAACGACAACAATAACAATAGCAACGCAAACAACTCGAACAAGGTAGCGAACAAAAATACTAACAAGAATACGAACACGAATTCGAACACGAATGCGGATGAGACGAACACCAACACGCGGTCGTCTCTGACGACCTTTACCGATGACTTTTCAAACAAGTCCTGGGGCACTGGTGAGTCGCAGTTCGGCAACATCTGGTATGCGGACGAGGCCTATCACATGCATGCGACGAAGGGCGGCTTCATCGTAATGTACGCGCCGGACAAGCCGGAGTATAAGACTGAGAACGCGACCGTTCGCGTCGGTCTGCGCAGCATCGACGGCAACCCGCCCGTGACCGGATATGGCATCGTTGTTCATGGAGAGAAAAAGGACGGCAAGTTGGAAGACTACGGTTTTCTGATTTACAACGGCGACACACCAAAGTACAAGGTCGTGCTGCATCAGGCCGGGGCCGAAACCAAGGTGGTCGATTGGACCCCGACCAGTACCATTCGCACCGGCACGCTGCCGAACCAGATTGAGGTCAGAATCCGCGATCTCAAAATGGACCTTTACGTCAACGGTCAATTCGTTACTTCCATCACCGACGAAGCAGGATATCGCCGGGGACGCGTGGGCCTGTACACCAGCGACGTGGGCGAAGTAGCGTTCGACGATCTGGAAGTCAGTAAATAGCCTTGTCATGCGCGTCACTCTAAGAGTCCTGGCTGGGCCCTATACCGGGCGCGAATTCACTTTCGACCAGCACGATACCTTCCTGATTGGCAGGGCCGACAGTGCACATCTCTATCTGCCTGAAGACAGGTTCTTTTCCCGCCATCATTGCCTGCTCGAGATTGCTCCGCCGCGTTGCTTTCTGCGCGACCTGGGATCGACCAACGGCACCTTCGTGAATGGACAGCGAGTGCCGGAGGCATTTCTGACTAATGGAGATCGAATTCAGGGCGGTCAAACCGTACTGGAAGTCGAGGTCCAGTCAGACCAGGCTGTGACGGTCAACGGAATGGAAGCGCCCACGTTGACGCGGACTACCATGATCCCCGTCGACTGCGGCAACTGTGGACGCCGCGAGCAGTTCGAAGCTTCGCACGTCGACGAGAAGATGTCTTTTATTTGCGAAGATTGCCGTGAAGAATTGAAGCGCCAGCCGCAACCCGTTCCCGGTTACGAAATGATCAAGCTGCTGGGCCGGGGCGGGATGGGCTGTGTAATGCTGGCCCGCGACGAAAAGACCGGACGATCGGTTGCGATCAAAAGTCTCTTGCCCGAAGTGGCTGTAACGGAAGTGTCGCTGCGTCGCTTTATGCGCGAAATCCAGGTGGCTTCGGCTCTGGATCATCCGAACATAGTGCGGTTTCTCCAGAGCGGGACCAACAACGGCGCGGTCTATCTGGTCACCGAATATGTTGAAGGTTCGGACGCAGCGCGGTTGGCTGATGCGCAGGGCGGCCGCTTGCCTCTGCGCGAGGCAATCGATATCGTGGCGCAGTCGTTGGATGCGCTGGCCTATGCGCACTCAAAAGGCTACATCCATCGCGACATCAAGGAATCGAATATCCTCGTCAGCGGCACGTCGCCGAATTTCACCGCCAAGCTAACTGATTTTGGACTGGCGAAAAGTTTCACCCAATCAGGCATGAGCGGCATCACCATGGCTGGGGACATGGCCGGAACGTTTGCTTACATGCCGCCGGAACAAATCAGAGACTTTCGCAACGTTCGACCCACTTCGGACATTTACGCGATTGGCATGACCGCCTACAGTCTGCTGGCCGGAGATACCGCGCTTGATTTAGGCGCCAATGGCGACATTGCTGGAACAGTCAAGGCTATTTTTGAAGGTAAGGTCATACCGCTGCGTCAGCGCGCGGCCGAAGTTCCACAACAAGTCGCCGAAGTGATCGAACGCGCCCTCGCCAAAGACCCCGACAACCGTTGGCAATCCGCCGCGGCCATGCGCAATGCGCTTATGCACGCCGTCTAAGGCTCGACGAATTATCCTTCCGTCCACGTTTGGCGTTTTTCCGCTCAAAGGCAATAACGATCAACGAAATCACACGAACCGGATTAACCAAAACAATTCTGCTTCGTGTATTTTCGTGGATCGTTTGCTGGTCAATTAGGTCTTCTTCTTTGGATCTTCCGCCTTCGCTTTGCGGCTTTGCGCGAAACAGAATCCATTGAGAATAAGTTTCGCGCAAAGGCGCAGATGAGAATCGGAAGGCGCAAAGGCAAATCAGGCGCGATCTTTTTAACGCAACCTTGCTCGCTGCTGCGGCATCCGTTAAGATTGGCGCACGACGTATTCGTCGCGCACCGTTACGCTCCCCGATAGAACAATGGATTTCTTTCCTTGTGAGGTTTTAAGTGAAGAATAAATTCTCTCTGGCGCTGGTGGCGCTAATCCTACTCTCGCTGGTTGTCCCGGCATTTGTTTTTGCTCAGCAGAGACGTGAACAACCCAATGGCTCGGCCAATGGCGCCGGCAAGACCAACGCGCCGCCAGTCGTGCCCGGCCGGCGTCCGCGCCGCACTCCGGGAGCTGCGACTGCGGCGGTGTCGCAGGATTTCAGCGAAGCGTTGAGCGTCATCCAGGAACATTACGTCGACGGCAACAAGGTTGATTTCAACGCTGTCTATAAGTCTTCGATCATGGGCATGCTGAGGGTTCTCGATCCGCACTCGAACTACTTTGATAAAGAAGAGTTCGACGAAATGAAGACGGACCAGCGCAGCGAGTACTTTGGCATTGGCGCGTCCATCCAGAACTATTCGGTCGGGGATGCAACGGATACTTATGTCGCCGCGACGTTCCAGAACGCGCCGGCCTCGCGCGCGGGATTGCGGTTTGGCGATCGCATCGATGCCGTGGACGGCGTTTCGATGCATGCCAAGGCATCCGCCGAAGTGCGAGACAAGATTCGTGGACCGCGCGGCAGCCATGTGAAGGTAACGATCACGCACGCCGCCACCGGCAAGAGCGACGTGGTGGAGATTGTGCGCGACGCGGTGCCCCAACCTTCGGTGCCCGATGCTTACATGATTCGTCCCGGCGTCGGCTATATCGATATGACGCGCGGCTTCAATTACGACACCGCTGAAGGCTTGCAGTCGGCCCTCGATTTTCTACATGCGCGAGGCATGAATTCGCTGGTGCTCGATCTGCGCAACAACCCGGGCGGATTTCTCGAGCAAGCTATTCATGTGGCCGAGACCTTTCTGCCCGCGGGCCAGCTGATTCTTAGTCAAAAGGGCCGCAGCGGCATGAACAACGATCGCACTTACGATTCGCGCAATCCCGATCCTGATCGGACGCCGCTGGTAATCCTGGTTAATGATTACACTGCTTCAGCTTCGGAGATTGTCGCCGGCGCCATGCAGGATCATGACCGAGCTTTGATTGTCGGGCAGACCAGTTTTGGTAAAGGCCTGGTGCAGAGCATCATTCCGCTCGAGTACGGAGCCGGGTTGACGCTGACCTCGGCAAAGTACTACACGCCGTCCGGACGTTTGATTCAGCGTGATTACTCAGATGGAGGGTTCTACAACTACATCTATCGCGGCGGCACGCTCAGAGCGAAAGACGAGCAAGGCAAGCCGATTGGACCGGCCAGTCGCACAGATACCGGGCGCCCGGTCTACGGCGGCGGCGGCATCACGCCGGATGAATCCGTCAAACCGCAGACGCTTACGACGCTGCAGGGCCGCATGCGCGATCCCATCTTTTTCTTTTCACGCGACGTCGCTACCGGCCGCATTCAGGGCCTCGACACATACAAAATCGATCGTGCAATCGAGTTTGGACACGATCTGCAGGCAACTGACTATACGATGAACAACGCGGTATTCAACGCGTTCAAAGAGTATGTAGCGAAAGACGCGAACTGGAAGACTTTCGCCCCGGCACTGGATCGCAATCGGGCTTTTATCGAGCAGCAGATAAGATTCCAACTGGCGACGGCTTCATACGGCACTGTCACTGCCGTGCAAGTGCTGACCAAAGAAGATCCGCAAATTGCTAAGGCCATCGAGGTGGTCCCGCGCGCGCGCGATCTGGCCATGGCAGCCAAGCGTGCTCGATTGCAACAACCTTAGTCTTCTACATAGATGAATTCGTTTAGAGGCGGGACTTGTCCCGCCTCTTTTTTGTTTCGAAACGCTTAACGGCTGCCATGGAAAATGTAGGGGCAGGGCTTGTCCCTGCCCGCCCGCCCGTGGTCTCAAACACGGGCGGGACAACCCCCGCCCGCCCGTCATCGAACACGGGCAGGGACGAGCCCTGCCCCTACGTTCATGCCGCGCCTTCTGTCCCGAGGATAAAACACAGTCTTGCAGCTAAAACTCAATGAGTGGTAAGCTTTGTCCCATGACAAAGAAATCCGGAGTCAATACATCTGAGCTGGGCGGCGCGGTACGGCGTCGACGCGAAGAGCAGGGGCTGAGTCTGCGAGACGTAGCCGACCTGACGGGAGTTTCCGCGTCGACCTTGTCGCGAATTGAAAACGGAACGGGCAAGCCTGACGCCGACAACATCTCGCGTCTGGCGTCGTGGCTGGATATGCCAATCGAACGCGTCATGCATCACGGCCATCGCAACCCCACCGATCCCAAACCGGTCGTTTACTATCCGCATGAATCAACCCCCGAAATTGTGGAAGCGCATCTGCGCGCCGATCGCCACCTGACGGCGGACACCGCCAAGGCCCTATCGGAACTTTTCCGAGTGGCTTACGCGCAGTTCAGTCAGACTTCAACGCGAAAACGCTGAAGTAGCGCAAGTTGTTAACTTGCGACTGCCCCTTGTCCGCAAATGGAGGTCAGTACCGGGAGCGATAGCGACCGGGTCTTCGACATACCAGATGGCTTTCGATTGCCGGCACAAGACCCGGTCGCTACCGCTCCCGGTTCTGACTTCATAACGCAAGTTACCGACTTGCGCTACACTTATCGCGCGTGCCAAATCTTCTTTTGCCTGCTATTGAAAAGCGAAAACAATTCGAACTGCGCGCGCTTGGGCTGCGCGAATTTGCCGGCGTTACTGAGGACCAGCCTTTGGATCCATTTGCGCTGGCAAATTTCGCCAAGCTGCTGGTGGTGGATTTCAACACAATCGAAGGATTGTCAGCGGAATCTCGCGAGCATCTGCTGGGAGCGGCCGCGGATGAGTGGTCAGGCGGAGCGTGTTCGCGCCCCTTGCCAAACGGCTGGCGCGTCGTGATCTTGAATCCCGCCCACGGCTCGCAACGAAATCGCGCCACCTTAATGGAAGAGGTTGCCCATGTCTTCCTGGGCCATAAAGCGAATCGCCTGGCCGCAATCACCGCGGACGCTCGACCTGATAACTCTAATGCTAACCCGGCCCAACGGACAGGCCGAATGCTGGCGCGCGATTACAACCAAGCGGATGAGGAAGCGGCATACGCCGTTGGCGCGGCCGCCCTGGCGCCCTTTGGAGCATTGCGCCGCCACGTGTTGGAAGGGCGAAGTTCACGGGAAATTGCCCGCCACTTTCGCGTCAGCCGGCAACTGATTGAATACCGCATCAAGGTCACGCACCTGTGGCCACAGTATAAGCACCTTTCTGCCGCACGCCCTGAGCACGTATAATCGACGTAACGCAAATTGTTAATTTGCGCGTGTGGGGCAAGCTTCAGCTTGTTCACGAAGCATCGACAAACTCAAGTTTGTCGTACTGGAACGGCAAGTTAACAGCTTGCGCTACAATCATTCTTTATGCCGGAAACGATTTCAAAAGCCGCGGGTCTGTCGGTGGTCGACAAACTTCGCATGCTGCTCGACATCACCAAGACGATCAGCCGTTCGTTGGATCTTGACGAAGTGCTGAATCTCGTCATGGACACGCTCGATTCAGTGATTCCTTACGACGCTGCCGGCATTTACTTGGTCAGACGTTCGCAACCTACGACCGAGTTGGAAGACGGCCTTGATGAGCCGGTCTTTCATACCCAGGCCGTGCGCGGCTATGACATCGACGCTTTGCAGGAGCTGGGTCTGAAGATGGGTGAAGGCTTGATCGGACACGTTGCTGTCAGCGGCAAGCCGTTCATTTCTCCCGACGTGCGCAAAGAACCGCGTTACATCAACGCGCGCGCTCACACCCGTTCCGAGATGGTTGCGCCGATTATTTCCAACAATGAAGTCATCGGCGTTTTCGATTTGGAAAGCGACGAGCTGAATGCTTATTCCAAGGATGATTTGGAAGTCCTGGGTCTGCTCGCCTCGCAAGTAGCCATCATCATCGAAAAGGTAATGCTGCACGATCAGCTGATCGAGAAGCAGCGTTTGGAAACTCAACTCGAAGTCGCCAGGCAGGTTCAACTCGAGCTGCTGCCCGCCCGCGATCCCCAGCTCGAAGGTTTTGACATCAGCGCGTACAACTTCCCGACCGAGGAAGTTTCAGGTGACTACTATGATTGGGTGCGGATCTACGACGATCAAATAGGCATAGTGATCGCGGATGTTTCCGGCAAAGGCGTGCCGGCGGCATTGCTGATGGCGTTTCTGCGGGCGAGTTTGCGGGCGGCGACACACATCGGCTATGCGCCGCACATCTCGATGTCCAAAGTGAATTACCTGCTGTGGGAATCGATTGAACGAAACCAGTTTGTCACGGCTTTCTATGGCATCCTGGACGCTGCCAACCGGACGATTGCTTACTGTAATGCCGGGCACAATCCGCCGTTTCTGATGGAGGCTAACGGCGCCGTGCACTTTGAAGAGCGCGGCGGCGTGCCGCTGGGCATGTTTCGTGATACGCGCTACTACGAATACTTCGCGACGATCGAGCCGGGTCAGCTTCTGGTGCTCTATACCGATGGGGCCACCGAAGCTATGAACCGGGAGCGCGAGGAGTACGGCCGCGACCGGCTGGTTGAAGCGGTGCGCAAATGCCGCCACCTGAGTTCGCGTGAGATGATCGATTTCGTTCATCGCGACATGCTCAATTGGACTGACGGGCTGGGCGCGACTGATGACGTGACGTTCTTTATCCTTAAGGCACTGACAGAAGAATAAGAGGAGACCGCTCGGCAGCAGACGAGCAAATTCCAAATGAGTGCGATTCAAGAACCGCCTGCCCAGGAAGCACCGGCGACGCCGGGCTCGCTAAATCTTGCCAAAGTGCTGCAGCAGATGCTCGACGTATCTGACAAGGTGAGCGATCTGATCTTTTCACCGGGCCGGCCGCCGCAAGTCGAGTTGGTCAGCAAGCTCCAGGGTGTCCCAATTGCCGGGCTAGAGAAGCTTACTCCGGCCCAGACCTACGCCATCGCCAAGCTGATCATCGGTAACCACGAGCAGTCGATCGAGAGTCTGGAGAAAAACGGCTCGGCGGATCTTTCCTTCGGTCTTCCCGGCCTGAGCCGTTTTCGCGTCAATATTTTTAAGCAAAGAGGGACCTACGCGATCGTCATGCGCGTGATACCGCCGCGGCCGCCGCGCTTTGAGGATTTCAATCTGCCGGATCAGCTGCGGCAAATAGTCGAGCTAAAGAATGGGATCGTGCTGGTCACCGGTCCGACTGGCAGTGGGAAAAGTTCTTCGCTGGCGGCGGTTATCGATCTGATCAATGAAACCAAGTTCTATCACGTCATCACCATCGAGGACCCAATAGAGTTCCTGCACGGTCACAAGAATTGCACCATCCACCAGCGCGAACTGCATTCCGACACTCCTAACTTTGCCCTGGCCCTGCGCGCGGCTTTGCGGCAGGCGCCGAAAGTGATCCTGGTCGGCGAGATGCGCGATCGCGAAACGATGGAAGTCGCTTTGGAGGCGGCTGAGACTGGCCACTTGGTGCTATCGACGCTGCATACAATCGACGCCGCCAAAACGGTCGAGCGCATCATTGGCGCGTTCCCCAAGAACGAGGAAAAAATTATTCGCACGCGTCTGGCCCAGTCGTTCCGCTACATTATCTCGCAGCGCCTCTTGCCGCGCGCCGACGGCACCGGCCGAGTCGCCGCCATGGAGATCCTGAAAGCAACGTCGCGCACGAAGGAATACATCGAACGCGGTGAGTCGGAAGGGAAGTCGCTGTTGGATGCCATGGAACAGGGCGATATGGAAGGCATGCAGACTTTCGACGGTGAGATCGAGAAGTTGGTGCGGGCCGGAATAGTGAGCAAGCCGGACGGATTGGCCTACTCCTCAAATCAGGGCAACCTCTTGCTGCGTTTGGGCGAATTAAGCGAAAGCGGCGCAGCTAAGCCGCTACCGAAACCGGAACCAGAGGCCGAGTCGATCCTCGACATGATCGAACGATGAGTGGCACAGACTTCAGTCTGTGATTCCGAGTTCTTTCGCCTTGTAGTACGAGCTTCGCGGTTACGCTGAGATCGAGTTCTCCAGCGAGAAGCAACCCCAACCGGGGGTTGCGTGCGGATCGCGGACACCCTGTCCGCCTGAGCGCGTAGCGCGAACCGCCGTACGAAGTTTTCCAGCAAAAGTTTGAGCGGGCTTTGCCCGCTGGCGGACAGGATGTCCGCGATCCGTGGTGAGCAGAAACCCGGGCCGTATTTGCAGCCGCTTCGCGTCATGAGTACCTGAATTCGGATTTGTCTCCGTGGTAGCAATTTCTCAGATCTCAGACTAAAGTCTGAGGCACCAAGATGTTTTTAGCTCTACCAAATCAACGTGCTCTCCTCCGTTTCCGCAAAAACTCATTCAGTGTGATTGCGGTGCTCTGTATCGCTCTGGTCGCGAACGCCGGAATAATTGTTTCGCCGGCTCAAGTTCAGACGACCGAAGGTCTGCGTCTTGAATTGCCCGCAAACGGCAATCTGAGGATCGAGAACCTGCGCGGAGGCGTAATTGTCGAAGTGTGGTCGGAGAAGTTTGTCTCGATAGCGGCGATAACCGACAGCGGCCAACCGAGTCGCTCGCCGGCAGTCATTCAACGCACCGATGGCTTGCTTTCGATTCGGGTAGCGCGCGGGCCTAAGCGGATTAACCTTCAATTGCGCATTCCTGCGCGCGCGCACGCGGCCATCGTAACCGGTGACGGCTCGGTAGAAGTCAAAGGTCTGCCCGCCGCGCTCCTGGTCCAAACGGTGTCGGGCGAGATACGGGTCGACGTTCCCCAAAATTCAGGCGCGGACGTGATCGCCGATTCGAAGACCGGCACCGTCTCTTCGTCGTTCGGTTCGGCGGCGGTGGATCTGGCCGCCAAGCCACAATTGAAAGGCCGGCTTGGTTCTGGGGGCGCGAGCGTCAGGCTCTATTCGCAAGCCGGCAATATCGCGCTGGGCAGTTTTGACCAGTCGACGCGAAACGTGTCGACGAATTCGCCCACTCCTTCCGAGCGGCGCGAGCAGTTAAACCCCGCACAATTGCCGGTCCCAAGGCGGCGGCCGGAATTGATTGGGCAGGACAAAACCCCAACACCGGCCGGAACGCCCGCGCCGGTTTCCACGGGTCCGGAAGAAATATCAGAAGGCGATGTGATCCGGGTCGACACTGAACTGGTGAGCGTTAATGTCAGCGTTGTCGACCGCAATACCAATCGGGGCGTCAGTGATCTGACGAAGGACGATTTCCGTTTATATGAAGACAACGTTCAGCAACAGATAGCTCACTTTGATTCAGCCTCGGCGCCCTTCAATCTCATCCTGCTGATTGATCTGTCCGGATCGACCGCAAAAGTCGTCGAATTAATCAAAGGGGCGGCACTTCATTTTGTGGAAGCCGCCCGCCCCTTCGATCGCATTGGGATCATCACGTTTGCCGGGGGCCAGGTAGTTGTTTCCTCATTGACGAACGATCACCAGGCTTTACGACAGCGGATCAATTCCATCCAAAAGCCGGATGGCAGTACAAAGCTCTACGACTCGCTCGCCTTTGCCATGGATGAAGTGTTCCGCGAAGCCAAAGACTCGCGCCGGAACGCGATCGTGGTCATGAGCGACGGCATGGACAGCGTTCTGCCGAATGTGACGGGCGAGGGCTCGACGATGTCTTACGAAGAAGTGAGCCGGCGGGTCAAGGAATTTGATGGTGTGGTGTATTCGATTTGGGTGAAGACGCAAAGCTACGTGCCCCTGAGTATTCATGATATTCAACAGGAGACGTGGGACCAGGGACACGATGATATGAAAGACCTGGCCGATGACGGCGGCGGCGCCTTCTATGAATGTCTGAAGCTGGAAGATCTGGGCGGCGCTTATGCGCGCGTGGTCGCCGACCTGGGCATGGTCTATACCTTGTCATATCGCCCGACAAATAAGGTCCGCGACGGATCGTGGCGAGCCATCCGCGTAAACGTCAATCGGCCAAGTTCGGTGGCTCGCGGCAAACGCGGCTATTACGCGAAGTAAGTGTCATCGGCTGGGAGCGCGGACATCCCGTCCGCATCGGTGCGAGCACACTGCCCTGCGGTTAGACGAGGCGTTGCCGGCAATCGAATGTAGCGAGCACGATACGGCGCTCTTTTCGTTTCGATAATCCGCCTCCCGGTCAAACTTAATGTCGGCTCGACCTATGGCTGTGTTCCGCGTGACTGATGTCTGGGAATATCTAAAGGTTAGGAAGGCGGCTTGCTCCCGCTCACTCCGCCTTCTGGCCGACTGTATTTTCGTCCTTGGCTTTTTCCTGCTCACTGCCGACTGCACCCAGCTCCCTCTCCAGGCTCAAACACCCGATCCGCTCGACACGATTCGTATCGATTCGGATCTGGTCAATCTCAATTTAAGCGTCGTCAACCGTAAACCTGCGCCGAGCCTCACCCAACTCGCCCAAAAAGACTTTGCCGTTTTCGAGGACGGAGTTCCGCAGGAAATTTCCTTCTTCGCGTCGATAGACACGCCATTCGATCTGGTGCTGCTTTTGGATATCTCCGGCTCGACCTCGGACAAGATTGGCTTGATTCGCAAATCCGCAAAACGCTTTGTCGATGCAGCGCGTCCGGTCGATCGAATTGCAATCTTTGCGTTTACTTCTGAAATCCTGGTTGTTTCGAAATTTACTGATGATCACAAAGCCTTGAAGAAGAGCATCGACGACATCGAAAAGCCGTTTGGCGGTACCAACTTTTGGGATGCTCTGCGATTTGTTTTGGATCATGCGGCAGGACAGTCGCGAGTTGAGAACCGCCGCAGCGCTGTGGTGGTGATGACTGACGGCGTAGACAATGCTTTGCCGGGTGTTGATGGTGAGGGGTCCGCGACCAGCTTTGAAGACTTACTGAAGATCGTGCAGCGCTCTGACACGATCGTTCTGCCGATTTATCTGGACACTGAGAAAGAGCTGGACAAAAGTGGGAAGTGGAAAGAGGCCTACGCGCTGGCGCGCCGGCAACTCGGGCTGATTGCGGCCGAAAGTGGGAACGAGGTTTATCAGGCACGGAAACTGAAAGACCTCGAAGGTGTCTACGAACAAGTCATACGCGACCTCAGCACGGTGTATAGTGTTGGATATCGCCCGCGGAACGATGTTCGCGACGGTGCGTGGCGCGCGGTCAACGTACAGCTGATCGGACATCCGGAACTGGCTGTGCGCAGCAGGCGTGGTTACTATCGAAAGTAGGTTGGACTCAATGAATAAAACGGTGAGCGGTGATGTGAGTCGGACAAAGGCATTTGCTGGATCGGTCGCGCTCTTGTTGACCGTGGTCCTGTTGGCTTCGTGTGCTGCCGATAAGTCAGAAGGCTTAGGCGTCTATCCGAAGGCAATGGGCTCCGCGGATGAAGGTTCGGCGATTCAGACTTTGCGCACCATCGCCACGGCTGAGGGCCAGTTGAAAGCGACACGCGGATCCTATGGAGACTTTGAGGCGCTGACCCAGGGCGGTTATCTTGATTCGAGATTTGCGGGCCCGACGCCCAACCAGCGGGGGTACCGCTTCACCCTCACTGCCAGCGAGTCGGAGTTTTCGGTCAACGCCGACCCAGAGACTACCGCGACGCAACCAACCACCGGCATCCGGCACTTCTATCTCGAAGGTTCCGACAACGCCGTGCACGCAAATCCCACGCAGACGGCGTCCAAAGCCGACCCGGTCGTAGGTACCTGACGACGGCGGGCCGAAAACTAATACGATCCACGAACCCACACGAAACAAGCACGAAGAGAGGGCATCAAACTCGCGATTTCGTGGATCGTTTTCCCTCGTCTCAATACTGGCCCAGATGGCTTTCCACAAACCTGCTAGAAGTTTAAGTCTCGACGCTATGAGCCATTCCAAAATCGCTGGACACTGGCGAGCGCCGGAGTATAATCAAGCCACACCCCGGAGCCGCCAATCATGGCCGAGAATTAGTTTTGCAAGAAGAGGAAACATCATGAAGAACCTGCACCTCATGCTTAGAATAATCGCACCTGTCATATTGCTCGCGGTTTTGGTTTCTGCCGGATATCCGCAGACTCGTGAGAGGTTCGGTATCTCTGCAAAAGCCGGCGGCGTGAACGCCGTAGCGGGCAGCGTGATGGTTACGAGAGCCGGCCAGACAATACCGCAACTACTTACTAGTCAGGATGATTTAATAGCGGGCGACGTGGTGACCACTGGTGCGGCAAGTCAGGCTGAGGTGCTCTTGAACCCGGGTTCTTACTTGAGGCTCGCGTCAAACAGCGAGTTCGTCATGGTTGATAATTCGCTCAACAACCTGGTCCTAAAGCTGGTCAGGGGCAGCGCGATCATCGAAGCGACCGGCGGCGATTATTCCGATGCGCGAATCAATGTGTTGGCTAATCAACAAAGTTTCATGATTATCCGCGGCGGCATCTATCGCTTTAACGTGCAAGGCGGCGCCACAGAATTGCTGGTGCGCAAAGGTCGCGTCGTCCCGGCCAAAGTGCTTGGGGACGTTTTCAAAAGCGGCACGAAAGTCAGCTACGCCGCGGGCGGTCCCGTCGTGGCCAAGCTCAGTAAGAAGGACCAGGACGACTTCGACTTCTGGAGCAAGAAGCGAGCGGAAACGCTGGCTCGCGCCAACCAAAAGATCTCCGGCCGCACGGTCAATGGTTATCTCTCAAGCATGTCTATTCTCGACTGGTCGCTGGCAGGAAATCCCTGGGGTCTTTGGACCTATAGCCCATTCGCTCGCTGCTATACGTTTATGCCGTTTCGCTATGGATGGGCTTCACCCTATGGTCACTACTACGACAATTACTATTTCTACAATCCCCGTGGCTATGTTAACAACGGCGTGGTAGTAGGAAACTCCTCATCGGGTGGATCGAATAGTTGGCCGGGAGGCTCGGGAAGTTCGTCAAGTGGAGGATCGGGCAGTTCCGGCGGCTCGCCCACGGTCAGACCCAGCGCACCTTCGGCTCCCATGGGCTCGCAGGCCGGGCCGAGGGATCCTGATTCGGGCAGTCGTTCGATCAACCGAATCAAAGATCCAATTAATTAATCGAGGCGCACACACTTTCAAGATTTCGAAAAAATGAGGCGGGCCATGATCGGTCCGCCTTATCTTTCTTAACGGTCGCGTTTGAAGAGCAAGCGGATTTCTTCGTTGACGATCTCGACGATTTCCGGACGCGGCAAACCCGCCAAAACCAAATGAGCCAGGCTGGCGCGCAAGGCCTTACGTAGTTCGGCATCGTTCTGCTGCGTGACTCTCCGGCCGGAAACCAAAGCGCCCGATCCATGCTTGACCTTCAGCAGGCCTTCCTTCTGAAGTTCACGATAGGCCGCCGCAATCGTATTGAGATTCACGCCAAGGTCGTCGGCTACCTGACGCACCGGCGGCAGGGCCATTCCTTCCTTCAGCTCGCCCCTGGCAATCAGCCCTTTAATCTCATCGGCGACTTGTCGATAGACTGGCCGGCGGTCGGATTCGTCGATGGTTATGTACATAGTCGGTTGTCGCGAGACACTATACAATTAGCGAAAGCGTAAGTAAAGAGGGTTCTCTGTGGATAATTACGGAGCGCGAACATCCTGTCCGCCTGAGCGCGCAGAGCGAACAACCTTTCAAAGTGATTCTCTTCGGTAAGTCTGAGCGGGCTTCGCCCGCTGGCGGACAGGATGTCCGCGCTCCATTGCTATCCGGCTCGGTTAATGAGCAGGTCGGCGAGGTTAAGAGCAGATTGAGAAACTCCCGCCAGACCCGGACCTATCGCGGTGGTATCGCCGACCACAAAGACGTTTGGAAAGATCGTCTCTCCCTCGCCCCCGTTGGCTCGTATGTTCAGGGCCTGGCTGGGCCGGCCTACCATACCGAGTTTGCGCCGCGTTTCTTCATAGAAAGTCCGCGGCGTGGCGGTCTCGATCACTTCGACGCTATCACCAAGTTCGGGCATCGCTGCGTGGAGTCGCGGCCATAGAGCCTCAAGCGCCGATTGATCCTGCTCTTCGTGCGCCGCCTCGTCCTGGTGAAAAGCAAACCAATCTTCGACGTTGGTGAATGTCGAGACGGTTACGGCGAGTTTGTCTTCTGGCGCGCGCGCGTCCCACGGCGAAGCCGCAGAAAAAAAGAATTGCCCTTGTTCCGGAGAGTACGCCTGGCCTTCCTGCCAGTCAGTGAGAGCGAGAATGCGACTTGAACTCAATCGAGCTGCCGCGGACCGATCCATGCTCAGGAAGACTAAGTATGCTCCCCATGATTGTAGTTGTTTTAGTTGGCTTGAGATCGATACCGGAGTGCGACTCAACCCGATCAACTTTCCGTACGTGTCCCAAATCGTCAGATTGCTGACAATCGCGCGCGTCGCCGTCACCCGCTCGCCACTCAACAGGTCGACGCCAGTCGGCAAACCATCCGAACCATAAGCGAGACGCAGGACCGGAGCATTCAAACGCAACGAACCGCCGCTCTTCTTCAAAGAGTCGCCGAGAGCATCGGCCAGCGATTGCGCGCCACCCCGAATGGCCCACAGTCCTCGACGTGAGTTGGTAAGTGCTGCCACCGCCTGATCAACGGAACACTGATCGCTCGCGCTTTGGGTGAAAGCTTGCAGCTGCACGTCGACGAAGCGCCGGAATCTCGGCGAGCACTCAGTAAGAAGAGTATCTAACGGTTGACCCTGGGCGCGGCTGTCGCGAACCGATGCACGGATCTGATTGACCTTATGATAGAAGGCGACCGCTGCTGCGGAACATTCAGGGAAAGCTTCGCGAAGATCTTCTTCGAATTCCTCGGCTCTCTCGGAAACGGCGACTTCGGTCTGGTCCGGCAGGCGAACCACGTAGGCTGGTGAAAGGCGATCAACTTGCGGGAGCGCCACCGGAAGTTCGGCAAAAATTCTTTCGTAGAGTCCACCCGATTCCCAACCGGAATACAAACCCGCCGTGGGCTCGAATGCGAACCCGGCATGTTCGACGTTGACGACGCAGCCGCCCGGACGCGCCTGCCTTTCGCACAAGCACACGTTCAAGCCACGCGCGGCGAGCAAGGCAGCGGTAGTCAGTCCGCCGATGCCGCCCCCCACAACGAGCACTTCGTAGTCCATGCGATTTAGCTGAAAAGATGGACGAGTGAAATAAGAAGTCCGGGCGTAGGCTGAGGACGCCAGTGCTCCGAAAGTGACCTCAGATAAGGTTCAACGACGATGAGGATGGACTGGACCCCATTAAAGACAAGGTGGATTACGAAGCATGGAAGCAGCCGGCCGGTGCGCGCTCGGACGACAGTTAAGACGATGCTCAACAACGTGATTGAGCCGATCACGCCGGCGTTGGGCCAGTATTGAAAAACATGCAGGCCGGCGAACATCGCGGAGACCAGTACGACTGCGGCCCACTGCCCGGTAATCTTTTGCAGCGCGGAATAGAGCAGACCTCGATAGATCATTTCTTCCATCAAAGGCGCGGTCGCCACGGCTATGAATGCCAAAATTAAAGCCGCTGAGCGAGAACTCCGCAGGATACGATCCAGGTCAGTCTCCTGGGTGCTGACCAAACTAATGAGCACCATGGCCAGCACATAAAGTCCGACTGCTAACGCAATGCTCTTCCCAATTCCAAACCTTGGACTCCAACTCCATCCGAACACTTCTTTGATCGGGAACTTACCGAGTCTCGTCGCCACTGCCCAAATCAGACCCAGCGTGAGCAGATGAGCCGGCAGCCACCCGGAGACGAACAGCAGCATGAAGGTCTGGTCAGCGAGCAGTACGTCTCGGGTCGGAGCCGTGGCGCCGCGATAACGATAAAAGACATAGGGCAGCGCGCAGAGATTCGGAACCACCGCCACCGCCGCGATGCTGAGGAACCAGGTGATGAGTGCCGCCAGTAGACCCCACGGCGGGTTATCCGGATTCACACTTGCAGGAGTTACGGGCAAAGCGGATCCGGTCGCGGCCGTTGCCTCGGGATAGATCGTTCGAACCGAGTAATTGGTTTCTGTGGGTGTGTCCACGTGCGTTGCGAAACTCACAGGCGACAAGACAGCATCGCCGTGGTTTAGAGGCGGACGTTGCCGCCGTTCCTAGTGTCCTGTCTCTAAAGTTCGCGTAACAAACTGTGGTTAGGTTTTCAGTCCCGGAGGGACCAAATGTTTATAGAACCGTGAACCCAAAAGAACAGCTTCGCTCCGGCGGAGCGAAATATTCCCTTTGTTTGGACAACACATTGCGCTCCTACAGAGCGCTGGAAGTGCTTGCTTTGGATTAGCTATAAACATTTGGCCGCTCTGCGGCCAAGCCCGATTCTATCAACGAACCTCTGAGACACCACACTAGTAGGCTGCTGAAAAACCAAAGATATCCACGAACTCACACGAAACAAGCACGAAGAAGATTTTGAATTTGCTCTCTTTTCATGTGATTACGTGGATACCGCCCTTAACGAGCCAAAGAGTTTTTCAGCAGCCTGCCAGGCTTCCCGCGTTCAGTCCAACTCAGGTGTATACAAAGGGTCAATCGGACGGCGGCTCTGAAGTTTCGCGCTGGCCGTTGTACTGCTCCAGCTTTCGATAGATAGTCTTGCGTCCGATATTCAGCAGTTTAGCTGCTCGGGTTTTATCTCCCGAAGTATAGTCGAGCGTGGCCTCAATCGCATGACGCTCGATCTCGTCCATTGAAGATGGAACTTCGATTTCCAGTTTGCTGCTGCGGCCTTCACTCGCTGCCTGGGCGCGCTCGACCCGGACCAGGGCAGCTCGCTCCGACGTTACGTTGCCGATTGCCTCCGGCAGATCGTCGAGTTCAATCTGGCGGCCCGAGGCAATGATCACTGCACGCTCAACCGCGTTCTCGAGCTCGCGAACATTGCCGGGCCAGTCATAGCTGATGAGGGCACGCAGAGCCGGCTTGGAGATGCCGGAGACAAAGCGGCCAGTTCGTTGTTTGTAGTGTTCGAGGAAATGAATCACCAGAGGGTGAATGTCTTCGCGGCGCTCGCGCAACGACGGCAGCGTAATCGGAAAAACTGAAAGCCGGTAAAAAAGATCCCGGCGAAACCTGCCTTCATCGGCGGCGCGCTCAAGGTCGACGTTGGACGCGGCGATGATGCGCACGTCGGCTTTCAAAAGTTCATTTCCTCCGACGCGCGTGAACTCCCCGTCCTGCAGGACGCGCAGTAAACGCACCTGCGCGGCCAGTGTCATTTCGCCGACTTCGTCAAGAAACAGGGTACCGTTATTAGCTTCCTCGAACCGGCCTTTGCGGCGAGCACGAGCGTCGGTAAAAGCTCCTTTCTCATGTCCGAAGAGCTCAGATTCCAGCAGCGTTTCCGGGATCGCTCCGCAATTCAGCTTAATATAGGGCTGATCCTCGCGACCGGAATTGAAGTGAATCAAGTTCGCCACTAGTTCCTTGCCGGTGCCGGACTCGCCCTGGATTAAAACGGATGTCTGAGTGTCGGCGACACTCAGCGCCAATTCCATCGCGCGCCGAATCGCGGGCGCCTGTCCAATAATCCGGTCTTCGCCATAGCGTTCGTGCAGCGCGCTTTTCAAACGCATCACTTCAGCGGAGAGGTGATCGCGTTCGAGCGCCGTGCCGATCTGATCGGCGATCCCTTCGACCAGGGCTACTTCGTGATCTTTGAATTGGACCCGAGGCTCGCTCCAAACCAGGCCCAGCAAGCCAAACGCATGACCGCCTATGCGTACCGGCGCAACCAGCGCCGCCCGTCCTCCCAGAGTCGCATTGAACATCACGCGCATTGGCAGGGGCAGATCGCTCTCCAGAAGTTTCAGGGTACTGCCCTGCGATAGCACCTCGACCATGGCCGGAATACCGGTGATGTCCATCGATTGCCCATGCGCTTCGATCAAGCCGCGTACGTTGTCCGTCGTGGCCTGGGGCGCGGCCTTGAAAGCTGCGAGGCTGAGTCTTTTCTCTCCGGCATCCAACACGCCCAAGGCACAATAGTCTGCGCCGACCAGCGACAGAGCGCGATCAAGCACCGCCGAAGTCACTTCACCAAAGTCCGAACTCGCGTTGAGCGCGTTGGCAATCTCGAGTAGCGCGCGGGTGGTCTCAGCTTCCCGCTTCTTGTCGTTATAAATGCGCGTGTACTGGTATCCGATCGCCAGTTGCATCGCGATCGACACCAGAAACGCCACCTCTTCGTCGGACCAATGACGGGTTGAGCGCGTGTGATGCATGCCAATCAGGCCGAGCACTTCATCAGCCAGCACCACCGGCACAACCAATAGAGAGCGCGTACCCAAACTCTTCGCGAAGAAACGCACCTTGTGATCGTGCTCTGGCGCGGACGTGTCATCGAGCCGGATGGGCTTCTTAATATCCAAATACTGTGAGAGGGTCGCCACGTCGACTGGGATGCGCGCGTTCAGGCTTGATGGCACGGTCTCCGTGGCACGCCATTCATGACTAACGCGCAGTTCGCCTTCCGGACTCAGCTTGATAATGTCGCACCGGTCTACTTCCATCATTTGGCCCAGTTCGGCCACGACTACCTGCAAGAAAGAATCGAGATTAATTGAAGTGGGCAGGTTGGCGGCCAGACGCCCGATGATGGATTCGCGCGCCTCGTGCAGCTTGAGCTTACGTTCGATGGAAAGAGTCTGATCTGTTTCGGCTGCGGGTTGCATTTAGTGCGAAGTTACTGGCGAATAGAATAGCAGAAGGGATTGCCGCGGACTAACGAGACATCTCTTCGGTACTGGTTCGGTTCAGAGTTCAAGCTTTAGCTTGTGCCTGCTCACGGCAACCTGAAGGTAGAACTCTGAACCAGTACCGTCTCTTCCGCAACTTGCCGGGGATGATAACCAACCCCCAGCCAACTTGCAAAAAAGAATTGAAGGGATCAACCCAGGAAGGCGTCGTTCATCCGCACGGTCGCATCTGAAATGCTAAGTAGCGCAGACTGCCAGTCTGCGCTCCTGTGCAAGCTGGCAGCTTGCACTACATTGAATGGTTGAGAGCGGTCTCGTATAATCCCGGCCTAACGAAAGCTATTGCAGTGACCGTGGAGAAGCTGGATTTACGATGCCAATTTATGAATATCGTTGCAAGAAGTGCAACGACCAGATCGAGGTTTTTCAAAAGCTATCTGATAAGCCGCCGACGAAATGCAAGAAGTGCGGTGGGCGGATGGAGAAACAGTTCTCGCGGACGTCCGTCCAATTTAAGGGCGAAGGCTGGTACGTGACCGATTATGGTCGCAAGGGAAGCGTGGGTGAGAAGGTCGAGAAAGAACTTTCTTCGCCGGAACCTGCCAGCACCGACACGTCCAAGCCTAAGAAGACTACGCCGAAGACGACTGGCTCAGACAAAAGCTGAACTGACTGTTTGACGGTCAAAGAATATGAGACCGAAACCGAACGCAGGCGCGCCGGGGAAGAGAAGTGGGAGGGCCCGCGTTTGGTGGAAGACGCTGGTTTTCATTCTCACCGCGGCGTGTTTGTTGAGTACGCTGCTGGGCCAGGCGGGCCGGCGAGCACATCCTTCCTCTGACGCTTCAACTGTCCTGAACGTGGTGGCCACTCGCGCCACCGGATCGGCGACGCCGATCACCTCCAAAGACATTTCGCTGTTCGATAATGGCGTCGAGCAGAGCATTAGGAACTTTGCGCCGGATCTTTCGCCCGCGCGCATCGTGCTCCTCGTCGACAACTCTCTGACCATTCGCGCCGACGTGGAAAAACTGGAGTCAGCCACCCGCGAGTTCGCTTACGAGATTTTTGATGGCGACAAGTTATTGATAGTCGGCTATGACAACAACGCCGAAATCGTGTCTGACTGGACCGACGATGCGAAGAAGATAGAGGCGGAGTTGAAGACGTTTCGCAAGAAAGGCGATCCCCATCTGTTTGATTCGATCATGGCCGTGGTTGAAGACGCTCTGCGGCCCTTGTCGGCCCAGAAGCGCGCCATCGTGGTCATCAGCGACGGCCTCGACCGCGGCAGCAAGGCAAAGTTCAAACAGGCTTTGAGCGCGCTGCAGTCGCTCGACATCATGGTCTATTGCGTCCAGGCCCAGGATCGGACGCGCGGTGCGATCCGGCGCGACGTGCCGAAGCCGCGACAGGTGATTGACGATCTGGCGGAAGGAACGGGCGGGCGAATTTTTCCGATTGACGATCCCAGCGCGGCGGCCAAAGCGATCTGCGACGAGTTGCGCAAGAGCCGCTATGTCCTCTCGTACCTGCCACAGAGCGTGCCTTATAGCGAAGAGCGAAGACTGCTGGTGATGGGCGGCGAAGGAATCAACGCGCGCGCCAAGACAATGCAACCCCCCAACTGACTGGAGCGCAGGCATCCCTGCCGGCGATTGAAGGCGCGCAGTCGCTCGCCTCTAAACGAAAACGGTTTGTTTAAGTTTTCTTGCGCGAGTACAGATAAAAAAGCGTCAGGATGATCGCCAGCAAAACAATCTCCCAGAAAGCAAAAACGTTGCGATCAAACCGGCCAGCCTCGTCATGGGCATCCTGGTAAACGATGAATGTGCCCAGAGTGACGCCGCCCACCAACCAAATGATTTGTCGTTTAGTGTCCCACATTATCTGTTTGGAGTTGTGCCTTTGGGCGACTCTTTCTTTTAGCACTACGCCGTTACCAGAGGTTGATTGCCTTTGCGAGCTTTGCGAGCTTTGCGCCTTTGCGTGATATTAATTTTCTCGCAAAGGCGCACAGGCGCAAAGGCGCAGAGGAATCGCAGAGCGCGCCGCCGCCTGAAGGCGGAACTCCGAACTCGTCACCAACGGCGGTTACTGTGACCCGGGATTGATCATCATTCTCGGCAGAATACGAGGTTTACCTTCGATCTCCGATCGAACTTCACCAATCCGCCGTGCACCCATGCGTTCGTAGAACCCTTCAGCGTTCGGATCGGCGGAAAGCTCCAGCGCGGGCAGCTTCAAATTCCTTGCTCGGTCTTTTATTTGGCGAAAGAGCGCGCGTCCAATCCCAGCGCCGATGTGCTCGGGCCGAATCCACATGTGTTCCAGCTCGGCGCTTGAGTCGTTGAAAGTTAGCGCACAACAACCGACGATCTCTTCACCTTCCACGGCGACGTACATTTCGTTGTCGGCAATGAACTCAGGCGTAATAGTCAGCTCGACCTGCCAGTTTTCAATCCAACTCTCGGGATAGCCCCAGTGGCGTTTGGCTGCGTGCGCGATCTCTGTCAGCACCGCGGCTTCGTCCGGTCTGGCCCTGCGAATTTGAATGTCCATCGGTAAATGAAGTCTAGCACTTTTGATTCAAATCGCGAGTCTGTAGAATCCGCTCTGTCAGAAGCCCGACCGTAAGGAAGGGCACGTTCCTGGGAGCGCGGACGGCTCGTCCGCACTGCTAGCGACGCGCGAACGAATCAAGACAAGTAGACACCCTCGTAACTCTGGGTACGGCGGACGAGCCGTCCGCGCTCCCAGCAAGAACATCGCCCTTCCTGACGGTCGGGCTTCTGATACACACCATTATGGAACGCATAGTCTTTCTCGAACGCAAAACCATCGCCGCCGAATTTCGCAAGCCGAGCTTCGATCATCAATGGATCGAATTCGGTGAGACTTTTCAGGAGCAGGTTGTCGACAGATTACGCAGCGCGACCATCGCCATCAGCAACAAGCTGCCTTTACGTGAGCCCGAGCTCTCACAACTCCCGGATCTCAGGTTGATAGCAATCGCGGCAACCGGATCGGACAACGTCGATCTGAACTATTGCCGCGCGCACGGGATCACCGTTTCCAATGCGCGCGGGTACGCGGTGCCTTCCGTTCCTGAGCATGTGCTGATGATGATTCTGGCGCTGCGGCGGAATCTGCTCGCATATCGCGCGGATGTGCGGAACGGAATGTGGCAGCAGTCAAAGCAGTTCTGCCTGCTGACTCACGAGCTGCGCGACATTCACGGCAGCACTCTGGGCATCGTCGGTTATGGCTCGATCGGCAAGGCGATGGCGCGGCTGGGGAAGTCGATTGGAATGCGCGTGCTCATTTCAGAGCACAAGCATGCCGGCGAACTTCGTGAGGGCCGAACATCATTTGCCGAGACCCTACGACAGAGTGACGTTCTTAGCCTGCATTGTCCTTTGACGGATGAAACTCGAAATATGTTCGGCTGGACTGAGTTTGAAATGATGAAGCCCGGCGCTCTGCTAATCAACACTGCGCGTGGTGCTTTGGTGGAGGATGCGGCTTTGATTGAGGCGTTGCAGACCGGAAGGATCGCCGGCGGCGGCTATGACGTCCTTAGTGAGGAACCTCCGCGTCAGGGAAGTCCGTTGCTTGATCTAGACCTGCCGAATTTCATCGTCACGCCTCACGTCGCCTGGGCCAGCAACGAAGCCGCTCAAGCCCTCGCCAATCAGGTCATCGACAACATCGAAGCGTTTATTGGCGGAACTCCACGTAATGTCCTGGCGTGAATCTAGTCGCTTGACCGGGCCGTCTAAACAGCGAAAGGCCTCCCTCGTTTAGAGGCTGCACTTGTGCCGCCAGTTTGCCGCACGAGTGCGGCGTCTAAACACGAGACGACCCTGCTTTGAAGACGAAGCGTTGGAGAAAAAGATTTGAGTTACGAAGTCGCAGCTTCGTTGCTGGCCGGATGATCGACGTCCTCGGTTGTATAGAGATTGAGGATTTCGCGGCCCTGGCGTGATCGCGGGTCGATAGTGCGCAGGTGTTTGCGCCCTTTCATTTCCCAAATCGCTGTGACTACGCCGTCCTTTTCCACGGCCTGGTAGGTTATATCTTCCTTCTCAGTCGCTTCCGGCGCGCTCTGAGATTCAGTTATTTCGGACTCGCTTTCGGACATAGAAATTCTGGGGTGCTCCTATTTCGCTTTCTGTGTTGGCGTGAAGGATTCTGGCACAGCGACAAAGCCTATGTCTAGTTGACGAGGCATCGGGTAACGTCCCAATCCAGCTTTGCGCCTTTCCATTTCACTCTACGCCTGGGCGAAACTCATTCCGGCTCGAGTTTGTTTCACGCAAAGGCGCGAAGCAAATACTGAAGACGCTGAGAAAAACGAATTGAGCTACCAGTGATCGTTCAGCGCCGGGGCGGTCCCTACTTCAAAAGTCAGCGACAACTCAACTGCGCGCCGCGCTGAGACAACTCCCCACCCCTGGCGATCAACCTCGACCTCCGGAACTCTTTCGGCGGAATCGATGAGAATACGTTTGATCTGCTGAGGACTCAGGCCTGGATTAGCCTCGAGCATGCAAGCAACGATCGAAGAAACGATCGGCGCCGCGAATGAAGTACCATCCACGTACTTGTAGTGCTGATTGATGACGTTGCCCTCGCGTAATTTGATGGTGATCAATTGTCGCAGCAGGGGTATCGGCAACGAACTCGACTGCTCCAGATCTTTGTCCAGTCCTGGATGACCTTCAATGATTTCACGAAGCTCTTCATCGGCGGCCGTGTCCAGCTTTGAGTAGAGCTCGGCCTCTTCAGCCGTCGGCGTGTGCGGCAGGATAGGCGCGGCTACCCAGATTCCGGGCGCAATCACTTCAGGCTTCTGCAGCCCGTCAGTGGTTGGCCCATAGGACGATCGATACATGCCGCGCCGTGCGCGATCCAAAGAGTTCCGATCGTCGAGGCCGCCCACCGCGATGCACGAAGGAGCACTGGCCGGGGGCAGTACGCCGTGACCCGGAACATGACCGGCGTTGCCAACCGCGCAGACGACCGTGATGCCCGCGCGCACGCAATCTTCAACTGTCTGCGACAAAGGATTAGTAAGGTAAGTCTCTTCGAAGTCGCCGCCGGCCGAGATATTGATCACCTTGATCCGATGCTCTTCTGCATGCGTAAGCACCCATTCCAGGCCCTTTTGAATTTCGTCCTCGCTGATGCGTCCGGTGCGGCCAATCTTCACCAGCACCACGTTGGCGTCCGCGGCAATGCCGCGATAGAAGCCCTCAGTCAGTCCGCCGTTCCCGGCAGCGACGACCGAAGTCATCATGCCGTGCCAACTGGCCACGTCATTTGTTTCCAGCGAAGTCTGATCGCCTGCCTCGGCGAAGATACTGTGATAGGCGAGTATGCGATCGGTCGGTGTGGTCAAATCAGGGTGAGCGTAAAATCCTGAATCGAGAAACGCCATGGTAACGCCGCGTCCGGTAAATCTTTCGTCGGCGTCCATGCGCAATGGAGTGGGCAGGACAAAATCGTTTTGCTCAAAAACCCGCGCGTGCGATTCGATCTGACGCTGGGCGCGTTCGAACAGTTCGAGACAGCGGCGGCAGACTCGAGCCGCGTTAGCAGTCGCCGCGTTCGGGACGATAATCGATCGCAGATCATCGGGGAGCGCGGCGATTGGGAAAAGTTCGCCGTCAGCAAATCGATCGCAGACCGGGCACACACCGGGCCGAGCCTCAACGCCGGTGGTCGTCTCTTCGCGAATTTCAAGCGTATCTTCCATCTCAGCTATTCAAAACGAAATCGTCAGATAAGACAATGGCCATTGAAGCGAGCTTATGCAAATTCAAGATATGCGCGACGAAGATCGGCCGAGCATAGAATGCTTTGGTGGTGCTGCCATGGCCACGGCCTTTGGTGCGCGCCTGGACAAGTTTTCCCAGATCTCCAGTGACTGAGTCAATCCCTTGTTTTCGAATCTGGGTGCGAATTGCCTCATAATCATCGGCCACCTGTTCCCGAATCTTCGGCGTGTCGAGATCGAATTGAGCGGCGGCGTGGAGAATCGAATGGAGCTCCTCAGGGCTCTCGTAGATGCGACTGACGACCACCATGCTTCTCAGCTTGTCATACAGATGACTGTCTTCGAATCTGCTCGCGAGAACTTCAGTGGGTTCAAGCATGGTGATAGCCATTGATTCTTTGACGCGAAGGTTTCCGTTAGCATCTTTGCGCAAAGGCACCACCTTCAATTCCCATGAGCCGAAGTCCGGCGCCTGTCGAGAATTCTGCGGCAAGCCGAGGTAGCGCTCAATCACCAGGCCGGCCCAACCCTTGTTCTCATGCCCATTTTTCCAGACCGGAATCCCATACTCGTCCGCCATTGGCCGCAGATCTTTTCCGGCGAGCTGGTTGATCCGGCGCAGAGCTTCACTGCGATCCAACGACTGATTGGTGATCAAAATTACCATCGACAGGGGTTTTATAAAGTCATCAATGAATTAGCGAAGTTACAGAACCGCGAGCGGTAGCGAGCGGGATAAGGAGTCACGCTGGGCTATTCCGCTGAATAGTTCGGCATAAAGGAATCCTAGCTCGAAGAGTGTTGTCTTTGTCCCGCTCGCTACTGAGTCTGTGCAAAACGTCGGATATGCGCCTAAGGTAACCATCTCTTAAACGCAGAGGGCGCAGAGGTTTTCGCAGAGGTACGCAAAGTAAGGCGCTTCTCTGCGCTCCTTTGCGAAAACCTCTGCGTCCTCTGCGTTAAGATCCTCTTTGAGATCGCACATCCTGAGTTTTGCCACAGACTCTGCTGCTCCCGGTTCTGTTCCGGCTACTGTTGCGTGGCTTCCTAGAGAGGTGCGCCTTGCGCGAGCGGATGTCTCAGCCGCGTTATTAGCGTCGAAATATTTATAGCACGGAAGGCACTGGGGATTATTGCAACCGAGCTCTTGCTGAGACGAGTGCTTCCGCGACACGTTCAGGCGAAGTACCGCCAATCTGGGATTTGGTCGCCAGGGTTCGCACGATCGATAGCGAATCGAAAACATCCTGCTCGATTAACGGTGAGAAAGATCTGAGATCCTCAAGGGTTAGATCGTTCAACTCAAGTTTCTCTTCCAAAGCATGCATCACAATGCGCCCAACGGTTTCGTGCGCTTGGCGAAAGGGCGTGCCTTTGCGAGCCAGATAATCCGCCAATTCGGTCGCGTTCAAATATCCGTGCGTGGCCTCATCGAGCATTCGCGTCTCGTTCAGGCGAACGTTGGCCAGCACCGTGGCGCTTACTTCGAGGGATGCCTTGACCGTGTCAACCGCGTCAAAGAGCGCTTCCTTGTCTTCCTGCATGTCCTTGTTATAAGCGAGCGGCAACCCCTTCATCATCGCCAGCAGAGCAGTGAGATGCCCGAACACCCGCCCGGCTTTCCCTCGCACCAGTTCCATCGAATCGGGGTTTTTCTTTTGCGGCATCAAACTCGATCCGGTTGCGATGGCGTCGCTCAACTCAAAGAAACCGAATTCAGTTGTCGAATAAAGAATGATGTCTTCGGCGAGGCGAGAAAGATGCAGCATGATTAGCGCTGCGGCGCCGGCGAATTCCACACAGAAATCTCGATCGCTAACCGCGTCCAGGCTGTTGTGCGAAACCGCTTCAAAGCCGAGAGCGCGCGCTATCGCCTCGCGATCTATTGGATATGACGTGCCGGCTAGCGCCGCCGAACCCAGCGGCAGAACGTTCACCCGCTTGCGCGCATCGGCGAGCCGTTCGCGATCGCGCATCAGCATCTCGAAATAAGCCAGACACCAATGCGCGAACAAAACAGGCTGGGCGCGCTGCAAATGCGTGTAGCCCGGCATTACTACCATGCGGTTCGCTTCCGCCATTATGATCAGAGCTTGTTGAGTTTCGCGCAGCTTGAGCGTCATGCGATCGATTTCCGCTCGCAGCCAGAGACGCAAATCGGTCGCGACCTGATCGTTGCGGCTGCGCCCCGTGTGCAGCTTGCGGCCGACGTCGCCAATCATCTCGACCAGACGTGCCTCGACGAACGAGTGGACATCTTCCGCGGCCATTTCGTCGAAGTAAACGGCATCGCTTCGCCCACGCTCGAGAATGGTTGCCAGCGCAGATTTGATCTGTTCCGATTCGCCCTGCGTCAGGACGCTCGCGGCCTGCAGGCTTTCGCAATGGGCTATGCTTGCGCGCACGTCCACTTCGAACAGCCGCCGGTCGAAACCAAATGAGCGATTGAAAGCGGCAAAGCCCGGGTCAGCTTCGCCCTTGAACCGTCCACCCCAAAGATTCCTATTTGGCTTATCACTCATGGCTTGATCGGCGTTTCAGTCGTCCCTACTTGACTAAACTGCATAACAAAGGCTAGTTTATGCAGGTATGCGATAAAAATGCAACTATCCTGCATACTAGGGCGTCTGAAGTACGACAAACTTTAGGATGCTCTGAACAAGTACTTTCGACGCGTAGCGTCGGTATGAATTTAGCCCGGCCTTTCAAGGCCGGGATCGGTTGGTTACGGGTTCTCGTCGCGTAGCGACGACTGAATTCACCTTGGTTCAGGCGTCGCTATGCGACGCGAAGACTTCGTGCACCTTTACCCGGCGTTAAAACGCCGGGCTAAATTCATCCCGACGCTACGCGTCGAAGACACTTAATCAGAGGTTCCTTTAGTTTGTCGGTTGAGGTCTCTTGCGAGAGCCAGGCGACAATCTGAAGATTGCCGTACATGTCATGTTGAAAAGAGAGCGGCAAAAGAAACTGCTTAATCTGATTCGCGCCAAGCGAATCGGAACTCAGGAGGCGCTGAGAACGCATTTGGAACGCGCCGGCGTGCCCGCGACACAATCAAGCTTGTCGCGTGACCTCGAAGAGTTGGGCGTGTTCAAGCATCACGGCTCGTACGCTCTGCCCCAAGTGAATGGCGAGTCAGCGCGCGGGCTGTTGAGCCTGGACGTTTCCGGCGACGCGCTGGTAATCGCAAAGTGCCTCCCAGGCCGCGCTTCGGCTGTCGCAGTCGAGATCGATGACGCAGCCTTTCCGGAAATCGTCGGCACCTTGGCCGGCGAGGATACGATCTTCATCGCGGTGCGCGAGCAGAAGGCACAACGGACGGTGATGAAGAAGATTTGGGAATTGATAGGTTGAATTTGGAGTGCGGTGGCAGAGCGAAGCGGCGACACTGTTTTTGGATCGAACCAAATTAGACCTTAGCCAAAGCGCCGTGGCCGCTTCGCTCTGCCGGCGCACTCCAAAAAGGCGGCTGGAAACAAAGTGACGAATACGAAAATCAACAAGATCGTTTTGGCTTACTCCGGCGGGCTCGATACGTCGGTGATGCTGCACTGGCTGAAAGAAGAGTACAAGTGCGAAGTCGTCTGTTACTGCGCTGACGTGGGCCAGGGCGCAGAGATGGACGGGCTGGAGGAAAAGGCGAAAGCGACCGGAGCTTCAAAGCTCTACATCGAGGACCTGCGCGAAGAGTTTGTGCGCGAATACGTGTGGACGGCGGTCAAGGCCAACGCGCTTTACGAAGGCGTCTATCTGATGGGCACCTCGCTGGCCCGTCCGGTGATCGCCAAACGGCAGATAGAAATTGCCCGGCAGGAAAAGGCTGACGCCGTTGCTCACGGCTCGACCGGAAAAGGAAACGATCAGGTCCGCTTTGAACTGACTTATTACGCGCTGCAGCCTGACATTAAGGTGATCGCGCCGTGGCGTGACTGGGAGTTCAAGGGGCGGACGGACTTGATTGCTTATGCGGAGGCCCATGGGATTCCGGTGAGCGCGACGATCGACAAGCCTTATTCAACCGATCGCAACCTGATGCATGTTTCGTACGAAGGCGGAATTCTGGAAGATCCCTGGGCCGAACCGCCGGAGAATATTTTTCAGATGACCCGGTCGCCTGAAAACGCGAGCGACGAAGCTCAATACCTCGAGATTGGGTTTGCGCATGGTGAACCCGTGGCAATTGACGGGGAGCAACTGGAGCCGGTGGCGCTCCTGACAAAACTAAATGAAATCGGCGGCGCACATGGAATCGGACGGGTCGACCTGGTTGAGAATCGTTTTGTAGGAATGAAGTCTCGCGGCGTTTACGAGACTCCGGGCGTGACTATTCTGCAGGCAGCCCACCGCGCTATCGAGTCGATCACTCTTGATCGCGAAGTTGTCCGCTTGCGGGATTCGCTCGGGGTGAAGTTTGCTGAAAACATCTATTACGGCTTTTGGTTCGCGCCTGAATTCGATCTGATGCGCAGAATGATTGATGAAATGCAGCAGCCGGTAACGGGTGATGTGCGTTTGAAGTTGTACCGCGGCAACGTGATTGTGGTGGGGCGTCGATCGCCGAATTCGCTTTACGACGAAAGGATCGCGACCTTTGAAGCAGATACGGTTTATAACCAGAGGGACGCGGAAGGATTCATCAAGCTCAATGCGCTGCGTTTGAGACTGCGAGGTGGCGCTGCTTAATTTTTCTAAACGTGTGATGCGATATTCATTCGGTGCGGTTTTATGGGACAGAGGCAAATCATCGAAGTCGACAAGATCGGGTCGGCAACATCGCCGCTTAGTCTAACGCGGACACTTGAGGTTACCGGCGTAGCTGTCGAGGCCCGCGCTGGCGATGTGGTCGTGGTGCGAGTGCTGACCGACAACGCGACCTATAACATGCTGGAACTGCCTACGGGGCGGTTGGCCAAGGTCAATCCGGGCGACTTGCTGGCAGGAGTTCTCGGTCGCCGTCGTGCCTTGAAAGGTTTTGTCGGCGACGTTCCCGCGACGGTCACCGTCGGTGATGAACTTCACCTCCTCAACCTGGGCGGCGTAATCGGAAGCTGCACCGGTCATCATTCGAGTCTAAACGACGCCATCAAAGTTCAGGTGATTGGCCTCGCTTGCGATCACGAGGGGGTGGTGAAGAACATCGCCGATGTTGCTTTGCCGCGTCGCGAGAGTCTGGGCGAAACAGCTCCTCTTGTAGTGATTGCCGGTGCTTGTATGAATAGCGGCAAAACCTACGCCGCGACTGAAATCATTCAGCAGGGAACGCGAGCGGGACTACGTGTGGCAGCCGCGAAATTGTCGGGGATTGCCTGTCTCCGCGACACGCTCAACATGGCCGATCATGGCGCGATTGCGACGGCGAGTTTTCTTGATTGCGGTTTGCCCTCGACCGTGGGCGCGGGTGATCTGGCGCCGGTAGCGAAAGCGATTATCGCCCGGCTGAATGAAAGCGCGCCCGATCTGATCGTGGTCGAACTGGGCGACGGAATCCTCGGAGGCTATTCGGTCGAATCGATCTTTGAGGACGCCGAGTTTCGTGAAGCTATGACCGCCCTGATCTTTTGCGCTTCAGACTATGTCGGGGCGTGGGGCGGGATCGAATTGTTCCGGCGTCGCGGTATCGAAGTGGATCTCGTGGCCGGATCGGTTACTGATTCACAGATGGGCGAGGACTATATTCAGGACGAGTTCGGGGTGCGCGCAGCGAATGCCAGACGCAGTGGCCCGAAGTTATTCGAGCTGGTTAATTCAAAGATCCAGACTTCATTGGACGGAGTGAACGCCTAACGAAATAGGCGGTCCACGAAACAACACGAAGTAAGTGCGTGCTATTTTCGTGTGCTTCGGGTTTCTTGTCCTGGTGGCGACGGCATGAAAATCAAAGTTGGTATCTTCGGCGGATCAGGTTATGGCGGTGCGGAATTGCTCCGCATACTCCTGTTGCATCCAAATACCGAACTCAGTTTTGTGACCGCGAACGAGCACGCCGGCAAGGCGGTGAGCGAAGTCCATCGTAATCTTCTCGGGTTAACTGATCTGCAATTCACTAAAGCGCCGGATGATTTGGAAAGTCTGTCTGATCTCGAGTGCGCGTTTTTTGCCTTGCCGCACGGCCAGGCGATGGAGCAGGCGCCGAGACTGCCGGCCAAGGTGAAGATAATTGATCTGTCCGGGGACTTTCGTATTAATGACAGCGTCACGTTCGCCCAACACTACGGTCGCGAGCACACGGCCATCGATGCTCAGTCGCAGTTCGTCTATGGCTTGACGGAAACAAATCGTGAAGTGATTAGGAGCGCGCGCTGCATTGCGAATCCAGGGTGCTTCGCGACGGCGACCTTGCTTGGGCTTGCGCCGCTGGTAGCGAGCAATCTACTGGAATCTCGGGTGATCGTTGATGCCAAGACGGGCTCGTCGGGCTCAGGCGCCAAACCCGCCGCGAACACTCATCATCCGCAACGAAGCAACTCGTTTTATGCTTACAAGCCTTTTACCCATCAGCACGTTCCTGAGATCGAGCAGGAACTAAAGAATGTGGGCGAGTGGAATAGCGAACTCGTTTTTATGACGCACTCGCTGCCGGTGGCGCGCGGCATCTTCGCGTCGATCTACACCGAGACTAAAAACGAAATTAGCGCCGCCGAAGCCCGCGCACTGTTCGCGGATTTCTATCGAGACTCGTTTTTTGTGCGACTGGTTGACGGTAGTCCCGACATCAACTGGGTGAAGACGACGAACTTCTGCGACATCGGCTTTGCCGCGCGCGGCCGGCAGTTGGTTGTGTTCAGCGCGATCGATAATCTGGTGAAAGGCGCCGCGGGTCAGGCAGTGCAGAACATGAACTTAATGTTTGGGCTGGATGAGAAGACGGGACTGATGCTGATGGGAAGTAATCCTTGATGGATACGTATTCGTTGCTGGGAGCGCGGACGTCCCGTCCGCAACTCGCCGAAGGCGCAAGACTGATTTTCGCGCTTCGCGCTTAGTACGGACGGGACGTCCGCGCTCCCCAGCTGTAACGGGCACGCGATCGAGCGGCTATGCTTTTGAAGAATGACTGCAGAGGCGACTATTAATTTGGAACAGACAATTTCACTCGAGGAGCAATTTCAACTCGCCACCTATAAGAAAATGCCGATCGTTGCTGAACGCGGTGAAGGTGTCTGGATCTTTGCGAGCAACGGCGACCGCTACCTGGATCTTTATGGCGGCCACGCGGTAGCGGGCACAGGTCATTGTCATCCGCATGTCGTCAAAGCAATTCGTGATCAGACAGAAAAGCTGCTGTTCTACTCGAACCTGGTTTACTCAGACGTGCGCGCCAGCGCGGCCGAAAAATTAGTTTCGGTCGCACCTGATTTACTTACCAAGGCCTTCTTCTGTAATTCAGGCACCGAAGCGAACGAAAACGCGATGCGCATGGCGCGCATGGTGACGGGCCGCGAGAACATCGTCACCTTCAGCGGCGGCTTTCATGGCCGGACAGCCGATTCAATCAGCGCAACCTTTCTGGGCAAGTATCGCGAGATCGGCAAACCAAATGTGCCAGGCCATCTGCGCGCCGAGTTCGGTGACATTGATTCGGTGCGCGCGGTGGTGGACGAATCTATCGCGGCGATCATGCTCGAACCGATTCAATCGATGGCCGGCGTACGCACCGCGCCGTCGTCGTTTCATCGTGCGCTGCGTGAACTCTGCGACGAGCGCGGCATCGTCTTGATTTATGACGAAGTGCAAACCGGCATCGGCCGCACCGGAGAATGGTTTTTCGCCGGCAGCAAGGCGGGTGATCGTGTAGTGCCGGACATCGTCACGCTGGCAAAGTCGCTCGGCAGCGGCGTGCCCGTCGGCGCTTGTCTGGTTACAGACAAGGTCGCTTCGCATATCAAGGAGAACGATCTGGGCACTACATTTGGCGGCGGGATGATCGCGATGGCGGCCGTGTCGGCGACCCTTGAAGCTATTGAAGACGATCAAATGCTTGAGAATGTTCGGATGGTTGAAGCCTATCTGCGTGAGCGTTTGAAAGAGGTCGAGCAGGTCGTCAATGTTCATGGTTTGGGCTTCCTGCTCGGGCTTGAGTTTGCGGATAAGGCTAAGCCGGTGCACGAAGCCTTGCTCGAACGAAAAATAATCACCGGCACATCGAGCGACGCGAAGGTCCTGCGCTTATTGCCCCCGTTGTGTTTGAAGCGGGAAGAGGTCGATGTCTTTGTTGAGGCACTGGGTAAGGTTGTTGCGGCTAGCTGAGTTATTGCAAAGAGCGGGGGCAAGCCCCCTTCCTAACCTCGAGCTGATGTAATTGTGTGATTTCTGTTGGAAGGCCTTAACGGATCGAGGACAAGACCCAACTCGGAAAATCTCTCAGGTTGGGCGGGGGAGCTTGCCCCCGCTCTTGAATTGAGTCATGAAGAATTTTCTCTCTACAGCTGATCTCAGCCGCTCCGATCTCGATCAATTGATTGAGTCGGCGTTGGGATTCAAGCGAGGTGACGATCAAGCGAAGCCGCTGGACGGCAAATCAATCGCGCTGATCTTTTTCAATCCAAGTTTGCGCACGCGCGCATCTATGCAGATCGGAGTTTACGAGTTGGGAGGACACGCGGTCGTGCTCGAACCGGGCGGGACCAGCTGGACCCTGGAGCATCGCGAAGGTGCGATGATGGACGGGGACAAGACGGAACATATCGCCGATTTTGTGCGCGTCCTCGGTAGGTATTGCGTGGCAATTGGAGTAAGGACGTTCGCAGCTTTGAAGGATTGGGAAGAGGAACGCCTCGATCCGATTCTCAAAGCTTTTGCTAAATACTCCGAAGCGCCGATTATTAATCTCGAATCGGCGATGCATCATCCTTGTCAATCAATGGCCGACATGATGACGATACAAGAGAAGCTGGGGAAAGGCCGGAAGAAGGTTCTGCTGACCTGGGCCTGGCACCCCAAGCCTCTGCCGATGGCCGTGCCGAATAGTTTTGCCCTCGCGGCCGCGCAAATGGGCCACGACCTGGTGATCGCTCATCCTGAAAACTACGAGTTGGACGATGAGTTGATGGAAACGATCAGGTCGCAAGCATCACAGTCAGGTGGCAGCGTGAGCGTGACCAGTGATGTAGATCAGGCATTCGACGGAGTTCAGATCGTGTACGCCAAGAGCTGGGGCAGCAAAGCGTTTTATGGCGCGCCGGAAAAAGACATCGCGGAACGCGCGTCGTATCGCTGCAAGTGGATGGTGGATGAACAGAAGATGGCGCGCACCGAGAGCGCACATTTCATGCATTGTCTGCCGGTGCGACGGAATGTGATCGTAACGGATGCGGTAATCGATTCACCGGCTTCAGTTGTTATTGATGAAGCGGAGAATCGGCTGCATGTGCAAAAGGCTATCCTGAAGAAATTGCTGTCCTGACGAAGGAGTACGATGACTGACACCACTGACGTTGGCAATCAATTGCGGCTGGATCTCCTGCGCGAAGCGCTGCCTTACATTCAGCGGTTTAAGGGCAAGACGTTTGTCGTCAAGTTGTCCGGCAAGGTGACTGAAGATCGCGACCGGTTGATCTCACTCGCGGAAGAACTGGCTCTGATGCATCAGGTCGGCATCCGTCTCTGCGTGGTGCACGGCGGCGGTAAGCAACTAAGCGATCTGGCCAGGCTGATGGGAGTTGAACAGACAATTATCGAAGGCCGGCGGGTAACAGACGATGCCACCCTGGAAATGGCCAAGATGATTTTTGCCGGCAAGATCAATACAGACATTCTGTCGGCGCTGCGGCATCGGAGCGTTGAAGCGGTGGGGTTGTCCGGTGTGGACGGGAACATCGTTCATGCCGAGCGCCGTCCGCCGAAAGACATCATGAATCGCGATACCGGAGAGAGCGAGCGCATCGATTTTGGTAACGTGGGCGACATCGTAGAGATCAATGCGCGCTTGTTGACCGTACTATTGGACCACGGTTACTTGCCGGTGATTTCGTCTCTCGGAGCTGATGGAGAGGGGACTGTCTTCAATATCAATGCTGATACGATCGCATCTGAGATCGCTATCCAGCTCAAAGCCGAGAAGCTGGTTCTGCTCTCTGATGTCGACGGAATTTTCCTGCGCGCGGGCGAACCGGAGACGAAACTTTCGCGTTTGACCGCTGACGAAGCTGAGGCTTTGGTTACGAAGGGAAGCGCCACCGGCGGCATGATTCCCAAGCTGCAAAACATCATCGAACTTCTGCGCCGAGGCGTCGGGAGCGCGCACATTATCAACGGCACCGCGCGCAATGCTTTGTTGGCGGAGGTGTTTACCGACAAAGGTACGGGCACGATGATCTCGGCGTAATAGACATTGACAGCATTAACACGATTCACAAGATAGTAGCTGTTCACAAAGGTCTTGAGAGCAATCTTCTGAATTTTGTTAATCCTGTCGGAAGGTATTCATCCCAGCGGAGACCTGGGCAGATCCTTGTCGCGATCGAATGGCGGGTCCTGGTGCGGTGGGAAATCCAATTCGGGAAACTGCGCCTTCCATTCCGCTCGATACGCTTCGTCCGCGAAATATTTCATATAAAGCTGCATGTCTTCCTCGCTGCCGCTGCCCAACAGATCCAAACCGTAAACATAACCGGGGTTATCAGGAAACAGCACCGCGTCTTCACGCAGACCTTCCGCGAACAGATAGGTATACAACTCGCGGTCACTGAGATGGTTGGTATTGTGGAGATAAGCTCCCAACGAAGCCATGCGCCCGATTACCTCCCAAAGTTTCGCGTGCAACTGAGAGTCATCCAGCTCCTCGGGCGGCGGCACGTCCTGCCCGGCATTTCCCAGCCACTGCAGCAAACTGGTCGGTTCGGCAGTTTCAAACGCCAGGATGTGCTTCAGGAATTCCTCTTCCATGTCCGCTGACAAGTCGGAAGGGTCGGAAATATTTCCGCCCAGGTCTTCCAGTTGTGCCTTTAGTTTTTCGATCCGTTTTTCCTGATCGGGTTCGTCGTCAACATTCACTGTGGTGCGTCCTTTCTGAAAGGGGTGCTTTAGTCGTCAGGCTTCTCAAACACCACCATCTTGCCGCGGAAATCAAAGGTCATCAGGTAGTCCTTGAAAAATCCATTGCCGATGTTCACTTGAAATTTTGCCTTGTCGTGGCCGGCGCCGGCGGGCCAGAAAGAGGCTGGCGCGGATTCTATTGAAAGCCTTCCAAGACGAACTGACTTGAGCACACCGGACCTGCCTTCGTATTCGCCATTGTAGCTAACGGATTTTTCCGCAGTGCCTTCTTGTGCCTGATCATCAAGCCCAAGAATGGCGGCGGCTTCGGGAGTCAGCGCGAATGTTCCGCTCGACCCGGTGTCGAGGGCAGCTTTCAGCTTCTGTCCGTTGATGAAGACCGAATCGATGATCACGCCGTCGTCGTAACGAAACGGCATGGCGATCTTGTTCACGGTGTTAGGCTGATTTTGAATTCCGGCATAAGGAGACTCAGCAAAGAAGCGCAGCTTGGATTCCGCATAGTCGATCTGAACTATTCGGTCCTTGAGAAAGCTGTATCCCAGCACACCATGAAGGGGCCGTTCAAGTTTGGCAGCCACTTTCTTAAGATCGACTGCGACTGCTGCTACGTCTTTAGCAAGGATGGTCCCGAGTTCCACCGACGGCAATCTGGTCAACTGGATTGTTTGAGGGCTCGTGCCGCCGCCGGTCGCCGAATAGCTTTTAGAGTCCAGCCCGAGTCCTAGTTCTTTAGCAGTGCTCAGGTCTATAGCCGAGGGGTCCGTGTCGGTGTCGACGAGCATCTGATAGGGACCCTTGCCGCCGATCTTAACGGTTACGATTATCTGGTTATGGACAAACTCAAAAGGGACTTCGACCGGAGCCGAATGGGCCGAACGGTTTTGGCAAAGTGCGATCTGTGTCCCGCCACAGAGCAGCAAGAACAGAAGCGTGAACGGACATTTTGAGACTACTTTTGGGGGGAACATTTAGTTTTCAGCGGGCGAGTTAGCTTGACCAACGCCCTCGTTGCGGCTCCATTCCATTTCAGGTCTGCGAATGACCATATCGTACACCGTTTCGTTCGCACAGTGTCGCTGAGATATTTCTTGCAAGGCGAAATTTCCCCTTGAGGCTAACAAACCCCGAAGAGGTCTGAGTAACGTCAGCATACTTTCCTTCGTGGCACACTCATTGCCATTCTCTAGCCCGGAGAGTGGATCATGAAAAGATTAATCGCATTACTAATAACGATAACGATTCTAGCAGCGGTAGCAGCGCCAAGCTTCGCACAGGGACGCAGTCGCCGTACTTACTACGAACCGGCGCGCACTGATTCGCGGGCCTACTATGATTACGGCTATCGCGATCGAAGCGTCTGGTCCCGGCACCGGGATAAAGTGACGCTGGGCGCGGGTACGGTCGGTGGGGCGGTAATCGGCGGATTGATGGGCGGCAAGCGTGGGGCGGCAATTGGAGCATTGAGCGGTCTCGGCGCCTCGGCACTGTACACCTACAAACTACGCAACCGCCGCCTTGGGTATTAAGGGAAGAGTTAAGTTCGGCCGTCTTTGCGACGACCGTGGGTTGAGGCCGGATTGCGAAGGGGAGAGCGCGATTCGGCCTCGATTACTCCTAAGGATATTTAGAAACAGTTTGGGTTCGGTCGTCTTCGGATGGCCGTTGGATGAGGCCGGGTTGCGAAGGGGAGAGCGCAATCCGGCCTCAATTTCTTTACGCTGGGAGCGCGGACGTCCCGTCCGCAGCCGTGGGCATCAAGAGCGGACGGGACGTCCGCGCTCCCAGGAATCAAGTCCGCTTTCCTATATGAGTAAAGTTGCGGGAGACCAAGGGACGCAAGTTAACAACTTGCGCTACAAGAGGTCAGGGATAGATCAATCCGTAAAGTTTGTCAGCCCAATCCTGATCAAGATTCTGTAATAAAACGTACTGCTCGATCGCGCCGTCGCGATTACCCTGCGCCAGCAGCGTCTTGCCAAGATTGAAGTAGGCCTTCCCGAAGTCCGGTTTCAAACGTGTCGCCTGCCGAAATGCCTCGACCGCTTCATCGCGGCGACCCAGTGACTCATAGGCTTCACCCAAACTGTTTTGCGCGTTCGCATCACCCGGACGCTGTGCAGAGAGCTGCTTGTAAATCTCAACCGCCTCCGCGTACTTCTTTGACTGTAGGTAACGCTGGCCCAGCCGCTCATACGCGGCGGTGTAGTCTGGCTTCAGCCTGATGGCCTGCTTGTAAGCCTGAATCTCGTCGTCAAACTGGCCCCAGTCACGATAGGTCAGACCCAACGCATAATAAGCATCGGCGGCGTTGTAAGGATCGAGCTTGATTGCCTGCCGGTAAGCTTGTTCTGCCTCGCGGTATTGCTTCAAATAATAATTTGCCAGGCCGATATTAAAGTAGGATTCGGCTGAGGGTCGGATGCCAACTGCTTTCTTTGAGGCTTCGACGGCCTCAGCATGACGGCCCAGCTTCTCGTTGCAGAAGCCCGTTTGCGCCCAGGCCTCGCCATAGCCGCTGTCGGATTCAGTAGCTTTCTGAAAGTAAGGCAGAGCTCTCTGGCAATCATCTTTTGAGAGAAAACTAAGACCGTCGCGAAAGTATTCGACGGCGCGCGCCCGTTTGTTCCGGCCGGTGGCCGCGACCAAATCACCGAGCGACATCGGTTGCGACCCGTCGGACTGCGCCGAACGACCAAGCTGCGCGATGCGCTCAGAGGGAATCGCAAAGTTGACGCTCTGGCCGCCGGTGATCTGCAAAGTGGCCACGCCGATCACCTGGCCCTGCATGTTCACTACCGGACTGCCGCTGGATCCTGGAGAGATCGGCGCGGTGATTTGAATGATGCGGCCAAAGCCCGGAATGTCGCGCACGGCTGAAACGATTCCGTTTGTCACGCTGCCTTCCAATCCAAACGGATTGCCGATGACGACCACGCTTTCGCCTTCCTGAGGCGAAGTGCGATCGAGCGAAAGAGGGCGGACCAGGTTCGCCGGCGCGTCCACTTTCAACAAGGCCACATCGCCCTCAGCGTCGATGGCCAGGACATGCTTGACCGGAAAAGTGTGACCCGAGTTCAGGTGGACCTCAGCGCGGTAAGCGCCTTCGATCACGTGACGGTTCGTTACTACCCGATCGACGTCAATGAAAAAGCCACTGCCGCGCGCAAGCTTCTCACCCCGCGCATCGAAAGTTTCGATCGCCACGGCCGAAGGTTTAATGCGGCGGACCAGTTCGGGAAGTTGATCTTGTGCGCGAATTCGCGATCCGGGGATGATGAGCAGGGAGGCACAGCAAAGTAAAATCAGGATCGTAGGACGGGTTGGGCGCGCATTAACTTTCATTCGCTCTCAGTATAACGCGGGAAGACAGGTTCTGGCCTGTCGGGAGGGAGAGCTGCGATTTTTTGAGTCTGGCGGGGGGCGGGGCACTAGCCCGACCGTCAGGGAGAGTTCCCAAGTTAACACTGAGCCCTCCCTGACGGTCGGGCTAATGCCCCGGTTTCCGGGACGGTCACAATCCAGCCAGGGCTAGCTTCTGCACGTGCGAGACGATCTCGTCCAGCTTCACGTCCTCGCTCTGCTTGGTGCGGCGATCGAAGAGCTCGACCATCTGATCGGCGATCTTCTTGCCGAGAGTGATGCGATAGGGAATGCCGATCAGATCAGCGTCCTTAAATTTCACTCCCGCGCGTTCATCGCGATCGTCGAGCAAGACATCCAACCCGGCATGTCGCAGATCCTCATAAAGCTTGTCGCCCGCCTCGCGCAGCTTCTCGTCCTTGACGTTGGTGATGGTCACGACTACATCGAAAGGCGCCAGGGTCTTGGGCCAGATGATTCCGTTCTCGTCATGACTCTGTTCGACCGCGGCCGTGATGATTCGTTCAACGCCAATGCCGTAGCTGCCCATTACGATTGGCACCGGCTTCCCATCCTGAGTCAGCACGGTTGCGCCCATCGACTCGGAATACTTGGTGCCGAGTTTGAAGATGTGACCAATCTCCATCGCCTTGTAAACTTCCAGCACGCCGGTTTCACAACGCGGACAGGCTTCGCCGGAAGTAACGGTGCGGAGGTCAGCCCACTGATCGACCTTGATGTCGCGTTCGATGTCGACTCCGCGCAGATGATGGTCGTCTTTGTTCGCGCCGGTTGTCATGTTGCGCCGGCCCTTCAGCCCCAAATCAGAAATAATGAAGAGCTTGGGCGTCATCTCCTTTGCGCCAACTCCGCCGAGGCTGCCGGCGGCCGCTCCGAGCAGCTGTTGAATTTCTTCCGCGTGCGCGGCGCGTGACGCCGTGGCGCCGATCGCATCAGTGAACTTAACCTCGTGCAATTGATGGTCTCCGCGAAGCAAAGCGAGAATGGGCCGCAGCTCGCCGTCAATCGTAGCGACGAAAACCAGCGACTTGATTTGACGATTAGCAGCAGCGCCTCCCGGAAATATCGTCAGGTCTTCAATCGTGCGCACGCCCGGCGTAGGAAATTCTTCCGGCGCTTCAGGTCCGGCTTCGTCGTCAATCGAGGGCAAGCGTGAAGTTGCCTTCTCGACATTCGCCGCGTATCCACAATTCGAACAGCTGGCGATTAAGTCCTCTCCCGCATCCGTCTTAGCCACGAATTCACTTGATTCAGATCCACCCATCGCTCCCGACGAAGCTTCGACAATCGAGAAATCAATTCCGCAGCGCGTAAAGATCCGCTTATAGGCTTCACGCTGATCTGCAAACGAGCGATCGAGTCCTGCGCGATCCACGTCAAACGTGTAGGCATCTTTCATGATGAACGTGCGCAAGCGCATCAGGCCCGACTTTGGCCGCGCCTCGTCGCGAAACTTGATTTGAATCTGATACCAAACCTGCGGCAGTTGCTTATAAGATCTGATCTCGTTGCGGGCAATCGAAGTGAAGATTTCTTCATGCGTCATGCCCAGACACATGTCCGCGCCTTTGCGATCTTTCAGGCGGAACATTTCGTCGCCGATCGCGTCCCAGCGTCCAGACTCCTGCCAGACTTCGGCCGGATGCAGGGCCGGCAGATAGAATTCCTGCCCGCCAATGCGGTTCATCTCTTCACGAAGAATCTGCATGACTTTCAGCGCAATACGTTGCCCGAGCGGTAAATAAGAATAAATGCCGGCTGAAAGTTGGCGCACGATTCCCGCGCGCAGCAAGAGCTTGTGCGATACGACCTCGGCGTCAGCCGGGTCTTCTCGAAGTGTCGGAATGAAAGTTTGTGACCAGCGCATAGGGAAGCATTTTGGCCTAGCAAAGCAGTGAACGCAAACAGGCGGTGTTCAGAGTCCCGACTTTAGTCGGGCCTTATTCTTCACCTGAAAACCCGACTGAAGTCGGTACTCTAAACGCCGCTGTGCTTTCGTTGCGGCTACGTCGACGCGTGATGTACCATCGCTGCACAAAATTTTCTAAGCAAGGGTTCGACGGATGAAAATAGCAATTGCCAGCGATCACGCGGGTTACGAGGGAAAGGAACGTTTGAAACCGGTCCTCGATGAGCTCGGGATTCAGTATGAAGACCTGGGCACGGTTTCGGAAGAGTCGGTCGACTATCCCGACTATGCACGCAAAGTAGGTGAAGAGGTAGCGCAGGGAAACGTCGAGCAGGGGCTGCTGGTTTGCGGCTCCGGCACCGGCATGGCGATAGCCGCCAACAAGGTGCCCGGCGTGCGCGCAGCTGTCGCCTGGAACGAAGAGATTGCCACGCTGGCCCGCGAGCACAACGACGCCAACGTCCTGGCACTGGGCGCGCGCGTTACTCCAGGCGAAGAACTTCCCAAAATCGTAAGGGCGTGGTTCGCGGCCAAATATGACGGCGGCCGGCACGAACGCCGGGTCGAGAAAATTCGAGAGATTGAAAAAGAAGAGATCCGGAAACTTTGCGTCTGAAGATAACTCATGAGCCAAAAACGAAACGCGCCACTCGCCGAAGTTGATCCACTAATCGCCGACGCCATCGACCACGAAGTCGCCCGCCAGGCCAACGGCCTGGAACTAATCGCCAGCGAAAACTTTGTCAGCGAAGCCGTGCTCGAGGCGGCCGGATCGGTGTTCACAAACAAGTACGCCGAAGGCTATCCCGGCAAGCGATACTATGGCGGCTGTGAATATGCCGACGTGGTCGAGCAGGCTGCGATCGATCGCGCGAAGCAATTGTTCGGCGCCGATCACGCGAACGTCCAACCGCACAGCGGCGCCCAAGCCAACATGACTGTCTATCTCGCCGCGATTCAATACGGCGACGCGATCCTGGGCATGAATCTCTCGCACGGCGGTCACTTGACGCACGGCCACCCACTCAACTTTTCCGGACTCAGCTATAAAGTCTTTGATTATGGCGTCTCGCGGGAAACCGAAACAATCGACTATGACGAGCTGCAACGGATCGCTGAGGAGCATAAGCCAAAGCTGCTGGTGTGCGGGGCGTCGGCTTATCCGCGAATCATCGACTTCGCCCGCATCAGCCAGATTGCGAAGAGCGTGGGCGCGCGAATGTTTGCCGACATTGCGCACATCGCCGGGCCCGTCGTGGCCGGCTTGCATCCGTCGCCGGTTCCGGTGGCTGATTATGTGACGACCACGACGCATAAAACTCTGCGCGGTCCGCGCGGCGGGTTGATCCTGTGCAAGGAAGAGCACGCGAAAGAAATCGATCGGCGTCTGTTCCCCGGCGTTCAGGGCGGGCCTTTGGTGCACATCATCGCGGCCAAAGCGGTCGCTTTTGGCGAAGCCCTGCGTGCAGACTTCAAAGAATATCAGCGGCAGGTGCTGGCGAATGCCAAATCACTTTGTTCCGAGTTGCAGGAGCAGGGACTGCGCATCGTTTCCGGCGGCACCGACAATCACCTGATGCTGGTCGATGTCTGGATGGACGGTAAGGGCATCACCGGCAAAGTCGCAGAGAAAGCCCTCGAAGCAGCCACGATCACAGTCAACAAGAACACCATCCCTTTCGATCAGAACAAACCCTTCGTAGCTTCCGGTCTTCGTATCGGCACACCCGCAGTCACCACGCGCGGCATGAAAGAACCGGAGATGGTTGAGATCGGCAGGCTGATTGCGCAAGTGGTTAACGAACCGGAATCGGACGCCGTGCGTAGCAAGGTCAAGCAGGGAGTGGCGGAGTTGACGGCGAGGTTTCCGTTGTATGCTAAACGTTTAAAGGCGCGAGCATAAATGAACCTGTGCTAACGTTCGGGCAAGACGATGCGAAAGCCAATGGTTGCACGGACGTTCGGTATCACACGCCGGCGGTAAGCGGACCGGCAGGACGTTAGACCAGCTTCCCATGAACCGCCGCGCATTACTCGAATGTCATTGTCCTGCACATTTTCCCGGCCGTCATCCGCCTTGTAGGGATACGGTTTATATTTTGATTGGCACCATTCCCAAACGTTGCCGTTCATGTCATATAAACCAAAATCGTTCGGCAGCTTTTGGCCCACGGGGTGGGTGCGGCCTCCCGAATTAGCGCTGTACCACGTCGTCGCATCGATAATGCCGGCAATCGCGCTTTGCGTCCCGGCGCGACTCGCGTATTCCCACTCGGCTTCAGTCGGTAATCGATATCCTTTGCCGGTTATCTGTAAAAGCTTGCGGCAAAACACTTCCGCGTCCTCCCAGGTAACGCTATCGACGGGAAGATCGTCGCCCTTAAAGCTCGATGGATTCGCGTTCATCAGGGCTTTGTACTGGGCCTGAGTGACTTCGTACTTGCTGATGTAAAAATTTGCTACCGCCACTGCGCTTTGCGGCCCCTCATCCATATCACGGCCCACTTCCGAAACTGGCGAACCCATCTGGAACGTGCCTCCGGGGACTGAAATCATTTCTATTTGAGCGCCATTAACGCTTTCGGTAAAAGAGGTGCCACGGAGTTGCTCTCTGTCAGAGCTTCGCGTCGCTGGTTGCTTTGTCGCAGTGACCCCCGAGGGCGTCAGCGTCCTGGAACGGAGCGTGAACCACAGTGCAACCACTACCATGACAAGAACGGCAATACCGAGAGCAATCAACGCTGCGCGCTTACCACCGCTCGAATTATTCAACGCTCCAACATAAGACGCGGGCGCTGAGATGTCCCCGCCGTGAAGGTTCCCGATCGTTACTTTTGGCGGCGGTGTCCTGATAGTTTCGACGGGCCGCGATGCGGCCGATTCGGATGGAGAATATTCCGGTGCGATCGGAAAGGCGACTGCTGGAGGGCCTGGATCTGAAGCGGGGCCGGCAACCGTCGGAGGTATAGCGTCCGGTTGATTCAGGTCCGGCCCTGGACCAGTTGTATCAGCAACGATAGGCGGCGGGGGCAGAATCTCGGTGCGCGGTGGCGCAGTGTCGCGACCGCTGGGGCGACGCCGAGCTGCCTCGGGATCAAAAGGGGCGGATAAAATCGAGCCGTCCACCACGCAGTAGGTCAGTGTATCCTCAAAGGTTCGATTGCATGTCGGGCAGCTCTTCATTCAAAGCTCTCCACGATAATGAGAAATGGTCAGATCTAACGGAGAGTAATATACAATTGGTTTCATTAAAGAGTGTAATGGGAGACTCCACGGGCCGGGTTGGGGGCAATCGTCTGAGCATGATTCTGCTAAACTACGTTCGAATCGAATTCCCGTTTTAGAATCAGGTTATCTAAATCGGGGGCCAAGCTTTTTGCCTTACTTAATGAGCGCCAATCCAACATCTCTGCTTCCCATCCTCAAACAATTCTTCGGCTTTGATTCATTCCGGCCTTTGCAGGAAGAGATCATCCGGGATGCGCTCGCCGGCCGCGATGTGATCGCGCTGTTGCCGACAGGTGGCGGCAAGTCGCTCTGTTTTCAATTGCCGGCGCTGGTGCGGCCAGGGCTGACGGTGGTGGTGTCGCCGCTGATCTCTTTGATGAAGGACCAGGTGGATGCCCTTACGGCCAGCGGGGTGGCGGCAACGTTTCTTAACTCTTCGCTCAAAGCGGATGAATCGCGAGCGCGTCTGCGCGGGCTGCATGCGGGCGAGTATCGCCTGCTTTATGTCGCGCCTGAGCGCATGATGCTCTCCGGGTTCCTGGCCGACTTGAAAGGCTGGAACGTCAAGCTGCTCGCGATTGATGAAGCGCATTGCATCAGCGAATGGGGCCACGACTTTCGGCCTGATTACCGGGAGCTCGCTCAACTCCGTCAGCATTTTCCGGACGTGCCGATGATGGCGCTTACAGCGACGGCTACCGAGCGTGTACGTGGCGACATCGCGAAGCAACTTCATCTGCGCCAGCCGGGTCGTTACGTCGCCAGTTTCAATCGCCCTAATCTCACCTATCGCGTTCTGCCTAAACAAAACTCTTACAGCCAACTGTCCGAGTTTGTGCGCGCGCGGAAGGACGAGAGCGGGATCGTATATTGCCAGAGCCGCCGCAGCGCGGAGAGCCTGGCCGAACGTCTGAGCCTGGATGGGGTTAAGGCGGCGCCCTATCACGCGGGACTGGATGCGAAAACTCGCACGGTTAATCAGGAACTGTTTCTACGCGACGAGGTAACGGTTGTGTGCGCGACGATCGCTTTCGGGATGGGCATCAACAAACCGAACGTGCGCTTCGTCGTCCATTACGATCTGCCCAAGAACGTCGAAGGCTTTTATCAGGAGACCGGCCGGGCCGGCCGTGACGGTTTGCCGAGCGAATGCCTCTTGCTCTTCAGCGCCGGAGACGCAGTCAAGTACTCCAAGTTCATTGATGAAGTATCCGATGAACATGAAAGACAAATTGCCCGCCGCCAATTGCGTCAGATGGTCGATTTTGCCGAGAGCCACGAATGCCGTCGGGCTACGTTGCTGCGATACTTTGGCGAGGACTGGCGCGAACTAAATTGCGCTGGTTGCGACAATTGCCTGACGCCGCGCGAGACCTTCGACGGCACGGTTGAGGCGCAGAAGTTTTTGTCCTGCGTCTATCGCGTGCGCGAAAAGAGCGGGTTCGATTTTGGCGTCAATCAAATTGCCGAGGTGCTGACGGGAGCCGAAACCGAAAAAGTTAAGAAGTGGGATCATCAAACCGTCTCGACTTACGGCATCGGCACGGAACACAGCCAGGCCCAATGGAAGCTGATCGGCCGCGAATTGATTCGGCTCGGCTTTCTGCACCAGCTGCCGGAAAAATTCAACGTGCTGCAAGTCACCGAGGAAGGCCGGCAGGCACTGAAAGAGCGCCAGCCGGTCCAACTGGCTAAATCGATTCTCGAATCCAGGGCAAAACAAACACGGGTTGAACGCGACCGTAGTATCCCCAGTTACCGCGCGCGCGGGCAACGGTCGGGTGAGATCGCTTGCGACGAAGTCTTGTTTGATCGACTGCGGCGATTGCGTAAGCAGCTCGCCGACAATCGCGGGGTTCCGGCTTACATTATTTTTTCTGACGTTTCCTTGCGTCAGATGGCTCAATACTTCCCGTCTAATGAAGAGGAGTTTGCCCGCATCAGCGGCGTGGGCGAGCGGAAGCTGAAGGAGTTTGGGGAGAGATTCATCGCGGAGATTGCCGCGCATCGATCGGGGCAAGGGAAGAAGTAGGCGGGTCGGGAAAGTGTGATGGCTTTGTCAGTTAAGATGTTGAGGATGTCTGCCGATTTGTTGCTGGAGATTCGGCAATAGTCGGTTGACACGCGTGCTAGGTTAAGGAGCAGGATTCTTTCTTGCAGCAGCGTTCACGCTGCTTTCCCGCAGGGTTACTAGACCAGCCGTTTTACGGCTGGGTCGGCCACTAAAGGTTGAACCTTTAGCCCGCTTCAGCGGGCTTCTCCCAATGTCCACACGCGCCTACTCCGAAATTAATCTACATTTCGTGTGGCATGTGAAATCGAACGTGCCGCTTGTCACGCGCATCTATGCGTCGCGTAGCGACGAATGAGTTTAGCCCGGCCTTTCAAGGCCGGGTAGAGTAATCGAAATGATCCGTTCGTCGCGTAGCGACGACTGATTGCGAAGGGAACTCCTATGGCCAATACCTACACCTCTTTGCATTACCATTTCACTTTCAGCACGAAAAATCGCGAGCCATGGATCCTGGCTGAAATCGAAGATCGCATCTGGGCCTACATTGGCGGCATCGCCCGACATCACAAGATGACAGCGCTCGAGGTCGGTGGAATCGAAGATCACGTTCATGCTCTCGTGATGGCGCCGCCCACGTACAGTCCGAGTCAGATCGCCCAATATCTGAAAGGCGAATCGTCAAAATGGATTCATGAGGAGTTTCCTAAACTACATCGCTTCGAATGGCAGGAGGGCTCTGGTGGATTCACGGTCAGCAAGTCTCAAATCCCGGATGTCATTACCTATATTCAGACTCAGAGGAAACATCATCGGAAGAAAACTTTCCAGGAGGAGTATCTGGAGTTGTTGAAGAAACACGATGTCGACTACGATGAGCGTTACTTGTGGGGATGAGTCAAGCGTCGCGATGCGACGCATCGGTTACTATCACGCTGTGCCGGCCTTGAAAGGCCGGCCTAAAGTCAGGCGCCGCTACGCGGCGGAGAGACCTGAAATTTATAGTTGTAAGCAACCCTGCGGGAAAGCCGCGTGAACGCGGCTGAACAGAATAAACTTTTTTCCAATGCAAGAAATCTTCGGCCACGACGGCTTAATCGCCAAGGCGCATCCCGAATACGAACACCGGCCCGGCCAGATTCAAATGGCTGAAGCAGTCGTGCGCGCGTTCGAGCAGCGGCGTCACTTGATAGTCGAAGCCGGCACCGGCACTGGCAAGACCCTCGCTTATCTTGTGCCGGCGATCGCCGCGGCGTGTGGGAGCGGCGCGCGCGTGGTCATCTCTACCGGAACCAAAAACCTGCAAGAGCAGTTGATGGAGAAAGACATTCCTTTTCTTCAGGACATCCTGCCGGCAAAGTTTCGCGCCGCGGTTATGAAGGGTCGCAACAACTACGCCTGTCTGCATCGGCTCAAGCGCGCCGAAAGCATGCCGGTGCTCGACGGCCTGGACGAGGTCGATCACTTCGATGAAGTCTTTCGCTGGTCCACGAAGACCGAAACAGGTGATCGAGCAGAGCTCTACAGTTTGCCGGAGAACCTGCCGTTCTGGCGACACATTGACGCGCGTTCGGACACCTGTCTGGGCCAGCAATGCGCGGACTTCGACCCGTGCTTCATCACCCGCATGCGGCAGAGGGCTGTCGACGCGGACATCATCGTGGTCAATCATCATTTGTTCTTTGCTGACCTGGCGCTGCGCAATGGCGCGTATGGTTCGGTCCTGCCGGATTATGCGGCAGTAATTCTGGATGAAGCTCATCAGATCGAGGACGTCGCGTCCGAGTATTTTGGCGCTCAGGTTTCGACCTATCAGGTCGATGATCTGTTGCGTGATGTGGGCGGGCTGAAGCTTGAAGATCGCGAGACCGAAAGGGAGTTGGCAAAGATCAGCGCTCGCATTCAGCGCTTTGCCGATACGTTCTGGATTTCGTTTAGTGAAGGGCGTGGGTTGGAAGGAAGGTTCTCGCTCGCCCCTGTAGCGCAAATTGTTAATTTGCGTTCAGACGAGATCGATGACGATGGTGCGCAAATTAGCAATTTGCGCCACGGTGATTCTTATCACGCATTGAACAATGCTTTGAATCGGCTGGAGACGACACTGGCCGCTTTGCCCGAACCCCCGACAGATGCCGAGAGCATTGTCCGCCGCACGCGACAGCTGCGGTTTGATCTGAACTTCATCGTCAAAGGGGACGATAAGAAATTCGTCTACTGGCTCGAGCGGCGTGGGCGCGGCGTGTTTTTGCGGGCTTCACCGATCGACGTTTCGGGTTTGCTGCAGGATAAGCTTTTCGAGAAAGTTCCTACCGTGGTTTTGACTTCGGCGACGTTGTCCAGCGCGGGCAACTTCAATTTTATTCGCGAACGCCTGGGGCTCGATCAGGCGGACGAGATGATTGCGGAATCAATCTTTGATTTCGAACACCAGGCGGTTTTGTACCTGCCGCCGCAGATGCCTGATCCGCGTTCGCCACAGTGGGCCAGCGCCGCGGCTAAGGAAGTCGTCAAGATTGTGAACGCGACTGAGGGCCGGGCGTTTGTGTTGTCGACCAGCCTGTCGGGCATGAACGATCTGTTCGAACGCGTCGCGCCGGAAATCGATTACCCGAGTTTTGTTCAGGGCAGTGCGTCGAAGGGCGCCCTGCTCAAGAAGTTCCGCGAAACGCCCAACGCCGTTCTGTTTGCGACATCGAGTTTCTGGCAGGGCGTGGACGTCCGCGGAGAACAGTTGTCGTGTGTGATCATCGACAAGCTGCCTTTCGCCGTCCCCAGCGATCCGGTCGTGGCCGCGCGGCAACGCTACATCGAGGACCAGGGTGGTTCGAGCTTTTATGAATACAGTGTGCCGCAGGCAATTATCAGTTTAAAGCAGGGACTGGGCCGTCTGATTCGCAGCACGACCGACCGAGGCGTTCTGGCGGTTCTGGATCCGCGTCTGCGGACGAAGATGTACGGACAGACATTTTTGCAGAGCCTGCCGCCGTGCCGGGTGACTTCGGACGTTGATGAGCTATGGAAAGTGTTTGCGGCAGGCTTGTCGGTTCAATCGACGGGGGCTTGAGTTTGAAGTGATTTTGACGCCAAGGAACGCGAAGGTTTTCCTCTGCGCCCTTTGCGAAATCCTCTGCGTTCCTTTGCGTTTAAGCTTGTTTCCGCTCTACCTTGATCCAGTACGCACGACTTGCGACCCTGGATACCGGGCTCTAGCTTTGGATTTGAGGCAAGAGTCGAAAATCTTACATCGCCCAGGAGACTACCAGTGAGCGAAGAACGAGAAGACAACACACTCTACAAAGTCGTATTCAACCACGAAGATCAATACTCAATCTGGCCGGCGGATCGCGAGAATGCTTTAGGTTGGCGCGATGCCGGCAAGACGGGCACCAAGCAAGAGTGTCTGGCTTATATCAAGGAAGTCTGGACGGACATGCGTCCGCTGAGTTTGCGCAAGAAGATGGAAGAACAGGGATAGAAAGCATGCCGGCACAATTTGAAGTCATGATCGAACGCAACTTTTCCAGCGCGCATCAACTGCGCGGCTATAAGGGGAAGTGTGAAAACCTGCACGGCCACAACTACAAGATCGAAATCTACGCTCGTGGCGCCGAGTTGAATAACATTGGGCTGTTGGTTGATTTCGTCGAATTGAAAGAAGCCGCGGATGAACTGGTCACCTATCTCGATCACAAGAACCTTAACGAACTGGAACCTTTTATTGAAGAGCAGAATCCTTCGGCCGAGAATGTCGCGCGGTTTGTGTTGGAAAAACTGGCGGCCAGAATCGACGATGACCGCGTGCAGATTTATAAGGTCAGGTGTTTTGAGACTCCGACCAGCGTGGCTACTTATCAGGTCGATTGAGGGAATCCGCAGATTTTGAAATTCTTGTTTTAAGAGATTGCCGCTCTTCAGATAAAACGATCCACGAATTCACACGAACCGGATCTGGTTGTCTGTGGTTTCGTGTGAATTCGGATCGTTTTGGTTCAGGTCAAAAAAATACGAAACTAATCCAAGAGTAAAAAGAGGTGCCGTGCCAGGTCGCTTTTGAATCTGTGAAATCTGCGGGACTTCTTAACCTTCGCCAATTTCGCGCAGGTACTCTTCGAAGAATTCTCGATTACGTCTGGTCATTTGGCTGATGCGGGCGCCGATCAAATAACCTTCTTCCAGCTTTTCGTAACGTACTGGCGTCGCCTGGATCTCGATCGACAGACCGTTCGGCAGATCCAACTCTATCGACATTGAGCCTTCAGCTCCCAACAGATATTGCTCGTCGATATTCTGAGCGTGCAGGACTACCGCGAGCCCTTCAGCGCTGATGTTCACAGTGTGGCCGGCGCAGGCACGCAGATGCTGAATGCCGCCGTCGCTCGGTTCGGCATCGCGCATCAGCACACTGAAATCGAGGCGCGCATCAAGAGTCGCACTGATTCTGGGAGACTGCCGGCGGTCTTCAGGATTAGCTGGCACAGACGGTAAATCCTTTGTTGGTAAATTAGTTTTGACTGACCGTTTCGAGCCCGATGTTGTATTTTTTGATTTTGCTGTAAAGCCGCGGTCGATAAATTCCGAGCAAGTTTGCGGCCTTTTGTTTGTTGCCGCCGGTGCGCTGCAACGTACGTTCGATCACAAACTTCTCGATGTCTTCAAGCGTCATGTTGGGCGGGACATCCCAGGAGAGGGCGGCCGGCGCACTTCCGGTTGAGGTGCCCTTATCAAACGGCAGATCCACGGGTTCGATGCGTTCGCCCTTGGCTAAGAGCACGGCCCGCTCGATTACATTTTGCAGTTCCCGCACATTGCCCGGCCAGGGATGGCTGAACAATCTTTGATAAGCCGACTGTGAGACGCCTGCGATGGGGCGTTCGTATTTTTCAGCGTACTCGCTGAGGAAGTGATCGGTGAGCAGTTGAATGTCTTCCATGCGCTCGCGTAGCGGCGGCACATGAATAGTGATCGTGGAAATACGATAGAAGAGATCGTCGCGCAGCAGTCCATCGCGAATCGCGTCAGCCGGCATGCGGTTGGTCGAAGTTATCAGGCGAAAATCGACTGGATAGCTTTTTTCCGAGCCAATCTTCCGGCAAGTTCGCTCCTGGAGCACGCGCAGAAGTTTCGGCTGTAACTCCACCGGCATCTCAGCGATTTCGTCCAGCATCAGCGATCCACCCGCGGCGTGTTGGACCAATCCTTCCTTGTCGGCATGCGCGCCGGTGAATGCTCCCTTCGCGTGGCCGAACAATTCCGACTCGATCAGCTCCTTCGGCAGGGCCGCGCAGTTAACTTTGATGAAGGGTTTCTTAGAGCGCAACGAGTTATAGTGAACGGCGTTGGCAATCAGCTCTTTACCCGTCCCCGATTCGCCTATGATCAGAACGTTGGCGTCGGATTTCGCCACCGACTCGATCGTCTCGTAGATGATCTGCATCTGCTTTGATGAGCCGATGATATTGAAGTACTCGGCCCGGGTAGAGAGCTGGCGGCGCATGCTCTCGGTCTCAGCCATCAGCTCGCGACGTTCGAGTGCTTTCTCCACCAGGGGCAGCAGTTCTTCAAAGTCGAAAGGCTTTTCAACGAAATAAAAGGCGCCGGCTTTGGTAGCTTCGACCGCGGTCTGCACTGAGCCATAGCCCGTGACCACGATAACTTCGGTGCTCGGCTTGGCATCTTTCATGTGACGCAGCAAGGTCAGGCCATCCATGTCGGGAAGCTGCAGATCGCAAATTACCAGGTGGTGTGCGCCGCCATCGAACAAGTCGATAGCTTCGGCGCCGCTGGCCGCGGTGTCGACGGCATAGCCTTCGTCGGCGAGATGCTGACGAAGCGAGTCACTCATCATTGGCTCGTCATCTACTACGAGCACGCGTACGTCTCTTATTTTTGATTTGGGCATTCAGTTAGTAGTTGATTGTGTGTTCCGAGAATTGTTAGATCATTCAGACAGTGGCAACCAGACTCGAATCGTGTTGGCCTCACATTCAAGTTTTCCTCCGTGCGCCTCGATGATTCTGGCGGCCTGGGCCGTATACACCGTGCCGTAAGTATTGGACGCGCGCAGCGAATGATTGCGGCCGCCGGGTTGGACGCCGCGCCATTCAATCACGGCCGCGGGCGAGTCGTTCGCATTTTCGCCACGGGCGTGCACGGAAATTTCGCCACCGTTACGAGCAGAAATACTGTTGACTGCTTCTTCAGTCAGTGCTTGCAGAGCTTCCTTTAAGACCGCGGCGTCGAATTCGCCGGAAAGCGAACTGCTCTCGATCTCGCAAGTCACCGATGCGTTAGTGCCCGGCCGCCCTCCTACCTCTTTGACGACGCCCTGGATTAGACTTCCTAAATCCGAACCCGACCGCCGGTGCAGCGCAACAGGTTGTGAGTAGCGAACCAACGCCGTCATGTCCCGGCCGACCCGGTCGAGCCCGGCAATTAATTTCACGAGCGTCTGGCGCTCCTCCGGGGACTTTTCGTCCCGTTCGACCCGCTTGCGCAGGAACGTGGCGTACAATTTGAGTCCATTAAGTTGATTCTTCAGATCGTGAACGATTTGCAGGGTCGCCCGACCCAAGTCTTCAAGGGCTTTATTGTCCACAGTCTTGGCGAGTGCTGGTTTCATTATCGACTTCTGTTGGCTATTCTAAAGAGAGATGTGTACGAATTATGCTCAATTGCATCACCTTTTTGTGTCGTGTTTCGGTGCGTGATGATAACAAAAAGTTAGGGGCGTACGCTAGTGATGCGTGAAAAGTGAGTCCCGTGGAGATGTGTGGGGCGGAATCTTAGGACGAGGTCATTGATGCAGCGCGAAAAGAAACTATTTCTATTAGTCGAGGATTTTGAGGACAGCCGATTTATGATGCGAAGGCTACTGGAGTTGGCCGGGTATACCGTCGTCGAGGCGAGTGATGGCGAGCGGGCAGTTGAACTGGCCGTGCAGGAAAAACCGGCGCTCATCCTCATGGACTTGAGTTTACCCAAGTTGGATGGATTGGCCGCCACAAGACAGATTCGTCAGCACAGGGAGTTGGGACGCACGCCGATTGTGGCGATATCGGCCCACGATTCCCCTGAGACGCGAACGGAAGCGCTGGATGCCGGATGCGACGAGTATGTAACCAAACCCATCGATTTCGATCAGTTGGGTGAACTGGTCAAAAGGTTTCTTCCAGGACCATGACTTTGTACTTAGCGGCTGGGAGCGCAGACATCTTGTCTGCATTCTGCGCGACTTGATTCGCGGGGCCTGGGAAATGTCTTAGAGTCTCGGGACCACTCTTCAACATTCCATGTACCGGAACCGCTCGCACATACGCCCGGTAATGTGGCACAAGCGGCGCGATGAACATCATGCGGCAGCCTAAATCGTCACCCCAGTGGCGAAATTAGCAAATCCGACACCGGGCACGAAAATTGATAAGTCAGACAGCGGAGGAAGAGGTTCGCGCCGGCTTGCACCCTAATAGTTTCTCGCGCGTGGCTCACTTAAAACTTGAAGACTGGAATCAATATCCCACTCTCGCGGACATCCGCTGACGAGACTGGTCTAACCGCAGACCGCGTCGCTAAAGACTTCATGAAGGGCATGAGTCACGAACTTCACACGCCCTTGCACGTAATCATCGGACTGTGCCAGTTACTCGAGCGTGACCGCGAGACAGGACTTTCGCCCATGCAGCTTGACGCCATCGAACGCATGGAGCGCAACGCCCGCGCCCTGCTACAAACCGTCAACCATCTTTTGGTCTGCATGCGAAACGGCGAATTTCACTGAGTTACCTGTTTGGCAATCTGACCATTTTCCCCTTATCAAAGAAAAATAGATCGGCGTCGACAGAGCACGATTGGAAACTGAACTCGATCACAGTTTTACTGTGCGCAGTGACTCTGAGGCACGGCGAAGGTTCTACGCGAGCAAAGCCCCCGCTGTTATCCGTCTGCAGCAGTGTCACGGAGTCAGCGCCGGAAGCTAGGCTTACCTCGTCTGCCGCGGATTGGAGTTCCTGAAAGGCGATTACCTCGACTTGTCGAAAACGCTTTCGATTTTGAAAGTAGCCTACAGCTTCGGGAAGACCGTTATGGAAAACCGGAACGCCGCGGAGGTTGTCGGGCGCGTTGAGAATGATCAGATGATCGCTGGTTGAGGAATCAACCAGGTCATTCGTAATGCTCCTGGAAAGCTTCGCTGCCTCACTCCAGATCCGGTTCGTCCGGAAAAGCGTGACCGCATAGAAACCCAGCACGCCAATCAAAAGCGAAACCAGAAGGGTCTGCCGGCGAAGCAGAATCGCGGCCATGTACGTTATCAAGAGACAGGAAAAAACTGTCGGCAAGTATAGGAATCTTTCGCCCAGCGTTTGGTACAAGGTAAGGCGAAGATTGATGACGGGAAGCAGCGAGCACAAGAACAAACTAACCAGCATGATCACAAACCGGTTCTGTTCCCGGCGTGCAGAGAGATCATACCGACGCCGTCTAAAGACAATCGCCGCGGCGATCAAGCCGGCGCAGGTCAAAGAGATGAGGATGAATACGCGTGACTGAAGCGGCTTAAACAGAAACCATGACCACGAATGTGGTAACGCCGGCAAGACAGATCTCACAATGCCTTCGAGCAGGCGATCGCGTAACCAGCCCGGTGAAAAATTCAAATGTTGGCTGACGCCGTATCCGCCCACCAGTGACCCGATGAAGACATAACGGACCGCGATAAACGCCAGCAGGATCGAAAAATACAGTGCAAAAACGGGCAACTGGCGCCAAAAGGTTTTCCTGTCCCAGCGCGCAGGCCCGATGAAAAGTCCTAACACGACGACCAGCAGCGGCAGGCAAACGGCTGATTCCTTTGCCAGCAGCGCGGTGGTGAAACACAAGAGGGACAACGCCAGTCGCGATCGGCGCCGGCTCTGCGCGTAAGCGAGATAGAATAAAAGTGAAGCGAGACAGAAGAAGGTGGCGAACACATCGGCTCGGCCTGAAATCCACGACACTGCTTCGGTATGAGAAGGGTGCAGAAGGAAAAGGGCGCCCGCTCCCAAGGCGATGGTCTTCTTTGTAGTCGCGGAAATTTTTAGATCTTCAACGACCCGCAGGGATAGCAGGAACGTGAGAAATGCGTTCAGCGAATGAAAGACTACGTTGGTGAAATGGAAACCGAAGGGCCGTGCGCCCCAGAGCTTGGTGTCAATTGAATAGCTCAGGATGAAGAGCGGCCGAAAAAAGCCACCTTGCGACTGCCCCCAAACCACGGACAGATCGCCGTTGAGTACTTTTCCGATCTGAGCAAAATCGTCAGACAGAAACCAGGAGTTGAGAATGTTCGCGAAGGCGACCAGCCCGGCTAGCAGAAAGATGCCGAGGTTCGCGAGTTGGCGCCATGACTTCACTTCCGTCTATTGTCTCATGAGACGCTAGTTAGCCCACGGTGTGATTCTGTCGGTGCGCCAGGGTTCACTGAGCGGTCGATTAGTGCTGCCGGTCCGTCGATTCCTCTCCGCTGCCGGTTCGCGAATCTGGCTCAACCGCACCCACTCGTCATCGGAATCTTCATAACCGTAGTAATGAACGTGAAACGCTCCGCCCCGGTAGTCGACAACCTGCGCCTTCCACCATTGGCCTTCCGACTTAACCTCGACTCGCTTGCTGACCTCAGGGTTTGACTTGCGTCCCGCGAGCGCCAACACCGTGTCAGGCGCAAAGTCGCCGGTGGTAGTAAAGGTAGAAAGTTGTTCCTCGGCAAAGGCCATATCCGCTTTGACGTCGTCGGCGAGTTCACCCAGAGTGATTTGACCGTCGCTATTAAGATCGGCAAAGGGCTTTCCCGAAAGTCCCGCCAGCAATGTTTCGGTGAAGGTCCAGTTTCCGGTCGAGAGTTCGCTGGCCGACGAAGCGGTGAGGCAGGCATACGACACATTTCGACCAAAGCGCCGCGCCTGTTGCCCGAGGCTGCCCGAATAACAAGAATCCGACGTCAGAAAGGCCCTCGATCCTTTGAAGTACTTTTCAATGTCTTTGACGATCGAATCCGTAGACCAGCCCGGCACGTCGTCGCCCGCGTCATAGGTGGCAAAGAAAGTGGTGCGTCCGTCTTCTGACTTGTACCCGTGACCACAGTAGTAGACGAAGAGTAGATCGCCTTCGCCGGCTTTGCTTAGAAAGTTCGCGAAAGAATTCTTCACGTTCCGAGTAGTTGCGCGAGCGTCCTGCAAATAAACCATCTGATCCTCGGGTACTCCCTGTTGCTTGAAAAACTGCACCAGTTGCGCGTCGCGGCGATTCTTCTGCGGAAAAGAATCGAACATGTCTCGGTGCTTCCACTGGAGTGTGCCCACCACGAACACCCAGGTCCGCTGTGGCTGCCAGTCGCGTGTCTGGGCGACCGCATTCGAGCCGAAGAACATTCCGCAGCCCAAGAAGATGAAGAGCGTTAAGGAGATTTTGGCGAGGCGCTTTCCGTGGGGTTGATGCAAGTAACTATTCGAGTTCATATCAGCGGTTCCGCGTTCATGAAGCGCTCGATGGTTCGAGCACGAATTGTAACAGAGAAATTAATGCGTGTAGCACGTGACGCTTGCACGTGATCACGGGCGTGACGCGCGTGCCACGCTTTTAGGTAGACGTGTGGGGCGTCGGAGTTTTGCCGCGCAAGTCCTTAGAAGATTTTGTTCGGTCCTGGTTTATTTCGATGGAATTGTCACCTGGACTAAGGCGCTAGATGTTATAGAGCAACAACGAGAGGGAGATGATGGTCACTGCCGAGATTCCAAAGTAAAAACCAACAAGGACTCTTACGCGGTTAGTTTTGCGGTTAGACAGCATCAACGAACCGACTGTTAGGATGAGCAGTAAGGTAATCAAGTCAAACAGGAGCGACTGCGAACGACTCATTGACGTAACCGGGCTGCCTGAAAAACTAAAATGAACCGCAATTTCAGAGGGTAAGTGAGTCCAAAGGAGAAGATAACTAGCCAGGGTTATCGGTAAAGAAAGCCAGGGAATTAGAATCAGATTGCGTAAGCGATGACTTTCCATTTCACGAATCCTCAAAGTACGGAAGGGACAATCGTGTGTCTAAGATAGTTTGATGTCTACGCTATTTCAAGGTCAGCCGCTGGACTAAGCGGCAGGCCCGGTCTCAGAATTGGCCGCTCGGAACCTCCAGCTTACGGACCTGGATGGACTACCGCCTGAGTCGTTTGAAGTAGATCGCGTTGGTTGCGCCGGCCCTCATTTCAAGTGGACCCTCGCCGACCATCTCCCAACCGCCATCGCCGAGCTTTGCGATGGCCGCGGCGGGACCATAACGTTCCGTGGCCGCTTCTTCGACTTCGACAATCTGGGGCCCACCGTCGCGGAAGTACATCACCCAGTAAAGGCCGCCACGGCTCTGGCCGACGGCCCCCCTGCTGAGCGAGCAGTATTCCCAACGATCCGGCTTTTTCAATTGCTCTCGCTGCGCCTGAGTCGGAACGGGATAACTGATTCGTTCGGCAGTCGCCCCGCCGACCAGGCCGGCTGCCAGTAATAGCACCAATGCGAGTAAGCTCTTTGTCTTGTTCATAACGTCTCCCGGTTGTGTGAAGTTTGGCATGCCTGTCTTTATTGCTCCGCCGCGCTACTCCGGGTTACACGATGGAAACGAGACTGTGTTCCCGTTATGTAGATCGGAGCGCGGACATAGCGGGGTCCCCGGCGGGGCGGCGCTGGGGTGCTCGTCCTGTCCGCCTAAGACGAGTGCGAATAAAATCAAGTGTAAACTTTTATCAAGACTGAGCGTGCTGCGCATGCTGGCGGACAGGATGTCCGCGATCTGCCGCTGCCTTTAGCTTTTTCTATTTCCGGAACATGAATGAAACCAGTCTGGGTGGCTTGTCTCGATCTTCATCGTGCGACCACTCCTTGATTTGGGAAAGCGCCAGACTGTTTGTCGCTGCCTCATCGATGAAATCCGAAACGTGGTGTACGAACGCCGGAATATGATTCGTTTCCTGATCTCTCTGGAACCTCGCCTGCGTCCCAAGATATTGCCGGAAAGGATGTAGTTCGGAAACAAACAGGCGGCCGTGTGCGCGAAGGACCCGACCAGCCTGGGCGAAGACCGTTGAAAGATCGGAGATATGCTCGAGTACGAGGTTGCAGCTAATCAGATCAATCGATTGATCCGCGCAGGGCCATGTCTGCGTGATGTCTGCCACGGCGAAGGTCACGTTATCAAGCGCCAGTTTGTGCCGGGCCTGCGCGAGCATGCCTTCCGAAAAGTCGAGCGCGAGGACCTGCTGACCAACCTGAGAAAGAAGCGTCGTGTTTTTCCCAGTGCCACAGCCAATCTCAAGCACCGTGCGGCAACGAAGTTCAGCCAGCGTATGTCGGGTGACAATCTGATCAAGGTCGCGAGTCAGGTTTCGATCCTGATCGTATGTGGTCGACCATTCTGTGTAGGATTGCTGAATGTTCATGCCGCAGCCGCCACACCGTACTCGCGGCGACAAGTCGCCGCTTACCAGAGCGCTGACGAGTCAGCGCCCCCAAAATTAAGCCTCCGGATTCTCTCTTAGTACAATTCCAAACTGCTCGCGCAGCATCGTCGCACACTCCTCCTCACTAATCAGCCGCTCCTGCTTTCTACCGCCAGCGGTTTCGATGAAGCGCAGATCGCTCAAGCTGATCCGCCCGTCGGGCGTGGCGCGTGAGCAGATGCGAGCCTGGGTGAAGTGTGATTGCTGAGAGGTCTGGTGATAGTGGCACATCTCAGAGTAGTCGGGATAATGGTAGGCCTTAAGAGTGAAACGATACTGCGGCTTCCAATCATCGCCGTTCGATCGCTGAGACAGAACCAACCTTTCGCCTTCGCGGACAACTCGATAAGAACGATCACCCTGCATCTGCTCGCTGTTTGTGTCGAGCAGCAATGGTTCCAGAAACGAATCGCCGAATCCCACGTCTACCAACCACCTTTCGGCAAGCGTAACCACGAGCGTCATATGAGCGAAGTCGGGCCCAAAAACACCTTCGGCGTTGGCTACCTGGGCCGACAGCATGGCCACTTCAAATCCCAGACTGCGCAGCAGCGTGGCAAACAAACCGTTCAGCTCGTAACAAAAACCACCGCGGTGCCGGCGAACGATCTTTTCAAACAGAGCCTCATCATTAAGCAAAATTGGTTCGCCTGAGTGAATGCTTAGGTTCTCGAAAGGGACTGCGCGCAAGTGGGCCAGTTGTAAAAGCCTTAACACCTCGGCGCTGACCGCAAGCGGGCCGGTGTAATTGATACGCTTCAGATAAGCCTCGACGTCCATCGACCCACTTCCAGTACTCGGCTCCGCGGATCCAGTTACAGGACAATTCACTGGTTGATTATAACTTCGGGCTACTGAGGGATGCGAGTCGTGTCTATTGTGAGAGATTTGATTATGAGGTCAGTACCGGGAGCGTTAGCGACCGGGTCTCAACCTACGTTGCGGTCGAGATCGCTAGGGCGATGACCCGGTCGCTACCGCTCCCGGTACTGACTCCATGTCCCCGGGATCTCCACCCGAAAATTAGGACGCTATAGTCCATTTCGCATTTCACGGGGTTACCAACTAGGATTTACCTGGTAGAGCAGAAGATCCCCCGGCACCACGCGAGAGATAGATGATCACAAAATCAATAATCATTGGCACGGCCGGACACATCGACCACGGCAAGACGACTCTGGTGCGAGCGCTGACGGGTGTCGACGCCGACCGGCTGCCCGAAGAAAAGCGGCGCGGGATTACGATAGACATTGGCTTTGCCGATCTCGATCTGGGCGATGTCCGCGTTGGCTTTGTGGATGTGCCCGGACACGAACGGTTCGTCAAGAACATGCTGGCGGGCGCGCACGGCATCGATGTGGTAGCGCTGGTAATCGCTGCTGACGAAAGCGTCATGCCGCAGACGCGCGAACACTTTGATATCTGCCGGCTGCTCGACGTGCGCAAGGGCCTAATCATTCTTACCAAGAAGGATCTGGTTGATGAAGAGTTGCTCGAGCTGGTGCGGTCTGAAATTGAAGAGCTGGTGGCCGGATCGTTTCTCGAAGGCGCGCCGATCATCGCGGTCAGCTCGCGTACGGGCGAGGGAATTGAAACCCTGAAGGCGAAGTTGAGAGAGACAGGTTTGGAAGTGGCGAGCCGTTCCGCCGACTTTGTCACGCGACTGCCGATCGATCGAGCGTTCACGATGCGCGGATTTGGCGCAGTGGTGACGGGGACTTTGATCGCCGGCGAGATCGCCGAGGGCTCCGAGTTGGAACTCCTTCCCGCCGCCACTCGTGTTCGCGTTCGCGGCGTTCAGGTTCATGGCTCATCGGTACCGCGCGCGATTGCCGGCCAACGGACGGCCATCAATCTTGGCGGTGTTGAAACAGCGGCCATCGAGCGGGGCATGGTGCTGGCGCCGGCCGGCCGTCTCCGTCCAACCGGGGCCTTCGATGCGCAGGTTAATCTTCTCGAAAATGCGCCGAGGCCACTCCGTTCGCGGCAACGTGTGCGAGTCCATATCGGCGCGGCTGAAGTCTTGGCCCGCGTGCGCGTGCTGGCAGACGGCGGCGAGATCAAACCCGGACAGCGAGGATTTGTTCAGCTGCGAACTGAGACGCCGATCGTCGCAGTGCTGGGTGATCGATTTATTCTGCGTTCGTACTCGCCGCAAATCACAATCGGGGGTGGCTTGATTCTCGAGCCCTTTTCGGCCCGTCATCGGGCGCGAGATATTCCGAATGCTCGCGCCCGATTGGAAATACTTTTTGAGGGTGGGAAAACTGCGCAGCTCGCCAGGTTCGTCGCAAATGCTGAAGGAGGCGGTTTGCGGCGCGCTGATATGGCAGCTCGCACGGGCTGGCGCGACGAGGTGATTGAAGCTGCCGTAAAGAAATCCCTGGACGCGGAGGCGATCGTTGACGTCGAGGGAATCTTATTAGACCGAAAAGAATTTGATGAATTTAAGCAACTTGTTGTCGACGAAGTCGCGGCACATCACCGGCGCGAGCCGCTCTTGCGCGGCCTCGGGAAAGAGGTCTTGCGTGAGCGCTGCTTTGCTCACGCGCCGATCGAAGTGTTTCGCGGCGTGCTCGCAGTTTTGGAAAAGGAAGATTCGCTGGTTGCCGAAAAAGAGATCGTCCGCCTGCGCGAACACACTCGGGAGCTTTCGAACGAGGATGCGAGTTTGCGCGATCGTCTGGAAAAGATTTATCAGGACGCCGGTCTGTCGGCGCCCAGCCTACAGGATGCTTTGCAGTGTTCCGGCGCGCCCGCCCAGCAGGGCCGAAAAATCCTCCAATTGCTGATTGATTCCGGAAGGTTGGTCCAGGTTCAGGGCGAAATGTACATGCATCGGGCGGCGCTGGACGAGCTGACAATGAAAGTGCGTGACCATGGCGCCAGGCAAAGCGATCGGGGGATCGACGTAGCTGCTTTCAAGGATCTCGCCGGCATCTCGCGGAAGTATGCGATTCCGCTGCTTGAGTATTTTGACCGCCAGCGAGTCACCCGACGCGAAGGCGATCGGCGAATTGTTTTATGACGGTCCAGTTTCGATGGCGGTGTATAGAGTACCGACTTCAGTCGGGTTTTCTGTTAGCAAACAAAAGCCCGACTGAAGTCGGTACTCTACACGCCGCTATTCCGAGAGTCACTTTCTATGTACGACTATCGCAAAATGAGTGTCGAGCAGAGACGTGAAGCTGTCGAATATCGTCGTCTGCGAGAGCGCCCGTGGCACTCGCCCCCACATTGGGAATTCGCGGGACTTCTTCAATTCATGATCTCCGGTGCATGCTATGGGCACAAGCACATAATCGGCCTCACACCGGAAAGAATGACTGAATGTGAACGCGAATTGTTGGATGCGTGCGAGGGGCTTACGACTCAGATGTATGCGTGGTGCGTCCTTCCCAATCATTATCATCTATTGGTCCAAACAAACCGCCTGGGGGAACTTCGCGCTGCATTGGGGAAATTTCATGGCCGCACCTCGTTCAAATGGAATGGAGAAGATGATCAGCGCGGACGCCAAGTTTGGCACAACTGTTTGGATCGCGGCATCAAATCACATGGACATTTTTGGGCCAGCGTGAACTACATTCATCACAATCCGGTGCAACATGGCTATGTTGAGAAATGGCAGGACTGGCCGTGGTCCAGTGCAGCACAGTACGTTGAGCGTGTTGGCCATGAGACCGCTGCGAAGATTTGGTGCGACTATCCGATCCTGAATTATGGTAAGAAGTGGGACGTTGATTAGCGGTGTTCAGAGTACCGACTTTAGTCGGGCTTTATTTGGTAACGAAAATCCCGACTAAAGTCGGTACTCTATACGCCGTTATTCGCGGAGACGTCCCTCCGCTTTTCATCTGCTCTTCAAAGTTGTAAATTAGTTTTCAACTCAGGAAGGGAAAATAATTATGCGATTCATAACGTTGGTATTTCTGGCATTCCTCCTGGCAGTTGGGGGCCTATTAGCCTGTAATTCAAAAGACACGATGCTGGCGCAGACGCCTACAGCGTCGCCGAGTCCGCAGCAGCCGGCTAAGCCGCCGGCCGACAATGCGCGCCGCATAACCGCCACCGAGCTGCACGACCTCTGGCAAAAAGGCGACGTGCTAATCATCGACACGCGCGCGGAATCTGCATATAAGGACGAGCACATCAAGGGCGCGATCTCAATGCCCACGGGAACTGTCCTGGGAAGAATCGACGAGTTGCCGCGTAACAAATTGATCGCGGCCTACTGTACTTGACCGGCCGAACACACGAGTGCCGGTGCGGTGCTCGAACTCAAAACCAAGGGAGTGGACAACGCAGCGGCGTTGTTGGGTGGTCTGGCAGCATGGAAGAGCGCGGGTTATCCAGTCGAAGGCGATAAAGTTAAACCGCAGTAAAGGGCAGTAGGCAGTAGGCGGAATGCCTTGACGCTGAAAGCGTGAAATTCAATAGCCGGGGGGCAACGCCCCCGGGTTAAATCAAGGATTGATCCGGACCCTGAAGGGGTCGCATAGCACTTGACGTTATGCGACCCTCTTTTTCTTAACGGAGCGCGGACATCCTGTCCGCCAGCGGGCAAAGCCCGCTCAACCCTTAGACAAATTTACTCGGGATCAAGGCGCTACTTTCAAGCACGACTTCATCTGCTTCCGAACTAATGCAGCGGAATAGCCTGGCGTGCTCCCTTATTCCGCTCGCTACCGCTCGCGGTTCTGTAACTTAGCTAAATTCATTGATTGACTTTTGGCGCAAAGCTACCCTGGAGCTATTCGCGCTGCGCGCTCAGGCGGACAGGACGAGCACCCCAGCGGGGCTGCCCCGCCGGGGACCCCGCTATGTCCGCGATCCGTTGGCCTCAAGGTTTACCTTGCCTCACGTCTGTGGCACCGGTTGCGGAGCAAACGCCGGCAGCGGCGTCACCACTCGACCCGACGGTACGCATAAAACTGGACAAGGCGCGTTGCGCACGACCCGCTCAATCTCAGACCCCAGCGCCGCCGCCCCCCCAAACAAAGAAGCGTGCACGCTGGTTCCAATCACAATTAGGTCGGCGTCGATTTGGGCAGCGAGTCTGACGACTTCAGCATAGGGCCGCCCTTCGGCGACATGCGTCAGGACGCCGCCGTGGCCCTCTCCGGCAAAGGTCTGCATGCGCTCGTTCACTTCGGCGCGCATGCGCGAAAGCGCTGAACGTCCGCCCTCGGGGAACATCACCGAAATCTGCTCGAAGTAATCACCAATAACGTAAATCGCATGCAGCTCAGCCTTGGCGGTGTCGGCCAACTCACGCGCCAGATGGGTGGCCGCGATGGATGAAGGCCGAAAGTTGGTCGCCAGCAGAATTCTGTTGAGACGAATCTCGGTCGCGGAGCCACGATGTTCGACAAAGTCGTGCTGCGGCGGCCTCAGCGTCAGCACCGGGCAGGGCGCTTCAGCAATGATCTCTTCCGCCGTCGAACCCCACAGCGCGCGCGCCAGTCCTCGCCGTCCGTGAGTCACAACGGTGGCGACATCGATGTCATAGTTCCGCGCGGCCTGGGCGATCTCATGCGCCGGTTCACCCTCCACAATTACCGGTTCGACTTCCAATCCGTTGAAAAGTGGATCGGTAAGCAGGTCCTTGATCTGAGTGCGAATCTGGCGCAGCCACTGCGAGTCTTCGTCCGCGAGCAAACGTTCAGGCATCGTCATCAGGTTGGGCGGCACCGGCGCAGTCTGGACGCTAAGCAAAACGATGCGGCCCCCGCCCTGTCGCGCGAAGGCAGCGGCGTATTTCAGCGCCGAGCGCGCATGCGGCGTAAAGTCAGTCGGAAAAAGAATGTTCCTGAAGGAAGACATGGAGTCAGAAGTCGGAGGTCAGAGTCGGAGGTCAGAGGTCAGAAGTCAGAAGTCAGAGGGTCAGACAAGCAGTGTTCTGCTGATCTCTGACTTCTGATCTCCGACCTCTGTCTCAAAGGACCTTCGTGCCTGCGATGCGGTCGAGTTGAGACAGAAAACCTGAACGCTCCAGAATCTCCCGGCGCTTACGCGCAACCGAAAGTAATTCGAGGGCGACTCGTTCTCGCACTCGCCGGGCGCGGTCTCCAATAGCGACGGCGTCAACCATGCGGCGCAGTGTCTCACTTAGTCCGATGACATACGAACCGACCGGCAGTTCACTGCCCAAGGTTACAACCGAATCCGAGTAGGTGAACTCTCCCGACATCGGATCCAGAAAAGTGTAATCGTCGGCGAGTTCTAAACGGGCGCCATCAAAGAGGGAATTGAAGTCGGCCCCTGGGCCACTCAAAGCGCGTTCGACTCCGCCCACTAACTCGCCGCTGGCTTTTATGATTGCAGCCCACTCAATCTCGTCGACGGGCTCGATCAACGGCAAAGCCGGCTCGACTAACTGCGTTGCCGGATTGCGATCAGGCCCTTGAGCTTTCGCGTCTGCGTCCGTCAGGCCCGGTTCAGCTGGGGACTCGATAACAAGGGAGGCTTCATCTAAGGCTGATTCAGGTGCTTGAGGCATTGACTGATAGTTCATCTCGCTTTTCGCAATCGAATCAGACTCTTCGGGCCTATTTTCGGAAACAGCGGTTGCTTGCACGGCAACTGCTTCATCCGCTCCTTCGAAGACTGTGATCGTTCCGGGCGTCTCGCGAACCCGCAAGACCAGGCGATGAAGCGCCGTCTCTTCGAGCCTTTCAGTCCCCGCCGCACGATCGATCTCGTGGACCAGCGGCGTGCTTGAGCCGGTCATGAAAACGTCGGCCGTGTAATCTTTCAGTTCGACGTGGACGCGACCGATAAACCCGCCCTGCGAAAGCTTGCGCAGCAGGGCCCAGAGATTGACGAAGGTCGTGTCGAGGTTCTCATAGAGGACGCGGGATTTCGATTCGGAGTTCATGGGGCGATTCAGTCTAAGAATTGAAGCGGAGCATAACAAGCCAAAAGTGAAAACGCAAAAGTAGTGTCAGGTGATTCCGTTTAGGGGCGGGCTACTGCCCGCCGTTGTTCGCTAACGATGGAAGCGGGCGGGCAGTAGCCCGCCTCTAAACGAAATCAGGATCAAACTATCGGTTTGATGAATGAGATTTCCAACCATAGATCAAAAAGCTTGAAAGTTCAGAGTCCACGTCTTACACTCCGCAGGTCTTTACGGCACTACTGCAAGATCGACGTCGAATCTGAAATTCGGGAGGCACACTTTGCTTCGCGGAATCTTTCGCACAAAAAAACTTGACGATCTTCTCGCTGCTACTCAGGAGGAAGGTCACCGTCTCAAGCGCACACTAGGCCCAATCAATATCACGTTGTTGGGCATCGGCGCGATTATCGGCGCCGGCATCTTCGCCACGGTTGGTACGGCTGCGGCGGGTGACGCGGCGCGACCGGGCGCTGGTCCGTCGTTGACGCTCTCGTTTGTGATCACCGCGGTGGTCTGCGCCTTCACTGCGCTTTGTTATGCCGAGATGGCAGCCATGGTGCCGATCTCCGGCTCGGCCTACACCTATTCATACGCGACTCTGGGAGAGTTGGTCGCGTGGATCATTGGTTGGGACCTGATCCTGGAATACGCGATCGGCAACGTCGCGGTGGCGATTAGCTGGGCCAACTATTTTCGATCGTTCATGCAGGACGCTTTTGGCGTCAATATTCCCGATTGGTTGGCTACGGACTTTCGCACAGCCAGAAAGATTCCCGGCCTGCTGGAAAACGCGCCGCACATTTTTGGCAAGCCCATAGTTTTCAATCTACTCGCCTTTGCCATCGTGATGCTGATCACTGTGGTCTTAGTCTGGGGCATAAAAGAGTCAGCCGGATTCAACGCCGGCATGGTGATTATAAAGATTCTAGTGCTTTTGTTTTTCATCGGCGCAGCTTTCTATTTCGTATCGCCGTCAACGATGGAGAAGAATTGGCATCCTTTTCAGCCGACTGGTTGGGGAGGGACTCTGGCTGGAGCCGCCGTGGTCTTTTTTGCCTACATCGGGTTTGACGCAGTGTCGACGGTGGCGGAAGAAACGAAGAATCCGGCCCGAGATCTGCCTATCGGCATCATCGCCTCGCTGGTCGTCTGTACGATCTTTTATGTTCTTGTTGCCGCGGTGTTCACCGGCATGATCCCTTACACCGAGTTAAAGCTTCGTTTGGCAACTGAACAGGCCGAGCCTCTAACCATGGCCCTTAATCATGTGGCGCCGAACGCGCGCTGGGCCAGCGCGGTCGTCGCGTTCGGTTCAGTCGTTGCGCACACTGCCGTGCTGCTGGTCTTCCAGTTGGGCCAGCCGCGCATTTTCTTTTCAATGGCCCGTGATGGGTTGCTGCCGCCCGTCTTTGCCAAAGTCCATCCGAAGTTTAAGACACCGCACGTCACCACGATTCTGACGGGTGTAATCGTAGGCGGCTTTGCGGCGGTCATGAGCATCGACGAGATGGTTGACCTGACGAATATCGGGACCCTGTTCGCCTTTGTCCTGGTATGCGTCGGAATCACCATTCTGCGCTATAAGGATCCGAACCGGCACCGCCCTTTTCGTGTGCCTTTGGGGGCGTGGTTCTTACCAATGCTCGGCGCCGCGTCTTGTCTCTTCCTGATGTACTATCTGCCGCCGACATCTTGGTGGCGCTTCGTAGCCTGGTTGATGATCGGACTTTCTGTCTACCTCTCTTACAGCTATTCGCGCAGTCGGATTGGACGCACGCTGGGAAGACCCGAGAAAACTCCGGGCTGGCTGTTGCTCTTGGGACTGGGATCGCTTTTGATCGCGGTTGGGATTTTGATTGTTCCGCACGATGCGTCGCTAAAAGAACTCCTGGGCAAGCTGAACGGTGGATTTGCTGAAGGTAAAAGCACTTTCATCGCGGTCGGTTCGATTGCGATTGGCTTGTTGCTGTCGGTCGTGGCGGTGATCGTAGGTTTGATGAAAGGCGAGAAGCCGATTCGGTAGTGAGTTGGGGCAGCGTTAAGGGAGTTTGAGGTTTTTCCTTTCCAACCGCGAAGCGGTTGCCTCCTACAGCCCAGGGTTGCCGCGCTTCGCGGCTACCCTGGGATCGAGTCGTTACCGATACAACCCCAGAGGGGTTGCGGATCTGTTTGCGCAAGCCGGACGCAACCCTCGTCAGGGTTGCTATGTCAGACCCGTGGTACCCAGGGTAGCCGCGAAGCGCGGCTACCCTGGGCTGTGTTCCTTAACCGCTTCGCGGTAGAACGCGGGCTCCGAATCACAGACAGAAATCTGTGCCACTTACTATTTTCGTTTGAGGTCTTTGATTATCTCGCGGCTGGCATTCGCGCCTGGCATTCCGGTTACTCCACCGCCGGGATGAGTTCCCGCTCCGCACAAATACAACCCTGCGATCGGCGTGCGATAACGCGCCCAACCAATCAACGGTCGAAAAGCGAATAGCTGATCCACTGCCATCTCGCCGTGATGAATGTGGCCTCCACTCAGACCGTATGTCTCTTCGAGATCGAACGGTGTAATTACCTGTCGGCCTACGATCAGTTCCTTCAGATCAGGTGCATACTCTGAGAGAGTATCAACGGCCCTGTCGCCAAGTTCGCCGCGCCGCGACCTCCAGTCTCCGTCCTTCAAATGATAAGGAGCAAATTGCGCGTGGATAGACATGACATGTGCGCCGTTTGGTGCCAGGCTGGGATCGGTCAGCGAAGGAATCGTGACATCCATGTATGGCCGCGGCGACATGTCGCCGTACTTGGCTGCGTCAAAAGCGCGCTCGAGATAATCAATCTCCGGCCCAATATGAATCCGCCCGGAAAGCTTCTCGTTTGCATCTCCGTTAAGCGATGCGAACTTCGGCAGCGCCGATAAGGCCAGATGAACTTTAGCGGCTGCGCCCTGCGCGCAATAGTTGCGAACCTTGGTCAGAAAGCTCGGATCAAATTCTGCCGGATCGACGAGTTTGAGAAATGTCGTGCGCGGGTCGGCATTTGAAATCAAGGCGCGCGCGTTAATCTCTTCGCCGTTGGTCAGGACCACCCCAACAGCTTTGCCATCGGTGACACTGACACTGGCAACTTCGGCACCTGTACGGATTTCTGCGCCGGCCGCAGTCGCCGTTTTGGCTAAAGCCTGAGACAACGCGCCCATGCCGCCTCTGACGAATGTCGCCGGTGCAATTGCGTGTTCGTCGGTCGCGGCTTGCAGCAAAAGGGCCGCGCAGGTGCCCGCCGACCAGGGTCCGGCAAACGCCCCAAAGATTCCACGCGCGGCGACGATTGCTCGCAGGAGCTCGGTCTCGAACCACTCGGCGGCGAGATCGGCGACGGCCATTGGGCCATAACGCAGCAGGCGATACTCGTCCTTTTTGCCGAGACCACGAATTGACAAACCAAGTCTGCCAAGATCCCAAAGCTCACCCTTCGAAGGGTTATCGATATCCGGCGGTGTCATCCTGAGCAGCGGCGCGAGAGCCCGACCAATCCGCGCAAACGTCGAGACAAAGTCCGGATAATTTCTCGCGTCTTTTGCCGAGACCCGGGACAATTCATCAGCTGTGCGCTTCACATCTTCATAAATGCAAATCGACTCACCGTTCGAGCGCGGCGCGAACACCTGGACGGACGGTTTGATGAACTCAAGACCATGACGATCCAAGTGAAGGTCTTTAAAAACCTTGGGTGAGAGAGGCCCTGTGCTTTGGGCAAGGGTTGAGGTGCGAAAGCCTGGATGGAATTCTTCGGTGACGCAGGCCCCGCCGATAACTTCGCGTCGTTCGAGTACCAGAGGTTTCAATCCGGCTTTGGCGAGATAGCACGCCGTGACCAGACCATTGTGGCCGCCGCCGATAATGATGACTCGATCCTGGAGTGCGCCGGCAGAGCGAAGCGGCGACGGCGCTTTGGTTTGTGTCATTGTCGATTCTGCTTTAGATAAAACGAACGATCCAAAGCGGTGTCGCGCTGCGCTTGCCACCGCACTCCATATCCACTACTTATCCTTCAAAATTTCCATTGCCGCGTTGCGCCCGCTGGCGCCCATGATGCCGCCGCCCGGATGCGTCGCCGAACCGCACATGTAGAGATTACGAATTGGCGAACGATACTGGGCCCAACCCGGCGCCGGCCGCAGAAAGAAAAGCTGTTCGAGCGTCAGCTCGCCCTGAAAAATATTTCCTTCCGACAAACCAAAATCGCGCTCAATATCGAGCGGCGTCAGAACCTGCCGGTGCAGAATGATGTCTTTGATATTCGGCGCGTGCTCGGCAATGGTTTCAATTACGGTGTCGCCAAACGCTTCACGCTGCTCGTCCCAGGTGCCTTCCTTCAAGTTGTAGGGCGCGTACTGTACAAAGCATGACATGACATGTTTGCCCGGCGGAGCTAAAGAGGGATCGGTCAAGGTTGGAATAACCATGTCGATGTAAGGGCGACGCGAATAGCGGCCGTACTTGGCGTCGTCATAAGCGCGTTCCATGTATTCGACGCTCGGCGAGATCGAGACGGCGCCACGCAGGTGTGGCCCCGGCCCGGGCATGCATTTGAAATCGGGCAGGGCATCAAGCGCCATGTTTACCTTGCCCGATGAACCCCGAAACTTATAGCGCTTGATGTCGTCGACAAAATCGGTGGGCAAGTGTTCCGGGCCAACCATTTTCATGAAAGTCAGACGTGGATCGACGCTGGAAGAAATTACTTCGGCGTAAATCTCATCGCCGTTCTCAAGTACCACGCCTTTCGCCTGGCCATTCTTCAAAATGATCCTGGAGATCGGAGCTTCGGTGCGAATCTCGGCCCCGAATTCACGGGCCGCATCGCCAATCGCGTTTGAGATTGCGCCGGTACCGCCGCGCGACAATCCCCATGAACGAAAGGCGCCGTCGATTTCACCCATGTAGTGATGCAGCAGGACGTACGCTGTCCCGGGGGAACGCACGCCCAGAAACGTGCCGATAATTCCTGAGGCGGACATCGTCGCCTTGAGCACGTCGGTCTCAAACCATTGATCGAGAAAGTCGACCGCGCTCATGGTCATCAACTGCACCTGGTTGTACTTGTCATCGGCCGAGAGCTTTTGAAATCGACGGCCCATGCCGAGCAGCTCTAGCAGACCTTTTGGATTCAGCGACGCAGGATCGGGCGGAGTCATGTTCATGATCGGTTTGACGAAGTGCGCCATCTCGATCATTGCTTTGCCGTACTCGTCGTAAGCTTCGGCGTCGAGTCTCGAGTGCCTCGCGATTTCGCGCCGTGTCTTCGCATGATCGTTGACGCGCCAGAGGTGGTCACCGTTGGGCATCGGCGTGAAGGTGCCGTCAAGCGGCAGGATCTCCAGACCGTGACGGGGCAGATCAAGTTCGCGAATGATCTCCGGACGAAGCAGGGAAACAACGTACGAGCAAACTGAATACTTGAAGCCGGGAAAAATCTCTTCCGTTACAGCCGCGCCGCCGAGCACGTGCCGGCGTTCAAGCACGAGCACGCGCTTACCCGCGCGAGCGAGATACGCGGCATTGACCAGGCCGTTGTGGCCGCCGCCGATTACGATGACGTCGTATTTTTGAGGCACGATTAAGGGTAGGCGAGCAGTTCGAGACCGGCAATGAATTGATAGTCCCTTTGGTTCTTTGAAATCAATGGTGATGAAAGAACGAGCGCAGTTGCGGCAATCGGGGCGTCAGCGATTAGAAGACCATGACTCAATCGGTATTGGCGGATGAGCTCGACGGCGGCATCAGAACCTTGACCCGTTACCTTGAGTATTCGAAATCGTGAGAGAAACTTCTCGATTTCGTTTAGTTCTCGTTTGTTTCGCGAGCCAATCAGCAACTCCATTTGAGTGATTGCGCTGATCGCAACAGACGACTGCAGCTCTATCCCATGAAGACACGAGACGGCTTCTTCAATCCCTCGTCCGGCATCGATCAAGATGTCTGTGTCGACAATAACAAATTCAGCCACGCTGCTTTACCCATTCGCGTTCGCGCAAATTGCGAACCCAGGCGTTGCTGTCCTGCATGTCCTCACGATCCCGCCACATACCGATAAATCCTTCCTGGGCAAGATCAGGCGCACTCGGTTTGCCATTTGGTCCGTCCGATCCGGAACGGATCCGAAGGGACTCAATCAACTCCGCAACCTCCGCCTTCCCTTCGGGTGGCAAGTTAAGAAATTCCAGCAATAATTCTTCGTCCTTCATGATTCCCGCCGATCTCTTTCACAGGGTACTGAGCCGTCACTTGCGGGTCAAGCCGCATCTCGCGTGATTGTCCCTGTCCGCAGCGTTGACCGAGCCTTCCCTTACTATGAACGTCGTATTGGTTGCTCACCGTGATGACGCAAGCTCCAGCTGCGAAGTAGCTATCTACCTTACAAAACCTGCTTGATGAAGACTCGCAAGCATACTTATAATCACTCACCCTGACAATTCGTTGTTGATGTCTGACTGCTGAAGTTAAGGGAGGATGTTATGCCGATTAGCGAAATCTTGTTGCCGGAATTCGATCATGAGATGGCCAGCACGCGCAAGACTTTGGAACGTGTCCCCGAGGAGAAGTTCGCGTGGAAGCCGCATCCGAAATCGTCGTCCCTGGGAGGATTGGCTACGCACCTGGCCAATATTCCCAGTTGGACGGCGCAGACTTTCGATCGCGATGAGTTGGATCTCGCGCCGGTGGGCGCCGAACCGTTTCGTCTGGAAGAAGCCGCGTCGCGCGAGGCTTTGCTGGAGGCCTTTGATAAGAATGTCGCGTCGGCGCGAGCGGCGCTCCAAGCTGCAAGTGATCAAGACTGGCAGGGACAGTGGTCTCTACTCAGCGGCGGAAACAAAATCTTCACTTTGCCGCGAACTGCCGTTATGCGCGGGTTCGTGATGAATCATTTGATCCATCACCGGGCGCAACTCGGCGTCTACTTGCGTTTGCTGGACGTGCCGGTGCCCTCGATCTACGGGCCCTCGGCGGACGAGGGCGGCTTCTAAGTAGCACGGACTCCCAGACAAAACGATCCACGAAAAACACACGAAACTGTTCGTGTGACTTCGTGGATCGTATTACCTCGAGCGAAACAAGACACGACCCGCATGGTTAATATGCCTGGCACGTCTTAATTGCGTCAGCAACTTTAATAGCATCAACCGTCGCCCTTACGTCATGCACCCGTACGATATGAGCTCCCTTGAGAACGGAAGCGGCGACGCTGGCTACTGTGCCGTAGAGCCTCTCACCCGCCGACGCGTTGTCGAGCAACTTTCCAATAAACGACTTGCGTGAGGTTCCGATCATAATTGGAAAGCCGGCAAACTCGGCGACGAGTCGATCGAGTTTCGCAATCAGCTCGACGTTCTGTTCCGCGGTCTTGCCAAAACCGATTCCGGGATCGACTGCGATCATTTCATCGGACACGCCGTTTTGTTTGGCCACCGTAATGCTCTCGTGCAGGCCGCCGATGACTTCGCTCAGGATGTCTGTCACGGGAGCCAGCTGCTGCATCGTCTTCGGAGTTCCGCGCGAGTGCATCAAGACAAGTCCGGCTTTGGCTTTCGCTACTTCGTCAGCGATCGCCGGATCGAATCGCAGGGCTGAGATGTCATTGATGATCTCAGCTCCCGCTGCAAGAACAGCGCGGGCGACGGAAGACTTGGTCGTGTCGACCGAGATTGGAATCGACGTTTGGGTGACCAGCTTTTCGATCACAGGCAGCACGCGCGACAGTTCTTCGTCTGCCGACACAAAATCGGCAGCGGGTCGCGTGGATTCTCCTCCGATGTCGATGATGTCCGCGCCCTCGGCGACCATCTCCAGAGCATGCCCGAGCGCGCGCTCGGGCGAGTAGAAGCTTCCGCCGTCGCTAAAACTGTCGGGCGTGATGTTGAGCACACCCATGACCAGAGTACGTTCGCCGTAAGCCAAAGATCGGCGCGCAAGTTTCCATTGACGGATTGGCATCAAAGAGAAAGTAGAAAGGAAACAGGTAAAAGTAAAGATATGCCCGCGTACCTGGGCCAAACGCCTACGCAGAATGCGTGCGATCCGATGACGCCTTGACCATGCTCCCGGCGGTTTGTTATAAAAACCGTTCGTGTTTAGCGCGCGATTGCTCGCTAAGGCACCCGCAATTTATTCCGCAGTAGCTCAATGGCAGAGCACTCGGCTGTTAACCGAGGGGTTGTAGGTTCGAGTCCTACCTGCGGAGCCAAATCTAATGACATAGCTAATGTAACGACAGGCTTTAGCTGATTGAGTCGCCAAGGCCTGTCACAACCAAGGCACAAAGATTTGGCTTTGGATGCCTACTTGGCATTTCAGAGCTTTTTCTTCTTGGCCGTTAACGGAGCCGTTGCTGACTCAAGCTTTTTCCGAGCGCTCGATCTGGGTTGACGCTTTAGACCTGGCGTGCGCAGGGGAATATCGTACCAGCAAGTATTGACAAATTCTTGGATGTGTTGCCAGTTAGCCGAAACAAAGGCAAGTCTGGATAGTTGTTTGTGAAGGTTTAGGTCGAACTGAATCCATAGCCACCAGGTGAGCCACTAAAAGAGGATCAAAGCTCACATCCTCTGAACGCCTCCTCGCAGGAATTTTGCCCGTCTCCGAGAGCAGCGCCAACCGCAGATTGTAAGAATCCACGGTCGCGGGTGCTTCGAGTTTGGTGAGCGCGGCCTCGTGCCCTTCGGCGAAAATTCCGCGTGAACTCCATCAACCCTGGCGTAATCGACACCGAGGGCGCGCGTGCTATGGAGACTTGCGAGCAAGTCGCAAACGAGATCAAAGCGCTGACTCCGCTGGGTCGAACCGGCATGCCGGAAGACATTGGGTTGATCGCAGCGAGCACGCGGGTGATATTTGAGAACGCATATTGAGCACCAACCCCGGACACGCGACAGTAGTGCGATTCGTACTTCACCTGGGCTTAAGGGGCTCAATGAAATCCTTGTCCTTCACGCCCTGATGACAAACTACGCACGACTGCTGGCCACGCTCCTCCAGGTCAGATACCAAAGCATAAGTCAGCCCACGGTCAGACCAGGTGAGTACTTTCAATCCATTTATGGAGTTGTAATGAAAGGTGATTCCCTTGGCGACTATCTGCTCGCCATCGGTTGGCTGCGCCACCTTGTCCGAGGTCACGACCAAACTAATCGGACGTGTTCGCATTTGATAAGCGACATAGGCCGCGTAATCGTTCCTATAACCAACCAGGCGCGCGCCTTCAAGCTGATATGTTTTCTCTTCCCCTGATGATTCCTGATAGTTAGGCAGCTTCACTGTGAAAGGCAGTTTGCCGGCAAACCAGTTGGAGATTTGCTCGGGTACATCCGTCACCAGCTCCAGCGGGAGTTGTCCACGAATATGTCTCTGATGAGTGTCGGCGGCCATCACGGCAAACTGTGATGGGCCATACAAGATTGGTGACCGGTTGCTTCTGTTTAGGAGCCATAGGCCAACCAGCATAGTAACGGCCAGGACTGCAGACATAGCAATTGCCGGGCGCACAAACGGGAGTCTTGGGCTGCGTGAACTGAAATGGTCGACCGTTCGGCGTATCCGGTCGCGCAATTCAGGCGGAGCGAACCGCGCCATCGGACGATCGTTCACCAGCTTTTCCACACGCGCGCGCAACTCCGGGGGAGCCACGTGAAGCGGACCGCACCCGCGAACATTTTCAAGCAAGCGTCGCTCACTATCGAAACTTGCGCGGCAAGAAGCGCAGTCAGCCAGATGGACCGTTATTTTTCCACACTCGCGCGCTTCCAGTTCGT
>JAWVDF010000078.1:0-3653 GCA_033857635.1 Blastocatellia bacterium
GAAAAGCATTGCGCGCACTTGCGTTGATTGGGCTCGACATGCGTGCTGCAATATACACGGGCGGTAATGCGTGTTGGAAGTGAAAAGTGCGGAGACCAAGCTTTCGCTTTGAACTCCGCAGCTTTTCCGAGAGAGCGATCTTAAGAAAAAAGGGACGGAGCCTATGCTCCGTCCCCATGTGAGTGTCGTGGTGAGAAATGGCTCAGTTAGTTACCGAGCACATTGGTCGTCAACAGCAGTTCAGCCGCTGTCATGGGAGTGGCAAGCGCGTCCGTTTGGCCGTGCATTACGCCGTCCTGGGTCATACCAAACTTGCGAGTCCCTGTTTGAGACACACCGCTGGTGACAATCGGATTAGCAGTCGAGGCGAAAGTTGCGGGAGACACATTTACTACCAGATCGACTTTGGCCACGTTAAAGCTGTAGCCGCTCTTGGTGCTGGTATCGGCGGAGCCAAGAACTGCGTCAACCAGGTTCGCGGTTTGAAGGGCTGTTAAAGCACCGAAGTTGCCCCCTCCAGCGGTTGATTGATAGGTAGCTTCGGCGCTGTGAATGGTGCGCATCGAAGACTGGGCGGAGCCTTCGTTAGCGGCACGGCGCGAAGCCAGGAGGTTCGGAATTGCGATAGCGGCGATGATACCGATAATCGCTACGACGATTAGCAACTCGATCAGCGAGAAGCCTTTTTGTTGTTTTTTGGTATCCATAGTTTGCTCCTTAAAAGTCCGGATTGGTCTGCTTGTGCCTTTCGCCATTCAGCGCAGCGCTCTCAAGCAGACCAGCCCAAGCTAGTTGCCCAGTACGTTGTTCGTGGCGATGAGCTCTGCCGCTGTAAGTCGCGTGCCGAGCGTGTCGGTCTGGCCGTGCATAACGCCGTCCTGGGTCAGACCAAACTTACGTGTGCCGGTCTGAGAAACACCACTGGTGACGATAGGAATCGAAGTGGCGGCAAACGTGGCGGGAGAGGTGTTGACTACAAAGTCGACTTTCGCGACGTTGAAGCTGTAGCCACTCTTGGTGCTGGTATCGGCGGAGCCGAGCACTGCATCTACGAGGTTTGCACCCTGGAGGGTTGTCAGTACGCCAAAGTTGCCGTTACCGGCGGTGGCCTGGTAAGTGGCTTCGGCACTATGAATGGTGCGCAGCGAGGACTGTGCTGAACCCTCGTTCGCGGCGCGGCGGGAAGCGAGAAGATTGGGGATAGCGATAGCGGCGATAATGCCGATGATCGCCACAACGATGAGCAGCTCGATTAGCGAGAAGCCCTTTTGATTCTTGTTCATCATTTGTTTCATTTGCTCCTTGAAGAGATAAGCTGGTTTTTTTGTCTTCGCGCCACCGGCTTTATCTCATCGATCGAACCGCAGCGCGCGATTTGTCACGGCTCTCTTTACAAGGCCCGTGCCACCAATGTGCATCAATGGCAAGAGATGGAAAATGCGCGGAAACGCTAAGCGTTATTACTAATGAAGAGAGTTGCGCTGGTTGGGAGTGTTATGGACGAGCAGTGTCTTCTGACAATTAATGGCAGACCCACAGTGACGGTTTTCGTCAAATGAGCTGGAGCGGTGTCAGAAGCCCAACCGTAAGGGAGGGCATCGTGTGTGAGCGGCTATTTGAGATATTTGAACTACTGGCGGCCCTCCCTCACGGTCGGGCTTACGGCTCAGCTTTCGCCGGCGCGGGCCGCATGGCCGGAGGTGTTTGGTTGTTCCTCGAAGTCTTCATCCCGACGGCGGGGAAAAGGATCATGGGCGCGCCGGCGCGGAATCGTATCGGACGTGCGACGTTCATCGCGCATCTGCGCGGTGAGGCCGCGGATGCCGTGCTTGTCCAGCAGATGCCGTAGCGAACGAACCGACATTTTAAGAAGGTCCGCGGCGTTAGTTTGATTGCCGTCCGTGCGGCGCAGGGCCTCCATCACGTAAGTCTTTTCCAGTTGATCCAAATGCGCAGTGAGATTAATCCCGTCGGCGGGTAGTTCCAGTTCGGAAGCGACCCGAGCAGGATTGTAGTTTGTGACTTGATCGGGCAGGCGCTCCGGCTGAATCGTATCTGTCTTTTCCAGCGCCACGGCGCGTTCGATCGAGTGTTCGAGTTCGCGCACGTTACCCGGCCAGTTGTAGTTCTCAAGCAGTCGCAACGCCTGCGGACTTAGCAACAACTGGCGGCCAGTCAAGCGGCAATACTTTTTGACGAAGTGGTCGGCCAGCTCGTCGATGTCCGCGCCGCGCTCTCGCAAAGGCGGCAGCACCATGGGAATGACTGAGACGCGATAGAAAAGATCCTCGCGAAACGTTCCGTCTTTCACCAGCGCCGAGAGGTCGCGATTGGTGGCCGCGATCACCCGGGTGTTGACCTCGGTTTCTTCATGAGCGCCGACCGGCCTCACTTTCCGCTCCTGCAAAACGCGCAAGAGCTTGACCTGCATCGCCGGCGACGTTTCACCGATCTCATCAAGAAAGATCGTGCCTTGTTCGGCGGCTTCGAACAGTCCTTTGCGGTTGGCGGTGGCCCCGGTAAACGATCCCTTGGTATAGCCGAATAGTTCCGATTCCAGGAGCGTTTCCGTAAACGCGCCGCAGTTTACTGAGACAAAAGGCTTCTGGGCCCGCGGACTCAGATCGTGAATCGCCCGCGCTACCAACTCCTTGCCGGTGCCTGATTCGCCGGTGATGAGTACGGTCGATTGCACCTGTGCCACCGTCTCGATCATTTGATAGACGGCTTGCATTTGATCGGACTGGCCGATGATGTTGCTTAGGTTTCCGCGGGCCCGCTGACCCTTAATCAGAACTTCGTTTTCGTCTCGTAGCGAGATTTGCTTGAGGGCGCGAGAAACTTTCTCTCGCAGCAGGTTGTTGTCAAACGGCTTGTGAACGAAATCAAACGCGCCCAGCAGGAACGCTTCGTGCGCGGTGCCCTCGCTGGCGAAGGCGGTCATCATGATGACTTCAATATTTGGTTGTAGGTCGCGCGCCGCGCGCAACAGTTCTATGCCGCCGATGTCGGGCATCTTCACGTCAGAGATCATGACGTCGGCAGGCTGTTGCCGGAGCATCTCCATCGCCTGACGGCCGTTCTCAGCCGTGCGGATCGAGTGACCGTCACGCTGAAACAGATGCGTCAGGAACTGACGCATGCCAAGTTCGTCGTCGACTATCAGGATATTAGCCATAGCTTAAGAGATCATTTTCCATTCATCATTTGACATTTTTCATTGTCATCTATTTCGGCTGCGCACAGTCTTAAGGGATGACGTGAAGATTTTGCAGAGTTCGGAGTTTTCCTGAACAATGCCAGCGACCAGCTCGGTCTTGAGTAGCTGACTACGTTCTATCATGCGCAGCCAAATCGATGTTTCGTTTAGCTCCTTTAGAACGATGCGAAGTTTGTGAACGAAGTCTGCATCGCTCTCCCCGCCTCGAGCCTCGCCGTAATTTGGAGCTGGCGAGGTTCCTGATCTGAGGATTTGCGCAGCGATGTGTCGACCAGCCGCCGTTTTTGGCAAACGGGCCGAAAGTCTAACAATCCGAACAGCAAAATCGATCAAGCGCTCTTCCAACTCATCGGCGCGCGATTGCGGTTCTTTCGCCGTTGCTGTCCCCAATTCCAACTTTCACATCCTCCCTCGGGATTGTCGCCTCAATGAC
>JAWVDF010000079.1:0-26989 GCA_033857635.1 Blastocatellia bacterium
CGTCCGCATTGAGCGCGAAGCGCGAACATCTTGACTCGCCTTCGGCTCGTGTGCGGACGGGACGTCCGCGCTCCCAGCCCAGCCAGTCAATCGGATCCGGATGCGGGCTCAAGCGCGAAAGTTTTACCCGGCCGCTCCCGGTACCGACTTCCTACTCGCGATCGCGATACCACCGAGCACGGCGAGAAACGGAAAGAACTCAACCAGGTAGCGCGGCTCAGGATTCTCCATCGACGCAAATAACACCAATCGCAGCACGACCGCCAGCGACACCAGCAGCAGCCACCTGCGCGCAGCAAACTGGCGCGAACTCCAAAGCAGCCAGGCGCCCGCCACTCCCAGCAGAGTGTAGATCGCGGTCAAGACAGCAAACAGCGGCAACCAGATTTGTTGGTAGTGTGCGTAATCCAGATCATCGAGCGGCAGCAGCGTACCCTCGAAGGGCCAGTACTGCGAGTGCGTGTCGAACCACATCGTGTGCGCGCGTTTAAGCGGCAGCCAGACATAGTAACGGAACGGGTGACGCGCAATGCGTTCGCGGGCAATCTGCGCAAAGCCGGCGTCGATCTCCGGCGTCAATTCAACAGCGCCCTGGTCCTGTTGTGCCTCTCCGGATTCATCTGCGCTGTCGCTTTGATCAGTTTGATCGCTGCTGTTGTCGTTCTCATCGCCCTGTGTATCTCTTCCGCTTGAATCCGCGTTTGCATTCTTCGGGGAAGACTTCGCCGTGCTCGGAGTTGATTTGCTATTCGCTCGTACTGGACTGGGACTTGGCGAAGCCTGCGGCGTTGGAGTCGCCTCCGGCTGGGCCGGCTCCGGCGTGTCAGGCGGGCTGTTGTACTGATCCAGCAAAGCGGCCACCCGGGTCTTTTCTTCCGCCGAATCGAACGACGCGGGCGGCACGTCGTCTATGTCGATTGGCTCCGTGTTGAGCGACCATAAAAAAGGACTGATGTAAACCTCGTCATCGACCCACGTCCGCAGCCACTGCTGGTATCCGAGCGGCACGAACTCGCCCGGCATTTCACCATGAGATGGCGCCAGCGGCTGGAAGCGATGAAAGACGCGCGCGTTGCGAATCGTCCAGGGAGCGAGCACGAGAATGAAAGCTAGTGAGAAGAGCGTCCCCGCGGCGAGTGTGCGCGAGACTTTGGAGTGCGCCGGCAAAGCGAAGCGGCGACGGCGCTGTTCGACAGACTTCAGTCTGTCGTTGTCCGGTCCCTCTGATTCAGGTTGAGACGACAAACTGAAGTTTGTTGTACTTCCAAAGCGGTGGCGCGCTGCGCTTGCCATCGCACTCCAAAATGGCGCAGTGATCACGAGCGTCAGGCCGACCGCTAACGCGAACAGCCCGCTATCGGGTCGAAATAAGACGGCCAGGCCGCCGCACAATCCCGCGATAACCCACCACAGGAGCGCTCGCTTGAATCCCTTACGATCTTCCTCTGTGTCCTCTGTGGTTAAAGTCTTTCGGAAGGCAAGCGTCACCGCCAGGCACATCGCCATGACCAGAAACGTGGTTGGCACTTCGGTAAGAATAGTCGCCGCATAGATCGTTGTGAACGGACAGACTGCGGCGAGCGCCAGCGCCGCGATCGCCGTCGAGCGTTTTCGCTTTTCATTCGGCTGCCAATAGAAAGCGAGCAGAGCGACCAGTCCGCACGTCGCCGTATCGATCAAAGCCTGGATGATTCGCACAGCGCCGTTGCTTGTATGACCGAAGACCGAATAGATCGAAGCGAGAAAAATCGGATACCCGGGGAGACGAATTAGCGAGGGTTCGTAAGGGGCCGCGGTCTCGTGCGAGTAGACGTGCTGCTCGAGCACGTTGCGCGCAATCTGCGCGTAGGTGCGGCCGTCGTCGGGCGTGTCGTTAGGAAGCCAATGGGCGACGGCGATGCGGAACGCCGCGGCGAGGATCAGGATTGCGATAAAGACGAACCAATTCTTTGGAATCTTCGGCATTGAGATCGAGCTCGGAGCCGCTGAGCGGCAAAAGATCTGTAGCCCACGGGCGTGAGCCGCGGGATTAGAACGCCAAAAGAACCCAGCCCCGGCAGGGGCGGAACCAGCGTTGATTATCATTTCAAGTTCGCCGCTCTGCAGCTATCTCGCGGGGCACAGTCCACACCGATCGGCGACGAGAGTGTGTCAGAAGCCCGACCGTGAGGGAGGGCCAGCCTCGCGAGCACTCCTGGCCCAAGAAAACTGACGCGCCCCTTGCTTACGCGCGGGCTTCTGACACAGAGCTTACGGTTGCACTTCGACGGTCGCTTTCCGTTCCAGCTTGCCCCAACCAACGACCGCTCCGCGCATAGCCGTGGAGACTGACTTGACCATTACGTAATACATCACCTGCCGGTAGCAGAAGCGCTGGAGGAACAACCACCAAAGCAGCCGCCAACGCTCCTTCCGTTCCAGCGCGAACGCAAAACATGCGGCGCTCCAATCAACGGCCAGGAACAGCGCGTAATAGAAAAGCACCTGGCGCAGGTTCGTAAACGAATAGCCGGTGGGTTGCTGCAAACGATCGAGTGCGCTCGACAGCAGCGTGTAGACGAGAATCAAATCCATGACCGGCGAGATCAGCGGAAACAGGATTTGGAATATCCACACGTTGGGCAGGGCGAAAAATCCCAGCGCGCCATAGCGCGGACGGAAAAGCACGTCGCGATGTTTCCAGACGCATTGCAGCGTTCCGTACGCCCAACGGAATCTTTGCCGCGCCAGCATCCTCAAACTGTGCGGGGCTTCGGTCCAGCCAATCGCACTTTCTTCGTAGCCAATCTTGTAACCAAGTTTGCGTATCCGCAGCGTCAGGTCCTGATCCTCGGCCAGAGTATCCGAACTAAAACCTCCGCACAGCTCGATTAGTTCCCGCCGCCAGGCGCCGACGGAACCGGGAACCACCGTAATACAATTCAGACTGGCGAACGCGCGTCGGTCCATGTTCTGTGAAGTGATATATTCCAGCGCCTGCCATCGGGTCACGATGTTTATCCGATTGCCCACCTTGGCGTTGCCGGCTACAGCGCCGATCTGTGGATCGACAAAGCGGCGCGCGAGCATGCGAATGGTATCGCCGGGAAACTGCGTGTCCGCATCCAGCGCAACGATCACGTCGCCCTTCGCGTGGCGCAATCCGAAATTCAGGGCCTCAGCCTTACCGTTGTTCGGTTCCGTGAATAGTCTGACTAAAGGGTTACTCCCAAAATGTTCGCGCACGACCGCGCTGGTGCGATCCTGCGAACCGTCATCCACGACCACGATTTCAAAGTTGTCGTAGTTTGAATTCAGCAGGCTGCGGAGGGTCGCCTCGATCACGCGTTCCTCGTTATAAGCAGGCACGATAATCGAAACAAAGGGTTCGTACTGTTCGCCGGTGTGCTCTCGTTCGCGGCGACGCGAACGCAGCCACTGCGCGAACGCCAGCGCGCCGATCACGGCGAGTCGTCCCAACCCAAGGACGATGCCGATGATAAAAGCCCATTGCAAAAGCCAGCCTGCAGTCGAGAGAAGCATAAAAGCGAAGGCATCGGTACGGGTATAGACGCTTTGACTGGGTGGCAGTAGAGGCATTACCTGATCGCGGGTCCAACCGCCGAGCGTGGAAACGGGGACAAACTTGAACCCGCGCGCGTGCAGTTCATGAATAATGCGCGGCAGGGCTTCAATCGTGGCCTGGCGATCTCCGCCTGAGTCATGTAGCAACACAACCTGGCCGCGCGTTTCAGGATTGTTGTCCATGGCGCGGTCGATTGTCTTCTGCACAATCTGGTCGGCAGTCTTACCCGGTTCCCAATCGCCCGGGTCGATGCGCAGCCCAACCAGAATGTAACCCAGCTTCTCAGCGCGAATTGCCGGCTCGACTTCTTCCGGCTTGTCGGCTTCAGCATCTCCAAAATAAGGAGGCCGGAAGAGCACAGTCGATCGGCCGGTCACCGACTCAATCAGTCTTTGGGTTGCGTTGAGTTCCAGATCCGTAACGCGTCCCGGGATCTCACCGAGATTGGGATGCGTAAAAGTATGATTGCCGACTTCGTGGCCATCGTTAATCATCCGTCGAAGCAAATCCGGATACGCCTGGCCATTCTTGCCAATCACAAAGAACGTCGCCGGCACGTTTTCCTGTTTCAGTATGTCGAGGATCTCGGGCGTCCAGTCCGGATCGGGTCCGTCGTCAAAGGTCAAAGCAATCATCCCCGGATGATCTCCGGTGCGTTCAATCACGTACGACGACGGAATGTGATTGTTGTCATAGCTCTCTGAGGTTATGAATCCCGTTTTCGGGTCAACGGTCACTCCGCGCTCGCCGTTGTGCGGGCTCGCTTGCACTCGCAGCAACTCGCCGGTGCCCTCGAAATCCACTTCATAACCGTAGAGAATATTTTTCAGTGCCTCACTTGGAGGATTCGGCGCGTTAGTTCCAAAGACTGTCCAGATTGACGGGTCTTCCGAGCCCAACCGCCACAGTGCGAACCCTGCCGGACCATAACCACTGGCTGCCCGCATCTGGTTAAAGGCGGTGACGCCGTCAAGAAACCAGACCGTGTGGTGTGATTCGTCGTCTTCATCGTACTGGTAATGCGGATTGCGCGTGGCCGGATCGAATTCGATTTGCGCTTCAGAGTCTCGGGCATCGATCACGGCCTTCTGAAAACTGACTTCTTCAACGCGCCCGCCTTCCGTCCAATCATAACCATAGTTACCGAGCGCGATGATCGTCTTTGCCGGACTCAGTTCGTGCATTCGGGTGGCGAGGTTCTTCTCGTACCAATCCTGCGAAGCCACCGAACCCGCTGTCTTTCCGGCCCAGTGCTCGTCATAGGCCATTAGCATCAGATAGTCAGTCGCGGCGGAATAATCTTTATAGTTCCAGTCAGGATCGTCGAAGGGGACTGCCTGGACCAGAGCCCAGCCGTGCGGTTGAAAAGCGGCGTGCAACTCCTGCATAAACCGCAACAGGTTCGGTTGCGTATCTTTCGACGGCTCTTCAAAGTCCACACACAGTCCGGCGAACTTGTTCTGCTCGACAAACTGCGACAGCGCCGCCACCAGTCTCTGCCTCGAACCTTCGTCCGCCACCGCTCGGGCCAGCAGATCCTGCTCCCACTTTTCGTCAGAGAGGTTCTGCACCATCGGAATGATCGAGGTTTCCGGGTGGCGCTCGCGAATCAAGTTGACGGCCTTGGCGTCGAGCTCGATGGCGAGGGGGCTGCTGCCGTTCTTCGGGTCCACCAGGTGGGCCCATTGGGCTACGACCCAGTCGAGGTGATCAAGGTTACGCTCGAGCGAGGAGTAACTGGATTCGTCCCAGTTAATATAGAAACCGATGGCTAACTGTTTGGCGTTGAAGCTGGCAGGAGCAGGCATCGGCGTAGTCATCGGCGCGGGCACAATAGGCGTGAGTTCTGAGCGCCGTCCCGGCACGGCACGAGTTTGCAGGTAAGCCTTCTTCAGTTCCTCCTGCGCTTTTTTCGCTTTGGCCTCGCTGGGGTTCAGGGGGACCGCGGGTGGTTGCGGCTTGATGCGATAATTCTGCGGCAGATTCTGCAACGGACGCAGATTCAGGCGCGGCAACAAAGGATTGGCCAGCACACTGGCAATAAAAATCGCCGTGATCGCCGTGACCGCGATCCCGAGCGCGAGGTAGGTGCGCTTTACCCGGCGCCAGCGGCGGCCGCGCGGATCGTAAAAAACTGGGGAACCTGGACTACCTTTTTCAGACACTTAAACGCTCTTTTCCGGCAACCGGGGGATTTTTTTTAGTTGCGGATGGTCTTTGATGTCTATAACGGTGCGCGGGTTGATAAGTCAAGTCGTACTTCTTGTGGCGTCTGTTAATTTGCGGCTGGCGTTGAGTGATGAAGTAGTGCAGGGAGCGCGGACATCCCGTCCGCATTGAGCGCGCAGCGCGAACATCTTGACTCGCCTTCGGATCGTGGTGCGGACGGGACGTCCGCGTTCCCAGCACCATGAGGTCTCTACTGCTCCCGGTACTGACCTCATGATCTTCGACTACAGAAGAAAAGCCGCCCGCGACAAGTCGCAAGCGGCTCTCCGGTGAACTGTAGGGATTGACCTGTGGCTGTGACCGCTTCCGCGAAGAAGTGTCACAGGAACTGCACTCAGGATGACAATCCAAACAACAAACACCTAAACGGGATTATCTGTCCTGAGGCTAGGTCTCAGCCACCTCACTGTGATTAGAACTCATATACTTTTTGATCACCTCCCTTCCAGTGTTGAGTGAATAATAAAAGAGAAGCGCGCCCTCGTCAATCAGTTTTTTTCGCGATTGGATCGCGGACATCCTTGTCCGCCTAAGCGCGAAGCGCGAACTGCCTTTGGTGACAACTCGAAGTTTTGAGCGTGCTACGCACGCTGGCGGACAGGGATGTCCGCGATCCGATCGTGCTTACCGCGATGGTTGAGAAATTTTACTGACGGAAGTAGCCCCGAATCCCTGCTCGCTCAAACGCCGGCCCGGAGTTCGGGCAATGGCTTTTTCGAATTCGGCGTGTGCAGCATCTTTTCGACCGCGTCGAAGCAGGAACTCTCCCAAGAGCTCGTGGCTCGGCTTATCAATCGTCGGCGGACCGAAGGCGATCGGCAGTTTGTCCTCCAGGCCCACCGCCTGGAGCAAGAGACGTTCAGCGCCGGCGAAGTCGCCGTCCTGTTCAGCCAGCAGGGCGCGGACCTCGAGCACAAGAATCTCCGGCCGGACGCGGTAACTTGGATCGGGATCGCTACTCTTTGCCTTGATATCGGCGACCTCGCGGCCGACAGCCTCGAGGTCGACCAGGGCTTGGCGCGCCGCGTCGCGATGTCCCTGCATGATCTCACCAAGGGCCCGCGCGAAAGCGTAGTCGAGCCGCGCACCGGCGCCCGCGTTCTTCGGCAGGGCCCAACTCGCGATGTCACCCGTCCAGTCGCCGCTATCGAGCAGGTAGCGGAGTCGCATATTCGCGAACGAGCCGGTCAGACTCGCATCGGGATCCATCGACATGCCGGGATGATCCATCGACGACTGCGATTCGACTGTGGCGCGGCACAACGCGACCGCCCTCCTCGCTTTGTCCTGCTGTCCGAGTTGCAGATAGGCGTAGCCGAGCCAGCTCGGGTAGTGACCGCAGCCGAAGGGGCCTTTGCCAGCCGCTTTGCGAACTCGATCCACGTCAGCGATCGCGGCGATGTTGGCTTGAACAACGTCCGGCCACATTCCCAAAGCTAGAAAAATATGCGAGGTCATATGCTGCGCATGCCCTGCGTCGGGTGCGATCTTCGCGTAGATCCGCGCCGCGCGCAGGCCAAGCGGCGCGTGAGTTGGATCGTCGTAGCTATGAATCAGGTAGTGGACCAGGCCCGGATGATCTCGATGATTCACCCACGCCTCTTCGAGCACACCTGCTGCCCGCATGTAGGTAGGGATGTCGCGTCCGGCGTGCGCTGTACCGAGGATCGCCAGCCCGTAGAACGCGGCCGCGTCGACGTCTTCCGGGTAGCGCGCGTAAAGCTTCGCCATCGCATCTTCGTAACGGAAGTCGCGCGCCTCCTTAGTTCCGTCACCGTAGAGAATCTCAAGTGCGTCCAGGTATTCCTGCTCGCGTTCAGTCTTCGCTTTCGCGCGCCGCGCTGCTGCAGTCGGCGCCAGTTTGTTTAGCGCGTCGCGAGCGGTCTTCAGATCCTGCTGCATCCAGATCGGATGATTGAAGGTCATTGCCTCGCCCCAATACGCCATGGCAAAACTGGGATCGGCGGCCTGGGCACGACGAAAGGCTTCGGCAGCGGCCGGATATTCGAAGTCGTGAAGCAACGCCAGCCCCGCGAGGAAGTCGGCCTGAGCCGCGGGCGAACCCGAGTTGGCGAAAGCGACGTGACCGTATAAGCCGTCGGCGGATGCGGGCGCGCCGGCGAAGAGCAAGCTAATAGTGAATGCGATTGCTAGCATGGGAATTTTCCTCTAGCAGGCTGCTGAAAAACCAGATATCCACGAAGTCACACGAAACAAGCACGAGGAAGGTTTTCAATTTGCCCCATTTTCGTGTGATTTCGTGGATCGTTCTACCGCCGCTTACCGAGACCCGAGCAGTTTTTCAACAGTCTCCTAGAGATAATCATCAAGCCGAGAAGACCAATCGGCAGGACCTTGCAGGTGCAACGAACGCGCCACCTGAAGAAACGATTTGAGCCCGGCTGGGTGACCGTTATCGGCGTTCGTTTCGAGGCCCGCCAGGTCCTCGACGAACCTCAAGACCTCCGCCTGCTGATCTTCGGGCAGCCCCCGTAGCTTTTCGATTACCTTCTCTTCGATATTAGCCGCCATTAGTCGATCTCCATGCCGGCTATCATACCGTTACCGGGTTGAGTTGTCAGTATACCCGCGAAGCCCCGCGACATGTCCTCCTCACGGTCGGGCTTCTGACACGCTTCGCGAAAATGCGAGCGTACCCGATGCGTAGACGCGCCATGGATGTTCAATCCCAAAGAAGTACGCCAGCTCGCGATAGTCTTCGCAATCGTGAATCACGAAATCGGCGCGCTTCCCTTTTTCAAGCGATCCTATTTCATCGCCACGGCCGAGCGAATAGGCAGCGTTGATGGTGGCGGCGGTCAACGCTTCTGCCGGAGTCATTTTCATCTGCGTGCAAGCCAGTGAAAGAACCATCGGGATTGAAGGCGTCGGCGAAGATCCGGGATTGAAGTCAGAAGCCAAAACAACTGCCAGCCCAGCGTCGATCATTTCGCGCGCCGGCGGATATTGATTCGAGCCGAGAGCGTAAACCGATCCCGGCAGCAGCACCGGCTGAACCTTGCCCGTCTTCAAAGCCTGAATCCCCTCGGCGTCAGCATGCTCGAGATGATCCGCAGTGGTCGCATTGAGTTCCGCTGCCAGCTTCGCTCCGCCGGACAACGAAAGCTGGTCGGCGTGCACGCGTAATCCCAATCCGTGACAACGGGCGGCCGAAAGTATCTGGCGGGACTCATCCACGGTGAACACATCTGTTTCGCAGAAGACGTCGCAGTACTCCGCCAACTCTTCCGCGGCCACACGCGGCAGCATTTCATTAATCACGAGACTGACGTAGGTCTCTCGTCGCGATTTGTATTCCGAGGGAATGTCGTGTGCGCCGAGAAAAGTAGAAATGTAAGTGAGCGGAGTTTCGTCGTTCAGTTGTTTGATCGCGCGCAGGATCTTGAGTTCATCTTCGATGGCCAGGCCGTATCCGGATTTCGCTTCAATGGTCGTAGTGCCGCAGCGAAGAAACCACTCCGCGTAACGCTTGCCGGCTTTGACCAAATCATTTAGAGACGCAGTGCGCGTGGCTCTGACGGTGGATCTGATGCCGCCGCCGCGCGCCGCGATTTCGCGGTAGGTGGCGCCGGCTGAGCGCTGTTCGAATTCGTTGGCGCGGATTCCGGCAAACACCGGGTGCGTGTGAGCATCGACAAATCCGGGCATTACCACTCGATGTTCGGCGTCGACAACTTCGCAATCGCCAGTGATCAGACTTTCGATCTCTCGACGACGGCCCACAGCCTCGAGGCGATCGCCGCGAATGAGCATCGCGCCGTCGTCAATGATCGAGAGTTGACGGAGATCTCCGCCGGTCCGCGCGCGTTTCGCCCCCGCCAGGGTCACGACTTGTGAACAATTCAGGACTGCGAGAGTTTCCGGCACGAAACGCTGACTGCTATCCCTCCTGATAAAGTGCGGCCCCCGCCAAGGCAGCGGCGATGTATTCGATCAGCCCCCAGGCAAAGCCAATCAAAATCACGTTCATTGGGATTCGCAGTAGAGTGCCGTTGATAACACCTGTGTAGAGGTAGACGCCAAACCACATGATCAGTGCAGCCAGGATGGCCGTCTTCGGTCCCGGACCCCGGCGAGAGCGGATGAGTGCGTAAACCCACACCAAAACGATCCCGAGCAGGAACGTCATTACGACTGCAATCACGACGAAGTGAGTGCCGGGTTGCGGGACCCCAAACTTCCGCAGGATCTCGGCCATCGGTACGGCCAGCACGATGTCATTTAGAACATACTCGCCGATGCTCAGTATCAAACCTGCGACCAGGCCGCCGAGCAGGACGCGTCCAAGGTTTATCTTGCCCATGTTTGTCTCCTTCTTTTTTCGGGGGGTGTTCGAAAGCGACTGTTTGAACGACGATTCTTATCACAAGGTAGAGATGAAAACCAATTTTTTGTACGTCTTAATTACCTCGTGCGGCGTGATTGTGCGATGGCGAAGCAATGAGGTCAGTACCACCCGCGTTAGCGGGTGGGTCAAAGACTGCAAGGTGCGGATTGACCATGATGCCACCCGCTCACGCGGGTGGTACTGACTTCATTACGCGCGCGCGGCAACCCTGACCTCATGTGGAAGCAGATGTGCCGGCCTGTTTCTCCGCGCGCTTGCGGCCCAGAAAATACAACCCAATCCCGATGCCGTTTGCGATAACCACCACGGCGAGAATCTTGGCGGCGAACATTCGGGGGTGATCGACCGCGGTAATCGGAATCATCGTGTAGAAGCCGGCGATCACTGACACGATGAAACCGGAAGCTGCGGCAAACTTGAGCCAGAGCGGTGTGCTGACCCCGAATCGCTTGATCGCGATCAGCGGAATCGCGAACAGTACCAGGTACATCAGGGCATAGAAGAAAGTGGCTGCGTTGTCCTGAATCTGAAAAGCTTCCTGCTCCTTCACGCCGATCAAACTGGCGAGGCTGAAAGCCAGCGTAATCATGCCGACAAAGAGAATTGAGTTTACCGGCGTGCGATGACGCTTATGCAAACGAGCAAACCACGCCGGCAAAAGGTTGTCCCAGCCCGCGACCATCGGCAGCCGGGTGTTACCGGCAAAATAAATACTCATCAAGGCGATCTGCCGCGCGGCAATACCAAAGATCGTCAGCGAGACGAGCACTGAGACCCAGCCAAAGGAACTGAATCCACGACTGAGCACTTGCGGAATCGGACCAATCAGATCGACCTCGGCGGGCGTGACAAAGGCGAGCACGGAGGCGGTGCCGAGGATGAACATCAGCGCAATGAGCGGCGCCGAGATCAAAACCGAGCGGCTGATATTTCGCGCCGGCGCGCGACATTCGCCGGCCATGATGGCGATGTATTCAAAGCCCGAGAGCGCCCCCACCGCGAGCTTGCTGAAGATGTTGATGTTCAGTGAATTGAATTCCGGCACGGCGGTCGAGAATGGATGATAGTTCGTTAACGTTCCCCGCCCCGCGGTAATAAACGGCAACAGGATCAGCGTGGCAAAGGTCACCAGCAGGAAAATTCCGCCGACGTTCTGCACCCACTTGCCCAGCGCCAGTCCGCGTCTGGATGCGGCGATGATGCTGATCATCAGGACGACACAGACGGCGGTCGTCATCAACTTGTTCTCATGCATCCAATCGGCGCGCGGGCCAATGGCATAGGCGATGTTCTTCTTGATGATCAGACCGATGCCCGACATCACCAGGATGCCGAACACCCAAAGGTTCCACGCCACCATGAAAGCGATGAAGTCATTGAAAGCCAGCTTGGCCCATTGATACAGACCGCCCTCGAGCGGCATGCGGTTGTTAAGAAAAATGACGACGGCCGCCAGCGGCAAATAGAAAGTAATAATCGCCAGCAGCCAGAAAGCCATCTGATGGTTGCCGAGCTTGGCCGCCCAACCAACCCAGATGGTGCCGACGACAAAGACCACCTGCGCCAGGACCAGATCGAATAAGCCTAGTTCTTTTTTGAAGACGGCACTGCGCGCTTCGACTCCGCTCGCAATTGCGTTGAGTTCTGAAGTTCCCGTTCGTTGTTCTGTTCCGTCCATTTGCTTGGCCTGTTCCAGGAAATCAGAAAGCTAATTACTGGGAGCGCGGGCGCCCTCGCCCGCACCGGCTCGCGTCAAACGCTGTTCGCGCTTCGCGCTCAAATGCGGGCGAGGGCGCCCGCGTTCCCAGTTCACGCAGACGAGCTGTGGTCATGCACAATTCGCCAACCCGCTTTCGTTTTCCGAAAAAGCAAAGTAAAAGTGCCGTGCGGCTCGTCGTTCGCTCGCTTCAGATGCCAGCGGCCCAGGACCAAGGCCGCATCTTTGCTTAGAATCGTAATCTCGAGTTCTGAGAAAGTGAGCACTCCCATTTTTTCGCGCGAGCTGTAGTTTCGGCGATAGCGATCGAGCACCGTCTGCCAACCGCGCGTGATAGTGTCAGCACCCACGAACTCGGTTCCGCTCGAGCGATCGTAACCATCCATGTAACCTTCGAGGTCGCCACGATTCCATGCAGCAGCCTGGGCCTCCATGACCGCGCGAATGGCAGCTGCGGCTTTCGCATCGGGCTTTACGTTTTGCCGCGGTTCGGATTTCACGGGGCCGCTAATCACTAAGAACACCAGAAGAAGAAACCCGCTGAAGAAAGTCCTCATAACGATTACCTCGTTCATGCTGGTACAGAACCGCGAGCGGTAGCGAGCGGATCCAAGACGACCCTTAACGATCGAGCTTTCGTTCTCTTCACGGTAAATCTTGGATCCGGTCGCTACCGCTCCCGGTTCTGTAAATCAGCCAGTTTGCGTTTGCTCAAGACACTCAAGCGCGTCCTTATAGCACGACGCGTCCAAAGGCGATAGGTTTTTCTTGAGATGAAATCTGAAAATAGCCGAGACGGGAGAGCTGTGACTCTAGAAGTAACGATAGTGCCCTGTAATCTTCCACGCGAACAGAACGTCTTCCATTAAGGTACCGCCGCCGATGTTGTGCACGATCAGGTAACGCTGTGAGGGTTTGTACCAAACGTTCACCACCAGGCCCACATGATCGACGCCACCGCCGAGGTCCCAGGTGACGATGTCTCCCGGCAAAAAGTTTTCACTGCCACTGGTGGTCGCGATCGATTTGCCCTTGCGAGTGAAGAAGGTTTGCAGGTTCGGTACGCGACGATGATCGATATTCACGTCCGTGCCCTTGAGTCCCCAACGCGTCGGATATACCGAGAAGTTGCCCTTCATATCTTCATGAACGTCTTTCTGCAAATCGATACCGCCCTTGCGAAAGGCCCGCACGATTACATCGGAACAGACACCCGTTTCCAGAGGCACATCACCATTCGGATATTCGATTTTTTGATATGAAGGATCGTAGCTGGTCGTTTTTCCAATCTGCTCGGCTGCGCCCTCGATGATGAGTTTGAGTTGTGGCGGACTCTTGGCGGAAAGCGGAACTGTTTCCGTTTGCTGCTCAGGCGGCTTTAACGGTTTAGTCGCCCTCGCGATTTCTTGCCGGCAGGCTGCGGCCAGCAAAAGCGCCAGCACCGCTAAGATCAAGCCTGTCGAGTTTTTCTTCATTCTCAATTTAGTTTGGATTCTCAACCGTTTAGATGCCGGACTTGTCCGGCTGGTTCCATGGTTAAGCCGCCTGGCGGCTGTGAAGAAGTGATTGTGCCTCGATAGCCGGCGTTGGAGCGATCCACGAAATCACACGAAAAAGTTCGGAAATGAACGTCTCCTTCGTGATTGTTTCGTGTGAGTTCGTGGATCGCATTGGGTTTGTCAGCAGCCTGCTGGATGCGTCCGCGCAGTTCAGGGTTCAAGCTTCAGCTTTGCGCGTCATCAGCAACCTAAAGGTTGAACTCTAAACCAGGACATCTAAACGTGTCGCCTCCTTATACCGCTGCTTCGCTGCCAACCACGACCGAATATCGTCTCGCATTGGCTGAACAATTTCGTGGCCGGCGTCATAGCTCTTGAACTCAACATCAGTCGCGCGCTGGCGCAACTGTGCAGCGTAATCGGCAGTTCGCGCCGGCGGATAAAACTCGTCCCGCTCACCACTCTGATGAAATACCGCCGCTGTGGTTGCTCGGTAAACTTCACTTGTCTCCCAATCACCGGGTATGCCGCCACAGATGCCAATCACGCCGCGCAACACATTTGGATGCGTGAATGCGAAGCGATAATTCAGCGCGCATGACTGAGAGAAGCCCAGCAGAAATATTCGACTGGGATCAGCGATGCCTTCGGCGATTGTTGAATCAATCAAATCAAGCAGCGCCCGGTGATGAACTGCGACGGATTCTTCCGGACGAAAATTAGTCAACCAACCAAAGCCAAACCGCAAGGGCCCACCCGCCTCTTTGGGATCCTTCAGATGCTGGTGCGGCCCCTGCAACGAAGCGATCGCGAAACCTTCGGGCGCGATGGTCTGCGCCTCACGCAACATCTGCCGCTTGCTCGCGCCATAGCCGTGCAGCGCGATGAGCAGCGGAGCGGGCGCAGGCTGCGCCGATCGCAGATCGTAATAGAGTTTGATTTGGGTTGAGAGCGAGCGTTCTGTGGTTGTGTTTTCGATTTGCATTGATGCGATGAGGCTAGCACGCCGCTCACAGAGAAACGAAGTGATTGCGGAGCGCGGACATCCTGTCCGCCAGCGGGCAAAGCCAGCTTGGATCTAATCAAGAATAAGTTTAAGTTTTCGCGCTCCGCGCTCAGGCGGACAGGATGTCCGCGCTCCATAAGAAACCAAATTCCAACTTTGCATTCAACCGGATTGACAGTTACGATGCTCGCGTTGCTCGATTCAATCCTATTACCAACAGAAGCGAGGTTAAGGCGATGAAGTTTCCCGGAGGACTCAATATTCAGGGAATGATGAAGCAGGCGCAGCAGATGCAGGAAAAGATGGCGCGCGAAATGGAAGAGTTGCGGGTTGACGCCTCGGCCGGCGGCGGAGTGGTAACGGTGGAGATGAAAGGTAATCACGAGATCATTACCCTCAAAATCGATCCGGAAATCGTCAAAGAAGGCGACGTCGAAATGCTTCAGGACATGATCCTCGCCGCCATCAACGAAGCGAATCGCAAAGTCGACGAAGCCATGAAGGGCAAACTTGGCGCGATGCTTCCTCCTGGCCTGGGAAACCTTTTCTAAAGTTCGCTTGATGGGCTTTACCACAGAGGACACAGAGAAGAGTAAATCAGCCTAGGATTTAGAACCGCTCTTTAAAACCACGCGTCGGGCTTCAAAGTGTTTGTCCTCGCGCCGGCTATGCCGGCCTCAGTCAAATTCTTCTCTGTGCCCTCTGTGGTAAAAGTAACGAAATGTCGATTGATTACGCAGAGCCAGTCACCAAACTAATCGATGAATTCAAACGGCTGCCCAGCATCGGGCAGAAGTCTGCCCAGCGGCTCGCCTTCCACATTTTGCGCACGCCCGAAGCCGAGGTCGAGCGCCTGGTCGAAGCCCTGCGCGAAGTAAAGCAACGCATTACCGAGTGTTCGATCTGTAACAATCTCACCGACATTAATCCCTGCCGCTACTGCTCTCAACCATCACGCGATCATTCCATGCTTTGCATTGTCGAGCAGCCTTACGATCTGGTAGCTGTTGAAAAAACACGCAGCTATAAAGGCCTGTATCACGTTTTGCATGGAAGCCTCTCGCCGATTCGCGGCATGCGGCCGAGTGATTTGCGGCTGGACAATTTGCTGCCGCGCTTTAAGCCCGAAAACAACGAGGGCGTCGAAGTGCGCGAAGTTATTCTGGCCACGAACCCCAACACCGAAGGCGAAGCGACCGCGAATTACATCAGCCGTCTGCTAAAACCCCTGGGCATGCGCGTGACGCGGCTGGCGATGGGGATGCCGGTGGGAAGCGACCTGGAATACGTCGATGAAGTAACGATGGATAAGGCGCTGACGAATCGGCATGAGATGTAGAACAGTAGGCAGTAGGCAGTAGGCAGTAGGCAGTAGGCAGTAGGCAGCGAGCTAATACTACCGGCGCTCGGCTGGGGCAAATCTTTCTGGATTTGTGATCATCGCGGAAAGCATCCTTCCCACTTCTTCATAGCCATGAGTCAAACTAGAGTGGTTTTCAGCTGACATATAACCACAATCAAGGGCAAAATCGAGCCAGACCTGAGTCTCGGTTGCTTCAGCATCGCAATCAGTAGCTTGTTGACCAGCATATTCGGATAGCGTCGCTTTCGGAAACCTTCGGCAAGATTGGCCGCAACACTTCGCGAAGAACGGCGAATCTGATCGGTCAGCGAATAGATTTCCTCTCTCGGAAACGCTTTCGAGAGATGGAAAATCTCCATTGCGAGCTTATACGCCAATTGATAGACCTTGAGATCTCTGTGGCCACGGAGCATGGGAGCCCTCCTTAGAGAAATGGTGTCTGCTGCCTACCGCTTTCTGCCTACTGCTGCTTTCTGCCTACTGCTTCTTCCTCCTCAGAACCGCACATGCTCCTCCGGCGCGCCCTTGACGCACTGATCGCATTCCTCAGCAGAGTCGTAGAATTTTTCGTCAAATTCGACCAGCGACTTTATCGGCACGCCGGCAATCTGGTCCGGGGCCGAGGTGAAACGCACGATGGCGCCGCAGCCGATGATTGGCGCTCCGAGGCCGCGCACCAGTTCAACCGTCTCTTCGATCGCGTGGCCGCTGCGAATGATGTCGTCTGTGATGATGCAGGGATTGATGTCGCCCTGGTTCACGTACTGGCGAAACATTCGCTTGCCGTTCTCCTGCTCTGCCCAGTAAATCTGTTGCGCGCTCAACGCGTCGCGCACACCGAATGCGACCGGAATGCCGCCGGAACTTGGACTGATGATCGAGACCTTGGGCAACTGGCTGGCAATATCGCGATCGACGCGAAACTTACGGCTGAGTGCTACGGCCAGTACGCGCGCAGTGTCGTAGTAACGAAACGCCAGCGGCATCTGAAAATAGTGCGCCGTGTGTTTGCCGTTGGGATAGACAAAGTGACCCTCGCGGAACGCGCCGGTGCGGGTCAGAATCTGCATTACTTCTTCGGGCGACGGGATCAGTTGGACGCCTGGTGCTCCTGCCATAGCTTCTCCTCAACGATTCATTTTTTAGTGATTGCGTGTGCGGCGCGTAGGATACCATCATTGATAAGAGTTTTCACTGAGGAGCCCGAGGGCGTCGGTGGTGGCCTATTAGTATGTGCTGAATTCGTAAAAATCACGCCTAAGCAATAATACCCGGAAATGTCCGGTTATTTTCCCGTTCCGACCACGTTGACCCCCCAACCTCTTGAGCGTTATAGTCACCGTCCCGATCCCAAACCAGTTTGGAGGACGCCATGGCTAAGCCGCCGTTCAGGTATAAACCAAATAAACCCGCCACCTCACGGGGTATTGACGAAATTCAAACGGTCGGATCGGAAGAAATACCGGCGACTTATTCGGATGTCTTTGTCGTTACAAACGAAGCTGGAACGGGAGTGGCCAGTATTTATTTTTATCAGAAAACGCTACCGGACAGAACGGCGGTTTTTGGAGGAACTGAAGAGGGAATCCGAATTCCTCGGGCCAAATGTGTTAGTAGAATCGTTATGTCGCCGCAGTCTACGGACAAGTTACTTGAAGCGTTGGCAAAGAATCGCGGCTTTACTATTGCGCGTATTGATGGCGCAGAAACAGATAACGCAGAGGAGCAGGGCTAATGCCAGTCTCGACCCCGTCAACAGAAGCCGTTCAAGCGCGAGTTACGGTAGCCGATACACAGGTTGCCGAGCATCGTGTTACGCGACCGTCTACTCTAAGCTTTGGGGATGTGACGGTGACATTTGGTTCTAATCCACAGGCCTCTCCCGCGTCTCGGTCTGAAATCCCTACAGAGATACGCCGCCAATTCAGCGAGATGGCTGAACGATGGTATTTGGATACAATGCCGCTGTCCTCTTACGTTGAGAGAATTCTGCATCCTGCGTATCAAAAAATCTTGGTACTTGGCAAACGTACCGTGCCTTTGATCATGGATGAAATCCGCGACATGCCGAATGACTGGTTTTGGGCGCTACGAATGCTCACCGATGTTGATCCAGTTGAAGCGGGAGACGCGGGCAATATGCAAGCAATGGCTAATGCGTGGCTTCGATGGTGGGAAGTATCCGGGCCAGAGTGGCAGCAACGAAATGGACTCTAATGCCTTCCGTTATTTCCACAATTCTAGCGAAGATCGAAGCCGGAAAGGATCTGCCGGATGAGTTTGAGAATCTCCTGCCTGGTACGTATGAGATAAAAAGCGAATGGACGGGTGTTTACAACTGCATCGCCTTTGCTGCGAACGAAACCCATCGTAAGTGGTGGCCAGTGCCCTTCGACGAGGGAAGGAAAGACCGATATTGGCCGGAGGGCGCACCGCGAACGGAGAAGCTCAAAAGTTTCGTTCGTGCCTTTGAGATTTGCGGCGGTTATCGCCCGTGTGACGATGATCAGCTAGAGAACGGAATTGAGAAGGTCGCCATCTTTATGCGAGGGTCAAAGCCAACACATATGGCTCGTCAGCTATTGGATGGTAAATGGGTCAGCAAACTCGGCGATAAACAAGATATTCATCACAATTCTCTGCATGAGGTAGAAGGAAGAATATACGGCACAGTTGTCCGAATACTCTGCCGGGATGTTGTATCAGCGACCTAATTTCTAGGCGATCAGAAGTATTCGCGAGCAGCAACAATCTAATCTGCCACTACCCGCGTGCGCGCTGGATTAGTCGACGCTGATCTCTTGAAAGTTCGGCCGGAAGATCGTCCAGCGCGAACCATTTCGCGGTCCGGATCTCAAAGCTGCAGGGCACAGGCTTGCCTATTGCCGTGGCGCGAAAGTAAATCTCGATCTGCCGGGGCCTGGTCAGCGTCCGCGCAAACAGCATCTCGACATTCTCAACTTCAATGCCAATTTCCTCGCGCAGCTCGCGGCGCAAAGCTGCTTCGGGTTGTTCCCCCTGATTCAGGAAACCTCCGGGAATTCCCCAACCGCTGTCGGGACGAAAGACATGATCGAGCAGCAGGACGCGATCCTGATCGTCAAAGATAATCGCCCCGGCCGTGACGGTGAAGCGTCTCTGACCGGTGCGAACCAGGCGGCGACGTATCAAACCCGGCAGACGTCGCCAAACCGCGCCAAGAAATTCTATGAACATCCGCGGAAAGAATAGCATGGTAACATTCCGCGAACTTCTCTTTGCGCCTTCCGACTTTCTTTGCACCTTTGCGTGAAATGATTCGGGCGACCTTGGGATTTCACGCAAAGGCGCGAAAGAGATACTTAAGGCGCAAAGTAAATCGGAGCCTTCATGCCGAAGGTGATTGACCATGTTTGCGTTCGTGGTTAATATTCGGTCAACCTGTTGTTCCAGAGACTGCGGACGAAACCAAATCTTTCGGGTAAGCGAAAGCGAATCATGTCAGCTAACATCGCAGCAGCTAGTCCAAACACAACCGCGGCGTCAGCGCCCGTGCCCAAGCGCATCACCAACGCTCAGACTGTCTGCAACGAACGGAACGAGAAGAACAAACTCTGCAACGGTCATTTGAAGCAATTGCGCACGGCGGGCGAAGCCTCGGAAGTACATCTGCGCGGCGACGATGTGCTGTTCAAGTGCAGTTTGTGCGGCACTCTTTATATGGGCCCGCCGCTGGGCCACGTTCGCGATCCCGACAAGCAGAGCCGTTTTGTCGAAGCCGAACTCTCAGCTTTGCTGCAAGCGGCCGGCGGGACGCTGCCGGTAATTGAGAAGAATGAAAAAGGCGTTTTTGTGATCGTCGAACAGGCCGGTGGCGGACACGGCCATGTTGCGCCGGCGGCGAAATCTGCGCCGGCGGTAGCGGCTCCGGCCGCACCAACTCCGGCAGCGGTGCAAGCGAAGGCCGTTGCAGAGAAAGCAGTCGCCGCGCCGACTGGTCCAAAGCCGGCAGCCCAACCCGATCGCCAGATGAATCGCCGCACGACGTATGCAGGCGTCGTGGACACCGGGCCAATACCCGGCGAAACCAAAGAGCAAAAGATCGAGCGGCTACAGAAACTGGTGACGGGCGCGAAGCAGCGTTCGGACGAAGGCGGGTCTGAATCAACTGCAGCAGTCACGGTAGTGGACTCATCGCCGGCAGCGGACCTGCACCGGCCTGCAGCCGAAGCCCAAGCCGAAACGGGAGCTGCTTCGGCCGCGCCACTGAGCGCCGCGGCGGCCAACGCTTCCCCAGTCGCAGGCGCCGAGAGCGCAGCGGACCTTGCGCCTGACACGGTCGCCGCGGTGACGACGCCAACGCCGACTAGTTCGCACTCGGCCGGCGACGAACCTGATCGAGCATTGTTTAGAAGATCGACTTACGCGGGCTTCGTCGATACCGGGCCGCTTCCAGGTGAGACTCGCGAGCAAAAGATCGAGCGGCTGACCAAACTCGCCGCGGCTGCGAAGCAGAAGTCGGAAGCAGGCGGGTAATCTGAAGGCTCTCTTAGTCAACCGTGAAGCGGTTGCATCCTCCAGCCCAACGTTGCCGAAGGCTACGTTGGGTTAATTTAAATGACACGCGGCGCAACCCTGTCAGGGTTGCGGAATCGAATCAACAGATGCAACCAGAGTTGCAAACAAACCCCCTTGCGTCATGATGTAAACTACTTACTCCCATGCCGCAATCACTCTCCGCTGTTTACATTCATCTCGTCTTCTCCACAAAAGAACGTCGCCCATTTCTCCACGATGAGACGATCCGAAATTCTCTCCATCTGTATATGGGCGGTATTTCAAAACGACTTCGATGTGCCCCAATTATTACGGGTGGAGTAGCAGACCACGTTCATCTCCTGGCGCGGCTCGGCCGAACCCTAACGCAGGCCGAATGGGTCAAAGAGCTGAAGCGTGTTTCAAACCTATGGTTGAAAGAGAAATATTCGATTCAGGACTTCGCATGGCAAGGTGGTTATGCTGACTTTTCGGTAAGCGCATCGAACCTTGAAAAGGTGAAGAAGTACATTACCAACCAGGAATTCCATCATCGAAAAATGAATTTTCAGGATGAATTGCGAACGCTGCTGCGGCATCATGATGTCGACTGGGATGAGCGTTATGTTTGGGATTGACGCAACCGCTTCGCGGTTGAATGATTCTATCAATTCTTAACTCAACGTAGCCTGCGGCAACGTTGGGCTGGAGGACGCAACCGCTTCGCGGTTGGTGGGCGTCAACTCCCCTTCACTATCAAACCTTCACGCGAAACTTCCCAGTCCAGGATTTCTGCGCCGGCTTCCGTTAAAGCACGTTCGAGGTCCGGCTTGCGACCTTCGCCGCAAAGAAACGCGATGCAGCCGCCGCCGCCGGCGCCGCAAACCTTCGCAGCTTCGGCCCCGTTGGCCAGGGCCAGCTCAACCAGATGATCCATATGCGGCGTAGTGATCCCCGGCGCCAGTCGCTTGCGGTTCGGATAAGCTGCGCGCATCGTTTCGGCCACGGCATTCCAGTCGTTTGCCAACAGAGCCGCGCGCATGCTTACCGCCGCATCGCGGATGCGTTCGAAGATTGAAAACACAGCCTGGTCACCGTCGATGTGACGCTTGAATACCTCCCAATTATTAATTCCGGAATGACGAGGTTCGCCGGTGTAACAAATTACAAAGCGGCGTTTGACTTCATCATTGTCGATGGCCAGATGTTCGCGATCGACTCCATCCGGATCGAGATGGATGCAGGAAGTTGAGCCGTAAAAAGCCGGATAGTAGTCCTGCAATCCGGCCGGCACCTTGATCACAGTGGTCTCGACGTTGGCGGCCAGACCAATGAATTGCCGCTCTTCATAACGCCTACCCACCAAAGTGTTAAGCGCGCCAATCAGGGCAATGGCCAGGGCCGACGATCCTGAAATGCCGGCGCCGGCGGGAGCTTCACTGTGCGCGACCAGATGAAAACCTGTTTCAGGCCGAAAGAAGTTGACCATCTTCGAGACAAGTTCGAGTCTCTCTTCACTCGCCAGCTCGTCTATGCGATCGAGCCTGGTCTCAAACTTAATCGCGCGATCGCGCGATTCCAGGATCACTCGGTCGTCATCGCGCGTTTCGATGCGCACATGCGCTCGCAGTGACAAGGCAAAGTTGACGGTCATCGCGCCCGGATGAAATAGATAGAGGGGCCAGATGTCTACGGTGCCGCCGGCAAGGTCGACACGGGTTGGAGCGGAAGATTCAATAATCACTTTGTTATTCCAATTTAATTGTCGGTATGGATTCTTAAGATTCTGAACCTTGAATCTGAGATCTGAAATTTGAAATTTGAATTTCCAGCCGCCTCAGTCGTGCACATCACGCTTTGAAGAGCTCGAGCTTTCTCGGCGGCGCCCGGGCTTCAGATGGATTTTTTCCTGTATCTCTCCCGATAATTCTTTGATGCCTTCGATGGCCGCGTGCTCGATTTCCTGAAGCCGTTCCGGCTGGGCCTCTTCAACTTTTTTCGAAACCCAAAGCCGCTTGATCAAATAGAACCCTAATACTCCGGCGACTACGATCACCAGCAGGACCTTTCCCACGTGACGAAAGTCGCCAATCAATCCCATCACCGCACTGCTGAAAAAGTAACCGACCCCTCCGATAATGAAAACCCACAGGAAACAACTGGCCAGAGATAGCGGGACAAAGCGAACGTACGGCATGCCTGCGACACCGTAGAAGGTGCAAGACGCCCAGCGCAATCCATAGATGTACTTCGAAACAAAAATCGAGAGCGTGCCAAAATGTTTCGTCAGCCGCTCCATGCGCGACTGTGCCTGGCGATAAAAGCGAAAGTCGCGAACCGTTTTTTTGCAGGCGCGCCCGACCGCATAGGCGAGGTTGTCGCTGGCAAATCCGCCCAGCGTTCCCCAGAGTAGCACGCGCGCAAAACTGTAATTGCCGAAAAAGTCATTGTGGGCCAGCACCCCCGCCAGCAGCAGGGTGATGTCACCTTCGAGCATAGTCAGGAAGAACACGGCGTAGAGGCCGTACAGCTCGATCAGATGAGACAAAAACTGCAGGCTGTTCATAATAGTGAGCAGTAAGCGGTGAGCAGTGAGCAGTCACAGTAAGAATCGGGCCGCGTCGCCACGGCCCCTCCTACTGCTAACTGTTCACTGCTTACTGCTCACTGAATCCTCCTCATCCTGGGGTGGAGGTTTTACGACCAGAACGGGGCAACCGGCGTGACGCACCACTGCTTCAGCGGTGGAACCAAAAATTATTCGGCCGAGGCCCGTGCGGCCGTGCGATGCAACTACTATCAGATCGATTTCGCGTTCGGCAGCAACGCGTACGATCTCCGCGGCAGCGTCACCATGGACAATAACTTCTTCAATCTCGAGGCCGTCGAATTCTTCGCACTCAGCCACCGCCGGCAGCTCGCGTTCGGCTGAGTCTTCCAACTGTTCGGTGATGTCGGCCATCGGCATTGGTTCCGCTAAACCTGAGTAGCCAACGGCCGGCGCAATCGGCTCGACTACGTGAACGCAAGTGATTGTGGCCCCGGTCGCGCGAGCGATCGCAGCCGCATAAGGCAGCGCATAGTTCGCGCAACCACTGAAGTCGGTCGGCAACAAAATCTTCCGCAACTGCAGCGCCGCCGCCCGCGATTTTTCGGATTTGTCCGGCATGGGCTCGATGCGAGGGCATTCTACACGGACAACGCCCGGTTTGACAGCCCCTCAGCCCTTTAATAAGATGACGGCGAAATCCCTGCCCTGACCGCGAAGCTCATGTGAAAGGCTTTCGCTCATGCCGGATAATTCTGAACCTAACATTGCCGGGATTGAGTTGGCGTCAAGCACGATGCGTGGCGTCGTGATATCCGGTGCCGGCGACGTCATCGCGCGGCGCGACAAAACCTATCAACCTGAGAATTTGATTGGCGAAATAGCCGACCTGGTAGCCGGCTTGGCCGAATCCGGCCCGATCAAATCGGTCGGCCTGGGCATCCCGGGATTGGTGAATCGCGAAACTGATCGGGTCTTGATCTCTACCGGCCTTCCTTCCGCTGCCCGTGAAAACATTCACGCTGAGTTGATGAAAGCAACGGGGCTGCGGTTTGAGCTGGAGAACGACGCCAACGCGGCGGCCTATGGAGAATACAAAGCTGGAGCAGGCCGGGGTGCTCGCGATATTTTCTACATCGGCATCGGCGAGGCGATTGGCGGGGCGATTATTTTTGATGGCAAGCTTTGGATCGGCGCTTCCGGCTGCGCGGGAGAGATCGGTCACATCACCATTAACACCGAAGGCGCTGAATGTGTCTGCGGAAATACCGGCTGCCTTGAGACAGTCGCTTCGGGCCCGAATATCGTTCGGCGCGCGAGCGAGCGACTGGATCGAGATTCAACCTCATCGCTTTCAAGGCTGCTGATCGGAGAGAGCTTTACCGCCGCGGACGTGGCCCGCGAAGCAAACAACGGCGATGATTTTTCGATCATGATGCTCGAGCGCACCGGCAAATCGATCGGCACGGCCGTGGCCAGCGTGATCAACCTACTCAGCATTGAGCGGATTATTCTGGGCGGAGCGATCATGGAAGCCGGCGATCACGTGCTTAAGCCAATCATCGAAGAGGCCCGCCAGCGTTCATTCCAACCTTGCTTTGAAGCGACTACGATTGTAGCGGCGCAGTTGGGAGCGGATGGAGTGGCGATTGGAGCGGCGCTGCTGGCACGGGACGCGGGCGCGGAATAGCTGAGGCGGCTTTGCCGCAGCACATAGCGGTAAGCCTTCGGCTTACCGACGGATTCCTATTAACTGTCTTAGAGGCTGCGCCTCCAAAAGCTTGAGGCGCAGCCTCAGCTTTTAAGAAACGGGGCCGGAAAGGCAGAGCCTTTCCGCTGTGGGCTGTGGCAGAGCCACAAGTAGCTCTCACTTCAATCCAACGTCGTCTCGCGGATCTTCTTTTCCTGTTCAGCGCGAAACTCGTGCAGCTTCTCTCTTAACTCCGGCCGACTGTTCGCTAGAATCGCGATCGCCAACAGGGCCGCATTTGTTGCTCCCGCTTTGCCAATCGCCAGCGTGCCTACCGGGATCCCAGCGGGCATTTGCACCGTCGCCAACAAAGAGTCCAGGCCATTGAGCGCATCGCTCTTCATCGGCACGCCCAGGACCGGAAGGACCGTGTGTGCAGCCATCACGCCGGCCAGGTGGGCCGCACCGCCGGCTGCGGCAATAATGACTTCGAGGCCCCGCGATTCAGCCGTGCGGGCAAATTCAGAGGCCAGCGCGGGACTGCGGTGCGCGGACATGACGTGACATTCATGCGCTACGCCGAAACGCTCGAGCGTCTCGGACGTCGCCCGCATTGTGTCCCAATCGGACTTGCTACCCATGACGACGCCGACTAACGATTGCGAATTTGGAATTTTGGATTTGAAATTTTCTTCCAACTGATCTTGTTCCGCCATTATTCGTGTTCTAAGCCTCCGTAATGAAGTCAGTACCACCTGCGTGAGCGGGTGGGACCAAGGGTCAAACCGAGCGTCGATTGATCGATCCACCCGCTCACGCAGGTGGTACTGACCTTACTCACCCTGGTCCAGCGAGTAGCCACGCTCACCGTCAAAGTTACAAAGACTCTCGGTCTGAACGAAGTCAAAGCCCCCGCCGGCAACGCGGCCGAGCAACTCGACAACCTGTTGATGCGTAATCGTCCCGCCTTTGTCTTTGGACATGAACCGGCACCGCCAATGATCAGAACAGAATGTTTCGGATTTCCCGGCGGGCCAGACCTTCACGCCGCGGTTGCTGATCATCACCAGGTCCAAACCTTCCGGTGCAACGTCGCGGAGCGCCTCTCCCAGATTGTCGGGTGAGCCTTTCAACCAGTCGAGATAGACGTCGACGCCCACCAGCTCTTTGCGACAATCGGATCGCTCTTTGACAATTGTCTCGCTATAAACATCGGCCACGTCCTCTTGCTTATAAGTAATGGCGCGCAGGGTCTTGGGTTTTTTGCCCAGCCGCTCGACTACCGCTCGCGAAAATTCTTTAGTGCCGACTTTTTGTTTGCTTGAGCCTTCGTCGAAAATGTCGTAGGTGTGGATCCCGTCTTCAATCGTCCGCAGCCAGGCGTTGTGGACTTTCTCGGCATTGTTCGTCTGTCCAATGTGGACCAGCATCATGACCGCGCCCAGCAATAATCCCGAAGGGTTGGCCAGGTTTTGCCCGGCGCGGCGCGGCGCCGATCCATGGATGGCTTCGAACATGGCGATGTTCTCGCCGATGTTTGCCGAACCGGCCAGACCGACCGACCCGGCGATCTGAGCAGCCACATCCGACAGAATGTCGCCGTAAAGATTCGGCATTACTATCACGTCAAAAGCATTCGGCGTGTCGGCCATCTTCGCGGCGCCGATGTCTACGATCCAATGCTCGTTTTCGATATCGGGATACTCGGCGGCGAGTTCGTTGAAGACTTTATGAAACAGACCGTCAGTCAGTTTCATGATGTTGTCTTTGGTAAAGCAGGTAACTTTTTTGCGGTTATGACGGCGGGCGTATTCAAAAGCGTAGCGAACAATTTTTTCCGAGCCGGGCCGGGATATCAGTTTCAGACACTGCATCACCTGGTCGGTCTGGCGATATTCAATGCCGGCGTAAAGGTCCTCTTCGTTCTCGCGGACAATCACAACGTCCATGTTCGGATGTTTTGTCTCGACGAATGGATGATAAGAAACGCAGGGACGCACGTTCGCGTACAAGCCCAGGGTCTTGCGCACAGTCACGTTCAGGCTCTTATAACCACCGCCCTGTGGCGTGGTGATGGGGGCTTTGAGAAATACTTTGGTGTCACGCAGTGAGTCCCACGCACTTGGTTCAATCCCGGAAGAATTCCCGGCCAGGTAAACTTTTTCGCCAATATCGATTTTCTGTATCTGAAGTTTGGCGCCCGCTTCTTTGAGGATGTGCAGCGTCGCCTCCATTATTTCGGGGCCAATGCCGTCGCCGTACGCGACGGTAATAGGTGTTTGCATTATTCGATGCCTTTCTTTCTTTACTATGCTCTTTTGAGAAGTTGACGAATATATTCCAAAAGTTGGTAGTGAGCAAAGCGAGCAGTACTGGCAGCGTTGATGGAGCGCGGACATCCTGTCCGCCTGAGCGCGAAGCGCGAACAGCGCGGAACGAGGATACGATGCCGCTGAGCGTGCTGCGCACGCTGGCGGACAGGATGTCC
>JAWVDF010000080.1:0-2685 GCA_033857635.1 Blastocatellia bacterium
AGTGTCGTAAATGAAGCCGCTCATGCCGGCGTCGAGGCCGATCATCTGTCGCAGCCAGTCGAGCACGACTTCTTCCAGCTCAGTCGATGCGGGCGACGTACGCCAGAGCATCGACTTCACATCAAAAGCGGCGCTCAATAACTCACCAAAAATTCCAGGCGCCGACGTTGAGGTGGCGAAGTAGGCGAAGAAGGAAGGATGGCTCCAGTGCGTGAGGGCGGGAACGATTAGCCGATCGACATCGGCGAGAATCGCTTCCATAGGTTCGCCGCGATCGGGAGGAGCTGAGGGCAACTGGGCTTTGAGATCGCCGGGTTCTATTTGAGCGAGGACGGGAAGTTCTTCGATGTGCTCGAAATAGTTAGCGATCCAGTCGACGATCTCGTGACCGAAACGGCGAAATTCTGCGGCAGACATGTCGCCGGTTGGGGGAGCTTTCTCTGGCGAGTTCTTGTCGGGCATTCCGCGACAACTCCTTTGCGCCTTAGGTATTTCTTAGCGCCTTTGCGTGAAACTAAAAACTCAAAGATTATTCACCACGCGAGTAATACCATCCTTAATCAACTCGACGTTGAAGTTGATCAGCAACCCAAGCCGTTTGTCGGTCAGACGCAAGTAAGTCAAAAGCTGTTTCCGATGCACTGGAGCAATTGCTTCGATCGATTTGATTTCAACGATGACTTTTCCCTCGACGATTAGATCGGCTCGAAACCCAACGTCCATCCGAACAGCTTCGTAGACGACTGGCATTGCCTGCTGTCGGCGCAATTTTAGCCCACGCTTTGCAAGTTCGTACGCGAGCGTCGCCTCATAAACCGACTCCAGAAGTCCGGGCCCCAAACGCTTGTGAATCTTATACGCAGCGTCGACGATAATCGTCGCAATTTCGTTCTCGGTCATGGGAGCACCTGTAAAGTTTCAGAGTACCTGGAAAGTTCTCGCAAAGGCGCTAAGAAAAAACCAAAGGCGCAAAGAGCATCTGATCAACGTCTGAAGGAGTACTGAATCAAAACTAACGATAGCATTGAATCGACGCCCCGGGACGGTTTCCTTAATGCAAGAATCTTGCTACTAGAATCCCAACGGCTGTAGCGGCCGGGGCTGTGTGCCTTCGAAGAACCAGCTCGCGCCCACTCGCAGACGATGATGCCAGGTCGGCAGGCGTGCGGTGTACATCGCAAAGCGCGCTTGCCGCGCCAGCGGACCGCTGATTACCTTGCCGGCGGAAAGGACCGCGGCGTGTTCCGTCCCGAGGCTCACCGCCTCCCCGAGTTCCACGAAACGTTTGGTCTTCAGTGGCTGGCCTTCGATGAAAGCGCGCACGTTGCGGGCGCACAATCCTGATTCCTGCATGGCCAGTTGGGCAGTACCCGCCAGCGTCGGCACGACGTCCGGATAGAAAGCAACGTCGCCTAGCGCGAAGACGTTTGGGTACCCGCGCACTTGCAGAGTGTGCTCAACCAGCAGCAGTCCGCGCCGATCTTTTTCTACCTTGAGACTCTCAGCTAACGGACTCGTACGCACGCCGGCGACCCAGACGATACCCGCCGTCTCGAGTTCAGTATGTTGTTGACTATGTTCGAGAGTGATCGCGGTTTCAGTCACGCGCACGACACGTGTTTGTGTATGAAGCTCGACCCGTGACTCATGCAAAGCATCTTCGACGAAATGGCGAAGCTCTTCGCCCATCCCGGGGACCAGCCGATCGGCCATCTCTATTATCAACACGCGCGGTTCGCCTTTGAGGGCGCGGCGCTTCACCGCATCGCGCAAGAGGTCGGCCATCTTGGTCGTAAGCTCGACGCCACTTGCGCCTCCGCCCACGACGGCGAATGTCAGGGCGCTGCGCGTGTCCTGCGGAGCAGCATCCGGCTGCACATGATCGAGAGCTTCGGTCATCCGCCGCCGCAATCGATTGGCGTCGTTCAAGGTGCGGAATGGCAGGGCGAACTGTTCGGCTCCTTCGACACCTGCATAGTTGGTCACGGCTCCCGGAGCGATGATCAGCACGTCATAGCCTAGTGGTTCCGCGCGGCCGGCGATGTTGACGGCTTTGGCGTCGAGGTCAATTTGCGTAACCGTACCGCGGATGAAACGCACTTTTTCGTCGAGCAGTTCTTTGCAGTCGGGCGCGATGTGCCAGGCTTCCACTTCACCGCTCAGGTACTCGTAGAGCATTGGCTTGAACAGGAAATGGTCTTCGTCGTTGACCAGGGTAATGTCGCCCGCGCCGACGAGTTCGAGGGCCGTGAACAGTCCGCCAAACCCGCCGCCGATGATTAGAATTTTCGCGTTGTTAGCTGTCATATGTTATCGATTTGATCAGTTTGATTTGGAGCGGCAAATGTTACCAGACAAAAGTGAGGGGCGCACGGGAGTATCAGAAGCCCGACCGTCAGGGAGGGCGACTAACCAAGCCCTTGCTGACGCGCGGGCTTCTGACACTTCGGCGCTGGTACCCCAACTGGACACCAATGCGACCGAAGTGTTAACTTCTCGGAAGTAATTTCACGTTTTTGCGGTTTGCCCTAGTCTTAATGAGGCTTACTGCGGTCTGGGAGGGCCATCCTTAGCAGTGTTAGCAAGAGAAGCAAAAGAAAAAATTGTGACCGACTATCGGGCACATCAGACGGATACGGGTTCCGCCCCGGTTCAAATCGCGCTGTTGAGTCAGCGCATCAACGA